>NZ_CP121671.1:2812958-4219438 GCF_029714185.1 Halobacillus naozhouensis | reverse complement strand
TCAGGAAAATACTTCGCTTGTAGGACCACACTTCCAGGTTCAATATTCTCAACATAAACAATCCCATCTTCTTCAGCAGGAATAAACGATTCGATTGAGATGTCTGAATCACTTCCTGTTAACTTTACACCTTGTGGGCTTACTTCTAATTTCATTCCCGTTAAAATTGGGATGGTTGTTCTAGATGAAATAGCTTTCATTACATGTTGAACGCTTTCCATTAATTGTTCCCTTTGAATTGAAAATTTCATGGGAGTCACTCCTCTTATATATATTAATTATTATTTAAAAGATAGTAATAGAAGTAATAGGTGCTGTGAATTTGTGGATAACTTCAAAAGTATCAAGCGCACAAAGTCTATCCACATGTGGATAGACTGTTGATGAATGTGACTATGTTATACACATTATTCAGTTAGTGAGCTTTCAGCTGCTCAGTGATTTCATCAAGCTCCCTTTGCAATTGTTGATCTGTCGCAATCATTTTTGAGATTTTTTCATGAGCATGGATGACGGTTGTATGGTCACGCCCTCCAAATTCTTCTCCTATTTTAGGTAACGAGAAATCCGTTAGCTCTCTTGATAAATACATGGCAATTTGTCTAGGGAATGCAATAGATTTCGTTCGCTTCTTGGCTGGGAAGTCTTCTAATCTCACATTGTATTTTTCCCCGACCATTTCCTGGATCGCCTCTATAGTAATCACCCTAGGCTTTGAACTAGGGATTATATCTTTTAATGCTTCGGCTGCTAGTGATGCATTAATATCGCGATTGATTAAGGAAGAATAAGCAACAATACGGATAAGTGCACCTTCGAGTTCGCGAATGTTTGTATCAATTTGATTAGCAATATAAAGCATAACTTCATTTGGTATATCGAGTCCCTCTGCCTTGGCCTTTTTGCGTAGAATAGCAATTCTAGTTTCCAGGTCAGGTGGAGTTATATCTGTAATTAATCCCCATTCAAAGCGGGAACGAAGTCGATCTTCAAGAGTCGGAATCTCCTTGGGAGGACGATCACTTGATATAACGATTTGTTTACTCTCTTCGTGGAGGGTATTAAAAGTATGGAAAAATTCTTCTTGTGTTGATTCTTTTCCTGCTAGAAATTGAATATCATCTATTAAAAGCACATCTACACTACGATATTTATTACGAAAATTAACGGCTTTATTATCTCGGATTGAGTTGATGAACTCATTCGTGAATTTTTCGGATGATAGATAAACGACCTTTGCATTTGGATTATGGTCGAGAACATAATGGCCAATTGCATGCATGAGGTGGGTTTTTCCTAACCCGACACCTCCATAAATGAATAGCGGATTATAAGCTTTTGCGGGTGCTTCAGCTACAGCAAGGGAAGCGGCATGTGCAAACCGGTTACCGGAGCCAATTACAAAGGTATCAAAGGTATTTTTCGAATTAAGCATGCTCTGTGTAAACTCTTCTGTTTCATTATTTTTTTCATTTGAAACCTTCTTAGATGAAAGCTTTACATCTTCCAATGAGTCGTCTTTCGTTTCTGGAATGATAAATTTAGTAACTAATTCAGCGCCAGTCACCTCATGAAGTGTTTCGGTAATCAATCCTTCATACTGATTTTCAAGCCAATCACGGGCGAACTCATTAGGAGCTACGATCGTTAATGTATTTTCTTTTAATGAATCAGCCTTGGTAGCTTTAAGCCAAGTCTCAAAGCTTGGTTTACTAATTTTTTCTTTCATTTTTTCCAGGGTATTGTCCCAAAGTTCGTGGATGTTTTCCAAATTTTCACCCCTTTCTTCGTGATAAGTTAGGGAACAAAAAAAGCCTTTCGTTCTCTTTTTCGAACGTAGATAAAAGGATAGAAAGGCAATTGTTTCATAGCTGTATAGAGTTGTCTTGTCTGATCATCTAAGGTGAGTGTGGATAATAAATAGTTGCAATCATAGATTTTGAGAATGTTATTTCCATTATCCACACCCTTGTGCAAAAGTCTGTAAACAGTCATGTTAATAACTGTCCACAGCTTATCCACAAATTGTGTATAAGTAATTTTGCCGAGATCAATATTTCACTGTTAAACACAAATATAATATCAGATAAACTGTATTGTTGCAATGGTTTCTGTAAGCTTATCCACAATCTCAACAACTTGTAGATTATTTTTGTCCACAGCACTATATTTTGTGATAAACTTGTCGATATTTGCTGTGGATAGAAAAATAAAGTCGAAAAATTATACACATCCCCTGTGAATGTTCGTCTTTAAAGAACAAATTCCGAGCATTGTTATGCAACAGTTTCTGTTATATAGCAGGGTCATATATAGGAACTTAGTATCTGAGTTAATTAAAGGGTTATTGACACATATCTGGTGATTGATTATAATTATCGGGACTGCCTTTAAAGTATATGTAGTGGAAATTTCCCTCAGGAGGTGTATATATAATGAAACGCACATTTCAACCAAATAACCGTAAGCGTAAGAAAGTACACGGCTTCCGTAATCGTATGAGCACTAAGAATGGACGTAACGTTCTTGCTCGCCGCCGCCGTAAAGGAAGAAAAGTATTATCAGCATAGGCCACTGAACAAATCAGTGGTCTTTTTTTCTAGTTTAGTGATAGCCGAATGAGCCTGGGATAAGAGATCGATCGTTATGGATAAATTAAATTCTCTAATGAATGCCGGGTACATTTTGAGCTTTACCTAATCACGGGGGTCATTGTTCCATGAAGAAATCGTACCGAATTAAAAAAAATGAAGAATTTCAGCAAGTATTCCAACATGGTCAGTCATTCGCTAATCGACAACTCGTTATTTACTATCTAAAAAAACAGCATCAACCACATTTCCGCATTGGGTTGTCTGTCAGTAAAAAGATTGGAACTGCTGTAGTAAGAAACCAAATCAAACGATACTTAAGACAAGCCTTTCATGAGCTTGAGCTGGAATTACCTTCACAGTTTGATTTCGTAATTATTGCTAGAAAACCCACATATAAAATGAGTTATCATGAAGTGAAAAGCAGCTTAACGCATGTGTTATCCCGATCTAAAGTACTGAAGAAAAAAAGACGAAAGTAACTTATGAGGATAGGGGAATGGACTGGATCCGTTTATCCAGCATTTTTTGACCATTAATATATAGAATTATCATATGAAATAGTGCTACACTATTGGGTAGAGAAAAAGTGAAAGTGATAGAGTTAGGAGGAACGACGTTGCGTAACAAAATGATAGCATTACTTGCCATGACAGGTGTGCTTACGCTTTTATCCGGGTGTACTCAAGTAAACCAGGAAATAACTGCTGAAAGTGAAGGGTTCTGGAATGAATATATCGTATTCCCCTTATCCCAGACACTGCAGTTCTTTGCTGATTCAACAGGGGGAAACTACGGGTTATCTATTATTGTTGTAACGATTATAATTCGACTTGTGTTATTGCCGTTAAACGTTAAACAATTGAAAAGTTCCAAAGCTATGCAAGATATTCAGCCGCAGCTTCAAGAGCTGCGCTCAAAGTACAGTTCTAAAGATGCACAATCTCAACAGAAATTACAGCAAGAAACAATGCAGCTTTTTCAAAAGAATGGGGTTAATCCGTTAGCAGGTTGTTTACCGATCGTCGTACAAATGCCTATTTTAATTGGTTTTTATCATGCGATTATGCGTACGGAAACGATTCAGACACATAGCTTTCTATGGATGGAATTAGGTCAATCTGATCCATTTTTAGCCATTTTGACAGCAGCTACCACGTTTTTACAGCAAAAACTTATGATGGCTGGCGGGGCAGCAGGACAGAACCCGCAAATGCAAATGATGTTATATATTATGCCGTTAATGATCGGTACATTTGCTTTCTTCTTCCCATCAGCACTGGCTCTATACTGGATTGTAGGTAACATTGTCATGATTTTACAAACACTATTTATTCGTAAACCAATGATGAAGGATACGACAGGGGGCACGGCTAAGTGAGAGAGATGACTGCTACTGGAAATACAGTTGAAGAAGCGGTCCAATCAGCATTAGAGCAATTACAGACATCAAGAGACCAGGTAAATATTGAAGTCATTGATGAAGGTAAGAAAGGATTTTTTGGAGTTTTTGGAACGAAACCAGCAATTGTTAAAGTTTCAATTATGAAGGATCCTGTGCAGGACGCTGAATCATTTATCTTAGAAGTAGCAGCACAAATGGGTTCACCTGTTCAAGTAAAAACTGAGGCAAGGGGTCGGGATATTTCCATTGAACTTACTGGTGATAAGATCGCTATGCTTATTGGAAAACGTGGACAAACATTGAATTCATTACAATATCTAGCTCAACTTGCGATCAATCGTGAGTCCGATCAATTTTACACTATTATGCTTGATGCAGAAGGCTATCGTGCCAGGCGGCAAGAAACATTGGAAACACTGGCGGATCGATTAGCTGATAAAGCGATAAGAACGAATGATGTAGTAAAACTTGAACCGATGCCCTCGTACGAAAGAAAGATTATCCATGCAAAGCTGCAAGATTATCAAAAAGTAGAGACTGATTCAGCTGGTAAAGATCCTAAACGACATATCATTATTCGTCCAATATAGGTTTTCATCAATACTTCTGTCAAAGTGATTTGGCAGAAGTATTTTTTTAGTGTATACCTTTAAGTTGAAAAAAAGATATGCACATGTGGATAAGTTTATACTATTTTGTACGAGATTACCTGTTGATATCTTTTCAAACCTTTGGTGATGTGATAATCTAATATGTTAGTGACTTCAATAATTCTAACATATGTGGATAACTATAAATGATGCAAAGATAAAGGAGGTGACCGCGCATGGAAGGCGATACAATTACAGCGATTTCAACCCCAATGGGAGAGGGAGCTATAGCCATTGTCCGTTTGAGTGGTCCTGAAGCTGGAGCAATTGCAGCAAGCTTATTTGAAGGAAAGAATTTGAATAACGTAGATTCCCATACGATGCATTATGGCAAAATCATTGATCCTGAAACGGGTGAAGTAGCCGAAGAAGTTATGGTCTCAATTATGCGGGCGCCGAAAACATTTACACGGGAAGATATCGTGGAGATTAATTGTCATGGCGGACTTGTCTCTGTAAATCGAGTACTTGAAATTGTTTTAGCAAAAGGAGCCCGTTTAGCAGAGCCAGGGGAGTTCACGAAACGAGCTTTTCTAAATGGTCGAATTGATTTATCACAGGCTGAAGCAGTGATGGATTTAATCCGTGCTAAAACAGACCGAGCCATGAACGTTGCACTTAAGCAAATGGATGGACGTTTATCAAACCTGATCCAAGACTTAAGACAAAAGTTGCTTGAAACTCTAGCACATGTCGAAGTAAATATTGATTACCCTGAATACGACGATGTTGAGGAAATGTCGAATGAGATGATGCGTGAAAAGACGAAAGAAGTTCATGCAGAGGTGACCCAGCTGCTAGAAACCGCACGGCAGGGAAAGATTTTACGAGAGGGGTTAGGAACGGCCATTATCGGCCGCCCCAATGTCGGTAAATCTTCCCTTATGAACGCTCTCGTGCATGAAAATAAAGCAATTGTTACAGAAGTGCCCGGGACAACGCGTGATGTGATCGAAGAGTATGTTAACGTCCGCGGTGTTCCACTACGGCTTGTTGACACAGCTGGAATACGCGAAACCGAAGACATTGTTGAACGTATTGGTGTTGAACGATCCAGACAAGTATTAAAAGAGGCAGATCTCATTCTCCTTGTGTTAAACTATGGAGATGAACTGACAGAGGAAGACAGGAAATTATTTGAGGCTGTCCATGATATGAACATCATTGTGATTGTCAATAAGATGGATCTTGAACCAAGATTGGATCTTTCTGAAGTTGAAAGATTAGCAGAAGACCATCCAGTGATTACGACAGCATTAATTCGTGAAGAAGGCATCGATCAACTTGAAAATGCTATTGCCAATACGTTTTTTGAAGGTGATTTGGACGCCGGCGATATGACTTATGTCTCCAATGTACGGCACGTCCAGCTTCTCAAGCAAGCAAAGGAAGCTTTAGAGGATGCGCAAAACGGTATGGAAATGGGAGTACCGATAGATGTTGTTCAAATCGATGTTACTCGAACATGGGAAATTCTCGGCGAAATCATCGGGGATGCCGTCCATGAAAGTTTGATTGATCAATTGTTCTCGCAATTTTGTTTAGGGAAATAAAGAAATAAATTGTTCAAAACAACTAGTCGTAGTTTAGAACAGTTATTTAAAAGGAGAGACAACCAAAATGACTTACGATGCAGGGCATTATGATGTAATTGTTATTGGTGCCGGTCATGCTGGAGTTGAAGCGGCAATTGCCTCCGCTAAACGTGGGGCAAAAACGCTTATGCTTACACTTAATCTTGATATGGTGGCGTTTATGCCGTGTAACCCGTCGATTGGCGGACCGGCTAAAGGGATTGTCGTACGTGAAATAGACGCTTTAGGCGGCGCCATGGGAAAAGTGATTGATAAAACGCATATTCAGATGCGTTTGCTTAATACAAGGAAAGGTCCAGCTGTTCGTGCTTTAAGAGCCCAGGCTGATAAACCTCTATATATTAAAGAGATGAAACGAATCCTAGAGAACCAGGAAAACCTGACCTTGCGCCAGGGTATGGTAGAGAAGCTAATAGTGGAAGATAACCAAATCAAAGGGGTTGTTACTGAAACAAAAGCAGCTTACTATGCACCGACGGTAATCGTAACTACAGGTACGTTTATGCGTGGGAAGGTAATCATCGGCGACCTAGCTTATGAAAGTGGTCCAAACAACCAGCGGACTTCAGTAACGCTTTCCGAACACCTGGAAGAGTTAGGTGTTGAAATGGTTCGCTTTAAGACAGGTACACCAATGCGAGTGAATAGTCATACGATTGATTACTCGCAGACAGAAATCCAGCCGGGAGAAGAGGAACCACGTTCATTTTCTTATGAAACGACAGAATTCATCACCGATCAAATACCGTGCTGGTTAACGTACACGAATGAAGAAACCCATAGAATAATTAATGAAAACCTTGGTCTTTCTGCCATGTATTCAGGGATGATCAAAGGAACGGGTCCTCGTTATTGCCCTTCCATTGAAGATAAAGTGGTACGCTTCAACGATAAACCACGCCACCAAATCTTCCTTGAACCAGAAGGCCGCGACACCGAGGAAGTATACGTTCAAGGTCTTTCAACCTCACTGCCTGAGTATGTGCAAAATGAAATGATGAAGACTGTACCAGGACTTGAAAATGCCGAAATCATGCGGGCAGGCTACGCCATTGAATATGATTCGGTCGTGCCTACTCAATTATGGCCGACTCTTGAAACGAAACAAATTAACGGCCTGTTCACAGCTGGACAAATCAATGGTACGTCTGGCTACGAAGAAGCAGCAGGTCAGGGAATGATGGCCGGAATAAACGCGGCAGCTAAAGCGCTGAACTTAGAAACGCTTATTTTAGACCGCTCCCAAGGCTACATTGGTGTGATGATCGACGACCTAGTTACTAAAGGAACAGGTGAACCATATCGATTGCTTACGTCTCGTGCCGAGTTTCGACTAATGCTGCGCCACGATAATGCGGACTTGCGTTTAACTGAGATTGGCCATCGAATCGGTACGATCTCTGACGAGCGTTATGAACGGTTCCTAGAGAAGAAACGTCTCATTGAGGAAGAAAAATCCCGTCTTGAGAAAACCATTTTAAAAGCTGAAGAGGATGTACAGGCGATTGTTAATGAGTCTGGCGGATCACCATTAAAAGAAGCTGTCCGGGCAACTGATTTGTTACGTCGACCTGAAATGAACTATGACCTTATTGCAAAAGTTTCTCCTAGTGATGCAAATCTTCCGGAGGACGTGACGGAGCAAGTAGAAATACAGGTGAAGTATTACGGATATATTAAGAAAGCTTTGGAACAAATCGAGCGTATGCGTAAAATGGAAACGAAAAAGATTCCAGAAGACATTGACTATGACGATATCCACGGACTGGCTACAGAAGCACGTGACCGTTTAAAGGCGGTATGTCCATTGTCTGTCGGTCAGGCTTCAAGAATATCAGGAGTAAACCCATCAGACGTTTCAATCTTGCTTGTATATATTGAGCAAGGCAAGATTGCCCGTGTTTCTGGTGAATGATTAGTGAAAGGATGGACTCATGGATAAACAAACCTTTCTTAACGCATTACAACAACAAGGCATCGAACTAAGTGAAAAACAGCAGCAGCAATTCCAAGTCTATTTTCATATTTTAGTCGAATGGAATGACAAAATGAACTTAACAGCGATAACAGATCAGGAAGGCGTCTATTTAAAGCATTTCTATGATTCGTTAACCGCAGCCTTTTATCATGATTTCACTAAACCGCTTCGAATTTGTGATGTTGGAGCGGGAGCTGGATTTCCGAGTCTCCCTTTAAAAATTGTCTTTCCACATTTGCAGGTGACAATTGTCGATTCTTTAAAGAAGCGGATCACCTTTTTGAATCACTTAGCCCATGAACTTGAACTGAACGATGTCGCCTTTTATCATGATCGTGCAGAGAATTTCGGTAAAAACGCTAAATTTCGAGAAGGTTATGATTTAGTGATGGCTCGCGCTGTAGCACGAATGTCTGTCTTAAGTGAGCTATGCTTGCCACTTGCAACTAAGGGGGGGCATTTTATGGCAATGAAAGGCCCGAATTTAAAAGACGAGATGGATGAAGCACAAGTTGCTATTGAGACGGTTGGTGGAGAAGTACAAAGGGTTCATACGTTTGAACTACCCGAAGAAGCTAGTGAGCGTAATATCGCTATTATTGAAAAACGCAGGAAGACACCTAAGAAATATCCACGAAAAGCGGGTACTCCGAATAAAACACCGATTCAATAATTGTGATCATAGAATTAGATCCTTCCCCGTATATGGGAAGGATTTTTTTATATTAAATATTTCCTGGGAAATGATCTTAGCTCAAACTTCATCTTATGGTTTTGGAGTGCACATGATTTTTAGGTACACTAGAGATTCTTTTTCAACATCAAAGAAGCCTATTGCTTGTGCAAATAGAGCTTATTTCAACAGACTTAGCAATTCTTGATTGAACTTCGCTTTTTCATCATAAATTAATCCATGACCGCTTTCTTCAAAGGGAACTAATGTCGAATTATGAATACCTTCCTCTAAGGCTTGTGAGAACTCATAGTCGCAAATTTGGTCTTTTTTACCGTGCAAAATTAATGTAGGTACACTAATGTGTTCGAGTTCTTCCCGAAGGTCTTCATCCCTTAAGGACTTAGCGCAGCCAATTGTTCCATGGGCAGAGGCCCTGAGTCCAAGGTTGAGAAACCATCCATTCAAGGCTTCAGAGGTATTTGAATGATAAAAATTTGACCCAAAGTCTGTCAGTGCAGCTGGCCGATCCTCTTTAATGGCTTCAATTAGAACGTCGACTTCTTCTTTCTTCATTCCATACGAGTAATTACCTCTTTGGGTAAAACTAGGGGCAGCTGCACCTATTAGAATTAGCTTGGAAAATTGATCATTCGCATACTTAGTCGCATACCGAATCGAGATCGGTCCCCCCATTGAAAATCCTGCAAGGAAAAAGCTTTCTAACTGCAAATATTCTACAATTACTTTCACATCATGGGCCAATGTGTCATAATCATAGCCAAATGCAGGCTTATCAGATTTTCCAAAACCTCTTAGATCAATCCCGATAAAGCGATAACCATTTTGCGGAAGCTCGTTCATTTGATACTCAAACATCTCATGATTAACAGGCCAGCCGTGAATAAAAACAACTGGGTGTCCTTCACCAATATCCTCAACGAAAAGCTCTACATTTTTTTCAACTTCTATGAAATGTGCCATATCTAAAAGAAAATCTCCTTTCTTTTATAAATCTTATAATTAAAATACCCGCGGCGGTTATTAATAAGCTTAACAAGGAGGGCAATAAATGAGAGTAATTGTTGTTTCTGACACACACATGCCTAAGAAAGCGAAAGAGCTTCCTAAACGGCTACTAGAAGAACTACATACTGCTGATCTGATTGTACATGCTGGTGACTGGCAGTCGACTCATATATATAAGCAATTATCTTCTTATACCCGTATAATGGGAGTCTATGGAAATGTGGATGATCATGAAGTGAGGGAAATGGTTCCACGAAGAATCGTTACAGAGTGGGAAGGCTATAAAATAGGAATAGTCCATGGCCATGGTGACAAAAAGACGACAGAAACGCGGGTGATCGAAGAATTTGAAGGAGAAGAATTAGACCTTGTCATATTCGGCCACTCGCATTTACCACTTCTGAAATTCGTGAAGAAAACGATGTTGTTTAATCCAGGTTCTGCAACGGATAAGCGCCGTCTCCCTTATTACTCATTTGGAGTTATTACCATAGATGACCATGGTCTTCGTGCTGACCATATTTTTTACAACCATAAAGAAACATGAACTTAAGAGCTCATGTTTCTTTATTAACTCTGCATAATCATACCGCCATTAATATGAATAAATTGTCCTGTAATATAGGTCGAATCATCAGAAGCTAGTAATACATAGCTTCCTACATGTTCAACAGGCTGCCCCGGCCGTCCCATTGGAGTATTCGTACCGAATTGCTCAACTTTTTCCTCTGAAAATGTTGACGGGATCAATGGTGTCCAGATCGGTCCAGGTGCAACTCCGTTTACGCGGATGCCTTTCTCTACGAGTTGCTTAGCCATTGAGCGCGTGAAAGCCACCACAGCTCCCTTAGTAGCTGTATAGTCAACTAATTGCGGATTGCCTGTATAAGGATTTACTGATGCGGTGTTAATAATAGAACTTCCGCTTTTAAGATGGGGCAGGGCAGCTTTGGTCATATGAAACATAGAGTATATATTTGTTTTAAACGTACTTTCGAGTTGTTCAGCCGAGATGTCTAGGAGGTCATCTGTTGGATGTTGTTCAGCTGCATTATTGACCAATATATCAAGTCGCCCCAATTCTTGAACTGTACGTGTTACAGAATCCCTGCATACCGATTCCTCTCCTACATCTCCAGGGATTAAAATGGCACGTTGGCCTTCAGCTTCAATTTTTTCTTTAGTGATCTCTGCATCTTCATGTTCTTCTAAATAAGAAATAGCAATATCGGCACCTTCTTTGGCATAACCAATGGCGACAGAACGTCCAATTCCACTGTCACCCCCTGTAATGAGGGCTACTTTTCCAGAAAGTTTATTTCCGCTTTTATAGTCGTCGTCGGCTTGAAGTGGCTGAGGCTGCAGCTTTTCTTCCTGTCCAGGCTGCTTAGATTGTTCCTGTCCGGGTTGTCCTTCTGTTTGTCTATCCATTCTTTTCATCAACTATTCCTCCTCACCAACAGGTGATTATGTGTTATATTCATGTGCATTCCACATGGTGAAATTTTAAAACAATAAAGTTTCCTTCAAAAGTCATTATAGTGATCGATGACTGTGAGGAGCTGTTTAAATAGATTTATGAGTTTACTGAAGTCTTCGCGAGTGGAGGTTCAATCTCAGGCGTTAACAGTACAGTTGATGGGCTAGACCCTTATTAAAGAGGCTTATGTTTCTAAACTAAGATTTTAGGGTAACTTTTATGGAAAAGGTGGTCACGCTGCTTCTGTTAGCAAGAACCGAATTTAACCCCAGACTACCAGCAGAGATATGTCGCAAAAAGGTTTATAATGGTGGCGAAACCGCATTGAAAAATAAAGATAATATTGATAGGAAGGGAGAAGAGTTAAATTATGACACAACAGACACAGGTTCAAGCAAAACCCCTAAAAGGTAAATTAACGTTAGCAATGACTGCGGGCGCAATTATAGGAGGGGCTCTTGTTTTAGTTAGAAACCCGACTGAGCGTACAAGGTTAAAAGAAAGGTCAGGGGCAACAAAGGACTCGTTAAGTCAATACGTCTCTAAAGTGAAGGAAGATCCATCTGGAACAAAGGAAGAGCTTGTCAGTCGTATTCAAAGAACTACATCGGTTACAAAAGAAGCTATTAACAAGATCCAGGAGATCCTTGATAATGAAGGTAAGGAGTTAAAAGAAAAAGTTCAAGAAGTAAAAGCAGATTCTGAAGAAATCGTTTCTACTGCAAAAGAAGCAGGTGAGGAATTGAAAGATGTGAACGACAAAGTTAATGAAGCAAAAGATGAAATAACTGACTCTGAAGATAATGGAAACCTTACTGTAGTTAACGGAGACGAGCATGAAATTAAGAAAACGATCAAACCAAATTGATGTATGCATAGAAAGAAATTATAGAGTACTATAGACCAGCTTGATAAAAGCTGGTCTATTTTTAAAAAAGAAGTAGGAAAAAAAACAAAACACACCGAAACAATAATGTAGAGAGGAAGTGGGAAATGGACAAAGAAAATAGCTATCGGTCTCCCATAGCACCTGTTTTTGAAAAATTGTCGAAACAAAAAGAAATTTCATTAGTGTATGGAGACCCTGTCGAACTCGGAGATAGGAAAGTGATCCCAGTGGCGAAAGTTAACTACTTTATTGGTGGCGGGGGAGGAAGTTCAGATGGAACTGAATCAGTTCAAGCTGGTCGAGGCGAGGGCGGAGGCGGACACGTTTCCATTAAGCCTTTGGGTGTTTACGAAATGTCCAGACAACACACCACATTTAAGCCTGTCTATAACGTTCAACGATTATCCATGGTCGCAGCAGTAGTTTCTGGAATACTCATTTGGTCTCTCAAAAAATTAACCAGAAGTTTTAAGAGAAAGGTATGAATATCATGAATCGGTTTCCAATCATTGATGGTCATAATGATACGTTGTTAAAGCTTCATCTAGAAGGGTGTAGCAGTGAGCGTCTATTTTTTAGTAAAACATCAGTGGGACACATTGATTTACCCAGGGCACGAAGAGGTGGATTTAGTGCCGGATTCTTTGCGATTTTTTGTCCAAACTCGTCAGGGCCAATGCTTCCAGATTTTGAAGAATACATGACAGAAGATGGATACGACTTTCCCTTGCCACAAGCCGTAGATTATGACTATTGTAATCACTTAACAAATGCTATGGTTGCTGATCTTTACCGTCTGGAGGCAGATGCGAATGAGAAGTTCAAGGTACTTAGAACCGCTGATGAATTAGAAGAATTAATACATATTGAAACGGTCGGTGCAATTCTTCATTTTGAAGGAGCCGAATCCATCGATAAAGATCTTAATGCCTTACACGTATTTTATCAAGCTGGTCTTCGTTCACTTGGTCTCGTATGGAGTCGCCCGAATGTATTTGCTGAAGGAGTACCATACCGTTATCCGTCCACACCTGATATAGGATCTGGGCTAACAGAGCCTGGGAAAAAACTTGTACAGGAGTGTAATAAACTTGGAATCATGTTAGATTTATCACATCTTAATGAAAAAGGGTTTTGGGATGTAATGGAATTGTCTGATGCGCCCCTAGTGGCAACTCACTCAAATGCACATGCCATATGTCCGATATCGCGTAATTTAACTGATAAGCAACTGGATGCCATAGCGGATTCTAATGGAGTAGTAGGGGTAACTTATGCCGTAAATATGCTTCGCCCGGATGGAAAGTTAGATACAGATACACCTTTAGAAATGATCGTAAAACATATTGAATATATTGCGGATCGTATTGGCATCGAGCATGTTTCTTTAGGGTCAGATTTTGACGGTACAACGATTCCGGACGAATTAGGCGACGTAACAGGAGTACCAAAGGTAGTTAAATTGTTAAAAGATCGTGGGTTTAGTGATGATGATCTAAGTAAGTTAACGAGCGGAAATTGGATGCGGGTATTGAAGGAAACATGGAAATAACGGCTTCCAAAGTCTAATTATTAAGGGATATGTTTCACGTGAAACATATCCCTACTGTTAATAAAATGTATCTGTTCAAGAGTTTAAGCTTCCTTTAGTTGAGCTTTTGAATACATTTGATATTTCACTTATAGAATTGGATAAATTGCTATTTCATTTGAATTTGGGGAAGGGAAGTCTGTTTAAGGTTACAAGATGATAGGGAATTTGGAACTCGCATAATTTTATAAGAATTGTAATAACTGTATGTGGTGAAGAAAAAGCGGCGCAAATTAGGAGGCCGCTTTATTTTTGATTATCCATATACTTAGTTACGACAAAAGCTAAATCATCATTACCAAATAGGGACAACACACCAAGCAATGTCTCATCCGGAATTTCTCCAGCTTCTTGTTTAGATACAGTTAATTGTAATGCTTGAATTAATGATTCATTGTCTGCTTGCTCAGGATAGGCCTCTTTATAGAGATCAGCAGGGTCCAGGTCATGGTTGATACACCATTGAGCAAACACGAGAATCATCATTTGCTCGTCCTGTTGATAGCTTTGTATTACTTGGTCTTCCATTTCTTTTCGATTCATCCCATTAGCTCCTTTTCCTCATTTATCTATTATTATAACGAATGGCAGATTATTTTTATAATGAAAAAATGGGATCAAGCATATAAATTGGCTTTGTCTGCGATAAATATTAAATTTATGAATATAGAACCTCGATGGGATGGAGACCCTTGTTCAAAATAGTTCTTTCTATCGTTGCCCTGATTGGTTTGACTGTCTTTATAGGTACAGGAGTTTATAATAAGATCTTCGGTGAAGTGAACAACGCGGAACGTATAGTAGATTTGAGAAATAGGGACGAGGAAAGGTCACATGTTTTCAAATTGAGTTAAAAGAAATGCTAACATCTTTCAATATAAAGTTACTCGAATGGGAAAAGGCTTTTGAAAATAAGTACTGGAATAATAAAAAAAGAAGGAATCTACGTAGATGTTGTATCTAGTGAGCCGTTTTTCAGCTCTGTAGACAAATTTTATTAGGATACGGGGTGGCCTAGTTTTACTAAACCGCTAGTTGAATGCTTAAATAAGGCCTGATCTATGTTAGTTTAGCGGGGTTAGATTATGATTGTGTAGCTTAGGGTCGAAAAATAATCTTATTCATCATACAAGCAAAGTGGAATTTTGTATAATGAGTCGTTACTTTGTAATAAAAGTCGATATTAGAAATATTCGATTTACTAGATACTTTTACTAGCCAAAATATGATAAAATAAATCATAGATTCAAAAAGGCATACGTACGCGCAGCAGCTATTAAGCCTGCGGCGCTTTTTTCTATTTGATAAATGAATGTTCCACGTGAAACATATTTGATCGTGTGCTTGATCGAAAAAAGGTGGTGTCTGATCGTGTTACATCCTTTTGGTCGTCTGTTCGGACTGGGTGACAAGTCAGAGTCAGAGACAGATAGCAACAACAACGAAGAAGAATACAATCCTGATGAAGTTATGCAAGTTCCTGTCGAGAGTGTTCAACCGAACCGTTATCAGCCTAGGGCTATTTTTAACGAAGAAAAGATTAGTGAACTCGCCCAGACGATACATACGCACGGGATGATTCAGCCAATTGTTGTGCGTCGTTTGAACGAAGATCATTATGAGTTAATCGCAGGTGAGCGGAGGTGGCGTGCCGTCCAGTCACTTGGCTGGGAAACAATCCCTGCCATTCTTAGGGAAATGGACGATGCTCAAACAGCTTCTGTTGCCTTAATCGAAAACCTGCAACGTGAAGAACTTACCGTGATTGAAGAAGCTACAGCTTACGCACGTTTAATTGAAATTCATGAATTAACTCAAGAAGCTCTTGCTCAAAGACTAGGGAAGAGTCAGTCAACTGTTGCCAACAAAATGCGATTGCTAAAGCTTCCTGAATCTGTACAGCGAGCTGTGATGGATAAAGTGATTACGGAACGCCATGCGCGTGCCCTAATTGCTTTAAAAGAGCCGGAGTATCAGGAAAAGCTTCTAGATGAAATTATTGAAAAGCAACTTAACGTCAAGCAGACAGAAGAGCGAATTGCAAAGCTGCAAGATCCTAAGCCAAAGAAGAAAAAACCGAAGCTTAAAGGTGTCAATAAAGATATGAGGATTGCGATGAACACAATCCGTCAATCTCTAGATATGGTTTCGGATACCGGAATTGATGTTGAAACAAATGAAGAAGACCATGATGAATATTATCAATTCACAATAAAAATCCCTAAGAAAAAAACATAGCTTACATTATCCACCCATCTATCCTGCAGCTGTGAAGATGGGTGTTTTTTGAAAGAAGTAGTAATAGACAGATGTGAAAGAAAGTGATGATAATGGTCAGTTTGTAAAGTCTTTGGAAAGAGGCAGGTGACAGCATGGGTAAAGTGATTTCCATTGCCAATCAAAAAGGTGGCGTTGGAAAAACAACAACAGCCGTCAATTTAAGCGCATGCCTGGCTTACTTGAACAATAAGGTGCTCTTAGTTGATATTGACCCACAAGGTAATGCTACCAGTGGTGTTGGTGTAGAAAAGGGTGAAGTAAACCAATGTATATATGATGTATTAGTAGATGGAGTTGATGCTCCTCGAGTTCGTACGTCAACAATGGTAGAAAACCTGGATGCCATTCCAGCTACCATTCAGTTAGCTGGGGCGGAAATTGAACTTGTCCCTACAATTTCGAGAGAAGTAAGGCTCAAGCATGCCATTGATGAAGTGAAAGATGAGTATGATTATGTCATTATTGATTGTCCACCTTCATTAGGTCTGTTAACGATTAATTCTTTAACAGCATCAGACACAGTTTTGATCCCTGTTCAGTGTGAGTATTATGCTCTCGAGGGATTAAGTCAGCTGCTTAACACTATTCGTCTTGTTCAAAAGCACCTGAATAAAGATCTTATGATTGAAGGAGTCTTATTGACGATGCTGGATGCTCGTACAAACTTAGGCCTCCAAGTGATTGAAGAAGTGAAGAAGTATTTTCAGGATCGTGTTTACAAGGCAGTTATTCCCCGTAATGTTCGTTTAAGTGAAGCGCCGAGTCATGGCAAACCAATTATTTTATATGATGCCAAATCACGCGGGGCTGAAGTATATTTAGACTTAGCGAAGGAAGTGATGGCAAATGGCGAGAGGGTTAGGTAAAGGCATTAATGCGCTATTTAACGACATGAATGTTAAGGACGACGAACAGGTTCATGAAATAAAAGTGAAGAATTGTAGACCCAATCCATACCAACCACGTAAACATTTCACTGAAGAAGCCATTAATGAACTTCAGCAATCTATTGAAGAACATGGAATTCTTCAGCCTTTGATTGCGAGAAAAAGTATAAAGGGTTACGAAATTGTAGTAGGGGAACGGCGCTTTCGTGCAGCCAAGCAGGCGGGACTTGAATCTGTTCCTGTTTTAGTCCGGGAATTGACGGATGATGAAATGATGGAGTTAGCTCTCCTTGAAAATCTTCAGCGTGAAGATTTAACACCTATAGAAGAAGCGCATGCATATCAAAACCTAATCAAGGAATTGGGGGTCACTCAGGACAGTCTTTCTAAGCGACTTGGTAAAAGTCGTTCACATATTGCTAATCTCGTACGATTGCTGACCCTGCCACAAGAGGTCAGTGAACGGATTAATGATGGCTCCTTATCTATGGGGCATGGTCGAGCCCTCTTAGGATTGAAGGATAAGAAAAAGGTTATTCCTGTTATGAAACGTATTGAATCAGAAGGGTTAAACGTACGTCAGGTCGAAAAGCTCATCTTAGAAATAAATGAAGATAAACCAAAAAAGGACGCGAAAGAACCTGAAAAAGATATTTTTATCCGTGAGAGGGAAGAGAGTCTCAAACAGCGTTTGGGGACAGGGGTCACCATTCATAAAGGCAAACGGAAAGGGAAAATTGAGATTGAGTTTCTAAATGACGAGGACCTGGAGCGGATTTTAAACTGGTTGGATAATTCATAAGAGCAAACAGTATGGCCGAATGGTATCCAGGCCTTTTTCTTATATTTTATACGGTTTTCACGTGAAACAATTATTGGGGCGTGCATTATGGTATTATTAGGTACTATTGTAAATGGAGTATGTATATTTGTTGGTACATTGCTTGGCTTAATTTTCACGAAAATTCCGGAACGGTTTAAAGAAACGGTTATGAGCGGCGTTGGCTTAGCTGTTATCCTGATAGGTTTGCAGATGGGGTTTGAAACGAAAAATATAGTTGTAGTTTTACTTAGTCTGCTAATAGGTGCTGTCGTAGGAGAAGCCCTTCATTTGGAGGAGCGCCTGGAGTATATTGGTCGCTGGGTCGAGAGGAAGTTCACAAGACCTGAGCAGCAGTCAACTATTGCTCAAGGGTTTATTACGGCTTCACTTATCTTTGTTATAGGAGCACTCTCTGTTATCGGAGCTTTAGATAGTGGTCTTCGGAATGATCATGAAGTGTTGATTACTAAAGCAATCATTGATGGATTTGTTGCTTTAGTATTAACTTCTACACTCGGAATAGGTGTGATTTTTTCAGTTATCCCTGTTGTACTTTACGAAGGGGGGATTGCCTTACTGGCGACGCAAATCAATAAGTGGGTCCCCCAAGAGATGCTCGATTTATTTATTGTGGAAATGACGTCAACGGGCGGGTTACTCATTGTTGCAATTGGCTTAAACTTACTTAAGTTGACTAAAATACGGGTGGCAAATTTATTACCCTCATTATTCATTGTCGGAATCATTATCTATGTTATGCAATGGTTTTAGCACAGCAACGGAAACTCACCGTTGCTGTTTTTTTGTTGCGGCTATTAAAGGCTGATAAGTATAAGCCCCGCGCCCGCGTTTTTCTTCTGCCATTCGGATGGCTGCAGCAATTTTTGCAGCCATATTCATAACATGATGCAGGCGGGTATTTTGCAGGACTACATATTCCATGAAACCACCTACATTAACCATTCCGCTGATATGAATATCACCTATAGGCGGGAGATCCTTTTTTAATGCAGCCCCAGGGTTAAGGGTCCCTTGTCCAATAGATACACTTCCTATAGAAGAGTTTTTTCCAAGGCAGGCATCGATAGCAAGGATGAATGGTGATGGATGGGTACGGTATATAGCCTTTACTGTATCTTTCAGGTTCAGGGCATGTAAGGGATGCTCTAATGTCCCGTAAACATGGAAGGTTCTTAGAGAATGGTCGCGCAACATCGAACCTATCAACGGACCTAATGAATCTCCAGTTGATCGGTCGGTGCCGATGCAAGCAATAATCACTTGCTTGTCTTTAGGAAGGGACTCCAATAAGTAATGGCTTAGTTGTTCGCTCATATTTGGATCGTCTACATGGACACGCTGCTCACCTTTTGAAAACTTGTCCTTAACATTCATAGGTACCCCTCCAGACACATATTAGTAACAGTATATAAGCCTTTTCATGTTTCTATACGTGGCAAAATATATCGAGTAGGGAGCGGTTGTAGTGAGAGCAGGTTTTAAATGGGTGTGCTTAATCATAGGAACAACAATTGGCGCTGGTTATGCTTCTGGTAGAGAACTGTGGCAGTTTTTCGGACAAGATAGCAGTCTGGCGATCCTTTTATTTTCGATTATGTTTAGCTTTTGTTGTATGAGTATTATGAGAATCAGCTATGAACAGAGGGCGAGTCATTATCTGCCTGTTCTTAGAAAAGTGGTTGGAAAACACTTGACGGGTATCTATGACGGAATGATTATCATATATTTATTTACAACAACAGTGGTGATGCTGGCGGGGAGTGGAGCAACATGGCAAGCCTTTCATTTTTCCTACCGGTTAGGAGTAATAGCGATTATTATCCCCTTAATCTTACTGTTTGTCTGGGATGTAAAAGGAATCGTGACAGTTAATAGTCTAGTTCTACCATTGTTAATTGGTGGGCTGCTATTTGTTTTACTTCTGTTTACTCATGATCAGAACCTGTCAATGTTCGGACACATAAAGGAGACAAGCAATTGGAAAGCTGCTTTCCCATTTACAGCTCTTAATGTTGTTCCGTTAATAGCCGTTCTTGGGGCTATCGGAAATAAAATTGAAAGTAGGCGTGAAATATGGGTGGCAAGTATAGGTAGCGGTCTTCTATTGGGAGTTGTTTCTTATTTATATAATAATAGTTTGATCCAAATTTCGGAGGAAATCATATTATATGAAATTCCTTTATTCGCTATATTAAAAGAGTACCCGTTTGAAATGATGATATTTATGTCGATCGTAATGTGGATTGCTATGTTTACGACCGCTGCTTCAGGGATGCTCGGAATCGTAACTCGGTTCAGAGAGTATCTAAAACAACCGTTATGGATTCTTTCCATGATAACGATTGCCATTATGATCCCTTTTACATCCTTTGGTTTCTCTACATTGATAGAATATTTATATCCTCTCTATGGATTGCTTAACTTATATGTCTTGGGCTCCCTTCTGCTATCTCCCTTCATACATCGATTCAAAATTCGATAGAAACCTGTTAAAATAAGTTTCATATTCTATACTGCTGAAACTTAGGAGGGTGACTATGAAGGAAGCTGTGTCAGAGTGGGATAAAGCCATTGAATATATTACAGGGCCTAAACTATGGATGGAATTAGGACAGGGCCTGCTGCAAATATTGCTCATTCTATTAGTTTCGTTATTAATTATTAGAATTGGTAGTAAAATTATTTCAAAGTTTTTTGAGAACCGCCGACGCGGCCCATTTCAGATTACGGCACGTCGTGAATCTACCCTCAAAAAACTTGTAATCAATACAATGACATACATCGTTTACTTCACAGCATTTATAATGATATTGGAAGTATTCGGTATCAAAATAGGTCCATTGCTTGCCGGTGCTGGTGTGGCCGGCTTAGCTATTGGTTTTGGCGCACAAAATCTTGTGCGTGATATCATTTCAGGATTCTTTATTATCTTTGAAGATCAATTTTCTGTAGGAGACTATGTACTGACTTCTGGTGTAGAGGGGTTTGTTGAGGAAATCGGTTTACGGACGACTAAAATCAAAAGTTGGACAGGTGAGATCAATATTCTCCCTAATGGAAATGTCACCCAGGTCACCAACTACTCCATTCATAACAGCATTGCTGTAGTTGATGTAAGGATTGCCTATGAGAATAACATTGAATATGCGGAACAGGTCATATCCGAGCTCCTTGAGGAATTACCAGAACGTTATGAACAGATGACGGCAATACCTGAATTGCTAGGTGTAGATAACTTGAACGCTTCAGACATCATGATGAGGATCATTAGCGAAACAGTCCCTATGGAGCACTGGGGCGTGGCTCGTGCCATTCGCAGGGAAGTGAAACAGCGTTTAGAAGAGAAAGGGGTCGAGATTCCTTATCCGCGTATTGTTATGTATTCACGCCATGAAGAAGAAACAAGGCAAGAACCATCATAATTATGTATTCAGGAGGCAAAAAGCTATGGCAGAGAAAACGTATCATTTAAATGATGTAGTTCAAATGAAGAAAGCACATCCTTGCGGAGAAAATCGCTGGAAAATTATTCGCATGGGTGCGGATATTAGGATTAAGTGTGAAGGATGCGGTCACAGTGTGCTGATCCCGCGCAAGAAATTTGAAACAAAGATGAAAAAAGTACTCGAAACGAATGAACAATAACAAGGTATTTAAAAAAGCTCAGCTAATACATTAGAGTTGGATTTGCTTTAAGCTGATATGTAAGGTTACTGACATTTAAATAATTAAATAGACAAAATATGAAAAACAGGCTTCCTTAAGGGGTCTGTTTTCTATTTTGCATAGGTTGTTATTTTTTTGTACAGTATCTATAATTGATATGACCGAACATACATGTATGTAAATCCTTAAGGAGTGGAATTTTTATATGGCATTAACAGCTGGAATTGTAGGGTTGCCTAACGTGGGCAAGTCTACGTTATTTAACGCAATAACGCAGGCTGGAGCATTGTCTGCGAACTATCCGTTTGCCACCATTGATCCAAACGTTGGGATTGTGGAGGTGCCGGATCCTCGATTAGAAAAGTTAACTGAACTGGTCAATCCGAAGAAAACAGTTCCGACAGCATTCGAATTTACCGACATTGCTGGAATTGTTAAGGGTGCCAGTAAGGGAGAAGGACTAGGAAACCAGTTTTTGTCTCATATTCGCCAAGTGGATGCGATTTGTCATGTTGTACGTGCTTTTGAAGATGAGAATATTACACACGTTTCAGGACAAGTAGATCCCATATCAGATATCGAAACAATTAATTTGGAATTGATTTTAGCAGATCTTGAAACTGTTTCTAAACGTTTGGACCGGGTAGCTAAAATGGCTCGCCAAAAAGATAAGGATGCAGTAGCTGAATATGCCGTCCTAGAAAAGCTGAAAGAGAGTCTTGAGAGTGAAATACCTGCTCGAGCGGTTGAATTCTCAACAGACCAGCTGAAGATTGTTAAAGGCCTGCACTTATTAACTTCTAAGCCAATCTTATACGTGGCTAATGTTAGTGAAGATGAAATTGGTGAGGCAGACAATGATAATGTGAAACAAATTCGTGAATATGCAGCTCAAGAGAATGCAGAGGTTATTGTAGTATGTGCAAAAATCGAAGCTGAAATTGCCGAGCTGGATGGTGAGGAAAAACAAGAGTTTCTTGAGGACCTTGGTATTGAAGAATCTGGACTGGATCAATTGATTAAAGCAACATATAACTTGTTAGGACTAGCTACTTATTTTACAGCTGGTGAGCAAGAGGTTCGTGCTTGGACTTTTAAAGAAGGAATGACTGCTCCTCAAGCTGCGGGAATTATCCATACTGACTTTGAACGCGGGTTTATTCGCGCAGAGACAGTTTCTTATGAAGACCTTGTAGATGCTGGGACAATGGGAGTTGCTCGAGATCGTGGCCGAGTTCGTTTAGAAGGTAAAGATTATTTAGTAAAAGATGGCGATGTAATCCATTTCCGATTCAACGTATAAGCTAAAACCCGGATCTCTCCGTTAACATATTGTATTTCCAAGGCACTTTTGATATAATACAACATTGTGAGTAATTATAGTTAAATTACTCCTTGCTCCTTTCAATGTTAAAGGGGCCGTTAAGTCCATAAGGAGGTGAAAACGGATGAGAAATTATGAAATCATGTACATCATCCGCCCAGATATCGAGGAGGAAGCTAAAACAGCTGTAGTTGAGCGTTTCAGCGGTATCCTTACAAACAATGGTGCGGAAATCGAAAATGTTAAAGAAGTTGGCAAGCGTCGTCTTGCTTACGAAATTAACGATTATCGTGATGGGATCTATGTAACGATCAACTTCAAAGGTGATCGTGACGCGATCAATGAATTCGACCGTCAAGCGAAGTTCTCGGATGATGTTATCCGTCACATCGCTGTACGCGAAGATGACAAATAAGGGGTGGTTCTGATGTTAAATCGTGTCGTTTTAGTCGGCAGATTAACGAAGGATCCGGATTTACGCTATACGCCAAATGGGGTGGCTGTTGCCAACTTCACTGTTGCAGTGAATCGGCCATTTTCAAATAACCAGGGTGATCGTGATGCAGACTTCATTAACTGTGTTGTTTGGAGACGAGCTGCTGAAAACCTTGCCAACTTTATGAGCAAAGGCAGTCTTATCGGTGTGGACGGGCGTTTGCAGTCCCGAAGCTTCGATAATCAAGAAGGTAAGCGTGTGTTTGTAACAGAAGTTGTTGCAGACAGCGTACAGTTCCTAGAATCTAAGGGTGCATCCCAGGGTGGAGGCGGCCAACAAGGTTCAGGATTCCAGCCAAATCAGAATCAACAACAACAAGGAAATAACTTCGGTTCCAATAATAATAAAAAAGATGACGATCCTTTCGCCGATAATGGTGAACCGATCGACATCTCAGATGATGATTTACCATTTTAAATAAGTAAAGGAGGGACGCCTCATGGCACGTCGTGGACGCGGTAAACGCAAAAAGGTGTGTTTCTTCACAGCAAACGGAATCACACACATCGACTTTAAAG
This sequence comes from Halobacillus naozhouensis, assembly GCF_029714185.1. Classification (NCBI taxonomy): domain Bacteria; kingdom Bacillati; phylum Bacillota; class Bacilli; order Caryophanales; family Bacillaceae; genus Halobacillus; species Halobacillus naozhouensis. Next base: position 4,195,542 of record NZ_CP121671.1, on the reverse strand, counting down.
ATACAGACTTGCTTAGACGTTTCATTTCCGACCGTGGAAAAATTCTTCCTCGTCGAGTAACTGGAACTTCTGCAAAGTATCAACGTAAATTGACGAAAGCAATCAAACGCTCTCGTCAAATGGCACTATTACCTTACAGTGCTGAATAAATAGCAAACGTAAAAAGCCGTTGAGTTATTTAACTAACTCAACGGCTTTTTTAATAAACTTTTTTAGGTAATATCCATTAGCTCTCTTAACTCATCCTTATTGGATAATAAATCATAGAGTGTGTAGTTGTCGACTACCTCTAAAAAGGCACGTAATGCATCATTTAGTACATGCCTTAGTTTACAGGCTGGCGTGATCACACAGTAATTGGTGTCATTATCAAAACACTCCAACAGAAGAAAATCATCCTCCATAGCTCTAACTACATAGCCAATGTTAATATCCCGGGGTTCCTTAGCCAGCTTAATTCCCCCGCTTCTGCCACGTATCGTTTCTATTAACTCAAGTTTGTTTAACTGATGAATAATCTTCCCGAGGTGATTCTCAGAAATATGAAAGACATCAGAGATTTCCTTTTTCCTCGCTAATTCACCTTCCGGGAGAGAAGATGTATAAATTAGTACTCTAAGAGCATAATCAGTGTATTTTTTTAAGCGCATATAAAAATCCTCATTTTGGTTTTCCATTATCTTATCATATAATCCGCAGGTTGTCTTTTAGCTTGCAAGTGTTTGCCTTGTTACAATATTGTCACAAAAGGTGTATTTATAATATTGCTTTTAAAGTGCAATTGTTTTTACAATAAAGATGTATTAAAAATACATCTTTTAAAAGGAATATTTCTATGACTGTAAAAGTTAGATTAAGTGAAGAAACAATAAAAATTGTTAAGTCAACTGTACCTGTGCTGGCTGAGCATGGAGAAGCCATTACAAAGTGCTTCTATCAGCGTATGTTTGCGGATCAACCTGAATTAAAAAACATTTTTAATCAAACGAACCAAAAGGCAGGGAGACAGCCTAAGGCTCTGGCCAATGCAGTTTATGCTGCTGCGCAACATATTGATGATTTAAGTGTGATCATGCCGACAGTTATACAGATTTCTGAAAAGCACCGGAGTTTAAACGTCAAACCGGAGCACTATCCTCTTGTTGGTGAGTATTTGCTTCTGGCTATTAAAGAGGTTCTTGGAGATGCTGCTACTGATGATATTATCGAAGCATGGGGAGAAGCTTATGGTGTGATTGCAGATGCATTTATTGCGGTTGAACAACAGAAGTACCATGAAGCTTTTGCGCAAAAAGGTGGTTGGAATGGTTATCGTGAGTTTCGGATTGTGAAGAAGGTGAAAGAAAGTGATGTGATCACGTCCTTCTATTTAGAACCGGTGGATGGCGGGGAATTAGCGGACTATAAACCAGGTCAATATATTACGATTAAGGCTGAAGTTCCCGGTGAAGACCATACCCATTTAAGACAATACAGCCTATCAGATTCCCCTGGTAAAGGCTATTATCGTATCAGTGTGAAAAGGGAAGATGAATATGGAGGAAATCCGGCAGGTATCGTATCTAGTTTCTTACACAATCAAATAGAGACTGGCGATATCGTATCAATCAGTGCCCCTGCTGGAGATTTCTACTTAAATACAGAATCAGAAAACCCTGTCGTGCTACTTAGTGGTGGTGTAGGGTTAACGCCATTAATGAGTATGCTTAAGACCTCCACCACGAAACAGACGGGCCGCGATATTCACTTTATCGATGCAGCGCGAAATGGCAGTGTTCATGCGTTTAAAGAGGATATGAGTCAAGTGAGTGCAGATCATCCCTTCGTAAAAACACATACTATCTATGAAAGTCCATCGGAACAGGATAGGGGATATGATAAAAAAGGGTATATTGATTTAGAGTGGCTTCAGGAACATGTGCCTCAACATGCAGATTTTTATTACTGTGGACCTGAAGGGTTTATGAAGGCTGTTCATCATTCATTAAAAGAATGGGGAATACCAGAGGAAAGAAGAAATTATGAGTTCTTTGGTCCGGAAGGAAGTCTCGATTAAAACAAAAAACACATCTGTTGAAAAATCAACAGATGTGTTTTTGTTGAGATTATTTTTCTACATATGCCCACTTAAATTCAAATTCTGGGCCAGTAGCAGTAGCGAATGCGTTTTTAATGGATGGTCTGAACAGCATTGCTTTCGCATCCTGATAAATCGGTGCTACAGCAGCGTACTCTTCTAGAAGTAATCTTTCAGCTTCCAGGAATGTTTCAAAACGCTTCTGCGGTTGTTGAGCATATTCGCCATTTGCTTTCGCAATCAGGGAATCATACTTTTCGCTTGAGAAATTCATGTTATTGTTTTGTCCGTCTGTCAAATACATATTTAAATAGGTGTTCGGGTCAACGTAGTCAGGTCCCCAAGTCGCTGCAAGGATCTGAAACTCTGATTCTTGTCCGCGTCGCACACGTTCTTTAAATGGTACTTGAACAAGTTTGATTGTAAGTCCCTCAAGTTTTGTTTCTAATTGGTCTTTGTAGTAAGCCATAGCATTTTGTGATGTTCCTGTATCATCACCTAAAATTTCTAAAGTAACTTCTTCTTTTCCAAGTTCTTCGAGTGCTTTTGCCCAATGTTCTTTAGCTTTAGATTCATTAGATTCTACAAGTGATCCTTGTACTTCGCGGAATCCTTTGTCGGTACCAGGTTTGTTCACAAAGTTAGATGGAACATACCCTTCTGCTACGACAGAGCCATCGTTTAAGATTACGTCAACTAAGGATTGACGATCAATAGCAAGGGAAATAGCTTTACGAGCATGTAAATTTGCTAATACTTCATTTGCTTGATTGAATTTGAAGAAATATAAATACGGCTGTTCTGCTACTCTGAAATCTTCAGAAGTTGAATACTGATCCACGAATTCGGCATTGAGCTCTGTTTGGTCAATTTGACCAGATTGATAGAGGTTAACCCCTGTTGAAATTTCTTTAATGACTTTTCCTTCAAGCTTTTGCAGTTTAACGGCATCTGCATCCCAGTAAGATTCATTTTTAACAAGTGTCCATCCTTCGCCGTGGTTCCACTCTGTCATTTTAAATGGACCATTAGCCAGTGTGAACTTCGCTTCTGTACCAAATTTATCTCCATGCTTTTCAACATAGTCCTTGTTAAGTGGCATGAATGTGATGAATACAGTCATATTTTTGAAATATGGAACAGGTTTTTCAAGGTGAACTTCTAATGTATGATCATCAACGGCCACAGCACCAAGTTCTGATGGATCCATTTCACCTTCGCTAATGGCTGTAGCGTTTTTGACAACACCGCCAAGGAAATAGGGTCCATATTCAGATCCAGTTGCAGGGTCTACTGCACGCTGCCAGGAGTACACAAAATCATGTGCTGTTACAGGATCTCCATTGGCCCACTTAGCATCTTCACGCAAGTTAAAAGTCCAGGTAAGTCCATCCTCACTAACAGAACTATCCTTGGCAATACCTGGTGATAGGTTACCTTCCTTGTCCAATCGGAAAAGTCCTTCTAATGTTTCACCGGCCCATTGGAATGAAACCGTATCTGTAATTAATGAAGGATCCATACTTGCAATTTCACTTTTTGCTGTGATAGTTATTTCCTGTTTAACATCACTTTCTCCTTCACTGCTGCTTCCTTCTTCTCCACTAGAATTACTTGATGTACTTTCACCACCGCTACACGCAGCTAATACGAATGTCATCATTAATACTAATAATAGCCATAAACTGCCTTTCTTCAAAGTAATCCTCCCCCTAATGTGGTAATATTCTAAATCTTTTCTACCTTTTGAATTATACAGATAATTCTATAAATTTTCAGTGTTTTTACTAAAGAAAAAAAAGAAAAAAACTATTTATATTGACCGATTGACATTGAACATATGTTTAATAGGATAAAAAAGAATAATACTTTTTACTACAGAGATGTTTGTATGTGTTGAGAGGACAAACTATGAGGTAAAGAGATTGAGTAGGGACTCTCTATCATGAGAATGGCGTGGAGGATTGAAATATAACTCTTCCATGCCCGGTGCTGTCGAGTAGTTATACAAAAGTAAACCCCCAGATGGATTCATCTCCACCTGGGGGTACGGACACTTATATTATAGGTTCCGTTCGTGCTTCCCGCTTGGTAAATACATGGACTTCATCGTAACCAGCTGTTCGAGCTAGTTTAATAGCTTCATCGTAAGAATAACCAATATGGTCCGGCTTATGGGCGTCTGAACAGAGGACGATTCCTACACCTTTTTCCTTACAAGCCTTTAAAAGATCTGGGTCGGGGTATAGTTCACCGACCGGCTTCCTCAAACCGGCTGTACTAATTTCGATACAAGTATTTGTTTTGGCAAGGGCCTGGGCGGCACGTTCATACTGTTCTTGGAGAAATTCCTTATCATCTGGGCGATAGCCAAACACTTTAATGACGTCAATATGGCCGACGAAATCAAAAAGGCCTGATTCTGCTAAAGTAACAACTCGATCAAAATATTCCTGGTAAACATTATGCAAATCGCGTTTCTCGTATTCTTCCCGGAATATAGCTAAGTCAATGCCCCATTCATCAATCCAATGTACGGAACCTATTACATAATCAAAAGGATGTGCCTCGATAAATTGCTGCATTTCCGCTTCTTTGCCAGGCATATAGTCCATTTCAATACCCATTTTAATAGGCAGACCAGCATCATTTGCCGCATCAAACATTTGCTGGTACTGTTTGAATTCTAATGTCCGGCGATTTTCCACCCAAGGGTTAGACAGAATGTCTGATGTTTCCTGGAAAAAGTAAGCATGTTCTGAAATCCCTAATTCTTCTATCCCTTCTTGTTTAGCCTTTTCAATATAAGTACGTAAATAATCTATGGATAAATTCCCCGTTTCAGCCATATGTACATGATAATCAGTTCGCATATTTACTCCTCCTAACTTGGTTAAAATTGTTTGTCCTATCATATCAACATATTACACTAAAGACAAAACGCTAAGAAAGATGAGTTGTTGCCTGGTATGTTAAAATAGGGAAGTTAGTATAGTTTTTTTAGTAAAGACGAGGTGCACGTAAATGAATGATACGAGAAGAATCACAGAAGGGGCTTTAATGACAGGAATTTATCTGCTAGTGTTATTGTTAATTCTGTTTCTTCCTGGAATTATTGGCTCTATTCTGATCCTTACATTACCAATACCATTTGTGTTTTATACTTACAGGCATGGGTGGAAACCAGGGGGACTCATGCTGATTGCTGTCGCTATATTTGCTTCCTTGTTTGCAACGGTCTTTTCACTACCTGTTACATTACTTACAGGAATTGGTGGGATATTTGTAGGGGCCTCTATGAATAATAAGAGGTCAGCATACGAAACATGGGCGATGGGCTCCATTGGTTTTATCATTGGTCTTGTTGTCATATACTTGATGTCACAGTTATTGTTTGGAGTCAGCTGGACGGAACAAATTCAGACAGCCTTAGATGAAGCATTTGCGATAACAGAGGGAATGTTAGGTACCTTTGGCGGGGAAGGACAGACGGAGGAACAACTTGAAGGTTTACGACAGCAAATGGAAACACTTCCTGACTTAATTCCTAGTATTCTGGCTATTTTAGGTATTTTTTATGCCTTTATTAGTCAATGGGCAAGCTATAAACTAATTAATCGGGTGGAAGGTAAAAAGTTTCAATTTCCCGCTTTTAGAAACTTCACCTTGCCAACTTCCGTATTATGGTATTACTTTTTTGCCTTAATTTTTAACTTTATATTTGCAGCTGGTGATGGTATAGGTTATTTAGCTGCTATTAATGTTTTCACCCTAACTGGAACGCTTTTAGTCGTTCAGGGGATTGCATTTATTGCTTTCTATGCCCATGTTAAACAGAAAACAAAGGCGCTGCCGATCATAGCAGTTATAGCATGTGTGCTTTTACCAACAATCCTACTTTATCTTGTACGAATCTTAGGTATAATTGATATAGGATTCTCGTTACGCGAACGTTTACAAGCTAAAAAGTAACGATAGCTCGTACAAAATGGCAGGAGCTGAATGAAATGCCGAATTTTTTTAAAAAACCGACTATGAGCGGACATCTGTGGGTCATCTATGTCATCTCTCTATTGCTTCTTTGCTTTATCTGGTATTACCAGTGGATGCTTGGATTGTTGATGACACTGTTTCTCGCTGCATCTATATTCTATAGTGTTCGCACAGAGCAGACCATGATTAGTGAAACTGAGGAATATATATCAACACTTTCCTATCGAGTGAAAAAGGTAGGAGAAGAAGCATTACTTGAGATGCCTATTGGGATTGTTCTATATAGTGAGGATTATAAGGTAGAGTGGGCCAATCCATATATGAACAAATTTACCAAACAGGACACAATTGTTGGAGAATCACTCACCACTCTTTCTGATGATTTAATTGCTCAAATTAAAGAAGACCAGGGCGAAACTTGGTTAGAGATTGAAGATTATAAACTTCACACCTTAATTAAACGTGATGAGCGTCTATTATATATTTTTGATCGTACAAACCAGACCAAGATTCATAATCTTTATCAAAATGAGCAGACCGTCTTATCTATTATTTTTCTTGATAACTATGAAGAAATTACTCAGGGAATGGATGATACGAATAAGAGTCAAATTAATTCACAAGTGACATCCACCTTAAACAAGTGGGCAGGGGATTATGGTATTTATCTTAAACGTACATCCCAGGAGCGCTTTATTGCCGTTATGAGCCAGGAGATCTTACAAACCCTTGAACGTTCTAAATTTGAGATTTTAGATGAGGTCAGAGAGCTCATTACGAATCAAAATGTTCCCTTGACACTAAGCTTCGGAGTCGGAGTAGGACCTGTGAGTCTGCCGGAACTAGGGGAATTAGCGCAATCAAGCCTTGACCTCGCACTCGGAAGAGGCGGAGATCAGGTAGCCATTAAAGATGATACCGGTAAAGTTCGTTTCTACGGTGGGAAAACGAATCCAATGGAAAAACGCACAAGAGTACGTGCCCGGGTCATCTCGCATGCTATGAAGGAACTGGTTCAGGAAAGTGAAAGAGTGCTGATTATGGGTCATAAATCACCAGACATGGATTCGGTTGGCGCAGCTATTGGGATTTTGAAAATTGCTCAGGCCAATGATAAACCGGCGGCTATTGTTCTTGACCCTCATGATATTGATACAGGTGTCCAAAGGATGATTGAAGAAATTCAGGAGGATGAGGGGTTATGGTCTAACTTTATTACTCCGGAAGATTCCCTTGAACTTGTTACGAATGAAACTTTGCTGGTCGTCGTTGACACACACAAGCCATCGCTTGTTGCCGAAGAAAAGCTTCTAAATAAAACAGAACATGTGGTAGTGATTGACCACCATCGCCGTGCAGAGGAATTCATATCGGATCCGACACTTGTTTATATGGAGCCATACGCTTCTTCTACTGCAGAGCTAGTAACTGAGTTACTTGAGTATCAGCCGAAGAAACTGAAACTATCTATGCTTGAATCGACAGCATTGTTATCAGGGATTATTGTCGACACAAAAAGCTTTACGTTACGCACGGGTTCTCGGACCTTTGATGCCGCTTCCTATTTAAGGTCAAAAGGAGCGGACACCGTTCTTGTGCAGAAATTTATGAAAGAAGATTTAGATGTTTATGTAAAGCGAAGCCGTTTAATTGAAAAAGCCAATGTGTACCGGGATGGAATTGCGATTTCAACCGGAGAGCACGGCGAAGCTTATGGTCCGGTCATCATTGCTCAAGCCGCAGATACATTACTTACGATGACGGGGGTTGTATGTTCGTTTGTAATTTCTGAACGAAAAGATGGCCGTATTGGCATTAGTGCTCGCTCACTAGGTGATGTAAATGTGCAGATCATTATGGAACGTATGAATGGGGGAGGCCATTTAACTAATGCTGCCACCCAGCTTGAAGATACAACAATTGAAGATGCGAGAGCGTTATTACAAGATATAATTGATGAATACTTTGAGGGAGGAGAAGAAGAATGAAAGTAATATTTAAAGCTGATGTAAAAGGAAAAGGGAAAAAAGGGGAAACTAAGAACGTTTCTGATGGGTATGCACGGAACTATCTTTTGAAACACAATTTAGCTGTCGAGGCTACGAGCGGAAACCTTAAGGCACAGGAAGCGAAAGATGCAAAACAAGAGCAGCTTGCTAAGGAAGAAGTGAAGGAAGCCGAACAGCTCAAGGAAAAACTAGCGGATATGGAAGTGAAACTAACAGCAAAATCCGGTGATAGCGGACGGTTGTTTGGCTCTATAACGAGTAAACAAATTGCTGAAGAACTGAAGAAATCGTACAATATTAAAATTGATAAACGTAAAATTGAGTTAGACGATCCTATTCGTACACTTGGGTATACAAATGTACCTGTAAAGCTGCATCCAGAGGTTACAGGCACAATTCGTGTTCATATTGAAGGGAAATAACGAACCCTTTGCTTGACTAGGGGAGGAACAGCATGTGAGTGAACTATGGAATGACCGCACCCCGCCGCATAATATCGAAGCGGAACAAGCGGTACTAGGGGCGGTTTTTTTGGAACCGGAAGCTATGTCCACGGCCGCAGAATACTTGCTGCCTGAGGATTTTTACAGAGCAAGTCACCAACGGGTTTTTGAAGTAATGCTTACTTTATCAGATCGTGGTGATCCTATTGACCTTGTGACAGTGACCACGGCGTTATCCAATAATAAAGTGTTAGAAGAAGTTGGCGGTGTCTCCTATTTAAGTGATATCGCGAACTCTGTGCCGACGGCTGCAAATGTCGGCTATTATACGAAAATCGTTAGTGAGAAATCGACTTTACGTGGGTTGATTCGCACTGCGACGAATATCGTAACGAGCGGATTTGCTGAAGAAGAGAACATAGAAGATGTTTTAAATTCAGCAGAAAAAGATATTCTTGAGGTATCCAGCAGAAAAAATTCTGGGGCATTTAAAAGTATTAAAGATGTGTTAATCGATGTATATGATAATATTGAAATGCTTCATAACAATGATGGAAACGTAACGGGAATTCCGACCGGGTATCGGGACCTAGATCAAATCACTTCGGGGTTCCAGCGAAATGATTTGATTATAATCGCTGCCCGCCCTTCCATGGGTAAAACGGCGTTTGCTCTTAATATAGCTCAAAACGTAGCTGTACACACGGAAGAGAATGTGGCTATTTTCAGCCTGGAAATGGGTGCTGATCAACTCGTCTCACGTATGCTGTGTGCAGAGGGAAATATTGATGCTCAGCGTTTGCGAACAGGGCATATGGAATCTGATGATTGGAACAAACTGACCATGGCAATGGGGAGTCTTTCGAATGCAGGGATTTATATCGATGACACACCGGGTATTCGGGTGAGCGAAATCCGCTCCAAGTGTCGTCGGCTTAAGCAAGAACATGGACTAGGTATGATTTTGATTGACTATTTGCAGCTCATTCAAGGAAGTGCTAATTCTAAGGAGAACCGTCAGCAGGAAGTATCGGAAATTTCCCGTTCTTTGAAGGGTCTGGCTCGTGAGTTGAATGTCCCGTTAATTGCATTATCCCAGTTGTCACGTGGTGTAGAGTCAAGGCAGGATAAGCGTCCAATGATGTCCGACCTGCGTGAATCGGGCTCGATTGAGCAGGATGCAGACATCGTAGGATTTCTATACCGTGATGATTATTATGATCAGGAATCAGAAAACCAAAATATTATTGAAATTATTATATCCAAACAACGTAACGGCCCGGTCGGTAATGTAGAACTCGCCTTTGTAAAGGAATACAACAAATTCGTTGACCTTGATAGACGATACAGTGACGCAGACGTTCCGCCAGCCTAAAAGATAGAAAGAGGTACCTTTTTTTACCACCTCAGGTCATCCAAATTTTGGATGACCTGAGGTGGTTTTTTAATAGTAAGGCGCCTGGGCATTAAATGCTCAGGCGCCTGATTTTATATTCATCACAACTCGTTACGCCTTCGATAGTAAGTTACGCCGATTGTGTATGAATCAGTATGATTGAAGCCATGTATCAATGGCGTGGGCAACCCCATGTTTATCATTGGACTTTGTTATAAAGTCACCAGCTTTTTTCACTAAGTCATGCGCATTTGACATCGCTGCTTTGTGTCCGGCTACTTCGAACATGGACAGGTCATTAGGGCTGTCTCCGATTACACCGGTATCTTGCAGAGGGATGCCTTTATATTCCGCTAACTTCCATAGTGCATTGCCCTTTGAAGCATCCTTATGTTCAAGTTCGAAGTTATGAAGAGAAGAACTCACTAATGTTAAATCGTCGCGTGACTCAAAATAACGCCGGCCTGTGATGAGTTTATCTTGATCAAACGTAAAAGCCAGCACATTGTAAAGTGGAACGCCAGCTGCCAGAATCTCCTGATAGGATCCTACATGCAGAAATCCTTGCTGTCCGAATTGCTTGTTCATCGCCACCTTTAGATCGGAAATATCCGCTTGTGGATTAGCACTTCGTATTCGGTCAAGTTCAATATTAAGCAGTTCGCGTCCATTCTGTGGAGTAAGAATCGCTGAATCACTGAAGACTTCATAATAGAATTCCTCTTGTTCAAGCCATTGCAAAATCTCTTCTCCATCCTTTGGATCAAGCGAAACAGCGTCAAAGCACCTCCTATCAGGCCGGTGTATAGTAGCTCCATTTGCTCCTATTACCCATGTCACCAGCCCTGTATTCTTGAAAACTTCTCTCACATCGAATTCAGCACGTCCTGTCGCAATAACCACTTCTATCCCTCTAGCTTGAGCCTTTTTAATTGCTGCTATATTTTCTTCACTAATTAAACTGTGACTATTTAAAAGGGTTCCATCCAAATCAATAGCAATCATCTTCATAATGACGTTTCCTCCTCTGTAACGACTAATTCGACCTTGTGAGTGCTGAGAAGTTCTTGAAATTCGAGACAAGGTGCACGGTCTGTGATCAATAGGTCGATATCTTCTAAGCCGGCATACTGGTAAAAGTCAGTTATCCCTATCTTGGTATGGTCAGCAAGAACTGTAACCTGTTTGGCTTGCTCAATCATTTTCCTTTTTACCATTCCATCTTCTTCATGAGCAATGGTTAACCCATGCTCGGAGATGCCAACTACTCCAATGAAGGCATGATCGACGTAATATTTTGCTAACCGATCAATGACTGATGTGCCATATAAAAAACGATGTTCCTTGTGCAGCTGTCCTCCAAGTAAATGAATGGTTATGTTTGCTTTATTTGATAAAATTTCTGCTTGGTTAATGGAATTTGTAATGACGGTACAGTCTAGTTCTTTCATTTGGTCTGCGCACGATTGAACAGTGGTCGAGGCATCTAATATCACTTTATCGCCATTTCTAATCAAAGAGGCCGCTTTTCGGCCAATGTGGAATTTTTCTCCCGAATCAGTCTGCAGGCGATTGGGATAGTCTTTAATTTTATTACGAGTAGATGGCAGGATGGCTCCCCCTCTTGTTCGTAAGATCGCTTGCTGTTCTTCAAGCTTTACGAGGTCTCTTCGGGCTGTATCACGGGAAACGCCAAAGAGTTCACAAATTTTCTCTACTGAAATTCGTCTCTCATTACTTAAGTAAGTAAGGATCTCAATAAGCCGTTCCTCTTGATACATAGTAAACTACCTCCCTCCATAAGCTATTATAAGTAATATTTCATTACAATTCAAGTAATGTAAGTTATATTAAGTAATTATAAGTATTTGGAGAAAAAGGGATATAATCGAACATTATGAAGTAATTTATTAAACATCGTTCGGATTTACGTTGACGAATTTCTGTAATATTGATAAACTGACCATGTATTTAATTTAAAAAGTAAATTCTATTGGCGGAGGTGCCATATGTCTTCAGTAGTAGTTGTCGGAACCCAATGGGGCGACGAAGGTAAAGGTAAAATTACTGATTTTCTGTCACAAAATGCCGAAGTTGTGGCTCGTTATCAAGGCGGGAATAACGCGGGGCATACCATTAAATTTGATGGAGTCACTTATAAATTGCATCTTATTCCTTCTGGGATCTTTTTTGATCAAAAGATTTGTGTGTTAGGAAATGGAATGGTTGTCGATCCGAAGGCTCTTTTAGAAGAATTGAAGTACTTACATGACCGAGGGATATCGACGGATAATTTACGAATTAGCAACCGTGCACATATTATCCTTCCATACCACCTAAAACTTGATGCACTGCAAGAAGAAGAAAAAGGTGTCAATAAAATCGGGACAACGAAAAAAGGAATTGGACCTGCTTATATGGATAAAGCCGCGAGAACCGGAATCCGTGTGGCAGACCTATTGGATAAAGAAAGCTTCCGTGAAAAGCTTGAACAGAATTTAGCAGAAAAAAATCGTTTATTTGAAAAAGTATATGAAACAACACCATTTACTGTAGATGAAATTCTAGATGAATATTACGAGTATGGACAGCAAATAAAAGAATATGTCTGTGATACATCAGTTGTCCTCAATGATAGTTTAGATGAAGGCCGTCGGGTTCTGTTTGAAGGAGCTCAAGGGGTTATGCTGGATATTGATCAGGGAACCTACCCATTTGTTACTTCCTCAAACCCTATAGCAGGTGGTGTCACCATCGGCTCAGGTGTCGGTCCTTCAAAAATCAAACATGTAGTAGGTGTATCAAAAGCTTATACTACACGTGTTGGAGATGGCCCGTTCCCTACAGAACTTGATAACGAAGTAGGAAACCAGATTCGGGAGGTAGGCCGCGAGTATGGAACGACAACAGGACGTCCGCGTCGTGTCGGCTGGTTTGATAGTGTGGTCGTTCGGCACGCGCGTCGAGTTAGTGGGATCACCGACCTTTCTTTAAACTCTATTGATGTCCTGACAGGAATTGAGACTTTAAAAATTTGTGTAGCTTACAAATACAAGGGTGAAATCATTAAAGAATTTCCAGCCAGCTTGAAAGTGTTAGCTGAATGTGAACCTGTTTATGAAGAAATGCCGGGATGGAGCGAAGATATTACAGGAGCCAAAACACTTTCTGATCTGCCTGTGAACGCTCGTCATTATTTAGAGCGTGTCTCACAGCTGACAGGTATTCCGTTGTCTATTTTTTCAGTTGGCCCTGATCGTTCACAAACGAATGTTGTACGAAGTGTATATAGCGAATAGTATCAATAGAAAGAATAAGGCACGTCTTCCTTGTTAATGGGGGGCGTGTTTTGTTTGAGGAAAGGAGCTTATTATGAAAAGAATATGTGTATATGCTGGAGCAAAACTAGGGAGTAACCGGGCATTTGCGGAACAATCCAAAATGTTGGGAGAAGTTTTTGCTCGGGAACAAATTGAACTTGTTTACGGTGGAGCTAAAAGTGGACTGATGGGAGAGCTTGCTGATTCCATTCTAGAATCAGGGGGAAGTGTGACAGGCATTATGCCGACACCGCTTTTTGAAAAAGAAATTGTTCACCAAAAGCTAACCTCATTTATTGAAGTCAAAACTATGCATGAAAGAAAAGCTAAAATGAGCGAACTGGCTGATGGTTTTATTGCATTGCCTGGAGGCTTTGGGACATTCGAGGAACTATTCGAAACGATAACATGGGCACAAATCGGGTTGCACACTAAACCCATTGCCTTATTAAATACCGAGAATTATTATACTCCGCTACTAAATCTGATTGATCATGCGATTCAAGCAGGATTCGTTTCTGAATCAAACAGGAGCTTGATACTACAAGCTACTGAACCGGGAGAGCTTGTAGAAAAGATGAAAAGTTGGCTAAGAGAGAAATAGGGAGTCCCCGTTCCTTATTTCTCTCTTGGAGGGTTATCAAAAAATCTATTGCTGTTTGTATATCTCTGTGATATGATAAATATCGTTGCCGTAAGAAATGGTCCGGTAGTTCAGCTGGTTAGAATGCCTGCCTGTCACGCAGGAGGTCGCGGGTTCGAGTCCCGTCCGGACCGCCATTTTACATATGGGCACCAAAGAGCGAAGGCTCAACTTGAATTTAATAACATTATGGCTCGGTAGCTCAGTCGGTAGAGCAACGGACTGAAAATCCGTGTGTCGGCGGTTCGATTCCGTCCCGAGCCACTCTTAGAAAACGTCCGTGAGTTACTCACGGACGTTTTTATTAACTCTTACGTTAGGAACTTACCATCTCCCCTCCGTTAACATGAAAGACTTGACCAGTTACATAACGCGAATCATTAGAAGCCAGGTATACATACATGGGTGCCAATTCAAATGGCTGCCCTGCTCGTTTCATAGGTACTTCCATACCGAACGTCTTTACTTTGTCTTCGGAAAAACTTGATGGGATCAAGGGTGTCCAAATTGGTCCAGGAGCCACTGCATTGACTCTGATAGTTTTCTCAGCAAGGTTTTGTGACAGGGAGCGGGTAAACCCAACGATTGCGCCTTTTGTGGCAGAATAGTCCATTAACAATTTATTCCCTTCATACGCCACAACTGAGGCCGTGTTAATGACCGCATCCCCTTTAGATAGATGAGGGAGAGCAGCTTTCGTCAGGTAGAAAAAGGAATAGATGTTTGTTTTAAACGTGTCATCAAATTGCTCGTTTGTAATATCAAGTAAGTCTTTTTGAGGAAATTGCACCCCGTGATTATTCACAATAATATTTAACTTACCAAAGCTTTCAACTGCTTTGTTTACAACAAATTCACAGTATGCTGGATCTCGAAGGTCTCCCCTAAGAAGGAGGCAATTCTGTCCAAGCTCTTCTATGCGCTCCCTAGTACGAAAGGCATCCTCATTCTCATATTCATAAAAATATGGAATGACTAGGTCTGCCCCTTCCTTAGCATAGGCAATGGCTGCTGCAGCTCCGATCCCACTATCACCACCCGTTATGATCGCAACTTTATTAGTAAGCTTTCCGCTGCCTTCATAGTTGTTACTTTCAATAATTGGTTTTGGGTTCATTAAGGCTTCAATGCCTGGCTGCTTGGGCTGATGCTGAGGCGGAAATGTGAGCGCCTTATATTCGGTAGTAGTGGTTACAGTGTAATAAGGATAGTTTGGATACATGAGGACCCTCCTAGAAAAATATTGCTTTTCTTTAGGTTATTCACATGTAAATAATTGGTCACTTTTGGAGGAGTCCCTATTTTTGTGGCGAGTGCTCAATTTCCACTTGGCTAAATTCGACAAAAAGCCCTTTATGACACAGAAATTTAGTCCTTTTCCACTTATGTAACATTAGTGCAATAATAATGGTAAAATAACCCTTCACTTTGTGTAAAATTACACCTTTAGAGTGTTTGATAACACTTTATAAGAGAATTTTGGAAGCAATATTATAAATTGTTTACATCTATTAAATATCCTGTCGAATTATGTTTAGGTATGATAAGTTGTAAAAGGTGTCAACTATATAAAAATAAAGAGAGATAGAGATTTGATTTGGGGGAAAGGATCGTGAAACAGACGACTGGCATTTGGAAAAAAGTCGCCATAATGACTTTACTTGGATTTGGTTTGAGCCTTGGAGCTACATCATATGCAAAAGGCAGCTTAGAAACTATCTACCACGTATATATGGGAGATAAACACGTAGGGGTAGTGGATAATAAAGAAGTCGTTCAAGATTATGTAGATCAACGCTTGAACCAAGCTCAAGAAGATCATAACCAACTTCAGGTTACGACAAAAAAAAATATCGTCTACGTACCTGAAAAAATATTTACACCTTCTCATGATAATGAAGAAGTTATGAAAATCCTCAAAAACAATATCACCATTGCTGCTGATGCTGTGGCATTAACTGTTGGTGACCAAACTGTAGCTTATCTTCCAAGCGAAGAAAAGGCCCGGAAGGCTATTCAACACTACAAAGCACAGTACGTGGAAGAAGAGGCACTACTTAACTTAAAAGAGAGAAAAGAGAATGGTGAAGAACCAAATATTGACGACTCTACTATAATAGACGTCAAACTTACCAATAAGGTTTCAAAAAAAGAAAAAGAAGTGGAACCCGGTAAAGTTGTAACGGTAGATGAAGCGGTGGATATTTTACAAAAAGGGACACCGGAGGAAAAACTTCATACTGTTGAAAAAGGTGAGGTGCTAAGTGAAATATCTTCTGAGTATGATCTCTCTGAGGAGAAATTATATGAGTTGAATCCTGATCTGAATAAAGGGGAACCTCTGCAGATTGGACAAGAACTGAATGTAACGGAGTTTAAACCGTTAACAGAGGTACTCGTGACGGAAGAAGGGATGAAAGAGAAGAAAATTTCCTATGAGACGGAGGTTGTTAAGACAGATGATCTTCGTAAAGGTGAAACAAAAGTTAAACAAGAGGGACAGGAAGGGAAAAAGAAAGTTCATTTTTCCTTAAAAAAGAGAAACGGAACTGTAATCGAAGAGAAAACATTGGATGAAGAAATCATTACAGAGCCTGTAAAAGAAATTATTCTTAAAGGAACAAAGGTGACACCATCACGGGGAACTGGAGAATTTGTATGGCCGGCTATAGGCGGGACGATTACAAGTGAGCAAGGTTCTAGGTGGGGTGACTATCACAAAGGGATTGATATCTCTGGTGTGAGTGACCGTACAATTAAAGCGGCTGACAATGGAGTCGTTGTTTCGGCAGGTTATGACGGCGGCTACGGGAATAAAGTCGTGATCAATCATAACAATGGGTATAAAACTATCTATGCTCACCT
Source organism: Halobacillus naozhouensis (assembly GCF_029714185.1). NCBI lineage: Bacteria > Bacillati > Bacillota > Bacilli > Caryophanales > Bacillaceae > Halobacillus > Halobacillus naozhouensis. The sequence continues at coordinate 4,178,796 of NZ_CP121671.1, read as the reverse complement.
ATCGTCCATTAATGTAAGTGCAGGAGAAACCGTTGAACAAGGAAGCGCGATCGGAATTATGGGAACGACCGGAAATTCAACAGGGGTACATTTACATTTTGAGGTTTATAAAAATGGTTCATTACAAAATCCTCTATCCTATTTTTAATAGACAAACCGCTATGTGCATCATAGCGGTTTTTTGGTGTGAAAGGTTGTAATTTCAGTTGAAGTAAGACATTTGACTGTAAATAAGTTAAAATAAGGGAAAGTGTTGAAGTAGATGAAAAGGAAGTGACTAGATATGGCGCTGAAAATATTAGTAGTAGATGATGAGAAGCCAATTGCGGATATATTGAAATTTAATTTAGAAAAAGAGGGCTATGATGTGGTCTGCGCTTATGATGGGGATGAAGCCATTCAAAAAGCAGATCATGAAGATCCTGATTTGATCTTGCTTGATATTATGCTGCCTCATAAAGATGGGAATGAAGTGTGCCGTGAGGTCCGTAAAAATCACACGATGCCGATTATTATGCTGACAGCGAAGGATGCTGAAATCGATAAGGTTTTAGGCTTAGAGATGGGAGCCGATGACTATGTGACCAAACCATTCAGTAATCGTGAACTGATTGCGAGAGTAAAGGCCAATTTGCGTCGACATCAGCAAGAGCCAGAGGATCAGTCTCAACAGTCTAAAGACATTACGATTGGACGTTTAGCGATTCACCCTGACGCTTATACAGTCACTAGGGATGGATCTTATATTGAGCTTACGCACCGTGAATTTGAATTGCTGCATTACCTTGCTCGTCATATTGGACAGGTGATGACCCGTGAACATTTGCTCGAGACGGTGTGGGGTTATGACTACTATGGAGATGTGCGTACGGTTGATGTTACGGTTCGTCGTCTTCGTGAGAAAATTGAAGAAAATCCGAGTAATCCAGCATGGATTGTGACTCGACGCGGAGTTGGTTATTATTTGAGAAACCCTGAGCAGGAGTAGGATTATATGAAGAAAGTGAGCTTTTTTCAGTCAGTAAGGCTGAAGCTTATTGTTGTTTATATTTTATTACTCTTACTAGGGATTCAGGTGATTGGGGCATATTTCGTTGACAAGCTTGAGGAGCAGCTTGAGGAGAATTTTACAAGCTCTATTGAGGGGACTATTCGTTCCCTAACCTATAGTTTGCAAAATTCATTCCAATTGGATAGGGACGAAACAGATCCAAGTCTTAAGTCAGACGTTCAAAACCTAATCCAGGATTTTGATGAATCCGATATCCAGAAACTTTTGGTGGTAGATAGCAATGGACGTATTATTGCGGAACAAAATGAAGAGTTAAGAGTTTCAAACGTTGGGAAAAAGGTCCTCATTCCCCGAATCACCTCCGCTCTACAACTGCCATCTTCCGAGTCTTCCCATGATATTAGACAAGATGGAGAAACCGGGAACCGCTTATTAGTCGGCGCCACTTCAATACTGAGCAGTAATGAGGAACAGGCACTTGGAGCTGTCTATTATCAAGCTGATATGAGTGAAGTTTATGGACAGCTTCAGACGATCAACAATATTTTTGCTACAGGGGCAGTCTTGGCCATTACGATTACTGCTTTACTAGGCATCTTGGTAGCGCGGACGATCACGAAACCTCTGTCTGCGATGCGAAGGCAAGCCCTTGTGATGTCTACTGGAGACTTCTCGCAAAAAGTAACGGTACATGGAAATGATGAGATTGGACAGTTAGGGATAGCCTTTAATGATTTGACTGAAAAATTAAAGCTGTCACAGGCTACAACGGAGGGGGAACGAAGGAAACTTAGTTCCGTCCTCTCCAACATGTCAGATGGGGTTATTGCCACAGATCGTTTGGGGGCTGTAACCTTAATGAATGCTCCAGCGTCTAAACTTATTGGACAAAGTTTTTATGAAGTACAAGGGCAGTCATTAATAGATATCCTTGAGTTATCAGATCAACTCAATGACATATCAGAGATTGATTCCATCGGTTCAGTGATCATTGATTTGAGTGAGGATGACCAGCATCTTCTATTAAAAGCTAATTTCTCTGTGGTACAAGATGAAAATGAAGAGATGAATGGTTTTATCACCGTACTTAGTGATGTAACCGAACAAGAAAAAGTAGAACAGGAGCGACGGGAATTTGTGTCGAATGTTTCACATGAACTTCGTACTCCTTTAACAACGATGCGGAGCTATATTGAGGCATTGACAGATGGTGCCTGGCAGGACAAGGAAATTGCACCAAGGTTCTTAGATGTTACTCAAAATGAAACAGACCGAATGATTCGACTCGTCAATGATTTGCTGCAATTGTCAAAAATGGAGCGTAAGCAGGATACTGGGCTATTTAAGGAAAAAGTCGATTTTGTCCCTTTTTTTGACCATATTATAGATCGGTTCGAAATGAATCGGGATGAAAACATGAACCATCAACGAGAATTATCTAAGCAGCACCTCTATGTATGGATTGATAAAGATAAAATTACACAAGTCCTGGACAATGTGATTTCTAATGCGATTAAATACTCTCCTGAAGGAGGGACCATTACTTTCCAAGCACAGCCTGTTAATAAACATCTTCAGGTAAGCATCTCTGATCAAGGACTTGGCATGCCTTCAGATACTGTCGATAAAATTTTCGATCGCTTTTATCGTGTTGATAAAGCAAGGTCCAGAGAAATGGGCGGTACAGGACTTGGACTAGCTATTGCCCGGGAAATAATTGAAGCCCATCATGGCCAAATTTGGGCGAAAAGCCAAGAAGGTAAGGGGACCACTGTCTTCTTTACACTTCCGCTAATCAGTCAGAAGCGGAGGCGGAGAAAATGAAATTTGAAACACTTAAGTCCATTATTTTACTAATTCTTATTTGTTTTAGTCTGTTATTAACTGTCGGCTTATGGAATTATCAACCTATCACCGATGAGGTGGGTAAAGAAAATGAAAATTTAGTAGAAGAGACCACAATTGGCGGTGAGGAGGTTAAAATGTCTTCCTTAATTGCCCCTTCTCAGTTTGTCTTCCATAGAAACGGTAACCATTATTCTTTTGAAGATGGAAAAGACCGTGAGGAAACTTACAAGATAATGAAGAACTGGACATTGTTTAATATTCATACAGTGGAAAACCGTGTTGTACCTGAGGCAGCGAGAATGATGGAGGTCATTTTTCCGACGAATATTCCTGCACAGGCGATTAAAAATATCTTTTCTCTTGGTGAACAGGATTTCGCGCCTTCATCAGGTGAGTTCAAGCGAATCTTCTTTTCTATTAATGAAAATGGCGGGGTAGATGTTTTCTTTAAGCCTGAATCGGAAGACGCTATAGCATATGGGGCTTCACTTCGAAGTGAAAATATATATCAGCTGGAAGAGTTAATTGCCACCACCGAAGGAGTAAATAAGCAAGTCATGTTTACCGGTGATGGTGATAAGCGCATTTTCTTACCAAGTAATAGCGTAGAGGTTTCGTGGCATATTTTAGACACAACTACGATACCGATTGTTCCTTTAAAAAACACATTATTTGAGGACCCTTCTATCGTCAAGGATATCCCCGCTCCAAGAGTAGAACAAAGACTTACTGATTCTCTTAGTAATCTGGAGGTTATGGAAGGGGGAAGACGAATGGTTTTTTCTGAGTTGCTCAGTAAACCTTCTCCCCAGACAGCTATGAGTTCTTATGAGGTATTAGAAAAGAGTATCAGCTTTATTAATGCACATCAGGGTTGGACAGACACGTTCCGCATAGGTGAATTGTCTACAGCAAACACGTCGATTACCTATCACATGTATCAAAAGCATTTACCAGTTCTGGCAAGTGAAGGTAACATTCATACCATTATGGTTGATTATCAAAACGGCCTAGAAAAACGCTACGCACGCCCGTTGGTTCGTTTGGAACCTTCAATTAATAAATCAGAAGGGCCATACTCGCTTTCGTCAGGGAATAAAATTATTGCCCTCATTAATGAATCGCGCAAATATAATATCAAGCTTATTGAAGACATCGAAATCGGTTACAAGCTTGTGAAGCAAAGTGGTGGGTATGGAGGTTATTCCCTTATTCCTAGATGGTTTATCTTAGAAAATGGCAGCTGGAAAGAAGTCGAAGAATCTTTCGTACACGAAGGGGGGATGACTGGTGCAATGGGGACAAATTAAAACATTGTTTATCTTTAGTTTCCTTGTGCTCGATTTATTCCTTCTTCAGCAATTTCTGGATAAGCAAGGACAAACCAGTATTCAAACTGTTGGAGAATCGCAGTACGAAACGAGCTTAAGTAACGCAGACATAACAATTTCCAATAATGTACCAGAAGAAGCGCCGGCAGTCAGGTTAATTACGGCTTCAGCTGGTGATTTCACTGAAGAGCAGCTTGAGGCAATCAGGCAACTCGAAGGACAAACGGCTAAAGTATATAATAAGAATCTTTTAACTGCGACTTTAGATAAACCTGTAGCTGTATCTGAAGAAACAATTGCAGGAGCTGTCAGCAAATATGTTCCATTTAGCAGTCAGTATTCCTTTTGGAACTTAAATGAAGAGCTGGGCAGGGCAATTTTCTTCCAGAAGGCGAATTCCCGAACCGTTTATTATAACTCGGGTGGTGTACTGATTGTTAATATTGAAAACGGCAAAATGACAGGCTATCAGCTTGCTCATCTGAAAGTACCAAATCAGTCAGGGGAAGATAAACAAGAGCTAATTAACCCGTTAGAAGTGGTAGAGCGTCTATATACCGATGGAGTTATAAATGGAGGAGACAAAGTTACGGACATGTCAATTGGCTACTATTCAGCATATAGTTTAGACCCTGGGGGAGGAGCGAGTGAGCAATTATTCGCTCCTGTATGGAAAGTGACTATCAATGGCAATGAAGATGCTTTTTATTCTGCTCTAGCAGCAAAGCCAATTTATTTACAACTCGATGAAAATGAATTTATTCAAAAAACCATAAATGGCTTCGAAGAGATCAAGTCAGGGAGCAACCAAAATGTTATGACCAATAAGGGAGAAAACACTGAAGAATAAAGGGAGATGGAGTGTCTAACTATGACGTTAAGATTTAGCGTACTAGCATCAGGAAGCACGGGGAATGCTTTTTATATAGAATCTGAAGAAGAGAAGATCCTGGTCGATGCAGGTCTTAGCGGGAAAAGGATTGAAGGCTTGCTGGCACAGGTGGATGTGGATCCGGCAGAGCTGTCCAGAATCCTTGTCACTCATGAGCATAGTGATCATATCAAAGGTCTTGGAATTATGGCTCGCCGTTATAACTTGCCTATTTACGCAAATGAAAAGACATGGAGTGCTATGGAGGGACAACTTGGCAAGCTATCTGTAGACCAGAAATTCCATTTTAATATGGAGGAAACAAAATCATTTGGAGGGCTTGATGTCGAGTCCTTTGCTGTTTCCCATGACGCAGCCGAACCCATGTTTTATACATTTCGTAACAACGGAAAAAAGGTGGCGCTTGTCACTGATTTAGGGTATGTATCTGAACGGATTAAAAAGACTGTCGAGGATGCGGATGCTTATATTTTTGAATCCAATCATGATGTGAGCATGTTACGCATGGGTCGATATCCATGGAATGTAAAACGGCGAATTTTAGGCGACTCAGGGCATGTATCTAACGAAGATTCTGCTCTTGCCCTGTCCGATATATTAACTGATCGGACCAAACGGATATATTTAGCGCATTTAAGTCTCGATAACAACATGAAGGATATAGCCCGTATGTCCGTTAAGAACGTATTGGAGGAGCGTGGCTTTGAGATTGGATCACGTATTGAACTTCATGATACGGACCCGGCACAGGCGACACCAATTTATGAAGTATAGCAGGTTTTAAATGGGTTGAGATAAGGTAACAATAAGATAGGTAGAAGGAAAGCCGAAATGAAAGGAAAGGTGGAAAACGTGGGTTATTATGACGATCATTCACCAGCCAATCAGCGGCAAAAAGGTCGACGTCGCTTCGTTATGCCAACGATTGTTGGAGTCGTTCTTGGCGCAGTTCTCGTCCTGCTCGCTTTACCAGCGCTGGTCCAAACAAACATACTGCCGTATAATATTACACCAAATGAACAACAGTCGGCTGAAGATGGTGGCACTCCCACTGAAGACCCCGCACAAACAGTCGATTTAAATGTAACAAGCCAAATTACTAAAGTGGTAGAAGAAGTATCTCCTGCGGTAGTAGGGGTTATCAACCTCCAATCTCAGCAAAATTTCTGGGAGCAAAGAGGGGACCCTGAGCAGGCAGGAGCCGGATCAGGAGTAATTTATAAGAAAGAAGATGGTACTGCCTATGTGGTGACGAATTATCACGTCATTGAAGGGGCTAGTGAAATTGAAGTCGTTCTTTCCGATGGTACAAGAAAGAAGGCACAGCTAGTCGGCGGTGATGTATTTACTGATTTAGCCGTACTTAAGATGTCGAGTGAGAAGGTGAAGGAAGTTGCCGAATTCGGTTCATCTGATAACTTGAAAGTTGGAGAACCGGCGATTGCAATTGGAAACCCTCTAGGCCTGCGCTTTGCTGGCTCCGTTACAAAAGGAATTATTAGTGGGAAACAACGGGCGATACCTCAAGATTTTAATGGGGATGGTCAAAAAGACTGGCAATCAGAAGTTATTCAGACTGATGCAGCCATTAACCCCGGAAACAGTGGAGGAGCACTTATAAACATAGAAGGTCAAGTCATTGGTATTAACTCCATGAAGATAGCTCAGTCAGCGGTAGAAGGCATTGGTTTTGCAATACCAATTGAAACTGTAAAGCCGATCATCGCGGAGCTTGAGCAGTATGGTCAAGTTAATCGAGCATTCATAGGAATTGAAGCTTATTCATTGTCACAAGTTCCTACTTCTGAATGGCGAAATACTTTGAATTTACCTGAAGGTGTGGATGGTGGTTTATACATTCGAAGTATTACAAGGATGTCACCAGCCGATAAAGCTGGATTGCAGCCACTTGATGTAATTACAGCGATCGACGGTGAGCCGGTAGAAGATATTATTGACTTGCGTAAATATCTTTATAAACAGAAAGACCCTGGTGATGAGCTGGAAATCACATATTATCGTGAAGGTGAAAAGAATACAGTTACTTTAACATTAGGCTCACAGCAATAAAGACTAAGGCGTATGCATTATAATTACAATGCATGCGCCTTTTTAAATGTCGTCTTTTTGATAGGCAAATTGAAGCTATCAGCACTTATCCACAGTGTGTTGATAAAGCTCTGGATAAATAGCATATATGGTAGCGAACATATATACTACTACCATATAGACTTTAAGTTATAAACAGGTGTGGATAATATCAGGGGATAACTTGTTCATAGCCTAGGACAACCTGTGAGTAAAAGTTGACCAACACGGGTTGTGTATAAGTCTGTGGACAATTGTGGGTAACTGCTTTCGTTAGTCAGTCTTTCCACATGTGAATAGCAGTGGTGGCGCAGTGTTAGCGTTTATCCACAACACCTGCAAGTTAATCACATGTTATAGATGAGGACACCTGTGTGTATAAGCTGGTTTTACTAACGACATACGAGAAATTTCTATTAGGACGTTACATGTCGTAAATTAAGGTGTCTGTGAATCAAACTTTCACAACCAAATAAATTGTTCGCTAATATGTTGGTTTCGTACAATGATGGAAATAAGGAGGAGTTACATATGATTGATTTACGAAGCGATACAGTAACAAAACCTACAGAAGCAATGAGGAAAGCAGCCTTTGAAGCCGAAGTAGGAGATGATGTTTATGGCGAGGATCCTACGGTTCACCGTTTGGAGGAGATGGCTGCCAGTCTGCTTGGGAAAGAAGCGGCATTGTTTGTGACGAGCGGAACGCAGGGAAATCAGGTGGCTATGTTAACACATTGTCAGCCGGGCGATGAAGTACTGCTTGAGTCAAACTCCCATCTATTTTTATATGAAGGAGCCTCCATGTCTGCGTTAGCTGGTGTTCAACCAAGAACCATTGAAGGCACCCGTGGAGCAATGGATCCGAAAGAGGTTAAGGCTGCCATCCGTCCAGAGGACATTCATTTTCCCGAAACCGGTCTCATTTGTGTAGAGAACACCCATAACAAAGCAGGTGGGGCAATTGTTCCCCTGGGGAATATGCAGGCGATTTATGAGGTAGCTCGCGAGCAGCAGATCCCAGTACATCTGGATGGGGCAAGATTGTTTAACGCATCAGTGGCTTCAGGCGTATCACTTGGACACTATGCCGCTCAGGCGGATACGGTTCAGTTTTGCTTATCAAAAGGGCTCGTGCTCCTATGGGTTCTATCATAGCGGGTTCTTATGATTTCATAAACAAAGCACGAAAATGGCGTAAACGTCTGGGAGGCGGTCTAAGGCAGGTTGGTATGGTTGCAGCACCTGGAATAGTCGCTCTTTCTGAAATGGTTGATCGACTAGCAGAAGATCATAAACATGCCCGGCGACTCGCGGAAGGAATTGACCAAATTAGCGGGCTTAGTTTGGAAGGACAGGTGGAAACAAACATCGTTTTAGTGAATGTAGCTGATCTTGGCAAGTCAGCTGATGAATTCCTGATAGATTTAAAAAAGGTCGAAGTGCTTGCTGTGCCATTTGGACCTGAAACGATAAGGTTCGTAACAAACTATGATGTGAATGCAAAAGATATAGAATCTGTCATAACCTGTGTAGAACAATTAGTTTCAAACTGTTGAAATTAAGCAATCAATAGTCATAATTCAAATTTTTTTACGAAAAGTGTAGTATACAAGAAACCTTTTATCTGCTGTACCGGTCTAATTAAAGGGTGTGCGGTTTCAAGGTCATAGAGCCCACCAAATGATTGGATTTAAATATAACAGCTATTTGAAAACATGGTACAATAGCTGTATAGACACGCAACTCAAAGTTTTAAGTCAAACAAGGGACACATTAGACAATTGAGTCCTATACACTTTATTTTCCAAAGATAGAATACCGTTATTAAAAACGTGTACATTAGGAGTATAAAGGTGAGTCTAATGGTATCGAGGTTTTCCCTTACTAATTTTTCTAAAAGAAAGAAGGATTCCCTATGTGCGGATTTATTGGGATATTACACAACAAAGGAAATCAAGTTAATAAGGAATACAAACAGCAATTCAGTGAGAAGAATAATTTTATTAAGCATCGGGGACCTGATGATGAAGGGTACTACCATGATGGTTATATCTCACTGGGATTTCGCCGGTTAAGTATCATTGATATTGAGAGCGGCCATCAACCCTTTCACTTTGAAAATGAACGCTACTGGATGGTATTTAACGGAGAAATTTATAATTATGTAGAACTTCGCGAACAGCTTTTGAATAAAGGCTATACCTTTGAAACAGAATCGGATACAGAGGTTATTGCAGTATTGTTCCAAGATCAGCAGGAGCAGGCTTTTAGTAAGCTGCGAGGCATGTTTGCCATTCTGATTTGGGACAAGGAAACGAACACTTTATACGGAGCACGTGACCAATTTGGCATTAAACCGTTGTTTTATACAAAGTCAGGTCACACCTTAAGTTTTGCGTCGGAGAAGAAGAGCCTGGCAGAAGCAGACGGCAAGGTAGATACTGAGGCTTTGCAGCACTATTTAAGCTACCAGTATGTCCCTGAGCCAATGACATTAACGGAAGGCGTTCAAAAACTTGAACCAGGTCATTATTTCGTAAAAACTCCAGGTGAACCGCTTGTCATTGAGCGTTATTTCCATGCTACTTTCCAACCCGTTCTTACAGATGAGAAGCGGATGATTACACAAATTCAGGATGCGTTATATAATTCTGTCGATGTTCACATGCGAAGTGATGTTCCGGTAGGTTCCTTCCTATCCGGCGGGATCGATTCATCGATCATAGTTGCTATCGCCAGGGAATTTAATCCAAACATTAAAACGTTCTCTGTAGGATTTGAGCGTGAAGGTTATTCAGAAGTTGACGTGGCAAAAGAAACAGCTGATAAACTTAACGTAACCAACCATTCATACATCATCACACCTGATGAATACGTTCAGAAGCTGCCTAAAATAATGTGGCACATGGACGATCCATTAGCAGACCCGGCCTGTGTTCCGCTTTACTTTGTTGCACGAGAAGCGAGGAAGCATGTCACGGTAGTTCTATCAGGTGAGGGAGCAGACGAACTGTTCGGCGGGTATAATATTTATCGTGAATCAGAGTCATTAAGGGCATTTGATTCGATGCCGCCTGTTGTAAAAAAGGCCTTACAAAAAGTAGCACAGAAGCTGCCTGAAGGCGTTCGCGGTAAGAGTTTCCTCGAGCGTGGCACAACGCCATTGAAGGACCGTTATATTGGTAACGCGAAGATGTTTGAAGAACGTGAGAAAGGAAATTTATTGAAACAATTTTCCAAGGACAAGTCGTATCAATCACTTACGAAGAGTCTGTATGATAACGTAGAAAACGAACATCCTGTTCACCAAATGCAATACGTTGATATTCATACATGGCTGCGCGGTGACATTTTATTAAAAGCGGATAAAATGACGATGGCGAACTCTTTGGAATTGCGCGTTCCTTTCCTGGATAAGGAAGTGTTTAACGTAGCCCGCGAACTACCTGTCGCAAGCAAAATCGCCGATGGAACAACAAAGTCAATTTTACGTAAGGCGTCACGGGACATTGTACCCGACCACGTGCTCGATCGTAAAAAGCTTGGCTTTCCTGTACCAATTCGTCATTGGCTGCGGAATGAATTGTATGACTGGGCGAAAAACCTGATTGTTACAAGTGAAACAGACCATCTCATTCATAAATCAGTCGTCCTTGATTTGCTTGAGGCGCACGTTCAGCAAAAAGGAGACTACTCAAGGAAAATATGGACGGTTCTCATGTTCATGCTGTGGCACCAGATCTATGTAGAAGGTGTCTACTCCTTTGAAGAGTTACAGAAAGAGGATGAAACGGAAAGTAAAGTACTTGAACAGATGGTAATGGTCTAAGCTTCGATAGTTGCGTGTAGTATAATGAAAATCCTACTTAATAAGGTCAGCCTCCATTTTCGTTTGGAGCTGACCTTATTTTGCCTTCAATAAAGTTGGCAGCTTCTCTCAATTTAAAATAATCAGATGAACCGGACTCCTTTTTCACTAAATAAAGTAGACTACTCAAAACGAATGAAGGTTCTAAAAAGGAATAGAACTCGTACAAGTAGTATAGAGTGTATTAAAGAACGGAGGCTTAGACAAAAATGAAAAAACGATTCGTGCTGTGGACGGCTGTTCTTTTCCCGATTTATGCCTTTCTTGTCTACCTTTATTTGTTCCACATGGCAGGCACAGGGGTACCGGCTGCTTATCAGGGTACGGCTGCTGATCCATCAACCTTTATGACAGCGAAGGAACTTGAACTGAGTCAAGAATTTTCAAGATATAAGGACTTCTTATTTTTTATTGGAATTCCTTTAGAAGCGCTGATTTATTTAAGTGTGCTTGTTTTTGGCCTATCTCCAATTTTTAAACGATTTGGTGAAGGCGTTTCACGGTTTTCCATCATTAAAATTCCTATTTATGTATTATTATTGTCCGCCTTCACATGGATTCTTACGTTTCCAATCGATTACGCTGAACGAAAGCTTTCGGTGACATATGGCATTTCAACGCAAAGTTTTTCAAGCTGGATGCAGGATCTGCTGTTAAGTTTCTGGATCGGTACATTGATTATGATTATTCTCATTACGGTTTTATATTCGCTAATGAAACGTTTTACGAAACGCTGGTGGCTCTATGCCTGGGTCCTTCTTATTCCTTTCTTCGTCTTTATGATGTATATTCAACCCGTCGTGATTGACCCGCTTTACAACGATTTTTCCAGATTAAATGATCCGGTGTTGGAAGAGAAAATTCTTAACCTTGCCGATGAAGCCGATATTCCTGCCGAACGTGTTTACCAGGTAAATATGTCCGAAGAAACAAACGCTATGAATGCATATGTAAATGGAATTGGTTCGAACCTGCGCATTGTGCTATGGGATACGACCCTAAATAATCTTAAGGATAAAGAAGTTTTATTCATTATGGCACACGAAATCGGCCACTATGTGATGGACCATCTCTATTTAAACCTGGCAGCTGTTATTCTCTCAAGCCTGATTGGTTTGTACATTGCCTATCGAGTTCTTCATGTAGTTATTCGCAAATGGGGAGCAGGCTGGGGTGTAAAACATGTGGCTGATATTTCCTCACTGCCCGCATTATTTATCATCTTATCTCTATTGTCCTTTGCGTCAAGTCCGGCAGAATTAGCAATCTCACGCAGCGCTGAAAAAGCAGCAGACCAATACGCTATCGAGATGACGGAGGATCCACAAGCCGCGGTAGGCTCTTTTCAAAAGTTAACCGTTAATGGTTTAAGTGACGTGAATCCACCAGCTCTCGTGAAGTTTTTCAGGTATGGCCATCCGACGATGATGGATCGGATTTCGATGCTGGAGGAGTATAAGGAGAAATAGAGAGGTAACGGTTTATGCCTAAGGAAGTAGCGGCGTACTTTTTATATAATGACTCGCGGAATGAAAGATACCGCCTTATCTAATGGACATACCTCCCTAACCTACTGTCTTATCTTAAATACCATTATCAACAGCAAGGGGAATCGTAATCTTTATCAGCAAATGATAAACTAAGAACAAACGAATCAAGTGGAGGCCACTACATGAAAATCACCATCATAACTGTCGGAAAACTAAAAGAGAAATACTTAAAACAGGGGATCGAGGAATACGTAAAACGCCTTAGCCCTTACGCAAAAGTTGAAGTCGTGGAAGTTGCAGATGAAAAAGCTCCCGAAAACTTAAGCGAGGCGCAGATGCTTGAAGTGAAACAAAAAGAAGGGGAGCGGATTCTGAGCAAAATCAATCCGGATAGCTATGTCATAACACTGGAAATTGATGGCCAGCAGCTTACATCGGAGAAGCTTGCCAAAAAAATGGACGACCTTGCAACGTATGGTAAGAGCAAGGTCGCCTTTGTCATTGGCGGGTCACTGGGTTTGAGTGATGAGGTATTGCAGCGAAGGGACTTCGGGCTTTCTTTTTCTAAAATGACGTTTCCTCATCAGTTGATGCGGCTGGTGCTGGTGGAGCAAATTTATCGGGCTTTTAAGATTAATCGAGGGGAACCGTACCATAAATAGTCTTCATAAACCAGAAGGTCTGTTTATTGTTTATGGCATTCTATATGGGAATGGCAGTCAGTTTGTGTAGCCCTTAAAATACTATTTTTAACAGAGGAGAAAACACGATGCTATCAACATTTCAGAATCAGTTTCGAAGCACATACAAAAAAGAGAAAAGCACGAACGGCTCTCCTCCCCTTTAAAAATCTAAGAATAATTCTGTTCAAACAAAACAGCTTTACTTAAGAAATAGAAAAACCTTCCTCTTCTTTCACTCCATCTTTCTCTGTAAACTCATCAAGCAGCGCACGCACTTCATCGGTGGATTGGGTGCTCATCAGCTGATTTCTTAACTCACTCGCTCCCCGGAATCCACGGACGTAAATCTTGAAAAAGCGACGAAGCGGTTTGAAGAGCCGTGGCTCCAGTTCTTCGGAATATTTATCATGAAGGTCGAGCTGCAGCCGCAGGAGGTCGAGCAGTTCTTCGCTTGTATGGTCTTTCTTCTCTGTTTCGAAAGCGAACGGGTTATGGAAGATCCCCCGTCCAATCATCACTCCGTCCACGCCGTATTTTTCTGCAAGTTCAAGACCCTTATGGCGGTCAGGAATATCACCGTTGATCGTCAGAAGCGTATCAGGGGCTATTTCGTCACGAAGCTTCTTAATCTCCGGGATCAGCTCCCAGTGAGCATCGACGTTACTCATTTCTTTTTTCGTACGGAGATGGATGGAAAGATTGGCAATATCCTGTTCCAGAAGGTGCTTCAGCCAGTCGCGCCATTCGTCCACTTTCGTATAACCAAGACGGGTCTTCACACTGACGGGAAGACCTCCCGCTTTGGCTGCCTGGATGATTTCCGCTGCCACATCCGGACGGCGGATCAGACCGCATCCTTTTCCTTTCGGTGCGACATTCTGCGCAGGACATCCCATGTTGATATCTACGCCCTGATAGCCCATTTCGGCCATGCCGATACTCATTTCTCGAAAGTGTTCGGGCTTGTCTCCCCAGATGTGGGCGACGATCGGCTGTTCATCTTTCGTGAACGTCAGACGTCCACGCACGCTGTCTTTTCCTTTCGGATGGCAATAGCTTTCCGTATTCGTAAACTCTGTAAAAAACACGTCAGGTCTCGCTGCTTCACTCACGACATGACGAAAAACGACATCCGTTACAGCTTCCATCGGTGCCAGAACAAAAAACGGCCGTGGCAACTCATGCCAAAAGTTTTCTTTCATAGTATATCTGAACCCTTTCCTTAAGGGAAAACATGTTCCCAAAGTTAAAAAGTGAAAATGTTACTGTTATCTATTCCTATATAGACTGGATTTTAACCATTATATACTTTAATAGCATCAAACGAAAAGTGCAAGGGAAGACACTGAATTCCCTTCCAAAACAGTGGTATCCAGATGGAATTGCTTCGACTCAAACGATCCAACAAGTTGCTGGAGCCATTGGTATTGCGGTAATGGTCTTGCTGTTAGCCACAAATCTACAGTGAAGACATCCGACCCTCTTCATAACAGGGTGTAGAATTAACCTTAAGTGATAATAAAGGAGCAATCCATTGAACAGACATGGATTGCTCCTTTACTTCTATTCAGCCATACTATAATCTGATATTCTCTCCGGATGAGAATACACGTTAAAGGACTCCCCGCGGATGAAACCGACCGTTGTAATATTTAGGTCATCCGCGAGTTGAATGGCAAGATCAGTTGGAGCAGATTTTGATAAAACAATACCTACTCCAATTTTAGCTGCCTTTATGAGTATTTCTGATGAGATCCTTCCACTGAAGACAATTACTTTATCCCTGACTGGTATTTTGTTCAGAAGACTATGGCCGTATAATTTATCAATTGCATTATGTCTTCCGATATCAGCCCTCCCTACTAAGATCTCAGAAGGGGTGCAAAGGGCGGCATTATGTACACCGCCGGTATTTTTAAAAACAAGACTATTTTTCTGCATCATTTTCATGAGATTCAAGCAATCTTCGGGTTTGAGTCTAGTCTTTGCCATCGATGTTTTAGCAGTTCGAACATCATTTTGAAAATAAAATTGTCTGCTTTTCCCACAACAGGATCCAATGAAGCGTTTAGAATGCTGTTGTTGTTTCTCGTGAATCTCAGATTTTAAAGTGACATAGGCAAAGCCGGCGCTCTCATCAATAATGAGGTCCGTCACGTCATCTTTAAACAAAATGGCTCCTTCTGAGGCTAAAAAGCCAATAATCAGTTCTTCGAGATGAGTCGGAGTGCAAACCATTGTAGCAAACTCTTCACCGTTGATATGAATGGTGATAGGAAATTCTGTTACTATTTCATCCTCTACACCTTGTAGTTGCCCATTTTTATATGTAACGATGGGTCGTTTTCGGCTCATATGTTGAACCATAGTATTCACACCTTATTGATCGTAATAATCTGTTGATAATCAAATGATAACACCAAAGTTGTGGCTATGCGCCTTATTTATCTTCTACTTTTGCTGAGATTAACCCAAGTAAAATACCAAACAGCCCACCTGCTAGCACTTCGGCTGGCTGATGCCCCAGGACTTCTTTTAATTCATGTTCCTGCTTCACATATTCTAAGCTGGGGAAATCACCGGAAATAGCCTCGAAATGCTCTTCGAGATCATTCACCAGCTGGGCAATTTCACCAGTATGGCGTCTAATCCCCTGTGCATCATACATAACAATGGATCCGAACACGACTGCTAAAGCGGTTTCGATATGTCTCGTTCCACGATTGGCCGCTACATAAGTAGCGAGTGAAGCAACCCCTGCAGAGTGAGAACTTGGCATGCCACCGGTTTGAAAGATCGGTTTCCACTCCCATTTTCCAGTTACGTTTTTATGTGTAAGTATTTTGAGCCCTTGTGCGATTCCAATTGCTGAGAGAGCTGTCACGATTCCACGGTTCACTAAAATCTCCTCCGTTTTCTTTCTAAATTACGTTTCTTTTCTATTATGATTCATACCCTTCTATGAAGATTTTATTCTACCTCTATAAAATTTTATAGGCTATGCAGTGCAGGTTTTTTCACAAAAAAAATTCACATTAGGAGCTTCCCTAAAGTGAACTTTTGACTAGTTTATCCTACTGCTTCTATTTTATTTGGCGGGAGGGTTTTTTGGAGTGTATCTTTTTCTTCTTTCGTTAACGGAAGCATTGGTAAACGGACATCTCCCACTTGGATTCCCCTCATATTTAAGGCAGCTTTTACAGGAGATGGGCTCGGTGCCGCAAATAATGCATTCATAACAGGCAGCAGGGTTCGGTGAGCTGCGGCAGCTTCTTTAACCTGACCATTCAGGAAGCTCGTCACCATATGCTGCATTTCATTTCCGATAATGTGAGAAGCGACGGAAACAACCCCGGCTCCACCAACGGACATCACTGGTAAGGTCATCCCATCATCACCACTATAAACTGTAAAATCATCGGCTGTTTCAGTAATGATTTCTGACACAGCATCTAAGTCACCGCTTGATTCTTTGACCGATACAATATTTTGAACCTTGCTAAGGCGTATGATCGTCTCAGGTGCCATGTTCACTACACTTCTTCCTGGGATGTTATAAAGCATAATCGGCAGCGATGTGGAATGAGCAATGGTGGTGAAATGTTGAAATAAACCTTCTTGAGATGGTTTGTTGTAATATGGAGTCACGAGCATAATCCCATCGACACCGGTTAGTTCAGCCTGTTTTGTTAAGCTGATAGAAGCGTTCGTGTTGTTAGAGCCAGTTCCAGCGATTACAGGGACCCTTCCATCAGCAGCCTGTACAACGAATTTGAATAGGTCTAATTTCTCTTCTGCTGTTAATGTCGGTGACTCCCCAGTCGTGCCACCTACTACTAATCCGTCCGTTCCATTTGCTATTAAATGGTTGATCAAAGTTCTCGTTGCGTTAAAATCAATTTCACCATTTTGATCAAATGGGGTAACCATTGCAGTTAAAACTTGCCCAAAATTCATCTTGTCACACCCTTTTTGTAAATTTGAGATATGGAGGTGTCTGGGCCTACACAGAAGTAAACGCAAAAAAGCAACAACGAGAGGGCTCGTTGTTGCCGTAGAAACATATTTTTAGAAAAATCGTTCCTGCGCGTAAGATAGCCCTCCATATAGTTTCCTATATGACAGTCCCGTATTTATTCAATAGCAGAACCAGCTTCAAGACAATGAGATTCCCTCCGCTTCGGCAAAGCCCCCTTTTCACAATGGTCACAGGGTCTCATTCCCCTTATATTGTGTACTGATGGTCTTTGCACCTCTATCCTTACTTCAAAATATATTGAAATAAGAAAATTATTTAATTGAGTGTACTATAACAAAAATAACCTTTCCCTACAAGAGGTTAAGAAAACTTTTTTAACAAAAATTAGCCTAACCATGACATTGAATGTTGGCTGAATTTCATAACATAGTTCATGCCAAAGGGACAAACTCAAGAAGTGCTTCAAGATGTCGGGATGAAGTAAAGGTTATGATGGGGTCAATAATCATGGTCCTGATTTCCTGCTTAACGCTGCTCGCTTATGGTTAAATAGTGCAAAGGATTTAAATTCTAAGAAGTCAATTTACGGGGGTTATCATTCACCGTATAATTAATACTTATATGGGTAATTTTCCAAAAAATGTTTTGGTGACAATACTTTATAACCAAGAGAGGCGAATAAAGTGGTAGAAAATGAGTACCTAATCAGATCTTTAACGAGCGATATTTGGTCGCTTCATAATAGAATGCAATCCAATATGGAAGATATCAGCAGGTTGGAACAGGCTAAATTTAACATTTTAAATGAACAGGATGAACTAGCGATCCAAAAAAGGCTTGTATTTGAACCAGAATTATCTCCGGGAACATGGACTGGCAAGCATTCCACAGAGTTCTTGAACATTCGAAGTGATATTGAGCAGGCTTATACAAACATAATAAACGGAAGAGTAGAATCTCTTCTGGAAAGGATAACGAGTGAAATTTCACGCTTGCAGAATGTGAATGCAAGCCTTTCTCATTCGCTGGAGTCGAAACAAAGTCAGATAGATTCCATGAATAACAATTAACGGTGGTGATATAAGGTGCCCGAAATAAAAGTTAAACCTAATGAAGTTGAACCCGTTTTAAAGCGTCTAAAGGAAAGAACTAATGATTTAAATACGACTAATCCCGAACCCCAGTTTCCTACATCTATCCTTAACTTCATCGAAAGAATACACGCCATCGAAGATAAATATTATCAAACGTTAGACACTTATAAAACAACTCTGATAAAAGTAGAAGATGATATCTCTTCTAGTATTGAAACCTTGGTTCAGACTGAACAAAGACTGGCTCAGCAGATGAAAGAAAAATAATAGATTTGTTGATGCGTAACTAGATCGAAGTGAGGGAGAGCGACCGGATGAAAGTATTGAACGTATCTGAAGTGATTCAGGGGCTGGAACAAGTCATTCAAAAAAAGGAACAGGAAAAGGAACAAGTTCTTACGCTAAGAGATGAAATGAATAAGATCATTGATTTAGGCGATGCCCTTAAAGGAGAGGGTGGAGAAGCCATAAAAGAACATTTCATTACCCTGCACTTTCCGGCCATTATCCTTTTTAATCAATTCCTGCACCAATATACGGACGTGCTTAGGAAGATCCAAAGCTCCATTAGGGAATATGAAAGTCATGATGGGCTGATAAGAGAAGACTTTATTGAACAAGATGTTGAACATGGGTTGAATAAGTTAGAGAACATGACTCATGACATTGTTCATGATATACGTAATCATTATGAAGCGGTGGGGGATTTAATTGACCCTATAAGTCTATCTACTCCCAGGTTAGATCAAGCCATCTATCGCGCAAAACGGCAAAATGAGGAGACCGTCACTGAATTGAGAAATCTTGATGAAGCAAGTTCATCAAAGTTAGGATCTCCTGAGCAATCCATTGAACAGATTAATCAATTTATTTCAAATATAAAATCCTGGACGACAAACGGCGTATTTCTTACTGAAGCACAAATTAATCAAGTGGAGAATTACTTCGGAGAATCGAATACGATCCAGGATATGATTGATAATGCTATGAAATTATCTGTTGAGCAGGGAGATTCCACCCTTAAAGGTGATGTGGCTCAATGGCTTTCTGATTTAGGCAGAACAAACGGTGCCTATAATGTAGCAAAAGGAATTGTGGCAGCCAGTGTGTTAAGTAGTGGAATGTTGAAATTGACCAAAGATGGGAAGGGCAATTTTATCGTGACCGCTTCTTCAGCGTGGAAGCAAGATATCAATAAAAAATACGGATCCAACTTGGCTAGCAATCTTCACAAACTATTAAAGACAGGAAACAAGTCTGCCAACCCAGTACTTAAAAAATATTTAGGAAAATATAATAACGCTCCAAGCGGGGTACTCAGAGAAATGGTTAATTTAGAGGGTGGAACAACTCGGATTAGTTTTGGCAAAGTTGCGAACAAATACACGAATGTGTTAGTTCTTGAGGAAGATATGCTTAAAAAGTACAAATGGGATGTTGATATGAAAGCAACGGCAAAACAATTCTCGGATGCTAAGAGTATTTCTAAGTTTACCAAGCGTATCCCCTATGTGGGAATAGGGTTCTCTGTTATGACTAATTCCGGGGAATTTTACAGTGATACCAATAAACATAAATCAGGGTTGGAAAAAACAGGCCGGTTTGCTGCAGGTCTCGGATTAGATGTTGGGGTCGCCGGTTTAACGACTGGAGGAGCTGTCATTGGAACTATGATTTGTCCAGGTGTAGGCACAATTATTGGTGGGGCAGTTGGAGCTGGAGTTGGTATTGTTGGGTCCTGGATAGTTGAGGATACTGTGAAGGAATGGGGCGAGGATGCTGGAAAATGGTTGGATGAGCAAGTAGAGGGAGCTATAGAATGGGGAGAGGAGACAGGGGAAAAGTTAGGAGAGGAAATAGATGACCTTATATCAGGTTCTGGAAAGTTCATCTCAAACTTTTTCAATTAACCGTTATAGACAGAAATGGGGAGGTACAAATGAGCAATTCATCTCTAGATAAACAAGGTGAGATCATTCAAGAACCAAAAAAGTTCTCTCTCAAAAGTGGCTTCAAAATTTTTTTAAAGGCTAACCTTCTAGTGGTTTTTATTTTGCTGTTGTTCATACTAAATTACGGGGTGTGGAGAGGTACGGGTGGCTCTGCCATAAGTATGTTTATCTTTACCCTTGAAGTATTCCTTATCTTGATAGGCGTATTAGCTTGTGTAAAGCCAACGACAAAGAAAAGGAAATTCAGTATGCCACAGAAAAATGAGTGGCTCGGTTTAGGTATAGCAACCATTTTATTTTCATTAATGTCGCTAATATTCACAGGCATTCATATTCCTTATCCAAGTACACTCGTTCTTTTAACTATCTTCACAAACGCCATGGTGGCTTTATATTCAATTATTTTTCACAAACCAGCAATAGCTTTGTATGAATCGAATGTATATGGAGAAGCAGAAAGTGTTATGGATTACACATTTAAGTTTATAGCTGTTCTTTTCTCGGGAATCAATTATCATATTCAAATTATCTTAATTAGATTACCGTTAATTGTAAATAAATTAATAGCAATAGTATTTATCTTTTTCTTATTGTGGCAAAGTGCAGTACTTATTAATGTTTTTGAGCAATAGGTGGTAATCGGAAGTAGCAAGATGGATAGCTGTCAACAATAGAAAAGACGATGAAACGAGGAGCAAATTTTCTAGTTGGCGGCATTTTTGACTAAATAATATAAAAAGCCAAGGCTCAACAACGTATCACTTCTGTTGAGCCTTGGCTTGTATTATCTCCAGGCGCTTATCCGCTCAGATTTAGGAACAAAGGCTGCCGACATGGCTTTCATTCTCGCTGTTAGCAATTTGTTACGTCCCACCGGAGTTCTGGTATAAATAAGTTCTGCTTTTCCTACACGTTTTTCCCACTCCTTTGTGAAAAATTCCGCATTTTCTTTCCTGCGTCCAATTTCTTGTGGTATAGCATGGTAATCATAGCGTGGTATGAAGAATAAGCTTGATTTTCTAAACAAAATATACCTTGGGTTTTCAATAGGGTCGACAAGTTCTTCCATCGCTTTGAGGAAGACCGTTTTTTCATGAGTGGATCCTTTCTCCATCCAGCATGTAACAAATCCAAGATGATCTTTTTCAGCATGAATGTGGTTGTGTTCAAGATTTGTTTGGATTAGGTCCATACGATGCAATGTGTTGTAGACAACCTCCCCAACTTGAACCATACTGGATTCAATAGAGGAATGGCGCAAGTAAGTTTTGATTGTTTTTAATAATGGCAATGCAGAAAGGATCGCAATGATCCCCATTCCAATAAGGAAGCCAATATTGATATCATCCTCATCATAGGCTCTGCTTGATTCCAATGCACCAAAAAAGAGTTGCACACCATTAATAATGGCAAAGATAAACATAGCCTTAAGTGTGTTTCTGAAAATAAAAGGACGAGGAACTGCCCGTTTATCCGAAATGATCTCTTCCGTTATTTCTCCATCCTGTTCTACAGCCTTTTTCCAACGATCGAAAAGTTCTTTGCGAGCACTTGCTCTTTCAAACATTTTCTTGTTTGCGGTATGGATTTTATCCTGAGAATAAGGAGGCGGCTGTAAATTCATTCGTTCGATGCCGGTTTCAATAGTTTCTCGTTGCACCGCGATTCCTATTAACGAACGGAATCTTCTGGTAAGCGAGTTAAAATCGTGGCCCCCATCTCGTTGGTCTGGATCAAAACAAACAAGGTGCCATATATTGGCTGTTTTCATAGGGTTACCGGTTTCTGTCCGTATTGCTCGACCGCGCATTTGATTGGAAAGCATGAATGTTCCTACATAGGATGCTAGAATCAATGAGTTAATACTCGGGGCATCCCATCCTTCCCCAAGCAATGCAGTTGTCCCTACCAACACTTGCATACCGCCTAATGTAAACACCTCTGTCATAACACTGACCATCTTTTGGCGAGAAGCTGCTTTCATCTCTACACGTATATATGTTTCGTCATAAGCCAGTGGACTGGATTGAAATTCTAAATGTTGTACGTCCGCACATGTTTGCAAAAGCGGAAGCGCTGAACTTGGAATAATCACAATCGATCCGGTTAATACACCTATTTTTACTTGGTTTCCTAATTCTCTGCGGACCTTTTCGAAGATCGGAATTACCCCTAGACGAACAAGTGGTTTTTCTTCGCCTATATTATTTGGCATGTCTTTCATTCTGATATAATCGGCAAGGATAACCAGACGTAAATCTTTGCCTAATTCATTTTCCTCAAATGAAACAATCTCGCTGATGCTTGATAGTTTTGAAACACTATTTACTAATGTTCGATTTATCATATCGGTAGATTGCAGCATTACTTTTCTTCTTTCGATAGCACCTATCTGTGAAAGGTGTTTATGAATGTCTTTGATAATCGCTTCTCTAGGGGCAAAGTGATCATCTTTAAACAGCACACCTGTAAGCATATCTTCAAGCCATTCCAAATCAAAATCAGGAATAACCTTTTCGTTGGCCTCAATAGTTTTTATAGCTTTCTTCCATGTCGTACTGCCTGATTTCTTCAAGTAAATGATAAGGCTCGAGAAATAGGAAGGTGATGATAGAATGTCTTCTATATGATCTTTGGAAGAAGCGATCCAAGGATGCTGTTCAATCAATGATTTAAATGCTTCGTTATGTATGATGTCTTTTTGAAACGCCCTTACCTTCTCTTTAAAGGCATAAATCGGCTCAGATTCCTCATGAGAGGGGGCTGAAGCATAGACATAATCTTGATGAGGGCATAATTCTGCTTCCCTCACAAGTTCAGGGACACTAATTTCGGCATCTATGGGTCCACATAAATCAACATACTTCTTCCACTCGGACATGTTGACGTCGTATGGCGGGGTAGCTGTTAAAGCAACGATTGCAGGGTCTCCAAGGCTGTTTCGAAAGTCGATCGTACTCTGCCACCAGGCTGTTCTTAAGTGATGGGCTTCGTCTAATATGAATGTCTTAAATCCAATCTTATGTAAGTGGTCCATAGCCAGGTCCACATCACTTTGACTTTCAGCTTTTTCATCCTCCCCTGGGTTTGCAGGTTCATCCAGTTCTGCGTCTGCCTCATTATTCTCTTTTTCTCCTCGATAAAGACTATGTAAGGATTGATAGGTTGTTATCGTTAAAAATGCCGGCTGACGGATATTAGTGGAAATCCAATCAGGTTTTGTTTTGGTTTGTAAGAATAACTCTTGAAATCTTTCAGCCCATTGATTCCGAATGGCAATAGTCGGTGCAACAATGAATGTAGGTTGATTTAATCGAAGCATGACTTCTAAACCTAACACAGTTTTACCGGAACCCGGCGGAGCTACCAGATGAAAATGCTTATCTTTCAAGTGTTTGTCTAACTGGTCGAAGGCTTTTGCTTGATAGGAACGCCAGTCATAGCAAAAAGATATCCCATCCGGAAATGCATCCATTTTTCCCCTCCTCTTGACAGTTTTTATGGTGAAGATTTTTGTAAAAGGTATATCTAGTATAACAATATTTGTACAAGGTAACGTGAATAGAAAGTGGAAAAATTGAGGAAATTTCATGTATAGTAGGGAGTGTATAGTTGAGGAGGGGTTACAATGATCGACAGGGGGAAAATCAAGCTTACCGTGAATGAGCTAGTGTCAGCATTAGTTCTGTGCGGTTACGAACAAGTTGCTAGTCAGATTCTCAATGATCATAAGTTAATTCAAAACGAAGCAGAGTTTGACCGTTTTGTCTATCAGGCCGAGATCTCTTTAAGGGGGAAGGGGTACTGGGATGATGACAAGGAGACAAATATAGCTAGTGGATTAGAAGACTTGCTGCATCTGCTAATCCAATCCACTAAAAAGCTTCGGTGTGTAAACATGGAAAATGAACGTGTTTTGCTTATTCATGATGTTAACCAGGAGCATTCACTTATACAGGAAATACATAATCATGAACATACGTTTTGGGTCCATCAAAACGCTGACGGATTCGAATCCATTTTTATTAGTCATTATGGTTTGGAAAAAGTTGATTATGATAGAGCAGATTTACAAACCATCCAATTGTCAGACACCATGCTTGATGAGTTACATACTACAGAAGCTGATGTATTGGGGAGAATGATTCGAGACGAAAAGGTAGATTCCTCATTGCGAAGCTTTTTACAGGAGTTCTTACGTAACGGCCAGGAGTTAGATAATATTGCTTTTATGGTGTCAAACTATGTAGAGGATCAGTCCAAGTTTGACCAAATTGTTTTCTTATTACCGGGTCAAGGACTAATCTGGCATGTGGATTATGAAAATGTAAACAACCACGAGATTTTCATCCATCCTGTTGAAATAGGGGAGTACTTTCATAAGATAGAGCATACCTTGCTGGAGTTTTTTCATAATTCTATTAAGGCTGAGTAAAGACAAGCCACAACCTACGCAAAGGTTGTGGCTTGCATTCTGCTTTAAGTTCGCTTATGCTTCCACATCAGATAGCGGTAGCGGATCGTACAGCCGATGCAAAAGCCCATTAAGGCAACGCCGGCAGCAGTCAATACCATAAGGCTGAATACAAGAGCAAGAACGGTCCAGCCTATATAATGGAACAGGAGCGACAGTCCTAAGCAAATGGTGGCAATCCATTGATTAAAAAGCTGTTGGTCTTTATCTTCCGCAGTGTATTGGTGTAAAGGTTTCTTTAGAAACCTTTTACCTAAGCTGATGACAGGGTTTTGTTTGGTTAATAATGTGTAAACACCGATAACAAATGGGATGATCAATATAGAAGGATGGACGAGAAAAGCAAGCAGGACAGAAGTAACAATAAAGCTCTGATTCAACTGTACAAGCGGTTTTGGTAGGCTCATAGAACTCCCCTTTCTCATTAAATGTATTATACAAGGTTATTATTTAGTAATAAAACCAAAGGCTCATCTTTTAAGTAAAGATCCTCTCCTGGTAAAAATGGGGTTAGTTATTAAGCGAAAAAGGGGATAGAACTATATAAGTGGTTCGAGGGGGTTTTTTCTATGAGAACAATTGTTACCTACACTAAGGAAGTCCTGGATGAATTTCAGAAGGACAATATTCCGATTTTAGGTGCGGCTCAGGCCTACTATTATTTGCTTGCGATCGTGCCTATGCTCATCTTGCTATTATCCATTCTGCCTTACTTAAATATCGATCCTGAAACTATTATAGGTTTTATAAAAAAGGTAGTTCCAGGAGGCACCGCAGAAGCTTTTCGTGACAATATTGTCAACCTTGTCGAGAAGCCTAAAGGAGGGCTGTTGACCATTGGTATTATTGGTACATTATGGACAGCCTCAAGCGGTGTAAACGCATTTATTCAATCATCAAACATTGCTTACAATGTGGAAGAGACGAGATCCTTTATTAAGGTGAGATTCCTGTCCATCTTACTAACGTTGGGTATGATTATTGCTATTGTTGTAGCTTTAACATTGCCTATCTTCGGGGATGTCATCATTGGTTTCTTAACCTCTTCCCTTGGATTGCCTGGTCAAACAGTCATCTTATTTCAAATACTTCGTTGGGCGATTGCTATTCTTGTAATGAGTGCTGTGTTGGTGGCGTTATACCACATTGCACCTAATAAATCGTTGCCATTTAAAGAGATCTTGCCCGGAGCTATCATTACGGCAGTTCTCTGGCAGCTTATTTCCCTTGCCTTTTCCTTTTATGTAAGTAACTTTGGCAATTATTCTGCAACGTATGGCAGTCTTGGCGGGGTTATTATTTTAATGCTATGGTTCTTTATTACGGGGATTATTCTAATGATTGGTGCGGAGATCAACGTGATCCATCATCGTAGAAAACAGCGAATGTGAATGAAGTATTAAAAAGGGGAAGCTTAGTAGACTTTCCCTTTTATCAACCACTTTTTGAAGAAATGAAGGACTTGACTATGAAATTAGTGATACAAGTTAGTTTAATTATTATAGGTACTTTATCCCTGGCTTTAGGTATAATAGGGATCGTCCTGCCTTTAATCCCTACAACACCATTTTTATTACTTTCAGCTGCATGTTTTGTCCGAAGTTCGAATAGACTTTACCAATGGCTTATCCATAATAAGTGGTTCGGAAGCTACATTCAAAATTTTCGTGCTGGCAAAGGAATTCCCCTAAAAGCGAAGGTGATCGGGGTTGCTACATTGTGGATTTCCATTATCTATTCTGCTTTTTTTATCGTACCGTTAGTGTTCGTACGAATTATTATGATGCTGGTAGCAGCTTATTTCACATGGTTTATTCTCTCTCAAAAAACATTGAGAAGATGATGGCTCTGGGGGATGTTACGTACGTGTTACTGCCGTCCATATAGAGTCGTTCCAAGGGCTAGTGTAAGAGATAAGGAAAAAGTCACTTTTTTCAATAATTTTCAACAATTATTGAAAGCGGATTCATTTCGTGGTAGTATTTTTCCAAGAATACCTCCGTGAACATCTACATTTCGTAGCGGCTGCCCGTTCCATACCGGACAGGTACTCCGTACGGAAGATGCCGGATTGACCTGGAGAGTGAATTAAGTGTATACCAATGGAACTTGTTATGTAGTCGGGGAGTCGAAATCCCCAGGAAATAACCCGATTACGAAAAAGTTTGACGGCTTTTTCATAGGGTTCGTTATCGATCCAAAAACTGATTTAATTGTGGATGTTGAGTGCACAGCCATGATGGGGATCACCGTTAAGTTTGTTCAAAGTCTTTTTGTAGGACGGAGTATATTGGATTATGACGGGGCTGCAAAAGAAGTACATGGACGATATTTTGGTTCATCTCAGAAAGCGTTGATTGTAGCATTTAAACAAGCCTATTACAAGTATAAAGAGGCACTAAATAAGTGAAGAGCTGCTTTATCTTACTTTTCGTAGATAAAACCCAGCTGACAAGAACACCATTCTTGCAGCTGGGTTTTTTATATTATTTTAAAAATAGGGGGAATGAAAATGATTGAGGGAGGATTTTTGTACCTTGGTATTGTTATTGGTCTGGCAGGTCTGGTTGCCTACTTTGAGTCAAGTTCCAAAAGCAAGTTTTTTAAGTATGTGCCGGGCATTGTACTGATTTATTTTGGCGGAGCAATCTTGAAAACGAGCGGGATTATTGGGTCAACAGAGCCGATTGATGCAACGTATGGATCTGTACGAGATGCACTGTTGCCGATGCTAATTCTATTAATGCTGTTGAATTGTGATTTGCGAAAGTTAGTGAAACTGGGGCCTAAGATGTTAGTAGGCTATGTGGCAGCTTCATTTAGTATCATTCTCGGTTTCGTGCTTACCTTTTTAATGTTTCAAGGGTTGTACGCTCCAGAAACGTGGCAGGCCTTTGGGGCATTGGCAGGGAGCTGGACGGGCGGATCTGCCAATATGGTAATTATTCAGGGAATCTTAGATGTTCCTGAGAATATTTTCGGCTACGCTTTGATTATGGATACAGTCAACTATTCAACGTGGGTGATGGTGATGTTCTGGCTGGTTCCGTTTGCTACGGTGTTCAATAAATGGGCAAAGGCCGACACCTCTCACCTTGATGAAATTACGGCTGATTTGAAGGAAGAATACGAGGAAAAACAACAGAAGTCCATCTCCTTTGTTCACTTAATGGGGTTGATCTCCATTTCCATTTTTGTCTCAGCCATTGCTGCTAGACTGGGTGAGCTGCTCCCTGAATTCGGAACGGTGGTCAATGCGACTACTTGGACGATCTTTATTGTTTCGATTGTTGGGGTGCTGCTGGCAATGACCAGAATTTCAAAAGTTCCTGGTTCAATGGATGTGGCTAATGTATTGCTGTATATCGTCATTGCTTTGATTGCCTCGAGGGCAGATTTTTCTCAACTGTTTCAAGCACCAATCTATATCATATCTGGTTTCGTTATTCTAGCCATTCATGGATTGATTCTCATGCTAGTAGCTAAATTATTTAAAATGGACCTCTTTACATTAGGGGTGTCGAGTCTTGCAAATATTGGCGGAATGGCCTCAGCACCGCTTCTCGCAGGGGCCTATCACCGTTCCCTTATTCCAATCGGGGTGTTAATGGCACTTGCTGGTTCTTTTCTTGGAACATATTACGGCTTACTAGTCGCTAAAATTCTATCATTCTTGTAATAAAGAGGAGACATCGTAGTGAAAATTCGAAATATAAAGTGCCAGAAGCGTACGGTAAAACTAAAAAAGCCGTTTAAAACAGCTCTTAGAATCGTAACTGAGATCGACGTTATTGATGTGTACGTGGATCTAGAAAATGACATAACCGGCCTCGGCTCAGCTTCTTCTACCTGGCAAATTACCGGGGAATCATTAGAAGGAATCATCACAGCAATTAATGGCCCAATAAAGCAAGCAGTAGTAAATCAAGATATTCTTTTTCTAAACAGAGTGGTGATGGATTTAGAAAAAAGCTGTGCGGGCAACACCAGTGCTAAGGCCGCAGTTGATATCGCTTTACATGATGCCTATTGCCAACTGTTTAAGATGCCGCTTTATGCGTTGCTTGGAGGTTATACAAACAAGCTTGAAACAGATATGACGGTAAGCATTGATGACCCCGGTGTAATGTACCAATCTGCTAAGGAAAAAGTGGCGGAAGGATTTAACGTATTAAAAATCAAAGTGGGCAATGATGAGAGACTGGATCTTCTCCGTATCGAAAAGGTGCGAGAAGCGGTGGGCAGTGATGTCCTGCTGCGCCTGGACGCTAATCAAGGCTGGATTAGCAAGCAAGCTGTCCATATTATTCAATTTTTGGAACAGGAGAAATGGGGGATTGAACTGGTTGAGCAGCCTGTCCCTGCCGATGACCTGGAAGGGTTGAAATTTGTCAGAGATCATGTGTCAACTCCGATTATGGCAGACGAAAGTGTCTTCACCCCAAGGGATGCATCACGGCTGCTACAGCTTGGGGCAGTTGATCTAATAAATATTAAGCTGATGAAGTGTGGTGGTGTACGTCGGGCCTGGCAGATCGCTGATTTGTGTGAAGCTGCTGGAATTCAATGCATGATCGGAAGCATGATGGAGTCGGTAGTTTCGGTTACAGCTGCAAGCCATCTGGCAGCCGCTCACCCCAATATTACGTACTATGATTTAGATGCTCCATTATGGATGACGGATGAAAACATGAAAGGGGGTATGCAATTCGAAGGAAATTCGATTCGCTTGTCAGATGCCCCGGGGATTGGTTTTAATTAAAAAATTTGGAGGTGCTTCATTTTGATTAAGAAATGGTCTATGTTTGTACTGGCTGTCATTCTCGTATCCTGTTTGTCTGCCCCTGTGTCGTTACAGGCTGAGGAAGACTTAGAAGATAAAACCGCTTATGTTGATGTCTCCGTAGCAACACTATGGTCTGAGCCTGACATCACACGTCCAGTTGATGAACCGTCTGTAGGAAATCCAGTAGATATGTGGAAGTGGACAGAAAGCATGACGCTTGACCAAAAGCTGTGGCTGGTGGGCAATTTGCAGACACAGGCTTTGTATGGGCAGGAGGTTACGATCTTGGAGGAGCGTGGAGATTGGGTGAAAGTTGCAGTTCATGGGCAGCCGACGCCGAAAAATGAATTAGGCTATCCCGCCTGGATGCCAAAAGTTCAACTGGCAGATGAGAATTATTTTGCTGCATTAAAAGAAAGTAAATCATTCGCCCTTGTGACAGATACGACTGCATGGCTTTATGATGATAAACAGCATCAAGGGAAGTTTAAAGAAATCAGCTTTAACACGAAACTTCCGGTCGTTGCTCAAGTAGGGGATATGGCTCTTGTCGCTACACCGAGTGATGGCATGAAATGGATTTCCTCAGAGGCCATTTCTGTTTATGATTCACGGCAAGATATTCCTGATCCAACTGGGCAGGATCTTGTAGAAACAGGAAAACAATTTTTAGGCTTGCCGTACCTATGGGCAGGTGCATCTGGCTTTGGATTTGATTGTTCTGGATTTACTCATACGCTTTATAAAGCTAACGGCATAACGATTCCGCGCGATTCCTCTGTACAAGCGACACACGGAACGCCCGTTGCTAAAGAAGATTTGCAAAAAGGCGACCTGTTGTTCTTTGCCTATAACGAAGGTGAGGGCTCCGTTCACCATGTCGGTATGTATATCGGTGATGGACAAATGATTCATTCTCCGAACTCCAGCAGTACAGTCGAGATTATTGATGTTTTTGAATCAGACTACTACTCTTCTGAATTCTCCGGGGCAAGAAGATATATTGATTAACTTATAGAATCGAAATGGTAAAAACCCCCACCTCAGGTCATCCAAATATTGGATGGCCTGAGGTGGGGGTAATTGGTTTAATGGGCATTTTAGAGTAATAGACAGGCGATTGGTGTAACGATAATGAGGGTGAGGATGGTACGTTCAGCCCAGATGATCAGCAGTTTTGGAATACTGATCGGTATCTCAGTAGACAGAATGCAGGGAATAAGGGCTGAAAAGAATAGGATTGCTGATACCGATACCGTCGCAATGACGAATTTTGTGATTAAGGGAGCGTCTGCAACTAACAAGGCTGGCAGAAACATTTCAGCTATTTCAATGGCTGATGCTTTGGCAGCCAGCATAGGTTCAGGCACTTGCATGATCCAGGTAAATGGATAAAAAATATAACCTAAGATGTCAAATACGGGTGTAAATTCAGCGAGGACTAACCCTAACAAACCTACTGACAGGATTGAAGGCAGAATGGCCATGGTCATGATAAAGCCATCCTTTAAGTTCATCCAGATATTCTTGCCAAAGGAAGGGGATTGTTCAGCTGCCTCCATTGCTTGCGTCCAGGCTGCTTTCAATCGGTTTTTCTTAATGACTTTCTCTGGGTGGCCTTCTCCTTCAAAGTATTCATCACTAATTTTATTTAATGGCCAGATCCGTACAGTTATGGCGGTGACTAAAAAAGTTACAAAGAGAGTGACCCAGAAATAAATGTTCCAGAGATCCATCAAGCCAAGAGTTTTGGCAACGACGATCATGAAAGTAGCAGAAACAGTCGAGAATCCTGTTGCGATAATCGTTGCTTCCTTTATCGTGTACTTACCTTCTTTGAACACACGGTTGGTAATGAGAAGACCGATCGAATAACTGCCTACGAACGAGGCAACGGCATCAACAGCTGAGCGTCCAGGTGTTTTCCAAATTGGGCGCATGACAGGCTGAAGCAGGACTCCGATAAATTCTAGTAAACCATATCCAACGAGTAAAGTGAGGAAAACGGCTCCGATTGGTACCAGCAGCCCGACTGGAATCACTAGCTTTTCAAAAAGAAACGGCCCCATATCTGGAGTGAATAACCAGGCCGGACCAAAGCCGAAGATCAGCATGACAGCCACAGCGACACCGAAAACTTTAAAAAGAGATAGAACAATAGTAATAGCATCTTTATTCCAAGTTCGGTTGATAAAAGGATAGCCAGCCCCAAGGATAATCACAATGAGTGCATAATAAGGTACAAGGGACGCAAATGTGGTTTGGATGTAGGTGACGATATGGTCAAGTGGAATGGAAGAGGTGCCGTTGATAGTAATCGGTATGAAAAAGGTGAAAATGCCGATCAGGCTGAATATAAAAAAATTTACTATATTGGCGTTTGAAGGACCTGATGATTCACCGTGAAAATCTTTTTGTAAGGACTCCATTGTCTTACCTCCTATTATTTTAATATTCGGAAAATAGTTTTCGGATAAAAGGCGAAAGAATCTCGCCTTCAATGCCTGCAGTAGCCCGTTAAGAATGACAGCATCGTATGCACAGCACTTTTAACGGCCATCCCGCCAATATCCTTTCTAGGATCAAGGCACACCATATCCATCGCCTTTACACTTGGATGCTCTCCAGCAATCTGCACCGCTTCAAACAATTCTTCTGTGTACATCCCTCCAGGTGTCGCTGCAGGGGCAGCGGGGTTATGAGCGATATCTAATACATCCATATCGACGGTTAAGTAAATCGTGTCGACTTGATTGTGCAATTGTTCCAAAGCCTGCTTGATGATGTGAGCAACTCCTTTTTTCCGCGCCTGTTTCATAGTTGTATAATGAACACCTGTTTCATCTGCGTAATCCTTCAATTCCTTTGCGTTGAAAAATCCATGCAGCCCAATATTGTGAACATGCTTGCCCTCGACTGTGCCACTTTCGATCAAGTTACGGATCGGTGTGCCGTTTGCGGGGCCAAACACATTCAAGTCACGCAAATCAAAGTGTGTATCGAGCTGTAAAATACCTACTGTCTCCTCCGGATGGGCTTGTTTCCAGCCTTTAATCAACATCGCTGTAATCGAATGGTCACCACCCATTACGACAGGCAAAGTATGTGGATGATGGGTCCTCATAGCAGCCATTGCCTGCTCGATTTGCTGGTGGGTATAAGCAATATCTGTTGCATGCTGTTTCACATTTCCAAGGTCGATCGCTTTTAATGTGGCTAAATCAATATCCTCGTCAAGGTTATACGTGCCGAATGATTTCCATGCCTGACGCATCGCATCGGGATTGTCGCTGGCAGCTGATGTACTGATCGACGATTTTGAAAGCGGCACGCCCAGAATTGTCACATCGTAATCGTGCCAGTTGGGGAAAGGATCCCCAACTGTTTCAATCCATTCATGTACTTTCAGGTCAGTGGTTTTATCTGTTTGCTTCGTCCAGATCATGCTGGGCCGCTCGAGCAGCGGATAAGGGTAGTCTGTCATTGCAGCTGACCTCCTACGACAAGCGGTTTACCAGCTTTAATCACCGTGTCTACATGGTTCATTCCATATTGATAAGATAGCGTCAGATAGTTCGGTACATTAAAGATCGTCACATCTCCCTTTTTGCCTTGTTCCAGACTGCCTGCTTCCTCTGCACAGCCGATCGCATGTGCGGCATTAATAGTTGTTGCTGTTAAAACCTCTTCTGGTGTCATACCCATTTTTAAGCAACCCAGATTCATGATGAAAGGCAGGGAAATCGTAGGCGATGAGCCAGGATTTGCGTCTGTTGAAAGAGCAACAGCAACTCCTGCGTCAATCATTTTTCTAGCCTGAGCGAATTCAGCCATTAGGAAAAAGGCAGTACCTGGAAGCAGGACACCGACCACCCCAGCTTCCGCCATATCTTTAATTCCTTGTTCAGATGCTTTTAAAAGGTGATCGGCCGAGATCGCGCCAACTGATGCTGCCAGTTCCGCACCTCCATAGGGTTCAATTTCATCTGCATGAATTTTTGGAGTCAGTCCGTGCTCTTTACCGGCCTCTAAAATACGTTTGGATTGTTCTGGAGTGAAGACCCCACGTTCGCAAAAAACATCGTTAAAGGTGGCAAGGTTCTTACTAGCGACTTCCGGAATCATTTCATTAATAACGCGATCAACAAATGGCTCTGGGTTATCTTTTTCAGCAATCGGAATCGCATGGGCTCCCATAAATGTCGAAACGAGATCCATAGGGTGTTTCTTGGATAGCTGCTGAGCAACTTCAAGCTGTTTTATTTCATGTTCAAGTGTCAGCCCGTAGCCACTTTTTGCTTCTACCGTTGTTACCCCGTGCAGCAAAAATTGATCGAGGCGTTTTCGTGATTGCTCATATAGCTCTTCGTGGCTCGCTTCCTGTGTAGCACGAGTTGTCGCATGAATGCCACCGCCAGATTCCATAATTTCCATGTAAGTTTTTCCTTTAAGGCGCATCGCATATTCATTTTCCCTCGTTCCAGCATGCACGAGGTGTGTGTGTGGATCTATCAAACCTGGTGTAACGACTTTTCCTGTCGCATCGATATGTTGATCAGAATTTACGGAGTCTTGATACTTTTCGCGTATTTCCTGATCGGATCCTACTTCAACAACCTTTCCATCTTCCATATAAACAGCCCCGTTTTCAATCACCCCTAGTTGGGACATTGCTTCTTTCTTTGCTGGTTGATCGGTGTGTCCAGCCATGGTAATCAATTGTGCTGCATTCGTAATAAGCAATTTTCGTGTCATATAAAAATCCTCCCCCTATTATTTCTTTAGCATTGGTACTCGGATGCCTTTTTCTTTAGCGGTCTGTTCGGCCAGTTCATAACCAGCATCTACATGACGTACGACACCCATGCCAGGGTCTGTCGTTAAGACGCGTTCCAGTCGCTGTTCTGCATCCTTCGTCCCGTCAGCAACAATGACCATTCCGGCATGAAGGGAATAGCCCATACCCACACCGCCTCCGTGATGAACACTAACCCAGCTGGCACCACCTACGCTGTTAATCATGGCGTTCAGAATTGGCCAATCAGCCACTGCATCACTGCCGTCTTTCATCGCTTCGGTTTCTCTGTTCGGCGAAGCTACAGAACCGGAATCCAGGTGGTCCCGCCCAATTACAATCGGTGCACTTAATTCTCCGCTCGCAACCATGTCATTGATGATTTTGCCGAACCTGGCGCGTTCACCGTAGCCAAGCCAGCAAATACGGGAAGGAAGGCCCTGGAAACTGATTTTTTCACGAGCCATACGAATCCAATTACATAAATGCTCGTTATCGCTAAACTCTCTTAAGATGACTTCATCTGTTTTATAAATATCCTCTGGATCACCAGATAATGCCACCCAGCGGAAAGGTCCTTTTCCTTCGCAAAATTGTGGGCGAATGTATGCAGGAACGAAGCCGGGAAAATCAAAAGCATTGTCTACTCCTTCATCCTTGGCGACTTGGCGGATGTTGTTCCCGTAGTCAAACGTAATGGCCCCTTGTTTCTGCATATCGAGCATGGCTTTGACGTGAGATGCGATACTGCGTTTTGATAGTTTAATATATTCCTCGGAGTTACTATTACGCAGTTCATCGGCCTCTGGAAGATTCATGTCCACTGGAACATAACCGTTCAATGGGTCGTGTGCAGAGGTCTGGTCTGTCAAGGCATCCGGAATGAATCCTTTGGCAATCATTTCAGGCAAAAGCTCAGCTGCGTTACCTAGCAGTCCGATAGAGAGGGATTTACCCTGGTCGCGAGCATCTTCGGCCAGTTTAATGGCCTCATCCAGACTATCGGTTGAGGTATCTAAATATTTCGTATCTAAACGTCGCTGGATCCGCTGCTGATCAACTTCAATAGCAATACAAACACCGCCATTTAATGTTACCGCTAATGGCTGGGCACCACCCATGCCGCCAAGACCAGCGGTTAACGTAATCGTACTTTGTAAGCTGCCGTTGAAATGTTGTCTGGCACACTCCGCAAATGTTTCATATGTGCCTTGAACGATTCCTTGACTGCCGATGTAAATCCAGCTTCCCGCTGTCATTTGGCCGTACATCATTAAACCTTTTTGATCAAGTTCGTGGAAGTGCTCCCAATTTGCCCAGGCAGGGACTAGATTCGAGTTCGCAATTAACACTTTCGGGGCGTCTTTATGGGAGCGAAAGACAGCAACTGGTTTTCCAGACTGGATCAGTAACGTCTCATCCTCCCCAAGCTTTTTCAAAGATTCTACAATCGCTTCGAAGCACTCCCAGTTACGGGCTGCTTTACCGATCCCACCGTACACAACGAGATCATCCGGATTTTCCGCAACATCTGGATGCAGGTTGTTGCTCAGCATGCGTAAAGCAGCCTCCTGAACCCACCCCTTCGTGTGCAATTCTGTACCGCTATATTGTTTTACTTTTCCTGATTTCGTTTCAGACATCATCTTCATCCTTTCGAGTTAAATTTTTCTAATAATTTAATGGTACCAAGGGGCAATGACGTAAAATAGGTGAATGGTTTTTGAATTTATATATTTAAATATGATAAAGATAAATATATATACAAAAACGCTTTCAATTAATAGCATATATTTTAGAAAAGTAAATAATATTAGTTTATAAAACAGAATTGTCTTTTCTTTACCCTTCAGGCAGCCATGCAAGGATGGGATCACTCATATTTTTCCAATAAAAAAGAACTCCCAAAGCATTAGGAGTCCGGTTTACATAAATAACTAGATCGATTTTTAATGATACATTCGATACTCACGTGGTGTCTGGCCCGTCGTTGCTTTAAAAACCCGACTAAAGTAATTCGGATTTCTAAAGCCTACTGAGTGTGCGATATGGTAAATGGTTTCGTCTGAGGAAGCCAGCATTTCTTTCGCTTTTTGGACACGAATGTAGCTTAACATCTCGCGAAAAGAACGCCTGTATTTATGTGATAGAATATGGCTGAAATAAGAGGGGCTCCGCTTAACGTGTTCTGCTACTTCTTTTAGAGAAAGTGATGAGTCTTCAAAGTGATCTTCCATATAAGCGATCGCTTCTTCAATGACATCAATCTTCGTTGTGGCAGGTTTTTCCGCAATCGATTGAAGTAGACCGTTCATGTACAGGATCATATCCTGGACAATCCGATAAAGGACAGGACTGTATAAAATGGTGTCAAACACTGCCTTATATTTTTCCTCACTGGCAGGGTCTGTGATCCCTTTTCGAATCATAAAACGGCGTACTTGTGCGAGAATACTCGTCAAGCGGGTACGTAGCAGTCCTGGGTCAGGGAAGGGAGGCTCCATACTGAAGAACTGCTCGTACATCCACTTTTTAATCTCATCCCCTTGCCCTTCATCAAGCAT
This sequence comes from Halobacillus naozhouensis, assembly GCF_029714185.1. Lineage (NCBI taxonomy): Bacteria > Bacillati > Bacillota > Bacilli > Caryophanales > Bacillaceae > Halobacillus > Halobacillus naozhouensis. The sequence goes on along the minus strand of NZ_CP121671.1, from coordinate 4,141,937 downwards.
ATACACCCAGTTCCGCTGCTCATTCATCGTTAAGAACGGATCCATATCCTCCCATTCGTGATGGTGGAAGGAACTTAATACTTGCTGGTAGCCCGTAAAAAAAGTAGTTTCCATGATCTTTCTCAACTTCATATAAATTTGATGGAGAGAGTCTGAACCTTGCTCAGCGTGGACAACGATAGCTAATGGCTTACCAGCAAAGCGTTCCCACTCCTGTAAAAAGCGTTGGGCCTGCTTTACAGGTTCAGGGAATGATTCCTGAAATACCAGGGCAAGGCGGTCACTTGTCGAAAACACTAAGGGGGTGTAGTAAAAATCAAACTGTTCAATGAAAGATCTTAAATCATTTAAATCTGCCACGTGTTCCGTTTTTATTAAATATACAGGATGTTGGAACGGTAATCCATCATCAATAAATAACGATTCGTAACGAATAGCTTGCTTTAATTCATTGGCAGGATTTCGGGTAGTTTGTTTAGAAAGGTTACGGAAGGTTTGCTGCAACGAATGCTTTACTCGGGAGGGTGATAACGGCTTTACCCATAAATCTACTGCTTCCATGTCCATTGCCTGCATGGCTCGTTCAAAAGTCGGCTCTGCCGTCACCGCAATCACTTGCCCCGCATATCGTTCGATAAATGTTTGCACCATTTCCCACTTATCCTCTGGGATCATATCAAGCTCAATGCAGAATATATCAGGTTGTTGGTTCTCTAATATGTTAAATATGTTTACCAACTGATCCGCCAATATAGTATCCGTGATAGGGAAGGAATATTTAGTAATCAGCCATTCTAAACCAGCAAGTTCTTGTCTGTCCCGATCTGCGATTAATAGTTTGTACATAGAGACCCCGCCTTTTCAACCTACTATCCTCATTCTAACTTACCACAGCTACTTTCTCATAACCGGATATATCTTCCACCTCAGGTCATCCAATTTCTGGATGACCTGAGGTGGAAGATAAGGGAAAATATACCCATTATTGGTTTGCTGCTTTCGGTTTGGCTGAATTGATTTTTGCCTGGCTTTTGATTCTTAGCATAAAAGTTAATGGGATGGCAGTAATCGCAAGGATAGTTCCAATCCAAAAGACATCACTGATCCCCATAGATATTGCAGCAGTAACAGTAGTACCATCTGATTTTAAGTAACCGGAACTTCTTGCTACAACCAGAGCGCTGAATATTCCAATCGACATCGATGCCATACCTTGCCGGGCCCAGTTCGTGATGGAAGAAGCGTGGCCGGAATAGTCCCTGGTCACAGCACTCATGCCTGCATTAGTTAAGGGAACCGTGCATAACGAAATACCAATGCAACGAATGAGTTGATAGATAGCAATTAAGTAAGCGGAAGTTTCCAGTCCGATACTGCTAAACAAAGCTGTTGATATAACTACGAGTGAAGCACCGGTAAAAACCAATTTGAACGGCCCAATCCTATCATACACATTCCCAACAACTGGAGAAGCCGCCGCCATCGCAATCGCTCCTGGCAGCATAATTAAACCAGTATCCATCGGTGACAGATGCAAAACGTCTTGCAAATATAGGGGAACAAGCAGCGTACCAATATACATCGAGGCTGTAATGATACAGTTTATAATCAGGCTATAAGTGAATTGAGAAAACTTAAACACACTTAATTGCAGCAGCGGAGCTTTTGACCTCAGTTCCCAGCGAATGAAAAAACCCAATAGTATGATTCCGGATCCTAGTAAAAGCAGCGTTTTCCATGAACCAAAGCCCCAGGATCCTACCTGGCTAAAACCAAATAAAAGTAAGGAACTACTGGCGACCACAGAAATAAATCCTATAAAATCAAAGGATTGGCTGGTTCCTATTCGGTAATAAGGAATGCATCTACTAACAATGATTATGCCCAGGATCCCTATTGGCAGATTAAAAAAGAAAATCGCTGACCAGCCAAAATAATCAACAAGCCAGCCGCCAAATGTCGGACCGATTACTGGGGCAAGCATAGAAGCCAGACTCCATAATCCCATAGCCTTCGATTGCTGATGCCGTTCAAGTGTTTGATAAATGATTGTTAAGGTTATCGGGATGATCATTCCGCCAAATACACCTTGTATGATTCTAAATAAAATCAGGATTTGAATATCCCAAGCCAGACCACAGAACAAAGAGAACAAAGTAAATCCAAATAATGCGATAATATACAAATATTTATAACTTAATTGATCCCCCAAATATCCTACGACCGGTGCAATGATTCCAGTTGCCAAAAGATATCCCGCCATCAACCATTGAACAGTACTTAGATTAGCATTAAATTCATCCATTACTACAGGAAAGGCTACTGTAACTGTTGTAATACTGAGAATGGCCAGGAAATTGCCGAAGAAAATTGAACATATAATTAGCCAAAAAGCGCGTTTATTAGACTCCATTTCGGTCCCCCCCTGCCAAAATAGTAACGAATGAAATGAAAAGGCCCCACCCAAATGTTCAAGTGGAGTCCAGTAGTTCCAGTCATTAGCTTACAACTTGCGGTTTAATAGATTAATCATAATGTACAGAGACTCAAGCTCATCTCGGTTCAAATTTTCAAAAGAATTCATAATAGCTTGATTCTTTTCCTCAGAAGTACCCAGGACAATCTTTCTTCCTTCTTCTGTAAAAGTGACATGGTGACTCCTGCGGTCTTGAGGATTAGGTGTTCTGCTTACCAAACCTCTTTTTTCAAGGGAATCTACCAAATAGGTAATTGTCGCAGCCTTTAATTCCATATGCTCGGCCAACTTAATAGAAGAGCAGGGTCCATTATGCTCTATAAAGTGTAAAATAGAATACTGGTTGGGTGTTAAGTCATTTTTCTTTAAATGACGTATATAGGCATAAACTCGGTGTTTCGTCATCTTATCCGATAACTCATTGTAAGAATCTACTAACATATCTATGTTCACAAACGAATATTCATCCATGGTTGCTCACCTCACAAATTTAAATTTTAATTCAAACATTCTAAGTTGTAAAGTGCGGATAATCGATAATAACGCCCTTTTAAGATATAATTACTCAAAAATAATTAGATGGATCAAATTAAACCCACCTCAGGTCATCCAAAAACTGGATGACCTGAGGTGGGTTAATTATACATTTTCCTACTTTTTGATTCTGATTATCCAGCTGTACAAACAAACTATTTTTGATATAACGCTACATGTTTTAAACTAAAGAGAAAAGGAGATGATCAGCATGTTAAAGGAAAAGATTCCGAATTTCACATTAAAAGATGTTGATGGAAACAAAGTATCTATCGATGATTATCAAGGGAAACAAACGTTAATCTTTATGTGGGCCTCCTGGTGAAGATGCCGTGAACAATTGCCTGGATGGCAATCTTTTTATAATCAGCATAAGAATGCAAACTTTGAGGTCCTTTCTGTAGCGGTTGATGTCCAAGGTGCTGAAGTTGTTAAGCCCTATATTGAGGACACGAGCTTTACAACAGTCGTTGACGAGGAAAATCAACTAGCTAATCACTTTGGGTTCAAAGTGGTTCCAAATGGAATCTTTATTGATGAGAATGGGACTATTCGTCTTTTAAAACAAGGTTTTAAGGTAGATGATGAAGATCATGTTCAAGCTGTAGTAAAACTTATAAATAAAGAAGTGGATCAAGTTGAATTAGATGATCCATATTATCAGCCGAAGAACGCCGCTTCTGGTGTAGAAAGACAACTAGCAGAGACGAAATTTAAGCTCGCTATGGAATATTCTAAAAACGATAAAAAAGACAAGGCTATTCAAGAACTTGATGAAGCGTTACGGCTCGATTCAGACAACTTTTTAATTCGGAAGCAACGTTGGTATCTCCTCTACCCTGAAAAATTCACACCAACAATTGATATAGAATGGCAGCAAAGGCAGCTGGAAAAAGAAAAGCAGGAAGAAGCTCAATTGAAAGATGGCATGGTATGTGGTCCGGAAGGGTGTTATATTCCCGGAACGTGAGCGGATATCTGCGAAGCTTGATAGAAGAATATTTAGAATCTAGCTAAGAAATAATACAAGTAAGGAGGTTTTAAAATGGCTAAAACAATTACGGCCGAAGAATATGCAACGCTAACTAAAAATATGAGTCAACCGATTGTACTCGAATTTGGGGCAGACTGGTGACCAGGCTGTCGTCAATTGGGACCGGTGGTCTCAAGCGTATCTGAACAGCTCGATGATGTTGATTTTTACTACGTTGATGTGGACCAATCTTCAGATTTAGCTGGACAGTTTGGAGTACAAAGTATTCCAACCTTAATCTTGATTAAAGAAGGAGAAGAAGTGGACCGTTCTGTCGGCTTTGCTCCAGAAGAGCAGGTGAAAGACTTCGCCCAATCTTAATAAAGAAGAAAAGCAGGCGTCTCAGGAAATGGTGAGGCGCCTGCTTTACTATTAGTTCGTTTCATTTAACAGCTTAAAATTGTATCCCTTTTCTCTGATCGCTTTGATCAATTCTGGCAAAATTTCAACCGTCTGTGTAAGTTCATGCATAAGAATAATGGCTCCGTCTTCCAGATGATCGATGACGTTAGTAATGATTTGATTAGGGTCCTCTTTTAATTCCCAATCAATAGATGCAATTCTCCACATAATCGGTGTTACATTCAATTGGTTAGCTGCTTTAACCGTATCAGCGTTATATTGACCGAATGGAGGCCGGAAATATTCAACTTTACTCCCTGTAATCCGCCCAATCTTCGTAATACTGTTTTGGATTTCCTTATATTGCTTTTCATAGGAGAGCTTAACCATATTTGGATGCTTTGTGGTATGTGAACCAATGATATGCCCTTCCTGCAATACTCTTTTCCAAGGCCTCTTTGAATATAAAAGCCGAGATTGCCAGAAGAACACCGCTGGCACGTTTTCAGCATCTAAGATATCTAGTATCTGTGTTAACACTTTGCTTGGTCCATCATCAAAAGTTAACACAACGGACTTGTCGGTTTTACTTGGGGCAGAGGTGACAATATTTGAATCTTGAGAGTCGTACACGACCCTTGTACAATCGACTACTCATGGACTTTTTATCATTATTTTTCCTCCCCGTTATATAGGTGGTCTTAAAAAACAATTATCTGTGATCAAATAAATAGATGATCAGATGATTCATACGTTTCCTTATAGTTACTTTCTGCGAATTCATCAGGGTGGCCATCGAAGATTAGTTTCCCATCTTTAAGGGCTAGAACTCTTGTTGCATAACGTTTAGCCAGATCTATATCATGTACATTTATAATAGTCAGTAAGTCAAGACGTTGATGCATCTCTTTCAGCAGTTTGAAAATATGGTTAGATGTCCCTGGATCCAGACTGGCTACGGGTTCATCTCCTAGTAAGATTCTTGGCTGCTGGACCATAGCACGTGCAATGCCTACTCTTTGTTTCTGGCCGCCGCTTAACCGTTCGACTCTGCGGTCCATCATGTCTGAGAGACCGACTTCGGAGATTATGCGTTTGGCTTGTTCCAGTTCATCTGCAGAAAACAGGCCGATTAAGTTTTTAAAATTACTACGGTAACCAAAGATTCCAGTTAAGACATTCTGTATGACACTCATACGTGGGATCAGGTTGAAATGCTGAAAAATCATCCCCATCTCCAAGCGGACCTGACGCAATTGTTCTTCTTTCATATTGGAAACCTGTTTGCCGTCTAAAAAAACTTCGCCTTGCGTCAGCTGCTGTAATCCGTTAATACAACGGATAAACGTGGACTTCCCAGCACCGCTTTTACCAAGAATGCAAACAAAATCACCTTTTTCAAAGGTTAAATGGATATCAGAAAGCGCATCAAACTTTGTTCCTGGATAACGAACGGAAACATTCTTCATCTCAATCATTTGCCGGCCTCCTTTCTTACTAATCGTCCTCTTTCAAGAGCCTAATTAGCTGAAGTCCCCTTAAATGACCCTGTTTCTCACATATCCTCCGAATAAATCAACGATAATCACCAAGATCATGATGATTAAGACATCAAGCGAAACAGATGGATATTGGAAGGTCTTAAAATCATTAAATAATCGCTGCCCAATCCCTCCACCGCCAATAAATCCTAGAATCAGTGATGTTCGGATTGCGACTTCGAAACGATAGAAATAATGGGAAAGTACATTGGGCCATATCTGTGGCAAAATGCTAAAGAGGGAGACGATCCACCCCTTTGCTCCCACGGTCTTCATTGCTTCCTGAGGGCCAGGATCGGCGGCCTCAATTAATTCTGAAATTAATTTTCCCAGCACACCGATATTGTGAAGCATGATGGCAATAACAGCGGGGAAGGGACCGAGCCCAAGCGCTGTTAATAAAATCAGTCCAAAGACAATTTCTGGTACAGATCGAATGAAACTTAGGAATACCCGCCAAAAGTGATAAATAATGGGGGATGGCGATGTGTTTCGGGCGGCTATGAAGCTTATGGGTAAAGCGATTATCAGACCTAATAAACTGCCTAGAAATGCCATAGCCAATGTTTGCAATGTATCTCTAATTATTCCTGAAAGGTTTGAAAAATTAATAGGAAACCATTGCGACATGAAATCAATCATATTACGGAAATCTTTAAATTTCGTTAAATCAAATTCAGTCAGCTTCATACTGAAGTAAATGAATATAATAAGAAGGACAACCGTTAGGATGTTTCGTCTTTTAAACCACATTAAGATCAACTCTACTCTTCAATAATTCCTTGTTTAAGGGCAGCTTGCCTGATGTTCTTATAATCTTCATTGCTTGCTTTTGTAAACCCTGTGGCACCGAATGCGTCAAGAATTTCTTGATCCTTGATTGAAAGAAATGCTTCCTGTAGCTTTTGGATGGTTTCTTGATCTGTATTTTTATGAACAGCCCACGGATATTGGAAAATCTTATCGGACTCCCATATAACTCGAAGCTGTTTATCATCTATTTTGCCTGATTCAACTAGTTGATGGAAGATGGCGCTATCTATAGCGGCAGCGTCCACTTGCTTATTTTGGACAGCTAAAGCTGATGCATCGTGCGAGCCTGTGTAACGTACAGACTTAAATTGGTTTTTCTCCATGCTTTTATAAACCCCACGCTCCTCTAGCTCAATAGACGGAATTAGGGAACCAGATGTCGAATTTGGGTCGCCAAAAGCAAAGGCGACTTCTTCAGGATTTTGCAACATTTCATCTAAGGAATTCCATGGGTGGTCACTATGAGTAATGACATAGGAATGATAAAAAGGTTCTCCATCAATTAATTGAGTGATGATAGCTTTTGCCCCGCTCTTTTCGTGGGCAATAACATAGGTTAGCGGTCCTAAATAAGCCATGTCGATCTTATCGTAATTCATGGCTTCCACAACACCGTTATAATCAGGATACACTTCAATATTTACTTCACGGTTCAACTTCTTATTTAAAATGGATTGAAGTTTATTCATGGCGTCATTCATCGCCCCTTCTGTCTGGGCAGGGATAACACCGATTGTAAAGTTCTTTCCGGCTTGTTTTTCTCCAGATTTTTCTTGCCCGGATTTCTCATTGCTTTCACCACACGCTGTTATAATCAAGGCAAGACTAAGTAATAAGACGGCTAACAGCCATTTTTTCATCATGTTCACCTCATTAAATATAAGTTCAAAAATGTTTTCTGCTATAAAATAAGGGCTCAAGCAGAGCCCTTATTTTAAATAACATGAATTCGACCTTCATGTTCATGAGTCACTTCACCAATAATGGCGGATTGGACATGGTTATTCTTTAGTTCTCGTTGCAATGATTCAGCTTCTGCTTCAGGTACAGAGATAAGGAGTCCGCCCGATGTCACGGCATCACAAAGAATGAATTGATCGATTTCACTAATGTGTGGATCATAGTCAATATTCTCAGCGAGCCACTGATGATTCTTACGTGTACCTCCCGGGATGATATTTTGTTCAGCAAGTTCTCTTGTTTTGGACAAAACAGGAACATTTTTATTTGAGACAGTTATCCCTACATGACTTCCCTTAGCGATCTCAAGGGTATGACCAAGCAGGCCAAAGCCTGTGACGTCTGTACATGCATGAACCGTATAGTCCTTCATAGTCTCGGCTGCTTTTTTGTTTAACTCAGCCATAACGTTCATGACTTCATTCAGTTCGTCCTCGTTGAGCAAATCTTTCTTGATAGCTGTAGTTAAAATCCCTACACCGATCGGCTTGGTCAAAATGAGTCGATCACCTGGCTTAGCTCCAGCATTGGCCCGTATTTGTTCTGGATGAATAGTTCCTGTAACAGACAGGCCAAATTTTGGCTCTTGGTCGTCAATGGAGTGTCCACCTACTAAAACAGCGCCAGATTCACTGACTTTGTCAGAGGCTCCTGCCAGGATGTCCGCCAGAATACTTTTATCTAATGTATTGACAGGGAAGCCGACGATATTCATAACAGTAATCGGTTTGCCGCCCATCGCGTACACATCACTTAAAGCATTCGCCGCTCCAATTTGGCCGAACATATAGGGATCGTCGACTATGGGAGTAAAGTAATCTAATGTTTGAACGAGGGCTGTTTCCTCGTTGATCTTATAAACACCTGCATCATCAGAGGTGTCCAATCCAACCAGTAAATTCGGGTCGGCTACAGATTTTGGTAAATGACGCAAAACTTGCGTCAGGTCTTCAGGACCAATTTTGCAGCCTCAGCCACCTTTACTAGATAGAGAAGTTAATTTTATGTTTTCTTGTCCAACCATCGTATACACTCCTTTCCTCTTAAAGGAAACAAAGATGGGCATGCTGCCTCTATTTCATGATATTTTTATAAATAGTAACGAAAGCATTGGCTTCATAGGTGTTTGAGTGGTGCTCGATAATATATTGTTTAGCCTGCTGCCCAATCTTTTGTTTTATCTCGTTATTATTAATGATTTGCTCGCTATAATCAAGAAATTCGTTTGGGCTGCTATAGACAAAACCCGTTTTTTGATGTGTAACAATACTCTGGTTCCCGGGGTTATTGGACACTAAAACAGGAATACCATACCCCATTGCTTCTATTAGAGCAGAAGGCTGGCCCTCTGAATGGGAGGTGTTTATTACAACATCCGCGCGTTGATAAATGGATCCCATAGTGGAATGGGGTACTTGTCCCAAGTATTGGATCCAGTCATGTTGTCTAACGAGTTCTTGTACAGTTTTCCCTTCTTCTTCTTCAATTATAGGCCCGACTAGCCAAAGTCGAACAGTCGGGAATTTTTCATGAAGATTTTCCATCATTTGAATAGCAGCAGGAACATTTTTAATTTTCCTGATTCCTGCCGGCAATACAAATAGAAATGAATTTTCTTCTTTTTCGACAGGGGGGATCTCTTCTGGGAAATCACTGTTTCCTTGGGCAATCGTAAAAACTTTATCTTCTACGTCCGGCAGTTCATTCGTGATAACGCTTTTGGCTTTGTCATCAAAGACGTGGATGGCCGCAGCTCCTCTTAGAGATGCAAAAACATCCTCTCGCTTATTCTCATCAAACAAATCATGATTGAGATCAGTTCCTGTAATGGTAACTATATACGGCTCAGGTTTCTTGTCTAATGATTGCATAAACTTGTAAAAATGATAAGCGTGGAACCCGTGAACGAGATCAGCTTCCGGAAGGGACGTCCATTCCTTCTCGGTTGTTGAAATGATCTCTGTATCAATGGTTAGTTTCGCTAAACTGTCTGCAATCCTTTGGACGGTTACGGTATTGCCTCGTGGTTGATGGAAATTTGGCGAGGCCAGCAAAATTTTCACATGAATCATCCTTAATACAGTATCAAATGCTTGGTAATTTGTTTTATCTTTTCCGAAAATCATAAAAAAAGACCGCCCAAATGACGATCTATTTTGTATTATTTATGTATGGCGGGACTGTGTGGGAATCGAACCCACCGGAGACGGCACGCGCCTCCCTCAGGGTTTTGAAGACCCAGGGGAACACCAGTCACCCATCCAACCCCGTATAAGTGAATACTCACATTATACACGGAGATCATTTTTTAATTCAAGAAATGGGTTTGGGGAGCATAAGTTAGCAAATCGCAGAACTTGAACCAGGTTTCGTTCCTTATTAAGATAGAAGTATTAGGTAAATACAGAAACGGGTGACGAAAATGAGTGACACGTATTTTACGATTGGCATGGCAGGGCATATTGACCATGGAAAAACGACCCTGACAAAAGCATTAAGCCGTGTGGATACAGACCGCTTGAAAGAAGAGAAGGAGCGGAGTATTTCGATTGAGTTGGGTTATGCCCCTTTACAAATAGAAGAAGGAGTCAATATTTCAATCATCGATGTCCCCGGACATGAGCGGTTTATCCGCCAAATGATTGCGGGCGTTGCCGGCATTGATCTCGTTGTGCTCGTGATCGCTGCAGATGAAGGAGTTATGCCACAAACAAAAGAACATCTGGAAATACTAGAGTTTCTTGGTATTGAGCATTGTATTGTAGCTATTTCAAAAGTGGACCGTGTGGATGAGGAGATGTTGGAATTCGTTACAGAAGATATTAAAGATGGGCTTGCAGGAACGATTTTTCACGATGCTCCTTTTGTTTATGTGGATGGTATTTCACGAAGAGGGATAGATAATCTGAATCAAACGATTATCAGTGAATTGAAATTGGTCGGAAGCCGGGATGCATATGGCTCGTTTCGACTGCCCGTTGACCAAGTCTTTACTGTAAAGGGACAAGGTACCATTGTCAGGGGGACGACCTATGAAGGAATCGTTCAACAAGGAAGTCAGTTAAGGTTACTTCCTAAGGATCACAAAGTCAGAGCCCGTCAAATACAGGTCCATCATGAAGAACAGCACATTGCACGGGCGGGACAAAGAACGGCGATCAACCTTGGAGGGGTTGATAAAGATGATGTTCGTCGGGGGGATGTGCTAGTTGCTTCCGATCATTTCTTGGTTACAAAAACCATTGACGTTTCCCTTCGGTTTGTAGAAGAGCTCCGTACCTCAGTAAAACAACGCATGCCGGTAAAAATTCATGTGGGTACGTCTGAAGTTATGGGGAGAATTGTGTTTTTTGACAGAAATGAATTGAAGCAGGCAGACGGAGAAATTCTTTGTCAAATTCAACTAGACGAAGAAATTGTTGTTCGGCGCGGTGACCGTTTCATTTTGAGGCGGCCGACTCCTGTAGAAACAATCGGGGGAGGCTGGGTCATTCAGCCTGAAGGTGGCAAATATCGTTTCGGCAAGGCAACCATTGATATGCTGCAAAATAAGAAGCAAAGCACCCCAGAAGATTTGATTGAAGACGTACTAAGCCAGCATACATTACTTGACGTGAAACAGTTGATTCAGTATACCTCTCTGGATGAACATGTAGTAAATCGTGCGGTTGCTGAAGGGTTAGAAGCGGGGTATCTTATCGAGGTAAATAGGCAAACATATGGGCTAACGAAAACATTTAATAAGATAAAAGATGAAATCATATCCCGGCTTGAAAACTATCATCAGGAGTATCCTATGAGATTGGGCATTAGTAAGGCAGAGATTGTCCAGATGCTAAGTGGGTTGTACTCGAAGATGATGATTGAATACAGTTTGAATCAGTTAGTTCAAAAGGGTAACTTGGATAAGGAAGAACAATTTGTTTCTTTGGCAGGGTTTCACCCGTATTTACCAAGACAGTGGAAGCAAAGGATGCTTGAGGTGATCAACACCCTCGATAAGGATGGGGTCACCGTAAAGAAATGGGAGGAGTATATTACAGGCACCTTGCTATCGAAGCATGATGCTGACGAGCTAGCTTTATATCTTGTGCAAACAAAACAAGCGTTTCGAATTATGAACGATAGACTGATCCACCGATCAGCTGTTGATGCAGCTTTAGCTAAACTGAAGCAGCAAACGGACGAGACTTTTGATATAAAAGAGGCGAAAGATATCCTGGATGTATCTAGAAAATATTTAATCCCATTTTTAGAGATGCTTGATCAGTTGAAAATAACAACCCGCATTGAGGATGAACGAAAATGGATGAGCAATAGTGAAAACTTAGAGGGAGGGGAACATAATGAGTTATAAGGTTACGATAGAATTTTGCATGCAGTGAAACTATTCACCAAAAGCCGCAAGTTTTGCGGAACAATTATTTACTCATTTTCGCACTGACATTACTTCCATAGAGCTGATCCCAAGTTCGGGAGGAGCTTTTGAAATTACTGTTAATGGCAAAAAGATTCATTCAAAGCTTGAAACGAAGGAATATCCTGAAGTAAATCAAATGATTGAAGTGATGGAGAAACAAGTATGACTGTCCACAAGGTGCCTCATGGAACGAAACTAGTTTGAGGCATCTTTTTTTAGATTTTTGTGCAAAGAGGAGTTCAATGGAGGATTGAAAAGGATGAAGCAATATTTAAGGCAGTTGCCCCCTATTCACGAATTGCAAAAGGAGGAACGGTTTGAACGCATCTTAGCTAATTTTGCTATCACTAAAGGTCAATTAACCAAATTCTTACAACAAGAGATGGGCGATTTACGGCAGCGAATTTTGAATAACCATATTCCAAACGGATTTTTTAACGATGGCATAGAGGTAGTTATTTTTCAACATGTAGAAAAAAGGGTTGAGCAGTGGACGCTGGATCGTTTAACACGGGTAATTAATGGGACGGGTACAGTGTTACATACGAATTTGGGCCGATCCCGACTGAGTGAAAAGGCGGTGCGGCATGTAGCAGATGTTGCTCGCAATTATTCCAATCTCGAATATCAAGTAGAGGCAGGTAAGCGCGGATCTCGTCATGATATTATTGAAGATTTGCTCAAAGAGGTAACCGGGGCAGAGGCTGCCATGGTGGTAAACAACAATGCAGCTGCGGTCTTTCTCGTGTTAAGTGCATTAGCTAAAGAGCGGGAAGTCATTGTTTCTCGCGGACAGCTCGTGGAAATCGGCGGATCGTTTCGTGTCTCGTCGATTATGGAAGAGAGTGGGGCCCATCTGGTAGAAGTAGGCACAACTAATAAAACCCATCTGTTCGATTATGAAAAGGCCGTTAGTGAGGAAACGGCTATGATAATGAAAGTTCATACGAGTAATTTTATGACCGTTGGTTTTACAGAAAGCGTCGCCACAGAGGATCTGGTTGCTTTAAAAAATGATCGGGACGTGGTGTTCTATGAGGATCTAGGGAGTGGTTCTCTTTTTGATTTTACAGCACATGGAATAGGTGATGAGCCAGCGGTGAAGGAAGTGATTGGCTCCGGAGTTGATGTGATTTCCTTTAGCGGCGATAAATTATTGGGTGGTCCGCAAGCAGGTATTATTGCAGGAAAGAAAGACATCGTACAAAAGCTGAAAAAACATCAATTAGCGAGAGTGTTGAGGGTGGACAAAATGACGTTCGCCGCATTAGAGCAAACGTTAAAGTCATACGTCTCAGAAGATTCGGTAACTGATGAACTTCCCACCGTTCGTGATGTTACAAGGGCTGCTGAGGATATAAGAAGACAAGCGGAATTTTTTTCGGATGAGCTGCAAGCGCAGACATCCTCCTATCAGGTGGACATTCAAGAAAGCACTTCCCAAGTAGGAGGAGGTACGATGCCTGGTGTGCATCTCCCTACCTATATTGCCGCTATCCATCATGCTTTTCTTTCTGCCCATGAACTGGCAGCCAAATTAAGGGCGCATACACCTGTTATCGTTACCCGAATACAAGATGAGCGAGTGTGTGTCGACTTTCGAACCATTGCAGAAAAAGAAATGAAAGAGCTTATCGAAGGGTTCTCAACTATAAGTCAGAGAAACTAAGCCTATCTTTCACATTCCAATTATATCCACCTCAGGTCATCCATATTATGGATGACCTGAGGTGGGGGAATTTACCATTTTACTTTTCGGGTTTTTTTCCATAAATAGAAATACTGTGTCTTCGCGAGGTAATTGCTCGGTTTTATAACCTGTGTAACCTAATGTTTCGTAAAAAGTTATGTTTTTGGTGCTTTTATTTCCTGTAAACAACTCAAAGCGAACATTACTATACAAACCCTCAATTTCATGCATCAACTCTTTACCAATTCCTCTTCCCTGGAATTCTGGATCGACCATTAACTTACCGATGAGGCAAGTTCCGTTCTCTTCAATAGCTCTGACGGATCCGACAATTTTGCCATCGAGTAGATATTTTAATATGAAATGGCTCTCAAAATCTTGTTCCACACTTGATAGGGTTTGTTTTAAAGGTTGGATATCATAGTCGTTATATAGTTCAGCTTCACTCCTATACGCCTTTTTTTGTATGCGCAGAATCTCTGATGCATCCTCTGGCCTTGCTTCAAGAATTTCCTTCACTTCTACACGCTCCTTCTCCTTATATGTATCTGCTATAATCTATTATCACTCAATTATAGGGGGAATTGTGTAAGAAAAAAGCCTATTCGGAGTGCTTCCATCCACATCGAAACACCGAACAGACTTTTAATCAGAAACCTCTAGTTTCTAATATGCAACGAATCTAACGTACTTGTAGAAGGATATTTCACACGGAATTTTCGATTAACCGCGTCTATAATAGCCTTTTTAGCTGCAGGGTCAGGAGTGGATTCATCCTTCACCTCTTCATGAGGGAGCTTTACCTCAAAATCTACATGATTATGGTTGTAACGAATGGTACCTGAAACGATCACGATGAAATCCTCCAATAATAGCCATATTCTCCAAATCATTATTTCCCTCTACTTAAACACGGAAAACATAATAATTATGTTATTAAGTGTACAGCTAATAGGGCTGTCGTAGTCCTTTAAGGCTGAAGCTTTCTCTCCTAGCCTATTATTTAAACCAGCCCTTCTCCTTAAAACGAGAAATGGCTTCAATTCGATTACTCACCTCAAGCTTATCGAGAATGACAGAAATATAATTCCGTACTGTACCAGGAGTAATATAAAGCTGACTCGAAATTTCCTTCGTATTTTTTCCATCAGCCATCAGTTGAATGACCTGCTTTTCACGTTCCGTAAGTGGATTTTCATCTCCAAACGCCATATCAACCAATTCAGGGGCAAAAATACGTTGTCCTTCCATGATGGTGCGAATGGAATTGGCTAGTTCCTCACTGGGGCTGTCTTTTAATAGATACCCGCTGACACCGGCCTGTCGCGCACGTTCAAAATAGCCTGATCGAGCAAATGTGGTTAAAATGATCACTTTGCAAGGATGCTCTTTCAGCTCTTCTGCTGCATCAAGACCGCTCTTTAATGGCATTTCTATGTCCATAATACAAATATCAGGATTGTGTGTTTTTACTAGAGTACATGCTTCCTCACCGTTTTTGGCTTTCGCTACAACTTTCATATTTTCTTCTAAATCCAGAAGAGAACCAAGAGCCCCTAACAGCATTTGCTGGTCTTCAGCAATAACAATTCGAATCAATTACAACCCCTCCCGTTTAGTTTGTTTAATAACATTAGGTACACGAATATGAAGGGTTGTGCCGTTGGAAGATGACACATCCAGGCTGCCATTTACAAATTCAAGACGTTCCTTCATACCTTGAAGTCCATGCCCCTTAGAAACATCTTTCTTAGTTGGAACGCCTACACCATTATCTTCCACAGCAATAACTGTTTCCTTAGGTGTCTGTTTAACGGTCACGCTGCAGGAGGTAGCCTTACTATGTTTGACAACGTTGGTAACGGCCTCCTTCAAACTCATACTTAGTACGTTTTCAACTAATAAAGGGGTATGGGTTAGCTCTGACTCCCCTTCGAAATGGAACTCTATTTGTGCGGCTTCCAATATCTGTTGGACACGGATCATTTCATCTTCAAGTTTGGATCCCTTCATGTTGGAAACCATCTCTCGAACTTCTTTTAGCGCTGTGCGTGCCGTCTGGTGGATATCGTGAATTTCATTTCTTGCGGTGTCAGGTTTAGTGTCCATTAACTTTCCGGCCAAATCACTTTTTAACCCGATAAGGGACAGTTTCTGACCTAGAGTATCATGAAGATCGCGGGCGATGCGCTCTCTTTCTTCAATTACTCTTAATTGGGAAATGCGCTTATTAGCATCCTCCAATTGACCCTCTAATTTTAGCCGCTTATTGCGGTTGTATATTGTAAAAGGGAGCAGGATCACACCGATCATACTAATGATGATAAAAGGCAATTGCGTAAATAGTAATGGGCTCTTTGTAAAAAAAACAAGTGCAGTTACCGCTATTGTACTAACAAGATGAATGACGTATAACGTAAGAAAACCGGCCTTACTTTTGATGTTTCCGATGAAAAAAGCAATAAACAATGAAAAGTAAATGTACCCGAAAAACATCGTCATAATCATACTTATCGCCATTTCTATACTGACCCACAAATAAACAACCCCACTATTAGAAATAAAAGAGAGACGATAAGAAAGGAAAAATAATAAGATCATAAAAATACCAAAAATAATTTCGACTATGGACGATGATCGGAAAATGAAAAAGAAAGGCAGTCCACAGAAAATAATCCAAATATACGAACTTAAGCCTGTGTTTTTCGGGATAATGTGATACCAATGCTGCATAATTGTCTCCTCCATTGTTTTCAGTAGAAGGCTCTTCCCATAAGGTCATTATACCAGTGTTTCTAGTCTGTTCTTTCCATCTTACTACATAGTGAACCGATATATAAACAAGGAAAAATCCCATCCAATACGTATGGAATGGGATTTTTCGCATGGATATTATTTCTCTTGCAAGCTAGGCTGCTTATTTGGGAGCGTGCTGCCAGACTTCGCGTTGCGTAGAAGCGGTTTAACTTCCTTAAAGCTGACAAACGTCTTGTTTTCAGTATCATATAGACGAAACCTAATCGATTTCAAACTAGAAGCAAGTGTAATGGTCGTTGCCTTTTGTAAAGGAGGCGTGGATTCATGCGCCTCTTCCAATTTATAATTAGGAACTCTTGGACTTAAATGGTGAACATGGTGGAACCCAATACTTCCTGACACCCATTGCAGGATTTTCGGTAGCTTGTAGTAGGAGCTTCCATCAACAGCTGCCTTAACAAAATCCCACTGGTCTTCTTCTTCAAAATATGAATCTTCGAATTGATGCTGAACATAAAACAGCCAAATCCCAAGTGTGCCTGACACATAAAGAATTGGAACTTGTATGATCAGAAACGCCTGCCACCCAATCGCCCAGATTAAAAGGCTGTAAATGATAGCTACGGAAGCATTCGTTACATATGTGTTCAGTCGCTCCTTACGTTTCGCACCTTTACGATTGAAGCGATTTGAGATTAAGAACAGGTAGATCGGTCCTAATCCAAACATTATAATTGGATTGCGGTAGAGACGGTACGCCAGTCTGCCCCAGAAAGTTGCAGCCACATATTCATCGACTGTCATCACCCACACATCTCCTGTACCGCGTTTATCTAAATTACTACTTGTGGCGTGGTGAATGGAGTGATCTCGTTTCCACTTTTCAAAAGGGAACAAGGTAAGAATTCCGGTAATTGTTCCAATAATGCGGTTGGCTTTTTTATTTTTAAAAAATGACTGGTGCGTGCAATCGTGAAAAATGATAAAGATTCTAATAACGAAGCCACCGGCCACCATAGCTAACGGGATCGCCAGCCAAAGGGAAACGGCCAGGCTCTGGTAGGCAAGAAACCAAAGCAAGAAAAAAGGTACAAGTGTATTGATTAACTGCCTTACCCCTGCGGTTGTATCTGCTTTAGCAAACGAAGCTACATTCTTTTTCAGTTCAGTCTGTTTTTGTATACTCATGGGATTACTCCTTAGTGTTACAAACTTTATTTATATCTTTATTATAGGTAAAATACCAGGGAGTTATAAGACATAAACGTCAGGTGAGGTATATGATAAATGTCATGTATGGATTCACAACGAGAATAAAAAGTGTCTGTCCCTGATGCTGGGGACAGACACTTTGCTTCTATAGTGTTAGTTGAGTTCTAGACTAAGAAGAACTAGCTTCTTCTTCTTTATTTGCACCTTTCTTAGAAAATATTATCGCTATAATGACAATTAAAGCCATAACTCCCCAGAACGTAATTTTCCACCACGTGTGGTGGGTGAAGCCTTCTGGAACCAAGCCCCATTGAACATCAGGATGTGCAAGTGTGTGAATCGCAAGTTTTACCCCGACCCATGCGACAATAATGAATGCTGCTTTTTCTAGAACGGGATATTTCCTCATATATTTGACGACATAGTTGGCTGCGAATCGTATAAAAGCCAGACCAACGGCCATCCCAATGAAGACAACTAAAAATTTCCCGCCATCCATGCCCCCGAAGCTCGGCAGGGGTGTGTTAGGCAGGGCTACAGCGATAGCAACGGCAGCAAGAATAGAATCGATAGCAAAGGCAATATCCGTAAACTCCACTTTAGCAATAACCTTCCACAAGCTCTGGCTGCTATCGGATTGTGAATTGGAATCGGATTTGGATTTCTCTTGATCCTCTTTCTTGTTCTGTATCACATTCTTAACACCTAAATATATTAAGTAAGCTGCGCCAATCGCTTGGATTTGCCATATATTCACAACAAAAGAGATAGCAAATAAGGCAGCAAATCTAAAAACATATGCCCCGAAGATTCCGTAAAATAAAGCTTTTTTTCGTTTCTTTTCAGGGAGGTTTTTTACGAGTACACCCATGACGAGGGCGTTATCAGCTGATAGTAATCCTTCTAGGCCGATGATCACGAGGAGCGCCCATCCGTATTCAAGCCATAATCCCATTGGAAACCACCTTTCTACTCTAGACATGATAGTCTTTTCCCTATTGGAAAATGGAATAAACTCTTGGCGACCTCTTCCGTTAAAAAAGGGGAATTCGAGCTCTGATCAAATCCCGAATTCCCCCTCTTCTATATAGTTAAGCCGCATTGATATCCTTTTTATTCACATTTGCTTTAGTTTTCGCTCCTAATATGAATAGGAGAGCCAACACCCCGAGTATAGCTATACTAACGAATAGGTTCGACTCAATCAAGCGAATGAAGTTTCCAAGAACAATTCCAACTACACCAAAGTCTGCATCTCCAAAGGTGGTTCCTTGAAAGCCAAGAGAACCAAGTACAGGAAGTAATAACGCGGGCAAGAAACTAATCATTACACCATTTGCCATGGAGCCAAAAACAGCTCCTCGGCGGCCACCTGTTGCGTTTCCAAAGACTCCTGCTGCAGCCCCTGTGAAGAAGTGAGGAACCAATCCCGGTACAATTACACTTAATCCTAACAGCGGAAGGAATAACATACTGACAAGTCCTGCTGCAAAGCTACAAAGAAAGCCAATAATCACAGCGTTTCCTGCAAAAGGGAAGATGGCCGGAGCATCAAGGGCGGGTTTAGCATTAGGAACAATCTTATCAGCAATCCCTTTAAAGGCTGGTACAATTTCCCCTAACAGCATACGAACACCAGCTAGAATAATATACACCCCTGCTGCGAATGTAAGACCTTGCATAAAGGCAAACACAAGGAAGTTTTGACCTCCACTTAATTCTGATTCAACGAATGAAGGACCTGCAAACCCGGCAACTACGAAAAATAGAATAACCATTGTTAAGGATACTGACACTGATGTATCACGTAGAAATCCTAACGATTTTGGAACCTTAATTTCTTCCGTAGATTTGGAACCTTTTCCTACGGATTTTCCAACAACGGCAGATACAAAATATCCAATAGAACCGAAATGTCCAACTGCGAAATCATCAGAACCTGTCACTTTACGTGTAAAGGGTTGAAGCATAGCTGGTGAAAGCACCATTAAGGCTCCTAATATAATGGAACCTAGAACGATTACAGAAGCTCCGGAAAACCCTCCAGTTGTTAAGATTACGGCAATTAGACATGCCATGAACATTGTATGATGTCCGGTTAAAAAGATATATTTAAAAGGACTGAATCGTGCTAAGAGAATATTGACAATCATACCAAAGAGCATAATCATTGCCGTCTCTGTTCCAAAACTTTCTTGAGCAAGGGCGACGATAGCTTCATTGTTTGGAATGACACCTTCCACAGCAAATGCTTCATCAAACATACTGCTGAATTGAGCCAGGGATTGGACAAGTACATTAGCACCAGCATTAAGAATGACGAAACCCATCACTGTTTTCAATGTTCCTGAAACAACATCCCCTGAATTCTTACGTTGAACAAGCAGGCCTATTAATGCAAATAGACCGACTAGGATAGCGGGAGTACCTAAGATATCTTTCATGATTAAATCAACCATTTGTAACGCCCCTTTAGTTCAAATTTGAATTACAAATTGTTTTCTAATGCTTCACGGAGCTCGTTCTTATCCATTAAGTTTTTCAGCTTGACTACATTTTTGTTTCCATCTTCGAGGCTCTCAACTATATCTTCAGAACCTAGAAATAAATCAGCTTGTTCTGTCTTGGCTGTTGTTAGGTCTGTATGAGATACTTCAGCATCTTTACCCATATCTTTTAAGGCGGCCTTTACGTTCATTTCAACAATCATACTGCTTCCTAATCCATTTCCACATACAACTAATACTTTTTTCATTTCAAATTCCTCCTCTTATTTTCTACGCTTGAACATATTGGTTAATCAACTGAATCACACTATTGCTGTCATTTGCTGCAATTAACTGCTCAACATTTTCCTCGTTTGATAAAACTTCGGTCAGCTGGGCTAATGCTTTTAGATGAGTCTGGTTATCGATCGCAGCCAGTACAATAACTAGCTGTGCCCGATGCTTTTCTTTTTCAGAAAAATAGACGGGTTCTTTCAGCCGAAGTAAGCTCATTCCTAAACGTTCCACCCCTGTTTCTGGGCGGGCATGTGGAATGGCAATTCGTGGAGCGATCACGATATAAGGACCTAACTCGTTTACATTTTCAATCATTGCATTAACGTAATGGGAGTGGATAGAATGCTGTTCAATCAATGGTTGAGCAGCAAAGGTAATCGCTTCCTCCCAACTTGAAACAGAGTCTCTAAATTGAATGGTTTGGTCGGTTAATAATTCATTGAGCATTGGTTTTCTTAACTCCTTTGTTCCGGAGGTTTTGTTCTCCAATAACTGATTTAAGGATCTCCTAAGTTCATCTTTTTCATGAATAGTTGCATGACGCTCTATGACCTCCATTACATGGTCGGTAGGATCTTTTGGAGAACCTTTGGAATAGAAGAGCTCATTCATCCGCTTCATAACATGTTCTTTTTCAAGGTTGGTCAAAATAGCTGGGACATGTATAACAGGGGTGTTCTTCGGTTTAATAAAATTAGTAGAAAATATAATATCTGCATGATCGTGACCTGCCTGATACTCCCTCATAGAAAGGGTGGCTGTCACATCTAGTCCTGCAATTAAATTTTCTAGTTGTGATCGTAGCATGTTAGAAGTGCCTATCCCGTTTTCACAGACAATAATGGCTTTGAACTTCGTTTCTACCTTTTTCTTCTCCTTAGTAAGCCAGCCGCCAAAGTGTAAGGTAATATAGGCGGCTTCTTCGTCGGGAATTGGTTGACCGACATAATATTCTAAGTGTATCATGACACGCTTCGTTAAATGATAAATATCCTGATAGTTTTCTTGTATACTATCTGAGAGCTCATTCGCGATTTGCACACCATATTTCAACCGGTAGTAGGTTGGTTTTATATGGGAGATCAGATTTTCTTCCAGGCCTTGTCTATCGTCAAATATGACGCAGGAATAGGTTTGGAAGTCAGAAACCATGCGTTGAACGACTTGTTTTAGCCCAGCCATTTCTTGTCTGGTATATCTACTAAAATCGTCATGTTGCACTTTTGCCCCAAGCAGATTCATTGCAACAAAACAAACTTCATCATCTGGAAATAAAATGTCCCATAAATACTCAAGTTTTTGGGTGATAAGCAAGGAAGCTTGGTAGGCTTCGGTTTGTTTTAGGATTCCCTTTTCCTCGGAGTCCACATGGATGAAGCTCTTCGAATGAATTCGCCTTATAATAATTAAAATTTGCAGAGATAACATCTCTACCATTTCATCTGTGAGTGTTAATCCCATTTTTTCTTCTGCGTCGTATAGCAGGCTCTTTACATGTTCTCTTCGGTCTAGTTTTTGGGAAGGGTCTTTCGATTCGGGTTGAACCATCTTATGAACTTCAGGACGAACATTATGCCAATTTTCATGAGAGAAAATGGTCGACAGGAGGTCTGAAAGTATTTTTCTTTTTACTTCCTCTGACCCACTCAAGTGATAGCCTACTCCTTTGTTATAATGCAAAAACAACCCATGCTGCATAAAATCTTGTTTGATAACTTGTAGAGCTTTGGCCACGGTTCCTCGACTCATCCCGGTAATTTCCATGAATGTTTTCATGGAGGCATCGTGTTCTTCTAATAGGATTTTCGCTTTAATGAGCAGTTCACGTTCTGGCTTAGATAGTTGGTATTGCCAAACGTCAAAACTTTCCTCATTGGAAATAATAACTTTGTTTCTAGAACGTTGAGGTAAGAAATATCCCTTGCCATGCTTATTTTCGATTGGATCTAATCCCTGACCTGTAAGCCAGCCATTAATATGCTCAAGATCATAATAAATGGTTCGTTGTGACACCTTCATTTTATCGACCAGATTTTTAGTTGGGATGGGAGTCGTAGATTGTCGAATGACGGATAATAAGTGTGCACGCCTTTTATCCAGTACCATGTGATTCTCCCCTTTACCGGTATTTTCATTGTCTTAATTTGCAAATTTATACTTGTTTATGAGTGGATGATCATCACTTGACTTAAGTATAATCCCTATTGCATCAATATGTAAGTGGTTTCATTGTTCATAATTTGTATAAACTAAATTTGCAAAAGTGAACGAATAGTTGGTTAAGGAGGGCGAACGATGATGAATAGGCCAATTTGGCCTATTCGAAGAGTGAGCGCCGATAAAGCAAGAAAGGCCACACGATAAACCAGACCAAAAAAAGCGTGGCTTTTTTCCTCGGGATAAAAGTCGTATAATGAAGGAATGGATTAAAGACAGAAGCGGGTGGAACGATCATGGTTCGCAGAAGAAATTCTAAAACAATAAATCCAGCGTCTGGGGCAATTGTCATGGCGATCGGGATATTCCTGTTTGCCCCGATCAATGCTTTTCCTTTTTTACATCAAGTGCTGGGAGGGATACTTGCAGCTGGACTTGGTATAGTAGGGATTAGCATTTATCAGGGTTTGACGAGGCAATTTTTTGATCGGAATTTCCTGATTCCTTTTTTAAGGAATCCGGTAAACTCCTTTACGATGGGGACGTGGATCGCAGGGATATCTGTCCTGTGTAATGTGATAGAGAAGTATTATCCTGCGACGATTCTGGTCGTGCAAACCATCGCAGCTGTAAACACTCTTTTGTGGGTCGTTTTTCTACTAAGCTGTGCCTATAATTTTAAAGAGTTAATGGCGCGTCCTACGAGTCATGCTATTCATGGAGTCGTTTTGTTATCGACAGTGGCTACCCAGTCTGTGGTCATTGCCTGGATTAATTTGTTTTCTTTTATACCACAATCTTTGATCAATATAGTGATAGGGCTTGGGTTCATCTTTTATTTGTGTGGTGTAACATTAATTGTTGTTCGTTATGGAAGTGAAGCGGAATGGACGTTAGCTGACCATTGGACTAATACGAATTGCATTATTCATGGGGCGCTCTCCATTACAGGCTTGGCACTTGTGTCTGCTGATGCAGGGACTTCCTTGTTTTTGATGATCTTCTGGTTAGTTGTGTTTGCCCTTCTTATTGTAGTTGAATCGTTAGAAGCAATACGGGCAGTAAAGCGAATTCGCCAATTAGGCTGGAGGAAAGGGCTGTTTACGTACAATATTAGTCAGTGGTCAAGAAATTTTACGTTTGGCATGTTTTACGCGTTCTCGATGACTATGCATAGTAATCCTCATTATATGAATGCTATGTATAACTTCCACGAATCATTTTTAGCCATTTGGGCATGGATTGTTCTAATTGCTCTCATTATAGAAACTTTCCTCTGGGCTGATTCGAAGTTGGGTATTCTTGATGAAAAAATGAATGAAAAGGCTATTTAAACCTTTTTGCAGGCTGATGGCTCACAGGTCCCAGTATATCAGGGGCCTTTTTATTATGGTTTTTACCTTAAGAATAATCTCAACGAAATGCAGCAGACTACATAATATCTTTTTATGTGACGTCAAAATGGTGTGATTATGGCAGCAACCTTATTTTTTATAAAAACGGGTGTATCAGGAGGGATTTTGAAAAGGAGAATGAATGACGAGGGAGGATGCTTATGAATGGGGAAAAATTCTATTGAGAAACTGTTCTGGAGTATTGCCCTGCCGGGGTTTGGCCAACTGCTAAATGGAAAATACGTGAAGGGGATTCTCTTCATAGCACTTGAGTTTATCATTAATGTTCAAGCTAACTTTAACCAGGTCATCCTGTTAAGCTTCCGTGGTCAGATTCAAGAGGCGATTGAGCAAGCAAATTATGGCTGGCTGATGTTCTATCCATGTTTATACTTTTTTGCGATGTGGGATGCCTATAAGGATGCGGGAGGCGGCAGGACTGCTTTCTCCTTTTTCCCTTTTGTATTTGCTGCTTACTTTGTAACGGTCGGGACTATGTTTTCAGGGACGAGGGTGCTTGGTGTGTTGTGGGGGCCAATCTGGCTGCCCATCCTTTCCGTGATTCCTGGTGTAGCAGTCGGATTTCTTGTGAGAATAATAGTGAGGAAGTGGGTGGGTACCGAGTAATGATCCACCCTTTTCATATATAGGAATGTAAAAGCCAATCTCCCAAAAAGGAAGATTGGCTCGATAGAATTTATAGTGGCCGGTCATCGAATTTATAATGGACAGGCCCAGGAGCAACCGCTGCGTTCTCAAGTGCGGGGGTATCAGGTCGGGCAATTTGGTAAACAGCGGCCCCGACAATTTCTGTTACTTCTTGAAGTTTTTCTTTACTGATTTTATCTAGAGTATCTTGTGGAGAATGGTACCAAGGCTCAAGTGGCGCATGAATGAATAGAGCTGCTGGTATGCCGCGCTGGAAGAATGGAACGTGGTCACTTCGCCCAAGCTGACCGTATTCAACTACTTCCGCAACCCTGGCTCCGGCTGCAGCGCCTAAATCTGTGACGAGATTCTTTTGGCCATCAGGTGTGAACATGATCAGTTCTCCCGCATCACGGCTTCCGACCATATCCATTTGGAAGTGCCCCACAGTACGCTCAACTTCATCTTCACTTAAAGTGCTAGCGTAATGATAAGAACCGACAAGCCCCTTTTCCTCTGCTCCAAATGTCATGAAGCGAAGTTCTGTGTCCGTTGGCGTTTTTGCCATAATTTTAGCGAGTTCTAATACGGCGGATACGCCTGAGGCATCATCATTGGCCCCTGGCCCTCCTGCTACAGAGTCATGGTGTGCCCCGATCATCACAATCTGACCGTTATCCTTTTTCTTGTGAGGTTCTTTCGTTGCAATGACATTGTAGGAGGTTTTATCGATCGGTCCTGCATCTTCAACCGTTAAGGTTGCATTTACCTCTTCCGTTTTCAAACGTTCGACAAGTTCCAGCCCCGCTTCCCGTTTAATTGCAACGGCAGGGATGTCTTGTCCATCATACGTATAGCCAAAATGGTTACCTGACTGGCCTTCACCATTAAACATGATGACACCGACAGCCCCATTTTCCATTACATTTTGTACCTTGTCATAAAAAGTATAAGTTCCTCGTTCGATTAATGCGATTTTCCCTTTAACTTCACTTCCTGCTTCCTCGGGGGCTCCTAAACCTACATATTCTAGAGGTGCTTCCACACTGGTATTTATAGAGCCATTGAAAGTATGGACGTCACCTGAGAACTCTTGGCTATTGATGGAAATAGTTGAAGTGCCGCCGTCCCATTCTTGAAACGTAAATGGTTGAATCTCCGTATCATATCCATAGCTCTCAAATTCATCTTTAATATATTGAACAGCTTCATATTCTCCTTGTGTTCCTGCTTCGCGGGGGTTCTCCGAAAGCAAGGCAATATGGTTGTACATCCGGTTCACGTCAATTTTCTTTATCACCTTATTGTCAAAAGCATGATCTGCATTCTTGTTGGGAGTATGTTCATACGCAGTTGCGGTTAAAGGTACTGAACTTACTACCAACCCAGCAGCTAATAAAAAGGTAAGCAGTTTCTTAGGCATTCTTTATTCCTCCTCGTGTAATGAAAATCTACTAATGTCATTATTCCATTTTTTCAAAATTTGGCAAATCGAATAAAGAGAGAGCTTTCTCTTGAGATGCACACTTATTTCCTAATATTGGTTGTAGAGGTTTATACGGATATGTCGAATGGATGAGACAATAGATCTGGAAATTTTTAAATAACAGAGGGGAGAACGATGATCATGCTACCAATGAATCATTTTTCTGGATTCAAAAAAAGGAAGGCCGGTTTGAGGGCCCTCCTCTTGTGTTCTACACATTTCAAGAGTCTTCACATCCGGTAAACCCAATCACAATTTTTGATCATAGCTTCATCGTGGGTCACCATAATTGTAGCGATGTTTCGTTTCCTCGTCTCGTTAGCAAGCAAGTTGACTACTGATTTTCCTCGATCACGGTCGAGGCTTGCGGTCGGTTCATCTGCCAGAATAAGGCTTGGCTGATTCATCAAGGCACGAGCGATGGCAACACGTTGTTGTTCTCCTCCTGATAGATGTTCAGGGTAATGGCTGCTGCGCTCGGTTAAGCCGAGATGGGTAAGCAAGTCTTCCGCGCGCTTCGTAATTTTATTTTTCTGATGAATGAGTTGACCGATGAGTTGTAATTGTTCTTTCACGGTTAAGAAAGGGACTAGGTTCGCACCTTGAAAAATAAAGCCAATTTCCTCAAGGCGCAAGTTGGTCTGTTCTTTTTTTGAAAGGTGATGGACATTTCGTCCGCTTAGTTTCACTTCGCCCCCCGTAGGGTTGGTTAACGCCCCGATGATCGACAGCAGTGTACTTTTACCAGATCCAGATGGTCCCAAAATGGCTCCGAATTCACCTGTCCTTACGCTCATGGACACATGGTTCAATACAGTGATCGTTTCGTTTCCTTGTTCATATTTCTTCGATACATGGTCCAATTCTAAGATTTCACTCATCATTTCACACTCCCGATAGCTTCTAGTGGATCAACAGAAGAGATACTTCTAAAGGATAGGAGGGATCCAATCCACGCCATAAGTAAAATAAGTCCACTGTTGAACAAAATCATTCCGATCGACAACTCAAACGGTACGCCTCCTGGGATGATCAAGGTCAGTCCATAGGTAAGGGCGACCCCTGCAGCAATCCCAACTACTGACAACATAGATATTTGGGCAAAGAGGGCACTTAGCAGGATACGTACTTTAGTTCCAATGGCTTTCAGCACACCGTACTGGTGAAGCTTCTGCAAGGTCATCACATAGAAAAAGGTTGCGAGAACGATGGCTGAAATAATGAGTAAAAAAGTTACCATCATGGTCAATGATCCTTGTTCAGCTGAATAGCCTGGGACATTAGCAAGGATATCTTCCTTTTGGACGGCGTCGACCGATGCAGGAAGATCTTTCGAGGCCTTTGTTGAAAACAAGACTGCCTGATACGTGTCAAAAACTGACTGCCAGGTGTCTAACCCAGTGATCAGTGCTGGAGTATGCCCGTAGCTATATCGTTGTTTAGTAAAGCCTTTCACCGTCCATGTCGTTTCGTTGTATGTGAAGGAATCACCTATATTTATGCCTTGTTGCTTGAGGCTGGGATCTGCCAGCACTTCATACGGTTCCAATTTGGAAACACCGTTCGATTCGGGCATGAATTTACTCACCTGATCGAAGGCAAATAAGCTAACATTCAATGGTTCGCCATCCTGCTTTATTTCGATCATCTGCATACCAAGCAGGGAACCTCGCTGAATCGCCTCAATATCTGCTTTAGCTAATTGTGATCGTTCCAGCTGATGTTTGTCAGCCGCTTCGACAACATAAGCTTCGGCTGGTATACTTTTTATGGCGGAGGCATTATCGACAGCCAGGCCATTCGCAAGTCCTGAGATCGAGAGAATAAGGGCTGTAATAAGCGTAATTATGCCGATAATTAATACATATCTGAGTTTTGCATAGCGCATTTCTTTCCATGCTAGAAACATAAAAAATCACCTTCCTTTTCATGACTTCTCTTTTATCATAAAAGGGAAGTATGAACGGAAGATGAACAAGTCATTAAGGAAGGGTCACAGTAAATATTGTTCCTTTATTGAGTTGGCTTTTGGCGGTGATATCGCCATCATGGAGGGTAATGATCTTTTTAACAATCGACAGGCCGAGTCCGCTGCTGTCTTTCTGCTGGCCTCGTGATGCATCCGCTTTGTAAAAACGATCAAACATTTTCTCCTGATCTTCAGAAGAGATCCCGATGCCGTTATCTTCAATGGTAAATTGAATTCCTTCTTTGTATTTGGTTACGGTCATATTTATTTCGCCTGCTTCCGACGTGTATTTGATACTGTTTGTCAAAAGATTTTCGAAAGCCTGGTAAAGTAGTTCTTCGCTACCGTTGTAAGAAACATCTTCAGCTTCAAGGCTGACAGCGATATCTTTGGATTCCCACAACCAGCGTGTTTGTTGAAGGAGGTGCTGCAATAAAGGAGCTACCTTGAAAGCATCGTGCTGATCGATGATCGTATCCTTATCAAGAGCTGCCAGTGTGAGCAGCTGTCTGCTCAACTTCGAAAGTCGTGTACTTTCCGATTCGATGACCTGCAAGTAATGATCTCGCTCTTTCGTTGAGAGGGAAGACGAGCGCAGCAATCTCGCATAGCCTTTCATGGAAGAAAGGGGTGTGCGGATTTCGTGGGAAACATTTGAGACAAACTCCTGACGCATATTCTCCACACGCTTAAGCTTACGGCTCATGGAATGAAACGATTTCGCTAGTGTTCCGATCTCATCTTTACGGTTTTGCTTTAACCGAATCGAGTACTGTCCATCAGCAATCTTCTCAGTCGCGTCCGTTAAGTCTTTCACTGGGCGGACAATGTAACGGGTACTGAACAGCACAAGAACCATGCTCAACAGAATTGTAAATACGAGCAGCACGGCAAGCAAGATGTGGATCTCATTGAACTGCTGCTCAATGTTAGGTCTCATAAACAATGCATGTGTCTCCCCGTTGATCTCGACCGGCACCCCAATGCTGTTCGTCAATTCGTTTGAGAAAAATCCGGTAACAAAGGTTTGGCCGGGATAATTCTCCATCCCGTGGTACGTGGCGCCGCTGAGAACTTTGTTTATAGACTCATTAGAGAGAGATTGATCACGAAAAGGAGCTCCGTAAAAGGTGCCGCTCCCTTCTCCATCCGTTAAGTAAAATTGATAGCTTAGTTCAGCGGTTTGCTTGAAAAAAGTATCAGCTTGTAAAGTGGTATCATGATAAAGCTGAACAATGTCTTTTGCAATTTCAGTGTTTTTGGCGTCATTGGCAGGTTTTAGAACCTGCTGGTAGTAAATATTCGCCCCAATAAAGGCGATCACACTGCTAACCAGCATAATTAACAAAGTAACAACGACAATTCGCAAATAAAGTGTCCTCATTTATGCTTCCTCCAACTTGTATCCAACCCCACGCACTGTTTTGATCGAAAAGTCGGCAGAATCTTTGAATCGTTGGCGTAACCGTTTAATATGAACGTCAACAGTTCGATCGTCTCCTTCAAATTCTAATCCCCAAACTTTGTCTATGAGTTCCTCTCTTGTGAATGTCCGGTTCGGAAAGCTGCCGAGCTGGTACAGTAGTTCAAACTCTTTTAAGGGAAGGATGGTAATTTTTGGACCCTGTTTCACCTCATATGAACGCTTATCGAGCTTTGTTCGATTCAACTCAATCACTTGTGAACTGACACGGTTGAACCTTCTAAGAATGGCTTGGACACGAAATAGCAGCTCATCCTCTTCAAACGGCTTCACCATATAATCATCCGTACCTGCTTTATAGCTTTTTGCCTTATTAAACAGACTGTCCTTTGCTGTTAAAATAATGATCGGAATATCATAAACTTCTCTTATCTCTTTTGACAGTTGAAAGCCATCCTTATTCGGCATCATTAGATCCACGATGGTTAAATCTATCGTATGGTTTTCGAGCTTGGTTGAAGCATCTGCTCCATCAGCTGCTTCAAGAACGTTGTATCCGTTCTGCTCTAGATGAACACGTACGAGTTTCCGCAAATGAGTATCATCATCAACGACTAGTATTCTGATCATCTAATCACCTCAATCTTTATATGTCAGCTAGTACTTAGATTATATCAGAGCTGTATGTACATTCATTTATTCTCCTCTGTTTCTTTTTTTATTGTTCTCTTGTTCATGATTTTTCACATTTAATAGATAGGGATTTTGGCCGATATAAAAAGCAGCATAGAAACAATAGGAGGATGACCATGTTCCAACTTTTTGCCATAAAAACAAAAGAGAAGCAGCCATCTTTTTCATTTGATGAAGACGTTAAAGGATTGATCCAGCTTGAGCGAGGCTCTGATCTAGATAAACAGCTTAAAATGGTTGATTTAACGACCAACGATTTGTCTACATTGAAAGCTCTGCAACCGTTCGTTTCAAAAAACATTCATGAAATTGTCAACCAATTCTACAAAAACCTTACGCATCAGGAATCGCTTATGACGATCATTAACGAACATAGTTCAATAGAGCGGCTTAAGCAGACACTGACTGTACATATTCAAGAGATGTTTAACGGTGTGATTGATACTAATTTTGTCGAAACAAGAAAGCGTATTGCTGCGGTTCATGTTCACATCGGTCTGCAGCCCAAATGGTACATGTGTGCGTTTCAAGACTTACTGCTCTCCTTAATTGGAATTTTAGAAAAGGAGATAACGGATCAGATTCATTTTAGTAAAGCGGTCCGTGCGGCTACAAAAATCTTAAATTTGGAGCAGCAAATCGTACTGGAGCTATTTGAAGAAGAAAACTTACGAATAAGGGCACAGGATGCAGAAGAAAAAGAGCGATCTTACCGCAGAATTGAGCAGATGTCTCAGGAGTTGGCGGCTATTTCTCAGCAAGCCAGTGCCTCTACGGAACAGTTAACGGATCAATCGGAGAAAATTTTAGCCGATTCTAAAAAAGGAACTGAAGTTGCGCAAGACGTTGAACATCAATCCTCTGAGGGAAAGAAGCAGCTTGAACTACAGCAACAGCAAATGAACCATATTAAGGAAAGCATCAAGAACATTTCAACCGAGATGGAATCTTTAAAAGGCGTTGCGGAGGAGATTAGTAAAATTGTCACCATCGTTTCTTCCATTGCTGAGCAAACAAACCTGCTTTCACTAAACGCTTCGATTGAAGCAGCCCGCGCAGGGGAACATGGGGCAGGATTCACAGTGGTTGCGAATGAAGTGAGGAAATTGTCAGAGCAAACAAAGTCTTCTGTATCCGAGGTTTCTAAGCTTATTCAATCAACAAATGGCCAGATTCACAATGTTTCCCATAATGTGCTTGATATTGACCAATTAATCACGGAGGGCACTGATAAAATGGACCAAACCAACCACTTCTTCACTGAGATTGTAGAGGCGATGGCTAAAAACAAACAATATAATTCAGGCATTGAACAGGAACTTGAAGGTTTTTCTCAAGTGATCCAGGAAATTAATGATGCAGTATCGCAAGTAGCTGCCTCATCCCAACAGTTACCAGAAATAACTGAATAGCATGATCTGAAGGTGACCCTGGTAAAGGGTCACTTTTTGATGCCTCCTATTAGTGTAGATCCATAATTGCTCTGGCGTCCTGTGTAAAAAGTCGGCACAACCTGTTAATACTTGGTTCATTTTTCCTAATAAATGCAATTAATTAATTGAATATTGAAACAATTATACTGTACCAAAATAACGATTAGTAAATTTTTAACTATTTCTTATTCTCCAGTTTACAAATGAGTGATACGTTAGATGTGGTTAAATTATATCATTGGGAGGGAGAAACGATGAAAAAGAGTATTTGGAGAAAGGTATTTTCGGTGACGGTGTTATCATCGATGATCTTTGGGACAACCACTGGGATGACTGCAGAGCCGGTGGAAGCGGAAGGAGAAAAGAACCCGGAAATTAAGAACGTTATTTTCTTAATTGGAGATGGTATGGGTCCTGCCTATACGACAGCTTATCGATACTTAAAAGACAATCCGGATACGAAGAAGATGGAACAGACTGCCTTTGACCCACATTTAGTAGGCATGCAATCAACATATTCATATGATCCTCACTTCGATGGCGGTCCTGATGATGAAAAGGAAAATATCCCGGACTCTGCTGCTACGGCAACTGCTATGTCCTCCGGAGTGAAAACCTATAACGGGGCAATTGCTGTTGACTTACAACAGAAAGATACCCAAACAGTGCTTGAAGTAGCGAAGAAAAAAGGGAAGGCAACCGGACTCGTTTCTACTTCACAAATTACACATGCAACACCGGCAGCCTTTGGTTCACATGAAAATTCTCGTCAAAGCTATAATAAAATTGCTGATGATTATTATGATGATTTAATTAATGGCGAACATAAAGTGGATGTTCTCCTCGGAGGCGGTACGGACTACTTTGTGCGGGATGACCGTAACCTGGCCAAGGAATTTCAGAAAAATGGATATAATTACGTAACTTCTACAGAAGGTTTAATGAGTAACGAAAGTGATCAGTTGTTAGGATTATTTGCGCCTGTGGGTCTTGATAAGGCAATCGATCGTCCTGAAAAGCAGCCTTCGCTTCAACAAATGACTTCGGAAGCGTTGGAAACGTTAAGTCAGGACCAAGATGGTTTTTTTCTTATGGTAGAGGGCAGCCAAATTGACTGGGCGGGTCACGACAATGATGTTGTGGCTGCGATGAGTGAGATGGAAGATTTCGAAAAAGCATTCCAGGAAGCAATTGAGTTTGCTAAGAAAGATAAACATACATTGGTTGTGGCTACTGCTGACCACTCTACTGGCGGTTTTTCCATTGGTGAAGGCGGGCCGTATAAGTGGAATACCGACGTCATTAAGGCAGCTCAGCACACTCCTGATTACATGGCTCAACAAATAGTGGAAGAAGGAGCAGAAGTGGAAGCAACATTGAATGAAAACATTGATTTTGAGTTAAAATCTGATGAAATCCAAGCTATAAAAGAGGCCTTGGAAACCTCATCTGAAGAAGACCGTTTGACCGAAGTTGATAACGCCATTGAGAAAATATTTAACGAACGATCTGGAACTGGCTGGACGACCAGTGGACATACAGGAGTAGATGTTCCTGTTTACGCGTATGGACCTGGCTCAGACATGTTTGCCGGTCATATTGATAATACCGAGCAAGCGGAGAATATTTTCAAAATCTTAGGTGCGTCTCCTTCTGGAAGTGAAGGTGGGGAACTAGCTGATACGGCGACAAACTACCCTGCTGGAATTATCCTTGGAACACTTCTCCTTGGCGCAGGTGGTATGATCCTTTTCCGGAAAAAGTCTGTTCATTAATATTTCAGCAAAAAAGGTGACCTTATTATGAAAAAGATCACCTTAACGCTCACCACATGCTATCCTTTTGATTATATTTGTCCGGCTCCTGATCGGTATATTGTTCAAGCTGGATTGATTAGTAAAGCCAAAGTGGATAAAGGTTGAAACAAGCCAGCCGCTGCCTCTCATGGGGAGCGGCTGGCTTTTTACGAAATCTTTCTTAACCTTCCGTCTGGATGAAACCAAGCACGTCCTTAATCGTATATAATGAAAAGGTCGTGCCTGGGAGGGTTTAAGCATGAATGAATTGAACGTGTTAGAAGTCGACAAATGTGATGTTAATATAAGGGAACATTCTATTCTTGCGAATGTTTCTATTCGAATCCCTCAAGGAACAATTACGGCATTAGTCGGACATAATGGAGCGGGAAAGTCCACCTTAATAAAAGCTATTATTGGTTCACAAGAAAAATCGGCCGGGAGAATATCAGTTGTTGGAGTCGGTCAAGACGATCAGTTTTCCGAATATAAGCGCCAATTCAGTTATATTCCAGAGGAGCCACTGTTAATGAGCGAGTTAACCGTCTATCAGCATTTTCAACTTTATCAAAAGAGTTACAACATACCAGATGACTCATTTAGAAGAAAGGTGGATCAATATAGTGAAGCATTTGAGTTAACGGATAAATTAGACGATTACCCTGAGTCCTTGTCAAAAGGGATGAGGCAAAAGGCGCAAACAATCTGTGCTTTGCTGCCTGATGTTCCGCTGCTTCTTATTGACGAACCATTTATGGGGCTTGATGTTTATGCGGGGGCATATCTTGAGAGAGTATTAGTAGAACTAAAAAAGGCCGGAACAAGCATTCTTTTAACCACACACCAACTGGACAAAGTACGTGAGCTGGCTGATTATTTTGTGATGTTAAAAGATGGCGCTGTATCTTCAACAGGAGCTGTTGAGGAATTTCATGAACTCGACCGGAGGCACCCATAAATGGAATCCTCAACTTGGACTGTTTATAGATGGGTCAGAGGGGAGCGGGCCAGAAAGAAACGTAACTTGTATAAGCAGGCGTTTAGCTTAAACTTTGATTGGACACTTGCCCTCTATTTAACCATTTACACAGGTATCATGCTGGTTGCGATATATGAGTGGCTGCAGGGTTTCCTACCATTGGTTGAAACCTGGCAAAGTTCCTTCGGTTATTGGCTATGGTTGTTGCCGTTCGCCGTGTTGCTCCGGGCATGCAGTCAGTCCTTCTTTCATCCTGGGGTTTTGTTTACGTCATCTGAATTAAAGATGAGCCTGCTCACTCATTCTAAGCATGGTTTGTTTTGGTTCATAGTAGTGGAACGGGGACTTGTTCATGGTATTGTTTCCTTTACCACAGGTAGTTTAATAGGGATCATCACACCGTTTTCACTTCTGTTTCTATTAAAAGTGGCGGCCATATATAATCTATTTTTCTTGTTAACCATGATGGTTCATTGGAAGATGTATTCGATCTCACGGTGGAAAAAACTTTTCATCATTGTGCTCCTTTTTATAATCGTTGGCAGCCTTCGCTTTTTAATTATAGTGGCAGGCTGGAGTGGCTTCATTGTGGGAGTTATGCTATGTATCGTCTTGATAGGAGTCAACTTCTATATATTGCCCAATGTATTACGACATGTCGATTGGGCTAAAGTTATCAGTGTTAACGATGCTAAGGTTTGGAATATTAAGCTAATCGGGAAAATGACCAATATAGAAATCAAGCCGCCGAAACGTTATGGTATCTTGCAGACGTACTTGCGGAGTCGTCGGGCGAAGCAGCGATTCACAAACATTTACTCCCTATATCATAGGCTTTGGAGAAACCACTTACAGTCTCAGTTTAAATATATAGGGATCACCATTGTCGCTTGTATCGTCATCCTTACGATTTTACCGATACAGGTAGAATGGATGTTATGGATTACAACGCCTATCGCTTTGTTTATTTATATTGAAGTAGCTGTGAGCTTGTTTGAAGAACAATTTCATCAGCAGCCAATTCTCCGCATCCTTCCGATTGAGGAAAAAGGCTGGAAGACGACGTATTTCAAATGGGCGGTATCAGGAGTAAGTTTACTAGCCATCACTTTTTTCATAACCACTTGGTTGCTCTCAGGTCTGGGGATAAGCCTATTCATTCAAGTTATTGGATTTATGTTTTTAGCCGTATATGAACTTCTTCAACAAATTAGGGAGCGAATGTACAAAGTACAAAGACTAAATTATCAAAAAAATGATTTCCTCCAACTTGCTGGTTATGTGTTCCTGGGCTTGGGAATCTATTTTGCGCCGATCATGTTAGCTGTTCTTTTATTGCCATGGATCGGGAAATATATAAAAGCTTCTGATTAAGAACCCTTTCTGATCAAAAGAAGGGATTGTACAGAAGCTTTTAATTCTATTGATTCAGGACTTCATCCATAGAATTGAGCATCATGGACCACGCCTTTTCCGTAGGCTGTATGTAGTCAGCCCAGTTCGGATCCATCTCCACAGTCAAGGTAAGTTTGCTGCCACTATCTGTGGGCGCTATGTTGATTTCAACTCGATCTTTGTCAGGTGAATCTTCTGGAATTCCCCATGTAAACACAATCCGATGAGGGTATCCAATTTCAAGATAATCTCCACGATGATCGATTGCCATACCGTCTCGATGGTCAACGAAAGAGAAGCTGCCCCCCACTCGTGGATCTATTTCGATGCGGCCAACATCTCCATTAGGAAACATCCATTTTTTTACAATTTCAGGGTCTAGCCAAGCCTTGAAAATTTCCTCTGGCGATTGAGTGAAGGGGTGAGTGACAACTGCTTTTACCTTTTCATTCATATGCCTATTCTCCTTTAATAGGTTATTTAGTTCTCATGTTACCATTACCCGAGTAATAAAATCGAACCAAGTAAAATAAACTATACTGAAATAAAATTTCTAATTATCTGTCACTTTATTGACAAAATAGTTCAGTAAGACTATGATTAGAGCAACTTAATTTTTTTAAAATATTATGAAAGCGCTTTATAACAACTTAGATGAATTAGCTGCTCGTTGAAAAGTAGAGTGGTGAATCTCCAGTGAAATGGATGTTCAGTTCGCTAGGAAACAACATTAACCACGGCATGAAGGGTTGATGCGTTTCATATATTTAATTTAATCAAAGGGGGAAGCAACTTGAAGAAGGTATTCAAAGGTCCTGTTTTGTTCGGGTGGATAGCAATACTTAGCTTAATTCTAGTTGTAGGCTGTTCATCAGATGAAGAAGCGTCTTCTAATGGGGAGAACAGTGAGCTTATGAACGATGGAAAGGTAAATGGCGAGCTTGAAATCCAGTATTTTGTCGGCGGATATGGAGACTCCTGGTGGAAAGAGGTTATTGCAGATTTCAAAGAAAAGTATCCTGATGTAACCGTAACGGAGCATGCCGGTCCAAATATAAACGAAGAGATGAGATCGCGCTGGGTTTCAGGGGATCCGCCTGATGTTGTCTATATCGATGGGGCTGGCTCCAGTGAAACACAGATGGTTGAGGACGGTCAGCTTATGAACCTAACCGATTGGGTGAAGGATGTTGAGGTTGACGGTAAACCTATTTTAGAAAGTTTTATTGTAGATCCGGCTAAATATGATGGGGAAATCTATTCTTTACCACTAGTCTTTGATACTTGGGGAACCTGGTATGATGAAGCATGGTTCGAATCAGAAGGTTACAAGGTGCCAACTGACTTTGAGAGCTTTATGAGCACAATGGGGGATATTAAAGAAGGCGAGGGCATCGCCCCGTTTGTGACAACTGGACAACACCCTTACTACTTCCTTCGTGGGATGTTATACCCTGCCTTTGGAGCAGCCGGCAGAGATCAACTCCTTGAAGACGTTATTACAGGGAAGGAAGGTGCCTGGACGAGTGAACCTGTTCTTGAGGTTATGAAAAAAGTGGAACAAATGCAGAAAGAGGGCTATATCGATAAAGGATTTGGGGCTTTGAATCATACCCAATCCCAAATGAACTTCCTTCTTCATAAAAATGCATTTATTCCTGTAGGGTTTTGGCTGCCAAATGAAATGGAGAAGGATAAGCCGGAAGACTTTAAATATGGATTTATTCCTTCCCCCATGCAGGATGCAGGCGAGCCTTTTGCGGTAGTTCCTGACTTGCGTCCACTGGCGATTGCTGAGGAAGCGGATAACCCTGAAGCTGCGAAAGCCTTTGTGGATTTTGTATTTACGAAAGAGTATGCAACTTTATTCTCTGAACATACGGGAGCGATTATGAACATCAATGGTGTGGATTTGTCCGAGAATGAAAATGTTCCAAGTTACCTTATCGAAGCAAATGCGATGATAAACGATCCAGAGCAAGTTCAAATCTATCAAAAACCACATCCAATGAGTGCCGATTTGGAAACACCAATTAGTAATGCATTAGTGTCGTTAATGCTTGGCAATATTACAGCAGAAGAGTTTTGCCAACAGGCTGAAGAAGCTGCTGCTGAGTATCGAAACAGTAAGTAAGCAAGTGAGATGTTTACGGTATGGAATATAGGGGCTGCTGTCTTTATATTCCATACTTCTTTATATCTCCAAAGAAAGAGGGGATTAAGGTGGTACAATCTAAAAAACAAAAGTATCTGTTCTTAGCCTTTTGTTTAATTCCAACCTTTGTGATGTTCTCTATTTTTACTTTATATCCATTGTTCAGTGGCTTATACTATTCCTTTTTTGAATGGTCTGGTGCTTCACAGGACAAGGAGTTTATTGGATTTAGCAATTACATACAACTAATAAATGACGAGATCATCCCTATGACCATTGTTCATGACTATTTTCTCGTTGCAGCGAAAGTGCTGGGAATTATGGTGTTGGCCCTTTTCTTTGCTGTTGCCTTAACACAGTTAAAGATAAAGGAAGCACCATTTTACCGTATTGTTTTCTTCTTCCCTAACATCATGTCAGTCGTTGTGATCGGGATTCTATGGACGTTCATTTACAATCCAAGCTTGGGACTGATTAATTCCGGACTGCAGTTTATCGGATTAGAAGACTGGGCCCGGCCGTGGTTAGGGAGTGAAAAATGGGCGCTCCCTAGTTTAGTAATTCCATCTGTCTGGGCAGGGATTGGTTTGTTCATGCTAATGCTTATGGGCGGGATTGCTAATGTTTCAAAAAGTTATTATGAAGCAGCGGAAATAGACGGTGCTAATGAATGGCAGCAGTTTTGGAAAGTAACCTTGCCGCTTGTCTGGCCGCAAATCAAAATCTCTATTCTTTACATCGTGATTACCACATTAAATGGGTCATTTATTATCGTTCAGATCATGACGGGCGGGGGCCCTAATAATTCTACTCACGTTATGGGGTCTTATTTATACGAACAGGCCTTTGTGCAATATAACTTTGGTTATGGCGCAGCGATTGGGGTTATGATCTTAATCTTGTCCCTAGTTACCGTGTTGATCCTGCAATTCTTTATGCGTCGTGAGAGAGTAGAATACTAAGGTGATCGAGACGAAGGAGGGGAGAATGTGAAACGTAGTAGTTTAGGGCATATCATGAAGAGAACGGGAATTCGAATTCCGTTGGTTCTATGGTCGCTTGCTGTGCTTTATCCAATCATATGGATGTTTATTGGTTCCTTTAAATCAAATGGCGAGATTTATGCAAACCCGTGGGGGCTGCCAAAGTCTCTTAATCTGGAAAATTTTACGACGGCCTGGACAGAATACAATATTGATACCAGCGTATTTAATAGTTTGATTGTCACGGTCGTAGGTGCTTTGTTAACGCTGGTCCTTGCAATTCCAACAGCCTACGCTATCGAACGTCTGCGCTTCCGTGGCAGTCAATTATTATTCACCCTGTATGTTTCAGCCATGATGATTCCAATGGTATTAGGATGGATTCCACTATTCTTTTTACTGGCTCGTTTTAATATGCTTGATAATATATATGGACTGGCAATTGTTTACGCCGTAAGTCAGCTTCCTTTCACGATCTTTGTATTAACGAGTTTTATGAGTACAATTCCGAAGTCACTGGAGGAATCAGCGGCTATAGATGGTCTTTCTCCCTATGGGGTACTGTTGAAAATCATTACCCCTCTTTCGATGTCGGGGATCATTACCGTTACCATTATGAACGCGATCCAATTTTGGAATGAATATTTTATGGCACTTATCTTTCTTCAAACAGAAGAAAATTACACGCTGGCACTGGCTATTGATTTCATTAGCAGTGAAGCCCAGTACACGAATGCATGGGGCACCCTCTTTGCTAGTTTAACCATTGCTATCGTCCCTGTTATTATTCTATATGCGATTTTCCAACAGCGTATAGCTAAAGGAATGACGGAGGGAGCGATCAAAGGGTAAACTAATATAAAACTCCGTCAATGCGACTTTATAGACGCCTTGACGGAGTTTATTTTTTTAAAAAGGATTCGTAGCCCACAAACTTGCAGATTTAACAAAGGTCCGCGGGTTAAGTTTGAGCTGTGAAACGATATATTCAGCTAAGTCTTCAGGCTGCATAAGGTGATCTGTGTCCTCGTGTTCTTGATATTGCCCTGAAAAGTTGGTAACTACGCGACTTGGTGTGATCGCGTTCACACGAATATTATGTTTCCTGACTTCTTGCATTAACGATTCGGAGAGACCAAGAATACCAAATTTTGACGCACTATAAGCACTTGAATTTGGAGTTCCTCTTAGACCTGAGGTAGAAGATATATTAACAATGTCTCCGCTTTTTCTTTCCACCATACCTGGCAGAACAGCTCTTGTAATATAATACGTTCCCATCAGGTTAACTTGAATCACTTTTTCCCATTCTTCAGGGTTTAAATCCATGAAGCCTCCATATTTACCAATTCCTGCGTTATTAATCAGGATGTCGACGGGGCCTAACTCACTTGAAACTTTTCTAACGGCTTGATTTACAGAATCAATGTCAGACACATCCCCCTGGGCTACGGATCTCTTTACACCGGTATGTTCAAGTTCAGCTGAAACGTTTTCTATATTCGCTTCAGTTAGTCCCACCAGTCCAACATGTACACCTTCTTCCGCTAACGCGATCGCGGTAGCCCGGCCGATTCCACGGCCGGCTCCGGTAATTAAAGCAACTTTTCCTTGTAGTGATTGCATGAATTATGATTCCTCCTTAATCTCGGACAAAATTTCATAGGAACGCAGGCGTTTCTGGTGATCGTAGATTTGCGAAGTGATCATCAATTCATCTGCTGCTGTATCCTCAATAAACGATTGTAGCTTTTGCTTCACCGTTTCTTTGCTGCCGATAATGGTGGCTCCTAATTGTTGTTGGAGAGAAGCCTTTTCATACTCCGTCCAGACTTCGTCCATGTTTTCCACAGGCGGCTGCAGCGGTATTTCTCGATTTCGGATGATATTTAAGAATTGTTGCTGTAGAGTAGTTGCTAAATATTCAGCTTCCTCATCTGTATCTGCCGCTACTACATTGACCCCTAACATAGCATAAGGGGCATCGAGCGCTTTTGATGGAGTGAAGTTGCGACGATACAAATCCAGGGCAGCCATTGTATTATTTGGTGAAAAATGACTGGCAAATGAGAAGGGCAGGCCAAGCTGACCCGAGAGCTGTGCGCTGAAACCACTTGAACCTAATAACCAAATCGGAATATCCAGGCCATCCCCTGGAACTGCTCTCACACGATTGGTTTCAGACCGCAGTTCAGGGTCAAAGTAAGCACGCAGTTCCTCTAGTTGTTGAGGAAAATCATGACCGTCGCTTCTAGAATCCCTTCTTAGAGCCCTGATGGTAACTGGATCTGTGCCAGGTGCTCGACCAAGACCAAGATCAATTCTTCCCGGGAACAAGGATTCTAATGTACCGAACTGCTCTGCAATAACAAGAGGAGCATGGTTAGGCAGCATAATTCCACCAGACCCAATACGCATTGTTGTTGTATGAGCCGCAACGTGTCCAATAATGACAGAGGTGGCAGAACTTGCGATAAACGGCATGTTATGATGCTCAGCCAGCCAGTATCTGTTGAATCCCCATTGTTCTACATGCTGAGCTAGATCGATCGTATTTTTATAGGCGTCAGATGCTGTATTTCCAACAGTGATGGGGGCCAGATCGAGCACGGAAAACGGTGTGCTTTCTATTTGATTTTGTGCGTATTTATCCGACATGTTTTCATCTTCCTTCTTTAAATACTTGAATACAACTTTATCTTATCAATGAACATTCGAGTCTCAAAATATCCTGCTTTTAAAAAGTTTATTGTGCCGTGGATGAGGAAAAATACTACACAGAGGTCAGAAAAAGGAGCGATATCCATGCCAACACGTAAGGAACAAACCGCTAACGCCCAAACGGACAGCAAGCAGGATTATGTAGATATAAAAATGGGGAATCATGATTTGTTCGTGAAAAAAGGTTATGACATTTTATATACGCTTAATGATTTCTTGCTTGGCATATGGTTCTTAATCGGCAGTATATTCTTTTACTTTGAAGCGTTAAAGGATTGGGGCGTGACATTATTTGTATTAGGAAGTCTGCAAATGTTAATTCGTCCCACTATTCGTTTATTCCACCGCTTTCAGCTGAGGAAACACTATGAAGAAGAATATGAGAGGAAACGATAATCGTTATGTGTAAGTGAGGAAGAGTCAAAGACTTTTTCCTCACTTTTTTTATGGTCAGGCAAAATTCAT
The DNA here is from genome assembly GCF_029714185.1 of Halobacillus naozhouensis. Taxonomy (NCBI): domain Bacteria; kingdom Bacillati; phylum Bacillota; class Bacilli; order Caryophanales; family Bacillaceae; genus Halobacillus; species Halobacillus naozhouensis. The sequence goes on along the minus strand of NZ_CP121671.1, from coordinate 4,099,679 downwards.
CATAAATTGACAAAGTCTTCTGAAAAATTTAATTGTAATCGTCCTTAGAACCTTTTATGCTTATAGTACACATAAAAACAGTAGTTATGTTATCGAAATTCTAGCATATGAATAGGGGAGTGAAGATGTGGTAGACGAAACAGCTATTGATCATGATATGTATTTGTTTCATCAAGGAAATCTTCGTTATAGCTATCAGCTCCTCGGTGCACATCTGATGACAGTAGGAGGAAAGCAGGGCGTCCGCTTCATGGTATGGGCCCCGAATGCTGAAAAGATAAGTGTCGTAGGGATGTTTAATGAGTGGGATGGCAGACGGCATCCCATGGAAAAGCTGAATGATAACGGATTATGGTGTTTGTTTATTCCTGAGTTAACCAAAGGCACCCTGTATAAGTATGAGATTTTAACAGCTCACGGGCATTTACAGTTAAAGGCAGACCCTTATGCCTTTGCAAGTGAGCTTCGTCCTCGTACAGCATCGGTTGTGCATCCTCTTGGTGCTTATCATTGGAACGACGAGCAATGGATGAAGCGGCGGGAAGGGATGAATGTCTATGAATCTCCCTTGTCTATCTATGAGCTTCACCTAGGATCATGGAAAAATATTGAGACGGAGATTTACTACAATTATCGTGATTATGCAGAGATGGTGATTCCTTATGTGAAGGAGCTTGGGTACACGCACATTGAGCTTTTACCTTTGACAGAGCATCCATTTGATCGCTCCTGGGGCTACCAGGCTACTGGTTACTATGCTGTCACTTCAAGGTATGGGACGCCGGATGATTTCCGGTATTTCGTGGACCAGTGTCATGCACATGGAATCGGGGTGATTCTTGATTGGGTGCCTGGGCACTTTTGCAAAGATCAGCACGGGCTAAGGCGGTTTGATGGCGAAGCTTTGTATGAATATGCTGATGTGAAAAAGGCAGAAAAGCCTCAGTGGGGAACATTGACGTTTGATTTTGCCAGAAATGAGGTTCAGAGTTTTCTCATCTCAAATGCTATTTATTGGTTGAAAGAATTTCATCTGGATGGTTTGAGAGTTGATGCAGTAGCCAGCATGTTGTACCTGGACTTTGGCAAAGAAGACGGCGAATGGGAAGTTAATGAATATGGAGGAAGAGAGAATTTGGAGGCGGTCGAATTCCTGAAAAAAATGAATGAAGCCATCTTTGATGAGGTTCCCCATGTGTTGATGATGGCGGAGGAATCTACATCGTGGCCGCTTGTTAGCGCACCTACATACACAGGGGGACTCGGGTTCAATTATAAGTGGAATATGGGCTGGATGAATGACATGCTTCAATATATGCAGTTGGATCCGATTCACCGAAAGCATCATCATCATTTAATGACCTTCTCGCTTTATTATGCCTTTTCAGAGAACTTTGTACTCCCTATCTCCCATGATGAGGTAGTTCATGGGAAGAAGTCGCTGCTTAATAAAATGCCGGGCGACTATTGGCAGAAGTTCGCCAACCTGCGCTTATTTCTTGCTTATATGTACGCCCATCCAGGCAAAAAGCTGCTGTTCATGGGGAGTGAATTCGCGCAATTTGATGAATGGAAGGATATGGATGACCTGGACTGGGAACTTTTGGATTATGAATCACATAAGTCTATTTTCAATTATATGAAGCAACTGCATCAGTTGTATCAGGAAATGCCTGCTCTTTGGGAACTTGATCATGAGCAGGAGGGATTCTCCTGGATAGATCCGCACAATACTGAGCAAAGTATTCTATCTTTTGTCCGCAACAGCCGATCGCCCAATGATCAGCTTGTGGTTGTTTGTAATTTTACTCCAGAAGTGTATCACGATTATAAAGTAGGGGTGCCGGAAAATGGTACGTATAAAGAGATCTTCTCAAGTGATGCAATCCATTTCGGAGGATCAGGACAAACGAATGGCCTTAAGCTTGAAACGACAAAGCAGTCGTGGCAAGGGCAGGATTATCACATTCACATGAGGATCCCGCCATTAGCTGTAAGTTTTCTAAAATGTATATCGAAATCAAAGGAGGATACCCATGCAAGGTAAAGAATGCGTAGCTATGCTATTAGCTGGTGGTCAAGGTACAAGGTTAAAATCACTCACGAAGAAAATCGCTAAGCCTGCCGTTTATTTCGGAGGCAAGTACCGAATTATCGATTTTCCATTAAGCAACTGTACCAATTCTGGAATCGATACCGTTGGGGTCCTGACGCAATATGAGCCGCTAATATTAAATAATTATATTGGAATCGGCTCATCCTGGGATTTGGATCGAAAATATGGAGGAGTGTCGGTTCTTCCTCCATATATGCGGTCAGGGGGAGGCGGCTGGTACACCGGAACAGCCAATGCCATCTATCGGAATCTCGATTTTTTAAATCAATATGAACCTGAACACGTCCTGATCCTGTCCGGGGATCATATTTATAAAATGGATTATGGAGAATTACTTGACTACCATCGTGGCAGTGGAGCGGATGCGACCATCTCTGTCATTGAAGTACCCTGGAATGAAGCCAGCCGCTTCGGCATTATGAATACAGATGGCCAGGGGCGGATTACAGAGTTTGATGAGAAGCCGGAGTATCCGATGAGCAACCTCGCTTCCATGGGAGTGTACATTTTTCGCTGGGAAGTTTTGAAAAAGTATCTGATCGAGGATGAGGAGAAAAGTCATTCCTCTCACGATTTTGGAAAAGATATTATCCCTGCGTTGCTTGCTGATCAGAAGAGGTTAATGGCCTATACATTTGAAGGGTATTGGAAAGATGTTGGTACAGTCGAAAGCTTGTGGGAAGCCAATATGGATCTTCTAAAATCAAATCCTGAGCTCAATTTGAGTGACCAAACGTGGAGAATTTACTCAAAGAACCCCAACCAGCCTGCCCAATATATATCTCCTGCGGCTTCAGTGCGCGGAGCTTTGATCAATGAAGGCTGTCGCATTTATGGCCAGGTCGAAATGTCGGTTATATTTTACGGAGTACATGTGAATGAAGGATCGATTGTCAAAGATTCAGTGATTATGCCTAATGTGAAAATCGGTAAAAATGTAAAAATCTATCGGTCTATTATTTCAGAGGGCAGTGTGATTGAGGATAATGCTGTAATCGGAAACCCATCCCCTGAAAGTGATATCACGTTAATTGCAGATGAAGGGAGTGTCATGGCAACCAGTTATGCAGCCAATAATTAAGGAGGAGAATCTCATGGATCGTATGGCCGGCATTATTAATTTAGATCATGAACAAGATGTACTTGAGGAGCTCACTTATTTCAGGTGTGGAGCAGCGGTTCCCTTTGCGGGGCGTTATCGAATGATTGACTTTGCCATTTCAAATATGACGAATTCACGGATTGAGTCGGTAGCTGTATTCACTCGACGCAAATATCGTTCTTTAATGGACCACTTGGAACAGGGGAAGGCATGGGAATTAGATCGTAAGCGTGGGGGATTGTTTATTTTGCCACCAGATTGGAACGACCCGACTGATATTTCCCGCGGTGATCTTCAGCATTTTCATAATAATATTGATTTTATTCATCGCACTTACGCGGACTACATTCTAGTATCTGGATCACAGAATATATGTAACATCAATTATCAAGATGTTCTGGAGGCTCATAAAGAATCGAATGCTGATGTGACGGTCATTTATAAAAGTGTAGAAGAGCTATATCCGGAACATAATTTCGCTCATAAGCTCAACTTTGATGGAAACCAAAGGGTTACCGCTATCCATAATGATAAACAGAATACCAATGTGTACATGGATATGTATGTGATCGATAAAAACTTCCTGCACAAGTTGATTGAAGAGGGGATTGCACACGGCAGCTCACATTTTTTTCTGGATGGAATCAAGGCAAAGCTTCCTGATATTCATATTCATGGCTATGAGTATAATGGTGTTCATGCGCTGATCAACTCTGTTGAGAGCTATTATCGCCACAGTGCGAACCTACTTAACGAAGCGAACCATAGTGAATTATTTAAAGAAGATTCCCCGATTTTTACAAAAGTGAAAAACGAGGCCCCTGCGAAGTATTCACCGAATTCACATGTTACAAATACGCTTGTGGCAAATGGATGTTTAGTAGATGGTGAGGTAGAAGACAGTATTCTATTCCGAGGAGTTAAGGTAGGAGAAGGGGCTGTTGTGAAAAATTCAATCATTATGCAGCGCTGTGAAATTGGAAGTGGCGCAGTGCTTGAAAATGTTATTTTAGATAAGGATTGCAAAATCTCGCAGGGACGTACGTTAATTGGTGCCCCAGAAAAGCCCTTTGTGTTAGCGAAACGTAAAACCATGTAGATTTCCGGGAGGGAACTGTCTGAAGCTACTATTCTGGCAGTTCCCCTTTTACATAATAGCGAAAATAGAGGAGTGGATCATAGGTGAACGTGTTAATGGTTGGATCAGAGTGTACGCCTTTTATTAAAACAGGTGGTCTGGCAGATGTACTTGGGTCTCTGCCTCAGGCTCTAGTAGAGCAGGGGCATCAAGTCCGGGTTGTTCTGCCTAAATATGAAGAAATGAACGACGAGTGGAAGGATCAGCTGACATTATTACATAAGCTGAATGTCCAGATTGGCTGGAGGAATCAGTATGCGGGGGTAGAGTATCTGGAATATGATGGGATCCCTGTGTACTTCATCGATAATGAATATTATTTTAAACGCTCCAATTTATATGGGTATGAAGATGAAGCAGAGCGGTTTGTATTTTTTAATAAAGCAGTGCTTGAGATGGTACGAACGATCGAATGGCGTCCTGATATTTTGCATTGTCACGATTGGCAGACAGGCTTGATTCCTGTGTTTCTGCATACTCATTATCAAGCTGATGAAGCATTAAACGGTATGAAAACGGTGTTTACGATTCATAATTTGAAGTATCAGGGGATCTTTGCGGATTCAGTACTCCACGATTTAATGGATTTGGACGAACAGATGATGACAGAAGATCGATTAGAGTTTTTCGGGGATATCAATTTTATGAAGGGAGCCTTGAATTACGCGGATGCGATCACAACAGTAAGTGAAACTTATGCAAAAGAGATTCAAACTCCTTATTATGGGGAAAACTTAGACGGAGTGCTTAGAAAACAATCGGATCGATTAGCGGGAATTGTAAATGGGATCAATACAAAAGATTACAATCCGCTAAGTGATGAATCTCTAGCCTTTCCATTTCGCAGTTCATTAGTGAAAAAGTTCCAAAATAAAATGTGGTTGCAAGAACAGCTGCAATTGCCTGTAAGAAAGGATGTCCCTATGATAGGGATTGTTTCCAGGCTTGTTGAGCAAAAAGGTTTTGACCTTGTTGCCAGAGTCATGGACGAGCTTTTATATCATGAGGATATTCAATTAGTGCTTCTTGGTACAGGTGAACAAGATTATGAAAAAATGTTTGAGTGGGCGCAGGTAAAGTATCCAGAAAAGGTATCTGCGAATATTATGTTTAACGAGTCACTATCCAGGCAGGTGTATGCTGCGAGTGATATGTTCCTTATGCCTTCCCGCTTCGAACCGTGCGGGATAGGTCAGTTAATTGCATTGCGCTATTTAGCTGCACCGATTGTCCGGGAAACGGGTGGACTCGTAGACACGGTCCAGCCGTTTAATGAACAAACAGAAGAGGGGAACGGATTCACCTTTACAAATTATAATGCGCACGACATGCTGTTTACGATCCGCCGTGCGCTTGAGCTTTACCATGAAGAGGACGGGTGGAAAAAGTTAGTGAAAAATATGGTAAAAACTCAATTCCCGTGGAAACATTCAGCACGTCGATATAGTGAGGTGTATGAGTCGACGTTTCAATAGCAGTGAACGAATGGAGGATGCGATATGTTTAACAGCAAAGAGGAGTTCATACAGGCCTTTTCTGAAAAGCTAAGAACAACAATCGGGAAAGAAGTAGAAACAGCGACAGAACAAGATGCGTATCGATCCCTTGGTGCGTTAGTTAAAGATCATATCAACAAAAATTGGCTGCAGACGAATCAGCAATACGAAAAAGAACAACCGAAGCAAGTCTATTACTTTTCGATGGAGTTTCTAATAGGGCGTCTGCTAGGCAACAATCTGCTAAATTTGCAGATGCTTTCAATCGTAAGAGAAGGGTTGACAGATTTAGGGTTTTCTCTGGCAGATCTTGAAGAGGTAGAAAATGATGCAGGCCTTGGTAATGGCGGGCTCGGGAGATTAGCTGCGTGCTTTCTGGACTCTTTAGCTTCCGTGGGGCTGCCCGGTCATGGCCATGGAATCCGCTACAGATATGGCATGTTTGATCAAAAACTGATCGATGGTTATCAAGTAGAACTGCCTGACCCATGGCTTTCTGAACCTTATGTCTGGGAAGTTCGCCGTCCTGAAGATGCTGTTGAAGTTCGATTTGGCGGGTATGTAGATACGGGGGTGACTCCTGAGGGCCAGTTGACTTTTGAGCACAAGAACTATGAACAAGTGAGAGCTGTGCCGTATGACGTGCCTGTAGTCGGCTATCAAAATGAAACCGTTCATACACTTCGGCTGTGGTCAGCTGAAGCGACACAGGATGATACCCTAGCTTTGGCTTATAAGCAGAGTATGTCTGGTAACTACCTTACACATAAGCGGTCTTTAGAAGAAACCTCTGATTTCCTTTATCCTGATGATTCCCATGAAGAGGGGAAGAGACTGCGATTGAAGCAGGAGTATTTTCTCGTTTCAGCTGGTGTACAAAGTGTGCTTCGTTCCTTTGAACGCATGGAGCTTCCATTGTCTTCCTTTCCTGAAAAAATAGCTCTTCATATTAATGATACGCATCCTGTCCTCGTCATTCCTGAATTGATGCGTGCCCTAATCGACGAAAGAGGAATGAGCTGGGAAGACGCTTGGGAGATCACACAATCGTCGGTGTCTTATACGAACCATACTACACTCCGTGAAGCGCTGGAGACGTGGCCGATCGGCTTAGTACGTGAGCTCCTTCCAAGGCTCTATATGATTATCGAAGAAATCAACGAGCGTTTTTGCCAAAGCCTTTGGAAACAGGGTCCAGGTGACTTTGACCGAATTGCGCAGCTTGCGATCATAGCTGACGGTCAGGTGAAGATGGCTCATTTGGCGATTGTGGGGAGCCACAGCGTCAATGGTGTGGCAAAATTGCACACCGAGATCCTAAAATCACGGGAAATGAAAAAGTTCTACGATGTTTTTCCGAAACGTTTTACTAATAAAACCAACGGTATCACTCATCGGCGCTGGCTCGTGCATACGAATCAACCGTTAGCTGACCAGATCACGGAAGCAATAGGAGACCATTGGATCACTCAGCCGGAACGGTTACAAGATTTGCTGGCAAAGAAAGACGACTCAGCTTTTTTAGATCAATTAGGAAAGGTTAAACAGCAAAATAAACAGCAGTTGGCTGCATTTATTAAGGATGTTACAGATATTACCGTTGACACGCAATCTATGTTTGATGTCCATATTAAACGGCTCCATGGGTATAAACGCCAACTGTTAAATGCCCTGCACATTATGTACCTTTACCATGAATTAAAATCAAATCCATCCTTTGAAATGACACCTAGAACATTTATTTTTGCCGCGAAAGCAGCCCCAAGTTACTATTTTGCCAAGAAGGTAATCAAACTTATTACTACGATTGCAGATGTTGTGAACGACGATTCTGACATACAAGGTCTAATGAAAGTAGTCTTTCTGCCGAATTATTCAGTGTCTATGGCTGAGAAAATCATTCCGGGAACGGATGTGAGTGAACAGATTTCAACGGCGAGTAAAGAGGCATCAGGGACTGGAAATATGAAATTGATGATGAACGGAGCATTGACGCTGGGAACGATGGATGGAGCCAATGTTGAAATTCATGATCTGGTAGGGGACGATGCCATTTATACGTTTGGGCTAAGCTCGGAAGAAGTGCTTCACTATGCACACCATGGTGGTTACTCTGCAAGAAAAGTGTATGATTCGGATGCACGTGTGCGCCGCACCGTAGACCAGCTCGTCCATTACAGTCCATTTTCAAAAGGAAGTACCGAATTTCAGGATCTCTATGATTCACTGATAACGTACAATGATGAATATTTTGTTCTCAAAGATTTTGCCAATTACATTGCAACCCAGCAAAGAATTGGCTATGACTATCTACAAAAACGAGACTGGAATATGAAGAGCTTGATCAATATTGCCCATTCCGGCAAGTTCGCAAGTGACCTTACGATCCAACAGTATGCATCACAGATATGGAATATACAGCCTGTAAACATAGTAAGGTGAAACAGAGAAGGGAGACTATACCGTGAAACCTCAGGATATTTACCATAATAGTTTTGAACTGACGTACCGAGAGCCCTTTGGTGCAGCACCAAAAGGCTCCTCTGTTACGTTAACGATCGATATTAATCACCGTTATCCTGATTCATGTGTTTTGCTTCATTATATTTACGATAAAACAGATCAGGAAGAAACGATCGAAATGGATAGAGTGAGTGAGAAGAGCCCGTGCTGCTCCTTTGAAACGACCCTCAAGATGCCAGAAGATCCTCAGCTGATTTGGTACTTTTTTGAGGTAAGGATGGAGGGGGAGAAGCTTTATTATGGGCGGTTGAATAACGAGGAAAGTGGAGAAGGTGTAGTCTATGAGGGTTTACCTCCTTCCTGGCAGATTACAGTGTACGATCCGAGTTATGAAACTCCCGCTTGGTGGAAACATGCGACCATGTATCAAATCTTTCCTGATCGATTTCATGCATCAGGAGAAGTAAAGCTTGAAGATGCACCTGAAACGAGCCTGATGCATACCCATTGGGATAACGACCCTTTTTATATTCGTAACAAGCAAGGGGAAGTGGTTCGTTGGGATTTTTTCGGAGGTAATGTAAGAGGGATTATTGAAAAACTAGATTATATTCATTCGTTAGGTGTTACAGTTATTTATTTAAACCCTGTCTTTGAGGCAGAAAGCAATCATCGCTATGACACAGGCGATTACCACAAGATAGATCCTCTTCTAGGTACGAAAGAAGAATTCGAGCAACTGATTAGAAAGGCTGACGAGCTGGGTATTGAAGTCATGCTCGATGGTGTGTTCAGTCATACAGGAAGCAACAGCAAATACTTTAACCAGAGAAATCAATATGATTCGGTTGGAGCCTATCAATCTACGAAATCCCCCTATTACTCGTGGTATACCTTTCATGATTATCCTGACGACTATGAAGCATGGTGGGGAATTGGAACGCTCCCAACATTAAATAAAGAGGATAAAAGCTACCAGGACTTCTTGATTCATGAGGATGGCAGTGTCATAAAGACCTGGCAGCAATCCGGGGTGAAGCATTGGCGCCTTGATGTGGCTGACGAGCTGACAGATGATTTGATCAAGCAGATCAATAAACAACTTAAGAAGTACGATTCTTCCAGTGTACTATTAGGTGAAGTGTGGGAGGATGCATCCAATAAAACTGCTTATGGAAAACGAAGGGATTATTTCTTAGGTGGTGTACTGGATTCTGTCATGAATTACCCTTTACGTGATGTGATGCTTGGTTTTATAAAAGGCGAAGTAGATGCTTATTATCTTAATCGTCGTCTTCTTACTCTCAGCGAGCATTATCCAAATCAATACTTTTATTCTCTCATGAATATGTTATCCACTCATGATGTTGAACGAATTAAAACACTGCTGGAGGGGTTTCTGCCAGAAGGTATCGATGAAAAGGAACGAGCTGATTTAGTTCATAAACAGATACAGGCCTTAAGTCTATGGCTCTATACATTCCCGGGCATCCCCTCCTTATACTATGGAGACGAAGCTGGGTTGACCGGAGGAGAAGATCCGGATAATCGTAAACCTTACCCGTGGGGCAGGGAAGATCAACGTCTTATTTCCTGGTATAGAACGATTGGAAACTTAAGAAAAGACCATCCATCTATAAGGACAGGAAGCTGGCTCTCGCACGCTCCGCACGAGGATGTATATGGGTATGAACGTTTAATTGAACATGGGGTAGATCATTTTGGTAATGCTTCAAAAGACGATCATGTACTATATGTCATGAACCGGAATATCAGTGAAGAAAGAGAGGCAGCATTGCCAGTGCGAAAAGGAAAGTGGCAAAACTTATTAAACAAACACCAAATGTTTCACGTGAAACAAAATGAACTGGCAATTACGCTTAAGCCTTGCGAAAGTGTACTGCTAAGGCGTTTGAATTAGGCGGAAGGTTCGAAGTGGGGTATGAATCAAGATAGCAATACCCCATTTCTTTCACCCATAACTCTATATAACCACCACATGGTGAAGCTTGGAACTTTTGAAACCTAACATGCTATACTTGTACATAAGCTAGAGGTCATCTTAAACGAAGGAGTGAGCATAATGGGGTTTCTAGATGGTTTAATGGGAAACGCAAGTGAAGTTGATCGTGAGGAAATTGCCAAAGAACTTGAGGAAGTACTTGTAGACGGTGAAGATTTCCAAAGTGGTTATAAGGTATTAAGAGATTCTTTTATTTTCACGAATAAACGTTTACTCTTAATTGATAAGCAAGGTATGACGGGGAAGAAAGTAGAGTATCATTCGATTCCTTATAAGAGTGTTACCCATTTCAGTGTAGAAACTGCTGGCGGTTTTGACTTAGATTCGGAGCTGAAAATATGGTTGTCTGGAAGCAATGAACCAATTGGAAAAACGTTTAAGAAAGACAGCCCAATTCAAGAAGTTCAGAGAAGCCTTGCCAAGCATGTATTATAAATTTTTAAAAAGCCAGCTTTTCTAGTTATGAAAATGCTGGCTTCTTGTTGTTAAATTGGCCGTTGTAGAACCATTATTCATAGGTTAACCTAAAACAAAGTTAAGTTGACAATTTGTCGCGAATAAGATAATCTTCACTACATACATAATGAAAAGCAGGTGTTGATAGTGAAGCTCAGAACAATGGTTTATGCATCTTTATTTGCGGCAATAATCGGGGCACTAGGTTTGCTTCCGCCAATTGTCACACCTTTTACTCCGGTGCCTATAACAGCTCAGACCCTAGGTGTAATGCTGGCAGGCTCTATATTAGGTGCCAAACGAGGCGGGTTAAGTCTATTAGTCTTTGTTTTACTCGTTTCGATCGGTGTACCATTGCTTTCAGGAGGTCGGGGAGGACTCGGGGTGCTTTTCGGTCCCTCTGGCGGCTATATTATGGCCTGGCCGATTGCAGCTTTTTTCATTGGTTTTCTTGTAGAACTTTTCTGGAAAAAACTCAATATAGGTCTCTATATTGCTATTAATGTGGCAGGTGGAATTATTCTGGTTTATGCCCTTGGGGTAACCTACCTTTCCTTCATAACGGAAACACCTTGGACAAAAGCGGCATGGGCTGCGTTGGTTTTCATCCCGGGTGATCTTGTTAAGGTTGTGGCAGCTTCCTTACTAGCCAGACAAATTAATCGAGTCTATCCATTAATTGAAAGGGATAAAAATGTTCACAAAGCATCTAAAGCTGCCTAAGAAGAAGGGTTTGCCTAATTCAGGGCAAACCTTTTTTTAAGACATAAAAGTAGAGAGAGGTGTGCAAAGTGTCCGTTATCGGTACGAGTATAAGAGAAGTAGCTAAGAGAGACCCTGAGCGGGTAGCTATTGAAACCTGGGAGAGGCAAATAAGCTATCAGGAGTTCTACCAGTCTACTCAACTCCTTCAGCGTAAACTTACGTTTCTATTTCCTAAAGGCAAGGGAAAAAAGATTGGGTTCTTGCTTCCTAATGAACCAAAATGGTTAGAACTATTTATAGCCATCAGTTCAATGGGAGGGATCGCTATTCCATTTGATCCTAAATGGAGTCCCCGGCAGCTGTCCGAGGTAATAAGAGATGCTGAACCAGATCTAGTGGTCTATGATCAGACTTTTGCTAATCAATTCAAAGGTATAAATTCAGTTAAAACCTTTACGATAAAAGCCTTAGAGCTGCTTTCTCCAACTAGGAAGGTGGCAAGTGACTTTTCTGGCCATGATCCTTTTTATATAGGATATACATCAGGTACCACAGGTCAACCGAAGGGATTTATAAGAAACCATGCGTCCTGGGCAGATTGTTTCTCCCTGGGGCGTCAAGTTTTCTCCCTAACAGAAGAAGATAAAATTTTATGCCCTGGTCCCCTTGTTCATTCCCATTTTCTTTATGCTGCTGTGCAGTGTTTACATATAGGAGCGACCCTCCATCTATGCCCTTTTTCTGCAAGAGAGGTTTGGGGTCTAATTAAAAAACAGGATATCACAGTGATGTATATGGTGCCGACTATGTTTGAAGCGCTAAATCGAAAAAGAACCAGCGGTACTGCTGATCAATTAATCACATTAATTTCCTCTGGAGCCAAGTGGTCAGACTCGTCGAAGCAGAAAGCTAAAGAGGTATTTCCGCAAGCTTGCATTTATGAGTTCTATGGTGCTTCTGAATTAAGCTTCGTTAGTTATCGCAAAGTAAATGACGAAACACTCCCTGAAGGAGCTATAGGACAGCCCTTTCCTGAGGTAGAAATTTCGATTCTTGATGATGGGGGAAAACCTGTATCCCAAGGGGAAATTGGTAATTTGTTTGTTAGCAGTCCCTGGGTGTTTAACGGCTATTTAAATCGCCCTGAGGAGACATCGAAGGTTTTTCATGGTGATCAGGCGACAGTCGGGGACCTTGCTTTCTTAAATAAAGAAGGTTATATCATCCTTCAAGGACGAAAACAAAATATGATCATTAGCGGCGGTCTGAATATTTATCCTGAAGAAGTGGAACAAGTTATCCGAAAGCATCCGGCTATTGATGAAGCGGCGGTATTGGGAATGGACGATAGTTATTGGGGACAGAAGGTAGTAGCTTTTGTCACTTGTGCTGAAGATCACCAACTAGTTATAGATGACATGAAATCTTATATAACAAAGGCGTTGCCAAAATATAAATGTCCGAAGGAATGGATCAAGCTGGACCAGTTCCCTTACACAAGCAGCGGGAAAATAGCAAGAAAAGAACTTCAATTTCCCACTAGGAGTGGTTAGATGAATGAAGCAGTTATTGTTAGAGCAAAACGAACGCCTATAGGAAAAATAGGGGGCAGTCTTTCGCATCTTCCTCCTGAAAAACTCATTCAACCTGTTTTAAAAGGTTTAATAGAGGGGCTGGATTCTGCTGCTATTGATGACGTGATACTAGGAAATGTTGTAGGGCCTGGAGGGAACATTGCACGCCTGTCCTTATTATGTGCTGGGCTACCTGTGACGGTGCCCGGTGTAACCATAGATAGGCAATGCGGTTCTGGTCTGGAAGCAATTAATATCGCAGCCCGCTTAGTCCAGGCAGGAGCTGGAGACATGTTTATAGCTGGAGGTGTCGAAAGTACGAGTCTGGCTCCATGGAAAGTGAAGAAACCTGCTTCCCTGCATGACCCGAGAGGTCCGGAACTTTATACGAGAGCACAGTTCTCTCCAGAATTTATCGGGGACCCAGAGATGGGGGAAGCAGCTGAGAATGTGGCTGCACATTATGGTGTCACACGTGAAGAACAGGATGAATTTGCATATATCAGTCATATGAAGGCTTCTGCAGCCCAGCGTGAAGGGGCTTTTAGAGAGGAAATTATGCCGGTAGATGGAATAGAAGCAGATGAATGCTCACGGCCGAACACGTCGCTAGCCAAACTATCTACTCTTAAACCGGTTTTTAAGCAAGGCGGCACGGTGACAGCGGGAAATGCTTGTCCTATGAATGATGGAGCGGCTGCGGTCCTGGTTATGTCACTGGAAAAATGTCGTTCGCTAGGCTTAACCCCGCTAGCCCGGTTTGTAGATAGTACATCAGCGGGTGTAAACCCTCATGTACTTGGGGCCGGCCCAATTCCGGCTGTGAAAAAGTTATGGGAACGACAGAACATAACCGAAGAAGATATCGACCTTGTAGAATTTAATGAAGCATTTGCGTCCCAAGTTATAGCTTCATTGAAAAGTTTGGAAATCCCGCACAAAAAGGTAAATCGGTCTGGTGGTGCACTAGCTTTAGGCCATCCTTATGGCGCATCAGGAGCTATTCTCGTGACACGGTTAGTACATGAATTTGCAAATAGTAGTAGCTTTAAACGAGGAATTGCTACACTCGGCATTGGCGGGGGAATGGGACTTGCGACAATTTTTGAATCAAACGGTTAGGGGAGGCCAAGCGCTTTGTCATCTTCCTGGAGAAGGCAAGGTTTGTTTAGAACAGATTACATTAATCTTTTATAAAAATTTTTTCCTGCCACTTATGGTAGAAATAAATAACGAATGAGAGACCATAAGTGACTAATAAATATTGCCACGGAGAGATATGGTTATATTCAGAAATACCTAGCTTCTCAAGTGTAGGAAGAGCTATAAAACACATAATTCCATCAAGTACCAAATTAACCACCGTATAAAGTAAAAAGTTATGGGAGGTTAGTCTGAAAATCCAAAACGTTCCCACAGCAAAAATTCCGTACGCAAAACTGACGTCAATCATATACCCCCACGGGACTATATATTCATGGATGAACCACCATTTGTAGGTGTACGCAATTTGGAAGATGATAGTCATTAAAAATGAGGTGAAGATGGTAACAGGCATATACCTCTTAATGGTTTGTTTGGAGGCGAAAAATAATGTAACCCAAGGCAGAAATAAAGAAATATTTAACAATATGTTTGTAATCATTTGAATTCTCTCCAATACTAAAGATCGATTGGTAGTTATTGTATCTTAAGATTCTTGGGATATTCGGGTTGTTTAGCAAAATTAATAGCAAATAATAAATGAGGGATGATAAATAAAGTGATTTGAAAGGAGTGTAAGATTATGGAGGATTTTACGGGTGAGTATAATAAAAACTATATAGACGGACAGTGGATAAACGGGGATACAGGGACGGGTCACGATATTGTTAACCCATATGATGGATCAGTCATTACAACTGTTCAACTGGCCTCTCTACAACAACTCAAGAATGCATATAAAATTGCTGAGGATCAACAAAAAGATTGGGCACATTCTTCTGTTGAAAAAAGAAAAGAAATACTTCGTAAGGCAGCTGAATTTCTGGAAAGTAATCGTGAAGAAATTATTCGGATTGCTAATTTGGAAACAGGTGGAACGTTACTTAAGGTCGAATTGGAATTAAACCTCACTATTGACGTTTTAAAAGAGACGTTCGATTATATGGACGCAGTTGACGAAGTAAAAGAAGTCCATGCGACGATTGATGGGAAAAGAAATAAAATTTACCGGCAGCCACTTGGGGTGATCTCTTCCATCTCTCCATTTAATTTTCCAATGAATTTATCGATGCGCTCGATTGCACCAGCCATAGCGCTTGGTAATACAGTTGTCCATAAAGCAGATTTACAGGTAGGCTTAACAGGCGGATCGATCATAGCACGCGCATTTGATCATGCTGGATTACCAAGAGGCGTGTTCCAATCTATTTTGACAACACCAGATGAAATTGGTGACGAGATGTTGGAAAACCCTGTGGTACAATTAGTTGCTTTTACGGGTTCTACAGGGTTTGGAAAACACATAGGAGAAATTGCCGGCAAAAACCTAAAACGGGTAGCATTGGAACTGGGAGGTAATAACCCGTTCATCGTTTTACAAGATGCGGATGTTGAAAAAGCTGTTGATGCAGCAATTTTTGGTAAATTTATGCACCAAGGACAAATTTGTATGTGTATCAATCGGATTATTGCCCACAAAGATGTCTATGATAGATTTACGGAAAAATTTGTTGAACGGGCATCCCAATTGCCGTATGGCGATCAAACCGATCCTGATACAGTGATTGGACCATTAATTAATAGCCAGCAAGTGGAGAAAGCATTGGAAGCCGTTGAGAAGGCTGAAAAAGATGGGGCAAAAGTTGCCTTGAAAGGGGACCGGGAAGGAAATATACTGACACCGCATGTTTTTGTCGATGTGAAAAACACAGATGATATCGCACAGACCGAATTATTCTCTCCGGTTGTCTCTATAATCAAGGCAGAATCTGATGATAATGCCATTGAGTTAGCAAACGATACCATTTACGGGCTTACCTCTGCGATATTCACATCTGATTTAGAAAAAGGAGAAGCGTATGGCTTGAAGATAGATAGTGGCATGACACATGTTAATGACCAGACGGTAAATGATGCAGCCAATGTGCCGTTCGGTGGGAATAAACAAAGCGGATTAGGCAGGTTTGGAAATCCATGGGTAATTGATGAGTTTACTAAATTGAAATGGATTTCGGTACAAGAAAAATATAGGGAATTTCCTTTTTAACGGAGAAGCAGGACAAGTACACATCTCTTTACTTTAGGATGTACTTGTTCTTTTTCTATTATTTCATTAACTGGATGTAGATCATTCTGCCACATATAAATGACCATAATCAAACATAAAATGATGTGAAATTAAGAAGGTACTAGAGGAAGGTATATAGAAAAAGAAATGATGTGAGAATAAAAATGGTTTTCTTAAAAGAGCCAAGCGGGGAATAGGAGCCACATAGAATGAGAACTAAGTCACAGCGGAACTTTCAGAGCAAATATATAGATATGAAAAAGGTATTGTCCATTATAGGGATCATCTTTGTTGCCTTTAACTTGCGTCCAGCTATTACATCTGTAGGACCGCTAATCAGTTCCATAAAAGTTGATGTAGGGTTATCCAATGCAGCTGCAGGATTCATTACAACACTTCCTTTGGTGGCTTTTGCAGTGTTTTCTTTTCTTGCTCCCAGGTTAGGTCAACGATTCGGGTTAGAACGAATCGTGTTTGTGGGTTTACTAACCTTAATAGCAGGAATCTTAATTCGCTTTATATCAATGACGTTTACCCTGTTTGCTGGAACTGCATTAATTGGTATTGGAATTGCCATATCAAATGTGTTGTTACCTGGCATTGTTAAAGAGAAATACCCTGAAAAGGTTGGCTTAGTGACAGCCGTTTATACGACTTGCATGTCTATTTTTTCAGCCATTGGTACCGGGCTGAGCATTCCTTTAGCTAATGATTTCGGTTTAGGTTGGGAAAAAACGCTAGTATGCTGGGTTTTATTAGCTATTCCGGCAGCGATAGTTTGGCTGCCTCAACTTCGCAAACCAGCCCAAGTAGAGGATGTTAAAACGCCAGCACTGCAGGAAAATCCGATATGGCGTTCCCCAATTGCTTGGCAAGTGACAATCTTTATGGGGTTACAATCTTTCTTATTTTATTCCATGATTGCATGGCTGCCTGAAATCCTAAGCGGCAGAGGGCTAAGTATATCGACTGCTGGGTGGATGGTATCTGTCATGCAGTTAACGGGTCTTCCAATGACCTTCCTAACCCCCGTCCTGGCTACTCGCTTTAAGAATCAAAGAGGAATTATAGGGATGATTGGATGCCTTTACACGACAGGCTTGTTAGGAGTTTTGTTCGGAAGCGGTATTCCTCTGTTGACATTGAGTGTCATGCTGATTGGTATTGGTCAAGCCTCTTCTATTAGCTTAGCGCTTACCTTACTTGGACTCCGTGCGGACAATGCTCAGCAAAGTGCCGCATTATCCGGTATGTCTCAATCGATTGGGTATTCACTTGCTGCGGTGGGACCGGTATTAATTGGCATACTCCTCGATGTTACGGCATCAGTGACTGTTCCATTGCTGCTTTTCATTGCTGTTATAGTTGTTATGGTGGCAGCTGGTTTAGGAGCGGGGAGGAACCAGACGGTCTTTCAACAAGATCGAGCACCTCTTCGATAGCAGACAACAAAATTTTTTTATTATATGACGAAAAATTCCAAAACCCGAGCTTTTTTCCAACATATTTAGTACAATAATACATAATTGAATAAGCGTAAAAAAACAGGCGTGATGTTATTCATCACTTAAAAGGGAAGTTGGTGCAATTCCAACGCGGTCCCGCCACTGTATTTGTGAGCAACCTGCACGGTTCCACTGTGTGAAAAGCATGGGAAGGAGCAGGGAGCAATGATCATAAGCCAGGAGACCTACCTGTTTTTCTCACCAATAACCTACGCGGATAGGAGGTGTATGAGGAAAAGGTAACTGCATGTTATGCCATTAAGCGGCATTGCAAAATCTTTTCATGTACACATCTCCATTGCGGGATGTGTTTTTTTTGTGCTCAAAAACATTTTAGGGGGAGAGATTAACTTGAAACGACTATCGAATTACATACTTATGCTACTGGTGACAGTCGGTTTGCTAGTAGGCTGTGCGGGCAATGAGAACTCAAGTCAGCCAGAGGAAAACAAAAATGAAGATCACACTAAAACGGACGAGACTCAAGTTCAAGAGGGAACGACCTACCCTCTGACCGTAGAAGACTCTGCGGGAAATAAGGTCTTTCTGGAAGAAGATCCTGAACGAATTGTTTCATTGATTCCAAGTAATACAGAAATTGTGTTTGCCGTTGGCGCAGGAGAACAGGTTGTCGGAGTATCAGATCATGATAATTACCCTGAGCAGGTCAAGGAGATTAATAAAGTTGGCGGGATGCAAATGAATACCGAAAAAGTATTGTCATTAAAACCTGATCTCGTTCTTGCCCACGGTTCAAGTGCTCATAACTCTCAGGCAGCGATTGATCAAATCAGCAATGCAGGGATTTCGGTTTATGTGGTTAAGAACGCCTCTGATTTTAAGGGTGTTTATGAAACGATTCAGTCAATCGGTAAATTGGTAGATGAGCAAAAGAAAGCAGAGAGTATTGTAGCCGGGATGAAAAAGAAACTTAAAGGGATTAAAGAAAAGGCCTCTGAAATCAAGGATCCTAAAAGTGTATTTGTAGAAGTGTCTCCGGCACCGGAGATTTATACAACTGGAACAGGTACTTTCATGAATCAAATGCTCCAGGCGATTAATGCCGAGAATGCGGCTGTAAACCAACAAGGATGGGTGAAAATGAACGAGGAGGCCATTATTAACTTACAGCCAGATGTCATCATTACAACATATGGCTATTATACAGAGAAGCCTGTGGAAAAAGTGCTTTCTAGAGAAGGCTGGGAACAAGTACCAGCAATCGAGAAGAAACAGGTTTATGATGTTCACTCTGATCTCGTTACACGTGCGGGTCCACGCTTGATTGAAGGGGTAGAGCGGTTGGCTGAAGCTGTTTATCCGGAAACGTTCGGTGATGAATAAACCGCTAGCATATATAGGAAGCTTGGTGCTTCTAGTAGCTGCATGGCTGGCAGGGGTGGCTGTAGGCAGTCTACCTATTCCGCTTCCAGTCATTATCGGGGCGATAGCGGAAGCGATAAGTCCTTATCAATCGAATATTGATCCTATAAATATCAGTATTATTGTCGATGTTCGCACACCGCGGGTGGTATTGGCCGGTCTAGTGGGTGCATCACTAGCCATAGCCGGGGCATCCTTTCAAGGCCTGCTGCAAAACCCGTTAGCAGATCCTTATACATTAGGGGTGTCATCCGGCGCATCTGTCGGGGCAGTGTTGGTTTTGTTTGTGGGATTTTCCTTCCCGGTTTTTGCTTCCTTCACTCTCCCTATTGTCAGCATCTGTACGGCAGTTCTTACTCTGCTGTTCGTTATTGGGTTTGCGCGCATGCTTGATCGAACGCTTTCTATCGAGACGCTCATACTGACAGGTATCGTCATGGGGTCTTTTCTTGGCTCCGTTATTTCCCTCATGATTGCTCTAACAGGAGAGGAGCTTCGGCAAATTGTCGGTTGGCTTCTAGGAAGTGTGGCGATGCGGGGGTGGAGTCATGTAGGGTTACTGTTACCTTTCTTTATTGTTGGTGTGCTGCTTCTTTTGACGCAGGGACAAGAATTAAATGCGATGTCGTTAGGTGAGGAACGGGCAAAGCAGCTCGGGGTACCTACGGAAAAAAGAAAAGCGCTGATTTTATTAGCTGCTTCGATCTTAACGGGGGCAGCAGTTGCTGTGTCCGGGACAATCGGCTTTGTCGGTCTAGTCGTTCCCCATATTTGCCGGAGAGTTTTCGGTAATGACCACCGTCACCTTATCCCGCTTTCTTTGATTAATGGTGCGACATTCTTAATATTGGCGGACCTTGTATCACGAACGATTATTGCCCCGGTTGAGTTACCTATTGGGGTGATCACCTCACTCATAGGAGCGCCGATTTTTGCTTTTATTCTTTATCGGCAGAGGAGAAAAGGAGCGAGTATATGATTCAAGTCAAGAACATAACAGGAGGATATGATAAGTCTCCCATTGTTGATCATGTCCATTTTCAGGTTAACCGTGGAGAGTTTTTTGGTGTCGTTGGGCCTAACGGAAGTGGAAAAACAACATTAATTAAATTACTGAACGGGGTTCTTCCCCTTTGGGAGGGAGAAGTGATTATTGACCGTCAGCCTCTTGAGTATTATGGACGCAAACATCTTGCCCGCAAAGTAGCGACATTGCCCCAGATTCAGCAGAGCTTTTTTTCTTATAATGTCTATGAAACAGTAATGATGGGACGTTACGCGTACCAGTCGGGCTTCATAAAGCAGCCGAATGAACGGGATAAAGAAGTAACTGAAAAAGTGTTAGAAAAAACAGGACTGGTGGACATGAAGTTTCTCCCTCTTGCTCACTTAAGTGGAGGCGAAAGACAGCGTGTCTATCTAGCTCAAGCCCTTGCTCAGGAACCGGATATTTTACTGCTAGATGAGCCAACGAACCATCTTGATTTCAGTTATCAAAAACAGCTCCTTGATGAACTAAAACAGCTTTCGCTGACAAACCATTTAACGGTGGTGTCGATTTTTCATGACTTAAATATAGCCAGCCTGTATTGTGATCGGCTTTTATTGATCGACCAAGGGCAGATCACTAAGGTAGGCAAGCCGGAAGAAGTGATGCAAAAGCCCTTACTTGAGAGCATCTATCATTCTTCTATTGATGTTCATCCTAATCCTACGTTATCAAGCCCGCAGATGAACTTGCTGCCGAATTATTTTTTAGACAGGACAAAGACTACTATCAAATCCGAGCTTGTGGAAGCCACAGAGGAGAAGGTTCTAGTAAGAACACCTCAACTGCTTAAAACTTTTTCATCAGCTGTGATGGGAGGAGGATTTGGCTGGTATCGTAACTTTATAAACTACCATGTTGATAAAAGCTTTCATTGTGAGTTTCCAACCCAATTCATGATAGAAAAATGTCAGCAGTGGGAGCTGCCTGAACATGACACGTTAGCGATGATGACAGCAGCCTACCTGCCAGATTATTCGGAGCGCTATTTTAAGGCAGAGGGTATGTCCATCTTGATTTTAGTCACAGCTGGTCTGGGTAACGCAGTAGATGTTGTTCACGGGGATAAGCGAGTAAAGGAGCATCAGCCCGGGACAGTAAATACGTGGGTTTTCATTGATGGCCACCTCTCCGAGCAGGCATTTATTCAAGGAATCGTAACGGCGACGGAAGCGAAGACGCAAGCTTTCTCTACATGTGGAATTAAAGACCCACTGACAAATACTTCAGCTACAGGAACGTCCACAGACAGTATTATGATTGCGAGTACTCAAACAGGAAGACAGCTGGAATATGCGGGACCGATTACCTTTCTCGGAAGCAAGGTTGGACAGATGATTTATGAAGCTACCAAAGAGGCTATTGAACGTTACATGGAAAGAATGAAGACTTAATGATTGAACATCTGATTGCTTTAACCGCAGCGTTTTTATTAGATTTATGGATTGGAGATCCACGCTGGGTGCCACATCCTGTCCGCCTCATGGGGGGCTTGATTCATTTTCTTGAAAGCAGCTGGAATAAAGGGAGGCTTCGTCGCTTCAAGGGGGTGGCAATGGTGCTTATTGTATGCAGTGTTGTCTTCGTGCTTACATGGTCTATTACTGCACTCGGCTATCACGTTCATGTCGTGCTGGGGGTTGTCATAGAATCCTTCTTTATTTGGACAACGATTGCATTAAAAGGCTTGAAAGAAGCATCGATGAATGTATATATCCCATTAATGGAGTCCGACTATACTCGGGCACGCCACCATTTATCCATGATTGTCGGGAGAGATACCGATTATTTAGGTGAATCTGAGCTGGCAAGAGGAGCGATTGAAACCGTTGCTGAAAATACGAGCGACGGCATTACTGCGCCGCTTTTCTTTGCGTTTTTAGGCGGTGGGCCTTTAGCCATGCTTTATCGTGCCGTGAACACATGTGACTCGATGGTAGGATATCGACATGAACGATTCTACTTTTTTGGCTGGGCTTCCGCACGATTGGATGATGTACTGAACTGGGTCCCAGCCCGCCTGACATCGATTTTACTTTTGATACTAGAAAAAACTCGTTTTCAAACGAAAAAGGAAGCATTCACTTTATTATTCCGTCATTCAAAGCGTCATCCGAGCCCAAATAGCGGATGGGGTGAAGCAGTTTTTTCCATTCTAATGGGAATTCAGTTAGGAGGCGAAAATCGGTATTTCGGTGAAATATCCATGCGTCCTACGATTGGGATTCCCTATGAGAAGATGGGTGCTGAGCATATTAAAGCAGCCCATCACATTATGATGCGAGCTACACTTTATATGATTTTGTTGTTATGGATAGGAGGTGCAGTTATTGAAGTGGCCGTCACATGGAGCTAATCCGCAATATTTAACAGACCCACTACAACTGCCAGAGGTGACTTATGACTTTAGTGTAAATGTAAATCCGTTAGGGACTCCGGCTTGGTTACAGGAACAATGGGGAAGTTTTTTTGAACTCATCACGAACTATCCAGATCCCCATGCTGAAGATCTCCGTCGTACGATTGCTTTACAAGAAGGGATTTCAGAAAAACAAATTCTCGTTGGCAATGGTGCTTCCGAGCTGCTGACACTAATAGGAAGGGAGTTTGCTGGAAAACGACTATTGATTGTTGAGCCGACTTTTTCTGAATACCGAATGATTGCAAGCATGAACAATTGTACAGTAGAATCTGTATTTCTAACAGAGTCGGAAGGGTGGGGGCTTCCTTTAGAACGGATCAAGTCTAAGCTTGGTGGTATAGATCTCGTGGTCATCTGCCATCCGAATAACCCCACTGGTGTGAGTTATAAACAAAACAAGCTTTTTGAGCTATTAAATGAACTTGAAAGAAGAGGGGTTTCGCTCCTTGTCGATGAGGCATTTTATGATTTTGTTCATAATGAGCCTACACTTATTCAGCACATAAACGAATCATCTCACCTGATTATATTACGTTCCTTGACGAAAATGTACTCTATTCCGGGATTAAGGGTCGGTTATCTTGCCGGATCTGAGAGACTAGTTCAGAAACTAGCTTCCTATCAACCCACATGGAGCGTAAATGCGTTGGCGCAGCACATTGCGGTAGGCTGCATCAATGATCATTCCTATCGTCAACAGACAAGAGAATTCATTTATTCAGAAAAAGAGCAGGTTTTCTCCAGGCTTAAGAAACTATCTTTTACTGTATCGAAAAGTGATGTCAACTACTATTTGTTAGGAGGATACCCTTCTTTAAGTGATACTTTACTGCCTTTTCTGTTAAAAAACCGAGTGGCTGTACGTCATACTTATAATTTCCCTGGATTAAATGGAGATTATGTGCGACTGGCAATCCGTACAAAACAGGAGAATGATTACTTGCTTGAACTTTTGGAAAGGTGGGTACAAGCATGATGACCTTTGTCTGTGGAGGTGTAAGGAGTGGGAAGACAAGTTATGCAGAGGGTTGGATGTTGCAATCGAATCTGTCGCACCTCCACTATGTGGCAACGGGAGTGGTGACAGATTCAGAAATGCAAGAACGAGTATTCCGTCACCAAAAGGACCGCAAGCAAAGCAGGCGGTCATGGCAAACATGGGAGCAGCCGACAACAATTGATCAGCTTTCATTTACAGAAGACGATGCCGTTCTGCTTGATTGTTTAACCACATGGGTAACGAATGAAATGATGGTTCCTCAAGGCAAACGCCCCGATGATTTGATAGATTTTTTAATCGAACAGCTTGATCGGCTCATCGCTGATACGGGAGAGTTATATATTATTTCAAACGACCTTACCCGTGATCTACCTTCTTCTTCTGAACTGGTTCAGGACTATCTTTACATCCTTGGTACCATACATAAATATGTTATTCGCCAGGCAGATCAAGCGATCGAAATGGTGTTTGGCCAGCCCATTTTTCATAAGGGGGAAAAGTATGAAAGGAATAATGATTCAAGGAACAGCTTCTAATGTGGGGAAAAGTTGGATTGCTACAGGGTTATGCAGGACGCTCGTAAATCGAGGTATGCGTTTAGCTCCATTTAAATCGCAAAATATGTCTAACAACTCCTATGTGACCGTTAATGGAGAGGAAATGGGCCGTGCCCAAGGTATTCAGGCTGAAGCTGCAAGGGTTGAGGCAACGACCGATATGAATCCGATACTATTAAAACCAACAAGTGATCAGCGGTCTGAAATTATTATCCATGGGGTCAGCCAGGATGCCTGGTCAGGATTACAGTACCGCAACCATTGGTATGAAAAAGGTAAGCTTGCAATTCAGCAGTCTGTTCACCGGTTGGAGAACCATTATGAGGCTCTGATTATCGAAGGAGCGGGAAGTCCGGTTGAGGTCAATTTAAATGACCGCGAATTGGTAAATATGTCAGTGGCTGAGCTTATTGATGTGCCGGTCATTCTAGTTGCAGATATTGATCGGGGCGGGGTGTTCGCCAGTATTGTTGGGACGCTGGAGTTGTTGCCTGATAACCATCGCAAGCGTGTTAAAGGACTAATCATTAACAAGTTTCGCGGAGAACGTTCTTTATTTGAAAGTGGAGTAGAATGGCTTGAGAACTATACAGGTATTCCTGTTTTAGGTGTACTGCCTCATTTAGAAGAGCACGGTATTGAAGGAGAAGACTCATTAACGGTTCAACCTACCCTGGCAAAAAGGGAGAAATCGCTGGATATAGCTGTGATTCATTGGCCTTATTTATCCAATGAAACGGATGTAACTCCCCTTACTCAAGAGCAAGACGTATCGATCCGTTACGTTCGGTCAGTCGATCAGCTTGGCAGCCCAGATGCGCTTATTTTACCGGGGACGCGCAGCACGATCGAAGATTACATTGTATGTAAGGAGAAGGGATTGACAGGAGCAATCAGAGCTTACACCGAGCGGGGAGGAGTAGTGGTAGGGATTTGCGGTGGTTATCAGATTCTCTCTGATGTCATGTATCGGGATGAAACAGATGAAGTGGGTGAGAAAGGAATAGGGATATTCCCTCTATCCACAACTTTTGTGAAATCTAAACAGACGATTCGTGTGAGCGGTTACACTCATGAAGCAAGCGGTTATTCTTCTGTACCCATGTCTGGTTATGAGATTCACCTTGGGAGAACGGCTGGGTCTATCACGAAACCGTTCCTTCAATTAGAAGATGGCCCGGAAGGCATCAGCCTCGACCAGGGTCGTTTAGTTGGAACCTATCTTCATGATTGCTTTTACAACGATAACTGGCGTACGGAATGGCTCAATCGCTTGCGCAGGAGGTCTGAGCTGCCCGAACAGCCTATTGTCTATACAGTTAACCGTGAGGAGCGTTATGACAATTTGGCTGCTCATTTAGAGGCTCACCTTAATATGGATAAAATTTTTGAGATGGTGGAGGGCAGCGGCTTATGAAAAACGTAGGATTAGGTGCTTTGTTTACCTTGCAGTTTTTCTCCGTGTGTCCTATACGGAAAAACATTGAACCCAACTCATCGGTAGTGCGTTCGTGTCTTATATGGTTACCAGTTCTAGGATTAGTCATTGGGATAATTAATGCATTCATCTTCTATGGTTTAGCCTCTATAACTACCATGAGTTTAATCAGTTTAATCATTTTTGCGATCATGCTTCCAGCGATCTGGAGCGGCGGTCTTCACCTCGATGGTTTGATGGATACAGGAGATGCTTTCTTTTCCTATCAGGACTCGCATAAACGGTTAGAAGTTATGGGGGACCCTCGTACAGGTGCCTTCGGTGTATTGGTTCTTTTGGCTGTTCTGATTATGCGTTTTGTATTCATGTATGAAACGTTTCTCACTGACAGTTCTGCAATCTTGTTTATAATCATCGTTCCAATTTTCTCAAGAGGTGTAATGGTAATGCTGTTAGGAAACACGTTACCAGCTAGAAGCAGGGGGCTAAGCCATTTCTTTAAACGCCATTATCACCACAATGTAACCCTAACAATTATTGGGCTTATGTTCGTGACAAGTGCTGCAGTGTCTTTGCACTCCCTCAGTTACTTTATGGTTAGTTTCGCTATGCTTCTGGTCTCTTTAATAGGAATGTGGGGTATCAGAGTTTGGGCGTTACGGTCGTTTGGCGGAATAACAGGGGATGTCTGCGGCGCTACACTAGAAGGAATGGAGACTTTTTTATGGTTCATCGTTTGGTTGTGTATTTAGTTCGTCACGGGGAAACACCATCAAATGTCCAAAGACGTTATTTAGGTTGGCGAAATGAGGCGATGTCTGAACAAGGGCAAATACAAATAGAATGTTTAAAAAGACACCTGCCTGAACGGCCTATAAGCTATGCCAGTGACCTAGATCGTTGCAGTGAAACAGCGTCTATCCTTTTTCCATCAGTTGAAACGAAAGTGACAGAGCAGCTGCGCGAGTATGATTTTGGTGATTTTGATGGGCGTACATATGAGGAATTGAAGGAGCTAGGTAGCTATATGCAATGGCTGAATCATATGGAAAATATTACACCGCCAAACGGGGAGAGTTTTACTCAATTCAAGGATCGCATTTTGCACTTTTTTGCTCAAATACTAGAGGATGATCACCATTCAGATGAGCCTATTGCTATTGTAACTCATGGCGGGGTGATACGAACGATGCTACATCATTGGTCAAAGCAATCCGATTCGATGTGGGATTGGCTAATAGCACCGGGAGAGGCTTACAGAGTTATACTAGTTAAGGGGGAAGATCAATGGATTTTGTCACAGGCGGAGTCTATAACGGGAAGCTAGACTGGGTGCTTGAGAATTATGATAGCGATTACGCAATTTTAAAGGAGAACCATCGGCCTGAAACAGTTGATACCCCCCTAATGATTGTGGATAAGCTCGAAGACAGGATTTATAACTTCTTAAGGGACCAGGAAGAAGGGGTGGATAAGTGGCAGGAATATTATCATTCCTTAATAAAATGGGAACAAACTTCTACATCAAGAAAGCTTGTCATAATAGGAACAGATATTACAGGGGGGATCGTCCCTATCGATCAGCAAAACCGTTTATGGAGAGATAAGATAGGCTTTATTTATCAGCAATTAACAAAGGATGCCCAA
This sequence comes from Halobacillus naozhouensis, assembly GCF_029714185.1. Classification (NCBI taxonomy): domain Bacteria; kingdom Bacillati; phylum Bacillota; class Bacilli; order Caryophanales; family Bacillaceae; genus Halobacillus; species Halobacillus naozhouensis. The sequence goes on along the minus strand of NZ_CP121671.1, from coordinate 4,072,335 downwards.
CGAGTCTTTCGAGTGTGGTTCGGCATCCCTCAACAACTAAAATAGGAGTGTGATAGACATGAGATTATACACAAAGACAGGTGACAAAGGGCAGACGAGTATCATTGGCGGCAGAGTGGATAAAGATGACGTGCGTGTAGAAGCTTATGGAACGGTTGATGAGGCGAATAGTTTTGTAGGGAAGGCACGCACAGAATTAATAGACCCTCGATTTAGTAATGTTCAAGAGGAACTTGAGAAAATCCAACATGAACTGTTCGACTGTGGTAGCGATTTGGCAAATAAGAAATCAAATCGCCCTTTCAAGCTGCAAGAAGAGAGCGTCGAATGGCTTGAGCAGCGGATGGATGATTACATTAAGCAAACTCCCGAGTTAGAACGATTTATCTTACCAGGCGGATCTCCTGCTGCATCCACATTGCATATTGCCAGGACTATTACACGCCGTGCCGAACGCTTAGTCGTTTCCTTGCAAAAACATGAAACGATTCATCCCGTCTGCCTGACTTATTTAAACCGACTATCCGATTACTTTTTTGCTCTTGCACGCTATGTGAATATGATCCTTGAAACAAAGGATGTTGAGTACATCCGCAGTGCAAAAGTGTTCCGTTCCGCAAAGAAGAAATCGAAAGACGAAGAGTGATCTGGTGGGACAGCCTTTGTGTATACCTATTGAGGAGGGGCGTGAACTTGTTATAGCTACCGATAACGCAGGAGGAATCGGTTCAAAGCCGAATGACCTCGTTCACGTATCTTATAAAACAGTTGTGGAATCCTTATTTCGTGTGTCGTTCATGGATTGTTTAGCATGGGGGGCGGCTCCCTTTGCCGTAACTATCAGTAATTTTGTTGGCGACGAAGTATGGGATGAGCTTGAACAAACCGTTAGAAACCTTGGTAATTCACTTGGGTACTCTCTTACTATTACGGGAAGTACGGAATCGAATATGGAAATGAGTCAGTCGGCAATAAGCTTATCGATGCTTGGATGGGTTGACCCTGCAGAAAAAAGAATCAGTATTTCCCCGGAAATGTGTGGAGTAGCGATGATCGGCGAACCGCTAGTCGGGGAGGATGTGCTCTCACATCCTGAAAGAATAGCTCCGCTTGAACTTTTTCAAACGATTACGAAACAGGAATGGGTTTATGAAATTTTGCCTGTTGGTTCAAAAGGCATCCAACACTGTGTCAGGGAGTTGGAAAAAAGGAATCGTTGGGGGAAAACAGATTTAAGTATTCCGTTCGATGTGAGGGCATCTGGCGGTCCCTCGACTAGTTTTATAGTTACTTATGATCAGAATTGTCGGCAAGACTTATTAAGTTTAACGGGTAAATATACCACCCTTTTCCATAATGAATGAATACGTAGCAGTAATTAAAATATATTAAAAACTCGTATACTTATATCTTTAGGCCATTAATCGAATTCTTTATAAACAAACACACTTACGCTATTGGTACTATAGGAATAGAATATTTTGAGTACATTGACATATTATTCTGAATTTAATCGAATGATATAATTGTGTATAAGATTTCCAATATATGCCTTGGTAATCTGGTAAGTAAGCATAATTTCTACGTATTACAATTCAATCCTGGGAGGGAAATTCATGAGTGAAGTGAGATTGATTCCGTATCGAACGGAAGAAGTGCTGGAAACGACCTCAGAAGTACCTGAAGGAATTGAGATGATCGAAGCGCCTGCTCTTTGGGAGCCAACAGAGCAAGGTAAAGGGAATGTCATTGCTATCATTGATACAGGCTGCCAGATGGACCATCCTGACCTTAAAGGCCGTATTATCGGTGGTAAGAACTTCACTACGGATTATGATGGGGACGAAAAGAATTTCAGCGACAACAATGGACACGGAACTCATGTATCAGGCACTGTGGCTGCTATTGAAAATGGGAATGGAGTAGTCGGAGCAGCTCCTCAGGCAAATCTTCTCGTTTTAAAGGTGCTGACTGGCGAGGGTAGTGGCCAAATGCAGTGGATCATTGATGCCATAGAATATGCGGCCAACTGGACCGGACCAAACGGTGAAAAGGTGAGAGTTATGTCGATGTCCCTGGGCGGTCCAAAGGATATACCTGAACTTCATACAGTCATTAAGGATGCCGTGCTGAAACATGACATTTCAGTTGTTTGTGCAGCTGGTAATTCAGGTGACGGACGAGGGGACACCCCTGAGTACGGTTATCCTGGCGCCTATAATGAAGTTATTCAAGTGGGGGCGGTTGATTTTGAACGTAATCTCGCAGAATTTACCAATACAAACAACGAGATTGACCTCGTAGCCCCTGGCGTGAAAGTTTTATCAACTCATCTAGAAGGAAAGTATGCAAAACTATCTGGAACTTCAATGGCTACGCCGCATGTTTCGGGAGCCCTAGCTTTAATCATTAGTTTAGCAGAAGAGCAATTTCAGCGACGTATGACCGAAGCTGAAATCTTCTCACAGTTGGTGAAGCGTACAGTATCTCTTGGTAATTCTAAGATTGCAGAAGGAAATGGATTGTTATCATTAGCTCTTCAAGATAAATTAGAAAGCTTATTTAGTACCTATAATAGAAAACAAGAAAGTTCAGCACCATCCTATTCTACTAAATGAATTATTAAAAAAGACTTCCTGAGGGAGGTCTTCGGCTTGTAGAGAAACCCCGTGTTTTTCTGCAAGCTATTTTTTTGCCGGCGAAACCACTCGCTTTCCGCTGAAGTCTCTCAGTATTCACCCTCCGTAACTCTTCCTAGCTAGGTGGAGGGCAACCTTTTTAATATTCCGGCACACCTTGAGCTTGGATGGTAGGAACATACAGATTTTCCACTAGGTCATACCTCCATTGAACAGCTGCTCTGGCTGCTTCTTCTGTAGCATGTGGAAAGTATCAACGCCAAATACTTCAGCCATGGCGCAAATTTCTCCGGGTTCCCCTTCCAGTTACACTGGTTTATTCCATTAATTAGAATACTTTTACAGTCGTTAATGAAGTAATTTCACTCGGCTTGACGATAATCGTATTCCTGCATAAACAACTTCACCGCGTTCGTTCGCAGGTGTGTTGGCCCATTTACCTTAATCAAAGGCGTTATCCGCAGCCTGAATGGCTTCTTTCGCATCGTGCTCATCGCCTTCAGCCGCGGAAGCGACAACTTCCTGATTGTAAGGATTTATAATGGAGCGAGTGTTTTTGGATTGGGATCCAACCCATTCTTTATTGATATACATCTTTTATAGTTCCACACGCTTCACTCCTTTTCTTTCTTTTGTTAACTTAGTTAAGAAAATATTTAACGTTTTGAACAAATTTTCACTCTACCACCCTCTTTTTTATATGTCAAAAGTGGAAAAAAATAAAATTTATGTTCAGCCTATGTGCTGATAGGGCTGAGATTGGGTTTAAAAAGATTTGCTTTTTGACAAGCTGAGATTATTCGTTAAGATAAGTTTGTAAAGAAAAAATTTAATAAAATTAATTGCCTTTCGTTGGAGGAGGTTGTAAATGTCGAACGAAAATAATGATCAGGCTCGTACTTCTATTGAAGAGGCGAAGGCTTATGTGATCGATTCAATTGCGGAGACAATGGATTTATATGGTGTGACACGAAGTGCCGGTAACTTATACGGGACGATGTATTTTGAAGAAGATATGACTTTAGATGAGATGCGCGAGAAGCTCGGCATGAGTAAGCCCAGCATGAGTACAGGCGTGAAAAAGCTTCAGGATTACAACATTGTCAAACAAACCTTTCGTAAAGGAACACGCAGACAGACTTTTGTAGCAGAAAAGGATTTCTTTCAATTCTTCACGAACTTTTTTACGAAAAAATGGGTGAGAGAAGCTAAGGTTAATTTAGATGCTATTAAGCAAGCACAGCAAGACCTGGACAATCTTCTCAAAGATAAAGAGTTAGAAGAAGATATAAGACAGGAGGCAGAACAGACCTATATAAAGTTGGAAGCTTCAAAGCCTTACTATCATTGGCTGCAAAAGCTGGTTGCTTCTATCGAGAGCGGAGAATTATTTGAAATGATTCCGATTGATGAAAGCGACGAATAAAAGAATAACGCCTCTTCATAAATAACTCTTTACGTTATTTAAGGGGAGACGTACGCCTGTTATAAAATACAGAATATTCAGATAATAGGAGTGATGTACATGGTAAAAAAATCAGACCCAAATAAATCTTTCTTACAAAAAAATGGTCCTCTATTGTTATTGGCCGTCTTACTGGCTGCCTTTGTTGTGTATATAGCTTTAACCAATGACGATATATTATGGAGCGGCTTTATCGCGATGCTCGTTTTTTATGCAATCGTTTATTATATAGGAGCATTTTTCGCAACTAAACAATCAGAGTCTCTCTCGGATATGATGGTTGCGAAGCGAAGTCTCCCGCTTGGAGTAGCCATGTTTACAATGGCCGCAACATGGGTTGGAGGCGGATATATAAATGGGACTGCTGAATTCACATATAGTGATGGTCTGGTCTGGGCACAAGCGCCATGGGGGTATGCATTAAGCTTGATTATTGGCGGGATCTTCTATGCCCGTAAGATGCGCCGCTACGAATTTATGACAATCCTTGATCCACTTGAACAACGTTTTGGTAAGAAGATGGCAGGTGTTCTATACATACCTGCTTTGCTAGGTGAAATGTTTTGGAGTGCTGCCATTCTTACGGCTCTTGGTACAACCTTTGGAACAATACTAAATATTGATTTCACCACATCTATTATTCTTTCCGGCGCAATCGCCATTGCTTATACAGTGGCTGGGGGAATGTGGGCGGTTGCCTACACAGACGTCTTCCAAATGGCTGTATTACTACTAGGTCTATTCCTCGTCGTTCCATTTGCTCTTGGCCAGGTGGGAGGCTTGGAAAGTGCCTGGAGTAGCTATTCCGCAGAATTTGGTTCTTATGCTAACCTTTTCCCACCGCTCAACGGCTGGCAGGACCCTGCATGGGGTAACTGGTATTGGAATTGGATTGATTACGCTCTGCTTCTTATCTTTGGTGGTATTGCCTGGCAGGTTTATTTTCAGCGTGTCCTTTCCGCCAAAAGTGAAAAAACGGCGATGTGGTTCTCTATTATTGCAGGGATTATCTGCCTGATTGCAGCTGTACCTGCTGTCATTATCGGTGTCGTTGGATCTAACATCGATTGGGCCGCCATGGGACTGCCGACACCAGAGAATGCAGCGGTTATCCTCCCGCACGTTTTACGTTATCTGACGCCTGAAGTGATCGCCGCGATCGGACTTGGAGCCCTGGCTGCGGCCGTTATGTCCTCTATGGACTCTTCCATTCTTTCAGCCTCCTCAATGGCATCATGGAACGTCTATCGACCATTAATTAACCCTCATGCCAGTGCGGATAAACTTAAGAAAGTCATTAAGCGAACGATTATTATCGTTGGGGTAGGCTCTATGATTATTGCCTTAAATGTGCAGAGTGTTTATACGTTATGGTATCTGGCGTCAGATTTAGTCTATACGATTCTATTTCCACAATTGACGATGGCCTTATTCTATAAGAATGCAAATCTTTACGGGTCGATTGCCGGTTTCGTAGTTGCTTTGTTTCTTCGTATTGGGGGAGGTGAGCCGGCCCTTGGATTGCCTGCTTTTCTGCCATACCCAATGATTACAGACGGTGGCATCGTCCTGTTTCCATTTAGAACACTTGCCTGTGTTTCGGCTTTTGTGATGATTTACGTAGTGTCTGAACTCACAAAGAAAACATGCAAGCCAAAGTCACTTGTTATGCCGGGAGATAAAGAACAAGCTGAACAAAAATTGTCCTCTTAACGTGATAGAAATGACAGAAACCAGCCCCGCTAATCTAGCGGGGCTGTTTATTAAATATTCAATTCAATAAACGATAGTCTCGCTTTCTGAACTTGAAAAAGGGGGTAAATTCATACACTATTATAGATAGAATAAGGAGTTAAAGGGTTTGGGGTGTTTGGTTGCTCTATTATGATAACGTTTACTGAAGTGAGGTACACCGTTTTTATGGAATGACTATCTAATTATGTGGAGGGTACTTGGCGTGTTAAGTGTAAGAGGCGAATATAAAGACGAGCTTTTTGAAACTATTCTGGAAAATGCCTATCATTGTTTTGTAGTAGTGGACCGTAATGGTGTTGTGACGTATATGAACAAAACGTACTGCAGGTTTCTGGAGGTTTATGAATCTGAGGTTATTGGCAAGCACGTAACAGATGTGATCGAAAACACTCGTATGCACATTGTCGCAAGTACTGGCAAGGAGGAAATAGCTGACCTTCAGTTTATTCGTGGCAATCACATGGTTGCCAACCGGATTCCTGTAATGTCAGGGGAGAAAGTAGTTGGCGCAGTAGGAACTGTATTGTTCCGGGATACAAAAGAGTGGATGGTGTTAAATAGTCACATCAAAGACTTATTGTTAGAGCTTGAGTTCTACCGGGAGCAGATGAAGAGTCATCATGGTGTTGTGTACTCGCTTCATGATATTGCTGCTAATTCTCCTAAAATGGTACAAATTAAGGAAACTGTGAAACAAATTGCCCCTGGTGATGTGTCCATTTTATTAAATGGGGAAAGTGGTACAGGAAAAGAATTATTTGCGCATAGCATTCATCTGCTGAGTGAACGCCATACGAAACCGTTTGTAAAGGTGAATTGTGCAGCCATTCCGGAGAATTTAATTGAATCAGAATTATTCGGTTATAAAGAGGGTGCCTTTACAGGAGCGAAAAAGGGAGGGAAGTTGGGAAAGTTTCAGCTGGCAGATGGTGGAACGCTTTTTCTAGACGAAATTGGGGATATGCCTCTAAACGCCCAAGTAAAACTGTTGAGAGTCCTGCAGGAAAAAGAAGTCGAAGCGGTGGGCGCGGTTCACCCACAAAAGATAGATATAAGAATTGTAGCGGCTACCAATAAATCACTTGAAAGACTAGTAGAAGAAAAACGGTTTCGAGAGGATTTATTTTATCGTGTTAATGTGATACAAATCGATATTCCTCCTTTAAGAGAAAGATCTGAAGACATTGCGATGCTGGCCGAATTCTTTCTGCAGAAGGTTACGGATCGAACCGGGAAAAGGGTGACGGAATTCACCTCTGAAGTTGTGGAGCGACTGAAGCAGTACAAATGGCAGGGAAATGTGCGGGAACTTGAGAATGTAGTAGAGGCTGCTGTACATTTATGTCATTCTTCCACTATTACAATGGCTGATTTACCGGGATATCTGCAATCCCCTACTCTGTCATCAGTCGAAGGGTTGACGTTAAAGGAAATCATACAAAATACAGAACAAAAAGCAATTGAAAATACGTTGCAGCAAACTGACGGGAATAAATTAGAAGCTGCTCGTCGATTAGGCTTAAGTAAATCGAGCTTTTATGAAAAACTAAAGAAACACCAAATATAAATGGAAGCCCTCTGATTAGCTCTGGCACTTTCGTTTTTATACATTCTGCCATAGGGAATGGCTATATAGGGTGGTGCTATGTCGTCTTTAAAGGTTTATACTTAGTACAGTACATATTGGAGGGGTGAATATTTTATGAAATCATATATTCAAGAGCATATCGATGCTTTCATAGAAAAAAATAAAAACAAAGGAAGGCTGCTCATTAAATGTCCTGATCAACCAGGAATTGTATCGGCCATGTCGTTGTTTTTAAAGCAAAACGGCGCTAACATAATTGAATCTAATCAATTTACAACGGACCATGAGGGTGGAACATTTTTTATTCGTATGGAATTTGAATGTCCTGACTTGCAAGAAAAAGGCCAAAGGCTAGAGAATCAATTCCGAGAAATTGCCGAATCATTTTCAATGGATTGGGAGATTCATTTCCTTCATGATGTCAAAAAAACCGCTATTTTTGTATCCAAAGAACTTCATTGTTTACGTGAACTTTTGCTGGAATGGCAAAGTGGGGACCTGATGACGGATGTTGTCGTTGTGATAAGTAATCATGAGGAATGCCGTGGGATTGTAGAATCCTTCAACATTCCCTTCTATTATATTCCTGCAAACAAGGACATCCGCAAAGAAGTAGAGGCAAAGCAGCTTCAGCTATTAGAGGACTACGAAGTTGATTTGATCGTGCTTGCCCGTTATATGCAAATTCTAACACCTGAGTTTGTAGCAGCACATAAGGCGCAAATTATAAATATCCATCACTCTTTCTTGCCAGCCTTCATTGGAGCTAATCCTCATAAGCGTGCTTTTGAACGAGGCGTAAAATTGATTGGGGCTACTGCCCATTATGTGACGAATGACTTGGACGAGGGACCGATTATTGAACAGGATATTATTCGTGTTAACCATCGGGATAACGTAGAAGATTTGAAAAAGAAAGGGCGGTCCGTTGAACGTAGTGTGTTGGCCCGTGGAGTGAAATGGGCATTAGAAGATCGTATAATCGTTTATGAGAATAAGACAATTGTTCTGTAAGAAATTTAGGAAGAGAGCGTCCTTCTGGGGCGCTCTCTTCCTACTTATAAAGTAATAGAATATGTTGTAAGTAAGTCTGATAATGCCGGACTTTCATTCCCATCTCTTCCAGTTTTAGGGGGAGCCGTAATTAATGCATTCAGTACAGCTTCTTCCGTTGCTTCTCCTACTGCCCTGAACGCTAAGTCTATGTCTTCCTCATGAATCATTGGCAAGGTGAGACAGTGAGGCGGCCTTTCACGAGGGATTTTTGTAGCGGTAGAAAATCCGATAATCACATCTCCGCTCCCATTCGAAATGGTTGATCCAGTCCGGGATAGTCCAGTTACAGAACGTTTGATGATTCGATGCAACTGTCTTTCGGACACGGGGAGATCTGTAGCTGTGATCACCATAATCGACCCTTTGTCCTTTTCTTCAGCGAGTGGAAGAATGACCTTTTTCAATTCTTGTCCAATTGCTCTTCCATTAATTCTTAAATCGCTCAGCATTCCAAAGTTTGTCAGGACTAATACCCCGAGTGTATAAGTGCCATGCCCCAGGTCCATTTGTCTTGAAGCTGTTCCAATCCCACCTTTTAGTGAATAACTTACCATACCTGTTCCAGCACCGATTGCACCTTCTTGAAACTCAGAAGAGGTGTGAGCCAATGCTGTGAGAACGTGATGTTCTTCTACGAATTGAGCACGGATATCATTAAGATACATATCATTACATTCCCCTACTATCGGGTTGAGTGTTCCTGTTGTCCGGCCAACTTCAGGGTTTTCAGCCATCATGTATTTCGTCAGAGCTAAGGCTGCTGTGCCTATATTTAACGTGTTAGTTAATACAATTGGTGTTTCAAGAGTGCCTAGTTCATTCATTTGAATCGTACCGATTGTTTTGCCAAATCCATTTAAAATATGGCTGGAGGCGATCAATTTTTCTTTAAATAGATTTCCTTGATGGGGGAGGATAGCGGTAACGCCTGTTTGCATTTCCTCATGGCTTAATGTGACGTGACCAACTGTGACTTCGTCTATATCTGTGATTGAATTGTAGTATCCTGTGGGTAACTTTCCGATAATAACACCATAATCCCGAATTCTTTTTTGGTCATGCATTTCAACTCACCTTTCTTTCAACTTCCTATTTGACTCATTCAACTTATTTACAAATAGTCCTTTATTTTAAAAAAATTCACGGAAAAATTTTAATAGTTAAAGAAAAAATTTAAAAAATTTTTGAACAAGAATGGATGCGCTTACATTTTTTGAGCAATTTATTTGAAGTCAATGAATTCAGTAGGTTAATGGAATTGATAATAGTTTGTATTTTCTGAAAACTAACCTTCAGAACGAAGAAAATCCGTCTTTGGCGCGTGAAGAAGGATTATTTTCATGCTATACTAGTAAAAAACTGCAAAAGACAGAATTTTAACACTACTGATGAAAACGTAGATGAGGGGGACCTGGAATGCAGAAGAACGGCTATCCTATAGCACAAGGATTATATCATCCAGACTTTGAACATGAGGCCTGTGGTATTGGTATGATCGCAAATATAGATGGGACAAAATCACATAGCATTGTTGAAAATGCTGTAACGATTCTTTGTAACTTGGAACACCGTGGTGGCCAGGCTGCCGACATAAGTACAGGGGATGGAGCGGGAATATTAACGCAAATCCCTCATTATTTTTTCGAGAAACAGTGTGAAAAAGAAGATATTGAACTTCCGAATGAAGGCGAATATGGTGTAGGGATGTTATTCCTTCCCTATGATCATGATAAACGTATGAAGTGTAGAGAAATGTTTGAAGAGATTGTCGAAGATGAAGGGCAGACTTTCCTCGGATGGCGCACAGTGCCGGTTAACGACTCCTTTGTCGGCAAGGACGCAAAAAAGACGAAACCATTTATTCGTCAGGCCTTTATTGCTCCTAGTAAGGGAGTAAAGAATAGAATGGATTTTGAACGCAGGTTATATATTATTCGTAAGCGTGCTGAGACGACTATTGCTAAGATGGATGGTTTTGACGATTTTTATTTATCCAGTCTTTCAACTAGTACGATTGTCTATAAAGGGATGCTCATACCTGAACAAATGGATTCATTTTATATCGATTTAAATCATCCTGATTATAAGACTGCTCTTGCTTTAGTACATTCACGCTTTAGTACGAATACGTTCCCGAGCTGGAAACGTTCCCATCCTAACCGTTATACCATTCATAACGGTGAGTTTAATACTCTTAGAGGGAATGTGAACTGGATGAGGGCTCGCCAGGAGCTATGTGAGTCAGAGCACTTCAGTAAAGAAGATTTAGAAAAAATGCTCCCGATTATTGATGATGAGGGCAGTGATTCCTCGATGTTTGACAATGCATTTGAATTTCTTTACTTGTCCGGGCGTTCACTCGCTCATACAGCCATGATGATGGTACCAGAACCATGGGCAAACGATGAGTCGATCAATGAGCAGAAAAAAGATTTCTATGAGTACCATAGCTGTCTTATGGAGCCTTGGGATGGGCCTGCTGCACTGGCTTATACTGATGGAAAACAAATTGGTGCTTGTTTAGACCGAAATGGATTGAGACCAGCACGGTATTATGTTACAAAAGGCGGCATGATTGTCCTTGGTTCAGAAGTGGGAGCTTTAGATATTTTTGCTGATGACATTGAATATAAAGACCGTTTGCATCCAGGAAAAATGCTGCTGGTTGATTTAGAAAAAGGCAAAATTATCCCGGATGAAGAAATTAAAATGCAAATTGCTGGTGAACAACCATATAGAGAATGGCTTGATGAGTATAAATGGGATTTAACGGATTTGCCAGAACCTTCTCATCAGCTAACGTCACAGGTTGAGAATTTGATTGATCATCAATTGGCTTTCGGGTACACAACTGAGGAATTAAATAAAATATTGATCCCACTCGTTTCAGATGGAAAAGACCCAGTTGGTTCAATGGGATACGATTCTCCGCTCGCCGTGCTATCGAAAAAACCTCAACTTTTATATAGCTACTTTAAACAGCTTTTTGCCCAGGTTACGAACCCACCGATTGATGCCATTCGTGAGAAAATCATCACCATGGTTGAAACGACAATTGGAGCGGAAGGGAACCTCGTGGACCCACAGCCGGAAAGTTGTAGAAAAATCAGACTGCAAACGCCTATTTTAACAAATGTGGAATTGGAAAAGCTTCGTCAACAGACACTTGGTGGTTTCGAAGCGGAAACACTTTCTATTTTATTTGATACAACAGGTGAATCTGAGCAAATGGAACAAGCCCTTGAGTCGCTATTTTCTCAGGCTGATCAAGCTATCGAAAATGGCTCGACCCTGTTGATATTGTCAGATCGTGGCATTGATGAAAACCATGCGGCGATTCCTGCATTACTAGCTGTTTCAGGATTGCACCACCACTTAATTCGTCAAGGAACAAGAACGAAGGTCAGCCTGCTGGTTGAATCTGGTGAGCCTCGCGAGGTTCATCATTTCGCCACACTGCTTGGTTATGGGGCAGAAGGAATCAATCCATATTTAGCCTATGAATCACTTGGTGCTCTAATTGAAAAGGGAGATATAAACGTCCCTTCCTTAGAGAAGGCTGTAGATCGTTACATTCATTCCGTCACAGACGGGGTCATTAAAGTTCTTTCTAAAATGGGAATATCAACTATCCAAAGTTACCGTGGAGCGCAAATATTCGAAGCTGTAGGGGTTCACCCTGATGTGATCGCCAAGTATTTCACGCGAACAGCTTCCCGTTTAGGCGGAGTCGGCTTAGATATTATTGAAAAAGAGGTACGTATGCGTCACGACCGCGGTTTTGTCGATCAAAGAACCAGTGGACAGAAACTTGATGCAGGCGATGAGTTCCAGTATCGGGGAAATGGTGAAGACCATCAATATAATCCAAAAACCATTCATACCCTGCAGCATGCATGCCGTACAAATGACTATCAACTTTTTAAAAAATATTCGAGTCTTCTCACGGATGAAACGAATAATTTACAGTCACTGAGAGGATTAATCTCCTTTAAGCAGCGTCCATCTATCCCTCTTGAAGAGGTAGAGTCAGTTGAAGATATTACGAGAAGGTTTAAAACAGGTGCAATGTCTTATGGATCAATTAGTCAGGAAGCCCATGAAGCACTGGCCATCGCGATGAACCGTGTAGGGGGCCGCAGTAATACTGGTGAAGGTGGAGAGGACCCTGATCGCTTTACTCCGGATGAAAACGGGGATTCACGCCGAAGCTCGATAAAACAGGTCGCTTCAGGCCGATTTGGGGTGACGAGCGATTACCTTGTCAATGCCGACGAGATTCAAATTAAGATCGCTCAAGGGGCGAAACCAGGCGAAGGTGGACACCTTCCTGGCAAAAAGGTTTACCCGTGGATTGCCGAAGTACGCGGATCAACCCCTGGTGTTGAACTGATTTCACCGCCGCCTCATCACGATATTTATTCGATTGAAGATTTGGCTGAGCTGATTCACAACTTGAAAAATGCAAATCCGAGGGCACGTGTCAGTGTGAAACTTGTTTCCGCTGTTGGTGTGGGCACGATCGCCGCTGGTGTTGCCAAAGGACGAGCAGATCTTGTCTTAATCAGTGGTTATGACGGGGGAACCGGGGCTGCACCACGAACAAGTATCAAGCATACAGGACTGCCGTGGGAAATCGGCTTAGCTGAGACCCATCAAACCTTGATGCTTAATCGTTTACGGGATCGAATCGTTGTTGAAACAGATGGAAAAATGATGACAGGCAGAGATATTATTGTTGCCACTCTGCTCGGGGCGGAAGAGTACGGATTTTCTACAGCGCCACTTGTGGTGCTAGGCTGTGTGATGATGCGCGTTTGTCATCTTGACACATGTCCTGTAGGCGTTGCTACTCAAAACCCGGAACTAAGAAAGAAATTCGGCGGTGACCCGGAACATGTGGCCAACTTTATGCGGTTTATTGCTCAGGAAGCCAGAGAATTAATGGCTGAACTTGGTTTTAGAACGATTAATGAAATGATCGGACGAACTGATGTCCTTCAAACGAATGAAGCGATTGATCATTGGAAAGCCAAAGGTGTAGATTTATCTGCTTTGCTTTATCAGCCGGAGGTTGATCCCAGTGTAGGACATTACGCCATGAATAAACAGGATCATGGCTTAGATAAGACAGTGGACCATGAAGAGCTCATCCCGTTATGCAAAAAGGCACTAGATCACCAGGAGCCGGTTCGCAGCACGGGTTCGATTAGGAACATCCATCGTGTAACGGGAACCACGCTTGGCAGTGAAATTACTAGGCGTTATGGTGCTGCTGGTTTACCAGAAGATACGATCCAATTGACGTTTAAAGGCTCTGCCGGACAAAGTTTCGGTGCATTTATCCCTCGAGGTATGACCCTTAGACTTGTAGGAGATGCCAATGATTACGTTGGGAAAGGTTTATCTGGCGGAAAAATTATCGTCAATCCATCAAGGAAGTCAACTTTTATCCCAGAAGAAAATACCATTATCGGTAATGTATCGCTTTATGGAGCGTCATCTGGTGAAGCGTACATCAACGGACTGGCTGGTGAGCGCTTCTGCGTCAGAAACAGCGGGGCAGAGGTTGTTGTAGAAGGTGTTGGAGACCATGGCTGTGAGTATATGACAGGCGGTAAAGCCATTGTTCTTGGCGGCACAGGTCGGAATTTTGCGGCTGGTATGTCTGGCGGAGTCGCTTATGTACTAGATGATTCAGAAGTGGCTTTTGAGCAGAAATGTAATCAGGAGCTAGTGTACGTACAACAGCTTACTGACCAGCAGGAAATTGATGAATTGCATGAACTAGTTCGAAAACATGTGAATTACACTCACAGTCCCAAAGGGCAGCGAATCCTTGAAGACTGGGAGGAAATCGTGCCAAGTTTTAAACGTATCATCCCGAAAGCTTACCTTGAAGTACAAAATCGAATCAAAACATTAAAGGACCAGGGATTGAGTAAGTTTGATGCCGAAATGCAAGCATTCGAAGAGAGTAAACAAGAGAAGAAACCTGTAGAAGCTTAATCAGATCGTTAAGGAGGGGATACGATGGGAAAGCCGACTGGATTTATGGAATATCAACGTCAGACGCAAGACGAACGAGACCCGGTAACACGGACGAAAGATTGGCAAGACTATACCATACCAATGTCAGATGAAGAGGTTCAGAGACAGGGAGCACGCTGCATGGATTGCGGCGTCCCAACGTGTCATACAGGAATGGAGATCAATGGATCGACGACAGGGTGCCCCGTCTATCATTTAATTCCGGAATGGAATGACCTTGTCTATAAGGGTCAATGGAAGGAAGCCTTAGAGAAAGAACACGAAATGAATAACTTCCCTGAATTTACTGGATTCGCTTGTCCGGCTCCTTGTGAAGGAGCCTGTGTCCTTGGGATTAATGAACCACCGGTAGCTATTCGAACCGTGGAGCGATCTATTATAGAGAAAGGTTTTGATGAAGGCTGGGTTGTCCCAGAGCCTCCGGAAAGCCGTACCGGTAAGAAGGTAGCGGTTGTGGGTTCAGGTCCAGCAGGGCTTGCTGCAGCCGCACAGTTGAATAAAGCAGGCCATACAGTTACTGTATTTGAGCGTAATGACCGTGTTGGAGGACTGCTTACGTACGGGATTCCGGAAATGAAGCTTCCTTATTCCGTAGTTAAACGCCGAGTTACGTTATTAGAGCAGGAAGGAATTAAGTTTGTCACGAATACAGAGGTGGGCCGGAATTATCCAGTTTCACGTCTGCGTGAAGAGTTTGACTCTATTATTCTATGTGGCGGGGCGACTATTCCGCGTAATATAGAAGCTGAAGGAAGAGGGCTGAAAGGGATTCATTACGCAATGGATTTCCTTCATGCAAATACAAAGAGTTTACTGGATTCAAACCATGATGATGAAAATTACATTTCGGCTGAAGGGAAAGACGTTATTGTTATCGGAGGAGGAGATACTGGGACTGACTGTATCTCCACCTCTGTCCGCCATAACTGTAAGAGCCTGACTCAATTCGATATTTACGATAAGAAAATGGAAAGCCGTGATGATTTGACGAACCCATGGCCCCAGTATCCAATTGTCCATCGTGTAGAATATGGTCAAAAGGAAGCAGGAGCGGTATTTGGCCGTGACCCTAGGGCTTATTCAGTCATGACCAAGAAGTTTGTTGGCGATGAGAACGGCTACGTGAAGGAAGTCCACACGATCAATGTGGAGCTAGTCTTTGACGAAGACGGTAACCGCCAGCGAAGAGAGATTCCGGGTACAGAAAAAGTATGGAAGGCTGATCTCGTCTTGTTAGCGATTGGCTTCAGTGGTCCCGAACAAGACCTTCTTGAAAAACTAGAAATTGAAACAGACAATCGCTCGAATGTCAAAGCGGAGTACGGACAATACACAACCAACGAGGAAGGAATTTTCTCGGCTGGAGATATGCGCCGCGGACAAAGCTTGATTGTTTGGGCAATCAATGAAGGAAGAGAAGCTGCTCGTGAATGTGATCGCTATTTAATGGGCGAAACGGTTCTACCTTAGTAATTGAATATGTCCTGCTAAACACCTGCTCGGAGTAAGCGAGCAGGTGTTTTCTATATTAAGTAAGCTCTTTTGATAGATTAGAATGAGTTTAAATTAATGAGGAACGGGTACGATACCAGAGAAAGATTCGTTCCTATATTTATCCATAAGGAGGAGTTATAGATGAGTGACGCATCTCATGGAAAAAAGAATAAAAAGAATAAGCAATTGGAACAATTTAGATCTGATGATAATGGGAAGAAAATGACGACAGACCAGGGAGTAAAAGTTTCAGAAGATGAATTTTCTTTAAAAGCGGGAGAGCGTGGACCTACGCTGATGGAAGACTTTCATTTCCGTGAAAAGATGACACACTTTGATCATGAGCGAATACCGGAAAGAGCTGTACATGCTCGTGGGTTTGCCGCACATGGAGAATTTCAAGTCTATGAATCTATGAAAGAATACACAAAGGCTGGTTTTTTGCAGGATCCGTCAGTGAAAACGCCTGTATTTGTCCGGTTTTCAACGGTTGCCGGATCGAAGGGCTCAGGTGAAACAGTTCGCGATGCGAGAGGTTTTGCTACTAAATTTTACACAGAAGAAGGGAACTATGATTTAGTCGGGAATAATATCCCGGTTTTCTTTATACAAGATGCAATTAAATTTCCTGATTTAGTTCATGCTCTAAAGCCAGAACCTCATAATGAAATGCCACAAGCTGCTACGGCTCATGACACGTTTTGGGATTTTGTCGCCAATAACCAAGAAGCGGCTCACATGGTCATGTGGGCGATGTCAGATCGGGCAATTCCAAGAAGTTTCCGGATGATGGAAGGGTTTGGTGTTCATACATTCCGTCTTGTAAATGAACAGGGAGAAGCACATTTTGTAAAATTCCACTGGAAGCCTGTTTTAGGAACTCACTCACTGGTGTGGGATGAAGCTCAGAAGATAAACGGGAAGAACCCAGACTTCCACCGGGGTGACTTATATCAATCTATTGAAGATGGCGATTTCCCTGAATACGAGCTAGGGGTTCAGATCATTAAAGAGGAAGACGAATTCAACTTAGATTTTGACATCCTTGACCCTACGAAACTGTGGCCCGAGGAAGACGTGCCGGTTAAACTTATTGGGAAAATGACACTGAATCGGAATGTTGATAATGTATTTGCGGAAACAGAACAAGTTGCTTTTCACCCTGGAAATGTTGTCCCGGGAATAGACTTTTCGAACGATCCACTATTACAAGGACGTTTGTTCTCCTATACTGATACACAGTTAATTCGCTTGGGTGGTCCGAATTTCCATGAACTGCCGATCAACAGGCCTGTGTGCCCTTATCATAATAACCAGCGTGATGGTTACGGGCGTATGACCATAAACAAGGGTCCAGTGAGCTACCATAATAATTCCCTTGCTGACAATACACCAGCTACTTCAAGTGAAGAAGAAGGAGGCTACGTCCATTACCAGGAGAAAGTGGAAGGGCGTAAGGTGAGAAAACGCAGTGAGAGCTTTAAGGATCACTTTTCTCAAGCCACACTTTTCTGGAACAGTATGAGTGAACCTGAAAAACAACATATCATTTCTGCTTTTAGCTTTGAACTTGGCAAGGTAGGGAGCAAATCAGTTCAGCAGCAAAATGTTGATATGTTTGCGAATGTCAGTCTGGACCTGGCCAAAGCTGTCGCTGATAACATTGGCGTAGATCATCCTCAAGGTGGAGGTTCTGATGTAACCAAATCCTCACCCGCTCTAAGTCAAAAAAATACAAAGAAAAACCCATCGACGAGAAAAGTGGCCGTCCTGGTTGGTGAAGGGTTTGATGGTACGGAAGTTTCTTCCGTGCTAGCTGCATTAAAAGTTGAAGGGGTTATTCCCGAAATCATCAGCGAGAAGCTAGGAAATGTAAAGGGATCAGATAACATTGAATTTACTGCTGATCACACCTTTCTAACTGTGGACTCGGTGTTGTTTGATGCTGTCTATGCCGTGGGCGGCAGCAAGGTAAGCGATAGGTTCCATCAGGATGCTATGTACTTTATTGATGAAGCATTCAGACATTTCAAACCTCTCGGAGCTACCCATGAAGGGAAAAAGTGGTTGAAAAAAGCGGATCTAGTAAATAGCAAAGGAGTTGTACTTGGAGATGATTCAAGTGAATTTGCCAGTAACTTCAGTAAGGCAATCGCTTCTCATCGCTTCTGGGATCGTCAATTAATATAATTTATTATCTCAAAAAGGAGCCTGATGACTACCTCTATAGGTGGACATCAGGCCTCTTAGTGTCTTCGATTAATCGAATGGGATCGGATATTCCTTAACCTCAACTTCACGAATGCGTAATGGGATTTCCAGAGTGGCTCCTTCTTTAACAAAATTGTCCTTTAATCGATTCGCTCTTTTTAGTTGTGGAACAGTTAAATGATAGTTCGCTGCAATACTATTTACTGTTTCACCTTTTTTTACTTTATGCGAACCTCTATTTTTCTCTATTCGGCAGACTGAATTTTTGTAGAGAGGCTGATGGGATAAGGGATCCACTACGTCAATCGTTAATTCGTTAGCTGAGGGTTCCTTTTCAAAGTTTCCGAAGTGAAAAGGAGTAAATACCGTTCCGTTTTGCACAGAATTCGATACTCTGCTTGGAACCTTAATCGATCCTCGCGGAGAGATTACTTCCACTTCTTCTCCTGGAAGGATTCCCATTTGTCCAGCATCATCTTCTTGGATATCAACATAGGCTTCTTTGGCGGCTTGATCAAGGGAAGCGGAACGGCTTGTTTTCGTCCTTGTATGCCAATGCCAGATCAGTCTTCCTGAGTTAAACCAGAAAGGGTAGCTATCACTTGGCTGTTCAGAAGGAGGGAAGTAGGGTGTTGAATAAAAGATTGCTTTCCCTGCTTCACTCTTTTCTTTATATTCGTCCCTGGCAAGCGGTCTCCCTGTGATGATATCTTTCCCATAACTCTGTGCATAATCCACTTCGGTGTTGAATTGAAAATCTTCATACAGTCTAGTTGTACCTTCAGGGTTTTCTTCATTTGCCGGCCATTGCATACCTCTATTTTCCTCAAGGTTTTGGTAACTCATAGCTGTCATGTCACTTGGTCTTCCTTTAGAAACCACTTTCCATTCTTCAAAAGATCCCTCAGGGGTTTCAAACTGGATGAGAGGGTCCCCATCTTTATCTTGAAAGCCCATCCTTTTCGCAAAATCAAGCAAGATATCAAAGTCAGCTTTTACTCCATTGGGCGGCTCAACAGCTTTTCTTAGTAGATTTATAGTTCGATCTGCGTTTTCCATTGTACCTTCTTTTTCGCCCCACATGGCTGGAGGAAGAACAACATCAGCTATTTCTGTCGTTTCTGTTAAAAAGGGATCCTGAACAACTACAAAGGTTTTCTTTAAAGCCTCCTTTGCTCGCTGACGGTTAGGCAAGGAAACAAGCGGATTCGTATGGATATTCCAGAAGAATCCAATTTGGTCGTTTTCCATCATCTCGATTTGCTTAATAATCCCTTTCTCTGGTCCTACTTCTAGTTTGTCTTCTTCAACATTCCATAGTTCAGCCATCTCCTTTAAATGTTTAGGGTTGAGCGGGTTGCGGTTCCCTGGATATGTCCCGACACCACCAACAGTCCGGTTTCCTGACGAGCTCGGCTGCCCGGCCATATGTAATGGTCCAGAGCCCTCTTTTCCAATTAATCCCCTCATCAGATGCATGTTGTTAATGGCAACACACGTTGCCGTAGCATCAGCAGCTTGATAGGCCCCTTGAAGCGTTGTGCTCACAAGACTAGTGGTACGGCCAAGCTGTTCTACAGCTTCTTCTAACTTTTCAATGGAAATACCGGTGTATTGTTGGGTTTGTTCTAAAGACCATTCTTTAACTGTTTCTTTCATTTCATCAAAGTGCACTGTATGTTTTCGAATAAAAGAATCGTTCACATAATTTCTACGGACCATCTCTCCTATTAACCCATTTAATAAAGCCAAATTTGATCCCGTATTTAAAGATAAATGCAAATCCGCTGATTCCGCTGTTAATGTTTCGCGTGGATCTACCACAATGATGTAAGGTTTACCGGTTTCTTTTTTACGGGTCATTACTCTCTCAAAAAGGACGGAGCCCGTTTCGGCAGGATTGTGACCGAAGAACATGACAGTATCTGTATAGTCTAAATCTTCAAAAGAAGCGGGTACCCCATCAGAACCAAAAGATTGGATCAAGCAGTATTCTGTTGTTGCCGTACATAATCTAGTATTCGCATCTAACAAATGTGTGCCAATCCCAGCTCGTCCAATCTTAGCAATCGTATAATAGTCTTCAAGAAATCCTTGTCCCGTACTATAAATAGCGGCACCATTTGGCCCCTTCTCATCAATCACTTCTTTCGCTTTATCAACAATTGTACTCATTGCCTCATCCCAGGTTGCTTTCTTTAGCTTGCCTTCCTGGTTACGAACTAAGGGATGAAGCAAACGATCTGAACTGTTATTGGCCATCCATTGATCTTTAGCTTTTGGATCGAGACGCCCGAGATTAGTTTGGTGTTCTTTCATGCCTTTGACACCAATTAACTTATTGTCCTTTACAGCAATCTCACATCCACAGCCAATGGAACAAAGGTTACAAGTGCTATGGACCCATCTGTCTACGTTCTGTTGATCTTTAATATGTTGATCATTTTTTATTGGTCCCCATTCTTTCATAATGACTCCCTCCATCTATCTATCTGTTTTTAGAACGATATAAGGCTGGTACTGCGTATTTAACGTCCTCTCCTAATATTTCTATTAGAAAGGGCACTGCGAGCTGGAGATCGCTTTTAATTTGCCCTGTGTATCTGCTCATTTTCTCTACGGTATCCTCTCCTTGCAGACCATTCCACTTAGTAGTGCGCTTCCAGGCTCCGAAGAGTAAATTTCCCACTTCATCTGCATGGTAGATTTCAAACGATAACGTATGAAATTTTTCCCTGGTTATATCCTCTTCATCTATCATAGCTAACACTTTAGAAAGGCTTATTTGTTTCTTTTTTAGAGTGATTCTAAACCGTTGTTCAAGGGAATTATCATTGACGGTCGGTAAGTTAAGTAAGTAATTAGTTATCCGATAGGCGTTTGATAGGTGCTGATATCCTTCTTTCATAAGGGCCTCCTTTTAAAACATTACTAGGCATTTCCTTTTTTAACAAAAACGAATAGTAATAGGACACTTCCCGTCATAAGAAGCATTAAACCTTTCAATAGGCAAAAAAAACCCTTCACAAACTGGATGTGAAGGGGGGTGATTATATTCATTTAATATGCTTGCGCTGAAAACTTGCAATCGATTCATATTCTTCTTCAAATAATCTGGATAAGCGAATGTAGATAGGGAGAAGATCCCGATAAACCTCTGTTGTGTCTTTGTTTGGCTGATGGGTATGAGTCTGACCAATCATATCGGAAACGACACTAAAGTCATCAATTTCTCCGGTAGCATACATCCCGAGAACCACGGCCCCGAGACAGGAGCTTTCATAACTTTCAGGTACAACAACAGGCTTGTCGAAAATATCAGTCATCAACTGTCTCCACATCTCAGACCTTGCAAAGCCGCCGGTAGCTTGAATGCGCTTAGGTTCTCCAGTTAGTTCCTCAAGAGCTAGCAGGACCGTATATAAGTTATAAATAATTCCTTCTAATACTGCCCTAACCATGTGCTGCTTCTTATGGTGAATACTTAAGCCGAAAAATGACCCTCGTGCACTCGAGTTCCATAATGGAGCCCGCTCTCCAGTAAGAAATGGATGGAAAAGCAGTCCATCTGATCCGGGTTCTATCGTTGAAGCGATCCTCGTTAATACATCGTAAGGATCGATGCCAAGGCGTTCAGCCGTTTCTACTTCAGCTGCGGCGAACTCATCACGCAGCCACCTCAGCACCATTCCGCCGTTATTGACAGGTCCGCCAATGATCCAGTGCTTCTCTGTTAGCGCGTAACAGAAGATTCGTCCTTTAGGATCGGTTCGAGGCTCGTTAGATACTGTACGAATCGCACCACTCGTTCCAATCGTAACAGCAATTACCCCGGGATCAACTGCATTTACACCAAGATTCGAAAGCACTCCGTCACTGGCGCCTATGATAAAGGGGGTCTGTTCCGAAAGCCCGAGGATTTGCTGGTATTCTTCCTTTAAGCCTGTTAATGAGTAAGTAGTCGGTACAAGGGAAGAGAGATGGTCAGGAGTAATCTCTGCTAATGCTAAAGCTTCCTGATCCCAATCCAAGGCTTTTAAGTTAAACAGTCCGGTAGCTGAAGCTATCGAGTGATCGACTACATACTGATCAAATAACCGGTAAAACACATACTCCTTAATGGAAATAAATTTAGCAGCTTGTGTAAATACATCCGGTTTCTCAGATTTTAACCAGACTAACTTTGATAAAGGTGACATGGCGTGGATCGGGGTGCCTGTCCGTAAGTAAATGTCGTGACCATTATGGTTTTCTTTGATGTCTCTTGCGTATGCTGCGCTTCTTGTATCAGCCCATGTAATGCTGTTGGTTAATAACTCTCCGTCCTTATCCACTGCAATCAAACTATGCATAGCTGAACTGAATGAAATAAATTGAATCTGATCTGTCGAAACTTCACCCTTGTTAATTGCTTCTCGAATGGTATCAAGTACAGCTTCAAAGATTTCTGCAGGGTCTTGTTCAGCTACCAGCGGATTCGGTGTGTGGAGAGGGTAGTTGACCGTATGCTGAGTTTTAATGTCACCCTTTTTGTTAAAAAGAACCGCCTTTGTACTCGTAGTACCGATATCAACACCTAAGTAATAATGTGCGTTCATGCTGGACCTCCTCATGATTATCAGTTCCGTAAAAAGAAAAAGGGCAGTGGCGAAGCTGCCCGAATCCTATCTTATTTCTTAACGACAGCATGACCGCCGAACTCATTACGCAGAGCAGCAACGACTTTGCCGGTAAACGTGTCGTCTTCCAATGAGCGATAACGCATCATTAAGGACAATGCGATAACGGGGGCGGCAACTTGATGATCAAGAGCTGTTTCCACAGTCCATTTCCCTTCACCTGATGAATTCATGACACCTTTGATTTCATCCAGATTCGCATCTTTGGAAAAGGCCTGCTCTGTCAGCTCCATTAACCATGAGCGAATAACGGAACCGTGATTCCATACTTTAGCAACTTTCTCGTAATCATAATCGAACTCACTTTTGTTAAGAATATCAAAGCCTTCAGCAATGGATTGCATCATTCCGTATTCGATTCCATTATGAATCATTTTCAAAAAGTGTCCGCTGCCTGCTTTTCCTGTGTACAGATATCCATTCTCAATGGAAACGGCTTCGAAAAGAGGTTCAATATGTTTAAATTTATCAGGATGTCCGCCTACCATCGTGCATGCACCATTTCTAGCTCCATCCGTACCACCGCTTGTTCCGCAGTCAAAGAAATAGATTCCATTTTCTTCAAGAGTTTCCGCGTGTTTTAATGTCTCTTTGTAATTGGAGTTTCCGCCATCAATTAACATATCCCCAGCTTCTAAAAGATTTGACAGCTCTTCAATGACGGAATCAGTGATCTCACCTGCAGGAACCATCATCCAGACCACACGGGGAGTAGGAAGTTCGTTTACAAGTTTGGCTAACGAATCCTGATAAGAGAAGTTTTTGTGTGAAACATTGTCTTGAACGGTTAAATCTGTATCGTATCCTACTACTTCATGTTCATGATCTAGTAAATTTAAAGTTAAGTTCAGGCCCATTTTACCAAGACCTACCATGCCGATTTTCATATATGTTCCTCCTTAAAGGGAAAAATTATTTTCCGTATATTTATGATTATATCAAATTTTTTTTCGTATTCAATATATTAATGTGACTTCTTTTCTTATATAATATAACTATTATCATGAAGCGAGGAGATCAAGTAATGGAGAATGAAACACAGCATGGATTAGCAAGAATACGAAGCAGCTATGGAAAATTCAGTGATAAGGAAAAGAAAATAGCCGATTACATTCTGAATAACCCTGAAACAATCATTCACCATACTATCAATCAAGTTTCGGACGAGCTGGGTGTAGCTGAATCAACGGTATTCCGTTTCTGTAAACGGATTGGTTTTAAGGGTTACCAGGCGTTAAAGATAGCGCTTGCTGCGGAAATTGTTACCCCGATCAAAGACATTCACGACAAGATAAATGATGGAGATAGTATTTCAACAGTTTCGGAAAAGGTATTCAGGTCAAATATAAAAACCTTGGAAAGCACGCTGCAAATTGTTGATGGAACAACGATTACAGAAGCAGTAAATGTCATCCTAAAAGCTCGCAAAATTGACTTTTTTGGATGTGGGGGGTCTGCTGTTGTAGCATTAGATGCTTATCACAAATTTATTCGCAGCGGGCTTGTAGTGAATGCTCAGCTTGAGTCCCATATGCAGCTGATGGCTGCTTCACAACTGACGAAAGATGATGTAGCTGTCGTGATTTCACATTCTGGCACAACGAAAGATACTTTGGACGTACTTCAGGTGTTGAAAGAGAATGAAGTAAAAACGATTAGTATTACAAACTTTGCGAAATCACCGCTGACAAAATCCTCCGATGTTCCCCTTTATACGGTAGCTGAGGAGACTGATTTCCGTTCTGAAGCATTCTCCTCACGAATAGCTCAATTGAGTATTATCGATGCTTTGTATACGAATGTAATGATGGCTAAAGAAAAAGAGGGGAATAAGGCATTGCAAAATATGCGGAAAGCGATGGCTTTAAAACGACTTTAGAAATAAACAACAAATTTCTGGTAATGAGATACTAGCGTAATACAGGAAGAAGGAACGAATTTTCGTGGTAATTGTTTCATATTGGGCATAATAAGGAATAAGAAAAATGAAGATTACTACGAAAAGAGGGTGTTCTTATGATACGAACCATACTAATGATTATCGGGTTAATAGTAGTTATAGGATTCATACTTTCCCTGTTTTAATAGGACTGCCCCCCAAACAAACCCACCTAGCTAAGGTGGGTTTTTACTTTCAAATTATTACCACCTCAGGTCATCCATTAAATGGATGACCTGAGGTGGTAATAATTGGTTTGTTGAAATGGTGTTTTGTTGGTTGTTTTTTTGGGTATTTATAGATGCTGATGTCGTTATACGTATATAAATTTAATAGGGAGTGGAATGGTTGAAGAAAGTTACCGTTGTATTTTGGAACGCACTAGCTGTCTGTCTTGCCGTAGTGATCTGGGGAAGCATAGCCCCGGATAACTTGAAGACAGTAACAGCTGACGTCACTGGATTTTTCTCTACTTATTTTGGCTGGTATTATTTATTGATCATTATGATCTTTTTAGCTTTCTGTGTATATTTAATTTTTTCAAAAATCGGCAAAATTAAACTCGGAAAAGAGGATGACAAGCCGGAATTCAGCTTGCCTACCTGGTTTGCCATGTTATTTAGTGCAGGGATGGGGATGGGGCTCGTTTTTTGGACAACAGCCGAGCCAATTTCACATGCTTTTAAGAGTTCTCCGAGTGGAGAGTTAGGGACTGATACTGCAATTAAGCAAGCCCTACAATACTCATTTTTCCATTGGGGTGTCCATGCCTGGGCTGTCTATGGAATAGTTGCTCTTGTGCTGGCTTATTTCAAATTTCATAGAGGAGCGCCTGGTTTAGTGAGCGCAACGCTTGTCCCGATTTTCGGTGAAAAAAGCATGAGTGGGATCCCGGGTAAGGTTGTTGATACGCTTGCTGTGGTAGCAACCGTTGTAGGGGTAGCCTCAACTTTAGGTTTTGGCTCTGCGCAAATCAAGGAAGGACTGGTTTTTCTCTTTAGTGCACCCGATACCTTTTGGTTTCAAATCGTTATTCTCGCTGTTGCAACTGTATTATTTATTGGATCAGCTTGGTCAGGAATAGGGAAGGGGATTAAATACCTTAGTAACATTAACATGGGGTTAGCTTTCGTTTTGTTACTCATGCTGTTTATCGTAGGCCCCACCCTCTATATATTAAACATGTTTACAAGTACCATTGGCGGTTACTTAGCGAACTTTTTTGAGATGAGTTTTCACCTTGAACCACTGGATCAGGAGAATCGGACATGGATTAATAACTGGACCATCTTTTACTGGGCATGGTGGATTTCATGGGCTCCTTTTGTCGGGATCTTTATTGCACGGATTTCAAAAGGTCGTACGATAAAAGAATTTATGCTCGGTGTGCTTATCGTTCCTGCGATTGTGTGCTTTATCTTCTTTACAGTGTTTGGGGTATCTGCCTTACACCTTGAACAAAACGGAATTGCTATGATATCTGATTTCTCTTTAGAAACAGCTACCTTTGGGGTGCTTGAACAATACCCGCTTGGGGAACTCATGTCGTTAATTACGGTATTTGTCGTAGCCATTTTCTTTATTACTTCGGCAGATTCAGCAACCTTTGTACTTGGAATGCTGAGTACTAAAGGAGCCTTAAATCCGCCAAGCAATGTGAAGATTGTTTGGGGACTCGCCCAGTCAGCCATGGCGGGAGTAGTCGTGTACTTCGGCGGAACAGCAGGCTTACAAAATGTATTGATTATAGCTGCGCTTCCCTTCTCATTCGTTATCCTGTTGATGGGAGCCTCCTTCTATAAGGTAGCGAGCAACGAAGTAAAGCATACCGAACGGCGACCAAGGATGAAATTTAATAAAGATAGGTTTAAAGTTGCTTCCTTAAGAAAACGAAAGGAAACGAAATCATAAATACTAAAACCCTGATTCTGCAGGATCAGGGTTTGTTTATGTTTCATGTCAGAAAAACCCACCTCAGGTCATCCATATTCTGGATGACCTGAGGTGGGTTAATTTGTATGAATATCCAATTAATCCCCTTAGCTTGTTTGTGTTATCGCAGATTACTAGGGAATTCAGTTAAGGTGATTCCCCACACTAGTGGAATTAAGAAATATACAGCTATGGCTAAGATGAATATGGATATGAGGTTTAGCCAGAACCCCGCCTTAGCCATATCAGGAATCCTGAGATAACCTGAACCGAACACCACCGCGTTAGGAGGTGTAGCAACAGGAAGCATAAATGCACATGATGCGGCTACGCCGGCTGCTATCATCAAACTATAAGGGTGTACATTAATCGCTGCAGCAAGCGATGCCATAATAGGAAACATCATGGTTGCTGTTGCCGTATTTGATGTAATTTCTGTTAAGAAAATAACTAAAGTAATCACTGCAAGCAGGATGATAAAGAATGATATCCCTTCTAAAACAGTGAGCTGCTCTCCAATCCATTGCGCCAGTCCCGAGTCTCTAAAGCCTGCTGCAATAGCCAATCCACCACCGAACAGTAAGAGGATCCCCCATGGCAGTTCCTTGGCAGTATCCCAGTTCATTAAGGCTTTGGCATTCTTATTTCGAGCAGGAATGATAAATAGGACAATGGAAGCAGCGATGGCAATTATCGCGTCATCAATCCCTGGTATGAAATTGGCTAGAATAAATGAGCGTGAAATCCAGGCTAAAGCAGTGATAACAAATACGGTCATGACTGCCTTCTCCTCGTAACTCATGTTCCCAAGAGCCTTCCGTTCATCAGAAATAACTTTGCGGCCTCCAGGAATTTCTTTTAACTTCATTGGATATGCGATTTTCACGAGGTACACCCACGCAATAGCTAATAAGATGATGGCAATCGGGACACCAAATAACATCCAGCGGGCAAAGGAAATATCAATGCCATAAAGTTCGTCAATTGTGCCCGCAAATATGGTGTTAGGTGGAGTACCGATTAACGTTCCAAGTCCCCCGATTGATGCAGAATAAGCGATACCAAGCATAAGAGCTTTACCAAAGTTGAAATTCTCTTTAGAGGTATCAATGGGGTCATTTTTGAGAGAGTCAGCCACTTGATAAATAATCGCGAGGCCAATTGGGACCATCATCATGGCCGTAGCTGTATTCGAGATCCACATGGATAAAAAACCAGTAGCAACCATGAAGCCGAGGATGATACGCTCCGTATTGGTTCCAATCGCGGCGATGATACTGAGTGCGATCCGCTTATGCAGGTTCCAGCGTTCCATTGCCAGCGCAATAATAAATCCACCCATAAATAAAAATATAGTATCAGATCCGTAGGATGAGGTCGTGGTATCAAGGTCTAAGCCACCAGTAACCGGGAACAACACGATCGGCAATAGCGAAGTAACAGGAATCGGAACAGCCTCGCTAATCCACCAGGTTGCGATCCATATAGTTGAAGCCAGGATAGCCTGTCCTTCACTCGATAAAGATTCAGGGTTGAAAAAGATCATCGTAAGAACAAATAATAACGGGCCGAGCCATAGACCTACTTTTTGACTAGACTTATAGCTTACGGGCGGCTCATCATCACCATTATGTTCAGCTTGTGAATTCTTCTTATCCACAGAGGCATTTGTGTTTCCGCTTGCAAAAAAACTCAATAAATCTTTTGCTTGCTGGTGAAGTTTCCACATATCATTCCACCAATGAGAAATTGCATATTTCATAGGTTACCCTCCTTAATAAGTGTGTGAACTTTAAAACTATTACGAAATTAACTGAATTTCAAGTTATTTATACTAGTGAAATTTTGTAAATTGCTGTTGAACTCCATTATAATACAGATAAATAAACATTTCGGAGGTTTTTATATGAGAGAACATATTCATCTGCAAAAAGATAGATTTCTAGAAGAATTAAAAGATTTTTTAAGGATTCCGAGTATTTCTTCCTTATCGGAGCATCGCGAGGATGTTCGTAAAGGGGCGGATTGGGTGGTCAATGCTCTTCAGGAAATAGGAATGGAGAATGTTAATATTTTAGAAACTAATGGTCATCCGATCGTTTATGGAGACTGGCTGCATGCTCAGGGTAAACCTACAGTTCTTATTTATGGTCATTATGATGTCCAGCCCGCTGACCCTCTTGAACTTTGGGAATCAGAGCCTTTTAACCCGACTATTAGAGAGGGTAAAATCTACGCTCGAGGGGCTACTGATGATAAAGGTCAGTTGTTTATTCATATAAAAGCGTTGGAATTACTGATGGCTGAACATGGGTCACTTCCCGTTAACGTAAAATTTTGCATTGAAGGCGAGGAAGAAATAGCAAGCCCAAGTCTGGCTCCTTTCATACATGAGAATGCCGAGAAGCTCTCTGCAGATGCTGTACTCATTTCCGATACTTCTTTTATTGAAAAAGGCCAGCCGGCAATATGCACCTCATTAAGAGGAGCACTTGCCATGACCGTTAACGTCAGGACTGCGAATACTGATTTGCAGTCTGGCTCGTACGGCGGTGGGGTACCAAATGCAATTCATTCGCTCGTACATATTCTAGACTCCCTTCATGATGAAGGGGGAAGGATCACCGTGGAGAACTTTTATGTAGGGGTTCCGACGTTAACAGACCAGCTTAGGAAAGAAGTTGCAGCCATTCCCTTTAATGAGGAACACACAAAAGAGGAATTAGGGTTAGACCATTTGTACGGAGAAGAAGGATTTACCTTTAAAGAACGAACCGGAATTCGCCCAACTCTAGAAATAAATGGGGTCACTGGAGGATTTCAAGGAGAAGGGGTTAAAACAATTGTCCCTAGTGAAGCCAGTGCGAAGATTAGCTGTCGGCTGGTGGGAATGCAGGATCCTCAAACTATCTATGAGCGGATTAAACAGCATTTGGAAAAACACAAGCAAGAAGGAAGTCATATTACAACGGAAACTCTGATCCAGGCTAAGCCTGTTTCCCTGAATTCTCAGGAAGCCATGCTTCAAAAAGCTGCTGATGCCTATGAGAAAGTGTATGGTGTTCGTCCGATGTTCCCGAAAGAGGGTGGGTCCATTCCAATCGTCGAAGTGTTTGGAAGAGTTCTTGATACTCCTGTGGTGTTGATGGGGTTTGGGCTTCCATCGGAAAACCTCCATGCACCAAACGAACACTTTTACATCGATAATTTCACAAAAGGAATCGAGACCGTTTGCGAGTACTTATATAAGCTCTAGTAAAAAGTGAGGCAGCCACTCTATTTATGAGAGGCTGCCTCACTCCTTAGGATTCTTCTTGTTTGGCTGCACATTTAAAACAATAAAGGGTTTTATCTTCAGATACTACACCATCTAGAAATCCATCTAGGCAATAAATTTCCTTCTTGCATAGGGAGCACTGGCCTACATGTTCTTTCATGGGTACACCATCCTCTATTATTAATTCTCAATTAATTCTTTAAGAACAACAGCATGATTATACTTCGTCTCCTTAGCTGCGAACAGGAGAACAAGCCGTTCATTCGTTGCCAATTCCTTTAACTCCTTCAGCTTATCCTGACGTTCAGAACTTTGCTCAATCTCTTGTTTATACGATTGCTTAAATTCATCAAATTTATCAGGGTCATGAGCAAACCATTTTCTTAAGGAGGAGCTTGGTGCTATTCCTTTCATCCATTGATCAAGGTCGGCATCCTCTTTAGATATTCCTCTCGGCCACACACGATCGACTAGGATCCGATGACCTCCTGTAGGCTTCTCTTCGTCGTAAATTCTATGAAGTACGATTGACATCACAATCACCTTCCCTACTATTTATAAGATTCTATTTCTAAAGGTATACCCTTTTTCCATCGTGGGAAATCTCTTTCGAACCACTCGAAGCAGAATAGCAGCCCAAAGCTGGACAGCTTAAGTCTCCCGCTATGCATTCATGGTAGTACGTTCCTCTTGTGGACCTCGATGACGCTTAGATTGATAGAAATAGAACAACCCAGCCACCATTAAAACAACAGCTGCACTCATGATATAGAGAGTTGAGAAGCTGGCAAAGGTGATAAGCAGACCTAACACATAAGACCCAACGGCTATCCCTGTGTCATATAGGGTGAAAAACGTAGCCGTAGCATGTCCGCTTCGGTGTTTAGAGGCTGATTGGACGGCCATCGTCTGAAAACTTGGCAATAATGAGCCATAACCCAGTCCAATTAATCCAGCTGAAATCAATAAACCCCACGCAGATTGTGTAAAGCTCAAGCTTACGAGTCCAATAGCAAAGATAACTAAACAGGGCAGAATGACAAAGCTTGGTCCTCGTACGTCAAAAGCACGCCCCAAATAAGGTCGGGATAAAATCATTAAGAAGGCAAATACGACAAAAAAGTAACTGGATATGGCCGCTAAGCCCAAAGAATTAGCGTATAAAGAAATAAATGACAGAATGCCAGAGTAGGCAAAACCAGTGAGACCACTTATTGCTGCAATGGGCAGGGCTTTAACTTCAAATAGATCGTGTAATGATAACCTTTTTCTAACTGGAGCAGGGATTTCCTCAGCTTGCTGCGGCACATATACGATCCACGAGGAAATAACGCCAAGTAACATGGATAAGCTTAAAGTTAGAAAAACGGTTTGGAATGTAGTAAATTGCAGCAGGGACAAACCGATAAATGGTCCTACAACCACTGCGATATTCATGGCCATAGCAAAATACCCAAGTCCTTCACCACGCCGCTCAGGAGGAATTACATCTGCTGCAATGGCTCCCGTCGCCGTAGTTAGTATTCCAAAGGATAGTCCATGGAAAAACCTTAATGCTAGCAAAGCTTCGTACTGAGTAATCCACATATATAAAAAGGTAGTAACAGCAAATATGAAGACTGACATCATGAGGGCATTCTTTTTACCGGTGCGTTCAAGTATTTTTCCTGAAAATGGCCTGACAAGGATGGCAGCAACTAGCATTATTGTCGCAAGCAGTCCGCCCTGTGCTTCATTTCCTCCCATGTTGATGATGACATGAATAGGTAATGTGGTTAGTAACGTGTAAAACGTAATAAATACGACGAACTGGGTTAAGGAAATACTTACAAAGCTTTTTGTCCAAATTGGATTTTTTTTGTTTGTCATAGTTGTTCGATCACTCCTTGGTTCCAAGTCTGTTTAAAAGCGACCTTAATTGGTGTTCCTCCTCTTTTGTTAACCCAAGAAGTTCCTCATCTTCATATGTTCTGATGATATCAGCCAAGTCTGCTACTTGATCAAAGGAAGACTCGTTAATCTGGATGATACGCGCTCGTCTATCCACTCCTGGCTTTCGAGTAATCCAGCCTTTCTCCTCTAAACGGGTCAGCGTTCGAGTAACCGTAGGTGCTTCAACGTTTAAATATTGCCAAATGGCTGTTTGTGTCATTGGTCCATTTTTGTAAAGACAATAGAGAACGGACCATTGTGATGTATATAAGCCAAAATCTTTTAGCTTGTCGTTAATCTGTTTATTCAATATGCGAACTTGCTGGTTTAAAAGGTGTAACAGATGATGGTTAGAACAATCCAATTACCTTCCCTCCAATTATTTACCTAGGTAAGTAATGTGCATAAAGGCTATCTTATAAGAAACTGAAGCTCTTGTAAAGGATTATGTATCAGGGATAAAGGACAAGTATATCCATCTATTAGGCGGTCATACGATTTTGTGATATGTTAGAAGGTATAACTTCTCACGAAAGGGCAGGAGAATGGAATGGTTAATGAAATAAATGTAACAGTACGCAATAGGTATGCAGAAAAATATAGAAAAGGCTATCCGTTAATCCATAAGGAAGCAATCATTGCTTCTAAGAATCTGCGAGTAGAAGGCACGATCATGAAGCTTATTGATGAAAAAGGTCAATTTATCGGAAAAGGTTATTATGGTAAACAAAACAAAGGCTATGGCTGGGTGATCAGCCACAACGAATCAGAACTTATCGATGCCAGCTTTTTTGATAAGAAGTTGAAGAAGGCAGTCAAAAATCGAAATAACCTGTACCAGGATGAGGAAACAACTGCATTCCGGGTTTTCAATGGAGAAGGAGATGGCATTGGCGGCCTTACCATTGATTACTTTGACGGATATTACTTAATTAACTGGTATAGCGAAGGGGCCTATTCCTTTAGCGACCATTTGATCAGTTCCTTAGAGCAAAACGTTGAATATAAAGCTATCTATCAAAAGAAACGCTTTGGTAAGCAAGGCCAGTATATTGAGGAAGACGAATTTGTGAAAGGGGAGCGCGGTGACTTCCCTATCATCGTGAAGGAAAATGGCGTGAATTTTGCTGTCTATCTAAACGAAGGAGCCATGGTGGGGGTATTTCTTGATCAGCGAGAGGTCAGACGCACCATAAAGGATCAATACGCCTATGGAAAAAATGTACTTAACACGTTTTCCTATACCGGTGCATTCTCTTTATTTGCTTCATTAGGAGGTGCTTCCCAAACAACAAGTGTCGATTTAGCAAACCGAAGTTATGCGAAAACGATTGAGAACTTTAGTTTAAATGGTATTGATTATGAGGCACACGATATAATTGTCGATGATGTATTTAAGTATTTTAAGTATGCCAAAAGGAAAAATAAATCGTTTGATCTGGTCATCCTTGACCCACCAAGCTTTGCACGCTCCAAAAAATTCACCTTTCGTGCAGAGAAGGACTATACCAGCCTCCTCACAGAAACGATTTCAATTACGGAGGACAAGGGTGTAATTGTTGCCTCCACAAATTGCAGTAAATTTAATATGAAGAAGTTCAAATCCTTTGTTGACCAAGCCTTTAAGGAATCCGCTATGAGTTATCAGATACTTGAAGAATACTCCCTCCCGGAGGACTTTAAAACTATATCGCAATTTAAAGAAGGTAATTACCTTAAAGTCCTGTTTATTCAAAAGAAGAGGTGATGAGGACCTCTTAATAAAATCTATTATTAAGAAATAATCTAGTGGTTCTCTGTCTCCAATTTTATGATTAGAGCAGCTTAACTTGCAGAAAAGCAAGAGTTGGCTGCTCTTTTATTTATGGGGACAAATCAGTTAGTGCTGTTCATCAATAATGGAAAGCTCATCCATTATTGAAGTGCACACAAATAAGTTTACATGAAAACAATATGAATACATTTTGAGTACAAATAAGTTTACATGTGTACAAAAGCGAATACAAACTGATGAAACAACATGCGTGCAAAAAAGATTGCAAGAAAACAAATTTGTGTTCAAGTATGCGGAAAAGAATGCATAAAATGGCACATTGACTATTAGGGTCGATTTTAATATGTTTAATAGTAGAGTAAGGTTATTCTAGTAACCTGCTATTTGAATTTAAAGGAGAGTTTTAAATGACAAAATCAAGAATTGCTGCTGTTGATGTAGGAAATGATGCAGTAAAAGCAAACTTCGGGAAAATGGAATCTGAGTTGTACATCCCTAATGTTATGGCTAGAGACTTGGAAGATCGCCCTGTTATCGGGATTGAAGAATTAGATGACAAAGACCCGCTTGATAATTTACATATCAGAGTGCACTCCCCTGCGCTAGATGAAAATAACGCTATTTATCGTGTGGGAACACTAGCCGCAAAAAGCGATAATTCTACTGAACTGGATCCAGGGAGCAGTAAAGCGGAAGAAGACCAGACATTGGTTATGCTATTTGCCTCTTTAGCTTTAGATGCAGTATCTAATAAAGATGCTAAATCATCCAAAAACAACGTCGTAGATGCAAATTATACGCTGGGTACGGGCCTCCCTCTCCGTGAAGTGAAAGAAGGAAAGGATGTAGGATACCGTTCCCAGCTGCTCGGGTCTGTTCACCAAGTGGAGTTTCTTGTTACACCTCAATACCAGGGAATGAAAGTAAATCTTAAATTTGATGAGGTCAAGGTTTATCCGGAAGGGTTTGCCGCGTTCGTAAACCTTGTGATGGATAATGACTTAAATATCATTAATAAAGATCTGATTGATAAACAAATCCTAATACAAGATATTGGTGGTCTCTCAACAGATATTGCAGTCATCAGAAATAGAAATGTAGATGATGATAAGGCCCAGGGCTATAACTTGGGAGTATCTGAATCACTAGAGCAGATTAGAGACGAAATTCTGACAAAACATGGAGTAGAGTTAGATAGCCGCCGTGACGTGGTAGACATTATTACCCGAAAAAATGATCGTCACCACATCATGGTTAAAGGAAGCCGTACAAGTGTCCATGATATTACAGATCGCATCTTGTTAGAACTCGCTAAAAAACAATACCGCTTCTTAAGAAATGTCTGGCAGAAGAATTCTCAGTCTGAAATTTGCTATTTTGTCGGTGGAGGATCAGCAGTCCTTAAAGATTACATTAAGACCCTCAACAATAAGCTGGATGGCTTCAACATTGACTTCTTTGAAGACGAAAATGAAAGCATTTGGATGATGGCCAATGCGTATTACAAACTCATTTCTGACTTTGTGCGTAAATTTGAGAAAGCTGACAAGAAAACCGAAACTGCCTCATCATCAAAGTAAGGTGATTGAATGAGTAATGCAAAAAAAAGCGTGGAGAGGGGACAATCCATTACATTCCGTGTCCCTTCTGACACGCCGGATCATATATTGAAACGGCTTTCTGAACTAAAAGAACAAGAGAGAAGAAATTTTTCAAGTAAGATAGCTCAATACGTTATGGACGGAGTCAGCTCAACGATTTCACAAGATAAGGAAACCATCACCATTCCGTTGCCCCGGAAACTCACCAAAGAACAACGTAACTGGATCAAACATGAACATTCTGAAGCGCTCATGGGAAGCATTATTTATCAGCTTATGATTGATCCGACAAGGGCTATGAGCCTCCTGGCTTCCTTAAATAGCAATGCTATAGACATCAATGAGGCGCTGTTTCTTCAAGAAGAAACAGCTGCTGCCACATCAATTGAGGGCTTAAAAGCAGTAGAACCTCAAGAAATGAATAAAGATGAAAAAGAAGAAAATGCGGTTGAGTTTGAAGAAAATGACCTAAGCGATTTAAACTTGGATAATCTTATGGATGAGCTACAACAAGAGCAACCTCAGGAAAAAGAAGAAGAGGAAGAGGAAGGAATGCTCGATGACTTTCTCTCAAATATGAATAAATGATACTCAGCCAAAAGCTATCACAGCTTTTGGTTTTCAAAAACCCGGACTAACCTCACCAAATCCACGAACTAAGCCAAGAAAAGAGAACTGCTATTGAAGTGCAGTTCTCTATAATGGGTTATGTTCTGCGAAAGCAAGAAAAGTATTTTCATTCTCAATCAATCCACATGCTCCACATTGCACTTTATACTCTGGACCTCTATAATCCATATGGAAGGTAGCTAACTGCCCGCTATCACATTCTGACAAAACTTCTCCAGTTCTTGGATCTAGTTTGACAGCAGTAGAAAGTTGTTTGATTTTATTAAATCTCGAACGGTTTGTCTTGCAGTTTGGACAAAGATAAGGATTCATATAGATCACCTCCAGGATTATCTTTGCACAACTATTGTCTGATTATACAAAAAATAACAGATAACCTGCGGAAGAAAGAAAACTTTTTATGGACATTTCCCGGGAAATGTCGACGAAATTATACAAAGTATGAGGAAATATAAAAAAACGATTTACTAAAAGTATGGTTTATATGGTGCCAAGCGTGGTTTTGCGTTTTATGAAAGGTAGATGTAGAGATGGATTTCGTTATTTTGTTCTTGGTAATTATTGTAGCTGCGTCTATTTTACAAACCAGTACAGGGTTTGGTTTTTCCATCATGGCTACACCTTTTTTGTTATTGATGTTCGAACCATCAGAAGCAATTCAAATCAATTTGGTTTTATCTCTGGTCATTTCTCTGGCTTTAATTCGGAAAATTCGACGTGACATTGATGTGGCTATATTGAAGAGGCTAATCATGGGAAGTTCTTTCGGATTAATAGCAGGAATCGGAGTTTTCCTGATGGTAAATACGGATCAACTAAAGTTAGCAGTAAGCATAGTGATCTTGTTGCTTACACTACTTTTAATGCTTTCTTTTCGTATGAAGCAGACAAACAGAAGAGACATTTTTACAGGTGGTATCTCTGGAGCTTTAACAACAAGTATAGGGATGCCTGGTCCTCCTTTATTGCTCTATTTTGCCGGGACAGAAACAAAAAAAGAAAAACTTCGGGCAACGACTTTGGCATTTTACCTGTTTGTTTATTTAACTAGTCTATTCGTGCAAGTAATATTTGCAGGTACGGACAGGACTGTTTGGATATCGAGTGGGTTGGCACTGCCCTTAGTGGTCATAGGACTATTCTTAGGTCAGAAGCTATTTAAATGGGTAAGTCAATCTGTATTTAAAGTAATAACCTATATTATTCTGCTATTCACTGGATGTTATTTACTTATAGAAAGTGCACTGTAAAAATAAAAATGTCAGCATGTATCGGCTGACGATATAGCTGTTATTCAGCATTGGTAAAAGCTTCTTTCGTACCTATAAATCCAATCATCGAAGAATGGTTTGTTCCATCTTCTGCCTTACAGCTGTCTAGATATACGATCGGACCACGTTTAGAAATAAATTGACAGGAAAACTCTCCAGTCGGTGTTTGGTAGTATCCTCCGAAGTTATTTTCGAAAAGAATGGTTTCTCCATCATAGGAAATTGTGTTTTGAAATGTGTGCCATCTTTCGTAAAGATTGAAATGTTAACACTGTCACTTTCTTTTTGATCTACACTTTCCAGGAAGGAGGGGATTTTATCAACATTTTGAACTTTCAAGGCTCCTTGGGTGATTTGTTCAAAATTATCAACCAGATGTTCTTCAATGACGTGTCCATCTTTCCTGGCATCATCTACTGAATAGGATTCTTCTGAATCGGCGTCGTTAGAACATGCAATAAGTGTTGCAAGGCACAAAAACAGTAACGTTAACTTTTTCATTACATCCCCCTTCCCCAATTAATAAAAGTATATGTTTTTACCCCTAAGAATACAATTATGTTTTGATAGACATAGATAAAAAAAGGTTCTGCCGCAGCAGAACCTCATACTAAAGTTATTTGGTTATGATTTCATTTTCCTCAAGCTCAATCCAATCATGAGCCCATTTCTCTATATCATCCATTATTGGTTTCAAAGATAAACCTTTATCGGTTAAAGAATATTCAATACGAACTGGCGTCTCAGGAAACACGTCACGCTTAACTAATCCGTTCTTCTCCATGTCTTTCAATCGGTCAGACAGGACTTTTCCACTAATTCCAATAGAAGATTCTATTGTACAAAAACGTTGCTTTCCTTCCAAAAGCTGATAGACTATTAAACCTGTCCAGCGTTGGCTTAAGAGGCCAATTGCTTTTTCAAAACGAGGACATATTAATTTATTCATGTCTCATCACTCCTGTATATATTATACCACGGACATTGCAGTTATTAAATAATATTAATTATGTTAAACGAAATAACTAACTTTAGTTAACGAGCTTACCTATAGTAATAACCCCGTTCTATTTCCATTATTCAATGAAGGTGAGATCAGGCATCCATTGGGAAAGATGCTGCTTCTTCTCTCTTATGACTTGCTTGTGGTTTGATAACTGGTGAGAAGTCAATTTGTGCATAGGGATCACTTCATAATTGTGCGGTCCGGAAGAGGTGACATACGTCAAAACAAATCGAGGGTTCTCAACTTCTACATTTCCATTCTCTTTTATCAAATTGAACTTTATAATCCCGCCAACTCGTTTGGGAAAAGAGTCCTGACCTGAAAAGAAATTTCCCAGGGAATAAACAGCGAGCATTTTGTTACCCTGTTTTCCCTCCACCCATTCTATTGGCTGAAGTACATGAGGGTGATGGCCGATAACAGCATGAACCCCTTGATCTGCAGCGAATTGAACTAGGTCCTTTTGTCGTTGTGAAGGGAGGGGTTCGTATTGTTTGCCGAAATGCAGGCTCAGAATGACGGCATCACTTATCTTCTTAGCCTTAAGGATATCCTGTTTCATTTTTCCCTTGTCAATTAAATTAACGAGGTAAGGCTTGTCTTTTGGAACGGGGATTCCATTTGTTCCGTAAGTGTAGCTCAGAAAGGCTACGTTTATCCCTTTTTTTGTGTCATACACTCGGATATGTTCACTATCCTCTTTATTTTTATAGACACCCGTATACATCATTCCGAGTTTATTCCAATGACTGAGAGCCTTGCGAATGCCGTTTGCACCTTGGTCTAAACTATGGTTGTTTGCAAGGGTAACTACATCTACTCCTAATTCCTTCAGATTGTTTCCAATTTCCTTTGGGCTGTTAAACGTTGGATAACCGGATAATCCTAACTCTTTCCCGCCGATCATCGTTTCCTGATTAGCCATCGTAATCGTGGTGTCTTCTAAGAATGGTTTAACTTGTTTAAGCATTGGCATAAAGTTATAGCCACTTTCCGTTTTAGCATCATTGTATACGCGATCGTGAATCAGCACATCTCCGACAGCCGAGACACTAATGGAGGATGACCGCTGGGGAGTGGATTTTTGCTTAAGAGAAATTTGTGAAGACGGTGAGGGCCGGGATTCTTTTGTCGGTATCTTCCCCTCACAAGCGCTTGATAAAAAAAAGATAATGAGAAGAAAGAATATGAGATATACCCGCATATGATCACAA
This sequence comes from Halobacillus naozhouensis, assembly GCF_029714185.1. Classification (NCBI taxonomy): domain Bacteria; kingdom Bacillati; phylum Bacillota; class Bacilli; order Caryophanales; family Bacillaceae; genus Halobacillus; species Halobacillus naozhouensis. The sequence goes on along the minus strand of NZ_CP121671.1, from coordinate 4,032,821 downwards.
TCCTTTTTTATGTAATGAAGAAATAACTCGATTAAATGCGAACTTTGTCTTTAATTATAACAGAAAAAACCTGATCTTAGGGATCAGGTTATGTACTGCTAAGCTGACTTTTTATCCGATGTGGAAAGGAGGCTGGCCTGGATAAGTCGCTTTCTGATTGTTATGCCGATCCAAGAGGCTAAGAAAGCTTTAATGATACCTACTGCAATAAAGGGATAAACGCCTGCATTGAGGGCTCCTTCCCATCCTAATCCTGCAACAAACTTTAATTGAACTGCACCAAAAATCAAAATTATAATCATCCCGAGAGTATTAGCAGCCAGAGCCATGGGAATGGTGAAAGTCGTTTTCTCCAGAAGAAAACCTGTTATGTAAGCAGCTGCAATAAACCCAACGATGTAACCTCCCGTAGGGCCAGCCAGAACCTGAAGACCACCGCTGAACCCAGCAAACACGGGAATACCAACTGCTCCAATAGCTGCGTAGCAAATCATCGCTGTAGCCCCTTGCCGACTCCCAAGAACCGTAGCTGTAATACCGACGGCCAGGGTTTGTCCACTGATAGGGACAAGGGGGAGGGGGATTTCGAATTGTGCCAAAATAGCAGTGATGGCAGCAAAAATAGAAGAGTTAATAAGGACTCTTAGTTTTCTGCTTTGTTCATTCACAAATAGTCACTCCTTCTCGTATGTTAACTATATATAATTTAAGTTAACATACGAAAAGATAAATCGGTAGAAGCGAAAGTTATATATTTGCCAACTAGGCAAATAAAAAGAGTCCCGCTCTAATTAGCGGAACTCTCAGCTATTTATGCCTTCACATACATAGGAAGGTCTGTGTGCCCCATCTCTCTGACGTAAACAAATAAATTTCCTTTATGGTTTATTTCATGGTCGATGGCCATATTCAACAGCTGACCGGCCGTCATTTCTTTTCCAAAGATATGGCTGACGTCCAATGTTTGTTCAAACTCCTCATCGGTTAATTTGCTAAGCAATTTCACTGTTGCCTCCGTATATTCCTGAGCACGTTCTGTTAAGTCTGCCGTATCATCTTCATCAAAAAGCTTCTCAGGCTCCTGTTTGTTTGCCAGCCTGGCAAACGTATAGGTAGATTCAAGGATGTGATTTACAAGTTTTTGGGCTTCCATTGATGTAGGGGTGGGCTTAAACGTGTAATGGTCAGGATCAATCTTTGCAGCCAGTTCATTCGTTACTTCACGATGTGACATTAGATAATCAATCAATTGTGCGCTTTTACTCATAATGGTGCCCCTCCTATAATATACTTACTCTTCATAATAAAAGTTATATTTCTTGTAACAAACAGTCAATCAAAAACGTCTAAAGTATATGGACAACCACCCACATGGTATTTTATGACTATTTTTACGTATCAATGTGTTGTATACACTGTTACAATTATTTCATTTTGTTAAAAGAAGGTGGTTAACAGTTCAAAAGAGAGTAAAATTAATGTAAAATGGGTAAGTGTAATTTTAACGGAGGTTTTACAAATGTTTAAAGGAAAAAAACACTTTAATAAAAATACAAAATTGAAATTATTAGTCTATGCAATCGTGATCGGAATGTTCTGGATCAAGATGTCTTATATCCAGAGCGGTATTTTTGATCTGGGTGTAGAAAATACAAACCAAGCTTTAATTCTGGCTTTCAACCCGTTGAGCAGTATCCTGCTTATCTTTGGGCTCGGAATTTTATTAGCTGGCCGGAAAGGGATGCTAGTTTCTTATATTCTTGGTTCTTTGATCATGTATGCAAACATCCTGTTTTACCGGGAATACAGTGACTTTATTACGATTCCGATGCTTGAGCAAGTTGCCAACCTGGCTGGAATGGGAAGCAGTATTACAAACATCATGTCTCCGACTGATGCTTTGTTGTTTATTGATGTTGTCATCGCTGCTTTTCTACTATTCTATTTAAAGCCGGAACGTTTGCAGCTATTTTTACCAAAACGCAGAGAAGGTTTAATTCTTGCCATTATAGCTATCCCGTTTTTTATAGTTAACCTTGCATGGGCAGAAACAGAGCGTACTGACCTGCTTGAGCGGACATTTGACCGCAATAAGCTAGTTAAATTTATTGGTCTGATAAACTATCATGTTTATGACGCTGTACTTCAAGGGAGAACGGAGATGCAGCGGACGCTGGCGGATAGTAACGAGCTCGTCCCAGTCATTAACTATTTAAATGAAACAAGTACTCCATCGAGTGATAAATACGAAAGTATAATTGAAGGGAAAAATGTGATTGCCATTTCCTTAGAGAGTACTCAAGAATTTGTTGTGGGCAAAGAACTTCATGGTCAGGAACTAACGCCGTATTTTAATGACTTGAAGGAAGAGGGGATTTATTTTGATAACTTCTACCATCAAGTGAAACAAGGTCGTACGTCAGACTCTGAGTTTCTTTTAGCGAATTCTATGTATCCATTAAACCGCGGAGCTGTATTTTTCACCCATTCTAGTAATGAGTATGAGGCCATGCCGGAAGTTTTAGGGAACAACGGATATTCTACGAGCATCATGCATGCTAATGATAAAACATTCTGGAACAGGAATGTCATGTATGACTCACTAGGTATAGATGAATATTATTCAAAACAAGATTATAAGGTAACAGAAGAGAATTCTTATGGATGGGGCTTATTAGACGAGAATTTCTTCGCTCAATCATTAGACAAAATGAAGAAATTAGAGGAACCTTTTTATACAAGGATGATCACGCTGACCAACCATTATCCATTTACCTTGCCTGAAGATAAGAAATTAATTGAAGAAGGAAACACATCTAGTGCGACACTAAACCGCTATTTCCAAACGATTCGTTATCAAGACCACGCATTAAAACAATTCGTAGAAGCGTTTAAGCAATCAGAACTCTATGATAATACGATTCTAATGATCTATGGGGATCACTTTGGTATTTCAGAAAACCACCAGAAAGCTATGGGTGAGTATTTAGGTAAAGATATTAATGAATTTGAACAGTTCCAGCTTCAGCAAGTACCGCTGTTGTTTTATGGTAAAGGTATCGAGCCGCAAGAGAACCATACAGTAGGCGGCCAAGTTGACCTGCGCCCTACCTTAATGAACATGTTAGGGATTGAAGGCAATAATCCTATTCAGTTTGGACATGATTTATTAAGTGAAGAACGTCGTCAGCTAATGATTACGCGTGATGGGGATTTTGCCAGCGAAAAATATGTAGGCATTCAAGGGGAATGTTATGACAGGCAGACTGGTGAAAAGATCGATTCAGAGTTATGTGAGCCTCTCTTTAAACAAGCAAAAGAGGAACTGACGATGTCAGATTCAGTTATTTATGGAGACCTCCTAAGGTACCTTGATGAAACAAAAGTAGTCGAACCCATCGATGAACAACAAAAGCAAAAGCAGAAACAGGAAGAATAACCTCAAACCCTCACTATCGCGGTGAGGGCTTTTTTTTGATTATATATGCTGTATCATTCCTCTAAAGTGTACTAAAATAAGAAGAGCAAATGAGAGGACGTGAGCAACGGATGGAAAAGAACATCAAACTAATAGCACTAGATATGGACGGATCATTATTAAACGAAGACTTACAAGTATCCAAAAGAAACCATGAAGCTATTCAGAAAGCCAAAAGCGAGGGGATTCATGTTGTACTCAGCACAGGCAGGTCTTTATCAACTTGTCAAGATATCGCTGAGTCTCTTGGGCGTTCATCCTACCTAGTGACGATCAATGGCGGGGAGATATATGATAAAGACTTTAAGCTTGTAGAACAGAACCTCCTAGACCCTGAACATGTGGAGAGGTTATGGGAACTAAGAAATGGTCATGGTGTTCATTTTTGGACCTCAACGGTTCAAGGACAGTTTAGCAGTCAGAAACCCTTTGATAAAGAAATCGTTGATTATGATTGGCTTAAATTTGGCTTCGACGTTGAAGATGATGAAGTACGTCAAGTTATTTTAGATGAGCTTCGTAATAATGAAGCGTTCGAAATTACAAACTCAAGTCCGACAAATATAGAAATAAATCCGGTTGGAGTAAATAAAGCGGCAGCATTGTTGAAGGTTTGTGAGAAGTTAAGTTTAGAGATGAACCAGGTGATGGCAGTTGGAGATAGTATGAATGATTTGGCCATGATACGTGAAGCCGGATTTGGTGTGGCGATGGGCAATGCACAGGAGATCGTTAAGGAAGAAGCGGATTGGGTAACGGAGACTAATACAAATGATGGTGTAGCCCAAGCAATTGAAAGGATTTTATGACGTATCAATTAAAGACATATTTAAGTATTCCTATCATAAAATAATATTAACCCTATCCCAAAGTCTCCTCCCTGTTAAAGAAGTGCGTAGAAGAGTGCAAGAGGCCGACTAGAAAAAGAACAACGTATGTCTATGGTATAGGTTATAGGAAAAAGCATCGTTACTCACTATGAATAGCGGTGCCTATTTTTTATTTCTAGACTTATGTAGCGATTGCAGACTCCAATGTATCCTTACACATTCTTATTTATGGAAGCTTGTTAAAATTGCAGGAAAATAAATAGGTAAGCAAGAATATTATAAATACCAGTTTTTTAGAGATATATGACTGAGTATTCAAACTATTAGAAGGTTCCGTGGAGACAGGCTATATAAGAGGAACCCAGGATTGTAAAGGAATCATTGAGAAAGTTTCTTGCCAAAGAAGCTTATCCTTACTTTGACCAATGGGAGAGCCGGGACTGCGTTCCGAAATCATTTTGTAAAAGCATGGACAGCAACGGTACCTTTGTCTATGGCTTAGTCAAGAGTTCGGTGGCGTCGGAGCAGATTTCGCTTATTTCCTATGGGAGGCAATTACATAAAGTCGGACTGAATAGTCTGGATACAGATGAACTGACTTTTGAGGATGCTGAAGTACTTAGAGGAAATCTTATTGGGATCATTGCCAAAAATGGGGCTCAATTAGCTCGAATGAATGGGGGATACAGGATGAATGAAGTTGTTATTGTAGAAGCTGTAAGAACTCCGGTTGGAAGAAAAAATGGCTTATTGAAGGATATTAGACCAGACGAGTTACTGGCAAAAGTGCTGAAAGAACTGACATGTCGGGTTGACCTTGACCCGAATGAGGTGAATGATGTCATTGCAGGTTGTGTTTCTCAAGTAGGAGAGCAGTCTGGTGACGTAGCCAGAATTGCGGCCCTTATGGCTGGTTTCCCCGAGGAGGTCCCTGGTGTCACGATTGACAGGCAGTGTGGGTCAAGTCAACAAGCTGTTCACTTTGCTTCACAAGCAATTGCAAGTGGAGATATGGATGTGGTAATTGCTGGCGGGGTTGAATCAATGTCTCGTGTTCCGATGTTTTCAAATAGACAGGGAGCTGAATACAGTGAAAAACTTACCAGCCAATTTGAAATGATTAATCAAGGTTTATCGGCCGAGCGAATTTCTGATCATTGGGACCTTAGCAGGAAGGAATTAGATAGGTTTGCAGTGGGCAGTCATGAAAAGGCGTTATCTGCGATTGACCAAGGGTGTTTTGAAAGAGAAATTATGCCTGTAGAAACAAAGGATCGTAATGGGATGCCAATAGCGATGAACGAGGATGAAGGACCACGTCCCGGCACAACTATCGACAGTTTGGCACATCTAAGTCCGGCTTTTAAAGAAGATGGATTGATTACCGCGGGAAACGCAAGTCAAATTAGTGACGGAGCTTCGGCCATCTTGCTAATGTCACGCGAGAAGGCGGAGTCTCTTGGACTTAGACCGCGTTTTCGGGTAGTAGCTCGTTCCGTTGTGGGGTCTGACCCGACTTTTATGCTGACTGGGCCTGTGCCAGCAACTCAGAAAGTTCTTCAAAAAGCTGGTCTTCGTCTTCAAGATGTCGATTTATTTGAAGTTAACGAAGCCTTTGCACCGGTACCTTTGTTTTGGCTGAAAGAAACAGGTGCTGATATTGAAAAATTGAACGTCAATGGTGGTGCGATAGCGCTTGGGCACCCGCTTGGAGCGACGGGTACTAAGCTGATGACCACTCTTATGCACGAACTTGAAAGGTCGAGAGGGCGCTATGGACTCCAGGCAGTCTGTGAAGGGCTGGGTATGGCAAACGCTACGATCATTGAGCGTCTAAGGGATTAAATCATAAACATGGACAGGATAATAGCTGTTGTAAGAGGAGGAGCCTCCAGGTTAGGGGAAGCCACGGTGAGACGCATTACTCGAAAAGGCGGGAATGTAATCATAGCCCACCTCATGTCATCCAAATTTTGGATGACATGAGGTGGGGGTAAATGGTAATTATAGAGTCGCGGGGTTACTGGTTTTCAAACAAAATTAGAGGAGCGGATAATGATGGGTCCAACACTTAAAAGTATGTTTGAACAAACGGCTGCGAAGTTTCCGAATAAAGAAGCGTTAGTGGATGCACGGTTAGGTTCAAGGTGGACATATCGACAATGGGAGGAGGAAGCAAATTGCCTGGCTAATGCCCTGTCTGATGCTGGAGTCACTAAAGGGGACAAGGTTTCTACTGTGCTTTATAACACAGCTGAATTTGCTATCACTTTATTTGCCTGTACGAAAATTGGTGCTATTTTTAATCCCGTGAACTTTAGGCTGACATCGCAGGAAATCAGCTTTATCATTAAAGATGCTAAACCTAAAGTGGTTTTATTCGAACGGGCAACAGCACCACAACTTAAAGAAATCGCAAACGAAAGAACCCATATTAATTTCTGGTCAATAGATGAGCAGCAAGATGTAGTATTGTCCCGCTATTATTATGATGTACTGGAAGGGGCAGACCGTACACGCCCAGATTGTGAAATTGATGAAGACGATTACTATGCAATCATGTACACATCAGGTACGACGGGGGTCCCCAAAGGAGTTCTTCATTCCCACCGAGATATGATTGACCAAGCTCTCCTCCTTGCCCACACATTAAACCTTACCCAACACGATCGCGGCTTAACAGTAGCTCCTATGTTCCACTGTGCTGAACTCCATTGTACATTTTTCCCAAGAGTAATGGTTGGTGCAACAACGGTAATTCTCCATCACTTCGATGCTCAGGAAATGATTCAAATCACGCGTGAAGAAGAAATCTCTACGCTGTTTGCGGCTCCAACGATGTGGAATATGATCTTACAAGAAAAATTCAGCAAAAAGGACTTCAATTCATTGAGGACAGGGCTTTATGGTGGGGCGCCCATGGCTCCGGCACTAACGAAACGGCTTCATCAGGCTTTAGGGGTCCAGTTGATCCAGGCATATGGCATGACTGAAATGGGACCTGCTATAACCGTTCTTCTCGAGGACGAGCAACTATCTAAAGCAGGGTCTGCTGGCCGGGCACTGGTAAATCATGAAGTGCGTGTCGTACGCACACGGGAGGAAGGACCAGCAGACCCCGCTGACATTTGCAGCTCTGGCGAGTTAGGGGAAATTATTGTCCGCGGACCAAGTATGATGCCTGAATATTACAATCGGTCCGAAGAGACAGCAGAGGCATTATATAAAGGCTGGTATCACTCTGGAGACATTGGTTATTTCGATGAAGACGGTTATCTCTGGGTAAGCGACAGGGTGAAAGACATGATTGTTTCAGGCGGGGAGAACATTTACTCTCGTGAGGTGGAGGATACCCTGTTCGACCACCCCTCTGTAGTAGATGCTGCAGTAGTTGGGGAGCCTGATGAAATGTGGGGCGAACGAGTTGTTGCTTATGTAGTGAAAAAAGGTGATGTAAAGCCTGAGGAACTTGATGAATTTTGTACATCGGGTGAGAGACTGGCCCGTTACAAGCGCCCGCGTCGTTACGAGTTTGTTTCGGAACTTCCGCGAAACGCCAGTGGGAAGCTGCAAAAATTTAAACTTCGAGAGCAGACAGAACGGGTAACAGAATAGATTGGAAAAGCCTCGACTCATTATGTCGAGGCTTTCTAATTGGTGTGTAATCCATTATCATCCTAATTGTCTCATAACATCAATGGGCTGGAGCTCTCGCACTTTATCGTAATCTTGAAACGGACAGCCAATTTCCTGAACTCGTTTTACAACATTCTTGATAGTAAAATCTTCTGGATTTAATTCGTCAGTAACTTCATCCCAATAAAGCGGTGTAGCTACAGTTCCTTCAGATGTTGCTCTGGCTGAATAAGGGGAGATTATGGTTTTCCCTTCTGCATGCTGCACATAATCAAGGTAAAGTCTTCGTCCGCGTTTTTTCTTTAATCGCTCAATTGTAAATAAATCAGGACTTTCCTTTACGAGAAGATCCACCAAACTTTTAGTGAATTTTCTCGTTTCCTCATAGCTCATACTCCCCTCTAGGATAGGAATATGAAGCTGCATTCCTTTATTTCCGGATGTTTTTATAAAACCGTGAACACCTAGCTGGTCAAGTAAATGTTTCAACAGCTGAGCGGCAATGATCGATAAATGAAATTCTTCGCGGTCAGGTGGATCAAGGTCAAAAACAATTTCATCCGGATCCCTGGCTGCCGCTTTTTGAAACGGGATATGAAACTCGAGTGCTCCTTGATTGCTTAGCCAGATTAAACTTGATAGCTCATTGCTAACGATGAACGTTTCGTCATTTTCCTGCCACTCACCTACATAATCAGGAGAATGTTCTGCCCTATGCTTCTGAAAGAAGGATTCATCGCCCACACCATGAGGGTAGCGAATTAACGTCAATTTTTTATCACTTATAAAAGGCATCATATAAGGAGCAATCGCTCTGATGTACATAAGGTAATCCTGCTTACTCCATTGCTTTTCAGGCCACAGTATTTTGTCAGGATGGGTGATTTCTACATCTTCAGGAAACAAAAGCAGGTCCCAATCTCGTTTGGATACGGTACAGTCGTCAGGCTCTAGATCAAATCTAAACTGATTAAAGGTAGGTTCGCGCATTTCCTCGCCTTCTGCCATTAAGCAGTTGACCGCGGCACATACACTTGGGCTGATCTCCCAATTAGTCCCGTTTTCTTTGAAGAAAGTCTCAAGAGTCTCCGACTGCTCTGAGGTTAATCCATGCTTAAAACTGCCTAACGGTACACGTTTGTTCCCTTGCCAAATTTCCACTTTATAATAATCGTTCTTGGGGTCGAATGAGGTTAGAAAGCCGGATACGGAGCGCCACTGTTTTATTTTAAGCCATTGTCTCGTTCGAACCCCTTTTTGGTAAATACTCTGCTTGCGTTTGGCCACAATTCCTTCACCTAAATGAAGGTGGAGAAGTTTATGGATATCTGATTTATGTTCAAAAACTTCCACCATTTGAATAGACGGATAATTGATAGTATTGATGAGGTGATTAAGCTGATTTTTTCTTTCTGTAAAAATGGATGAAGTCAATTTGTTTCCAGCTTCGAGAATATCAAATGCCATAAATGTGGCTGGTCGTTTTTCGGCAATACGGTTAATAGTCGTTTTGTTCTTCATCCGTCCTCGTTTTTGAAGAAGAGGGAAATTTGCCTGATAAGGGGTGTTGAGAATCACGATCTCTCCGTCAAGCAAAACAGGCAGTTGATCAGGAGGATTCGCTTCTTTTGCCGCTTTAATGATTTCGGGAAAACGGTCCGATAAATCCTGGCCGTTTCTACTTATGAGTGTAATACTGCTTTCTGTCCACTTAAGGAACGCTCGAAAACCGTCATATTTCACTTCGTACACCCATTCATTTCCCATAGGAATATCTACAGACAATGTTGGCAGCATTGGTTTAGACAAGTCAATCACCTTCTTTTCTATCCTTTATTTTGATCGACTCGATAGCTTTTAGTCATATTTTTTCCCAGAGGGTAAAAGCTAATCAAAAAGGAGGGAGACAGTAATGCATACAATGTGGAAAGGGTCGATTAGTTTCGGTCTTGTTAATATTCCGATCAAGCTTCATGCAGCTACTGAGAATAAAGATATTAAATTGCGTCAATTACATGAAAAATGCAAGTCTCCGATTGAGTATAAAAAAAGGTGCCCAGTCTGCGAAGAGGAAGTGAAAAATGAGGAAATTGTAAAAGCTTACGAGTATGCTAAAAATAAATTTGTCGTTCTTGATGACGAGGATTTAAAGAACTTAAAGAAGGAACAAGAAGACAAAGCAGTGGAAATTCTTGATTTTGTTAAACTTGAAGAAATTGACCCCATTTATTTTGACCGCAGCTATTTTATTTCACCAAACAGCGGTGGTAATAAAGCTTATGGCTTACTGAGAGAGGCTCTTGAAGATACGGGGAAAATTGGAATTGCTAAGATTATCATTCGCTCGAAAGAACAACTGGCTATATTAAGAGTGTATAAAAATACATTGCTTATGGAGACCATTCATTATCCGGATGAAGTCCGTGATGTTGGAGAGGTGCCAAACGTGCCTGAGCAAACAGATTTAAGTAATAAGGAAATGAAGACTGCTGTCGCACTGATTGATGAACTTACGGCTGAGTTCGAACCAGAAAAGTACACGGATGAATACCGCACAGCTCTTCTTGAGCTTATTGAAGCTAAACGAAATAATGAAGAAGTTACGACAGCTAAAGAGAAAAAACGTCCTGATAATGTGACAGACCTTATGGAAGCCTTAGAAAAATCACTGGATGAATCGAAAAACAAAAAGAAAGTGGCGCCTAAAAAGGCAGCCCCTAAAAAGAAAACGACCAAGAAATCATCTTCAAAGAAAAAATCGTCATAACCCCTCGTGTAGAAGGTTTTTGTCGAACGATTACCTGTATTTTAGCGCCTGAATGTTGTATAATTAAATACAGAGCCCATTATTGAAGGATGTATGAATGGGCGTTCGATCGAGGAAAAGCAGAGATAATGATGAAATCTGCCAAAGTCTCTATAAGCCATTGAGGGACTTTTCTTAGTCAGGCTCAGGAAAGCTTAGTGAAAAAACAGGTTTCACATAAAGGGTTTTATATCCGGCTCTGGAAGAAGTGATCCGACAATCATTAATGGAACAATAGAAGAGGTCATACAGCGTTTCATAGTATGCTCTCTTTTTTTGTACAATGATATCTGAAAAATCTGAACTATGATGGCATATGTATATGGAGAGGAGAATGAATCGTGAGTGAGCTAATATCTTTAAGAAGAATTTGGAAGGCGAAGCAGCGGGTTGCAGGATTAGTTTTACAAACCCCCCTTATATACTCAGATGCTTTATCTAAACATACAGGAAATCAGGTGTATTTGAAACTTGAAAACCACCAGCCTACAGGAGCTTTTAAATTAAGAGGGGCTGCTAACAAGATCCTTTCTCTGTCTAAGGATGATCAAAAAAAGGGTGTGGCGACATTTTCAACGGGAAATCATGGTATTGCGGTCGCCTATGTCGCAAAGCAGCTGGGGATTCGCTCCATAGTATGTATTTCTTCTCGGGTACCGAAAGGGAAAGTGAACCGCCTGAAGGATCTAGGTGCGGAAGTTGCTGTCGTGGGGGAAAATCAGGATGATGCGGAAGACTACTGCTATCGATTAGAGAAGGAACAAGGTGTTTCGGTCATCAAGCCATTTGACGATCTTGAGGTCATTGCTGGGCAGGGCACGATTGGAATTGAAGTGTTGGAACAGTGCCCTGATATAGATGAAATCGTAATTCCTCTCTCAGGAGGAGGCTTGCTTTCGGGTATTGGCTACACGTTAAAGTCGAATGATTCGTCCATTCAGGTGACGGGTGTATCGATGGAGAAGTCAGCGGTCATGCATGAAAGTTTGAAGCAGGGGTATCCCATCAAAATAGCTGAAACGCCAACACTGGCAGACAGTTTATTAGGCGGAATTGGCCCGGATAATCAGTACACTTTTCAATTAACGAAGCAATACATGGATAATAGCGTGCTTATATCCGAGAAGGCGATTGCAGAAGGGGTATTGTTTCTGCTCGAGCATCATAAAATGGCAGTAGAAGGAGCAGCGGGGGCGGTGATCGGAAAATTGTTGTCAGAGAAGCAAAAAGGAGACGGTCGTGTCATTGTAGGCGTTGTCAGCGGTAATAATATCGATCATGAAACGGTGAGTGAGTTGTTAAAAACTAGATAAGCTTGCGGGGTGTGATAAATGGGAATAACCGTTAAGGATGTCTTACAGTTACCCGTCATGAAACCAGCAAAAATTCATGTCGGAAATGAGCGGATTGAAACGAGTCAGGTAGAGTGGATTTCAGTTATAGAAACACCTGTAGAAAACTTTGTTCGTAAAAATGAATTTGTTCTTAGTACTGGAGTCGGGTGTGGCGACGATCCAGATTGTTTAGAAGTTTATGTGAAGGATGTCATCCATTCAGGCGCATCTGCGCTCGCGATTGCTACTGGACGGTATATCTTTAAAATTCCTGATCGCATCCAACAACTCGCTCTTGAGCAAAATTTCACCATTATTGAAATCCCGTGGAATGTACGATTCGGTGATATTTTGCAAGATGTATTAGCCGAAATAAGCAAAGAGAAAGAATTTGAACAGAAACAGGCGGAAAGTGTTCGGCAGGAACTCATTAACTGTGTGTTAAATGGCAAAGGTCTGCAAGAGATAATGACCATTCTCTTTCAGTATTCGAAAATTCCTGTGGCCATTAGTGATCATAACAAGATAGTCAGGGCGAATTATGACTTTGATCAGCGGATGATTGACGTTCTAAATGGGGTGGAAGAAGGAGACTATGAACTTATCCCGACTGAGGAGACCCCGTTTCGCGACCATCCTCTCTATCATTACATTGAAGAATATAAAATTGGGGAACAGTTTTGTTATCAGCTTACCATTCTATCCAATTATAAAAAGCAAGGCTATCTGCTATTTCAGCCAAGAGATAATGAAGAGTTAACCTGGCCTGTCTTAAATATATTGGAACATGCTCTAACGGCTTGTGCCCTCTATTTTGTAAAAGAAAATGCCATTGAAATGACGGAAATCCGGCTTAGAGATGATTTTTTATTAGATTTAGCGAAAAGTGAAGTGGAAGTAGATAAACAAATGCTGTCCAAGGCTCAACTACTTGGCTACGAATTAACCTTGCCCTACATTTGCCTTGTGGGGTCAATCCGCTTTAAGAAGAAAAATAATCAGATAGAGAAAGCCGGGGAGCAATCAGTCTTATCTTCCTCGATGAACAGCCGGAATTATTACATTCAAAAAGAGGTTACTCATGCGGGCGATGTATTAAAACGTCGGACCATGACTACGTTTGAAGATGGGGAAGTTATTGTGTACCTAGAAGCAGATGACCACCCTTATATGGAAACGAGCAACCAATTCCTCGACCTTATCGAACGTAGATTAAATGAATTACTGGCGGGCATTAATATTTCCTGGGGAATATCTTTCCCTAAGAATGGAGTCTTTGTGTTTCATCAAGGGTACGACCAGGCGGTGACCGCTTTAAATATCGGCAAGCAGCAACATGAAGATGGGAATCGGACCTTCTTTAGCGATACCCGTATGAACAGGCTCCTCATGGCCCTTTCCCATGAAAAAGAAATTGAAAACATTGTCAAAGACACGTTACAACCGCTGATTCTGTATGATCAGAAACGTCAGGCAGATCTTATTCATACGTTTATCGTTTACAATAAATACAATAGTAATGTCAGTCAAACAGCGAGGGCCCTGATGTTACATCGGCAGTCATTACTCCACAGATTGCGCAATATTGAACATTTGACAGGCTTATCGTTGTTAAATGCAGACGATATGTTTTTACTGGAACTTAGTGTAAGGTTATGGAAGCTGAAGAAGGTGGAAGAAGAATAACAGGGAGTTTTACTAAAGAATGATTCATGATGACATTCGAAATATTCTCTGTTATGATAAAAGCAACCAAGTGAATAGTTTTGATACATCAACTACTAGGGGGGCCCTAATACGGGCTGAGAGAAAAGCGCAAAAGCTTTTCGACTCTTATGAACCTGATCTGGTTAAGACCAGCGGAGGGAAGTAGTCAGAAGAAATTTCTTATGACTTTATCCGTTCGAAGCCAGGTCCCCCGGGATCTGGCTTTTTTCATGTTCACTCCCCTTCTAAGAGAGGAGGGAAAATATGAATCGAACTCGACTATTAACGACCATGGCTGTATTTGTAGCTATCGGAACGCTTGGTTCGCAAATGCTCTGGTTTCCAGCTGGAATAGCTAAGGCTTATCCTGTTCAACATGCTGTCAATGTTATGGCTGCCGTCACGCTTGGTCCAATTCCGGCCGTTGTGATTGCCTTTATGATCGGCCTGCTTCGCAATCTGCTTGGACTCGGAACTTTGCTTGCGTTTCCAGGAGGAATGATTGGAGCTTTGCTAGCGGGTTACTTTTACAAATGGTCTGGAAAAACCTGGACAGCTGCAGCGGGTGAGGTGATAGGGACTGGATTTATCGGTGCTATGCTCTCCGTGCCTTATGCCAACTTTCTAATGGGAAGTTCTGCGGGGGCATTAGCCTTCTTGCCGTCCTTTCTCATCAGCAGTACAACTGGTGCAGTGATCGGTTGGTTCGTAGTATCAAAGGTTCGTCAAAACCATGCAATTCCTCAAACAAATCTATAATCTTCGGAAACTACTAGGGGTGCAAGTATGCTGAGATAAGGAATTTCCCTTTATCCCTTTGAACCTGATCTGGCTAATACCAGCGTGAGGGAAGTAGCCTCATCTCAAAGCATCTTTCAGTGGCTTCCTATAATCTAAGGAGGCAAATTCTATGACATTTACTGAAACATTACGAAAAGAAAATAACGAACTATTTGAAGCCATTTTTCGCCATCCATTTGTTGATGGTATTGGAAAAGGTGAAGTACCGCAAAAAGTATTGGCTCATTATATTAAGGCTGATTATGAGTATTTAAATGCCTTTATGCACGTTTATGGTGTTGCAATATCAAAATCAACTGAGCGCCGTGATATGGGCTATTTCAGTGAACAAGTCGGGTTTGTGCTAAACAGTGAAACCCACCCTCATCACAACTTTTGCGATGTCATCGGTGTAGGTTATGACGAATTGCAAGGTTACCCGCTGCCGCCAACAGCTGATCATTATGTTAAACACATGATGTATCATGCTCAAATGGGAGGGCTCGGAGAAATTCTCGCTGCCTTGCTTCCGTGTCCATGGACTTATCTCGAAATCGGCAACCATTTGATGAAAAAATATCAGCCAACACCTAATCATACGTTCTACCCGTGGATAGATTTCTACGCAAATGAGGAGTTTGATACGCTGTCCATGGCCATGCGTGAACGCCTCAATGAGCTGGCCGAAGAGGCTTCAGAAAGTGAGCTGAAACGGATGAAGGATGCCTTTCGCAAGAGCTGTCAGCTCGAGTTAAACTTCTGGGAAATGGCGTACACTTGTGAAGAATGGCCGACAGGAGAGGCGGTGACCTCAACATGAATCAAGCGGCTTGTGCATTAACGATTGCCGGCACGGACCCAAGTGGCGGTGCGGGCATTCAAGCTGATTTAAAAACATTTCAAGAATTAAAAAGCTATGGCATGAGCGTTATTACCTCGGTTGTCGCTCAGAATACGACAGGGGTGAAGGATATCCACGACATGCCTATTGATATGCTAAAGAAACAATTAGAAGCCGTTTCTTCAGATATGCCCATTCATGCGTTTAAAACAGGAATGATAGCAAGCATTGAAATGATGAAGGCCATCAAGAGTTGGCTGCCAGCAGTCGCAGCTCCATATGTCATGGACCCTGTAATGATGGCCCAAAGCGGCGACCCTTTGATGGAAGAGGAGTCACGCTTGTGGCTTCGTGATAATTTGCTGCCTTACACAACACTCGTCACGCCAAACATTCCTGAAGCGGAGGATATTATAGGTGAGTCCATACAAAGCATCGAAGATATGAAAGAAGCAGCTGAGCAAATTGTTACGAGTTTCGGAGCAAGTGCTGCCTTAGTAAAAGGGGGGC
Organism: Halobacillus naozhouensis; assembly: GCF_029714185.1. Taxonomy (NCBI): domain Bacteria; kingdom Bacillati; phylum Bacillota; class Bacilli; order Caryophanales; family Bacillaceae; genus Halobacillus; species Halobacillus naozhouensis. The sequence continues at coordinate 4,016,899 of NZ_CP121671.1, read as the reverse complement.
ATAGAAAAGGCCAAGCCATAGATGTTCTATTTGATGGTTCTGACATTCATACTTTTTCAAGTAAGCGAATTGATACAGAAAACACGCATGGAACAGGCTGTACGTATTCTGCTGCTATCACTGCCCATTTAAGTCACGGCACATCTCTTATAGAAGCTATCGAACAGTCCAAGTATTTTGTTACGGAAGCGATCCGACATTCGTTTGAACTTGGTCAAGGAAGCGGACCAACGAACCACTTCGCAACAAGGGAAGAGGTGTTTAATAAATGGCTGTAAATGTGGTTTCTAACGTGCGGAATAAACAGCCGCTCATTCATCATTTAACGAACCAAGTGGTGATGAATTTTAGTGCCAATGGTTTGCTGGCTTTTGGCGGGTCACCTATCATGGCTATGGCGATGGAAGACGCAGCTGATATGGCAAATTTATCGGACGGTGTATTAATTAATATGGGAACACTGACAGTGCCACAGGTCCAATCCATGATACTGGCTGGGAAAGCTGCAAATAAGAAGGGAATCCCAGTAGTGATTGATCCTGTAGGCGTAGCAGCAACTCCCTTTCGTACGAAAGCTTTTGATCAAATTGTAGCAGAAGTACAACCTGCAGCTATTAAAGGAAATGCAGGCGAGCTCTCTCACCTCATAGGCATTCCTTTAAAAACGAAAGGGGTAGACTCTATTGATTCAGGAAATCCAGAGGAGATTGCCGTTAAAGTTGCGCAGGAATTTGATACTTTAGCGATTGTCACTGGTGAAGTTGATGTGATCTCAAATGGAGAAGAGACAGTCTTCAATGAAACAGGAGATGCTTTATTATCTAAAGTAACTGGAGCGGGATGCTTGCTGGGATCCATTGTAACGGCCTGTCTGTCAACGGATGGCACGCCTCTTCAACAGGCTTATGCTGCCGTTAAATTTTATGGGCTGGCCGCGGAATGGGCTGCCTCGAGGCCTGGAGTGGAAGGTTCCGGGACTTTTGCCGCTTGTTTTATTGATGCTCTGGCTATGGAAGTCTCACAGCTTGAGGATTTTCTTCATGAATCTTAGAAAGAGATTGAGGAAATATCTTATTATGGGCAGCCAGAATTGTCCCCGTGACCCAGTAAAAATTCTAGAAGAGGCAATTGCCGGTGGGATAACGGCATTCCAATTTCGGGAAAAGGGCCTAGGTTCGCTTAAGGGTGAGGATAAGCTGTCGCTTGGCCAGAAACTGCGCAAGCTTTGCCGGCAGCATGATGTGTTGTTTATTGTAAATGACGATAGCGTTTTGGTAGATCCTTTGGAAGCGGATGGAATTCATGTGGGGCAGGAGGACATGAGCGTTAAGCAGCTGCGCTCGACTTTTCCTAATAAAATTATCGGTTTATCCGTATCAAATGAAGCTGAGTTGAAAGAAAGCTCAGTCGATGTCGTTGATTATCTGGGTGCTGGTCCGGTATTTGGAACGTCAACGAAGCTAGATGCGAAAGTGGCTGTTGGAGTGGAATGGATTGAGAAATTGAGAGGGATGTATCCTGATGTTCCGCTAGTTGGAATTGGAGGGGTTACAGTTCGAAATTCCGGTTTGGTGCTTGAAGCGGGGGCGGATGGAGTATGCGTAATTTCTGCTATGACGTATGCTGATGATGTTCGTGATGTCGCGAGTCGCCTCTAGGTGCTCACCGCCGGATTGGCTGGTGAACGCCAATAAAACGCTTCTGAGCGCAAATAACAGCGTTAGCAATTAGCATAAATACAGGAAGGCTACCGTGTAAGCACGGTAGCCTTCCTGTATCTACAGCGACTTTAAAAAGGAGTGAACTTTATGATTGAATTTTTCTGTCTCTTCTAAAAATGGACAATGGCAGCTATCCTCAAATACCTCTAGGCGTGAATTGCTGAGTTCTCTGTGCAAATGCTGCCCAGCAGCGACAGGAATAAGTTTCTCCTCCTTGCCGAAGCAAAGTAAAGTAGGAACTGTAATTGATGAAAGATATGGTCTGCAGTCAATCAATGACTGATCAAATAAAATAGCACTAGCCGTTGTTGCCGGGAGTTTTGTTGTTTCTGCAAGCATCCACTTCATATTTTCTGACGACACTTCTTCTTTAAACATAAGAGGAATGAATCCTGTCAGCAGTCCTTTTTGATCCGTTTGGAGATCACGCATCATACTCGTTAACGTCGGCAGGTCAAAAGCCCCGATTTCGAAATCTTCCCATTTAAAATCAGAGGCTAATTCATCAACAATTACGGTCGCCTTAATATTGTCTTCACCAAATTGGCTAATATACTCCCAAATCACGAAAGCCCCCATAGACCAGCCTAACAGAGTGAGATCTTTAAGTTCCAAATGTTCGATAAATTGCTTTAGATCACGGGCATAGTTGGCGACTGTGTGACCGGAGTCTATCGGTGAAGACTGACCGTGTCCTCTAAAGTCCAATGTTATAGTTTGATACCCTTCACGGAAATAGGGGACTTGCTTTTGAAAAAAACGGCTGCTCATCCAAACTCCATGTAATAATAAAACAGGTTTTCCTTCTCCGGCTACTTCATAATATAATTCGGCTCCATCCTTCAGTTTCATATATGGCATTTTGATCGCCTCCCTGTATAGTTTATCAACGGTACTAAATAAACATGTCTAGTTCGTTGTGAAAAGATAGATCCCTTACTACTTCTATTTGCTCCTCCTGGATACCTTTTTCATGGCTCGAGATGTGATTGAATAGACTATTTTCGAAAATTCAATGATAAAATGTGAATAATTTGTGTCTTTTTTGAGAAAAGTTTGTTACAATTATAATAAGAATACGTTTACATGGGATCATATAAATAAGGAGATGGATATAATGGGTATTGTGCTTATGTTTTTATTAATTGCAACGGTTGCCCCATTTGTATTTATTCATTTGAAAAAGACAAAGTTAGCTATAACTCAAACCATTTTGCTTGTAGGAATGTGGGTGTACTTTTTTGAGACAATGTTCATTTCTGCTCCCTCAGCATTTTCGATTACATGGTCAATGTTTTATTTGAGCCTAATTGTTGCTGAAGTAGCCTGGGTGATGTTTATTATCCAAGTGGCGAATTCACATGAAAAACCCCGCGAAGCCGTAAAATATTAAAACTATATAAAAAGCCCACTTTTCAAACAAAGAAAAGTGGGCTTTTTTAGGTTTATTTTGTAAGGCCTATTGCCGAGGTTGCACATAGAACAGTTGAAGTAATGCCTGTAAGAAAGCAACGCCCGATATGATGGCTAATAATGGTTTGAAACTATAATCTGAATACAGGGTTCCCCAGAGTGTGAAAGCAGCTAGGATAATACATAGGGTAAAGCTTACTACATGCTTCCAAGGGAAACTGCCTGAATCCTGATTATATTCATTGTAGAGTTGTTTGTTTTTTTCCAATCTAATCACCACCGTGGGATATTAAAGTTGCTATACTATAAGGCTTGATTCTATAACCAGGAGCAAACTTAATGACTAGAATGTTCCTGATGCTGTTCCTGTTGTTGGTGCTGCTCATGTGGTTGATGCTTATTATGGTCATGGCCAAATGACATGGTAAAGAGAGAGCCGGCAACGACAATAGCTGCCAGGACAAATCCATGAAACATCATATTCCATGGCACGTGGCCATTGTGGCTTTCTGATTCCGTCATGTGCATGAACATAAATAACTGAATACCAGCTTGAATGACAGCCAAAATCATAATTGATGTGATAATCCAAAACGTTGATAAGTCTGATCTAAGAGCAGCCCAGGCAGCCAGTAATGTTAAGACTAAAGACAAGACGAAGCCAACAATGTGCTGAACAGGAATACGTTTGTTATGTTCTGCCATGTTAAACCACCATCCCGATCAAATAAATGCTTGTAAAGAGGAAGATCCAAACAACATCAAGGAAGTGCCAATACAAGCTGATAATAAAGAATTTACGGCTGGTAACAGGTGTTAACCCGCGTTTTGCTATCTGGATCAATAAAAGGATTGCCCAGCCGATTCCCAAGGTTACGTGCAACCCATGGGTACCAGCTAACACAAAGAAGCTGGACCAATAAGCACTGGACTGTAATGTGGCCCCTTCGTGCGCATAGTGAATGAACTCTTCTATTTCCAAACCGATGAACCCAAGGCCCAAAGCTAATGTTACAATCATCCACGTTATGAGCCCTTTCTTAGAACCCCGTCGCATTTCATGAATCGCTATACCACAGGTGAAACTGCTTGTAAGCAATAAAAAGGTCATAATCAACACGGAGCCAGGTTCGAACAGTTCCGATGGCAACGGGGCTTCGTCTGTTCGACCGAACAATACAGCATAGGTAGCAAAGAGTGTTGAAAACAGAACTATTTCAGCTCCGAGGAATATCCAAAAACCAAGAATATTCATTTGACCTTGCTGTATACGGTATTCCAACGGGCCGGATTTTAATTCATGTGAGCTCATGTTACAACCTCCTTGCTTTGCGTTCGGTACGCTTGATTTCGTCTACTTCAACATGGAATCCGTCGTCATAGTCAAAGGAACGGACGCCCATCATGACTATGACGCCAATTAAGCCGGCAATAGCCATCCACATCCATTCAAAAACAATTCCGAAGCTTGCTATAAACGCAATTCCCATCATAATAATTGGTTGACCAGTATTGCTTGGCATATGAATCGGCTCAACTTTTTCTTCATCGAAAGTCGTTTCACCTGTTTCCTTCATTTCTATAAAGGCATCGTGCGAGTTTACATGAGGAACAGTCGCGAAATTGTAAAACGGTACTGGAGTTGGAGTAGCCCATTCCAGTGTGCGTCCATCCCATGAATCACCGCTCTTTTCACGCTCGCTGTAACGATAACTATAGTAAATGTTGTAAACGAAGATGGCAAAACCAAGTCCCATACCGAAAGCACCTACAGTCGAAATGACGTTAAGGGGCATCCATTCTGGGATAATGGTAAAGACTCGACGCGGCATACCATCCAGCCCCACGAAATATTGTGGGAAGAAACAAACATGGAAGCCAATAAGGAAGAACCAAAAGCTAATTTTACCAAGTTTTTCATTAAGTTTGTGGCCAAACATTTTCGGATACCAATACACAAGACCTGCGAAGCAGGCAAATACGGTTCCAGCTATAAGCACATAGTGGAAGTGTGCCACTAGGAAATACGAATTGTGGAACTGGTAATCGGCTGCAGCCATACCCAGCATAACACCCGTAACCCCCCCGATTACGAAACTTGGGATAAAGGCAAGTGCCCATAGGTTGGCTACTGTAAACTGAATTTTCGACTTGTATAGTGTAGCGAGCCAGTTAAATATTTTAACACCAGTTGGAACCGCGATCAGCATTGTTGAAACAGAGAATACAGAGTTAACAAATGCTCCGGCCCCCATCGTAAAGAAGTGGTGAACCCATACAAGGAAACTTAATCCTGCGATAAGGATCATCGACCAAACCATGGCCTTATAACCGAACAACTGCTTGCGCGCAAATGTCGCAATAACCTCTGAGAAGATACCAAAGGCAGGCAAAATAACAATATAAACTTCTGGGTGTCCCCACATCCAGAACAAGTTAGCCCACATCATCGGTAAGCCTTCGCCGGTTAAGGTGAAGAACTGGGAACCAAATACTCTATCAATTGTCATTAAAGCTAATGCAACAGTTAGAATAGGAAAGGCAAAAACAATAATAAACGCTGTTACGAGTGTTGACCAGGTGAAAATTGGCATTTGAAACATTTTCATTCCTGGAGCACGCATTTTAATAATCGTAACCATAAAGTTTATCCCCGTGGCCAGTGTTCCAATCCCTGATAACTGGAGACCCATCAAATAAAAGTTCTGTCCTGGACCAGGACTCATTGCTGCACCAGCGAGCGGTGTGTAACTGGTCCAACCGGCATCTGGAGAACCGCCGATTACGAAAGATATATTAAATAACATGGCCCCAAATAGGAACGACCAGAAACTTAAGGCGTTCAAGGCCGGAAATGCTACGTCTCTGGCACCAATTTGCAAGGGTACGATCACGTTCATTAGACCGATCAAGAATGGCATGGCCATAAAAATGATCATGACTGTTCCGTGAGTTGTAAAAATTTCATTATAGTGTTGCGAGCCTAAGAAGTCCATACCGGGAAATGCTAGTTGGACACGCATCATTAGGGCGTCCATCCCACCTCTGAACAACATCGCAAGAGCACTGAGTATATACATAATACCTATCTTTTTATGGTCAACAGTAGTTAACCACTCACGCCACAACCAGCCCCATCTTTTAAAGTAAGTTAGAACAAAGATAATAGCAGCTGTAACCAGTACGATGGAAACCATCCCTGCATAAATGAGCGGTTCACCCGTGACGAAAAATTCATCTAATTGCATAATTCCTCACCTGCTTTCTTTCTATCACTCTTCATCTGTAGCATCAATTTCAATATCCTCGCTTTTCAGATGTAATTCTTTTTCATAAGCTTCCTCATGACGTTTGATCGCATAGTCCATTCCGGCAAGTGTACCGTGATTTACCCATTGTAAGTGGGTGGAGGAAAAGGTCCTCTTGTCTGTTAACCCAGGTTTAAGAAGCTTATTATATTGGTCCTGAGTAAGCTCAGGTGCATTTTGTGCCTGTTTTACCCAGTTGGAAAATTCCTCGCCGCTTTCTGCATAAACCTCAAATGTCTGAGCTGCAAAACCTTCGCCTGTAAAGTTTGCGTTTCGGCCATCATAGACTCCTTGCTCATCGGCTTGCAGGAAAAGCGTGTTTTGCATCCCGGCCATATTGTATTTTTGTCCGCCTAAAGCCGGAATCCAAAGTGCTGCCATCGAATCGGCAGAGGCCAGTTTGAATTCGATTGGACGATCAGTAGGAATATGGAGATAATTGACTGTTTCTATGTTTTGTTCCGGATAGCTGAAAAACCATTTCCAATCTGCAGATGTCGCATGGATGACGAGCGGTTCTTTGTCAGTTGACGACTCAGGTGGTTTTTCAAGATCGAATAATGTCTGTACGGTTGGTACGGATAAGGCTGCCACAATGATAATCGGAATAACTGTCCAGATAATCTCAATCATTGTGTTTCCGTGAAGGTGCGGATTATAGTCTTTGTTTCCTCGCCCTGGACGGTCACGATATTTAATGACAATGTAAGCGAATAGGACAAAAACAACCACTACGATCACGAGCATAAACCAGATTGAATACATAATCAGGTCTTTTTGACTTTCTGCGACAGGACCTTTTGGATTTAGGACCGTCAATTGACTACAGCCGCTTAATAGTAGCACGAGGCTTAGTGGCAGCATAGCCAGCCATTTTTTAATATGCCGTTTGTTGCGTTCCACTTGGCAATACACTCCTTCTCACAAATATATTAAAAGGGATGGATGTTCTAGTTTATCAATTACTGGGGATAGTATAGCAAATAAAGCTTACACCGAGACATTGTTAAATAAATTGTCATATAAAAATCACGATTTCTATTCAATTTTGACACAAATTATTCAAAGTTAAGGGAATTGCACAGTCTGCCTCCATAATGGTGTAGCCATAATAGCTTTAATCTATTACCTGAAATGGAAAATGGACGCGATAGCGCCCATTTAATAAGGTACCGGAATTGAGTTCCCCCAAGAGTCATAGGAACGAGAATAATTCAGGTTTGTTTAGTTTGTCAAGCTTCTTCTATTCTTTCATTAATTCAATGTGTGCAAACTTTCCGCCGCCTGTTTCAAATTGATTGCCTGGCTGTACAGAGATAGTAGAATGAAAGATCGGTCCGTCCACCACAAATGTATGGAATTCTCCATTTTCACCACAAGGGTCTACACCTGGTGGCAATGAATTAATAAAGTTTTTATCAACCATACACCCTGCCTGGTCAGCCGTGAGTTGTTCTGTGTCAACAGCTGTAACGATAGCTTTAAACCCTGCTGAGATAAACTCCTCTGCAATGGTAGTGGAAGCTTTTCCCCATAATGGATATAGCCCTGACATTCCCGCTGTGGAAAGTAGACGATCCCGATAATCTTTTATATCTTCCAAAAATAAATCCGCATAAACAATGGTATAAATCCCCTCTGACTTAAACTGCTTAAACTTTTGTTGAAGTGTCCGTTCATAAGTACTGTTATCTGCCATTGGTGGCAGCGGCACGTCATATAAAGGAAGTTCAAGTGACTTAGCTTGGGCCTGAATGAACTCTCTTCGCACCTCGTGTACGGGCAGTCTTCCGCTCGCTTGAGAAGTGGTCGACAACAGTCCTCTAATGCGATAATTACTATTATTCATTAAATAATAGAGTGCCAATGTACTGTCTTTTCCCCCACTCCAGGAAACAATAACATTCTCCATCCAAGACCTTCCTTTCCTGACCTTTTATATTATCTCTTATCTTGAATCATACAGCTTTTGAACGAGCTGGACAAACCGGCTTTTTCCGACCTTCCTAAATTGTACAATGTGGAATATTGAATTTTCATACATTTTTTACATTACATAATAAAGGCCTATTGAATACAATGAATGTAATAGTCATTCAAATATTCAGATAATGGCGGGAGGGAAATACATGTTGCTTCCATTTGATATTTTGGAATATCAAAATCGTCTTAAGGAAACAAAGAATCGCATGGATGAGAAAGGGATTGAGGTCCTGCTGATTACTGATCCAGCTAATATGAATTATTTATCTGGTTACGATGCCTGGTCGTTTTACGTTCATCAAATGCTTGTCATTATAATTGATGAACCTCAACCTATATGGATTGGACGCTTCCAGGATGCAAACGGGGCCCGGGTCAAGACATGGATCTATGATGAAAATATCATCTCATACCCTGATTACTATGTTCATTCAAGTGTTTATCATCCAATGGATTTTATCTCAGAAATATTAACTCAAATTGGGCAGGGAAATCGTCACATAGGTGTTGAGATGGACCAATATTATTTTACGGCAATGTCTCTTGAGCGATTAAAGCAGGGAATGCCTAACGCGAAATTCCAAGATGCATCGGTACTCGTCAATAGAGTTCGGATGGTTAAATCGGATCAAGAAATTGAATACATGAAGCGGGCTGCCACGATTGCAGATCTGGCCATGACCAAAGGAGTAGAAAGCATCCGGGCAGGCGGGCGAGAGTGTGATACGGCCGCAGAGATCTATTATCATCTGGTACGGGGTACACCTGAATTTGGTGGTGAATATCCAGCCATTGTTCCATTGCTTCCTACTGGTGACCATACGTCGATTCCTCATCTGACTTGGACAGACAGACCTTTTCTTGAAAATAACGCGGTAATCGTCGAACTGGCAGGATGTTATAAACGGTATCATGTGCCGCTAGCTCGAACGGTTTCGATTGGAGAGCCTAGTGAAAAGTTAAAGCATTTGGCTGCTGTCGTGACCGAAGGAATACAAAATGTGCTTCAGACAGCTAAACCAGGTATGACTTGCGGTGACTTAGAAGAGGTCTGGCGTAAGAGTATTCAAAAGCATGGGTTTGAGAAGGAATCCAGACTTGGTTATTCCGTAGGGTTGAATTACCCACCAGATTGGGGAGAGCATACAGCAAGTATTCGCAGGGGGGATACTACCGTCTTACAGCCAAACATGACATTCCACCTGATCCCAGGTCTTTGGTTCGATCACGATGGAATTGAGATCAGTGAGACGTTCCGCGTTACAGAGACAGGAACAGAAAGGTTTACGACCTATCCGCAAGAATTAGTTGTTAGACATGATCCTTACAACATTAGTTCAAATGGTCAAATCAGTTAGGAGGTGTACATTATGCGCCTTTATTCAAAAGAAAAGATACAACAAGTGATTCAGCTTAACTCTAAGGTTATCACAGAGGTTGAAAGCGCATTCACAGCATTACAGACGAAGAAAGTAACTATGCCGCCGATTATGCGTATTGATATTCCAGCTAGTAACGGAGAAGTCGATATTAAATCTGCTTATGTAGAAGGGTATGATAGCTTTGCCGTCAAACTTTCATCTGGCTTCTTTAACAATCCGAAACTTGGCTTACCCAGCGCAAATGGGATGATGATCCTTATTGACACGACGACAGGTGAACCCAAGGCAGTCTTAGCGGATAACGGTTTGCTTACAGATATTCGTACAGCTGCTGCAGGCGCTGTGGCAGCGAAGCATTTAAGCCGTGAAGACAGCCGCACCGTTGGCATCATAGGCACCGGATCACAAGCTAAATACCAGTTAGAAGCTCTAACAAATGTCAGGCCCATCGATCAAGTCTTTGTCTATGGGCGTAATCCTGAAAGAGCTCTACAATACAAAGCTCTCATTGAAAAAACGTTTGATTTGCGTGTAGACGTTAAGGAGACACCATCCGAAGCTGTCAGCAATAGCGATGTGATCATTACAACCACCCCGGCCACAGAACCCGTTCTTAAAGCGGAGTGGCTCCACGCAGGTCAGCACGTCACGGCCATGGGGTCAGATGCTCAGCATAAGCAGGAACTAGAGAATGACGTCATCAAAAAGGCGGACTTAGTTGTGTGTGATGTTAAGGAGCAGTCGATGATGCTGGGGGAACTTAGAACCGTTTCAAATAAGGAAATACTGGACCAAGTCCATGAATTAGGAGAAATAACCAGCGGGCAGAAGCCAGGTCGATCAAATGATCAACAACTTACTATTTGTGATTTAACAGGCACAGGTGTGCAAGATACACAAATAGCCCGATATGCCTGGGAGTTATTAAATTCTAAGGAGGATGATTCTAATGAATAAAGCTAAATTAAGTACGAAATCAATTTGGGCCGGTGAGAGAGAGCAACTTGCTTTTGGAGCCACGCAAGTACCTGTAGTTCATAGTGTCTCATTTGGATATGACGACATGGATGAATGGTATGAAGTAGCAGTGGGCAACAAAGAAGGCCACATTTATGGTCGTAACACAAACCCAACCGTTCAGGCTTTTGAAGACAAAATCAAAATTCTCGAAGGGGCAGAAGCGGCTACAAGTTTCTCTACAGGCATGGCTGCGATTAGTAATACGCTGGGAACATTGCTGTTTCCAGGGGACAGAATCGTTTCAATTAAAGACACGTATGGTGGTACAAACAAAATCTTCACGGAATTTCTCCCTAAGCAGCAAGTAGAGGTAATGCTTTGTGAAACAGGCGATCATGAGGCTATAGAGCAAGAGATTGAAAGAGGCTGTAAAGTGCTATATTTAGAAACCCCGACAAATCCAACCGTCAAAATCACGGATATTAAACGAATGGCGAAGGCGGGGAAAGCGGCAGGAGCAATTGTAATAGTTGATAACACCTTCGCTACGCCAGTCAACCAAAACCCACTGGAATTAGGGGCAGATTTGGTCATTCACAGTGCGACAAAATTCCTGGGCGGTCATGCTGATGCTCTTGGTGGAGTTGTCTGTGGAAGTAAGGAGCTCGTTGAAACTGTATATCACTATCGTGAAATCAACGGTGCAACACTCGATCCGATGGCCGCCTACCTGCTTTTGCGCGGAATGAAAACGTTAAAGCTCCGCATTGATCAGCAAAATAAAAACGCTCATGAAATTGCTGAATTTCTCAAAGGTATAGAGCTGGTAGAGGATGTATTTTATCCTGGACTGGAAAATCACCCTAACCATGATATTGCCAAAGAACAAATGAACGGTTTTGGAGGTATGCTCAGTTTTTCCGTTAAAGGCGGTGTGGAAACAGTTCGTCATTTGCTGCCAAAATTAAAGTTCGCAAATCGAGCAGCAAATCTCGGATCTGTGGAAACGGTTGTTGGACCCTCCAGAACCACCAGCCATGTTGAATGCACACCTGAAGAGCGGGCAGCCATGGGCATTCCTGAAGGATTGATTCGTTATTCCGCAGGGATTGAGGATATAGATGATTTGAAACAGGATCTGGAACAGGCATTTAAAGCTTTGCCATCAAATATCATGATCAAAAATTAAGGGGGTACCCCTGTGACAACTAAATTGTCGGACTTAGTTGAAAGGTCAGCAGACATTCTCCCTGAAGTCATTAAGTGGAGGCGCCATTTTCACCAGTTTCCGGAACTTAGTTTCCAAGAGAAAGCCACCAGCGAAACAATCGCGCAGATTTTGGGTTCGTTTGAAGCTTATACTATTGAGAAAAACGTTGGGGGATATGGTGTAGTAGCGACCCTCACCACAGGGGAGGGGCCTGTCATAGCACTTCGGGCAGATATGGATGCCCTGCCGATTTATGAGCAAACAGGGCTCTCCTATAGTTCTAAGCATCCGGGTGTCATGCACGCTTGTGGTCATGACGCCCATATTTCCATCCTATTGGGTACAGCGAAGTTATTAGCAGAAGATGCGAATACAGAGCTTTTTAAAGGAACTGTTAAGTTAATTTTTCAGCCGGCTGAAGAGGATTGCGATGTTTTAGGTGAGACAGGAGCCTTGAAAATGCTGCAATGCGGCGTACTGGATGACGTGGAGGCAGTCCTTGCCCTTCATATGTGTCCGTGGCGGAAAAAGGGTGAAATTCAGATCCACGATGGTCCTAGTATGGCTAATAATGATGACTTTTATTTGATCGTTAAAGGGAATGGTGGGCACGGGGGATACCCTCATCATACAAAGGATCCTGTGTGGATGTCGACATACTTGCTGCAGGCTCTGTACAGTATAAACGGTCGGAAAGTAAATCCTCTCGAAGTCGGGACCATTAGTGTTGGGCAGATTCATGCTGGAGAAGCCAACAATGTAATTCCTGGGTTAGTTGAAATACAAGGAACGATCCGATCCTATAAGAAAGAAGTACGCGAGCTGCTTATAAAAGAGATTGAGGGAGCTGCGCGCGTAGTTACTGCATTAGGCGGAGATTTTGATTTGACGATTCATCGTGGTGAACCTGCTCTTGTTAATGATCCAGCTATCAACAAAGTCATATGTGATGCAGCCGCTGGTATGAAAATCGTAAACGAACCATTTGGAATGGGGAGTGAAGACTTCAGTCACATGACAGCACGTAAGCCTGGTGCGATGTTTTTCCTTGGGTGCGGGATAGAAGTAGAGCGCGGCTTGCATCATCCAGGTTTTGATATTAACGAAGAAGCACTATCAGATGGTATAGGGGTTTTTCTGAAATGCGTGTATCAGCTTCTACACCAACGTGAGGGGGAGTGAGCGTAATGGTAAACATAGCATTCATTGGTTTTGGCGGCGTCGGGCAGGCTCTTGCAGAGATTTTAATGGAGCGTGAAAAGAGTTTGAGTCGTTCATATGGTCTTAATACAAGGGTCGTAGCGGTTGCCGATATGATGAAAGGTTCGATATATGATCCGGATGGCCTCGATGTGAAGAATCTTCTGCAAGCTGTTCGAACTGATGGGACGGTAGAGGGTATTCCCGGGGGGCCTCAGGCAAAAAAAGGCTGGAGCAGTACAGATACCATTATCCATTCAAATGCTGACGTCATAGTGGAAGTTACCTTTACAGATGTTAATACGGGGGAACCGGCGATTACTCACTGCCGCACTGCTTTTGAACACGGGAAAAGTGTGGTGACGACCAATAAAGGTCCCGTAGCCTTAGCCTATAAAGAATTAGCTGAGCTTGCTGAAGATCAGGGTGTATTCTTTGGGTTCGAAGGTACGGTAATGAGTGGTACTCCGGCGCTGAGAATGCCTGTTGAAACACTTGCTGGCAATGAGATAACAGAAATTAAAGGAATTCTCAACGGCACGACCAACTTTATTCTAACGGAAATGGAAAAGGGTTTTTCTTACGAAGATTCTTTAGAAAAAGCACAACAGCTTGGCTATGCTGAAGCGGATCCTACTAGTGATGTGGAAGGTTATGACGCTCGCTATAAGGCAGCTATTTTAGCCAACTATTTAATGGGGGAATCACTATCTCATACTGAAGTTGAGTGTGAAGGAATTAGTGGGGTCACCGTTGACCAAGTACAGGATGCACTACGGGAAGGGAAGAAATTACGCTTACTCGCTCGGGTGAAAAATGAAGAGGGAACGGTTAGGGCCAGTGTGAAGCCTGAACGTATCGATGCAGACGATCCGCTGTCAGGAGTAACCGGTGCTACAAACGCGATTGTCTATGAATGCGATTTAGCCGGACCTATTTTGTTGACAGGAGCGGGCGCAGGGTTAAAAGAAACTGGCTTTTCGCTGTTGATTGATTTAATTCATTATCAAAGGGAGAGACAGCCTGCGAAATTATAAAGGAGGGGATAGTAAATGCACACAAAGGTAAAGGAGATGAAAATGTTACTCGGCGGGAAGTGGGTAAGTGGAGAAGAGACATTTGAAGTGCGCAACCCTCAGAGCAGCCAAGTGATCGCCCGTGTTCCTTTGGCTTCTAAACAGGATATGTCTCTCGCTATTGATAAAGCTGAGCGGACTTATCAAAATACGCAAGTCTGGCCGACGCATGAACGAATTACCATTCTTGAGCGGGTCGTCTCCTATATGATAGATCATGCCGAAGAATTTGCTCGCATTATTGCTTCTGAAGGAAGTAAAACGATTAATGAAGCTCGGGGGGAGGTAAAGCGAGCCACACAAACGATTAAAATTAGTGCGGAAGAAGCAAGAAGGATGAATGGAGAAACGATTAATTTTGATCAAAATGAGGGAAGTGAAAATCGCGTAGGTTATCACTATCGATTCCCTGTGGGAGTAGTTGGAGCGATCACTCCATTCAATGACCCCTTGAATTTGGTGGCTCACAAAATTGGTCCTGCGATTGCATCTGGCAATGCAATCGTTGTGAAACCTGCTTCTGTAACCCCGCTAAGTGCGCTGAAGTTGGCAGAAGCTTTTGTTGAAGCCGGTCTTCCAGAAGGTTTCTTGTCAGTTGTTACTGGCTCAGGCCGGGAACTTGGGGATATACTTGTTACACATCCAGCTGTTCAAATGATATCGTTCACGGGCGGCCCAAACGTAGGAGAACGGATAACGCAAAAAGCCGGGACTAAAAAAGTCAGTATGGAGCTTGGATCCAACTCCCCCGTTATTGTTCTAAATGATGCTGATCTCCACGATGCCGTTCAATCTTCTGTATCGGGAGCGTTCTCAGCAGTTGGGCAAAATTGCATTGGGGTACAGCGTATATACGTGGAAAAAGGAGTTTACTCCCAATTTCTGGACACGTTTGTTACTCGCACTGCAGAATTAATGGTTGGCGACAAGATGGATGAACTGACAGATATAGGGCCAATGATTGAGGAGAAAGAAGCAGAGCGTGTAGAGTTATGGGTGAATGAAGCGGTATCTGCCGGAGCAACCGTTGCAGTTGGTGGAAAGCGTGAAGGGGCGTATTATTATCCAACCGTGTTAACGAATGTTCCTGAATCGGCCAAAATAGCTAAAGAGGAGATTTTTGGTCCCGTCGTGCTTATTCAGCCCGTCACTGATTTGAACCAGGCGGTGGAACTGGCCAATGATGTAGATTATGGGTTGCAGGCAGGTATTTTTACAAGCAACATTCATCATGCTTTTTACACAATTAAGCACATGAACGTAGGTGGCATCATGATTAATGACAGCAGTGATTATCGTATTGATGCAATGCCTTTTGGTGGAACCAAAGGATCCGGGGTTGGTCGTGAAGGTGTTCGTTACGCCATGGAATCAATGACTGAATCCAAAGTGGTCTGTTTCCGTCTACAAGAAAATATGTTGTAATAATGGATCCTGGTGCTATGCTAGCGCCAGGATATTTCTGTGTTCTCTTTTCATGACTTTCCTCTTCTGACTTTTAAGGATATTTTTTTAATCGTTGCAAATAGTAATGATGATCAATTCCTTAAGGAGGATGAAAGATGAGAAAGTCTTTATTTTTGCTTGTTTACACCGCTGTGATCATGGCGGTCCTTGCAGCATGTGGTGCAGGGGACGAGGGAGCTTTGGAACGCGAGTCTTATGATTATAATCAGGTAGAATATGGCCCAGAACAGCGCGAAAAAGTGGAGTTGGAACGAGAGCAAAATCGCTTTAGTGCTAATATTCCTTTCGAAGGCACAGATCCTGGTCTGCCTATGGAAAACCATAATAACGATGCACCAAATTCTGATCGTTTCGAGGCAGATGGTGATGATACCGGAACAAATGACCAACGTGTTGACGAGGTAACAGGTTCTTTTCAGGAACAAGTGGTTCAATTAACCAACCAGGCCCGCAAAAAGAACGGCTTGAAGCCTCTCAAGATAAACAGTGAATTATCCAAGGTTGCCCGGAAAAAATCAACTGACATGGCAAAAAACGATTACTTTGCCCACACCTCCCCGACTTATGGCAATCCTGTTCAAATGTTGAAACAATTCGGCATAGAGTTTAGTTATGCTGCAGAAAACATTGCAGTTGGCCAGCAGACTCCCAATGAGGTGGTTCAGGATTGGTTAGATAGTCCAGGCCATCGTAAAAATATTATGAATGAGCAAGTAACCCAAATTGGTGTCGGTTATACGAAAGATGGCCAGCACTGGACCCAACTCTTTATAAGTAAATAAACATGGAGGCGCCGAATTATTTTGGCGTCTTTTTTACGGAAAATAAAGGATGGTTTTTACATGAGTGATTTTCTTCATTTCTGGAATACTGAGCAGTAAGCAGGATTATATAATAATCCGTGGTGAAGGGGTGACTGATTTTGAAAAAATTATCGACCCTTTTTTGCATAGTCTTTCTGTTTTTTGGAGCTGTGCTTGCTCCTCACCACATCTATGCAAGGGAGTCAGAACAGCTTGTCGCAATCGGGGACTCCATTCCCTATGGGTATAATTTAACGAATGATAACACCTTGCCTTCAGGTGAGGCATTTCCTTACATCATGGGTGAGGAAGCCGGTCTAGAGGTAACTAACCTTGGTATCCCAGGAATGACGTCATCTGAGCTGCTTAAAGCCGTTCGGACAAACGATAGGTTTCGCAATACGATCAAACATGCTGATTATGTTGTGGTAAGTATAGGGGGAAATGACCTTTTGAACCTTTTGAAAGAAAATAAAGGTCTTAAGGGAATAAAAATGGAGGAAGTAGCTCTTGTGGTCCGCGATCTAATCTTTAATGTTTATTCAACTGTTATCGAGCTGGAACGATTAACACAGGGTGATATCATTGTTTATAACATTTATAATCCTTACCCTGAAGCGGGTGACAAGCTGGAAGCCCCGCTAAGCTATATTAATGCACAATATAGCTCTCTCATTGAACTGTTAAGTCGTTTTACTAATGTTGAAATGGCGAATGCATATAAAGCTTTTAAAGGGCATCCTGAATATATTATAAAGGGTGATGTTCATCCTACTCGAAAAGGTCAGGTTGTGTTAGCAGAAATAGGACTGAAGCTTATTGAAGATTAAAGCCTGCACACGATGTGCGGGCTTTTTGGTTAGGGGAGGTTTTTATAAGGGGGGTATCGAAATATAGGATAAACCAGAGGAAAGAGGGATGGCTTGTGAGCGGTTGGAAGAGGGATTTGATTAAGACGAATCGGGGAGTATTTGAGGTGTTTACACAAGGGAGCGGACCACCTTTATGTGTAACCCATCTGTACTCGCAATATAACGAGTCAGGTGATTATTTTGCAGAAACGTTCACGGATACGAACACAGTTTACATAGTAAATTTACGTGAGTCAGGAGGCTCTGCAAAAGCCGAGGAGCCTTACCAGTTAAGTATGCTTGAATCCGTTTTTGACCTGGAGGCTATTCGGGAAGCGTTAAGTTTGAAACAATGGGGGTTTGCAGGTCATTCTACCGGCGGGATGCTTGGGGTTGTATATGGCATTCGATTTTCCGAGCACTTGAATTTTCTAGTTATTGCAGGGGCAGCAGCAAGGGAATATATGACGTTCTCCGAGGGATGTATTTATAATGATAACCATCCGCAATTTCAGCGCATGCAAAACCTCATTGAAGCATTAAAGAGTAGTGAATTATCGAAGGGCAAGCGGCAAAAGTTAACTGTTGAGCGGACCAGGCTGTCCCTGCATAAACCTGATAGCTATGAAGAGTTGTTTTGCAGAAATATTCACAAGAAGATGTCAGCCGTCCGAATGAATTATTTTGTTAGGGAGCTTCCCATCTTTGATGTCAGCAGGAAACTATCTTTTATTAAGACACCTGTGCTGATTACTTGCGGCGAACATGACGTCCAGTGTCCATTAGAGTATTCTCTTGAAATGAAGGAGTTTATTCCAAACTCCGAGCTAGTGGTGTTTGAACATAGTAATCATTATCCTTTTGTAGAGGAAGAAACAAAATTCAAACGTGCTGTTGCAACCTTCCTCTATAATCATGGTTGGGATAAGGAAGTGACCTAAGCAAACAGGATCGTCTGTTACACTATAAGAGAAAGGGGTAGTGAGCTGTATGATACGTTTTGGCGTTATCGGAACGAACTTTATAACAGAGTCAATGATCGAAGCAGGGCAGCATGTGGAACATTTTGAATTAAAAGCTGTCTATTCGAGAACAGAAGAACGAGCAAAAGAGTTTGCCGGGAAATATGGAGCTGAACTTACGTTTACCTCAGTCGAGGAAATGTGTGGTTCTGAAGAGGTCGATGCTATATATGTAGCCAGTCCAAACTCATTCCACGCCGGGCAGGCGATTACAGCAATGGAGCACGGGAAACATGTTTTATGTGAAAAACCTATAGCCTCCAACCAACGCGAAGCAGCTCGTATGATTGATGTGGCGAGAACCAATCACGTGCTTTTAATGGAAGCCGTAAAATCAACGTTGATGCCAGGCTTTGTCAGCATCCGAGAGCAGTTACATAAAATTGGAACAGTACGTCGTTTCACAGGGAACTTTTGTAAGTATTCCTCACGCTACGATGCTTATCGAGATGGAACGGTCCTCAATGCATTTAACCCTGATTTCTCCAATGGATCTTTGATGGATTTAGGTGTGTATGGGGTGTACCCTCTAGTAGTGCTGTTCGGAGAACCGAAGTCGATCAAAGCAAATGGAGTAAGGCTTGCTTCAGGTGTAGATGGAAAAGGTAGTATTCTGGCTGAATATGAAGGGTTGGAGGCTGTCATCACTCATTCGAAAATCAATCATTCTTATGCACCTTCTGAAATTCAAGGAGAAGAAGGGGTGATAATGATCCCAAATATTTCAGAACCAGGAAACATTAAAATTTGCTATAATGATGGGTCAGTTGATCGTCTTGAGGAGCAGAATACTCATCCGCCGATGTATTATGAGCTTGCGGAGTTTGTTAACCTGGTTCAAAAGGGTGAAATACAATCCACGGTCAACTCTCATAAAAACACGCTGATTGCTACACAGATTCTTCAAGAAGCAAGAAGACAAATGGGGATTAAATACCCCGCCGATGAAAATTAAGAAGAGAAAGCCCTGGATAAAATCAGGGCTTCCCCCTTAAGTGTGATTGACTTCTGGTTCATCTTTATTAATGATTTGTGCCATTTCCTTTTTGGTGGCATTCAAACGCTTATGCTCCATACCCCAATCATTCATAATTTTAAGGAAGGGTGATGTGGTTTTTCCATATGTAGTAATTCGGTATTCTACTCTTGGAGGGGAAATCCCATAATCAATGCGTTCGATTAATCCATCATCCATCAGTTTTCGGAGTTCTCGTGATAAAATTCTCGGTGATATATTGCCTTCAATGGAGCGGCGCAGTTCATTGAAACGCACTTCTTTCTCGTGGAGAAGCTTCCATAAAATGAGCCCTTTCCACTTTCCGCATACTACCTCCAGGGTAATATCAATTTCTGATCCTGCTTTCTTCATCTGATTCACCTCATTCTGGATTTTAATTCTTATTTTGTTGAGCCTTTGATCACATTCCATACTGTCACAATATGATTGATGATTTACTCATCGTCTAAATTCGAAAGATTGGTTCAATAATTCTGTGAACTCTAGAAATTCACCAGTTACTGGACATGAGGTTTATGCTTATTCACCAATGTCCCCTTTCTCCTAAATTAGGAAACATTACCGCATCTAATTCTATGTCGTATTTTGTCTCTTAAGTTCTTACAAAATTGTAACTATTACTATCTGCTAATTCCTTTCGTGAAAAGCTATGAGCATAACAAGGTAAAAAGGTCGGTTTAATATGTTATATTCAAAGTATCATTAATACCTTTAGCATCTAGGAAAGGAGTTTGATCCGTGGAAAATAAAATTTATGTATTGCACGAAAACGATGAATGGACGGAACATTTAACGAAGCGATTAAAAGAATTGCAGTTACCTTTTGAGCTATGGTATCTGGACCAAGGAAATATTGACTTATCTAACGAGCCTCCAGAAGGTATTTTTTACAACCGTATAAGTGCATCTTCTCATACGAGGGACCATCGCTTTGCTCCTGAATTCACGGAAGCAGTTCTGGCATGGCTTGAGCGACATGATCGGACCGTTATCAATGGTAGTAGAGCTCTACGCCTTGAGGTAAGCAAAGTGAACCAGTATATGGCTTTGAATGGTACTGGTATCACATCACCGAAAACGATCGCAGCTGTTGGCAAGGATCAGATTATTGAAGCAGCCCAAAAGCTGGACTTAGTTCCCTTTATCACCAAACACAATCGTGCTGGGAAAGGTCAGGGAGTTCAACTTTTTCACTCTATCGAAGCATTAAAAGAGTATGTTTATGGAGACTCCTTTGAGGATCCAGTTGACGGCGTTACCCTCATTCAGCAGTATGTAGAAGCACCAGAGCCTTATATCGTACGACATGAATTCGTTGGCGGAAAGTTTCTATATGCTGTTAAAGTCGATACATCTGAGGGATTTGAATTGTGTCCTGCTGATGCTTGCACGATTGACGATATGTACTGCCCTACTGGAAAACAAGAAACAGGTGGAGCTAAGTTCGAGATTCTTGAAAGTTATCATCATCCGATCTTGGAGCAATATGAGGAATTTCTTCAAATAAATGATATCCAAGTTGCCGGAATCGAAGCCATTCAGGACCAAAGTGGACAGCTTTACACCTATGATGTCAACACGAATACAAACTATAACTCTGATGCTGAGGCCAAAGCGGATGTTTACGGAATGCTCGCACTTGCTAAGTATTTGGGTGAACAGCTTCATACCATTCAAAAGGTATGATTTAGTTAAAGTTTCACCGGCATGAGCATTTGCCAATCTTCAACACATATGAAATCAGCTTCCTTTA
Organism: Halobacillus naozhouensis; assembly: GCF_029714185.1. Taxonomy (NCBI): domain Bacteria; kingdom Bacillati; phylum Bacillota; class Bacilli; order Caryophanales; family Bacillaceae; genus Halobacillus; species Halobacillus naozhouensis. The sequence goes on along the minus strand of NZ_CP121671.1, from coordinate 3,995,732 downwards.
TGATGGGGGCTGATTTTTCTTTTCACATTGAAAAAATTAGACAAGTTCCTATGGATTGATTGCATATGCATAAGTAAACAAGCCATGGGAGGGATTACTTGTGAAAATTTTATTTATTACTAAAAGGAAAATTGGAGTGTTTGTCGGTATACTGGTGGCGATGGCGCTTGCATTTTTCATTGGAACTTCGTTATGGGGGAGTGAGGCTGTCCCTACCCTTTCCAAACCGGCAAGTGCAGACACACGAATTATTCATCTCGTGACAGGGGAGTTCAAGTCAAAAACTGCTGATGGGGAAGAAATCGAAGCATACCGTTGGGACCCGGGAACGATCTATGTGTCAGAAGGGGAACCATTCAGATTGAATATTTATGGTGTGAGTGGGAAGGAACATCCTTTTCGAATTGAGGGTACAGATGTTAAAGGGGTAGTCCAGAAAGGGAAAGAAACGATCGTTGATTTAAAGTTTGATGAAGAAGGCGTATACAAGCTTATTTGCACCACTCACTCAGATATTCAGTCTAATGGACCAATGATAGCCTACATCGTTGTTGATTAAGGAGTTGAGGTGTAAAAGATAGATCCTGACCTTCCTGACCAGTGCTTAAGGTAAAAAGGGAGGTCCATTTTTGTTCCCGATGTAGCCTGCACCTTCGAGATGCGTTCTTATGTTAAGATATTCCTAACCTAAAGCAAATTATAACTGGTTAGGAGGCTTATAATGCACAATGGCCATTACCTTATAATACCCACCGCATCTGACTTTAGCTTTAAAGAATGTTTAGTTTACCTCAACCGCTCTCCTCAGGAAGTTTTACATAAAGCTGAAGGAGAATCGATTATAAAGCTTCTCATGGTGAACAAGTCTCTAGTCCTACTTAAGATGAGAAGTACAGAAAAGTCTTTAATTGTTGAGTTTCCTTTTGGGAAGCCGGGAGAGAGAGAATGTGACCTGATCCCCGTGTATATTAGTGAATGGTTTGATCTTAAGAGAGATATGGCTGACTTTTATAAAATGGCACAAGGTGATTCCATTTTAAAGAACCTTGTATCAAATCACCCTGGGTTAAGAATTGTGGGAATTCAGGATCTGTTTGAAGCGTTAACCTGGGCAGTCATCGGGCAGCAAATCAACCTCACTTTTGCCTATACATTAAAGAGGAGATTTGTAGAGAATTTTGGTGAAAGATTGGAGTATCAAGGTGAGGACTATTGGTTATACCCTCATAGTGAGAAAATTGCCTCGCTACAAGTAAGTGACTTGAGAAAACTGCAATTCACAACACGAAAGGCGGAGTATGTCATAGGGATAGCCAAGGCGATAGTTTCCCGGGAAATAACGAAAGAGGAACTCTTACAACTGGATTATCACAAGATGAAAAGCAGATTAATGAAGCTAAGAGGTGTAGGAGTATGGACCGCCGAATATGTAATGCTGCGATGCCTGCTTCAACCTCAAGCTTTTCCTGCAGCAGACATTGGAATTCATCATGCCCTGAGAAAGCAGCTTGGATTGGATCGTAAACCCACAACTAACTATGTTGAGGAGTTGTCAGAGCGGTGGGGAGACTGGCGAGCATATGCAGCATTTCACTTGTGGAGGTCTCAATATTAAAAAGGTTAGTCAGCCATGCTGAAACATAAAAAGGCTCTGATATTGACTCAGCTGTCATAGTAGAGCACGTAAATGCTGTACTATTTTTTCGAGCGACAGAGCATATTAATCCACAAAGGGCCTATATTTTAAACGTACAAGTTCTGGGTAAAAAACTTAAAGGCCCATTTTTTTGAATTAATGGGCCTTTTTGCTGCTCATAGAAAAAGCTACTTGATACATTCCCACAGTGACAACATACTATTTTCCCGCTGGAATGATTGGCAGGAGGACGTGAGAAGGGTATTGTTTCCTGTGATAAACCACTTGATCCGCAGGGTTACATTCACTGCTGTTCAACATGGTCTGCCCAGTATTTAGATTGACATCAAAGCGCGGAAAATTACTGGAGGAAATCTCAATCCTTATTCGATGGTCAGTAAGAAATACGTTACTCGTTGCCCATAAATCTATTTCATATTGTACGATCTCACCGTTTAACTCTGCCTCTGGTTCATAGCCATTTCGATATCTTGCACGAATAATACCATCGGTTAAATTGTAAGCTGTACCATCAGGCAACACATCTACTAACTTGGCGGTAAAATCGGTATCTTTTGCGTCTGTTGATGCCCAAAGTTTGACTTTGACAGGGCCTGTAACTTCAACTGATTCTTTAAGGGCCGCTGATGTATAGACTAAGACATCACTTCGATCTTCAATGTTTCTCTGGTCCCGCGGCCCCGTCGTGTTCACTCCATCATGCAATGTACCTCCACCATTTGATGGGACAGGATTTTCTGGATCATAGACAAAGTGGTCCGACGGTTCCTCATCTGGTTTTATGGTGGAGAGGTATCCGTCCCCAGAACGTGAGTTAGCTGCTCCTTTGCTGTGGAAATAGTAGGGAACGTAGTTTGTGCGTGAGAGCGGCCATTCCTGCTCATCACGCCACTGATTGATCCCCATGACAAAAATTTTAACCGGTGCTTCTGCAGTGATCTGTGTATCTTTACCCTTTAGCCAATGATCAAACCAGCGGACATGAAGATCGGTTAGGTTTTCCTTATAGTCGATCCAATCCTCTGAGGCGTGGATTCCAAATTTCTTATCCCCAATCAAAGAGCCGAAATCCCCATGAGCCCAGGGCCCAATCATTAATCTTTGCTGTTCCCCCACTTTCAGACCATCCGCTTTTGCTTTCATTTCAATATAATTATCTATTGTGGATCCTAGCAGACTATCATACCATCCGCCAAGGTGATAGGCAGGGACATTTATTTGATTATATTGGTTGGCGATGCTTGATTTGTCCCAGTCATCATCATTCAAATCGCGCTCTACTTGTTCGAAGAAATATTTCGCAACCCCAAGCTCTTTTAGGGGCGGCCAATTTTTAATTGGTGCATGAAGGTACCACTTTTCGATATGATCTACACACTTAGCCCACTTGCTCATTGCCGCGTTATACGCTTCTGGATCATTATATTTTCTTTTTATAAGATCAGGTGCGATGGACTCGAGTACCCAGGTTTCTGATAGTCCCAATCCGTAAGCACCATCATAGTAAAAGTTTCCTTTCCTTTGGTCACTTAACGTTTGAGCCGGAAAAATGGCGTGTAAGCTAGGAGGGCGTTCAGTTGCAGCTAATAGTTGTGTGAAACCATAGTAGGAAAGACCGAACATGCCCACTTTTCCTATTGAGTAAGGTAATGATGCTGCCCACTCAACCGTGTCGTACCCATCCTGTGCTTCGTAAATAAACGGTTCAAATTCCCCTTCAGATTGAAAGCGCCCTCTCACATCTTGAATAATGACAATGTAACCATTCTCCACAAGCCGGTTTGTATCAAGGTAACGGTGGGAGTAGAAAGGTAAATCTTTACTGTAGGGGAGGCGAGTCAGTAATACAGGAAATTCCCCTTCCTCATGAGGGCGGTATATATCAGAATATAACACTGTGCCATCCCGCATTGTGCAGGGGACATTTTTTTCTACTAGAATTTGCATGTAAAACTCCTCCTTAATCGGGTAAGACCCATTTAATATATGAAAACAGCAGGGAGCACTCCCCTGCTGTTAAGCTGTTTTTTCCATATTATTCGTCTTTTTTCCATTGACTGGTGAGAGCAGCTTCTCAAACCAGCCCATGACGACGTCGGCAACAACCGCCATTACGGCTGTTGGAATAGCCCCAGCTAGAATAATAGCTGCGCCGTTTGTCGCATTTGTACCACGGATGATAATATCTCCTAATCCACCTGCCCCGATAAACGTGCCGATCGTGGCAATACCGATGGCAATAACCAAGGCAGTTCTCAGTCCTGCCATGATAACGGACAGCGCGAGTGGTAATTCTACCATTCTTAACAGTTGAAACTTCGTCATTCCCATACCGTGCCCGGATTCGATCAGCGCCCGATCTACACTGCGAATACCTGTGTATGTGTTTCTAAGAATCGGTAAAAGGGAATAGAGGAATAACGCAAAGACAACTGTATTGGCTCCCAGTCCCATAGCCAGCATGAGAACAGCCAGCATAGCCAGGGCTGGAACAGTTTGGATAATGTTCGTAAATGAAATCACCCAGGCACTTAATCTAGCATGACGGGCAATGATAATCCCTACAGGAATAGCAACCATGGCTGCAAATAAAACACCGTAGGCAGACATTAGAAAGTGCCGGAAAAATTGTTCCCACACATATCCCATATTTTGCGAATAGTACAGTCCTAAATCCATAAGTGTTTCCAAGATACCTTCACCTCCTGGTAATTCTTTATTCGAAGTAATTATGTTTTTCTAAAAACTCTTTGGCTACAAGTTTTGGTTCTTTCATTTTTACGTTGGCTTTATGATTCATCTTTCTCATCTGTTCCGTATCAATCTTACCGGCTAACTTTTGTAAAACGTCACGCAGCTCCGGATGCTTCTCCAGAACTTCGTTACGGACAACCGGTGAAGCATCATACGGGGGGAAGAGATGTTTATTATCCTTCAACGTTACAAGGTCGAATGCTTCGAGACGTCCATCTGTGGTATAGGCCAGTACAACATCCATTTCGCCGCTTTCTACGGCTTTATAAACTAAACCAATCGACATTGGGAAGACACGACCAAACTCAAACCCGTATTTTTTTATAAACGAGTCGTATCCTACGGCCGGCCGTCTTATCCAAGCACTGTCTACTCCTAATCGCAAATTAGCAGCAAGGGATTCCAGGTCTGAAACAGTCTCCAGGTTTTTCTTTTCCGCCAGCTCACTCTTTACTGTAAATGCATATGAATTGGCGAAACCATAGGAGTCAAACCATGTTTGGTTAAATTGTTTCTGGAATTCTCTTTTTACAATTTTCATAGCCTTGTCCGGATCTGTAATAGGATCCATTCCCAGGGCACCGACCAAATCTGTACCTGTATATCTTGTAGCCGTAATATCTACTTCTCCGGACATCATGGCTTCGTGCTGCACCGTAGACGACCCAAGATTGGTTACCATCTCTGTTTGGAGTTCAGTGTAGTGTTGAATCATGAGTCGAACCATGTTGCCCATAATAGCTGATTCCGCTGTACCTAACGTTCCTATCGTAATAGTCTTCTCAGCAGGTCCGCTTAGCCCCGGCAATGAACAGCCGCTAAGCAGTGTCGTAACTAATAATAATGCAATGAAGGGTTTCTTAATTATTTTGAACACCTTTTATGATCCTCCTTTCTAAGCCGTTCTTATCCCTTTAGGGGTCGCACGTTTTTCAAGACGTCCTAGTATCAAGTCCGTAACTAAGGCCAATAGTGTTACAGGAATTGCCCCGGCGATAATGAGATCTGGACGGTAGAGGTTCAGACCGTTAAAGATATAATCACCTAATCCGCCTGCACCAATAAATGATGCAAGGGTTGCCCAGCCAATCAAGTAAACGGTGGATACTCTGACTCCTGCCATAATCACTGGTACGGCAAGCGGCAATTCCACATCCCGGATCCGCTGCCAGCCGCTCATGCCCATTCCCCGTCCTGCTTCCAATAAGCTATTATTTACTTCTTTAACCCCTATATAGGTGTTTCTTAGCATTGGCAGCATGGAATAAAAGAACAATGCTGCAATCGCGGGAACTTTGCCAACCCCAAGAAGAGGGATAAAGAAAGCTAGGATCGCAAGGCTTGGGAACGTTTGAACAACCCCAACTGTCCCGATGACGAAACCTGCTAGCTTAGGCACACGTGTGAGCGCCACTCCAAGCGGGATCGCAACGATAACGCCAAGGAGAACAGCAAGTAATGAAATGTAAAAGTGTTCCCATGTTTTTATGAGCAATTGATTCCCGTTATTCGCCAAAAACTCTATCAATTGATCCATCTTATCCCCTCCTATACTTCTGTCGTGGCGAGTTGATCTTCTTCGCCCCAAATAGAGTCGTATACTACATCAGCAAGGCTGGCTCTCGTCACAAGTCCACGGAGACGCTTGTTCTGATCAACAACAGGGACATATTTCATGCCTCTTCTCAATATTTTGTGAATGGTGTCGCGTAGTAATGTTCCCTCATTCACGGTATAAAGCTCTGTCTCTAACACCTCACCGACCTGTGTTGCCTTTTTACGATTTTGATCAATCATTTCAATATCAATAAATCCTTTTAACACATATTGATCATCTACAACGAGCAATGAATCGACCCTGCGATCTTTCATGATCTGAATGGCATCCGTCAATGTTTTGTCTTCTGTTATTGTTGCAGGGTCAGAACCCATAATTTGTTCAACCGTCTGAATATTTGGTCGAGCCTGTACTAAACGCTCTTTGCCGATAAACTCTTCAACAAATTGATCTGCGGGGCTTCTAAGAATTTCATCAGGGGTTCCAACTTGTACCAGCTGCCCATCACGCATAATCACAATTCTGTCAGCCAGTTTAAGAGCTTCATCCATATCGTGTGTGACAAAAACGATCGTTTTTCCGAGTGACTGCTGAAGCTTTTTAAATTCCTCCTGCAGGGAATCCCTCGTAATCGGATCAAGAGCACCGAAAGGCTCATCCATTAAAATAAGGGGAGGGTCTGCGGCAAGTGCCCGTAAGACACCGATACGCTGCTGCTGCCCCCCGCTTAATTCATGTGGATAGCGGTTTAAGTATTCTGGTTCCATATCAACAAGCTGCAGCAACTCTGCTGCCCGACTTTTCCGTTTCTCCTCTGGCCACTTCAACAGCTTCGGTACAATTGAAATGTTTTCCTGGATCGTCATATGCGGAAATAGTCCGATTTGCTGAATAACATAACCGATCTCGCGCCTGAGTTGCACCAGATCTTTTTCTAAAATATTTTCCTCTTCAATATAAATGCTTCCATTCGAAGGTTCGATTAGTCGGTTAATCATTTTCATTGTTGTCGTTTTACCGCAGCCGCTAGGTCCGATAAATACAACGAATTCACCTTTTTCTACCTCAAGGTTCATGTCATCAACCGCTTTATTAGTACCTTCGTACACTTTTGTTACGTGATCGAATTTAAGCAAGTGAAAGCCACCTCCAAAAAATTTTTTATATAATTCCTTTTCGACAAAACTATTTACGATTCGCTAATTAAGTATAGAACAATTTTTATAAACTACAAAATTTATTTATTGCACATATAATACATACAGTTTGTAAACTTTTTATTGTATAAAGTTTATTAAGGGTATTGCTTAAAATTCCCCTTTCTCAGTTTGAAATGCTTTGAATTGCTCGTTTTCCATTTCTTGTTCGGTGTGTTAAATTGGCTTATATAAAATTGAAAGTCGAAAGGATGAAGCTAGTGGAAGAAAAACCGTTCGACAAAACCAAAGAAATTGAAGAACAGTTTATAGAAAAAATTGCTGACAATATGAATACATTCGGAATATCGACAACGGTCGGACGAGTTCTTGGGACTATTTATATGAATAGAGAGCCGATGACCCTCGATGAGTTATCGGATAGTATCGGGATGAGCAAAACCCGAATGAGCCAGGTTGTTCGGGAAATGGTGGACCTCAATATTGCGGAGAAGGTTTTTAAAAAAGGTGTCCGCAAAGATTTGTACAATGTTGAGCGTGACTATTACCAAACTTTCGTATCACTGTTTACATCCAATTGGCGTAAAGCGATAAGCAAAAGCAAAATGTTCGAGCAAAAGCTGCAACGGGAACTTGCTGAAATTGAGAAAGAAGAAGCGTTGGATGAAGAGACTGAACAGAAGATCAATGAACTACTTAAGGAAACGAGAATTTGGCTGGACTACTATGACTGGATTAGTCGAGTAACGGAGTTTTTCGAAAGTGGGGAAATCTTTAAGCACGTACCTGTTCGACAGGATGAAAATAAATAATTGAAGGCTTCTCAGAACAAACTATACCAATGAGGATAATACCAGGAGGGAATACTATGCAGAAGAAAGTCATTTTATCTTGCGCCGTGACTGGCGCGGGCGATACAGTTTCTAAAAACCCACATGTCCCTGTAACGCCAAAGGAAATCGCAGACGCTTCCATTAAAGCTGCGAAGGCGGGGGCCACCATTGCACATATACATGTCCGTGATCCCGAGACAGGGCAGCTGAGCCACGATGTGAATTTATTCCGTGAGGTCGTTGAGCGAGTGCGTGAAGCGGAAACGGATGTCATTTTAAATATAACTGCCGGTGGAGGCGGTGACTGGGTGCCAAGTGATGAAGATCCAACAAGAGGCGGAGCAGGTACAGATATGCAAACGCCTGAGGAACGCCATGAACCAGTTGGCGAATTGCTTCCTGAAATTTGTACTTTGGATTGCGGAAGTGTCAATTTTGGGAACCAAGTATATATTAGTCCAACAGACTGGCTGAGAAAACAAGCCAGCCTTATCCAACAAAGTGGAGTACGGGCGGAACTTGAATGTTTTGATACGGGTCATATTCGTTTTGCCAACCAGTTAGTGGATGAAGGGCTGATTGATGGTGACCCGCTATTCCAATTTTGCCTGGGAATTCCATGGGGAGCTGCTGCTGATGCTGAAACCATTGCATATATGAAGAGCCGCATTCCAGAAAATGGACGGTGGGCCGCTTTTGGTATCGGTAGAATGCAAATGCCCGTTGTGGCGCAGTCCGTTTTACAAGGCGGTAATATCCGTGTAGGTCTGGAAGATAACATTTACTTGAAAAAAGGTGTGCTGGCATCGAATGAGCAATTGGTCGACAAAGCTGTCGGCATAACACAAAGCCTGGGCTCTGACATTATGACCCCAGCTGAAGCAAGAAAGACATTGAATCTGCGGAACCCGCATGGAAGGGATAATTAATATGGGACAGCAAACATCAACGATTAAGCACATAACTGTAGTCGGAACCGGTGTGATTGGCAATGGATGGATTACCCGCTTTCTGGCGAATGGGTACACAGTAACGGCAACAGATCCTGCACCAGAAGCAGAATCCAACATGCATGAGGCAGTTAAGAATGCATGGCCAGCCATGGAAAAATACGGCCTTAGCCAGGGTGCATCACTGGACAATCTCTCGTTTGAAAAGGATCTGAAAAAGGCAGTTGCCGAAGCAGATTTTATCCAGGAGAACGTGCCAGAACGAGAAGAACTAAAACGTCAGGTCATTGCTGAAATTGATGGGTATGCTAACGCAGAAGCGGTGATTGCCTCAAGCACATCTGGCATTGTTCCAAGTGTCCTGCAGAAGGATTGCACAGCACATCCGGAGCGCGTCATGGTGGCTCATCCATTTAATCCTGTATATCTGGTTCCGCTCGTGGAAGTTGTAGGTGGCGAGAAAACAGATCAGGCATTCATAGAAAAAGCGCGGGAATTTTATGAAACTCTTAATATGAAGCCGCTGGTCGTGCAAAAAGAAGTCGAAGGGCATGTTGCCGATAGATTGATGGAAGCGATCTGGAGAGAAGCGCTGCACATCGTAAATGATGGTGTTGCTACTACAGAAGAAGTTGATGCATCTATCGTGTACGGTCCAGGTTTACGGTGGGCCTTAATGGGACCATTCCTAACTTTGCATATGGGCGGAGGCAAACAAGGAATGAGACATTTGCTTCACCAATTCGGCCCAGCTTTGAAGCTGCCATGGACGAAACTGGAAGCACCAGAGCTTACGGACGAGTTGGCTGAAAAGGTGATCACTGGTTGTGAAGCCCAAACAGAGGGAAGCGATATGGCAGAGCTCGAAAAACGTCGTGATCAATTTTTAATCGAGCTACAAGAGCTGTTGGAAAAATATTGGCCAGCCGCTAATTTGAACGGCAGATTATAAAGGAGCAAAAGAATGAATACGTTAGTAGCTTTAAAAGAACATGTACGGAAAGAGTGGATTGATTACAACGGCCATATGAATGACGCCGACTACGTTCGGGCATTTAGCTGGGCAGTTGATGGTTTTATGGGTGAAATGGGCATAAATGACATCTTTCGTGAAAGGGAACAATACACCATGTTCACGCTTGAAAACCACGTGTGTTACTTAGCGGAAATGAATTTTGAAGAGCCACTGGAAATCCATGCCTCCATACTGGATTACGATGCAAAACGTGTCCATCTTTTTCTCGAATTATATGGGGATGAAGGCAAACGGGCGGCAACGAGTGAACAAATGCTAATGGGAATGGACCAGCAATCCGGCCGACCTGGACCGTTTCCAGAAGAAATTTCTTCAAAGCTGCAATCATTGGCAGACATGTATTCTGTTGAAACAAAGCCAATAGAAGCTGGTCGAGTGATCGGGATTAAGAAGAAAAAGTAGTATTTTTATTATTATTAAATTTGAACGCGGGCATGAGAGGTATATACACCTCATGCCCGCGTTTTTATATTTAGCCATTGGCAGTAACTCTAAACCCCATTATTTAATATCTTACGCGGATTACTTTGTGCAAAGTATATGAGGTGATAGAATAGATGTATATCCTTCAAAGGAGGAATTCGTGATGGGGAAATTTGATAATAAAGTGGCCATTGTAACTGGCGGTGCTTCCGGCATGGGGCGTCGTATGGTTGAACTATTCAGTGGTGAAGGAGCTTCAGTGGTTCGCTGCAGATATCAACAGAGAGAATCTACAAGAAGTTGGCAATATAGATGGTGTGGAAGGTCTGTATCTTGATGTTGCCTCTGAGGATAGTTGGATCAACCTTACTAATCAAGTGTTCGATACCTATGGGAAAATTGATATCCTCATTAACAATGCAGGAATTTCAAGCGAAAAAACGGTTCAGGATATTACCATTGAAGATTGGGATACTATGATGCGAATTAACAGTTTCGGTCCATTTGCCGGAATGAAACATGTTATTCCTTATATGATGGAACAAAAATCGGGTGCAATCGTTAATATTTCAAGTTATACAGCTCAAATTGGAATGGGTTTGAATAATTATTCAGCATCAAAAGGGGCAGTACGTGCTATATCAAAAGCAGCAGCTACCCAATACGGTCCGTACGGGGTACGTGTGAATGCCGTATTCCCTGGAGTTATTCAAACGCCAATGACAGAAGGCTTAAAAGAATCGAGTGAAACAGTTCAACGTCTTGTTCGTGCTACTCCGTTACAAAGACTTGGTACTGCCGATGACGTAGCACAGGCTGTTTTATATTTGTCATCAGACAATGCGGCCTATGTTACAGGTGCTGAACTTGTCATTGATGGTGGCTTTTCAGCTCAGTAAACATATATTTGATTCTTTATAGAAGATGCACCCTTCTTTTGCAAGGGTGCATCTTTTTACTTACGTTAATTTAACAGTCCCTCCATCTACCATGATCGTTTGACCTGTAATATATGAACTGTTTGCACTGCTTAGAAAGACGGCGGCTTTTCCGATGTCCTGTTCTGGATCCCCCATTCTTCCAAGTGGAATTCCAGATATCATGGATTGGTATTGTTCAGGGTGCTTCTGTTTCCATTCTTCTGCTTGCATTAAATTCACAGTAGGGTAAAATCCAGTGTTAAAGGATAAATCAAAATCATCACGCAAAGTATTCTGGAAGGGCTTTTGTCTGGAAGCATGGGCGTTATTGATGAGAATATCCAGCTTGCCGAACGTATCGATGGTTTCCTGAATAATTTCTGTTGAATGTTCAGCGATAGAAATATCTTTTAAAATGAAGTGGGTTTTGCCAAACTTCGTCAGGTCTTTCATTGTAGATTGACCAGCATCCTTATTAATATCTACAATGACTACTTTAGCGCCTTCTTTCAGCATAGCTTTGGCAATCCCTTTTCCTATACCTCCTGCTCCGCCTGTTATAATTGCAACTTTATTTTCTAATTGCATAAAATCCCTCCCGTCAGTTTAATTAAAGTATATACCTATATATACTCTGTGCAAAGTAATTGGATTTAGTTTATCTAGAAAGGAAGACTGGCTATGTCTATACAAATCGTAATTCTAGGGTTGTTAAAATCGAACGATCAGCACCCTTATGAAATAAAAAAAATTATAAAAGAGAACAAGTGGGACCAATTTTTCGACATGACAGATGGAAACCTATATTATTCAATAGAAAGTCTTAGAAAAAAGAATTATATTCAGTCCATTAAAACAGAAAAGGTTGAGAAGCGGCCTAATCGTACGATTTATTCCATAACTTCTGAAGGGTATGAACACTTGATTAACTTAATTTACGATGTTTTTGAGAATCAGAAAATGGATGGTCGGTCACTCTACCCGGCATTGTTGTTTGTTGATTATGTAAAATTAGACAAAGTAGCGGAACTTATTACTTCATGGATCACGAATCTTGAGCTTGAATTAGACGACAACCCAGCTTCAGGTTCTGACTTGGCCGCTGCTATCCATGCTCATTACTACGGAATGTTAAACTTTCATTTAAAATGGCTAAAGAATGTACGGGATATAATAGTGGCCCGAATTTCAGATTAATACTTTAACCGAGTTGTAAATGACAAGTGTAGAGAGGCGACATAAAATCAAAGAATTGGTATGATAGAAATATATAAAATTATAAAATGTTACTAGTGAGGGAAGTCAATTCCCCCGACTATTACAGGAGGCGAAAAGTTATGACAGATTCAAAGTTTGCTACAGCGATTAATTGTATGGATGGAAGGGTACAGCAGCCGGTATTTCACTGGATGAAGGGAAAATTTTCGGTAGATTACATAGATATGATTACCGAGGCTGGGCCAAACAAAGTGTTGTTAGAAGGAACAGAGCGGGAGATTGAGTCGATAAAATCCAGAGTTCAAGTCTCCTATGAAGCTCATGGCTCAGAAGTAGTAGCCATAGTAGGGCATTATGGTTGTGCAGGGAACCCAGTTCCAAAAGATGAACTGTTGAGCCAAATTGAAAAGTCTGTAGAGAAGATTAAAGGTTGGGAGCTGGAAGTCAAGGTTCTTGGGCTTTATGTTAATAACAACTGGGAAGTAGAAGTTGTAACTGAATAGGAAAAAAGAAGAAGTCCAAATTATGGGCTTCTTCTTTTTTTTAGCTACGATAGTTTGAACCGATAAAGAAGGTGTTATCCCGAAAGTGCAGTGACTTGAGGGATACCCTCTTTGTTGGCATGTAATTGTCCGTGCTCAACTCCCTCCTTATGTAAATATGATTAAACTTATCTGCCTAACGTGATGAATAACGTCTTGTCTCAAAAAATATACCTCCCTAACTCGAAGTCATAACGACTTAACGCACAAACATTACGCCTTAACCAAGAAACTCTTAGTTACCATTCTGTTAGCACAAAACTGACTCATCCTCTATATCATTAAAATCGTTTAGATGTAAATTTGAAGGTGTATTTCTCACTTCTGAAATATAGCCGAGTATATTCAAAAATTGTATCATCATCAAAATAGGCCCATAAATTCATGGTTAGGATCGATGAATTCCCTTCCAACAAAAGGATTTTTCGCAATTCTTCGTCAGGAGAGAGTGGCAGAATTTCCCCTTGGCGCTCTTTAATGACATAGCCTTTGCTTTCCACGTATTCGTACTTTGAACGAGTCATAACATCGACTGACAAATCCGGAAATAACGAAACAGGCATGTATGTTTCCTCTAAAATCATCGGTTCGTCATCCACACATCGCAGTCTCCGAATAAAAAATACTTTTTCACCATTTTCAAGTTGCAAAGTTTCTCTTAACTGTTCCCCAGGCTCTTGCATGTGAAAATCCAGGACTTGGTTAGTCGGCTTTTGATTTAAGTGTGTCATTTCTTCCGTAAAACTCTGCAGCCTGTATATGTCATGTTCGATCTTCTGATTCTTCACATACGTCCCACTGCCGCGAACCTTATAAAGGATGTCCTCATCTACTAACAGTTGGATAGATTGACGAATGGTTACTCTGCTGACTTGATATTTTTCAGCCAGCTTCTTCTCTGAGGGAATGGCTTCATCCTTATTAATCTTTGCCGTAATGATATCCTTTTTTATTTTGCTTGCAACTTGTTTATATAAAGGCGTACTTGAATTCAATTTAGTCACCACCAGTAGTTATGTATTTAAGTTGTATTAAACACTAATACAACTATAAATGAATCTTGTGCTTTTTTCATCCTTCTATGCTTGAAAATAATATTTATGACTATTTTATACGAAAAATTAATACCTATTTAATGCATGATTGGTATTGAATATGTATTATAATAGTGGTATAAATGGTGTAAGAGATGAATGGGAAGGGGCATTTTATGAGAAAACAGCGCTTAGTTGTAGTCGGAAGTGGAAGCACTTACACAATGGGGATGATGATGAGTTTAATAGCAGAAAAGGAGCGCTTTCCTCTAAAAGATGTCATATTTTATGATATTGATGAACAACGCCAGGAGCGAAATGCGAGAGCAACAGAAATTTTATTTAAGGAACGCTATCCTGAGTTAGAATCTTTCTCCTATACAACGGAAAAAGAAGCAGCTTTTAAACAGGCAGACTTTGTATTTGTGCAAATCCGTACGGGCGGTCTAGCCATGCGGGAGCAAGACGAACAGATTTCCTTAAAACATCGGGTTGTTGGGCAGGAGACATGCGGCCCTGGGGGCATGGCTTACGGGCTGCGGTCAATTGGGGATATGGTTGAACTTGTCAATGATGTCCGCCGCTGCTCTCCTGAAGCATGGATTTTAAATTATACAAACCCAGCTGCGATTGTAGCAGAGGCTCTTAACAGGGAATTTCCTAACGATAACCGCATCCTCAACATTTGCGATATGCCCATTGCCATCATGATCAGTTATGCCAAGATTCTTGGGCTCGATGTATGGGATATTGTACCGGAATACTTTGGGTTAAACCACTTCGGCTGGTTTACAAAAATCTTCGATAAAGAAGGCAATGACCACACAGAACGCTTAAAGAGACTTATTATGGAGACTGGTTTCACTCCAGAGGACGAAGCCATTGCTAATGATCTCTCTTGGCAGAAAACGTTTGAACAGGCCAGGCAGATGTTGATTGATTTCCCGGAGTTTCTACCGAATACGTACTTGCAATATTACTTGTATCCTGAAGCAATGGTAGAAAAAGAGGACCCTAACCGTACACGAGCTCGACAAGTAATAGAGGGACGCCAGAAGCACGTTCATGACCTGTGTGACCGTATCATCGAGAAGGAGACAGCGGAAGGAGAAGACTTGCACGTTGATATCCATGGTGTTTTTATGATTAAGGCGGCTGAATCTCTTGCCTACAATTTAAATGAGCGGTTCATAGTTATGGTTGAAAACAATGGGGTTATCCCTAATTTACCAGCAGAGGCTATGGTTGAAGTACCAGCTCTTCTTACAAGCCAGGGACCTAAGCCATTTTCTATTGGTAAAATTCCAACTTTTTATAAAGGATTAATTGAAGGCCAGTTAGCTTATGAACAGCTGGTGGTTGATGCATATTTTGAAGAAAGTTATCAGAAGCTCATTCAGGCACTTACCGTAAATCGTACAGTAGTTAATGCATCAAAGGTTAAAGAGATTGTGGATGATTTAATCATTGCCAATGAAAAATACTGGCCGGAACTTAAGAAAAACACGGACTCATCTTTCAAGTGACAGCTGGCAGAAACAATTAGAATGGGGGGATATCATGAAAAAGCTTATTATTAATGCGGATGATTTTGGCTATTCAAGAGGTGTAAATCACGGGATCATTGATTCCTATCAGTATGGTGTGTTAACGTCCACAACCTTTATGGCAAACATGCCAGGTGCAGACCAAGCGGCCGCCCTGGCCAAGCAAAATCCTGGTCTTGGGGTAGGAGTGCATCTTGTTTTAACATGTGGAAGGCCTCTATTGAATAATCATAGAACGATTGTTGATGCAAAGGGGGATTTTAGAAAACTAACCTTTTACGAGGGAGCTTTCACGATTGATTATGATGAGGTGTATGCCGAATGGAAGGCACAAATTGAAAAGTTTTTATCCTATGGTTTACAGCCTACACATTTAGATAGTCATCACCATATCAATTCATTTGGTGACATGCCGCAAGTGTTCTTGCAGCTTGCCAGGGAGTATGGCTTGCCTGTTCGCAATAATATGGAGCAGGGAGAAGTGAAGACGACCAACTTTTTTGCCTATTTAATTGAAACCGCTTTAAAAGATGAGCAATCCCTCAATGAGTTATTTAGTGAGCATGACACAGTTGAAGTGATGTCACATCCGGCTTATTTGGATAAGACTTTGCTCTCGACATCATCCTTCACATATCCGCGGGTAGATGAACTTGAGTTTTTAACAAATCCAGAGATTGTTGGCTTGATTCAGGGACGATCAGATATTCAGTTGACTACGTTTAAGGAACTTTAAAGCCTATTCATATGAGGAGGAGCGAACCATGAAAAGCTTTCTGCAAAAGTTTGGAAAGTCGTTATTAATCCCTATTGTCGCCTTGCCTGTTGCTGGATTGCTGTTGCGAATCACAGCTGAGGATATGCTCGATATTCCTCTGTTCCAGGCTTCAGGGGTTATTCTGGCGCAAATGGATGCTTTAATTGCTATAGGTATTGCGATGGGGCTGGCGAAAGCAAAGGATAAGGGGATACCAGCCCTTACAGGCTTCCTGGCTATTATCGTTTTAGAAGAAGGACTTAAAATTATGGACCCAGAGCTGAATATGAGTGTTTTCGGGGGAGTATTGGCAGGTTTACTTGCAGCTTATATTTATAATAAATTTAAAGATACCAAACTGCCGAGCATGTTTGCCTTTTTCAGCGGCGAAAAGTTCCCGATTACGATGATTATTTTTACGATGATTCCTGTCGCTGGAGTTATGTCCTTCATTTGGCCTTATGCTCAAGCTGGAATTGATGCCTTCAGTCAAACATTAATGGGTCTTGGGGCACTGGGAGTATTTATATTTGGATTCTTAAATCGATTTTTACTGCCATTTGGCTTGCACCATGTCATCAATACCTACGTGTACTTTGGTTTAGGCGAATATGAAACCGCTTCCGGAGAGGTTGTAACGGGTGAGATCACTCGTTTTCTCAGTGGTGACCCGACTGCAGGGTACTTTATTGGCGGGTTTTTCATTACCATGATGTTCGGGATCCCGGCCATAGCGCTAGCGATTACGAAAGCAGCCAGGAAAAGAAAGCAGGAAACGAAATCACTTATGTCCTCAGGTGCTGCAACTTCCGTGGTGACTGGGATTACAGAACCTATTGAGTTTACCTTCTTATTCACTTCACCATTGCTATACTTCTTGCATTCCATTTACACTGGTTTGGCAGGAGCTGTTCTTTATCTGCTTCATATCAGGCATGGGTTTTCATGGGGAGCCGGAGCCATTGACTACTTCTTGAACCTCAATTTATCAGATGGGGGATTGTGGATTATACCCATAGGACTGGTATTCTCAGTACTTTATTACTTTACTTTCTATACAATTATCGTGAAAAAGGATATTCCGTTAATCGGAAGAGAACACGACCTTGAATTTGATGAAGTAGCTTCCAGTAAGGAGCAGGACCTAGAATTGTCCCACTCTAACCATGAATATATGGCTAAAAAGATCCTTCAATCTATTGGAGGAAAAGACAACGTCATCACGAATGACCATTGTATGACACGCCTGCGCCTGGAGTTAAAAGATACAGATCTGGTTGATGAAAAAAGCATCAAACAAACAGGCGCCCATGGTGTAATTAAGATTGATAAGCAAAGTATTCAAATTGTTATTGGCTCAGAAGCAACCACTGTAAAAAATGAATTAGATAAGTTTTTAGAGTAATATCCAATTATAACCACCTCAGGTCATCCAATATTTGGATGACCTGAGGTGGTTAATTTTTTCGCTACATTATTTATAAAAAGGTAAATAGTTTTTTGTCGGTTGTATCTTTAGAGGGAGAGGAGTCTGTTCTCGTCCTTTCCGTCTTTTTCTTTGGCTTTGCTGAATCGATGCCGATCTTACGTTGTTGTACTTCTATCACACTTCTCGTGATCGCCTGAATAGATAAGATCAGAAAGATGTAAAGAATAAGCACAGGGATAATTAACCAATACTGTCCCGTCATGATTCCTATCCTCATATTTTCGAACATTGCAGTCCATTCATAGATCAAAGATTGATCCGGCTGTCCCTTTAACCCTCCACCTAAGAAAATACCAAAAACGCCCAAGTGAACAAATACTTGCAGCACCTGAATTATTTGCTGACCAAATAAATAGACGATTTTTGGAAATAGTGAAATAGAAATATGGTTAAAGAATATTCGACTTTTACTGGCTCCTAATATAAGGGCTGATTGAACATACTCACTCTTTAGATGAGCGTTTGACTCTTTACCAATCGTGTTCAACATTACAGGAATTACAAATACAACAAGAACCATAACTTCTAATACGGTGTTTGGGACAATTTGGGACTCGGCTAACCTCCTTTTGTCTTCGTCAAAAATAACTACATTCACCAATATTACGTAAGCAATAAGAGAAAGAGGTAAGAACTGCATCCCGTCAGCTACTTTGCTTATAACATTCCTTGAACGTTCTCCCAGCCAAAATATATAGGGGATCGTTAGTATATAGCCGGAAAGAATTCTTAAAAAGGCAATTAATAATGAAAACAGAATCGTGTATTTAGCCCCGCTAGCCAGCATCTCAAAAATAGGATAGCCATAGGTGTCCGAGCCCAGCACTAGAACTCCAGGCGGGTGAGGTGGAGCATGGTAGAATCCGCTTTCATCCTGGAACACACCAAGTCTCTCTACGGGAGGATCTTTGAAGTAACTATATAAAAGGCTTGTTATAGCTAATCCTCCAACGTAAAGCATCCCTAAGACAAACTTGGGTTTTCGAAGTAGTTTTAACAATCCACCCCAGAAAGAATGAATCTGTGAGCTTACCTTATTGAAAGTTAGGCGTCTTAAAAAAGACTTCCCGGAGAATAATTTTTTCCCTCTAAACAACCTGGCGTTATCTTCAAATGGGGAAGGATAATTCATTTTAAGACCCCACTCAAGAAGTTGAAAGAGTATATAAAAAGGTGTAAAGATCATGACGAGCGCTACTGTAATCGTAAATGGTCTGCTGTCAAAAAAGATGAGCCGAACAATTCCATAGAAGTTATGCAAGTATTCAACGACTAATAAGCTGGACAGGGTAGCCCAAATAATCGGCTTTGATTGGATGACGAGGTTTCTTTTTATGTTGCGTACACAATGCTGAAGAAGAATATACATTCTGCTGAATCCTCTGCTTTTGGCTAGCTGGACATAGTTTTTGCTCCATTCTTCTTCTAGTAACAATAAGATGACTTTATAGAATAAAATGGTAGGCAAAATACAGAGAGAAAGAATGGGGGATAAATAAATTTTTTCCTCTCCTAAATAAACAAATTCAAATAGAAGAATTCCGGAATTTTTGTAAAACCATACGACTAATATTTGCAGCATGAAAATAAACAATATATCTGGAAATGCCTCTAAACTGTTTAACAAACGGTGGGTAACTTTTTTGGCTGTGGATGGAAGTTGGAAGGTTGATAGAGCCAGTAGAAATCCGACTACAAAGGCGATGAACAGGGCAGAGAAAAGAATAGTCATGGAATAGGTATAGTGATCGTAGACATACGTAAATAATGGTCTTTCAACGTATTCATAATTTAAATAAAGTCGAAATGACCATTCTGATGGGGTGAAAATTTTATAGACAACATCCCATACACTTTGAAAAAATGCAGGAATAGAACTGATTAGTATGATCCCGACTAACCCCAAAAGGTATTGGCTAAACAATTTAGCAACGAATTTCATCTCTACACCACCAGTTGGAAAATGACATTACATGATTACTTAATGGATCGATCGAGCTTCCTCTCGTAGATGAGCTTTCTTCTGAATCTGATCATGTCTAGTGCCCGTATGCCATCCTCATAAAGGGGTTCAGGGTATCGGGCAAAGAAGTCCTTAATTATTCCATCCATACGAAACCCCGTCTTTTGATAGAAAGCAAGGTTGGCAATGCTCGAATTAGCCGTGCCAACAACCATGTCTTCGAACCCTCTTTCTTTGTACAGCTGGAAAGCACAACTCATGACTCGCTTCCCTAAGCCTTGCCCTTGATTCTCAGGCTGGATAGCAAAGTTTTTCACTTCCACAGTGTAGGGAGTGGGGAATGTGAACAGGCAGACCCCTATTGTTTGTTGGTTATATACGATCGCGTACAATTCTCCATCATTGATATATTCATTAATAATTTCCACCGTCTCATCCGCTAAAAGAAGGTACGGCAAATAGTCTTGTCTCGCTTGAACGAGTAACAATTTAATTGGACTTTCCATAAGAATCTCCCTATCCAGATATTTTTTCTCTTAGTTGACCGAAATCTTAATCACTTAGTACACGACGATGAATTTTTGCAGTTTTCTTATCACCGCAATAAATCTGTAAGTAGACCTCTTTTTCCACCACTTTGCTTATATGAGATAGAGGGATTTTCTTTTCACGGGGATAGAGGCCAGAACGGATGAACAGGTGGTTATCGTTGCTTCTAACGCATGAGAATTTGTGGATGTTCATGAAGGCTGCTGCCAAGTAAATGCTACTCCCGGCTGTAATAATATGGAGAATGAAAATGAAGGTCGAACTATCTGTCAAATACATATCGAATCCTATTAAAACGATATTCATTACAGCGACAGCGAGCCATATCGAACCTAAAAGCTTTTGACTCGAAAATTTCATAGAAACTTGATTATCCAACCAATCAACCTTTCCTTTCTACAGCATATAATTTGAGTAAGTGGACTGCTTTTTCTGAAAAGTCATCGTCCTCCTACTATACGAATAAAGGAGGAAATTAGTTTCAGAAGTGTTAGAATAAACAGAAAGGGGAATTTATCTAAGTGCTTTAATAGGGTTAGAATCGAACAGGGAGAGGAGTATGTGTGATGCAAAAGAAGGTCTCCATTGCAGGGTGGTTATTGTTCTTTATTGGTGCATGTTTTTGGATAGCGGATGTAAGCCTGCCTTTTGTTGATATTGACTCCGTGCTTGTAGGTATAGGGGCTGTATTATTGCTCATCTCGGGAATAATGAAGATGAAAGACCAGCAAATGGAGTAACTGTGTAAACCCGATCTTCCAACATAAATACTACCTTTTGAAAAGCCGATTGCATCTTTTGTACGTCCTCTATGGAAGTTAGATGGTACGAGTTCTACGGTTGGGCAGTCTCGTCATTACGGAGGAGCTCCATGTCATCTTAGGAAGTTTTTAAAATCAACTGCTCCAGCCTTGCTCAATTACTTCATTCATCGATCATGCTCTCCCCAATTTTATTTCACCCACTTCATAAATTGAAACCGTTGAGACGTTTCCATCATCCCGTTTCTTCCGCATCCTCTACATTTCAGGCTTGATAACATAAAGAAAAAATTAGTCCATGAATTTTAAAAAAGGAGAGATGAACATGGGGGTTAAATCATGGAACCAAACAGATGAGGATTTACATGCGATTATTGACATTTACAATCATTCATTTCAGGATGCAAATCCAGGACAAGCTTTGCAAAAAATAACAAAGCATTCTACATATAAAGGTTTTTTTGGTGTGAAATATGTGAGCGAGAATAAGATGTTCTGGGATTTGCCTACGGGTATACTTCATTGCCCGGGCAATATTACCGTGAAAAACTGGCAGCACAGATGACTAGTGAGGAAATCGATACATGGCTGGCTGATTGTTTCGAGTTTGTCGAGTTAGCTGTCGATCCTGCTAACAGGAAAAAGGGAATTGGCCGACTCCTGCATGATGAATTAGTGAAGACAGTCAACCATGCCACATCCATTCTTACTACTTCAGTAAATAATGACCCAGCGATCGAATTGTATAGACAGAGCGGCTGGCAAGTGGTGAACGGGCATGCTGTTGTTATACACGATGTTCCCCCACTGCTGGTGATGGGGAAAGAATTACGATAAATTGCTAACTCCTTAAATAATAATGCATGCATAAAGATGTATAAAATTGCAAACCTAGTAAGGAAAGCTTCTGTCGTAACCAGGGCTATTGTCCGGCCCCCCATCCTTTCCTCCATGTTACCGTTTTCCTACCAATATGGTACCATGGTAGTAGTGTTCTGAAATGGAATTTTTTCAGAAAAAGGAGTAGTGAAAATGGAACAACAAGACAAAATGTACGATCTCATCGGGGTAGGAGTAGGTCCCTTTAATCTAAGCCTGGCCGCACTTCTCGATGAAATTGAGGACATCGAAAGTGTCTTCTTCGAACAGAATGATCACTTTGATTGGCACCCAGGCATGCTCATAGAAGGTACGAAAATGCAGGTACCGTTCCTCGCAGACCTCGTCACAATGGCTGACCCAACCAACAAACACAGCTTTCTCAACTACATTAGCCAGAACGACCGCATGTATCAATTTTATTTCTTGCAGCGACTCGACATACCACGCCGTGAATACAACGAATACTGCCAGTGGGTCTCAAGAAGACTTCCCAGCTGTCAATTCGGACAACGTGTCACCGACGTACGTCATATTAAGGATAACGAGGAATACTTTCAAATAGAGGTCCTTAACCTTGCTACCAACCAAACGAGTCAATTTAAGGCGCGGCACCTCGTCATGGGGACTGGCACCGTTCCTGTTATGCCAAAGTCGTTAAGGAATTTACCTGCTGCAGATGTGTTCCACACCGCAGATTTCCTCCCTAATCAAGATCGTTGTCGAAACGCTAAGTCTATCACAGTCGTTGGCTCAGGCCAGAGCGCCGCCGAAACGTTTCGCGAGTTATTAAAGGAACAGCGGGATTATGGATATCGTCTCGAGTGGATTACCCGCTCACCAGGATTCGCTTCGATGGAAGAATCTAAGCTGAGTCTTGAGCACTTTTCTCCCGATTATGTGAACTACTTTTACCAATTGCCTCAAAAGCAAAAAGATGAAATTTTTGCTAACCAGGGCTTGTATTATAAAGGGATCAGCAATCACACTATTGATGACATTTATAATCTTTTATATGAGCACTCGATTGGCGGGGACGAGCTTGATGTCGGTCTTCAAGTGCTTAGCGAAGTGAGGGATATTATGCCGAAGCAGGCGGGTGATGGATATGAAATCACTTGTTATCACACGCAAAAGAAGGAAGAATTCACGCGTGAAAGTGAGGTCGTAGTTACAGCAACCGGGTACAAGCCGAATGTACCCGATTTCGTCCATCACCTTGGTGATTTTCTCGAATGGGACGATGAGGGCCGCTATAAAGTTGAGCACGATTATCGATTGAAGAAAGCTGAAGAGTCCAGCAATGAGATTTATGTCCACAGTGGCATCTCGCATACACACGGTGTTGGCTCAACTAATCTCGGGCTCTCTGTTCACCGAAATAAAGTGATTATTAACCATTTGATGGGTCGCGGCATTTACTCGCTGCCAGAAAGAAGTATTTTTCAGAACTTTGGACTGTAAGAAGGTCAGCTACGGCTGGCCTTCTTTTTTTATGGCTGTCTATGCTGAACCCCGGCGATTATTTACCTGTAACTAGCGATAATTGCACATTTTTACTCCTAATAGATCCCTCATGTTCCATAAAAAATTCAGAAATTTCTCCTCAACCTATTGACAATTTCCACATTAAAAGGAATAATAGCATAATTATACGGTATTATTAATAAATATACATTAATATACGAAAGGAGAATGAAGATTGAAGGCAGGAATCGTTGGAGCTACTGGCTATGGCGGTGTTGAATTATCCAGGCTGCTATCCTCACATTCGCATATTGAATCGATCACACTATATTCCTCCACTCAATCGGGAGAAGGGATAAGTGAATCATATAGTCACTTGAATACAGCACAAGATCAACTGCGACCATTGAAACCAACAGCCATGAAGGCTGAGCTTGATGTCATTTTTTTAGCCACACCTGCAGGAGTATCCAGAAAACTTACTCCGGATCTCATTGGCGGAAAAGCTAAGGTGATTGACTTATCCGGTGATCTTCGTCTCACGGATCCGAACGCCTATACAAAGTGGTATAAGAAAGAGCCAGCACCTGAATCGGTTCTCAAGCAAGCTGTCTATGGATTACCGGAATGGAATAGGGAAGCAATTCAGTCAGCAAAGCTCATTGCCAATCCTGGTTGTTTTCCAACGGCGGCACTGCTCGGGTTAGGTCCGTTAGTAAAAGAGAAACTGCTGGACCCAGGCCGAATCGTCATTGACGCCAAAACTGGTGTATCCGGGGCAGGGAAAAACCCGAATCCCTTGACACATTTTGCTCATACACAGGAAAATGTCCAGATTTACAAAGTTAATCAACATCAACATATTCCGGAAATAGAGCAGCAGCTCACCGTCTGGGAGGAATCAATGGCGCCCGTAACGTTTTCCACCCACTTGATCCCGATGACGAGGGGAATTATGGCAACGATATATGGTGAATTGACAAGCACTCATTCGATTGAGCAATTGTACGACTGTTTGACAGCCTATTATGGAGAGCAGCCATTTATAAGATTGCGTAAGCCGGGTCACTATCCAGGTACAAAGGATGTTTATGCATCGAACTACTGCGATATTGGAATAACGATTGATGAGCGGACGCAGCGGGTGACGATCGTATCCGTCATTGACAATTTAATGAAAGGGGCAGCAAGTCAGGCTATCCAAAATATGAATCTAGCAGCAGGGATTGAGGAAACAACGGGACTGCTTCACATACCTGTTTATCCATAATAAGTGAGAGGGAGGAGAGAAATTGATGCAGAGTACGGAGGCATACAAGATTGAAAGAGTTGAAGAGGGGACGATTTCTACACCTGTCGGGTTTAAAGCAGGAGGTGTACATAGTGGTCTCAGGAGAGCTAAAAAAGATTTCGGATTGCTGATGAGTGACCAGCCTGCCTCCGTCGCAGCTGTTTATACGCAGAGCCATTTTCAAGCCCCTCCGCTTCAAGTCACAAAGGAAAGTATTGCGAATGCCAATCAAATTCAGGCGATTGTCGTCAACAGTGCTATTGCTAACGCTTGTACAGGTGAACAAGGGTTAGCGAACGCCTATAAAATGAGGGAGCTTTTATCACAACAGCTGTCTATTTCAAAAAGCTACATTGCCGTTGCTTCGACAGGGGTCATCGGGGAACAGCTCCAAATGGAAAAAATTGAGTATGGCACTCAAAATGTGCAAGCAACTAAGAATGGAGCCAGTGATTTTCAGCAAGCGATTTTGACAACGGATACTTGTGAAAAGAAGGCGTGTTACCAGCTTGAAATTGATGGGCAGAAGGTAACGATTGCAGGAGCAGCCAAAGGTTCTGGGATGATTCATCCAAACATGGCAACGATGCTCGGCTTTATTACGACAGATGCAACCATTGAATCGGATCACTTGCAAACAGCATTAAGCCATTCGATCGAGAAATCATTTAATCAAATAACAGTGGATGGGGAAACATCCACTAATGATATGGTGCTGGCGCTTGCAAATGGTGGAAAAATTCATGATTCCCTTACACCACAGCATCCGGAATGGCCAGCCTTCCAGCAAGCTCTTCAGCAAGTATGTGAGGACTTGGCCAAACAAATTGCTAAAGATGGGGAAGGCGCTACTAAGTTAATAGAAGTTAATGTTATAGGAGCTAACTCGGATGAAGAAGCGAGAATCATTGCTAAGAACGTCGTCGGCTCAAACCTTGTCAAAACAGCGATCTATGGAACGGATGCTAACTGGGGCCGGATCGTCGGGGCCATTGGCTATAGTCAGGCTAAGGTTAATGCGGATAGATGCAGTATTTCTATCGAAGGTCAACTTGTATTCAGCAATGGCACGCCATGTGTTTTTTCTGAGGAGCAAGCAAAACAAGACTTGAGTAAAGAGGAAGTGACGATCGCGATTGAGCTCCATGAAGGAGATGGGTCAGGAACGGCTTGGGGGTGCGACTTGACGTATGATTATGTCAAAATTAACGCCAGCTATCGAACGTGAATCTGATCAGAAGCCTGTAGTAGTCGTAAAGCTTGGGGGAAGTATGCTGGATCGACTGTCAGAGGAATTTTACCAAAGCTTTACGGAATTGCGTGAGCATTACCACTGTATCATTGTCCATGGCGGTGGACCGGCGATTACGCTGATGCTGAAGCGGTTAAATATAGAAACCGAGTTCTACGAGGGCTTTAGAAAGACAACGAAAGAAACCCTTGAGGTTGTGGAGATGGCCCTGAGTGGAAAGGTAAATGCGCAGATCACAGCTGAACTTGCGAGGCAGTCGATTCGTGCGATCGGTTTAAAGGGTTCAGATGCCAGGCTGTTGACAGCAAAGTTCATAGATCAGGAGAAGTGGGGCTACGTAGGAACGATTGAACATGTAGAAACAGATCTGCTTCTTCGCTGCCTCCATGCGGATTATATGCCTGTCATCGCCCCGCTTGGCAAAACGACTGGAGGGCAAACTGTCAATATCAACGCTGATCTGGCAGCCGCGGCAGTGGCGAAGTCGATGAATGCGGAGAAATTGCTTTTTGTGACAGATGTACCAGGCATTTTGCGTGGGGGCAAAGCCATTGAAGATACCACCCCTGAAGAAGTTGCTTCTCTTATTGAAACGGGTTTGATATACGGCGGTATGATTCCAAAAGTGAATGCAGCAGTAGAAGCTTTATCGGATCAGCTGCAGGAAGTCATGATTGTAAGCGGGGAACAGCCATTGATCAAGCATAATCAATTGAAGGGAACAAGGATTCAAGCAAGACGAAAGGAAGGAGTCAAATGAATTTATTTCCAACCTATAAACGATTTCCGTTGACGGTTGAGTCAGGGAACGGCACAACCGTCGTGGATAATCAAGGGAATGAATATTTAGATTTTGTTTCAGGCATTGCGGTATGCAATTTGGGTCATCGCCCTCCCACCGTACAGCAAGCCATTGCGGAACAGCTTGATAAGCTGTGGCATGTGTCGAACTTGTATCACATTCCACTACAACAGGAAGCTGCTGAGCTTTTGACAAACGTGACTAATTTGGATTACGTCTTCTTTTGTAATAGTGGGGCAGAGGCAAATGAGGCGGCAATCAAGCTGGCGAGAAAACATACAGGGAAGGAAAAAATTATAACCTTTAAGAATTCTTTCCATGGCCGAACGTTCGCAACTATGAGCGCCACTGGACAGGGGAAGGTTCAAGAAGGTTATGGAACTATGCTGCCTACGTTTGAATATCTTCCTTATAACGATACGAAAGCTTTGGAAAATCTTCACGGTGAAGATATAGCGGCCATCATGGTTGAGGTGATTCAAGGGGAGGGAGGTCTTGTAGAAGGGTCAGCAGCATTTCTTGAAGCTGCACAAGAAAAATCCTGGGAATTGGGAGCCCTGCTCATTGTTGACGAAGTGCAAACAGGGATTGGCCGCACTGGTGCCCCTTTTGCCTATCAGCATGCTGAACTCGACCCCGATATTGTGACAGCAGCTAAGGGATTGGGAAGCGGCTTTCCAGTCGGAGCCATGATCGGTAAAGAACCATTAGCAGACTCCTTTAACCCAGGTTCACACGGCACAACATTTGGAGGAAACCCGTTAGCTATGGCAGCTGTAAAAGCGACACTTGAAGCCATTTTTAACTACCATTTTTTGCAGGAAGTGAAAGAGAAGGGCGCTTTTCTTCAAAAGGAATTACAAACGCGTCTGCTTCCTTTATTAACCGTTCAGGAAGTTCGCGGGCAGGGGCTGATGATTGGGGTAGAAGTGAAAGCTTCAGTTCCATCGATCATTGAAGAATTAAGAGGGCAAGGCTTACTGGCAGTTCCTGCAGGAGTCAATGTCATTCGTCTGCTTCCGCCTCTGAATGTTTCCTATGACGAAATACAGACTGCAGTTCAGCGACTAGAGTCCGTTCTCAAACAAACCAAAGCAGCAGACGAAGATAAATTAAACACGCATTGATAATCTATACCATACAGCGAGGTGTTAGGCATGCAACAAGGATTTCTTACCTTACAAGACGGCCAACAATTTCAAGGCATAGCGTCTGAAGACTGGGCAGACCCCATCGAAGGCGAAATTGTCTTTTTCACCGGCATGACCGGTTATCAGGAAGTACTCACCGATCCCTCCTATCAAGGTCAAATCGTTGTTTTCACATACCCGCTCATTGGAAACTACGGGATCAACGAAGAGGATTTTGAAAGTGAGCTGCCACAAGTGAAAGGGGTTGTGATGCTGCATTGTGCTGACACAGCCTCGCACTATAAGGCCACAACATCACTCAAGGACTACCTTCACGATAAAAGGGTCCCTTTTTTAACAGCAGTAGATACTCGTGAAGTGACGAAAGCGATTCGAACAGGAGGTACACGTCAGGCGGTATTGGCAGCCAAACCAAGCAAGCCTGTGAGCACCCAAATTACCAATCAAATTTATCAAGTTAAGGGGGCGAATCTGACCTCCCATGGTCACGGAGCTGAACATATCGTCTTAATTGACTTCGGCTCCAAGCATTCCATTTTACGTCATCTTTTGGAAAAAGGTGTTCGCGTGACCGTTGTTCCCTTCACTGAACTCCATGCCATAGATGAACTCAAGCCAGATGGTGTCGTTCTTTCCAATGGCCCTGGTGACCCTAAAGATGCAGCACCCTATTTATCAAAAATAAAACACGTGCTGGAATCCTGCCCGTCCCTTGGAATTTGTCTCGGCCATCAGGTAATTGCGCTTGCGTTTGGGGCGAACACGGAGAAGCTTTCGTTCGGGCACCGTGGTGCGAACCATCCTGTGAAAGATCTCGAGACCGGGAGAGTTTTCCTCACTTCGCAAAATCATAATTACGTTGTTGATGAAGAAAGCTTGGCGAGTACGGAACTTCACCCGTGCTTCATTCACGTAAATGATCAGTCACTGGAAGGGCTGAAGCATGGTCATTTACCTGTTTTATCCGCACAATTTCATCCGGAAGCAAATCCTGGGCCTGAGGATGCCTTATGGTTGTTTGATGATTTTCTTAATATGGTGAGGGCGAAGAAAGGGGAGAAAGCTTATGTCTAAGAAGATTCTCGTCATCGGGTCTGGACCGATCCTGATCGGGCAGGCCGCAGAATTCGATTACTCCGGGACACAAGGATGTCTTGCCCTGAAGGAGGAAGGATTTAGCGTCGTCCTCGTCAATAATAACCCAGCGACCATTATGACAGATACGACGATGGCCGATACCGTTTATTGCGAACCGCTCACAGTGAACAGCATTGAGGCCATCATCCAGAAGGAACAGCCGGACGCCCTGCTGGCTGGACTTGGCGGCCAAACAGCTCTAAATTTGGCTGTTGAACTCGATCAACAAGGTATTTTAACGAAATATAATATAAAACTTTTAGGAACAAGTGTGGCATCGATACAAAAAGGGGAAGACCGTGAACTATTTCGTAAACTAATGAGTCAACTTAATCAACCAGTCCCTGAGAGTGAAGTGATCGAAACTGTGCAGAGTGCGAAAGTCTTCGCCAAACAAGTTGGCTACCCTGTTATTAGTCGCCCGGCCTACACTCTTGGCGGACGCGGCGGCGGGATTGCTGATAGCGAATCAGAACTTGAGGAACTCATTCACAACGGCTTAAAGGCCAGCCCCATTGGTCAGGTTATTTTAGAGAAGAGTATTGCTGGATTTAAAGAAGTTGAATATGAAGTCATGCGTGATCAAAAAGGTACGTGTATTTCTGTATGTAATATGGAGAACTTCGATCCGGTTGGCGTTCATACAGGCGATTCCATCGTTATTGCACCGTCGCAGACGCTGACAGATCAAGAATACCAAATGCTTCGGACAGCGGCTTTTACTATTATTTCGGAACTCGAGGTGGTTGGCGGCTGTAATGTCCAATTTGCCCTTGATCCAAACAGTAATCAATATTATGTCATTGAAGTCAACCCAAGGGTAAGCCGCTCTTCCGCCCTTGCATCGAAGGCGACTGGCTATCCTATAGCTAAAATGGCGACCAAGCTAGCACTGAGTTATACACTTGATGAATTGAAAAATCCGCTCACAGGCACAACGTATGCGAGTTTTGAACCGGCATTGGATTATGTAGTCGTTAAATTTCCAAGGTGGCCATTCGATAAATTTTCAGAAGCTGACCGTAAACTGGGAACGAAAATGAAAGCCACCGGTGAGGTGATGGCCATTGATCGTACACTCGAGGGTGCTTTTCAAAAGGCTGTAGCGTCACTCGACCAGTCTATTCCTGAACTTGATCCTGCTCAGTTAAAAACACATCTTACACAGCCGACAGACCTACGCTACTTTGCAATTCTGGATTTGCTGAGACAAGGAGAAACGATTGAACAAATTCATAAAGAAACGGCCATCGATCTATTTTTCCTAAGTATTTTACAAAACATTGTGGAGGTTGAGAATAAACTGCAAGTCTGCACGACCGAGACGTTGCCTGAGCCGTTGTTAAATGTAGCTAAAGTTTACGGGTACACAGACGCAAGCATCGCGAAACTGCTGCAAACATCAGAAGCGGCCATCACACAGCTGAGAAAAAGTTACCGCCTTTATCCAAGCTATAAAATGGTCGACACATGTGCAGCTGAATTTGAAGCAGCTACAAACTATGTCTATGCGACCTATTCTGGTGTAAACGAAATAGATCCACTTCCCTCAACTAAGAAAGCATTGATTGTTGGAGCAGGCCCGATTCGGATCGGTCAAGGCGTTGAATTCGACTACAGTGCTGTCAAGGCTATCGAAACATTAAAGGGACTGGGATGGACAACGATCATGATCAACAATAACCCAGAAACTGTCAGCACCGATTACGAAACAGCCGATCGTCTATACTTTGAACCGATCACAAAAGAAATCATCGAGGCCGTCGTAGAACACGAACAAATTGACCAGGTCTACACACAATTCGGCGGTCAAACTGCTATCAACCTGGCTGCTCAATTAGAAGGGGCGGGCATTCCCCTGGCCGGCGTACCTGTTGATACGATCGCCCAGCTTGAAGACCGTGAACAATTTTATTCAATGTTAAAACGCTTGGAAGTCCCGCACATTCCTGGAGCAGTCTGCCACACCTTTGAGGAAGCTTTACTCGCTGCAAGTACTTATACGTATCCACTCCTCTGCCGCCCCTCTTACGTTATTGGCGGTCAAGGAATGGTAAAAGTAAGCAGCGAGCATGAACTTAAGGCTGCACTTGCAGGCACAGATGCTCGTCATTATCCGATCGTGCTGGACGAATTTATAACAGGTCAGGAAGCAGAGGTGGATCTTGTCGCTGACGGGGAGCATATATGTATCCCCGAAATCATGGAGCATGTGGAACCTGCCGGGGTTCACTCCGGTGACAGTATGGCGATTTTTCCATCCACTTTACAGGAAAATGTGAAGATAACGATTAAGGAATATGCGAGCAAAATTGTTCAGCATACATCTTATAAAGGTATTATGAATATTCAATTCCTACTGAAAGAGGACGTAGTCTATGTACTTGAAGTGAACCCGCGGGCAAGCCGTACCGTTCCGATCGTGAGCAAGGTGTCCAGCCGTTCATTGATTGATCTGGCGACACGCGTCCTGGCGGGTGATGTTTCTTGTCATTTAGATCAAGTGAAGCCGCCCGAATTTGAACATGTAGCCGTGAAATATCCGCTATTTTCTTCTCACGCTTTACCAGAGCTTGATCATAAGCTTAATGCGAACATGAAGTCAACAGGGGAAGGCATGTGCCTGGGTGGAACAGTCCAGGAAGCACTGGCCAAAGTATTCGAGCACCTGCCTCATTTTTATGAGGAAAATGTAAGCTTTGTTGAAGCGGGATATGCTTATGTAGACTTACCAAGTCAACTTCCTTTTTCAGAATGGATACAGACGAAAGAAGCAAGCATTTATGTGAATGATCAGCAGACCACTGAGGCTAAGGAAAGAAGAATTCAAGCATTGAAATATGGTGTCACGGTGTTTAGTCAAAAAGAGACGTTTGAAGCTTACCTTGCTTCACTACATTTATGTCCATATCTACCTACCCCGCTGCCCGGGAGTTTAAATGAAGGAGTGAGATTAGGATGAACTTAACGCACCAAATGATCAGCCCCACACACTCACTGAAAGGGAGAGATATCAGCACCTGGTTCGATTTCTCCCAGTCTGATGTATCCAGCTTGCTGGCTCAAGCCCAACATCTAAAGGAAAGCCCTCATAACAATATTTTGTCAGGAAAAACACTAGGCATGATTTTTGAGAAGTCATCCACTCGAACTCGTGTCTCCTTTGAGGTGGGGATGATTCAGATGGGAGGGCATGCCCTCTATTTAAACACACGTGATATTCAAGTTGGCCGCGGTGAAAGCATTTCGGACACGGCAAAGGTGCTGTCAGGGTATGTGGATGCCATTATGTATCGCACGACGTCACATGAAAAGTTGCAGGAGCTTGCCCAACACGCTTCCATACCTGTTATTAATGGCCTGTGTGATCGATATCATCCCTGTCAGGCTCTTGCAGACATTTTCACCATCCTTGAGTTAAAAGGAAGACTGACGGGTGTCAAGGCTGTGTATATTGGAGATGGAAATAATGTGGCTCACTCCTTTATGATTCTTGGAGCGATGATGGGCTTGGAGATTGTGATCGCTTCTCCAAAAGGATATGAACCTGATGCGGAAATTCTGGCAAAAGCTGAGCAAATTGCATTAGAAAATAAAGGGTCTGTTGTTGTCGAACATGATCCCATGCAAGCCGTAAAAAAAGCTGATGTCGTTTATACGGACGTCTGGGCAAGCATGGGGCAAGAGGAAGAAGCGGAAGAACGTTTGAAAGCATTTGAGGGGTTCCAAGTTAATCAACAAATGCTTGGGGAAGCTAAAGCGGATGTTCATTTCTTGCATTGCCTACCAGCACACCGTGAAGAGGAAGTGACCACAAGCGTCATTGACGGACCTTGCTCGGCAGTATTTCAGCAAGCCGAAAATCGTTTACACGTACAAAAAGCCATCCTTCAGGCTGTGATCGGTTAATAATTCATGATCGCTCAATATTATTTCCGAAGCGCTCGCTTATTGATTATAACGATCAAGAGCTCATACGCTCTAAAAACCTTTTAAGCGATCAAAATCCTCACCTGTACAGGTGAGGATTTTTACATAAATATCGCTAACGCTAGGTAACCTAAAGCTGCTACACCAGCTGCCATTAGTCCAGGCTTGAGCTTAAATTTGGCATACTCGATCGTATTTAAATTCAATATTCCTGCCGTCGTATTTGTATCATCACTTAGAGGGGAAGCAAAGGCCCCGAATGTCCCACTCGCGAACACGGCTCCAATCACAATGGGGAGAAAGCTTCCTGCCGTTACTGCAATAGAAAGAGCAACAGGCATCAGAATTCCCCAGGCGCCCCACGCTGATCCAATGAAATAGGCAAGTCCACAACCTAGAACAAAAATAACAACCGCTACATATCCAGATGGAATCCAATTAAACCAGGAGGAAATCGTTTCGGCAAAGCCAAGTGCGGCTGTGCCCTTACTCAACCCCCACACCATCGCAAGCAGCAAGATTACTCCCATCATCTCATTACCGCCCTCAATCAGTTCTTTCATCTGTTTGCGGAGTGGTTCTTTAGAAAACTTCAAGTAAACGACAAACCAAATCAGTGTTAAAACAACCGCTAACACCATGGCTCCCAGCACATTGTCATTAATTAAGGCCTGGAATCCAGATTTCCCCTTTTCGATACCAATCGCATACATGAAGGCAAACGTAAGGATAATGACACTGGCAAGCGGTAAAATTAAATTCCATGGTTTAGCCGGAAGGTCTTTTTTCACAGAGGGGTGGCAATCCTCCCACTGGTCATCATCCTGCTGATCGTTCCCTTGATTATTTTTCTTTTCCGCATCTGTTGCTTTTTTTTTCGAACGATGAAAGAAACTTAAATAAAATCCGAGAAGCAGCATCGCAAAGGCAAAGAAGTTAAAGGGAATACTTTGTAGAAAAAGGGTATAGGGGTCTCCGGGTGTCCCGGCCTGATGAATGGAAAGTTCAACAACTGAGGTCATGTAGCCCACAAATGCTGTCGCCACAGGTATAACAGCCACGAGTGGCGAGGCCGTCGTTTCAATAACAAAGCCGATCTCCTGTTTTGACATGGGAATCTTTCTGCGCATTGCTTTCATTACAGGGGCGATTGTCACAATACGAAAACTCGGTGTACTAAACGTTCCCAACGCAGACAACCACGATAAAATAAAAGCCCCTCGCTTATTCTCTACTTTTTCTGTAGCTGCCTTAACAAATCCCTTTATTCCCCCCGACATGCGTACGATTCCAATCATGGCGGAAAAAGCGTATAGGAAGATGATGATTTTCAAATTATTTTCATCTTGAAGCCCTTGAATAATGAATTGGACAGCAGTAAGCATGCCATTTAACCAGTGAGGTTCTGCTAAATATCCGGCAACAATCACGGCAAATAGTAAGCTTGGAACTACCTGCTTTGTCCAAATTGCCGCAGCAATGACGACAACAAAAGGAATAATCGATAACCAACCCATTGTGGCACCTCTTTCCGTTGATAGATCATTTTTTTAGCATGGGTGTAGAAGCCGTTTTGTATGCATGAAAATTAAAGAATGAGGAGAACCTCGCAAACATATGAAAGTTCTTTACTTTAGTCGGGCGTGGAGGATTTGGATAGAA
The DNA here is from genome assembly GCF_029714185.1 of Halobacillus naozhouensis. Taxonomy (NCBI): domain Bacteria; kingdom Bacillati; phylum Bacillota; class Bacilli; order Caryophanales; family Bacillaceae; genus Halobacillus; species Halobacillus naozhouensis. The sequence continues at coordinate 3,961,013 of NZ_CP121671.1, read as the reverse complement.
GAATTTTTGATTAAGTCGTAATCATTTCATATTAGCTCAGAGAATCCTGCAAGAAAGAAAGGGGTTCCTGACTCATAAAACCAGCTGGAAGCATCTTCTGAAAAAGACACTCCCAGCTGTGCAGGTAATGCTTATTTTTCATCAGGATAATCACAAAATTCGATGATGGTTCCTTCCGTATCGGCAGGATTTAAATATATCAGCTGCCGTCCATGTTTATTCGTCCTTCTCGTGTCCTCCATTACCCGAATGTGATCATTTTTCAGGAACTTTATGGCCTCATCAAGGTTTTCAACCCGGTAGGCCACGTGGTGAACACCTTTTCCTTTTTGCTTGATGAAACGGGCAATCGGGGAGGTGGTGTTGTTCGTAGGACACAACAATTCAGTTCGAGCCCCGTTTATATCCATTATCGCAATCTCGCTTTCAACACCCGGTGTCTCACTGCGGTATCGGTCGATCATCGTAGCCCCTAATATATTTTGATAAAAATCTATGCTTTCCTGAAGTTGTCGAACCGCAACGCCGATATGGTCTAATTGTTTATCCATCTGGATCTACTCTCCTTGCTCATTTCTGCCTCCATTTTAACATAGGAAAATCCTTGCTTATGAGGAGGAACGATAATAACCAACTATCGATGAAGAAGTGTTGAAACTTTCTAGGTGATCACTCGTATAAGTGGTAGAAGACATTCGTGATTGGCAAATTTCTCTTTGGTAAGATTCAATCTGATTATTAAAAGGATGAGTGTGGTGGATAAAAGAACCCACAAAGAAAGCAAATGGGGCTGGTTACCAGACGTGTTATTTTCTTTTCCCGAACTACTCCTTTATGGCATCAGGTTGATTTTAAAAGGACTCCTCACGCTTATTAAAATCTGGAATTAATGAATTGGTTCAAGGAAGTATGACAACCCAGGCTTCTCTTTATAATAACAAGGAAGGGAGGAATTATAGTGGGCAGAGATCGACAAGAAAAGAAGCTTAAGAAGTCTGGGAGGGTAGAATCTGACCGTGATCAAAGTTTAGATTATCCTGGTGCTACTCAGCTTGAAGACGCAGAACAAGCACGTAAACGAAATAGGTAAATAAGGTTCAATAGAGGAATTTTAAATGGAAACAGGGATGTTGCCAAGAACATTTAGACAAAGAAAAGTGTGAGCAGTTGATTTACCTGCTCACACTTTTCTTATGTTGGTTAGTTTTCAATCGTTTCTTATAAAATTGGCATGCCGTGACGCTGGAATGCAGCAGCTTCTAAATCAGACATTCCTTGCACTTCAGCAAATGCAGAGAGTTTGTCGGAAACTTGTGGTGCATATTGAGATGGTGGTGCTGCGTGTCCCATTTGCCTTCTGCGTCCAGCATTTTTACGGGCAAAAGGTCCCCAAATAGCAAAGGTCAGTCCAGGATTTTGTATGTTTACGAAGAATGTGTTGCCCTTCGTCGAGAAGGTTGGCCCGGCCAATTCTGAACCGTTGATCTTATTTTCTGCAAAGATGTAGGACTCTCCCTCAGGAGTAATTCCGATGATTCGATCAACCCCGCCGCCGTCTTCCGAAATCCACAAATCTCCCCATGGAGTAATACAGATGTTATCGGGCATTTCTAAGTCATTGGCTGCCGTTGATTCGTAAAAAAGTTCTAATGTATTAGTAGCCGGTATATAACGGTAAACACGGCCTAAATTTTTATCACCTGCCGATGTATCGTCAAACCAGAATACACCTCCTTCAAAATAAGCCCCTTCCAGACGGCTGAAAGGAATACAGCCTTTTTGACCTGCATCGAATGTAGGTTTTTCCGGATCAACATCCTTCCAAACGATTCCAAACTTTTGCCCTGTATAAAAGTCGCTAGTACTAGCTGAGCTCATCTCTTCCATAGCAGCAGCCTGTAATGTACCACCTTTTTGAAGGGCACCAACCTTTTGACTCCGATCATTTGGCAGGAACCGATAGAGATAGCTTGGACCACCGTCTTCAGTCAGATAAACAACCCCTGTAGCAGGGTCTATGGCCGTTGCTTCGTGTGAAAAGGCGCCCATTTCTCTGATCGGGGTTTTGGACATTTTATTTTCCGGGTCATGAGGATCGACCTCAAAAACATAGCCGTGACCTTCCTCAAGTGTTTCCTCACAAGTCAGCCAAGTTCCCCATGGAGTTGCCCCACCGGCGCAGTTTCGAATGGTTCCTGCAGATGATACATATTCACTGCTTACTTTGCGATTTGGATCTACTACTAAAGCTGTAGTACCGCCCGTATTATCTTTGTGATATGGGTTTTTACCAATAACAGGATACTTGGGATTCCCGCTCAATTCGTGGTTACGAACTAGTACCGTGGAATTGTGGGGACCATTGAAGGCGGCCATCCCATCAAAGTTCTCCGGTATAGGGCGGCCGTCCGAAAGCTTACCGCCTTCCTCAGAGATAATACGGTATTGGAATCCTCGAGGCAGATCAAGAATGCCGCCAGGATCTTTTACCAAAGGTCCATAGCCGCCCACCGCTTTTGGCTTCCCAGGTGCTGCTGAGGCGTTCTTGCTGCCAAGGGAAAGGATGCCTGAAGTTCCAAGTGCTATCGCCGCAGTACTCATTCCGCTAATCTTAAAAAAGTCACGTCTATTTATGTTAGATTTGCCGTTCATGAAAGATGCCCCCTTTAATTATTAAAAGAACCTTCATAAGGTATCTATTAATAAACTAGCAAAGTTCTTTTAATAAAGTGTTTAATAATTGTGAAGTTACTGTTAATTGGGGGACCTTTCTGAAAGTAACTTTGAAATGAGAGGGTAGAGGTAGCTGAAACTAGCGAGGATGCAACCCCATCTGTACTACTTCATATAATTAGTTTGACAGGCACCACCCGCCAAAGGGTGACCTGTCAAAAAAGGAAGTTATCCTTATCTTACTGGTATTTCATGCACGATAGTTTTAACACCTTTTATTGCTTCAGTGATATTGTTTGCTTGAATGGTGATTTTGTCCAAATATTGCTCAGCCGTGCGATCATAGAGAGGGTCATAATAATACTCGAGCAGCAATTGAACAGCTGAGTAAAACTCCCCATTTTCAAGGTGACTCTCAATTTGTTTAGCAATCGGTGTATGGATTCGCTTTTTGATAATCCGAAAAGCTTCGATACATTGCTCCTGGTGATCCCATGGCTGATACTCATCTAAAATGTTCAGTATCCTTTCGTTCAAAGGCAAGTCAATAAAGAGCTGGGTGCCTTGCTCCTTTTTATTAAATAAAAAGTCTGGCAGAACGGCCTTGCCGATCCGCTTGCTCTCTCCTTCAAGAAGGGTGTACGGTGATTGTTGTAAACGCAACAGATCTTGCACAAGAAGTGACTCAAATTTCTTTTGATTATTGGGTTCAAGTCCGATCTGCCCGAATATAGATCCTCTGTGATTGGCCAATTTTTCTAAATCAAGAACGGGATATCCTTCTTTTTGAAGTTGTCGTAAGATAGTAGTTTTTCCAGACCCCGTATATCCGTTAAGAACATAAGTCCGCGGTTTGAATTCCAACTGATCCAATGTCTGAATGACCCACTGGCGATAACTGCGGATACCTCCTTGTAATCGGTATACATGAATTCCCATTAAATCAAGTACAGTGGCTGCAGTCTCACTACGCATTCCGCCTCTCCAGCAGAAAACAGCTTTCTCCGTATCAATCTGACTGAACCTCTTAATAAAACCGGGGAGCTTAGCAGAAAAAATTTCAAGCCCGCGCTCCTTTGCAGCCTCGGAGCTGACTTGCTTATACAGTGTCCCCACTTCGGCTCTTTCATCGTTATTAAATACGGGTATATTTAGGCTGCCGGGAATTGTTGCATCGTAATATTCTGAGGGGGAGCGGACGTCGATTAAGGTAATCTCCCCATTGTTTCTTAAAGTAGATAATTCATTCAAAGTGACATCTTGAAACATTTGTTCATCCGCCTTTCGCAACTCCGTCTAGAAAAAAACCCCCTAAGTGCCAAAACAGAGCACTAGAGGGGTTAGGATTACAAGTTAAGAATAATTAGGATATAGTTAATGAAATTTAGTAGATTCATCCGCTGGCATCGCGCCCCGGAATTCTACTAAAGCAGTCACAACAGAAAATGAAATAGTGACGCTCAAAACCCCTTAATGAGTTATTTACTACTCTATTATACCATAGAACTTCTCATGAATTGGCTATCGGGGTTTAAGGCTTTTGGCGGTTATTCACCAGAGTAGTTACTTTCAGGCAGGGTTTCCCAGAATGAAGTGTCGGCGGATTGGATCGAGCCGTCAGCAAGCGCCTTCAAGCTCGCTTCCATAGCTGTTACCACCTGTTGTATGAGGTAACCGTTACTCTTCTGTCCCAAGACGTAATCCTCGTACCAATGGTCTGCCATTCCACGCACTTCCAGTAGTAAGGTTGCGATTCCATACTCTAGGGCCAACCCGTTTCTGCTGATCGTTGGTTTGTTACTGCCAGGGTATTTGGAAATAAGACCATACCCTTTAGAGTCAATTGCATTGTAAACGACTGCACCAAGCTGTTTTGATTGTTCCCGAACTTCTGGATCTACATTTTCGTTAGTTGGATAGAGGATAGATCCGGATACAAGCTCCCCAGTATCCCCTAAAGTCGTTTGAGTCCCCTGATGATGCAGGTCAATCATATAATCTGGCTGATATTTTTGTAGTACATTTTGATGTAATGCTTTTGTTTCCGGCTGATTACGCTCTACATGGTCACGGTTGAGGTCAACACCATTTGCGTTGTAACGAGTGTGAGTGCCGGCAACATAATCCTCCAAGGAGAAATTGACATCACCTTCTGCCCCGTCAACATTTAGCCGTGGAGCGATTAGTACATTTACATTATTAAGGATTTCCTGCACTTGTTTTCCGTTAGAAGTTAAGTGTTTAATGACTTGAAGGGCGCCTTCTGTTGTCAGCGTTTCATTCCCGTGCTGCTGAGTTAAAAATAATATGGTAGGGTTATCTTCATCGATGCCGAAGTTGGCCAAGTATAAATCCCTGCCTTGTACGGACTGGCCATACACTTCAAGCTCTAATGCTTCCGAACGCTTATCAGCTTTTTCTAAGAATTCCACCATTTCATCATAGGAGTGGAGACGCTCATTTTTAATTGTTTCATTTCCACCGTAGTTCGGTCCACTAGGGCCGTTATCCCCTGCTAGAACGGTATTTCCTGTTAAGAATGTTCCCGATAACAGTAAGACACCGCTTACTATTGCTGTTAGTACTTTACTTTTCATAGATATCCTCCTCGAGATTAATCTACAAACTATTTCTCTTAGGAATAGGGTAATTCCTGTTAATAAAAGGAAAATAATTCCGTATACCTACTGTTTATGAAAGTTGGCGTTAAGAAGAGGTCTTTCGAAATGGATATAAATCCCTTATTTGAGGCAGGTTGTGTGATAATGGCTGTAAAGAAGTTTTCTAGTGGCAGATATGATACATTCAATGTAACTAGAATCTTATAAGAGGAGGCAAATCAGTTGGATAACACTAGAATAAAAGAAGAAGTGACTGACCTTTATCAAAAGTTAATTCGTGCGTGGAATAATCGCAGTGCAAAAGGAATGGCTGACTTATATACAGAAACAGGGGAACAAATTGGATTTGATGGTAGTTTGTTAGCGGGACCCGACGAGATATCCACCCACCTTAGTGAAATTTTTGCCCAGCATCCTACTCCACCTTTTACTAGTAAAGTAAAGGAGGTTCGGCTATTAGGAGAGGAAAGTGCAGTACTGCGTGCTATCGTAGGGATGGTCCCACCTGGTAAATCAGAACTCAATCCAGAGCTTAACGCACATCAAACACTTATGGCAGTGAAAATAAATCATGAGTGGAAAGTGGAACTTTTTCAAAATACGCCTGCACAATATCATGGCAGGCCGGATTTAGCAGAAAATATGACAGAGGAATTAAAGAACACTTCAAATTAATAACCCAGAGAAGCTGATGCTAGAGGGAATCTAGGATCGGCTTTTCTGTTTTTTGGATCGGCCATCTGCTAAATTACTCTAAAATTTAGCTCATTGAGCAGGGCATGTCTACATATCGGTCTGTACATTTCCTCCTGGTGCATAAGACCTGCGTCCTTTCTATTGATTTTACGTTTTTCATGTGCAAAACAAGGAATTGTCTAGATTTTCATCGAATGTAAAAGTTATGGAATTCTATCAAGGAGGGGATTATGTGTGAGGAAAAGAATATTCTTACATACTACGTTTTTATTATTGATGTTATCCACAGTAGCTGCCGTTCAGCCAGCGGCCGCTGAAGAAGGGAATGCAAAGTCTTCAGATGTTCAACAAATTGAAGTGGTGGATGGAAAAACTCAACCGGTTTATTCCCACGAAGAAGCCATCAGGGAAACCGTCTTTATTGAAACATCCGTAGATAGTGACGGGGACGGCGAACTCGATCGTGTTCATGCAGATATCATTCGACCGAAGGAAACGGAACAGGGTTTGAAAGTCCCCGTTATCTATGAAATGAGCCCGTATCGTGCTGGACTTAACCCGATTAACTTTCATGATGTCGATGTGCCTTTAAATCCAGTGGATCATAGGAAGCCTGTGAAGAAAGGTAAAAATAAGCAGGAGGCAGTAAGTCTTACTGAGAATCAAGGCGCAACCAGCGCGACGGTGGCCGGTGCGTCTGAACCCTCTTTTCCTGGCTACTATGATGATTATTTCGTTCCGCGCGGATATGCAGTAGTCCTGGCGGAAAGTTTGGGCAGCGGACTTTCTAATGGGTGTGCAACTTCTGGCGGCAAAAACGAAACACTTGGAACAAAAGCTGTAATTGATTGGTTAAACGGAAGAACAAAAGCTTATGACAGTGAAGGGAATCTGGTTAAAGCTGATTGGACGACAGGCAGTACAGGAATGATCGGCATTTCATATAATGGGACTCTGCCGAATGCTGTCTCCACCACAGGTGTGGAAGGCTTAGAGACGATCGTCCCAATTGCTGCAATCAGCAGCTGGTATGACTATTATCGTGCGAATGGTGCAGTAGTAGCACCAGGAGGTTATCAAGGGGAAGACACAGACGTGCTGGCCCAGGCCGTTACGACACGAGCGAATCCTGAAGAATGTAATGACGTGCTGAAGAAGCTGGAGAGATTACAGGATCGCGAAACAGGCGACTACAATGAGTATTGGGATGAACGGAATTATGTAAAAGATGCTAATAAAGTTGAAGCCAGTGTGTTGGCCGTACATGGTCTTAATGATTGGAATGTTAAGATGAAACACTTATCTCAATGGTGGGATGCCCTTGGGGAAAACAATGTAGAGCGTAAACTTTGGCTCCATCAGAGCGGACATGCCAATCCCTATTACCTTCGTAATGAAGAATGGCTTGATACACTGAATAAATGGTTTGATCATTGGTTGTATGATATTGACAATAATATAATGGAAGAGCCTATGGTAGATATTCAGCGTGAAGATGGGGATTGGAAAACGTATGACTCATGGCCTGCCAAAGATGCCAATGGTGTATCGCTTTATTTCCAGCAGGAAGGAACCAGCCTTGATCCTAAGCCAATGTCAGGAAAAAACAAGACGACAGCCGCGTTTGTAGACAATCCGTCTATAACAGCCAAGACGCTTGCGGAAAATCCAAACAGCGAGCATGAGAATCGTCTCGTTTACCAAACCCCGAAGCTTGAGTCTCCATTGCGGATTAGTGGAACCCCGGAAGTTTCTATTCGGGCAAGCATTGATGCCCGTGCCGCTAATCTCACTGCATTGTTAGTAGATTATGCTCCAGATGGGGAGACTTTTGAAATTGTTACAAGGGGATGGATAGATCCACAAAACCGCCATTCGATCTCTGAATCGCACTCCCTTGTACCAGGGAAAGAATATAAGTTTACTTGGGGGATGCAGCCCGATGATTATATCTTTGAAGAAGGTCATCAACTAGGTGTGGTGCTGCTTGCTTCCGACCATAACTATACGATTCGCCCGGAAGCGGGTACTAAGATTACAATTGATCCGAAGCGTAGTAAGGTCATCTTGCCAATAGTAGACGGAAACAAGGCTGTTACTTTCGAATAAATAATTTATCGCATAATCACTGAAGTGCCTCGCGTGTATCCGCCCGCGAGGCACTTTCTAATTAAGTGGTTATAAATATTGTTGGAAGCTGGTTTCTATTCTTTGACGATAAAGTGTTCACTTAATGCCTGTTGTAAAGTCGCTAAAGTTTTCGTATTTTGATTAAATGAAAGTCCCGGGTCTGTCATCTCTGTTACAATTTCCTTTCTTAACCCTGTAATAACAGTCTTGCATCCCATCATAGATATGCCATCAATAATCTTCATTAAGTCGAAAATAATTTCCCTATCCATAGATGCAATTCCCGATAAATCTATAATTAATGTTTGCATTCCTAACCTTGAAACTTCTGTCAATACCTTCTCTTTAAGAATATCAGCTCGAGAGGAGTCTACAGAACCGATTAATGGCAAAATAGAAACAGATTGATTGATGGGGATAATCGGAACCGATAAATTTTCTACTAACTCTCTTTGGGCATGAATTAATGAATCCTTGTATGTAGAGTAACTAATAAAGAATGAATTTAAAAATCCATCCACTCGGTCATTTATTTCTAGTTCCAATTCAAAGAACTCCTCAATATTCCTTTTCTGTGCTAATTTATAATATCGTTCTATAAAATTCCATAAGGTTCTTCGGATAGCTTGTACCCACTCCAACTTAAATGATAATTCTATGGAGTGAGTAGCCCAGGCGATACCTTCTTGTTTGGCAAACTTATTAAGTTCCTTCTCTTCACCATTTATAATATAAACAACTAGTTTATGCGCATTATTGACAAGATCAATATTACCTATCTCAAGGATTTTGCTAATTTTATCTTTGACATTTACTGCTTCTGATAATAGTGTACTTTCAAAAATCTGGTTATTCTCTTCCACGAAGTCTCTTAGCTTAAAGGTTGAGTCAAAAGTAAATTCCATACCAATCCCTCCAAAGGAAATTTTCATTATAAAACAATTATATCTTGTTTAATAAAAGAACTGAAAAAATTCAAATCAACTTTTTCCATTCATCGCGTTATGAAGCAATTGACTCCGTTCATTGAAAAATACTTTATAAGCTAGATTAACAAATAAAATGACCGTCAGGGAAACGGCTCCAATAATACCTAACAAAATGGCAATTTGATATTCAACAGCGATAAATGGACTTGCTCCAGCCAAAATCTGTCCTGTCATCATACCAGGTAAAAACACAATCCCCATACCGACCATTTTATTAATTGTCGGCAGAATCGCAGAGTCAAAGGCACGATTCACCCATTTTTTAGTGGCCGCCTGAGGACTTGCACCAAGCATTAAGGCTGCTTCCACTTTCTGACGCTGATCATTCATCCCATCAAGCAAGGTTTGTACACCAAGCGTCACCCCGGTCATGGAATTGCCGATAATCATGCCGGCAATGGGAATAAAATACTGTGGGTCATACCATGGGGAAAGCTGGATCACGATAAAGTTGAAGTAAAGTAAGCTAACTACTGACCCAGCAACCATAGAGATCAATATCGCACGCTTTAACGGTTTGCCCAGTTCCCCTCGTACCCTGCTTGAAATATTCCGTACCGAGAAGGCCACCATAATGGCAACAATAAGAATTGTAAGTAACGGGTGAGGGTTATCAAACAATAGCATTAGAATATAACCAACGATGAGCAGTTGCAGTGTCATTCGTATCGTTGCAATTAAAATCTGCTTTTCCCTTGGGATCTTACGCCAGCGAACAATTGCTAATAAAATAAGGATAAATACATAAGCGGCTCCCAACTGCCAGAGGGTCAAGTTGATCATTTCTTCTCTCATGAGGGACCCTTTCCTTTTAACGTGTATTCGTGAAAATCAATCGTTATATCGGAGAATGCAGACGCAATGGAGCTGGAGTGGGTGACGAAAATGACTGTTCTCTCCTGCTCTTCAGCAAATGCCATGAAGTTCTTCATCACTTCATGCTCCAGCTCTTCATCAAGAGAAGAGGTAGGTTCATCTAGTAAATATACAGGGCTGTCCATCAATGTGATTCGTGCCAAAGCTAAGCGCTGCTGCTCCCCGCCGGATAGCCTTTCCGCCTCATCATCGAGGTTTTTGTGTAAACGAAACCGTTCAATGGCTTGCTTACAGGTTGCTTCGTCAGGCTCCTCCTGGTCAGCGAAACGCACACCGGCCAAAAGATTCTCTTTGACGCTTTCGCCAAACAATACGGGATGTTGTGTCAGCATTGCTACTTCTCTTCGATGGGCAATGGGCTCCAGTTCGGTGACATTTTTTCCGCGAAAAAAAATTTGGCCATCACCAGGTGAAATCATATGGTTCAACAGCTTTAAAAATGTAGACTTTCCACTGCCGCTTTCACCCACAATACAGGTTTTCTGATGTTCGTGAATAGTTAACGACGGTACATGCAAAATATCAAGATATGTAACGTTTTCAAAAGTGAACAAAGCGGAAACACTCCTTAAACATACATAGATTTAAAAGGGATTATCTTTACAACAAATTTTATCCCATTTTGGGCCTGAGAGAAACTAATAAGAAATGAGCCATTCCTCTAATTTTCCACAAAAGATGGCAAATTATCAAACGGAGTAGAGAAAGAGTTCATATTGAAGTATGATAACGCTTAAAGAACAGTTTTTTTAGGAGGGGAAATGATGAGCAGAATAGATCAATCTTGTAACATTAAATTCTTGGAAGGGAACAGACTCTATTTAAGGCCGATTGAGCAGGAGGACTTGGACTTATTCTATAGGAAAGCTTTATGGGATGAAGAGGGAAGAAGACTGACAGGGACACAAGCTGTATTTAGCCGTGCGGGTGTTCAAAACTGGTTTGAAAGGAATTCAACAGATAGCAGCAGAATTGACTTGGTGGTTTGCCTGCAGAAAAACAACCAGCTTATTGGCGATTTGGCGATGCTTGAGATTGATCATCAAAATCGAAAAGCTGTGGTCCGAATTTCCATATTTAATAAAGCATACTGGGGTCATGGATATGGTACGGAGGCTATGTCGCTGCTGTTAGAATTCGGATTTAATCATTTAAATTTACGCCGAGTAGGCCTGGATGTCTTTTCATATAATGAAAGGGCGATGAAATCGTATCAAAAGCTAGGATTTAAGCAAGAAGGAGTCATTCGAGATGATCTTTACTATGATGGGGAATATCATGACTCTGTATTAATGGGTGTTTTGAAGGAAGAGTTTACCAAAATGAAGGGTTGATGATTATTCCACGCCTAATGTGAAAGAAGTAAATAGTACTGTGTTAAGACGTATCGTTTTTCGTTATCTCGGAGCCGAGCAGTCTTATAACAGTGAGTCAAAATTATTTTAATAAAGGAAACCTTTTCTTGTAACTGACGTCTATACATAACAAAGAAATAAAAATAAAGCTATAGGGGGCACACATGAAGAAATGGTTTTATATCGTGTTGGTACTTAGCTTCTTTATTCTAGCCACAGCCTGCAGCAGTGATTCTCAAAGTAGTGAAGCGGGTAATGAAGCTGCTTTGATGAACGAGGGGAGTAGCGGAGAAAGCGGGAAATTTGCTCCTGCACCAAATGAATCAGGAGTTGCTCAGAAGGATGGCTCTTCTCAAGGAGAAAAGACTTCAACCGAAACGGCAAAGGTCAACCAGTCTGATCGAAAAGTGATTTATACGGCAAACCTTAGGATAGAAGTAAAGGATTACCAGCAAACCGTCGCCGACATTCAAACACAAGTCGCCGAACGCGGGGGCTATATAGTGGAGTCAAATATGTCCGGGGAGACTGGAGAGGGATCAGTCAACGGGTATGTCACTGCACGGATCCCTCAAGGGAAGTTCCGCGAGTTCATCAAGTTAGTGGAAGAAGGCAGCGGCAAGGTGCTTGAAAGTTCGATTTCAGGTCAGGATGTGACGGAGGAATACGTAGATCTTGAGTCTCGTTTGAAATCCAAACAGGTAGTAGAGAAGCGTCTGCTATCTTTTATGGAACAAGCTGAGAAGACAGAGGATCTGCTAAAGATTTCTGAGGATTTGGCCAAGGTCCAGGGGGAAATAGAAGATATTCAGGGACGCATGAATTATTTGCAGAATAAAACAGACCTGGCGACCGTGACGGTTCATATTCAGGAAGACAATGTTCGAATCTCTGGAGTGAACAGCGATGAATTAAATACGTGGGATCAGACCAAGCAGCAGTTTTTAAAAAGTATTAATTTCCTTATCTCGATTTTCTCGGGTTTGATTGTATTCGTAATTGGCAGTCTGCCTGTATTGATTTTCCTGGCCATCATCGGTCTGGTAGTATTTTTAATTATGAAGAAGGTAAGAAATAAACATTCGCAGAAAGGATAATAGACAATGTATCAGCTATGCTAATCAAACCAACGTTGGATTTAGAAAAGCTGAGAACTGTATTGAGGAAGATGGAAATGTAGTAAGAAGATTTTGGATAGAGCCATAATTTAGAAAGGTCCACGATCGGTGGACCTTTCCCACTTCTAACTATTCCATTCAGAATCTAGTATGCTCATCTCGTAGAGGCTCCAGTACTCATCATTCATTTTTCGGTGATCACGAAGCAGCCCATCTTTCTTAAAGCCGACCTTTTCATAGCAGCGAATAGCAGGTTGATTGAAATCGAACACGCCAAGACTGACTTTATGCAGCTGCAGCTGATCAAAGGCCACTTTCAGCACTTCTTTCATCATCAAGGTCCCTATTCCTTTGCCACGTGCTTCATCACTGACGATCACCTTTCCAATCCGAGCCGATTGATTTCCTCTGTCAATATTCCTTAGAGCAATATGCCCAATTGTTGCATCTGTCTGTTTATCGACTACGCTATAGATGAGCTGGCTCGAATGATCGGAATTCGAATCTACTACATATTCTTTTAATTGTTCATAATTCAGTGGATAATGAAACTTAGGACCGCCCCATTGAAGCAGGAATTCTGGTGACGTCATCCAATCTATCAGTTGGGGAAAATCTTTTTCTGAAAAATACCGAAGTTCAATCATCGTTCTATCGCCTTCCTTTCACCCTTCGTAACCTTTAGTATGGTTACTAGTGTACTTTTTCTTATAGAGGAAGTCACGAACCGTGATGGTAGACATTAAAGGGGATTAACGGAACAATGTCGAAAGAAATACTCAAGAGATATTGAGGTTTGGAGGGATGTACATGGCGTTCTTAGAGCGGGATGTTCTAATACATAAGCCGATAGACGAAGTATTTGCTGCAGCGACTGATTTTTCAAAGAGTCCGGAAATGATGGAGACCGTGGTGGAGGTGGAGCCTTTAACTGAAGGACCAGTACGGGAGGGTTATCAATTTAAGGAAGTACGTGAAATTCGTGGACGAAAATCGGCATCGATTATTAAGGTGACTGAGTATGAGCATAATAAGTGTTATTCTGTTCGAAGTGACCAGCATGGGATTGATTTACGTTATCACTACACGTTTGCAGAAACAACGGAAGGGACGAGAATAGAGTTCATAGGAGAACTGGATACGAAAGGTTTGCGGAATACTCTTATGAAACCACTTATTAAAATGATCATTAAAAAAGAGGACGCTGACCATTTAGATAAAATGAAGACACTGCTAGAAAATAACTAAGCTCAATGTGATATAATAAACCAAATTAGAAGCCGTACGAAAAAGGTCTCTCATCGACAATAGGGACCTGTTTTTTGTGAGTGAAAAATGTTGCGGCACTATAAAGGAGAGACAAGCAATTATGAATGAATCGTCAGAACCAAGCTGGTTTCAAAACATGGCTCCTTTTTTAAAGGAAGCATGGGAGCGGTCAAGTTTCAAGCAGCCAACATCTGTTCAGCTAAATGCCATTCCTTTTATAAAAGCTGGACAAGACGTCATAGCTGAAGCACCAACAGGGAGTGGAAAGACGCTTGCTTATCTGTGGCCGCTGCTTGGACAAATTGATCCAGTAAAGAAGCATGCGCAAGTACTTGTACTGGCTTCTTCCCATGAACTGGTGATGCAAATCCATCAGGAGGTTCAGACATGGTCAAAAAACAGTGGGATAACAAGTACCACTCTAATCGGCGGCGCGAACGTAAAACGCCAAATAGAAAAGCTTAAGAAAAAACCACAAATGGTTATCGGTACTCCGGGCAGGGTATATGAATTAATGAAACAAAAGAAACTGAAAGCACATGAGATTAATACGATTGTTTTGGACGAAGCAGATCAACTTCTTGTCTCTGAACATATAGAGACTGTACAGAACATAGTCAAAGCAACCCTTAAGGAACGCCAGATTCTTCTTTTTTCAGCAACCTTGCCTGAAGAAGTAGAAACGTCAGCCCAGGAATTCATGAAAGAACCGGAAATTGTGCGTATCAAGAAGGAAGCTTTAAGGCCGGATGCTGCACACGCATATATTTCTACGCAGGATAGAGATAAGCTGGAAACCCTTAGGAAATTAGCTCGCATGGAATCGTTTAAAGGACTGGCTTTTGTAGGGGATATTGGCAATCTGAGTGTTTATGCTGAGAAAATTAGATATAAAGGATTAGATTTAGAAATCCTGCATAGTGATGCAAAAAAAGAAGAACGTGCCAGGGCTTTAAAAAGATTTCGAAATGGGGATATTACTCTTTTGTTAGCTACAGATGTAGCTGCTCGGGGGTTAGATATTAAAGATATCACCCATATTGTAAACCTGAATGTTCCTAAAGTCCCTTCTGATTACATTCATAGAGCTGGGCGTACAGGGCGGTTAGGGTCACATTCAGGGACAGTTGTCTCTCTTGTAAACCCGGTAGAAGAAAAGCGTCTGAAAAAATACGCAAGAGACTTTAACTTTCGTTTAGAGAAAAAAGAGATGTATAAAGGCATGTTAACCCATTGTGAATAAATATTAAAATAAAGGAGTGAGAGAGTTGTTTAAGAGACTCTCTATCATTTTAGTTACTGTTTTAGCTATAGTTTCCTTTACTGCTCCTTCTTTTGCTTCTGAGCAAAAAACATGGACGATAGAGCAGGTTGATTCTTTTGAGGAATGGACGAACCAATTACAGAGGTGGCTGTCTGAGCAGAATTTTGAATTCAGTAAAGAGAGATTTGAGCAAAACTTTAAAATCCTCTTTAACCCTGAACAAATACCCATGAACCAGCAGCCACAACAGACTGGGAAGGAACAACCAGCTGAGCAGCCCGCTTCAGAACCTTCTCAAGTTCCTGCAGAGGTAATAGAGCAGGCCACCTCCAGCTATGAAGAAAAAGTGGTTCAGCTGGTAAATGAAGAGCGCGCAAAAGAAGGGCTTTCCCCTCTTAAAATGCATGATCGCCTAAGTGATCTAGCGCGGATGAAGTCACAGGATATGGCTGATAAAGGCTATTTTAGTCATACGTCTCCTACCTATGGCTCTCCATTTGACATGATGCAGCAATATAACTTCAGCTATTCAGCAGCCGGTGAGAATATAGCTGCTGGCCAGCGAACGCCACAAGAGGTTGTAGAAGGCTGGATGAACTCTCCAGGACACCGCGCAAACATTATGAATGAACACTTCACCCATATCGGTGTAGGATATGTGGAAGGCGGTTCGTATGGTACGTATTGGACACAGCTATTTATGAACCCTAGATAGAAAGTATAGAAGAGACAGACTCTCACGATGAGGGTTTGTCTTTTTTTATTGGTGATTTTCAGTCCGGCAGAAGAAAAATTTTAAAAAAAGGTTGTAAAACGCTTACATAGATTCTATACTTAACTAAACCGGTTTACTAAATCGGTTTATCTAATTTGTAGAATACGGAGATTTGTTATGAAAACAGTGACTATGGCCGATGTTGCAAAACAGGCAAATGTATCAAAAAGTACAGTATCGCAATATTTAAATAAACGCTATGACTATATGGGGGAGAAGACAAAGGCAAGAATTGAGCAGGCCATTAAAGAACTTGGCTACCAGCCTAATATTGTTGCCAGAAGTTTAAAGCAAAAGTCCACGAAAACAATTGGTGTAATAGTTGCCAACATTCTCCACAACTTCTCTACTGAGGTTAGCAGAGCAATAGAAGATGTCTGTCATAAGGCAGACTTCCACACGATTATATGCAACGCAGATGATGATCCAGATAAGGAAAAAAAGTACATTGAAATGTTAAGAGCCAAACAAGTGGACGGATTAATTATTTTCCCGACTGGGAATAATCGAGACCTTTACAGGAAGATGCTTGATCAGAATTATCCCGTTGTTTTTGTGGATCGATCTGTTCCAGATATCCCTATTTCTTCTATTATGCTTGAGAATGAAAAGGCTTCTGAGTTGGCAGTTGATTATTTTGCCAAAAAAGGGCACGAACGAATCGCGATGATTACTACACCGATGAATGAGAATGTATCCTCCCGTGTGGAGCGGCTAGAAGGATATCAACGTGCACTGCAGTCACATGGATTAGATGTAAGGGAGGATTATATGCGAAGCATCGATCCTGATCAGGTTGAAGGAATTCTTGAGGAAATGCTGGCTCTTGATCAGCCTCCGCAAGCAATTTTGGCTGGGAATGACCTTATTTTAAAAGAAGTGCTGACATTTTCAAAACTTCATCATTTCAAAATCGGTGAGGATTTGTCTGTGATTGGAATTGATGACGTACCTTATGCCAGTTTCTACTCACCGTCCATCACCACTATAGCTCAGCCTACGTTCAAAATGGGAAAAATGGCAGGAGAGCTCTTACTGGACAAAATAAACAAAAAATCTACCGCTGATCAACGACCAGATTATCACTTTGAACCGACATTAATGGTTCGAGAATCTGTTAAGGATAACAAGGAGGACTAGCAATGAGGAAAGATGTAATCACAATAGGGGATGCGATGATCACCTTTGATCCTTCACACAATGGACCGATGAGGTATGCCTCCTCGTTTGAAAGAAAGGCAGGAGGAGCAGAATTTAACTTTGCGATAGGCTGTTCAAGACTTGGCTTATCAACTGGATGGATTAGCAGGTTAGGCAATGATGAGTTCGGGAAATTCATTCGTAATTTTGCTAGAGGCGAAGGCATTGATGTTTCGCGTGTTCACTTGCTGGATGACTATTCCACGTCACTCAACTTTAAAGAAATTCGGGAAGATGGAAGCGGGAGAACCTTCTATTACCGGGATCGCTCGCCAACCGAGGCGTTAACAGAGAGTACCCTTGATGAAGAGCCGCTAAGGCATTGTAAACTGCTCCATATTACCGGGGTGTTTGCCGCGATTGATCCTGATAAAAATATCCCGCTGCTGAAACGGGCGATAACGATTGCAAAGGATCATGGTGCAGCCATATCGCTCGACCCAAATATCCGTCTCAAACTGTGGAGTCGAAAACAAGCCAAAGAGGGGTTAACAGAACTTCTTCCCTATGTAGATGTTTTGTTGACAGGCGAGGAAGAAGCTGATCTGTTGTTTGATACGCATAACCCAGATGCACTTGTTCAATCCTGCAAGCCTTACGGAATTTCAACCGTTGCGATAAAAAAGGGGGAAGAGGGTGCGACTGCTTATCAACATGGTGAAATGATTCAGGTCGAAGCCGTATCCCCTAAAAAAGTCGTTGATACAGTAGGGGCAGGAGATGGTTTTGATGCAGGGTTCGTTTACGGTTTATTAAAAGGGTGGCCGCTGAAACGGACACTTCAATTTGCCAATATTATTGGTTCGATGGTGGTAAGTGTTTACGGAGATAACGAAGGATTACCTGAGCTTGAAGATGTACTGGTGAAGCTTGGAGAACGCGAGTTTATCGAGAGGTGAGACAATGAATCTACAACTAGCATTGGATAGACTGACAGAACAAGAGTGTCTGGATATTTTAACCGATACGAATGAGTCGCTCGACTGGATTGAAGTCGGGACAGGAGTCATAAAGGAGTACGGCCTTGCGATTGTAAGAACTATAAGGGAAGCTTATCCCAATAAGGTGATTGTAGCAGATATGAAAACATGTGATGCAGGCAAGCATGAGGCCATCCAGGCTTTTGAAGCTGGGGCTGATATTACAACAGTGATGGCTTTTTCAGCTGACCAAACGATTACAGATATGTTGGACGTTGCCAGAACTTATCAAAGCAGAGTGATGGTAGATTTGCTAGGAGTTAGCGATAGCACACGAATTCAACAGCTTCGTCAATTAGGGATAAACCTCGTAAGTCTTCATTTTGGCAAAGACATGCAGAAAAACGGCAGCATGGACAGTCAATTGTTTGATTTGGTAAGCCATTATCCGGATCTTGAGGTAGCAGTGGCCGGGGGTATCGGCCTCGACACGCTACCTGGAATTCTTCCACACCAACCCGACACATTGATTGTCGGAGGCGCCATTACGAAACAAGAAAATCATAAGCAAGCTGCAGCCCAAATCAAGGAGGCCATGAAAAATTATGAAGCAAACCATTCACACCGTAGCCTATGAAATCAGCCAGGTTCTTTCTAATGTTAGCGAGGAACAAGCAATTCAGTTATCAAGATCTATAGAGAAAGCAAAACGGATTTTCGTTGCAGGTGAGGGTAGATCGGGAATGATGGGAAAAGCTTTTGCTATGAGATTAATGCATGCCGGCTACAACGTTTATGTAACGGGGGAAACTATCACACCTAATATCCAAAAGGGTGATCGATTGCTTGCCATTTCCGGTTCAGGCTCCACACAGTCAATCTGTCAGTTCGCAAAGAAAGCCAAGGAGCAGGAAGCACAGGTCACGGCCGTTACGACCAACGCGAATTCGAGTCTCGCTGACATCAGTGATGACGTACTTGTCATTCCAGCCGCTACGAAAAAAAGACTTTCAGAAGAACCAGCGACGATCCAACCATTAGGCAACCAATTTGATCAATCCTTACATTTACTGTTAGATGCCATTATTATTTATACGATTGAACAGTCAAAGCAGACGAACAATGAGGAAATGACAGAACGGCACGCAAATCTAGAATAGAGGTGAAGGGATGAGGACGTTTCAGAAGATACAGGAAGCAAGAATTCTTCCAGTTATTCGTAAAGCTGATCAGGATAATATTATCCCGATCGCTACAGCTGTAGATTATGGAGGGATTCGTGCTATTGAAATTACTGCTGAAACACCGGAAGTCGAACAGTTAATAAACAAAGTGAGAGTTCATAACGAAGACATGCTGGTAGGCGCGGGAACCGTATTGGATCCCGAGACAGCAAGGGCGGTTATTATGGCAGGGGCCTAGTTTATTGTATCCCCAACTGTTAATCCGGAGATGATCAGAATGGCCAAGAGGTATGGAATCCCTTGCATTTCAGGAGCATTAACACCAACAGAGATAGTAACGGCATATGAATCAGGTGCAGATATGGTAAAGGTATTTCCAGCTAACGCAATGGGAGCAGAATATATTAAGAATGTCCATGGTCCGCTGCCGCATATTCCGTTGATGGTGACAGGGGGAATCGATAGGCGCAATATGCTGGAGTATTTTAAGGCAGGTGCTCAAGTGGCTGGGGTGGGGAGTCAGCTTGTCAAGGTTGACCGTTTATTGACACAACCAGATTATGATGATTTATCTACTTTGGCCAAGCAGTATGTTGAACTAGTTTCAGATGTTTAATTAACTATTTTATGTAAGCGTATTCAATCGCTATCAATTTAAAGGAGGGGACTTTCATGAGGAAAACATTATTGACCTTGCTGCCTATTATGGTTCTGTTACTCCTTTCACTAACAGGATGTGGAGATCGGGTAGCAGGGGGAGCAGAAGATAATGGAGATATAAAAATTATTGCTGCCCATAACCAAACCTCACCAGAGAATCCTTATCAATATGGCATGAAGGAATTTGAAAGGGTGGCAGAGAAGAATGAGAGCATTGAGGTAGAGGTACACGCAGGAACACTGGGTACCAGTGAATCTGAACTCGTACAAAAGCTTAAACTAGGCGGTGCAGATGTCGTACTCGTTTCCCCTGGATTTATGTCAAAAACCGGTATAAAGGAAATCGATTTGTTTGCCATGCCGTATGTGTTTAAGAATTATGATCATTGGGAGAGAGTGGTTGACGGAAAAGTCGGAGAGCGAATGGCCGAGATTATAAATGAAAAATCCGATAATGATTTTAAACTACTAGGTTATTGGAGTGCCGGAGTCCGCCATTATTACGGCAAAAAGCCGCTGGAATCGATCGAAGATATCGATGGAATGAAGTATCGCACTCAAACATCTGGGGTTATTGCAAAATATTGGGAAGCGACAGGTGCCGTGCCAACATCTGTAGCCTGGGGAGAATTGTATCAGGCTTTACAGCAAGGGGTCGTGGATGCTTCTGAGAACTCCTACCCTTACTTTGTTCAGCAAAATCACCATAAAACTGAAAATGGTAAATATATTACCGAGACAGGTCATGATTATACGACCCGCTTCCTGCTCATCAATGGGAATAAATTTGACTCGTACACAGAAGCTCAGCAAGAAGCTGTTCTAAAGGCGGCTAAAGCTTCTGTTGAAAAAGAGAGAGAAGTCGTCAAAAAGCAGGAAGAGGAATACAAGCAGAAAGCCATTGATGAAGGGGCAGAAGTAAACCAAATTGACCGTGAACCATTCATTGAGCTGGCAAAGCCTATTCAAAACGAGCGAGCGAAGGAAATAGGTGTGATGGACTTATTGAAAAAGATTAGGGAGTTGAAAAAAGAAGGATAAAGGAGGAGGGGATTATTGATCCTTCCCTTTAACCCTTTCGATAAGGGAGAGTATGAAGATATGTTTATTAAATGGCTTGAAAAAATCCAATTAACGATCGGCGTGTTGTTTCTTTTAGTCTTTTTTATCACGATTATTATCCAAGTGATAACGCGTTATATAGGTGTTTCTGCAATTTGGACAGGTGAGGTAGCCACGTATTCCTTTATTTGGTCCGTATTTATGGGGGCATCGGTTATGCTCAATAGACGGGAACATTTCAAATTTGACCTTCTATTGAACAAGTTACAAGGAAAAAGTAAAAAAACCCTTTATCTTATAAACGACCTTATCTTATTAGTGTTTACTTTTGCGTTATTTTACTTTGGCATAATCGTCACCGAAAGCTTCTGGAATTTTACTTGGGTATCCTTACCACAAATGAAGATGGGATATGTATGGATTTCCGTGCCGATTATGGGGGGAACCATGGTTATTTATACACTGGCTCATATGATACAAAACGTTAGAAACTTCTCAAAAGGGGAGGTCATCGAATGATTGGTGTAGTGTTAGTAGGCTTATTTATCATTTTAATGGTTATAGGAATCCCTATTGCGTTTGTCATAGGAATTGTCTCCTTGCTTGGTTTTGTGAATATCCCTTATATCCCTGAGGCTATGGTTCCTGTAAAAATGCTTAATGGCCTTGATTCATTCGTGTTGCTGGCTGTACCCTTATTTATTTTAGCCGCAAATCTAATGAACAGCGGCCAAATTTCCCAAAAGCTGATTGATTTTTCCCTTTCGATTGTCGGTCACATTCGTGGTGGGCTGGCCCATGCTAATATCTTAGTGTCTATGTTATTCGCCGGGGTATCAGGGGCAGCTCAGGCCGATACAGCAGGAGTTGGGAAAATTCTAATTCCAAACATGAAGAAGCAAGGATATGATACGGAAACGGCAGTTGGTGTTACTGCAGCTTCTTCTACAATTGGTGTGATCATCCCTCCCAGCATTCCGATGATTATTTTCGCGGGTTTAACGAATGTTTCAGTTGGGGCTTTATTTTTAGTGGGAATTATTCCAGGGATCCTGGTTGGAGTCGGGATGATGGTCCTCATCTATTTTCTTGCTTTGAAAAAACAATATCCGACCTATCAACGAGCATCGATGAAGAACTTTATTAAAAAATTTCTTGATACAATTCCAGCCTTAATGACGCCTGTTATTTTAATTGGGGGAATAATTGCAGGAATTTTCACAGCAACGGAAGCAGCTGCTTTTGCTTCTATTTATACCGTGCTTGTGGGCATGTTTTATTACAAGACCCTTAAGTTAAAGGACTTTCCGAAGATATTAGTGGATACACTTACACTTAGCTCGTTATCCTTATTTGCATTGGCTGCGGCAAGTGCATTAGGTGAACTAATGAGCTATTATCGACTATCGAGCTGGGCAGAACAGTTCTTTGCCAATAATATCGATAGTAGATGGCTCTTCCTGTTAATCATTATTGCATTCTTTCTATTTATAGGTACGTTTATGGATGCAATTCCAGCGATGATCTTGTTCATTCCTGTTATTTTACCAGTAGCAATTAGCTTTGGTGTTGATCCTACCTTGCTCGGAATTGTTACCATTATGACCTTAGCGGTAGGGTTGGTTACACCGCCGTATGGATTATGTCTACTGCTGGCAGCAAAAATAGGGAAATTACCGATTGAACGTTCCTTTAAAGCCGTTATTCCTTATATAACGATCGTTGTTGTGGTACTTCTCGTAATTGCATTTATACCGGGAGTAGCCTTCTATGTACCTGAACTAATAAGTCCTGATCTATTTTAGTTTACAGCAGACAGGGGTAATCCTACCCTTGTCTGCTTAAATTTTTTTAAGGGGACGAAGATATCCTTCCATTCTCTTACGATCAGTTTTCTTCTCAGCTCGGAACCACTGGTGGATGAGAACCATCAGTGTGGTAAGCATCGTTGCAAGGCCAGACCACATAAATCCGAGCGTCGGGGCAGAGTGATAATTGACGAACGTTAGTTGATGATAGGTAAAGAAGAGTAGCGTTGTTCCTGTAAAATAAGCGAATTTGCTCGAGTAAGCCATTGGTTTATGGAATGAGCAATCTATAAGCAACGGTCCCCAATAAATAATGGAACAGATCCCCAAAATGATGAGATGAAGAGGGGTTCCTAAATCGTTAGGAAGCATACGCAATACCTCATAGCTGAGCAGTACGCCGACAAAGAACACAGACATACTTGTAACTAACCTATGACTTCCCTTTAGAAAAATTCGCAGGGAACTACGAAACCACAGGTTGTGCTGGTTAGCGTAGAGAATACAAAGCGGGGCGATAAGAAAGGCCATTAAACTTCGTGACGTATTAACCAAAGGGTAGACGAACAAACTGTTAATCGTTAGAATGCCAACAACAAACAAAACAGCAAATAACACGGTCAGAATTTTTCCGGTGCGAAATATTGCGGTTTGCTGCACGCCATCATCTCCTTGAAATGTTGCAAATTAATTTCCCTTGATCCCATTTATTAAACCTCCTAAAGATATAAATTAGTGTGTCATTTTTTGAATGATTTAACATAGGAAAATAAAGTAAGATTGACCCTTCTATGGAAATGTCAGAGTGGGTAACATGTTATAATTTTTTTAGGATTGAACGAAATGGCAGGATGAAATCAAGGCTCTGATAGAAATTTAGAGCCTGTGTAAGTGAAGGGATTCTGATAAAGATGAAGAATGTAAAGTTAGAAAATAAGGATGGGATGGACCTTCTAACCTTAATTCGAACGAAGCAGTTGAAAGCAAGCGAGGTGAAAGAGCATTTTGTAGGAGTGATTAAAGAAAAGAATTTTGAGCTAAATGCAGTAGTGCATCCGATGTTTAATGCGGGTATTAACAAAGGGCCTTTTGAGGGTCTGCCATTTTTAATCAAAGACTTGAACGCTGTTAAAGGTGAACCATTAAGCAGTGGTTCGAAGCTGATGGACGGGTATATAGCAGAGATAGATGACATCAACGTCAGACGTTTTAAACAAGCGGGATTAACCATAATTGGGAAAACAAATACACCTGAGTTTGGCTTTACGCCTGCTACGGAATCCGGGTATCTCGGGGCTGCCAGAAACCCGTGGAATGTAGATTTCTCTCCAGGGGGGTCGAGTGGGGGAGCGGCAGCAGCTGTAGCCTCCGGGATGATTCCATTCGCTCATGCGAATGACGGAGGAGGCTCTATTCGGATTCCTGCATCCTGCTGCGGGGTATTTGGTTTGAAGCCTACTCGTGGCAGAACACCGTTGGCGATGAATTTTAACAGCTTTTCTGTTAACCATGCTGTGACAAGGTCGGTAAGGGACAGTGCGGCTCTGTTAGATCTATTAAAAGGGCCACAGAAGACAGATTCCTTTTCTACCCCAATTGATAAGGAGTCCTTTTTAGAGGAGGTAGGAAACGAACCAGGCATATTAAAAATTGGCTATATGTCAGACTTTGGTTCACTCATGGAAATAGATCCAGAGGTGCAAAAGGTAACAGAAGCAACTGCTAAGCTTTGTGAGAGCCTTGGACATCAAGTCGAAATTGCATACCCAGACTTCGATTTACATTCGTTTATGGATGCTTTCGTCACTGTCTGGGTAGTTGGCGGAGCTTTGGCGGTGAAAGAAGCGGCACGGTTAAACCAAAAAGAATTAAAGGAAAGTAATATGGAGCGACTGCTTTTCACCTTACTTGAAAAAGGGTCTAACATAACTGCTCTAGAGTATGAGGAAGCACGCCAGGTCTTGCATACAGAGAGTGTGAAGATTCATAAATTCTTTGATAGCTATGACGTTCTGCTTCATCCGGTGAATTCAAAGCCGCCGCTCCCCTTAGGGCATTATAGTGGCGAGGAAAAATCAGTTGAAGAAATATTGGCAGTATCTGCAGAGTATGCTCATCTAACACCTATTGCAAATGTTACAGGCCAGCCTGCTATGAGTGTCCCTCTTTACTGGGGAGAACACAATTTGCCAATGGGCTCACATTTTATGGGGCGTTTTGGGGATGAAGCGACCTTGTTCAGACTCGCTTCACAGTTGGAGAAGGCGCAGCCATGGTGGTCGAAATATGAACAATTGAATGATTGATAAGAGACGATTCAGCTGTAGTTTCAAACGTGCTGATCTTCCCCATTCTCGCAGGTAGCCAACCAGTTCGAAAAGGTTTCTTGAACAGTATCAAGGTGGTCCATAAAATGATGCGCAGCCCCGTCAATTACTACTACTAGTTTGGAGTGGTGGTGAAGCCACTTCATTCCTTGCTTTGTTATAGACATTAAAAGCTTCTCCTCGCCCTTATTTCCATGGATAAGAAGAATTGGGCAAATGATCCTCGAGAGCATGTGTTTTTGATCACAGCGTTCAAAATCAAGCAGCATTTCTTTTGTGATGACCATTTCGTCACGATGAGGATCCGAAACTTTTACTGAAAAGTGCCCGTTACTTTGTAATGTGACGAGTTCCTCCTGGGAAAAGTGGTCAGGCCAATGGTAATGGACAGGTCCTGTGCCTGCCCCTGTTAAGATCATAGTTTTAACGTATTGAGGATCGTAAGCCTCTAAACATACTCGTGCTCCTAAGCTGTGTCCGTAAAGAACCATTTCAGTAAAGCCTGCACCCCTGGCATAGTTCATAGCCGAAGTGAGGTCATCTACTTCATTAGACAATGTCAGGGGAGTGTCATCACTTTCCCCACACCCGCCAAAGTCAAAGCGCAGTACACTATAACCGAGTCTGTAGAAAGCTGAGGTAAATAAATCAAAGCGACCACGAGAAGAACGATTAGAAAGAAAGCCATGACACATAATAACGATCCGGTTCCCCTCATTCCTGTACAAATCACCAACTAAAGCCAGCCTCCTGCTGTTAGAAAACGTAACCTTTCCCATATAGGCCCCCCTATTATCATTAAGTGGAATTCCCTTAAAGTTCCACCTCAGGTCATCCAAATATTACCATGATCTAATTGGTATACCATCTATATAATTTCTTTGGTCGTCCAATCTTTTGGTGGCCAATAACTTGTTTAACTTTCCCTTCCTCCAACAAATACATCAAGTAGCGATAGACAGTAGGGTAAGCTAACCCGATCCCTTTCGAAATGGTGTCGACCGAGTTCGCCCCACGATGTTCCTTCAGATAATCGGCGACGGACTCCAGCGTTCCTTTACTAATTCCTTTTGCGCTGTATACATCT
This sequence comes from Halobacillus naozhouensis, assembly GCF_029714185.1. Classification (NCBI taxonomy): domain Bacteria; kingdom Bacillati; phylum Bacillota; class Bacilli; order Caryophanales; family Bacillaceae; genus Halobacillus; species Halobacillus naozhouensis. Next base: position 3,934,999 of record NZ_CP121671.1, on the reverse strand, counting down.
TCATCGGCCTCCAGCTGTTTCCTCATATTCGCGAGCTGGGCGTGTAAGTGGATTCGGGAGATAATATCGAGTTCCTTTACAGGTTTTAAGGCAAAATCTGTAGCACCAGCTTTTATAAATGATGCAGCAACTTCTTTACTGTTATCTTCCGTTAAGATAAGGATTGGAATTTGCTGATTTTCAAGACGCACTTTCTGAACTAACTCCAATCCATTAATAATAGGCATATGATAGTCCGCGATTATAATATCATAATCGTGTTTACTAAGCTGGTTGAGTCCCTCACGCCCATTGGGTGCAGTTGCCGCCTCAAGCCCGTCTCTTTCACATAATTCCCTTAGAAAAGTAGTTAATAATGGATCATCGTCCACAATCAAGACTTTCATGATTTCACCCTCTCTCAGAAAATCCCAAACGGTCCTCATTGTTACGTTGAAGTATTAATACTATTAATAGTATAATGCAGCGGCGTTGCTCGCAACGGTTAAATTATATAAAACTATTGAAGTTATAGACGGGAAGATTTTATATGTAAACAGCCCCACGGTGAGTACCGCGGGGCTGCTTCTTCAACCTATTGAAAAACCTATTTTCCCAAAATTCTTCGTCTCCTTGAGGTATTCAAAGGCTTCTTTATATTGAGATAAGCTGAACATCCGATCAAGTTCGGGCTTAATGTTGTATTGTTCAACAAACGAAAGCATGTCAGCGAATTCATCGGCGCTTCCCATCGTTGAACCGAGTAAGTTGAATTGACCATAGAAAAACTTACGGATATTAATCGTGACTTCATCTTCTGTAGTGGCTCCAAACGTTACAATTGTACCACCTTTTCGAATGATTGAGAGGGACTGATCAAACGTTGCACGACCTACGCTTTCTATTAGCAAATCCACTTTCTCATTCTTTAATTCCTCATTCCAGTCCGAGTTGGTCGGGATGGCGATGTCAGCTCCCAGATCTTTTGCTTTCTCTAGTTTCTCTTCATGTCTAGAGGTAACGATGACTCTCGCTCCAACAGCCTTCGCGAATTTCAATGCAAAAGTGAGTACACCGCTTCCGATCCCTGGAAGCATGACCGTGTCTTCTGGTTTAATTTTTCCTCGTGTAAACAGGACACGGTAAGCCGTTAACGCTGCAAGAGGCAGAACTCCTGCCTCCTCCCACGACAAGTGATCAGGCTTTGAAACGATATTGTCAGCAGGTACAGAGATATACTCTCCAAATGTTCCGTTGTCAGGTAATCCCAGGATTTCAAATCCTTCAGGTGGGGCATCACTAGTATGCTTCCAACCTAGCCCTGGGTTGATAATCACTTCATCCCCTTTAGCGAACCCTTGAACCTGTTCACCCATTTCCTCTATGATCCCAGCCCCGTCTGAACCTAGCACGAGGGGCGGCTGATCCGTTTTGTGTCTTAAGGTGACAGCAATGTCTCTGCGGTTCATCCCTGCTGTTTTCAGTTTCACTTTTACCATATTGCTTTGAATAGACGGGGCGTCTATATCTTGTAATAATAGTCCTGTTAATCCTTCTTGCTCTGCATGTACAATGGCTTTCATTTGTGCGTCTCCTCCTTAGTCAGTGGTTGCAAATGAGCAGCAAAAATAGAAAGTTTGTCCATATCTGCTACATCTTCTTCGAACAATGGCACGTTAATCGATTGTTGGTTTGAAAAGCCTTCTTCGATTTGGTTTAAGTAGTCTCGTTCTTGCTTTCTGCGTTTTTGCAAGAATGCTCCGTCTGCATGATCAGGCAATACTTTGTTGACGATCAATGTTTTAATGTGAAGATGGTGTTTATCTAACTGCTTGATGGCCTGTTGTGTTTCTAAAATCGGAAGACGTTCAGGGATGAGAACAAAAATGAACCCTGTCTGCTTCTCATCTAATATAATCTTTCGAACGGCTGAAAATTTCTCTTTCCGCTTTTGCAGAATCTCATAGATCGGATCATCTATTGGCTCCCCGTCATTAAGAAGCTCTGTATAATTGTCATTGATTTTCTTCCTGCGTTCAAGCATTCCGTCTATCCAAACACTCATTAACTCTGGCAAGGTTAATAATCTGATCGTGTGACCAGTGGGGGCGGTATCAAATATGATTTTATCAAACTCGTCTGATTCTTCCAGGATGATGGAGATCAGCCGGTCGAATAAAGCGGCCTCGTCTGCTCCAGGGGAAGCGCTGGCCATATCTATTTGCCTATGAACCTCTTCAACCATTTTCGATTTGACTAACCCTTGCAGATTATCTTTCACACCTTCAATGTAGCGTTTGGATTCACGATCTGGATCAACTTCCATCCCCCATAAATTTTCTTCTAGACTGGTTTTCTCATGCTTGATCTTTTTATGAAAAATATCTCCGAGATTATGAGCGGGATCGGTCGAAACGACTAACGTTTTATGACCAGCCCGGGCAAAAGCAACGGCCATTGCAGCGGAAGAAGTTGACTTTCCGACCCCACCTTTACCGCCGACAAATAGGATTTTGTTATGGTGTAGATCATTCATTTTAAGACCCCTTTATAAATCAATCAGTTTAGTATGTTGGAGTATTAGCAGCTTAACAGCAGCGTATTCCATCTAGCGGTGATTTTTCCATCCCCATTCTTAAGTGCCAGTCGTGGAACTTCTCAATAATGTAAGGATACAATTCAAGGGTGTAATAAAAGGCAGGATTGGGGATGCCGAGCATATCAGAATAGACGAGCAATAGAAACAAGTCGTCTTCATCTCTGAGCTCTCTGGCAATTTCATTTTTGTGGGGGAGGCTCAAGACTTCATCATAAAATTGAACGAGTCGTTTTAAAGATAGTTTTTTGTTACTCATAGATTCCTTTTCCCCCTTATGAATGCAGGATCTTTTTTATTAGTGTATCACAGCTTTCTAAGTTCTCCGTCAATTTACCATTGATAAAGACCGCATTGTACTTAATGTGAAGAGTGAAATGTTTCATGGCTTCCATCACAGTAATGTGTCGGTCTCTCACTCGTTGCAGAAAATACATTCCAATAGCCAGAATATTTCTTGGATCAAGAAAGGTAATCGATATGTGCTCTCCATACTTTTTCTTCATATTTCGATAAAATTCACCCATAAGCAGCCTGTCTGGGTCATGGTGTTTGAATTCTTCGGTCATTTCGATAAACCCATCTCCGCATATTCCTCCACAGCATCCCATTCCAATTTCTTTTTCAGCACGTATAATCATGAGGTTTATCATTTATTTACCTCCTAAAACAAGAGAAAGCCGCACATAATGGGTGCGACCCTCTTGTTTCATTTTTAAGCACTTTTCTCAATATCGTTATCTTTTCCGTTAAGAAGGGCCGAGGCAGCAGTTAATAAGATCCAAATGGTAAAGACTAGGATGATCGCACCAAAGCTGAACAGCAGCCAATCACTTCCCGCTGCCCAAGGTGCCCATTCTGTGATCACCTGGTCAATCATGGCCCATAATGTCATAAACATGATAAACAGCATAGGGATGAGGGTCGGCCAATAGTTTCGGCCAAGCCGTTTTAACCAGATAGAGATCAGCAGCAAACTAATTCCTGCCAGCAGTTGGTTAGATGTACCGAACAGGGGCCAAAGCAGGTAACCACCGGATCCAAACCCTTTTGGTCCTTGCGGGATCAATGTTAAGGCTGCACTGGAAACAACGGCCACTGATGTTGCCACGTGTACTTTTGTTATAGGTTTAAAGTTATATTCTGTTCCTAATTCCGAAATAATGTAGCGCATTAGTCGAACAGAAGAATCCAGGGTGGTAGCGGCAAAACTAACAATGATAACTGATACAATCGTTGATGCCACAACGGACGGGATACCAAGACCTGTAGCTAATTGGGCTGCTCCTTGGATAAACACGGTAAGACCGGCCCCGCTCGCTTCTGTAAAACTGCTGTACGTAGCTGAAAATTCTCCTGCTGACGGGAAAAACGTAATTACGGCAATGATCGCTATTAAAGCTAAGGACCCTTCGCCGACAGCACCCAGGTAGCCTACGAAACGGGCCTCTTTCTCATTGCTCAGCTGCTTGGAGGTAGTTCCAGATGACACCAATCCGTGGAAACCAGAAATGGCTCCGCAGGCAATGGTAATAAATAAGAGCGGGAACCAGGAAACATCTGCTTGCCCATTTGTTACTGGTGCTGTTACTTGCGGGTTTGTAAACAGCAAACCTAGATATAATAGTCCTAAACCGACCAATAGCTGGTGCGAGTTAATGTAATCTCGCGGCTGCAAGAGCTTCCAAACAGGTAGGGTAGAAGCAATATATACATACACCATTAACACAATGATCCAAACAAAGAAGGCCATTGAAGTGGCATTTGCCCCAAGGAACGTAGTGGCACCTTCCCCGCCGAAATATTTAACTAAATCAATTTGTAAAACGGGAACATAACTGGCGACAATAGCCGCTAAGTACATAACGGCAAGGGCAACGATCGATGGAAGTAACATACTGCCTTTTTTCTTATAGACGCTATATCCAATCCAAATCGCAAGGGGAATTTGAATAAAGACTGATACAACACTTGCCGGAAACGAAATGAATAAGTTTGCAATTACCCAGGCAAAAACAGCGTTAACCATCAGTACTAATAATAAAATAATGAATAAAAATAATTTCTTTGCTCGTTCGCCAATCAGCTTGCTTGCTAATGTACCCATGGATTGACCCTTGTTTCGAACAGATAAAACCAATGTTCCAAAGTCGTGAACACCAGCCGCAAATACAGTTCCGAGCAGTACCCAAAGGATCGCTGGAAGCCAACCCCAGTAAACAGCTATAGCTGGTCCGACTATGGGGGCTGCTCCGGCAACGGATGTAAAATGATGTCCCCATAAGACAAATTTATTGGTAGGGACAAAATCGACCCCATCTTCGTACTTATGGGCAGGGGTTACATAGTTTGGATCCAAACGATAGATCTTTTCAGCAATGAACTTTGAATAGTACTTATAACCTAGTGTAAAGATGATAATTCCAGCAATGGCTAGCCAAATACCACTCATAAAATCCCTCCTTAAGTTGTAGGCGCTATTTTGCATGTATACGCTTACACTTCATAAGTATTATACTATAAATTTTCAGTCAATTTCAATTAAGTTGACAGACTTATCAAAAGATTAAGTCAACCATTCTTCTTTTCATAGGTTCATAACCTGTACAGTTGTTTCGTGAATTTATAGTGGCGAAGAGGTACAATAGTAGGAGAGGGACTTATGCGTAAAAAGGAGTTTACTATGATAGTAATGATTGATAACTATGATTCATTTACTTATAACCTGTCTCAATATTTTCAACTTCTGGATGAAGAAGTAGTTGTTTTTCGGAATGATGCAGTAACCATTGAGGAGATAGAGCGGTTAGCTCCAGATTTGCTTGTCATTTCGCCAGGTCCGGGACATCCTTGCGAGTCAGGGGTTTGCTATGAGCTATTGAACCATTTTTACAGAACGACCCCGGTTCTGGGGATTTGTCTGGGCCACCAGATTATTGTTGATTTTTTTGGAGGGAAGATAACGAATGGAAAACGTCCTATGCATGGTAAAGTGACCATGATAACCCATGATGGAAAGTCTATTTTCCAGAGGGTTCCGTGTGTAGTCCAGGTGACCAGGTATCATTCGCTTCAAACACCAGCCGACGATCTCCCATTGTCCTTAGAAATTAGTGCGATGTCGGAGGATTCCGTGGTCATGGCTGTTCGCCACCATATCCACCCTGTAGAAGGAATTCAGTTTCACCCGGAGTCTATTTTGACAGAACATGGTTTTCAAATGTTAAGCAACGCTTATGAGCAGGCCTTATCGTTTCATGAAGCAAAGAGGGAGGGAGTGACCGTATGAATGAACCTCACCTGTTCTTTGATTTTGCCAATCAGTATGGGGTGAACCAGCCGATGCTCTTCACTCATCCTCATCACATCATAAAAGCGAATGTTTTAGACGAAGTCCAAAGTGCTTTTGCCCAGGTGGAAGCCGCTTTAGCAGAAGGCTTTTATGTGGCAGGTTGTGTTTCCTATGAAGCAGCTCCGGCATTTGATGAAGCACTTGAAGTGAAGCCAAAAGGAGATTGGCCGCTAATTTGGTTTGGGGTGTTTACTGAACCTGAACTGCAGTTTGAAACTTCTGCTGTTCCATCCGAGGAATTTTCAGTTTCATCGTGGAAAATGGATGCAACTTTTGATGAGTATCAGGGAGGAATCGAAAAGATTAAAGCAGCCATCGAACGCGGGGACACCTATCAAGTTAATTACACGACAAGGCTTGAAACAGCTTTTGAGGGGGATGCTTTCTCTTTCTATAAACAGTTAGCCGGGAATCAACAATCTTCGTATAGCGCTTATCTGTCTCTTGATGATCAACGTAAGATTTTATCAGCCTCGCCAGAGTTGTTTTTTCGTAAAAATGGGGAACATCTCGTCACAAAGCCCATGAAAGGGACGGCTAAAAGAGGCAGAACGCTGGAAGAAGATGAAGTAAGCAGACGAGAATTGAGTGGATCCAGTAAGGAGCAGTCAGAGAACTTGATGATCGTCGATTTATTGCGAAATGATGTGGGAAGACTAGCAGTAACAGGCACTGTTCAAACACCAAAGTTATTCGATATTGAAACATATCCCACTCTCCATCAGATGACTTCCACCGTAGAGGGGAAATTGCCTAAAGGTACAAGCATGTATCAAATTTTCCAAGCCCTATTTCCTTGTGGATCTATAACAGGTGCCCCAAAGGTAAGTACGATGGAGTACATTGCGTCTCTTGAGTCGTCTCCAAGGGATATCTATTGTGGGGCTATTGGTTATATGACGCCACATCAAGAGGCCGTCTTCAATGTTCCTATTAGAACCGTTTTGCTGAATCAAGGAAAAGCTGTATATGGAGCTGGTGGAGGAATAACGTGGGATTCAACGACAGAAGGTGAATATGAAGAGCTTCATACGAAAGCCAGGCTGTTAACAGAAGAGAGGCCTTCGTTTAAACTTTTGGAGACGATGAAGCTTAGCGATGGGAAGTATTCACTCCTGAACTGTCATTTGAATCGGATCGGCCAATCGGCACGTTACTTTAACTATTCGTTTGATGAAAAACATGCTTCGGCTAAACTTCAGCAGCTGGCGCGAAGTCACCCTCAGGGGTTATATAAAGTACGAATGCTCAATGACCAATGGGGTGACGTTGAACTGGAGACGGATGCCCTCAATGTATCTCCTGAAGAGGTCTATTGTACAGTGGCTCACAGACCGGTAGACCATACTGATCCGTTTCTTTTTCATAAAACGACCCATCGGAGGATCTATGAGCAACACCAGAATAATGCTTCTGACGGAAGTTTCGCAGTTCTATTGTGGAACGAAAGAGGGGAGCTGACCGAGTTTACAACAGCAAACTTAGTTGTGAAGCATAAAGGAGAATATAGTACCCCTCCTATTTCGAGCGGCCTGCTGGCAGGAACTCTTAGAGAGGAATTGATAGCCCGGGGCCAGGTTAAAGAGCAAATTTTATATAAAGATGATCTCGCCTCATTTGAAGAGGTATGGATGGTCAATGGATTAAGAGGCTGGATAAAAGCCCGAGTAGAGGAGGATAAATGATGAAACATGTCGTTTTTTATGATGCAACGTGTCCTTTTTGTTTTAATGTAAAACGGATTTTGCGTAAGGTTGACTGGTTGAATCAGCTGAAATGGGTATCAGTTCAAGAGGTAGAAAGGGAGAATGGAAAGTATCCTTACTTGAACGGGCGTAATACACGGGACGAGATTCATATGCTCACGAAACAAGGTGAATTAAAAGCAGGATTTCACACAATTCGCGAGCTATTATTACTTTTACCCCCACTTTCCTGGATGGGGCTGATTTTATATCTTCCAGGAATGGACCGACTTGGCTCTCCATTTTATAAGTGGTTTTCCAGGCATCGATATCAATGGTTTGGTCAATATGAACAGCCTCGATACCAATAATAAGAGTGATTCAAAGGTCATCTGGCTTGCCCAGTGTGATGCTCGGCTAGGTTTAAACACAGGTCATTATGCCCCAGGCTCTTCAGACAGTTTGAATTGACTACCTAACGACAAAGCAAAACGCAAGGGAATAAATCACCTTGCGCTTTGTTTTATAAATGCTGAATTCCAACAGTTAGAGATTATTGTGAGTTGCTAACTTTGATGAGTTGTTTGCCTGTATTGTCCCCTTTAAAGAGGCCGAAGAAGGCATCCGGAATGTTTTCAAATCCTTCATGAATCGTCTCTTCATAAGTCAGTTTTCCACCTTTCAGCCACTTAGAAAGGTGCTCAAATCCTTCTTTAAAACGGTTCTGGTAATCTCCAACTACGAACCCTTTAATCGTAGCACTGGATTTAATCAGATGCATTTGCATCCGCGGCCCTTGATCATTGGGAACATTGTAAGAAGCAATTGCACCACATTGTGTAATACGTGCAAATTTATTTAACAATGGATAAACGTGATCAGAAATCTGTCCTCCGACGTTATCAAAATAAATGTCTACACCATTTGGGCAGGCGTTCTGGAGAGACTCAGCAACATCTTCTGTTTTATAGTTGATAGCTGCATCTGCTCCTAATTCATTTACAATATAGCTTGTCTTATCATCACTTCCGGCAATCCCCACTACGTAGCAGCCGAGAAGTTTTCCGATTTGGACAACAGTAGAACCCACAGCCCCTGCAGCACCAGAAACAACAAGAGTTTCTCCTTCTGTTGGTTTCCCAATATCGATAAGGCCAAAATAAGCAGTAAGCCCAGGCATTCCAAGAATTCCCAATGATGTTGTTACAGAACCTAGAGATGGGTCTACTTTTCTAATTGAATCAGCAGACGCAACGGTTACTTCTCTCCACTGAAGGGATCCTGTCACGATGTCACCGACGGAAAATGCTTCTGCTTTTGATTCGACAACTTGTGCCACTACTCCGCCTTCGATAGGTTCATGTAATTGAAATGGTGCGACATACGACTTCGCATCATTCATGCGGCCTCTCATATAGGGGTCAACCGATACATACAGCAGTTGAACTAGTACTTCGCCATTTTCGGGCTGCTGTGCATCAGCCTCGACAATATCTAAATGTTCATGGGTGGGAGTTCCATCCGGTCTTTGAATCAGTTGAATTTCCCTGTTCATTATCCTCATCCTTTCCATTATTTACATTCCCATTGTATCGTAACCCAAGGGTGGGATGAAAAGGATAGGCTTGAATCAAACGATAATTCTGATTATTGAGGAGGATACTATGAAGGAAAACGCCTTTGATAAGTCGAATTTGTATAAAAAAGTAAAGTTTGTTGAGGGAGAAAATTTCGCAACGGTAGAGAACATCACTCCATTATCACGACAGCAGTTTTTTCAGTTGATAGAATATCTTGTTCACGATGATCACTTTAATAAAGTAGCTACACTCTCTATTTTGTTACCCTCTCCTTCAAAAGAAGTAGAAGAGAGACTGGAGGAAAATGGGTTTATTCTAAATGATGTTATAGTTTCTGTAAAAAGGGAGCTATCAGAAATGAATGGGGCAGAAGGGCCGTTTACCTTACAACCACTGGAAGAAGGAATGGAAGAGTCATTTAAACAAGTATGGTCTCAATCTATGAAAGGTTCATTAAATGGTTCCTCGAGTTTGACGATTGATGAACAATTTAGAAGTGTAGAAAAAGAACTCGGCCCTGACTTTAGGCATACATGTCAAATGGTATATGAAAAGGGGAGGCCGATTGGGGTAGTGATGCCGCATATTGAACCTGGAACAGCAGTAGAAGGGCGATTGTTCTATTTCGGGCTTATTCCCGACGAGCGGGGGAAAGGGAAAAGCAAGGCTTTGCACCGCCAAGCCTTATCTGTTCTGCGAGATAAAGTCGGTGCTGAATATTATATTGGCTCGACCAGCTGCCGAAACGAACCAATGCTAAAGGTATTTGATTACAATGGGTGTAGAGAAGTAGACCGAAGCAACTTGTATAAAAGGAAAATGAGATAGATTATTAATCGGATATCGTCGAATGTGTTTAATGGGTATATATCTATTTCGCTTCATCTACTAATCTTTGGTAACATTAAAGTGTTCATAAGGTCATGTTTGCTTGATTAATTTAAAGTATAACGGAGTTAGGGTAAACTCCACGTTTCTTGGCTGGTCTGATGAGGAAAGTCTTTTGTAAATTTACGTTTACAGGAGAAGCTAATAACTCCGCTTATGTTAGTATGTATTCATCTTTGAAAGACCCGTGGAGGGAAGTCAGCAAAAGGTGGTGGTGATTAGGTGATGAATCTAGAAGAATTGGCTAGAAAAGTGGCAAAGGTATATGAGCAAAATGCTAAGGTGGAAGCTGTTTATATTGCTGGCTCTGTTGCACGTGGCTGGGAGGATAGTTTCTCAGATATCGAGTTGAACGTCCTATGGTCTGAGGGGCCGACAGATCAAGACAGGTTATCAGTAATTGAACAGGTGAATGGAGAGCTGCTAGATTTCTATGGATTTGAAGATGATGAATGGTCCGAAACATTTAAGTTTGAGGGTGTTAAGTTCGAAATAAGCAGCTTTCTCACCGAAACAATTCGTAAGGTGATCAATCGTGTAACAAAAGAATTTGATATTAGTTTAGCTGGTCAATGTTTGATTTCATCGATTCACTACGGCGTTCCTGTAGCAGGCGCTGAATTGATGGATGGTTTCAAGGCCAAAGTCCAGGTGTACCCTGAACAATTGGGACACGTGATGATTGATGCATATTCAGATTTTGGGAATCAATGGAAGAACCGAAGGGTTTTACTAGAACGAGAAGATTGGTTGATGCTTTATTCGGTCATGACAACGATGCAGCGTCATTTGATGGGAATATTATATGGGTTAAATTGCATGTATGTCCATCACCCTGACTTCAAATGGCAGCAACAGACTTTGGATGAAATGAATATTAAACCAACCGATATTACTAAAAGAATGGAACGTGTATTTTTATCGAGCCCAGATCAAGGATTACATGAACTTGAGCAGGTAGTTCAAGAAGTTCAGGAGCTTGTCAGGGAAAAAGAATAGGCTTTACAAATTAATAACCATTGATTACGATGTAAGTGTGACAAAATTGCATAGAGCTAACAACACTAGGGGAGCTGCGTACGCGGCTGAGAGGAAACTGTTTCCGACCCTTAGAACCCGAACTAGATAATACTAGCGTGGGGAAGTGGAGTCGATCGTAGAATGGTAATGATATACACATATACATACGTTCGTAACTGCACTCCCCTGGGGTGCAGTTTTTTTATGCTTTTGCTTACTAATAAGGAGGAAGTTAAACATGAGTGAAGTTTGTGGATCCAGTAATCGAATTGCAGGAAGTTCATTTTCGATCTACCCGATGTCTGATCGTTTTGTAGAGATTATCAAGTCCTCGCTAAATGAGGTGGAAACTTCGAAAGTCTGGATGAAGACAGATGATGTGACAACGACAGTAAGAGGACGGATGATTCATGTGTTTGATGTAACAAAAGCGATATTTTTACAAGCAGCAAAAACAGGGGAACATGTAGTTTTTCAAGCAACCTATTCAATAGGATGTCCAGGTGATTCGGCCGGCGATGTGTACATGGCTGAGGATAATCTAGCGCAAAATGTTTCCACAAGCGGGTTGATCGATCAAGAGGTGGCGGCCAAATTTTCCTTATACCCTATGGGTGGCGGAAACTATATGGATGTTATTTATAGTCAGATTGAAGACATGAAGAAGCGGGGAGTTGAGGTAGGTGAGGCTCATTATTCTACGCGTTTAGATGGAGATGGAAACCGAGTGTTTAATGGGTTGGAGCAAGTATTCCAGCAGACAGATGAGCAAGGTTCTTCTCATACGGTGATGACCGTTACGATCTCTGCAAACAGTCCATCTAAAAAAGGAGGAAAATAAAATGGGACTGGAAAATTGGAAATTGAAAGAAATTGTTGTGATGTCCGTACTTTCCGTAGTATTTGCTGTTGTTTATTTAGCATTTCTGCCTGTTGGAAAGCTGCTGGCTGGACTATTTGGTCCAATTGGATATGATGTGATCTTCGGAATTTGGTTTATCGTCTCTGTCATAGCTGCCTATATTATACGGAAAAAAGGAGCAGCGTTTTTATCGGAAACGATTGCAGCAACTGTAGAAATGCTGCTCGGAAATGCAATGGGGCCGATTTTAATCCTAACAGGGATCATCCAGGGGCTTGGGGCAGAGGCTGCCTTTGCCGTAACAAGGTATAAATCATATAATCTAGCTGTATTAATGTTGGCCGGGGTTGGAGCAGCTGTGTTTAGTTTCATATGGGGGTACTTTCGTTCCGGGTATGCTGTATTTGGAACGGGGTACCTTGTTAGTATGCTTATCGTTCGGATGATAAGTGGTGCGCTCCTTTCTGGTTTGTTAGGGAAGGCCATAGGTGATGCCCTGGCGAAAACGGGCGTCCTGACTGGATTTGCTCTTGGAAAAGAACAGCGAAGGAAGAAGACGGCATGAGGTTATTAGATGTTCATCAACTAAATATCCAGTTTGAACAAGAAAATGACCATGTTTTATCAGAAATAAACTTTTCAATAGATGAGGGGGAACGGCTGCTGTTATTAGGGCCAAGTGGATGCGGTAAAAGTACGTTAACGTATGCTTTAAATGGCATTTATCCACGAGAATTGGACGGAATGATGACGGGTGAAATCAAGTTCAGGGACATTCCTGTGGAAAGTTATTTCCCTGGGGAAATGAGTCAGCATGTGGGGGTAGTTTTTCAAGATCCTGAAAGTCAATTCTGTATGATCACAGTGGAAGATGAAGTGGCATTTGGTCTGGAAAATATCAATACACCGGTTGAGAGGATCTCTGCCCGTATTGATTATGCTCTCCAGCTTGTAGGTTTAAAAGGAGTAAGACAGCGATCGATACAAACATTATCAGGCGGGCAAAAACAAAAGCTTGCTTTAGCCTGTGTTCTTGCGATGGAGCCTGAGCTGTTAATTTTGGATGAACCAACCGCTAATCTGGACCCGATCGCTACACGTGATTTTATCCAGACCATCGAAATTCTTCAAAAGGAAAAGGGCTTTGCGCTGCTTGTTATTGAACATCAATTAGATGGATGGGTCTCTTTTATTGAACGGGGATTGATGATAAATCGAAGCGGCGGGATATTTTATGACGGTCCCATAAGACACGGGATGGCCATGCACTCACGTACCTTACAGAGTCAGGGAATAGCGATGCCGGCTGTAACTGAATTGGTTATGGAAAGTGGATGGCTCCATCAATGTGAATACTTCCCGTTGACCGTTCATGATGTTATTACTGGGTGGAAGGGTTCGAAAGAGCAGGTTATGCTTTCTTCTCTGGCAAAGGAAAGTCTACCTCCTTCAACCATTCTTCAATTATCATCGATTTCATGGAGTAAAAGCAACACCAGGATTATTTCCGGCGTATCCATGCAAATCAGAAAAGGAGAATTCATAGCTATAATTGGCGGGAATGGCAGTGGGAAAACCTCTCTTTCCAGAGTCATGGCAGGTCTGCAAATGCCGACTGAAGGCGAATGTTTGTTTCATGGAAAACCGCTATCGTCTTGGAAAGAAATAGACTTAAGACAGCACATCGGCTACGTTTTTCAAAACCCTGAACATCAGCTGATTGCAGATACAGTTTTTGAGGAGATCGCTTTTAGTCTGAGGATTCAAGATATCGATGAACGTAAAATCGACCAACAGGTGCGGGAAGTTCTTAACATGTGCCAGCTTGAAGGGGTGGCAGAACGCCATCCCTACACATTAAGTCAGGGGCAAAAGCGTAGGCTGAGTGTGGCTACGATGATAGTAGAGCATCAGGATTTGCTGATTCTGGATGAACCCACGTTTGGCCAGGATGCCCAATCAACAAAACAATTAATGAATTTGTTGGCTCAACGACAGAAAAGCGGCGCCACGATTGTCATGGTGACACATGATATGGAGCTCGTGGATGAATATGCTGACCGCGCCTTTGTTGTACATGAAGGGGAAGTGGTGGCAGATGGACATCCTCATCATCTATGGCGAGATCACTCGTTAGCGAAATGGCAGCTTCAATACCCAGTTCGAGTTCAATTACAGCAACAGATGGAAAAGGAGGGGTTGTATGTATCTTCATAAGCTTAACCCAAGCCTCAAAGCCTTGACGATAATTACTGCGGTTATTGGACTGGCGCTCATCTTTGATCCTATCACTCCACTGTTATTTAGTATATGGACGATAACCGTTACTTTTCTGTTTGGAAAAGTAAAGATAAGATCTTACCTTCTGTTTTTACTTCCATTCATGATCATTTCTTTAGGAATGCTGTGGACCACGATAGTATTTGCTGACGCACCAGATCATCCCGGTCAAACAGTTCATTTGCTTTTGTGGGAACTGCCGCAGGAAGATGTTGTGGCAGCCTTTTCTCTAGTGTTTCGAATGTTCGCTTTTGCTACCCTGTCCTTACTGTTCATTTTTACAACAGACATGGTTCACTTTATTTTAAGTCTGATGCAGCAGTGTAAATTACCGCCAAAGCTGGCATATGGGGTGTTGGCAGGCTATCGTTTTCTGCCCTTAATGAAGGGTGAATTCCACCAGATCCAAGAGGCCCATCAGGTAAGAGGAGTTAAACGTACGAAAAAGGTAAAGGAATTAATGAAGCAATACAGGAGATTTATGATCCCATTACTGGCAGGGGCAATCCGTAAGGCTGAAAGGACAGCCGTCGCGATGGAATCGAAAGGGTTTACCGGTGCCAGGGATCGAAGTTTCTATCGTACTTTCACAATAAAAACTAGGGATTGGATATTTTTAATCGTTACGCTCTTCTCGCTAGTTGTGATTGCTTATATTTCTTATTTGTTAGGATATTTCAGCTGGTACCATGGCCAATTCTAAATAAAAAATATCCCCTGCCACGGAAGGCAGGGGGGCATCCTTAAAGTACACCAGCTGTTTTAAGCTCCTCGTATTCTTCATCAGTAAAAGCGCGAGAGCGAGTTAAGAATCGTTTTCCTTCTACACCTTCTAAGGAAAACATACCGCCGCGGCCATCGACAACATCAATAATGAGCTGGGTATGCTTCCAGTAATCATATTGCTTCTTGTGAATGTAGAAAGGGGTTTCCCCAATTTCTCCAAGGAGTACGTCCTGTGTGCCTGTGATCAGGTCGCCCTCCGGATAACACATTGGCGAGCTTCCGTCACAGCAGCCGCCGGACTGATGGAACATAAGCGGCCCGTGTTTACCTTTAAGTGTTTCAATCAACTGGAGGGCATCGTCGGTAGCTGTTACACGTTCAACCATTCCGTCACCTCCTTTGTAAGCTTAAAAGAATCCTAACTTCTGACCACTATAGCTTACAAGCAGGTTTTTAGTCTGTTGATAGTGGCCCAGCATCATTTTGTGATTTTCGCGGCCGACCCCGGACATCTTGTAGCCGCCAAAAGCCGCATGAGCAGGATAAGCGTGATAGCAATTCGTCCATACACGTCCCGCTTCAATGCCGCGCCCGAAGCGGTAGGCGGTATTAATGTCACGAGACCAGACGCCTGCTCCCAAACCGTAAAGGGTATCATTAGCAATTTCCATTGCCTCTTCTGGGTTCTTAAAGGTAGTAACCGCAAGAACTGGTCCGAAGATTTCTTCCTGGAAGATCCTCATACTGTTGTTTCCTTTGAACATCGTTGGCTGCACGTAATAGCCGTCAGCGAAATCGCCATCAAGTTGATTCCGTTCACCGCCAATAAGACATTCTGCACCTTCTTCTTTACCAATATCCAGATAGGAAAGAATTTTATCAAGCTGTTCAGACGATGCTTGAGCTCCCATCATGACTTCCGGGTCAAGCGGGTTTCCGACTTTAATGGCTTTGACTCGTTCGATTACTCGTTCCATAAATTGATCATAAATAGACTCCTGAACGAGCGCACGTGAAGGACAAGTACAAACTTCTCCCTGGTTCAGGGCAAACATAACCATTCCTTCAATGGCCTTATCAAGGAAGTCGTCATCCTTACTCATCACGTCTTCGAAGAATATGTTTGGTGATTTTCCGCCAAGTTCGAGTGTGACAGGGATTATATTTTGAGAAGCATATTGCATAATCATACGACCGGTTGTCGTCTCACCAGTGAAGGCAACTTTATTAATTCTTGGATTTTGAGCCAGCGGTTTACCAGCCTCAAGTCCATAACCATTTACGACATTTAATACACCTGCAGGAAGTAAATCTTCAATCATCTCTAGTAAAAGCAACAGGGAGGCAGGAGTTTGCTCCGCCGGCTTAAGGACAATGGCGTTTCCGGCTGCAAGGGCAGGCGCGATTTTCCACGTTGCCATAAGAATTGGGAAGTTCCACGGAATAATTTGACCCACTACTCCAAGTGGTTCGTGGAAATGGTAGGCGACGGTGTCGTTGTCAATTTCTCCTATGGAGCCTTCTTGAGAGCGGATAACTGAAGCAAAATAACGGAAGTGGTCGATGGCCAAAGGAATGTCAGCATTAAGTGTCTCTCTGACAGCTTTTCCATTTTCCCACGTTTCAGCAACGGCCAGTTTCTCAAGGTTTTCTTCCATCCGATCAGCAATTCGATTTAGAATGAGCGAGCGCTCTGTTACTGAGGTTTTCCCCCAGGCATCCTTTGCTTCATGAGCTGCATCAACGGCAAGCTCAATGTCTTCTTCTGTTGACCGGGGTACCTGACAGAAGCTTTTCCCAGTTACAGGTGTAATATTATCAAAGTATTGCCCCTTTACTGGCGGAGTCCATTTTCCTCCAATAAAGTTGTCGTAACGTTCTTTGTACTGAACAATTGATCCCTCGGTATTAGGAAATGAATATACCATATTACTCCAAACCTCCCGTTATTATTCTATTAAATGTGCAAACGCTTACAAAGGAGAATATGTAAATGGATTGCACCTAATTCGAAACTATCACTGTAACATAATTTTGTCAATTATCAGTCAATTTAATTATTTTGAATTGGAGAGGTTAGTTTTTCAGGTGAAATGGTTTGCTCCAGCTATTGGCTATTAATCCCCGCATGTGTCCTGTAATTTTGTTATAATAGAATCAACTTTTTCAAATGAAGGGGACGGAAAATGATGACAACTAATCGAGTTTTGCTTGTTGATGGAATGGCCTTGCTTTTCCGTGCGTTCTACGCTACAGCAATGAGCAATTATTTTATGATTAATAGTAAAGGAATGCCTACAAATGCCGTATACGGAATGGTAAAGCATCTATTTACGGCCATCGATACGTACCAGCCTACACACGTGGTATGCTGCTGGGACATGGGAAGCAAAACATTCCGTAACGAGCTTTTTCCCGAATACAAAGCAAACCGCGGGGAAGCTCCGGAAGAATTAATCCCTCAGTTTGAGCTAGCAAAGGAAGTTATTGAGTCATTTGACATTCCTAATGTAGGGCAAGTTGGTTTTGAAGCGGATGACTGTATGGGAACTCTGAGTAATGGATATTGTAAAGATTCACAAGTATTTATTCTGACAGGGGACCAGGATATGCTTCAGCTTCTCAAGCCGAATGTTTCTGTAGTTTTACTGAAGAAAGGGTATGGAAATTATGCTGAATATCGTGAGGACTCTTTCTTTGAAGAAAAGGGGATCACGCCAGCACAAATGGTAGATCTAAAGGCTTTAATGGGCGATAGCAGTGATAATTACCCTGGTGTAAGAGGAATTGGTGAGAAAACAGCACTCAAACTATTAATCCAGCATAAAACGATAGAGGGAATACTAGAAAATATTGATCAATTAACGAAGGCACAACGTAATAAAATTGAGCAGGACCTGGAGATGCTTCACCTTTCAAGAAAGCTTGCACGAATTCATTGTGAAGCCAGTGTGAATTGTTCGTTGGAAGAGGCTCTGTTTTTCATTGATGAAGAGAAAATGGGACAGAAATTTGAAGAACTTGAGTTTAAAAATTGGCAGAAAAACCTTGTAGGAATGTAAAAAAGGCAGCAGCTCCCATCGAGAAGGGGGCTGCTGTTTTGTTGTTGATTTATAGACTTTTCAAAGCGTCTTCGATTTGCGTTTCACCTTGAACCATCTCAAATGTTTTATGGTACGCATTCGGTTCCTGAAGAGCTGCAATCATCGTTTTAGCTACATCTGCCCTTGTAATAGAATCACGGTCGACTTTCTTACCAACTTTAATTTTGCTGGTACTATCTTCGTTGGTCAAACCGCCTGGGCGAACGATCGTATAGTCTAGTTCTGTGCCTTCCAAGTATTCATCAGCCTCAAGTTTCATTCTCAAGTAATGCTCCATAGGGCCTGATCCCTGACTTGGATCATCTGCAGAAATGGCACTAAGCATTATGAATTTCTTAACACCAAGATTTTCCGTTGCTTTAATCAGGTTGATAGCACCATCACGATCAACCGCTGTGGTTTGGTCTGATCCAGTGCTTGAGCCGGAACCAGCTGCAAATATAACAGCATCCATTCCTTTGAGAGCATGACCTACATCTTTAGTTAAATCCGCAAGGACGGGAGTCCCCCCTAATTCTTCAATCATTGCTTTTTGCTCTTCTTTACGTACCATGCCATACGGCTCATGGCCGCCATCTTTTAAATACTGTATTAGTAAACGTCCTGTTGTTCCATTTGCTCCTGCCACAAGTACTTTCATAACTTCTGAACATCTCCTTTTATTAATCCTACACTAAGTTTTTCCGTTCCCGGGTTTGTTCAAACATTCTATGAGCCGGAAGGAAAGCATAGTTCTTGATAGTTACAATGGGCGCAAATACGCGGGTTATCCTGCATTGGGAATTGATCAATAGGCAAAGGCTGGTTTTGATTGGAATCCAGCAGATAATTCTTCATTTGTTCCATGCTGATCTGGTAGAGGCGTTGAACATTAACGAGATCATGGGTCGTTAGTTGGTGCTCTACATGAGTGCCCTCTAATAAATATTCATTTCGAATTATGATTTCATCTAATGATTCAATAGCATATTTTTGCTGTAAATAAAGAGCATAAAGAGCCAGCTGATTTCGGTCTTCATCAGAGGATTTACCTGTTTTCCAATCGACAATCACCCATCTTCCTTGTTGTAAATCCTTGTAAACTAAGTCCATTACAACGAAGATTTTTATACCATCTACTTTCATAAATCTGAATTTCTCTGATTCTATAAATCGCATATTTTCTTTGTTGAGGACGTCCGCGAAGGACTGGCTCGCAAAGAAATTTTTCACTGTAGTATGAAGGCGGTCAGTTATTTTCTTAGTTTTAGCTTCGGGAAGTGTGTTTGTCTGACTATAATAGATTTCATGAAGCATCGTATAATGTTTTGGCCTGTTATTCCATAGATGCTCTTTACGTATCGATTCAATAAATCCTTTATTCAAATAATGGCGGACTTCATCCACGACCGATTCCTGACTAGGAATCTCCTTATCATACAACACATTTTGTATGATTTGGTAGATTAAATCGTGGACAATACTGCCAAAATGCATCTCAAGATTCGTGATCTTCTTTAGACGATAAGCTTGCCGGGACAATGAATCGCCACCAGATAGCCAACCATTATGAGAGACATAATAATCATAAGCATACTTACGCAGACACGTCAGCATCGTCTTATGCCGCGAAAGCGACCATGATAACTCCGGAAAACGCCTCAACCCAAACCCCTCCTCTTCCTCGGTTCATCCATAAACTCCCACCTCAGGTCTTACAATCATTTCCTTTCAATTCTGTGTTGATATGTAGTTAAGTCGACTACTTTATTAATAACGACAACGCCTTCGCTTTCAAGGGAAAGCTGCTGCTCCATTGCTGATTCTTCATCTTGAATTGCAATTTCTCCCTTGGAATTGATGACTCTGTGCCATGGCAAATGATATTTTCTGCTCATGGAATGAAGTACCCGGACAACTTGTCTCGCCGCACGCGGACTTCCGGCGACACGAGCGATTTGTCCGTACGTCATCACGCGTCCCTCGGGAATTTCCATAATAATCGCTATCACTTTTTCTGTAAAAGGTTTCAATTCCATCACCCATCTCATACCAATAGCCTCACCTGTTCAGGATTTGTTACAATTCAAGTAGACGAATTGTAATGAGCGGAGGCCTAACTATGAGTATACCACGAACACTAACGATCGCAGGATCAGCAGCACAGGGAAGCGCCGGCATCCAAGCCGACCTAAAAACCTTCCAAGAACTAGGAGTTTATGGCATGAGCGCGATCACAGCCATCGTTGCCAACAACTCAACAACCGAACAAGGTATTTTCACCCAGCCCCTCGAAGCCATAGAAGCACAGATTTATGCTTCTATGGAGCACGTCGGACCCAATGCACTGAAAACCGGCATGCTTTTCACCGAACCCATTATCAAACAGACAAGTGAGCTGATCGCTGCTTCTTCGGTAAAAGAGGTCGTGGTCGACCCAGTTATGATTGGGAAAATGGGGTCACAGCTGCTCCAGGATGAGGCCATCGAAACGCTGATCGAGCACCTGCTGCCCCTCGCAACAATTATCACACCCAATTTGCAAGAAGCAGCGCGAATTTTAGATGAGCCTGCACCAGAGTCGCCGGAAGAAATGGAGGAGGCCGCCCGGAATCTTTACGAGCTTGGTCCCAAATACGTGCTCCTTAAAGGCGGTTCGCTTACTAACCATCACGCCATCGATATTCTGTATGATGGAAGCACCTTGAGACGTTATGGATCAGAGCGCATTGATACGATTCATACAAGTGGGGCAGGCTGTACCTATTCAGCAGCAATCACTGCAGAGCTTGCAAAAGGAAAAACGGTAGAGGAAGCTGTCACAACAGCTAAGTCATTCGTAACCAGTGCCATCCGTCACGCTTTATCCTTTAACCGCGGAATTGGCTCAACCAACCATGCCGCCCACCGTAAATACGAAAACAAGTAGACATGGTATAAACTTCCTCCCCCAGGTCATCCAGATTCTGGAGGACCTGGGGTGGAAATAATTGGAGGTTTTTGAAGTGACAGATACTCATTTGTTTTTGTTTGGCGGCAGTCCACCTATGACCGAACTATTGGCTAACCGTTTTGCAGAAACACTAAGAGACAAGAAGGGAACTATAGCTCTTTTATACATAGAACGGGAAGGTTCCGAAGAGTACCTCCCCAAATATTCACTAACTCTACGGGACTATGCTCCAGAGCTAGAAATTTTCTCGCTGCCAATAGAAGCTTCCTATACAAAGGAACAACTAAACCAATTGAGAGACTCCAGTGGGATTATAATTGGTGGTGGGGATACATTAGCCTACTATAACTATATTGTGGAAACAGAGGTGGCTGAGGTCATTCAAGATCAATTTCAGAAAGGGGTACCTGTTGCGGGGTTCTCAGCAGGAGCCCTAATTTCGCCAGAGAATTGTGTGATCTCACCAAAGGATAATCCTAAAGAGATTACCTTATACCAACGAGGACTGGGCTTACTCATGGATGGTGTCTTATCAGCCCATTACCTGAAGTGGAAAGAACAAGATCAATTGAAAAAGGTGATCACTCATACCGATGTTGGGTTCGGCTACGGCATTGCAGACGAATCCGGAATCTATTTCGAGAACCAAAAGCTCACTACAATCGAAGGATATGTCCATATAGAAAATAATTCCACCTCAGGTCATCCATATTCTGGATAACCATATCGATTCAAGCGACAAAACAAAAGGCCTTTGCTTAATGAGCAAGGCCTTTTCTATCACAATTAGTTTTCGATACGATCATATTTATCTATTTGCTTCTTACGGACAACATCCCAGCGATTCTCAGGGTGTTCTCTACACTCAGTTGTACAAGCAGCATGATGTTCTTCTTCACACTCAGCACAGCACACAAACTGACGATTACATACAGGGTTGCTACAATTAATCATGCGATCTTCAGTTTTTCCGCAGTGTTCACACTCAGCAACGACTTTTTCCTCTACCTGATTAATAGGTACGGAAATACGCTCATCAAATACATACATTTTCCCGTCAAAAAGCTGTCCTTTAACTTCCGGATCTTTTCCATACGTATTAATGCCGCCTTCAAGCTGATAGACGTCCTCAACACCGTTTTTCTTCAAAATACCTGTTAACTTCTCACAGCGAATCCCGCCGGTGCAGTAGGTGAGAACTTTTTTATCCTTCCACTGGTCGGCATTCTCCGCGATCCACTTTGGAAATTCGCGAGAGTGCTCTACCTCAGGTTGAATCGCATTACGGAAATGACCGATGCGGTACTCATATTCATTACGCCCGTCAATCACAACCGTCTCTTCATCTTGAAGCATTTCATAAAATTCCTTCGGCTTCAGATGTTGGCCGCCGAATTTTTTCGGATCAATATCATCATTATCAATGCTCCAGTTAACAAGCTCAGGCTTGACACGGCAATGCATTTTCTTAAACGCATGTCCTTCGTGTTCGTCAATTTTAAAATGAATGTCTGTAAAACGTTCGTCTGAGCGGACATACTCCATATACTGTTCTACCTGCTCCACTGTGCCGGAAACCGTTCCGTTGATTCCCTCGGGAGCGACAATGATTCGGCCGCGCAGACCTAGATCTTTGCAGTACTTCAAATGGTTTGCACAATATTCCTCATAGTCAGGCAGGTCAACATACTTGTAATATAATAGAACTCGGTAATCTTTTGAGCTCATTGGTGATTCCTCCTATATATAGATCAAGCATTATAATAAAAAACATAAAATGTCCATACACCATCATATTCGATTTTAACGTAAAATTCAACTAACCACTTCTCTTCACTTGGAAAGGTATATTCATGTACCAAAGCGCTCATAAAAAAGAGCACCTTTGCATTAAAGGTGCCTCTAAGTATGATATATTATACAACTGATGCCCCAAGTACCTGCTTAAAATGCTCCAAAGCCCACTCATGACCATGCTTATTAAAGCTAGCTGCCGCATCTTTGTGCACGACGATCTGATATCCTAAATTATAAGCATCCACAGCTGTATGGAGGACACAAATATCTGTGCAAACTCCAGCTAAGTGAATTTCGTTGATCCCCCGATCACGGAGTTTCATATCTAAGTCTGTGGCATGGAAAGCACTATAACGCGTTTTATCCATGAAATAAACGGAAGAACGGTTATCATCAAATAAGGACATCAAGTCACCATATAAACGCCTTCCTTCTGTCCCGCGAATATTGTGGGGCGGAAACAAGTCTGTCTCTGGATGATAAGGGTCGCTTTCTTCATGCACATCAACTGCCAGCACGACATAATCCTCGCTCTTTATAAACATCTCAGTAAGGCGTACGAGAGAGTCTTCTATGTTCCTGCCAGGTTCCCCACACGTAAGTGCGCCTTCTTTTGCGACAAAATCAATCGTATAATCGATCACAATAAGTGCGCGATTCATCGGTTTACCGCCTCCTGTGTGTATATACACCTATCTTAACACAGGGTTTGGAGGAGCGAAATATACAATTGCTGAATTTTCCATGCAATTATGAGCAAGTTATCTAAATTTCTGCAATTCATTCAAGTTACGTTCAACAAGCAAAATATTCTTTAGCTGATGAATAGAATACAGACTGCAGTTCCTCTTTATTAAAAAGGGACAAGTCTGCCTTTTAGACAGAATGAGCGTGCCGAACCGATTCAGAGTTTTTGTGCATGGTCAAAAACATAACCGCTCCGCACAAAATCAGTAATCCGCTCGTCACGAAAAACACTGCCGAAAATCCATAGATCCCTGACAACATACCACCCATTGCCGGTCCAATAATATTTCCTAAAAAGCGAAGACTTGTATTGTAACCGAGCACTTCACCTTGCATAGCCAAGGGAGCCTCCTGACGAATATATGCTGTTCGAACAGGGATGATTCCGCCAATGGAAACACCGAGCAAGAAACGTAACGCTACGAGCTGCCAGATATTCGTTACAAACGCTGCGGGGATATAAACAATCCCTGCCATAAATAATAGGAAAACAAGGATTTTCACGTAACCCATTCGATCGGCAAGACGCCCCCAGCGCTTGGCCATTAACAAATTTCCGAGACCAGCTGCCGAAAAGGCAATTCCGGAAAATAAGGCCAAGTTCGCCGGCCCATGCAATTCCCCAACGTAAAGTGATAGGATCGGCTGAATGCTGAAATGGGCAATCTGCACAAACATTGAAATAATCATCACCATCAGAAGTACTGGCTGTTTCACGATGTGCTGAATAACTTCCCGAGAAGAGTAGCTCGACTTTTCATCCTCATCTTCTTTCTCCACCTTTTGTTCATGAATCCCGAAGAACACAATGAAGGCAGATAGAAAAACAGTTATCGATACAAATTGAAACGTTGTACCATATCCAATGGAGTCTGCAATAAAGCCGCCAAGCATCGGGCCAAGCAAGCTTCCCGTAATACTCCCGGTTTGCAGGGTGCCAAGCACTTGCCCGGCAATGCGCTTCGGTGTCTGAGTGGCAATTAACGCTTGAGACATCGGTATGAACCCAGTGAAAATTCCCATGAACAGTCGGAGCAGGAACAGCTGCCAAACTGTTGTTGCGAACCCCATCAATAATACGGACAAAGCAAGCCCTGTTGCAGAGATGATCAAGATGTTGCGTCTTCCATATTTATCGCCAATTCGCCCCCAAATTGGTGAAAAAATAAAAGCCGTAACAAAGGTAATTCCGAATACAAGTCCTGACCATGTTTGTACGAATGAGCTGGAGAAGTCGCCTAGTTCATCAATGTATAAAGATAAGAACGGTAAAACCATCGTAATACTGCCAGCTATGAAAAAGTTGGCGAACCACATGATCCATAAGTTACGCCTTGCACGTTGTTCCTGTGTTAGGATAGCGGATCCCTTCTTCCCCAAATATTTCGATACCCTAAATATTTTTATAGCATAATAACTTCCAAATATAAAGAAATAACACTCCAAATGGATGGGGCATAAAAAGTATTGGCAAATTAAAACGGTTGCAAAACATGTATATACAAATTATAATAAAGTCGAATTATGTATATACATGTCTATATTATTTTAAATGTAAGCGTTTAAGGAGGAACCCTATATGTTCAAAAAACTTTTTGGAAATAAAGAGAAATCAGTCGTCCTGGTTGCACCAGTAAATGGGAGGGTAGTCCCGCTTGAGGATGTACCAGACCCAGTTTTTGCAGAAAAAATGATGGGCCAAGGAATAGCAGTTGAACCAATCGGCGGGACGGTTGTAAGCCCGGCAGAGGGTGAAATTGTTCAACTTTTCCCAACGAAGCACGCTGTCGGGCTGAAGACGAAAACGGGTGCGGAGATACTTATTCATATCGGTTTAGAAACCGTCAGCATGGACGGGGAAGGGTTTGAAGCTTTTGTAAAACAGGGAGATAAAGTAAAAGCAGGAGACCGTTTGATAAAGTTTGACAAGAGCCTAGTGGAAGAAAAAGCAAAGAGTATAGTTACACCCATTATTGTGACAAATAGTGATGAATTTGATATTGAGTTAACATCGAATCATCAAGCATCAGCAGGAGAAACAGAATTGCTGACAGTTAACAACAAATAGGAGGGAATCGTATGAATCACAAACAACAGGCCGAGCAAATACTAGAAGCAATTGGCGGTAAAGAGAACCTATCGGCTGGTACACATTGTGTGACACGGCTTCGTTTAGCCCTGCATGATGAAGATATCGTTGATAAAGAGAGGCTAAATCAATTAGAGTCTGTAAAAGGTTCTTTTTCAACCAACGGCCAGTTTCAAATTGTTGTCGGTCAAGGAACAGTAGATAAGGTATATAAAGAATTAATCCAATTGGCGGATATTGGGGAGGCCTCAAAAGACGAGGTGAAAGAAGCATCAAAAGGAAACATGAACTGGCTGCAGCGCGCTGTTAAAACGCTGGCAGATATTTTCATTCCTATTTTACCGGCAATCGTGACTGCTGGGCTGCTTCTAGGTATTAATAACATTTTGACTGCCCCGGGTATTTTCTTTGATGATCAATCTATTATAGACGTCTACCCGCAGTGGTCGGGGATCGCGAACATGATTATCGTCATCGCCAACACGGCCTTTGCTTTCTTGCCCGGACTGATTGGTTGGTCCGCAGTTAAGAAATTCGGAGGTAGTCCGATTCTCGGTATAGTTATGGGTCTTGTCCTCGTAAACCCGGAATTACTGAATGCATGGTCTTATGGACAAGCAGTTAAAGAAGGTACTGTTCCCACTTGGGATTTATTTGGATTAACCGTTGAGAAGATTGGCTATCAAGGTCAGGTTCTGCCCGTACTAGTAGCTTCTTATGTCTTAACGAAAATTGAATTATTTTTGCGTAAACGAGTTCCCGAAAGTATTCAACTGTTGGTCGTTGGACCTGTAGCTTTACTTGTAACTGGTTTCTTAACCTTTATTATTATTGGTCCAATCACATTCGGTATCGGAAATGCAATAACAGACGGATTAGTATCTATATTTGATAATTTTGCAGCATTAGGCGGATTAATTTATGGTGCTTTATATGGGGTAATGGTTATTACCGGCATGCACCACACATTCTTAGCGGTTGATATTCAACTGATCGGAAGCACAGGAACAACTTTCTTATGGCCGATGCTTGCCCTGTCAAACATTGCACAAGGTTCAGCCGCTCTAGCTATTATGGCAGCTTCTAAAGATGAGAAATTAAAAGGTCTTGGACTTTCATCAGGGATCTCAGCCTATCTCGGAATAACAGAACCTGCCTTATTCGGTGTAAACTTGCGCTTTAAATACCCATTCATTATTGCTATTACATCTTCTGCCATTGCTGGACTTTATATCTCAGCATCCGGGGTTGTAGCAAGCTCAATCGGTGTAGGAGGTATTCCTGGAATATTCTCTATTGTTGCCCAGTACTGGCTTGAGTTTGCGATTGGAATGGTTATCGTGATTGTACTTCCTTTCCTGGGAACATTCCTATATGCCAAACGTAAACGTGACGTGTAAGACAATTTTTACAAAAACGGTGGTGCTCATATGACAGAAGAACAACAACCTTGGTGGAAACAAGCCGTCGTCTATCAAATTTATCCAAAGAGCTTCAACGATACGACCGGAAATGGAGTAGGCGACATTCAAGGTATTATCGAAAAGCTGGATTATTTAAATACACTCGGGGTCGATGTCCTATGGCTGACCCCTATGTATAAATCGCCACAGAACGATAACGGCTATGATATTAGCGATTACTACGACATTCATGAAGAATACGGGACCATGTCGGACTTTGAGCGTTTACTTGAAGAAACCCACAAACGTGGCATGAAACTGATTATGGACATCGTTGTGAATCACACGTCAACAGAGCATAGGTGGTTTCAGGAGTCGAAGGAATCGAAGGACAACCCATACCGTGATTATTACATCTGGAAAGATCCTGTTGATGGAGGTCCTCCGACTAATTGGCAGTCTAAGTTTGGAGGAAATGCATGGGGATACGATGAGCAAACGAATCAGTATTATCTCCATCTATTTGATGTAACACAGGCTGACTTAAACTGGGAGAACCCTGAAGTTCGTGAAAAAATCTATGAAATGATGCGTTTTTGGGGAGAAAAAGGTGTCGATGGCTTTCGATTAGACGTCATCAACTTGATTTCAAAAGATCAAACCTTCCCAAAAGATGATGGAAGTGTTGCGCCCGGAGATGGCCGCAAGTTTTACACAGACGGTCCTAGAGCTCATGAATTCATGCATGAGATGCATCAGGAAGTGTTCGCTCCTTATGATCTTATGACGGTTGGCGAAATGTCGTCGACAACAATTGGTCATTGCATTCGTTACACAGCGCCTGAGAGAGAAGAGCTAAGCATGACTTTTAACTTTCACCATTTAAAAGTTGATTATCCAAATGGCGAAAAATGGACGAAAGCTCCGTTCGACTTTATCGAATTAAAACAAATTCTCTCCACATGGCAGGAGAAAATGAACGAAGGCAACGGGTGGAATGCGTTGTTCTGGTGTAATCATGACCAGCCGCGGGTAGTATCAAGGTTTGGAGATGATGTAAACTATCCTGACGAATCCGGAAAAATGTTAGCCACAACGATTCACATGATGCAGGGGACTCCTTATATTTATCAAGGTGAAGAGTTCGGAATGACCAATCCCGGTTTCGACTCCATCGAGCAATATCGCGATGTAGAATCATTAAATGCTTATGAGATGTTAAGGGAAAAAGGTGTGAGCGAACCAGAAATCATGGAAATTTTGAAACAAAAATCCCGTGATAATTCCCGTACACCTGTTCAGTGGAATGATGAGCCACATGCAGGGTTTACTGAAGGCACACCATGGATCCCGGTAGCTGATAACTATCAGCAAATAAATGCAGACGCAGTCATGCAAAAAGGCTTATCCATTTTCGATCATTACCAGAAACTTATTAAGCTTAGAAAAAATTATCCGATCATAACACATGGAGATTATCAGGTGCTGCTGCCTGACGATCAGCAAATTTTTGCCTATCTAAGAAATTGGGAGAACGAGAACTTACTTGTGGTGAACAATTTCTATGGCAAAACAGCAACATTCAAGCTTCCTGATCATGTCGAGCTGCAGGGGTCTGGTGAACAGTTAATTAGCAACTATTCTGACTCTCCAGAAGACTATCGTCATATCGAGCTCAGACCTTATGAGTCAATCGTTTACCATATTCGCTCGAATTGATATGATAAAGAGCGGTGATAGCACATGAAAAATAAATTTATTGTTATATACAACGATCTAGTACAGGCCCTTCGACAGGGGGAGTATACAGCTGGGGATACGCTGCCCTCGGAAAATGAATTGGCGCTAAGATTTGAGACCTCGAGGGAGACGATTCGAAAAGCTTTAAACTTGCTGTCCCAAAATGGCTATATTCAAAAAGTGAGAGGAAAGGGCTCCGTCATCCTCGATCATAGTAAATTTGAATTTCCCGTTTCGGGATTGACAAGTTTCAAGGAGCTATCCAATCAACTTGGTCAGACCGTTAAAACTCATGTTCATGAATTAATTTTAGAAACAGCGAATAACCAATTGCGGTCGATGCTGAATTGCTCAAAAGATAAAAGAGTTTGGAAAATTTCCCGCACAAGAGATATCGATGGAGAGCGCATTATCTTAGATAAGGATTATATACTTGAAGACATTGTACCTGAGCTGACAAAGTCGATCGCAGAACATTCAATTTACGATTATATTGAAAATAAGCTCGAACTGGATATTAGTTTTGCAAAAAAAGAAATTGTGGTTGAAGGTGTAACGGAAGAAGATAAGCTGCACTTAGACTTGGACGGCCATGCTCAGGTCGTTGTGATTCGAAGCTATGTTTATTTGGCTGATGCCACTTTATTTCAATACACTGAATCCAGACACAGACCTGACAAATTTCAGTTTGTCGACTTTGCCCGTCGAACAAAATAAAGGGTGAATAGCCGTAACCTCCTGAAGGGGTTGCGGTTTTTTATAATTGTGCAACAGCTGTAAGTGAAAGGATATCAATAGTGTGGAAAGGGTTAACCTGTTACACTAGGGGAAGAATAGATAGTTGAGGTGGGATGAATATGTTTGTTATCGGGGCAACACAAAAGCTGGCCAAGGAGCTGGATAATGAATTAGCAAATCCCGAACAATATCAAGACGTCTCGGATATTTATCAATGGCATGCAAATGTGATTACCATAAATAGACGCAAATGCTTGATGCTGATAAATAATAGAACGGGTTTGAATCTGACATTGTTTGGACTTAGAAAGCAACAATTTGATAATATAGAAAATGTTATTAAAGGATCCTTAAACCAATTATTTCAACTTTTGAAAATAGAGAAAGAAATTGCAGACCACATGTTAGAAGCTGCTGAGCAGTTTGTCTATACAAAAACGACAAACCGCCAGATTTTAGGCATGATGAATCAGGTTAAGGCTATGGTGGAGGAAGCTGCAGACGGGTTAGAGTATGAAGCTATCGATGCAGAAGAGATTAATTATATTACAAATGCCGAATTGATTTATGGCCCGCTGGAAGCTCATACACCTATTGAAACATTGAGAGCTTACTTTAGAGAATCTTAAGGATCACACCACACCAGGTGTGGTTCTTTTCATTTCAGGCAGGATTATTCCACAAAAAGTGTAATCCTTATAAAGGGAGAATTAGTACAATAAACGGGGGAATAAACATGTATATTCAAACTTTTTTTGATGAAAACTTAGCGCAAAATTCGTACATGGCAGGCTGTCAAAAAACAGGAGAAGCCATTGTGATCGACCCGGCCAGAAATATTCAGCCATATTTAGAAGCTGCCCGCAAAAAAGGCTTACGCATAACAAAGGTGACGGAAACTCATATCCATGCAGACTTTCTTTCTGGCTCCAGAGAGTTAGTACATGAAACAGGTGCTTCGTTGTACCTTTCAAACGAAGGAGATGAAGAGTGGAAGTACAACTTTGGAAAAAAAGTAAGTCACGAATGGCTTAAGGATGGGGATCAATTGTACTTAGGAGGGGTACGTTTAGATGTGCTTCACACACCAGGACATACGCCTGAAAGCCTATCGTTTTTGTTAACAGATGAAGGTGGAGGGGCTTCTGTTCCTATGGGGATCTTCACGGGGGACTTTGTGTTTGTAGGAGATGTCGGTCGCCCGGACTTGCTTGAGAAGTCAGTAGGAGCTGCCGGAACAGCGAACATTGGAGCTAAAGCAATGTATCAATCTTTAGCACGCTTTAAAAAATTACCGGACTTCGTTCAAGTGTGGCCAGGGCATGGTGCAGGGAGTGCTTGCGGAAAATCACTAGGAGCTGTTCCTTCTTCTACCATAGGCTATGAAAAGCAGACAAATTGGGCGATGGAAGTGGAGAATGAGGACGAGTTTGTCGACTTGTTAATAGCCGGTCAACCTGAACCGCCTGCCTATTTTCCTATCATGAAAAGGCTGAATAAGGAGGGGCCGGCTGTATTAGCCGAAGACCAGAATCTCCCCGAGATAAAGCTGCAAGAAATAAGCCAGCTGAATGGTTCCATAGTGGATACTCGCTCTAAAGAGAAGTTCGCTGAAGGCCATCTGCAGGGATCTATCAATATCCCTTTTAACAAGTCCTTTGTTAACTGGGCAGGATGGCTGCTTCATTATAATCAAGATGCGGTAATTATAGCGAGTAAGGATGAAGCCCCTGAAATAAGAAGAACGCTTCAATCTATTGGTTTTGATCGCTTAACAGGTTATCTGCCAACTGAAGAAATGGATCAAGTTACTGATTTAGAAGGGTATAAAACTATTACAGTTGAAGAGCTTGAAGACAAGCAAAGTAGTGGGGAGTATGTCATAATTGATGTCCGTAATCAATCTGAATGGGAGGAAGGACACATCGGTGACGCAATCCATATTATGCTCGGGACACTGCCAAACCGATTGGATGAAATCCCATCTAGCAAGACTCCTATCGTTCACTGCAAATCCGGAGCACGCTCTGCAGTTGCCGCAAGTGTTCTTCAAGCGAATGGATTTAAAAACGTGATCAATGTTGCAGGAGGATATGATGCGTGGATCAAGCATAAAGAAACTGCAAAAGCATAACTCCTTATCAAGAGCTTTGTTCCAATTATTGGACAAAGCTCTTTTTAACATGAAAAGGGACACGGATGGTGAGGCGGAACAGAATCATACATCCAATACGAATTACGCTTGGGATGTCCGTAGTCCCACGCAGCAATAGCGGCAGCACATGCATCAACTAGGTGACTGGTTTTTAGAAGGTCTGACCGGATTCCACTCAAACCAAATGAAATCATCCAATCTGCAATCCACTCTAAACTATCAGAAGAATTTTTATATTGAACGATGTGCTTTTTAGCCTTATCTTGAGGAACTCTAGCGGCTAGGGATGCTCCTGGATGGACTTCAATTACTTCAACATTTGGGATACGCGTTAACATGGAGGCAATTTTCATTCCTCTAGCGGTCAGGTAGATCATTTTTGTTAGAGTTGGAGGCATAATTGAACCTGGTTTCATTCCAAGTTCTTTCGTGAATTGGCGCAGCCTTTTGTCAAGGGGACGATCCCCGCCGCCATCTTGATAAGAAAGAGGAGCATCAATGCCAACATGAACCCGATTTCTTTCAGACAAATGGGTAATGAGCGTAAGGATGTCGTCATCAGAAGCGGACGTCAGCAACTGATCGAGATGCAAGCTATGTTCGTCACTTTGAAACACGGCAACAGCTGTGTCTTTATGATTGGCAGGTCCAGACAGGTCAATGCCGACTATAAACATATGGGTGACTCCCTTTCGTAAAAAATACCCTCTACCATAGGATAGAGGGTCAATATATAGGTATAGGATTAGGGGTGTTCATTAAATACATTAACTACATGAAAAAATGATAGACTAAACTTGGTCCATAACTAAAGGCCTTGGAAATGTTTCTACAGCACTATCATGAAGTACTGGAGCAGCAGCTGATACTAATAAGCCTGTTAGCGCTATGACTGCTAATAACTTTTTCATAAACTTATCCCTCCTCCCAAGTGAGAGTGTTTATTTAACAATTGAATTGCTAACCTAAGGTAAGATGAAGACTTTTTATACATTCGTTGCTTTTCAAGGAGATCAGCTAAGAACATTGCATATCTAATCGTGTATGTATGATCTCTTTTTTCCTGAAAATATGGGATTATTTCATTTTCTAATAGCTCCTGAATATCTTCATTTTTAGTCATAATAAATTTGTAAATTTTAAAGTGTAACTCATGAGGTTTTGATGGGTAGGAAATAAGTTGTCTTTCTCCCTCATTGATCCATTTTATGCACCCTTTTTCATCATTTAATTTATAATGTTGAGTAATTAACCCATGAATAATATTTAGAAATTCAAAAGTGTCTAATGCAGTGTTTTTTTCGTCAACATATTCTAAACTCTTCTTGTAACTAGATATTGATGCCTCGTGATTTTCAAGCCTGGATTCTAAAACTCCTATATTAATGTAAACGAGCTTGAGTTGAACACGATTATTGGTTTGAGTGGCAATCTTCCGGGCGAGATCGAAATTTTCGAGAGACTTTGAATAGTTCCTTAATCGACTAAAACTTATCCCTTGAATAATATGGCAATCGGCACTCTTTGCTAAGTCATAATGGCTCTGATAGATTTCAAGAGCCAGTCCTGTATAGAAAATGGATGCCGATATGTAATTAGCTTGACCAGCACTTAATGCAAGTAAGTAATAAAGATCGCTCTGCTGCCAATCTTCTAATTCCAAAGACGAGCTATAATTTTTGGCTTCTATTAAATCCTGATAGGAATCATCGTACTTACTCTTATAATACTTCATTAGCCCAGAAACCAAATGGAAATAGAAATTCATTTCGTCATCAAAAGTATCTTTATGCTGACGGATATTTTCCCAAGCCTCATAAGCCTTCTCCACCTCATTTTCCAACAGAAGGTATCGAATGCGGTACAGCTCAAAGAAAATATATAAATGATGGTTAGCTAGCGTTTCTTTTTGCTGGAGCAATTCATTCATGAGCAGCTCTGCATCCTCTTTACGCTTGAATACAATCGATTCATACCATTCCTTTAGCTTCTCCTTCGAAGGATGACTATAGGAAGAATCAGAAAAGTCGAGGCCAAGTCTTTCGTAAAGCAATTCAAGAACTTCAACAGCTGGAACTGTTTGATCGTTCTCAATTTTTGAAAGATAAGCTGATGAAATAATGCCTTCAGCCAGCTGGTTTTGAGTTAAACCCTGTTTAACTCTGTGAAAACGAAGCACTTTACCATATTCCATTTTCCACACACACCTAGTTGATCAACTGAAGATTTGTCAGAAGGTTTGCTCTTTCAAATCTATTTTCAGAATACACGTTCGATTAGTATATTTCAACTATATTGATAGGTTTCCCAAGTCGTTCAAATTTCATGCCTTTAAGTGGGGTATATTGCCCTAACTTTCACAAACCAGGTGACAGAAAATTGTGTTATATTGGTAATGTACTCGAGAAAAAGGAGGAATTTGATGAAGTGGAAGTCATTAATGGCGTCTGTTGTCATAGGTTCTAGTTTAGTGTCTGGTGGCGCGTTTGTACATGCGGAATCAGCTGGATCTGCTAATTCTGCACTGCAAGAAGCCAAGACTAATGCTCCTCATTTTGTAAAAAAGAACTTCGATGCAGCTAAAGTCGTGTCAGAGAAAGCTGTGCAGCAATTCTTTAAAGAGAATGCAGAGAAATTTGGAATCAACCTTAATAAAGACTTAAAGTTTATTAAGGCGAAGAAGGATGACCTGGGTATGACACACTATACATACCAGCCAATGGTAGAAAATATCCCTGTAGCTAATTCTAAAGTCATTGTACATACGGACGAGAATGGAACAGTAACATCGGTGAATGGTGAATTTCATGAAGACGCCCCGGAAAAGCTAAGACAGCATCGTCAAGTGAAGAAAAAAGAAGCTGTTAAAATAGCATGGGAACATATTGATGTAGATAAAGATGAAGCAGATAAAGTAAAGCAAACAGCAAAGGGAGAAACGTTTGAGACCTTAACGGAAGCTAGTAATCTAGTTGTCTATCATGAAAATGGTAAATACCAATTGGCGTATCATGTAGAGCTACAATTCTCTCAGCCATATCCTGCGAACTGGCAGTTGTATGTTAATGCAGAGTCCGGCGATGTGATTAAGGCGTCCAACGTTGTAAAGGAAGCAACAGGGACAGGCACCGGTGTTCTTGGTGATACTAAATCTTTAAATACTTATTATACAAATAACACGTATTATTTGTTTGATACTACAAAGCCGATGAATGGTGTGATTGAAACATTTACTGCTAATCAGGGTCAATACTTGCCAGGGAATTATGTAACGGATTCTGGAAATACTTTTTATAGTGAACAGCAAAAAGCTGCTGTTGATGCCCATTATTATGCGGGTGAAGTATTTGATTATTACTATAACAATTTCGGCCGGATAAGTTATGACAACCAAGGTGCTGATATCCGTTCCACTGTACATTATGGTTCAAACTACAATAACGCAGCCTGGACAGGCAATCAAATGATCTATGGTGACGGAGATGGTACAACATTTACGTATCTCTCTGGGGCAGATGACGTTGTGGCACATGAGCTGACACATGCTGTAACAGATACAACGGCCGGGTTGATTTATGAAAATCAATCTGGTGCTTTGAATGAATCATTTTCTGATGTGTTTGGGTTCTTTGTAGACTCGGAAGATTGGTTGATGGGTGAAGATGTATATACGCCTGGTCGCTCAGGTGATGCCTTGCGCTCCCTTTCCAACCCTAATGCTTATAATCAGCCTGATCATATGAATGAGTATCAGGATTTGCCGAATACGCGTGAAGGCGATTGGGGCGGTGTTCATATTAATAGTGGAATCCCGAACAAAGCCGCATATTATACCATTAATAACTTAGGTATTTCTCAAGCCGAGCAAATTTATTATCGAGCATTAACTGTTTATCTCACTCCAAGCAGTGACTTCGCCTATGCTAAAGCAGCTTTAGAGCAATCTGCTAATGATCTTTATGGAACGCAAGCTGCCAATGCTATTACACAAGCTTGGAATAATGTAGGAGTTTATTGATTTAAATTTACTAATCCTCCCCCCTTAAAATATATCGATGGCGGATGAGATCAAAGATCTCATCCTTTTTTTATGCTGATTTTCTTTGTTAATTGAGATATAAACGGAAATAGTGAGTAAATTAAGGTAGAAAAGGGTATAAAAAACATAGGTAATTTTTTAGGGAATCGTAAAAATAAGGAGGAGTGCTGTGTGGGGTATAATGTCACACAAAAGTTAATTAAAGATCATTTAGTTGAAGGTGAAATGAAACCTGGTGCGGAAATTGGGTTAAAAATTGATCAGACCCTAACACAAGATGCTACAGGAACGATGGTTATGCTGGAACTGGAGGCAATGGGAATTGATCGGGCGAAAACGGAGGCTTCCGCTCAATATGTTGACCATAACCTGATTCAGGAAGATAGTAAAAACCCTGATGATCACTTGTTCTTAGAAAGTGCTGCAAAGAAATTTGGGCTCCACTTTAGCCGCCCTGGAAACGGGGTAAGTCACCCGGTCCATATGCAGCGTCTCGCTAAGCCGGGGCAAACGCTGCTCGGTTCGGACAGTCACACGTGTGCGAATGGGTGTATGGGAATGCTTGCGATGGGGGCAGGCGGTATTGATGTTGCCATGGCCATTGCAGGTGAGCCTTTTTATGTGAAAATGCCTAAGGTCTGGGGAGTAAAAGTAACTGGGGAATTCCCGGATTGGGTCAGTGCTAAAGATGCGATCTTAGAAATGCTGAGACGCCACGGAGTGAAGGGCGGAGTCAATCATGTGTTTGAATACTATGGTCCAGGACTCAAGAACCTAACAGCTATGGACCGCCACGTTATTGCCAATATGGGGGCGGAGCTAGGAGCTACGGGAACTGTTTTCCCATCCGATGAAGAGACGAAGCGTTATATGAAGCTGCAAGGTCGGGAAGATGACTGGATCGAGTTAAAAGCTGATAATGATGCCGCGTACGATGTTGAAGATGAAATTAACCTTTCGGAACTCGAACCTATGATTGCGAAACCTTCAAGTCCTGGTAATGTGGTCACTGTAAGGGAAGTAGAAGGGGAACCAATTTACCAATCTTATATTGGTTCATCAGCTAACCCTGGATATCGTGATTTTGCCATTGCTTCAAAGATCGTAAAAGGCAAACATATAGCTGACGGGCTGTCCTTTGACTTAAACCCGACCTCCAGGCAAATGCTCATTGATTTGTCTGAGCAAGGTCATATCGCAAACTTCCTGCAGGCAGGAGCTCGTTTGCATCAGGCTGGATGTAATGGGTGTATTGGTATGGGTCAGGCGCCGGCAACCGGAAGAAATAGCTTAAGAACTACACCTAGGAACTTCCCGGGGCGTTCCGGAACAAAAGAGGATAGTGTGTTCTTATGTAGTCCAGAAACGGCTGCTGTATCTGCGCTAAATGGTAAAATTACTGATCCTCGAAATGCTGGATTTGATTTTCCGAAAGTCCAGGAACTTGATAAACCAACTATCGATACACAGCTTCTTGATAAACCGTTAACCCCAGAGGAATCTGCTAAGGAAGAACTTGTGAAGGGGCCGAATATTGCTTCTATACCTAAGATG
Source organism: Halobacillus naozhouensis (assembly GCF_029714185.1). Classification (NCBI taxonomy): domain Bacteria; kingdom Bacillati; phylum Bacillota; class Bacilli; order Caryophanales; family Bacillaceae; genus Halobacillus; species Halobacillus naozhouensis. The sequence continues at coordinate 3,897,733 of NZ_CP121671.1, read as the reverse complement.
GATGAACTTCCAAATGAGCTGGAATTGCCGGTCTTACTTAAAGTAGGGGACGACATTTCTACAGATGAAATTTTAGCGGGAGGAGCCAGAGTACTGCCATTTAGGAGTAACCTTCCTGAGATTAGCAAATTCACCTATGAAATTGTAGATGATACCTACTACGACAGGGCGATGAAACAACGTGAAGAAGGCGGCCATATCATAGTAGGCGGGACTAATTATGGTCAGGGCTCAAGTCGTGAACATGCGGCGCTGGCTCCGCGTTATCTCGGGTTAAGAGTTGCTATTGTAAAGGACTTTGCCCGTATTCACTGGCAAAACTTAGTAAACTTTGGTATTCTTCCACTGACCTTTGTAAATGAAAAAGATTATGAAGATCTTGAGCAGGGAGATGTATTAATCTTTAAAGACCTTCGAAAAGTGATCCACAAAGGGAATGAAGTTGATGTGGCAGTGAAAGGTAAAGATAAGACTATTAAAGCGGAACATGCCCTTTCTGAACGTCAACTGGAAATGATGGAATCAGGTGGATTAGTCAACTGGGTAAAAAATCGCTTAGACACTTAAATAGAGAAGGATTATCCCGATCTTTCTGAGACTTGTCAGATAAAGAGGAGCCTGTGATCCACAGTGATGGATCACAGGCTCCTTTAATTGATGTTAGTTTTGTTTATTTGAAGTATCAAGAGGAACTAATTCTGATTCGATTTGCTGGCGTTTATGCTCAAGAAAGGGAGGAAGAGCTAAGCTTTCACCTAAATGATTTTCATCTTCATCTGTAGCAAATCCTGGGCCATCTGTTGCCAGCTCAAACAGGATGTGATTGGGCTCCCTAAAATATAATGATTTAAAATAAAAGCGATCCACTAGTCCTGAATTAGGAAAACCGGCGCCTCTGATTTTATCTTCCCATTTGGCGAGCTCTGCTTCATCCTCGACACGGAAAGCTACATGATGTACGCTGCCTCGCCCAGGACGTTCACGTGGCAATTCAGGATTAACTTCGACATGCACTTCAGCTCCCGTTCCGCCTTCTCCTGTTTCGAATACAATTCGATTATCGATAGTTCCAACTTTGCGGAATCCAAGGATATCAATCAGGACATTTGCTGTCGGAGCAGCATCTGCAACGGTTAAATGGACAGGACCTAGTCCGTTAATTCCTGCTTGCTGCGGTACTGGAGATTGGTCCCAGGCTACTCCAGGTGCTACACCTTCATTATTTCCATCTGAAACGAGTGTTAGCCGCTGACCTTCGGGGTCACGGAAAGACAAGGTCTTCCTGTTCAGCACTTCTTTAATGGGGTCTTGATCTACTCCGAACTGGTCAAAGCGCTCTTTCCAATATTCTAGAGCCCTGTCGTCTTTTACTCTTAATGAAGTGGTAGAGATACTGTGGGTGCCAGAGTAAGTGGTTCCAGCTCGTGGTATCTCAAAAAAGGTTAAGTCAGTACCGGGACTCCCCTTTTCATCAGCGTAAAACAAGTGATACATTGAATTGTCATCCTGATTTACGGTTTTTTTTACGAGGCGCATGCCTAAAACATTTGTATAAAAATCATAATTTTTCTTCGCGTTGGCTGTAATGGCTGATACATGGTGGATTCCTTTTATATTCACATCAACCACCTCCTAAAGGTTGTAAAAAGGTCTTTATTTTATCTTGAATTCAAGATAAATAATACTATGTAATAACAGATTTGTCAATTAAGATGGACAAAATTAGGAAAGGGGAAATAACATTCGCCTTTCTATCCTTGCTATGACCTTTGTTTTCGGGCACCTTAAAAGAAGGTGATCCTGACCTCAGAACCAAGGCACGCGAAGTTATATTTATTCAAGGAGCTTGGAGACTATTTAATTGTTTCAATGCGAGCCTTTCTTTCAAATTCTCTTTTGGATAATTCATCCTCTATGAGACCGATGAATTCTTCATCCAGCTCCAGTTCAATAGCTCTAATATAGGTTACTTTAAGTATACGTATAGGTAACTGCTCTAAATTCAAGATAGTACCCCCTTGGCTTATGGTAATAGTGCAGTAGAAGTTGTAGCTGCTCCGAGTATCCTGCCCTCCCTGTCGTATAGGGGCTGGCCAAAAACATAGTACTCTACTACTTCGTCAGATAGAGGGAAGTGAATGCGCTTACGAAGTCTGTCTTTTGTTTCTATTATGTTATGCTTTAACTCCATAAGTTCGACAATCCCTTTGTTTGTCCCTTTATAATCATCTCTTTTTCCGATTATGCTTCTTGTATCAAATTCTGGATTGGGGTTGAACATCCAGGTGTATCTTAACTCAAGGTCACAATGTGCCACGATTATAGGGGAATGAAGGAGAGCGAGTTTAAATGGTTCGCTTAAATGTTCAGTAAAAAATAACGACGGATTTACATGAAGAAAACTTGCAATTTGTGAAGCTACTGCGATACTGGGGTTCCTTGAGCCTGTTTCAATTTGAGCATAATAAGCCCGGTCTATAAAAGCCCCTTTAGCTACTTGTTGTTGTGTTAAGTTTCTTTCTTTTCTGAGTTGAACCAGCCAATTTCTCATGATTAATTACACCCACTATCTCTATATTTATATAATAATTCGAGTGTTGCAATTGAAGTCCTTGTGGCAGTTTGCAACAAATTAGCCCGTCAATTAAAATATTTCAGGAAGCAGGGGTACCTTTTAGTAAGGGCACTATTATAAAGCTGTCTAATTAATATTTGTCCAGCTTTTTGATTTAGCAACAAAGATATTAGTTTTTACCCTGAACTGGAGAAAAGTAATCCTGTCATGATCGATATGTAGAGGTGTTTGGATTAGGAGAAATAAGTTGAAAAGGGGGGATCGTGTGTCTTTTGAAATATTAACAATTATAGCTGTCAGTGCGTTTGCTTTTAGTGGGGCGATTGTGGCATTGAGTGAGCGGTACGATATATTTGGTACGTTTATTTTAGGTATTGCCACTCCTTTTGCCGGAGGAATTATTAGAAATATAGCCATGGATGTTCCGGTTGTTCATGTGTGGGAGCAGGGTTATCTGTTTTATGTCGCCTTTATCACGATTGTTATTGTCTACTTCTTCCCTAAAGGCTGGGTGATGTTCTGGGACCGTTGGAACATTTATCTGGATGCTATAGGGCTATCGGCTTTTGCGTTGCAAGGTGCTGCTTTTGCCGTTGAGCAGGAATTTCCGCTTGGGGGCATCATCTTTGCAGCGATATTAACAGGCGTTGGGGGAGGTGTGACGAGAGATGTACTCGCCCAAAGAAGACCTATGGTTCTTCACCAGGAAATTTATGGAGTGTGGGCAATGACAGTTGGTTTCATTGTCGGGCTTGAATTAGTGGATTTGGGGAACGTGTGGCAGAAATATACTTTATTTGGGGTTGTTTTCGGCTGTCGGGTTCTGTCCTATCACTTGGGCTGGCATTTGCGGTTTCGAGATTTATATCGCTTATAGGTTAAGTAAAAAGAGAGCCTCACTGCAAGCGAGAGGCTCTCTTTGAACTTCGGCTAATAGCGGAAAAGGTCGCCTGACAGGTAACGTTCACCTGTATCAGGTGCGATTACTACAATAACATCTTCTGGATTCTTCCTTTTAGCAACTTCAAGTGCTGCCCAGCAAGCTGCGCCGCTTGAGGTTCCCAGCAGAAGTCCTTCTTCGCGTGCTAGCCGCCGGGTAACTTCATAAGCATCCTCGTCAGTTACTTGAAAAATTTCATCCATGACGTTTACGTTTAAGATGTCAGGAATGAAACCTGGGCTTGTCCCAACAAGCTTATGTTTACCGGGTTCTCCCCCAGAAAGTACAGGGGAACCGGAAGGCTCTGCAACGTGAATCGTCAAGTTGTTATAATGTTTCTTTAACTCTTCCCCTGTACCAGTTATGGTCCCGCCAGTTCCAGCTGTGGAGACAAAAGCAGAAAGAGGCTTACCAATTTCATTAAGAGCTTCTACGATCTCCGTTGCTGTTGTCTGGCGGTGTGCATCAGGATTGGATTCATTTTCAAATTGCATAGGCATAAAGGCGCCTTCGATTTCTCCCACAAGCTCTTTGGCCCTGGCAATCGCTCCAGGCATTTTATCGTCTCCTGGTGTTAAAACAATTTCTGCACCATAAGCTTTTAATAGGTTGATACGTTCCTGAGTCATTGTATCAGGCATCACTAAAATAGAACGATATCCGCGGGCAGCTGCGTTCATGGCAATTCCAATTCCCGTATTCCCGCTGGTTGGCTCGATAATGGTGGATCCTTCTTTCAGGTAACCGTCTTCTTCAGCCTGGATGATCATATTGTAAGCAGCTCTGTCTTTTACACTGCCGCTGGGGTTTTGCATCTCTAATTTCAAGTAAACGGCTGCACCGTCTTCTGGAACAATGCGGTTAAGTTTTACAAGCGGAGTATTTCCGATTAATTCAGCAATATTATGAACAACTTGCATGCTGTCACTCCTTATCTATAGTTATAAGAAAAATAATATCACAGTATCAATAGGATCACATAAAAAAAGACACACACTGGTGTCTGAGAGATTGTTTTCTACTGAAAAGTGTGGTACTATTAAATTTGTTATTTTACTAAGTATATAAATACCCAATTTAAATTTTAAATGATTTTGACGCGTTTGTCAACTTTTTGCGGAAGGAAGATTGTATTATGACTCGTGATGGTAATGAGTGGAGTGTCGAGCGAAGCAGAATTGCTGATGTACTCAAGGTGATCGAAACGAAGAAGGAACAATTACTGCTAAATACAACATCACTTAAAGAGGATATTATCGACCTTAGAAAGAAATTCTGGGATGATGTGACGGTGAATTTCGATGAGGTAGATGATGCTGTAGAAACTTATGCAAGCATTAAGCAGCAGTCTGAACTTTTGTCAGAACGAGAGAGAAGCCATGGTCACTATCATAAAAATAAGCAGTTATTGGAGCGTATGGAGAAGTCTCCATATTTTGGGAGAATTGATTTTGAGGAAGAGGGTGAAGGGGAGGAACAGATCTATATAGGGGTTTCTTCGCTAATGGATGAGAAAGAAGAGTATTTTCTCGTTTATGACTGGCGTGCACCGGTTTCAAGTATGTACTATGACTTTGAACCTGGTCCGGCTCATTACCTTACTCCCTCAGGTACGGTCAAAGGCGAAATCGAATTGAAAAGGCAGTTTGTGATAGAGAACAGTCAGTTAGCAGGGATGTTTAATACCGGGATTACCATTGGGGATTCCTTACTTCAGAAAGTTCTGGGAGACCGGGCAAGCTCTCAAATGAAAAGTATCGTAGCTACGATACAGAAAGAACAGAATGCGATCATTAGAAATGAAAGCAGCCGCCTCCTGCTCGTCCAAGGGGTAGCTGGGAGCGGGAAGACTTCAGCAGCCATGCAAAGGGTGGCTTATTTACTATATAGATACCGTAAGCAGATCGGTGCAGATCAAATCCTACTGTTTTCCCCGAACCAAATGTTTTCCAGTTACGTGGCTGCTGTACTGCCTGAACTAGGCGAGGAGCCTATGCAGCAGTCCACTTTTCAGGAGTATGTTTCCAAACGTTTAGATAGTGAATTTACGTTGCAGACACCGTTTGAACAACTTGAGGCTTCTTTGGCTACAAAAGCAAGCGGCGCTGGACCCTATAATCAAGAGACTGTGGATTTTAAATCAAGTGTTTATTATAAAGAAATGATTGATCACTACTTGACCCAGCTATCTACAAACGGCATGAAGTTTAGAAATCTCAAGTTCCGAGGAGAGGTTGTAATCACCGCTGAGGAGATAAAAGAGTATTTTTATCAGCTGGATCCATCAATGAAAATGGCAAACAGAGTAGACCTCGTAAAAGACTGGCTGTTCAGCGAACTGAAGAGAATAGAGAAAGAAGAGCAAGCAAAGGATTGGGCGGAGGAAGAAGCAGGGCTGCTCAGTAAGGAAGAATACCATCAGGCCTTTCAACAGCTTGAGCGCGGACACAATTTTGATGAGGAAACCTTCGATGATTTTGAAAAAGAGGAATGGCTGCTTAGGAACTGGGTGGTTAAACGCAGAATTGATTCTCTAAGAAGGAAAGTAGCGGACTATCAGTTTATTCACATAAGGAAAGTCTACGGGGGAATGTTTCATGATTCTTACTCTATTCAAAATCAAAAGCTGCCGAAAAGCTGGGAGATAATATGCAATCGAACCCTCCGAAACTTGCAGCAGCGCTACCTCCCAGTGGAAGACCAGACTCCATATTTATACTTAAAGGACCAGCTGGAAGGGAAAAAAGTAAATACTTCGATCCGATATGTATTTATGGATGAAGCCCAGGATTACTCTATTTTTCAGTTTCTTTATATAAAAGAGCTGTTCCCGCATGCCCAGTTCACCCTTTTAGGCGACAAACACCAGGCTATATACTCGCATAACCATGGGCAAAAGACAATTCTAGATGAGCAGGTCCATGAAGGAAAAGCAACGAAAATGGAGTTGTCCAGGAGTTATCGTTCAACAAAACCTATTGTTGATTTTACAAAATGCCTATTGAAAGATGGTGCGGAGATTGAAGCGTTCAATCGAGATGGGCAGCTGCCGAGGGTATGGAAGACAGAAAGGAACACAGAAGCTAAAAAGGCAATCATCGATGTCGTTCGTAGTAGGCAAAAAGAGGGTCATAAAACGATTGCAATTCTTTGTTATTCTCTAGAAGAAAGCAAGTTAGCGTATGAATTAGTGGGGGAAGAACTAGACGCCGCGTTAATTTATAAAGAAACACAATCCTTTCAAGAAGGTGTTCTCATCTTGCCAGTGTATTTGGCCAAAGGAATTGAGTTTGATGGAGTGGTCGTTTATAATGCCGCCAATCCAGGTTATCAATTCGAAGGCGGCCATTTGATGTTATACACGGCCTGCACACGAGCCATGCATGAACTGGATATTTTTATTCATAATAATTGTCCTATTCTTTCAGGGATACCAGTTGAGCTTTATATGAAAAAAGAAACCGCTGCTCTTTAAGAGGAGCGGCGGTTATTGTTGCAGCTTTTGTTCGGCAATGACTTGGGCAATGTCGAAAGTCTCGCGTGGAACGGAGATGCGAAAGGCTAACTGATTGGCATTTAAATTAAAGCGATCCACTGCAACATTAAAGTTTGAAGCTGTATCCATTTGTGTAACGGCTAAATAAATACTTTCTTCATTGGGATGAACTCTCACCCATTCTGGCAATTTATAATTGTCAGCGATAAACTCCAGCACTTTTTTATTTGGCAGGGGCAGTTTACCGAGTGAAATTCTTTCTTGTTCTAGGACGAGGTCCCCGTTTTTTTGTACGACAGGATTTAACTCCATTTTAATAGGGATAGTTTGTTCGAATGCTTTAATATTCCCAACAAGAGTAACGTTGCGGTCTAAAGAAATTGAATAGTCAAATACCGTTTGTGTCGATAGTTCACTTAAGTACTCGTTGGCTAACTGTTCCAAATTTTGTTTAGTCGAAACAATCGTAAATTCCGCATCTGAACTCTCTTCTTCTGGCTGCACATTCACAAGTGTATATGAGGTGGGAAGGAAAATTAAAGATAAAATCCATGCAACTATGCCTAAATTGATGACAGCTAATATGAAGAATGAAGACCTCCATTTATTTTTTAGAAACCAGCGTTTTAACATATTGCATTCCACCTGTGTTATTTCTCAATTTCGGGTCTGATGACTTCAAGAACCCGTTTGGCTATCTGTTTATAACCTTTTTCATTTGGATGAAAATGGTCTTGTTTCCATAAGTATTCATCCAGTTTGCCAGCAAAGATATCCTTAATCGGAATAAAGACAGCCTGATCATGTTCTGAAACGACCTCTTTCCCAATACGGTTCCACTCATTTATGATTTGTGTAAGTTCAGGAATGTTGTCGAAGTATTTAGAGAAAGGGTTATAAAGTCCAATAAGGTAAAAAGGCGCATCAGGGTTTAATTCTTCAATACGCTGCATAACTTCATGGAGACGTTTTTCATACCCTGCTTGCTCTGCTGCAAAATCCTCGTAGTTCAAGCTTGTGAAGTTGTTTTTCACAACGTTCATCATATCGTTAGCGCCAATTGTAACTAATACAATGTCAGCCTCTTCAATAGAAGATGCCATTTCCTCTTCTTCCATTCTCTCGAGAAGATGGTCTGTACGATTACCGCGCTTACCGTAATTTTCTATATTGATATCTTCGCCCTCTATGTTACTGTTGAGTGTCTCTTCTAATATACCTACATATCCGCCATTATCGGTACGATCGCCAACCCCCTGGGTAAGAGAATCACCTATTGCAACGATTTTCAGGTCTTCTTCCACAAAAAGGGCTTTAGCTCCTTCGATCACACTAGAAAACGCTTCGCGTAACCCTTCGCCTAAAGTCCCCTCTTGCTCTTTTTCAACAGGTTCTTCCTCTTGCTCTTTTTCTTTAGGGACGGGTTTTTCTTCTTCAGTTTGTTTCTCTTCGGTGGGTGTTTGGCTTTTGTTTGAATTAGACAAGCTCTCAGGCTGATTGATAAAAGACGCGAGAATCAAAGTCAGAAAGATGAGTGAAAGGATAACAATAGCCAGCCACTTTAGTTTTCTCATAGTGCAATCACCTGTAGTTTCTGAGTAATTTCGCTTATCATATAGTATATGACGAAATTAAATTTTGAGAAATAAATAAGGTTTACCTATTATTATAACATGTTAGCTTATTCAGTAGACATTCGAAAATCAATAGCAAAAAATGACGGTATTTTATCACTTGTTTGTAGATAGGAGGGGTGTTAGTGGATCAAGAGATAAGTATTTCGGTGCGGGCGTTAGTTGAATACGTTTATCGTGAAGGCAGTATCGATAATCGATTTCGATCCAATACGGCGCTTCAAGAAGGAACAGCTATTCATAAAGCTGTTCAAAAGGAGTACAATGAAGGGGAAGAGAAGGAAGTGCCTCTTGAATACGTGTACTCTCATGAGGAGGTCAAGCTGCATATTCATGGTAGATGTGACGGGGTTCTTACCACAAAAAGCGGCCCGAAAATCGATGAAATCAAATCAACTGCTCTTGAGCTTGAAGAACTCACTGAAGATAGCTTTCCGGTCTATTGGGCTCAAGCTAAAGGATATGGTTTCATATATGCAGAGCAAGAGGGATTGGACGCAATAGATGTTCAACTAACCTATGTTCAGAAGCAAACGAAGGAAAAGAAACGCTTTGTTCACAGATACACAATGGAAGATCTGATATCCTTTATGCAGCAAACCGTTGAAGAATATATGTCTTATGCTCGAATTCTTTTGCACATTCGGCAACAAAAAGAGCAAACAATCCCTGATCTGACTTTTCCATTCTCTAGCTATCGATCAGGACAGCGTCAGCTCGCAGGAAGTGTATATCGTACAGTACAGGAACAACGCACCTTATTTGCTCAGGCGCCAACGGGTATCGGTAAAACGATCTCCACTTTATTTCCAGCGATTAAGGCCATGGAACAAGGACAGTCTGAACGGATATTTTATTTAACAGCAAAAACAGTCACTCGTTCGACAGCAGAGGAAGCGCTTCGTTTGATGGAAGAAACCGGCTTAATGTTACGTTCTGTAACGCTGACAGCTAAGGACAAAATTTGCTTTCAAGAAGAAACGATTTGCCAGCCGGATTACTGTGAGTTTGCAGATGGCTACTATGATCGAATTAATGAGGCGATCGTTGACGTCCTAATGAATGAAACGCAAATCGCGCGTAGCGTTATTGAAGAATATGCAAGAAAACATCGTGTATGTCCATTTGAGTTTTCGCTGGATCTAACGGATGTCGTCGATGTGGTGGTAGGGGATTACAATTATATCTTCGACCCGCGAGTATCGTTAAAAAGGCTTATGCCTGAGCAAAAGAAGAAAACAACATTGCTCATTGATGAAGCACATAACCTGGTAGAGCGTGCCCGTGAAATGTACTCGGCTGAAATTAAACGCGGTTCATATGAAGAAGTTAACAAATGGTATGGGGGAGCAAATGATGAATTAGCTGAAGCAGCCGCAAGTGTTATGAAAGATATGAGCGCTGTGAATGACAGGGAGTCAGCAATGGAATACAAACTTGAGGATGTACCTGGCCAGTTAGAAGAGAATCTGGAAAGGTTTATCAATAAAGCTGAACGTCAGCTTCGTGACCAAAATGAGGAGGAGGAAAGAGATGAACTGTTGCTGAATTGTTATTTTGCAACACAAAACTTTCTGAAAATGCTGGCCATAGTTGATGAACATTATGTTTATATTGGCAGCAACTTTAACCAAGATGTAAGCATGAAGCTTTATTGCATCGACCCTTCTAACGTATTGCACCAGGCTGCGAAGGCATTTCGCTCCAATGTCTTTTTCTCTGCTACTTTATCACCGTTCGGGTATTACAAGGATATGCTTGGCGGGCAGGATGATGACTATATCCTCAGACTTCCTTCCCCATATGATCCGGGTCAAATTGACGTAAGCTTAGTGTCACTCTCAACAAGGTTTAAAAATAGACAACAGACCGCGAATCGTTTAGCTGAACTTTTGCATAAACAGGTAAAAAGTCAACCTGGAAATCATCTATTCTTCTTTCCCTCCTATCAGTATATGCAGTTAGTCTATGAACATTTTCAATCGTATGATCTAGATGCTGTTTCACAGGAACAAGGAATGACCGAGGAACGCAGAGATGATTTCCTTGCTCAGTTTGTTGAGGGCGGACACTTAGCGGGTTTCGCTGTACTTGGCGGGGTCTTTTCTGAAGGTGTTGATTTAAGAGGGGACCGTCTAAACGGAGTGGCCGTCATTGGGATCGGGTTAGCTCCCCGTAATTTCGAACGTGAATTAATAAAGTCTTATTTTTCAAATCGTGGGCGTAATGGATATGACTACGCCTACGTATTCCCTGGAATGAATAAGGTATTACAAGCTGGCGGACGGCTCATTCGTTCAGAAGAAGACTACGGTGTTATCCAACTAATTGATGATCGTTTTTTAACAAACAAATACGTCAATCTTCTACCGGAAGAGTGGAAAAACTACAAAACAATCCATTAATTTATTTCCCGGGAAATAGGTTACGACAAAAGTCGTAAATTACCCTCAATCGAATGTGTGACACTAAGATACTTTGTGTGGCTCATGTTTAGTTCTGCTCCTTTTTCTATACTAAGGATACTTAGATAGGGAAAGGAGATTTTTTATGAGTAAAACTATTATGATTACGGGTGGATCAAAGGGACTTGGAAGAGCATTAGCTCTGGGTTTTGCCAAACAAAGGCATCGTATCGCTGTCTGTGCAAGAGGTGAGCGCGAATTGAAAGCTGTACAGAAGGAGATTGAAGCGATAGGCGCAGAAGTGATTGCTCTTCAAGCTGACGTTTCGAGGATTCATGAAATCGAAAAGTTTGTTTCTGTAGTAGAGGATAAATTCGGAAGTGTGGATGTTTTAATTAATAATGCTTCCGTATTTGGCCCAGGACCGAAGCAGCTTCTTGATTATGATCATGAACAGTTTCTTCAGGTATTAAAAGTCAATTGCATGAATCCATTTCTCGTGACAAAAAGAGTGCTGCCAGGAATGATTGCAAACCGATCGGGATCGATTATTAACTTAACTTCAGAAGCGGGGCATACTGGTTTTGCCGAGTGGGGCGCTTACGGGGTTTCAAAGTTTGCTGTGGAAGGATTGACACAGACGTGGGCGGACGAAGTTGCTGACTACAGTATTAGAATTAATATGGTAGATCCGGGCGAAATGGATACCGACATGCATGACCGGGCCGTTCCAGATTGTGATTATCAGTTAGCGAAGCCGGAAGAGAGACTGGACGTCTTCTTTTATTTAGCTTCTGATGAGTCAAGAAACCGTAACGGGGAACGCTTTGAAGCTGATGGCTTCTTAAGGGAGGCGCCGTTAAATGAGTGATCTGTTAACTGCTTTTGAAATTCCTGAACATCTTCATGCATCATCTCCTATAGAACGAAGAGGGCTGGATCGTGATCAGGTTAGAATGATGCTCCTCGACCCTGTTTCCGGAAGGAGGGCCCATACAAACTTTCGTAACATCGTCGATACTTTTCAAGCAGGAGATGTACTTGTCCTCAACCAGTCAAGAACGATTCCTTCGAGTTTGCAAGCTAGTGGGACGAATGGGGAAGTTGAAGTCCGATTAGCTAGAAAAATTGATGACCATAGATTCGAAGTATTATTGGTGGGAAAGCAATACAAAGAAGGAGAGAAGCTTTATTTCCAGGATGGCCTCTTTGCCGTAGTTGAAAAGGGCGGAAGTGAGTATCCTTTGCAAGTACTGAAGTTCAAGCTCAGCGGCATGTCGCTAATAGAGTATATTTATGACCATGGCAGCCCGATTTACTATGAATATGTGGAGGATCCCTGGCCGCTGAACGACTATCAAAACGTCTACAGTTCCACACCGGGTTCTATTGAGATGGCTTCAGCCGGACGCGCATTTACCTGGGGAACCATCACGGAGCTGGAACAAAAAGGAGTGAAAATATGCTATATAACACTTCATACTTCTTTGAGCTATTACGAGAATGATAGATGGCCTTCTCCGTCGAGTCATCCTGAACCTTATACGATCCCACAGGAAACAGTAACAGTTATCAATAAAGCCAAGCAAGAAGGACGCCAAGTAGCAGCTGTAGGCACAACAGTTGTACGTGCGCTGGAATCAGCTTTTAAGAATGGTCAGTTAACTAAGCAGGATTCTGTCCTAACCTATTTGTATATTAATCAGGAACATTCATTAAAAGTAGTGGATGCCCTACTAACTGGCTTTCATGAACCGGAAGCAAGTCATTTAGACTTGCTCACGGCCTTCGTTAAACATGAGATATTAATAGAGGCATATCATGAAGCCATTGAGCAACAATATTTGTGGCATGAATTTGGAGACATGAATCTAATTATCCCGGGCCGCCTGTAAATGTTTCACCATGTCGGGATAGAGGTGTTCGATGTAAAGCAGGCGGAAAGGTTTTATGTTAGTATATTGGGATTTTCGGTTGTAAGGAGGCTTGAATGGGCAGACGAACGTATTGTTTTTTTGACAAAGGCAGAATGTACGATTGAATTAGTCCAGCCTAAAGATCGGAGGCCCCAAGGTGTACATTTTGCGATAGAAGTACAGGACTTGACTGCTAAAATTCAGGAAATAAAGAACAGGGGTTTGTCTATCTACGAGGGCCCATACAGTGTGGCAGGACTAGAAGTGGTCTATTACCAGGGTCCCAACAAAGAAATTATTGAGTTTGTACAACGATTATAATAACATGGATGCTTGTACCTCACAGGGTATACAAGCATCCTTTTATATATTTCAGAAAATTTTGAGTTTAGAAAGACGCAATTTAGGTAATAGCAATGATGTCAGGAATTAGGAGGGATAAAATGGAAGGAAGAAAACCGAAAAATCGTTGGCTGATAGCATTAAGTGCAGTTGGGATACATATATCCATAGGGTCTGTGTATGCTTGGAGCAATTTTACATCACCCCTGAGAAATGAATTTGGCTGGAACTCTCAGCAAGTACAATTAACATTCAGCTTGGCTATCTTGTTTCTAGGCTTGTCTGCAGCATTTTTGGGATGGTTTGTTGAAAAGTATGGCCCAAGGGCTGCGGGGATCACGGCCGCTGTTTTCTTTGGGGTTGGTGTATTTGGTTCGGGGCTTGCTGTTAACCTAGGCTCGTTATGGGCACTTTACTTCTTTTATGGAGTTTTGGGAGGAATTGGTCTTGGAGTAGGTTACATTGCCCCAGTATCTACGCTCGTTAAATGGTTTCCTGACAGACGCGGTCTTGCAACAGGGATGGCGATCATGGGATTTGGCTTCGCGGCGGCAATTTCCAGTCCAATTATGGATTGGTTAATTGGCTCGGTTGGTATTGCAGCTACTTTTTATATCCTGGGGGCCAGTTATTTTGTAATTATGATTCTATCTTCTTTGTATTTATCAAAGCCTCCTAAAGGATGGGAACCTAAGGGGTATGATGACCAGAAAGAAAATACAGGAAGGAAAAAAGATTTAGCCAATCTTCGGGCGAAAGAATCACTGAAAACGAAACGTTTTTATTATCTTTGGATCATGTTGTTTATAAACGTAACGTGTGGCATTGCTGTTATCTCTGCTGCCAAACCATTAGCAGAAAACAGTGTTGGCCTAAGTACCAGTGCTGCAGCGACCCTGGTTGGGGTGATGGGACTATTTAATGGATTAGGTCGAATCGGATGGGCAAGTGCGTCTGATTATATTGGAAGATCCAACACCTATGTTGCATTTTTTATTATTCAGATCGTTCTGTTTGTTGTCCTTTCCTATACAAGTTCTGTTGCTTTATTTGTCATTTTAATTGGTATTATCTACACATGTTATGGTGGAGGTTTTTCAACTATTCCAGCCTTTATTGGGGATTTGTTTGGTACTAAAGAGTTGGGTGCGATTCATGGGTATATTCTGACAGCTTGGGCGGCAGCGGGACTTGTCGGGCCGCAATTTGCAGCCTATATGAATGATACAACGGGCAGCTATGAAAGTAGTTTAATCTTCTTTGCCGGACTCTTCGTGGTGGCATTAATTGTGTCCATATTGACTAAAGGGGATATTAGGAAGAAAAGAAAAAGCCTGAAAGCTGCGTAGCTTTGACATGGCAAAAAGCTCAAGCCAATTGTCAGCTTGAGCTTACTTTCTTATAACAATTCTATAAGTCGTTCACAGAAGTGATTGACATGAGTCCTATTGGCGCGCGAAATGTGATAAACATCAAAAATACTGTCATTTATTTCTTGCTGCTGAATCGTGGAATCATAGGCTAAGTTTTTCTGCTTTTCTGATACGATGTGTTTTACTTGCCGGATGATGCTGCTTTTTAAGAGAGGATCTGGTTCAGTATAAGGTAGCTTTTTAACATACCCAGATGTAATCATATTTGTGCGATTCAACACTTTACGGAGCATATAGGTTGTCAAATTGCTATTCAGTAGACCGAGAAGGTAATAAAGGTCTTCTTCATTGTCAGTAAAGAGATTTGTATTCACCCCAAACAGACTGCCTTTTGGCAGGTAGGAGGCTTGAAAATCAATTCCCATAGAAGAGCAAGTAATCCCTTCGCGGAAAAAGTATTGCTGGTTGCGAACCGTAAATTTGGGAATTGATCGACTGTACTTTCTCCAATTCTTGTGAATATAGTACTTCGGTTCATAATACCAACTATCACGAATCCCTCCGTTTTTATAAAAAGGGATCCATTCCTCAAGATCGACATTGACTTCCCAAGGCTTAAATAAAAACTGTTTATCATTTCCAGTTGAAATCCCTGTGCCTCCTTGTACTTTATCGGCCAAGGTGAACTCTGGTCTTATAAATAGGGAGAGAATTTCCTGAGGGACGTTTATAGCAAAATTGAAACCAGGCATCAGACTAAAATTGGATTGCTGTAAATATTGAACCTTCTCCGCGGGCGGGGAGGTGTATTCTTCTGTTGCCAGACGATCTACTAATTTCATCATATGTTCAGGCTTAGGAGTGCTTTTTCTAATTGTAATTATAGCTGTTCGAACATCCGCTCGGCCTGCATGAAACAGCTTCCTCGGGGCGAGTATGATTTCAATTATTTCCGTATGGTCGATTAAATATTGACGAAACTTGGTATAATGCACATTCGTTAAAAATGAATCATGAACAATCATGCATAAAACTCCGCCTACTTTCAATAGTTGGAGTCCTTTATAGATAAATAGCGTGTACATATTATGTACACCGATCTCTAGAAATTGTTCTTCTAGATCTTGTTTATTATTTTTAAAATAAGCGTTTTGACGAATTGATTTATAGGGTGGATTTCCTATAATCGCATCGAAAGCATGCGTTGGATTTGATTTTAGGAAGTCCTGATGGGTAAACTGGACTTTAGGCACTTCAAGGGAAATGTTAGGGTCAATATCATAAGCATTAATAAGAGAAGGCGGGACTCCTGCCTCCACCAGCGCTCTGACAAAAACACCATCGCCAGTAGAAGGATCTAATATACGGGGTGGCTTATATGTTTGTCCGGTTTCCTGAAGCATAGTCTTGACCATGTATTCAACAGTGGATAAGGGTGTTTCATATTGCCCCATGGAGCGCTGGTAGGATAGCATGGAAACTCCTCCGTAATTTTTTAATATACTTTACACCAAAATGAGTAAAAAGTCACCATTAATTGGGTGGCGATAATTAGTTCAATTCACTTATTTAGTTTGCTTAATAAAGAAAAAAGGTGATTAAAGGTCTATCCAACTGATGAAATTGCTATTTGTTAACTTTGTGTTATTTAGGTTGACAGTTTTGGCGATCCTCCGCTATCTTAGTAATAGTAAGAGAATGGGAGGAAAATAAATTGCAGAAATCACGTTCGACAGCTTATGAAATAACTATCGGTGCTCTCTTTGTGGCGCTGATGGTAATTGGCTCCAATATAACTGCGTTTGCGCCCTTTTTGTCTATTATGAACGTACCACTCACATTACAAACCTTTGTCGCAATTTTGGCTGGTATCATATTAGGAAGCCGGTTAGGTTTCTTTTCCATGTTTGTATATACAGTACTCGGTCTTATAGGTGCACCTGTTTTTGCGGGATTTAAAGGTGGTATGGGCACATTGTTCATGCCTACATTTGGGTTTATCCTGTCTTTTATGCTGTTAGCATTTGTGGTGGGGAAAATAGTTGAGAACCGTAGGAGTTTTTCCGTCTACATAATTGCAGCCATTGTAGGTTTGGTCATTAATTATGTAGTGGGAGTAAACTGGATGTACATGGCCCTTCGTCTTTGGGTGGGGGAAGGTTCAGGAATTGGATATGCCATTGCTTGGACAAGCATGAGTCCATTCTTAGTCAAAGATTTTGCGTTAACAATATTAGCGGTTTTTTTTGCTTACCGTTTAGAGAAAGGTATACTTCAGCGTACTCCTCTGCGTCGAGCAGCTTAAAGTGTGAGATGTCATAATAGTCTTGCTATAATAGAAGAAACGATTCAGTGCGGAGGTGGATATGAGAATTCTTCTATCTTGTCTTTTGATGCTGTTGTTTGTGATAGGATGTCAACCAGAAAGTGAACAATCGAAACAAGGAGAGAAGCCATCTGAAGTTACTGATGGGGTTGAAGAAGTCGTAACAAACCTGCAATCACCGTGGGACATTGAGGAACATAAGGGTACTTTTTTTATCACGGAACGTAAAGGTCAGATCGTTTCATGGTCAGAGGAACAAGGCTTGAACAGAGTTAAAGTTGAGACGAAACAGGATATTGCCCAGATCGGTGAAGGCGGCTTGCTTGGCTTTAAGCTGGCCCCTCATTTCAGTGAGAGCAATCAGGCATTCGCCTATCATACTTATAAAGAGGATGGTCAAAATAAAAATCGAATTATTATAATCGAATATAAGAATGATCAATGGTCGGAAACGGATGTCATCTTAGAAGGCATACCAGGTGCTAATTTTCACAACGGTGGCCGGATTGAAATAGGGCCGGATCAAAAGCTTTATGTTACAACAGGGGATTCGTTGGACAGTGAACTCGCTCAGGACAAGGCTAGTTTAGCCGGTAAAATATTACGTATAAACTTGGATGGATCAGTTCCGGAAGATAATCCCTTCGAAGGTTCTTATGTGTATAGCTATGGGCATCGAAATCCGCAAGGGCTGGCATGGGATGAGGAAGGCCAGTTATATGCTTCGGAACATGGACCTGACCACCATGATGAAGTAAATGTAATTAATCCGGGAGGTAACTATGGCTGGCCAAAAATAGTGGGAGGTGAAAAGGCTGAAGGAATGCAGTTACCTATATACCAAACAGGTCAGAGCACATGGGCTCCTTCAGGTATTGCGGTGTTTAACGAAAAACTTTATATCGCATCATTGAGAGGAACAGCAATGCGTACGCTCTCTCTTAATGGCCAAAATCCCGCCGTGGCTGCAGATGGATATGGAAGAATTCGAGATGTGGAAAAGGTCGGGGGATCACTTTATTTTATAACCAATAATACGGACGGCCGTGGGAATCCTGATGAGGAAGATGATCGGCTGTTGCGACTTGTTCCTTAATAGAAAAGTTCGGGGCAGCTTTCTTACAAAGCAATGCCCTGAACTTTTTTAGTCCTCGGAAATGAACTTGCCATGGACGAATGCCATGATAGCAAAAACAACAAAAGCAATTAATAGAATCGTCCCGCCTACAATAAAGAATACGGTGTTGAACGTTTCCATGCCGCCACCAAAGGGTTGGGTGAAATATAACCACATGCCTGTAGTGAGGCCTAGTACTCCGAAGAAAGAAGTCCAAACATGTACCTTGGATAATTTAGAGTCCTTCGGGATTGAAAACATTTTATAATACATACCAAAAGCAAATAAAGACAACCATCCAACAACGAGTATATGTGCGTGGACTGCTGTAAGTTGATAACCGCCGCCACCAGCCATATGTGATCCCATAAAAGCGCCGATCAAAGCATAAATGGCTGAAACTCGTATGAAAAACCGAGTACGATCCATGGAAATCCCTCCATTTTACAATAGTAACCCTCTGCTATTATATCGAAGGTACCTTATAAAAGAAATGAACATAGCAGAGATGTTGCAAAAGGTTCAAAAAAACAAACAGTTTTGATTAAGATTTATTTTTATTTTTATTGGAACCTTTCTCTGATTCATTCGTATGGTAGGTAATCATGGAAGAGGAGGAGATCAAGTGAGAAAACTGTTTATACTTCCATTGTTATTAATCGCATTAAGTGGGTGCAGCCTGATTGAGGAAGCAACAAATGGAGTGCAATATACAGAAGATGTGACACAATTTATAGCTGATGCGGAGGAGTTTTCTAACGATTTGCCGCAATTAATTGAGCAGGCGCAAAGTGATGTTACGGCTTTTGCTGATGTGGAACAACGTCTTCAAGAGTTTCAAACTGAGATAGAGGAAGTACAGGCCTTGAATCCGCCAGAGCTTGCGGAGAGTATTCATAATGATCTCATGGAGTACACAAACCAGCTCGAATCAGGAATAGAAGAGATGATTCAGGCTGCTCAAGAACAAGTGATCAACATTGAGGCATTAGAGAATTCCGACCTATTTAAAGCGATTAGGGACATCCAGCAAATCCAACAAAACCTTAACCAGCTAGGTGAATAGAAGAAAAACGAGCATGGAATATGCTCGTTTTTTATTGGAATAAAAACCCACCTCAGGTCATCCATATTATGGATGACCTGAGGTGGTAATAATTGGTATGCGGGGGTTTCTGCTATATTTGGAGTGCGTGCTTTTTTGAGATATGATGGAGGAGGTAATGTAATTAGAGAAGGGATGATCTTATGGAACATAGATTGGATAATTTTTCGAATTACTTAAAAGAGAATCAGATTGATATGGCGTTTTTAAATTCTACGGAGAACGTCTTCTATCTGACGGGCTTTCACACAGACCCGCATGAACGTTTGTTAGGACTGCTAGTTTTCGCAGAAGCGGATCCGATCGTTGTGCTTCCTGGCATGGAAGCGGGCCAAATTCGTGATGCAGGCTGGACGCACGAGGTAATTGGTTATGCGGATCATGAGGATCCTTGGATGATGATGGCAGATAAGATGAAACAGAATGGGATTTCTCGGGTGAAGACAGTTGGATTTGAGAAACAAGTTCTTTCTTATGGACGCAGTGAATCGCTGCTATCTCTGTTTGATGACTTGTCGGTAGTTGAT
Organism: Halobacillus naozhouensis; assembly: GCF_029714185.1. Taxonomy (NCBI): domain Bacteria; kingdom Bacillati; phylum Bacillota; class Bacilli; order Caryophanales; family Bacillaceae; genus Halobacillus; species Halobacillus naozhouensis. Next base: position 3,877,977 of record NZ_CP121671.1, on the reverse strand, counting down.
GTGGAAGGACAGCTCAACGAGATGCGTTTAGTAAAGGATGAGCAAGAAATCAGCATTATGCGTGAAGCTGCTGAACTTGCTGACTACGGAGTCAAGGTTGGAACTGAATCCCTTGAGGAAGACATTACTGAAATGGAAGTTCTTGCAACGATTGAGTATGAACTCAAGAAGAAGGGTGTTGCTGAAATGTCTTTCTCCACCATGGTTTTATTCGGTGAGAAGTCCGGTCAGCCTCATGGGAATCCTGGTAACCGCCGTCTAAAAGCAGGAGATTTCGTGTTATTTGATCTAGGTGTCGTCTGGAAAGGGTATACATCAGATATTACTCGAACCTTTGCGTATAAGTCTGTTTCCGACGAAAAGAGGGCTATTTATGAAAAAGTGAAAGAGGCACTTGAAGCTTCTCTTTCTATCAGCAAACCAGGAACTCGAATCGGGGATCTAGACCAAACTGCAAGAGATATTATTACAGAAGCCGGATATGGTGATCTTTTCCCACACCGGATTGGACACGGCCTGGGTATCAACGTTCATGAATTTCCTTCCATGAGCCATTTGAATGATGGAGTGTTAAAAGAGGGGATGACTTATACAATTGAACCTGGGATTTACGATCCAGCAATCGGGGGAGTCCGCTTAGAGGATGATGTCCTGGTTACGGCCAACGGTTATGAAACATTAACAAAAACTCCAAAGGACCTTCGTATTATCGAATAGTTATGTAAGCCTGAATCCACTCCATGGATTCAGGCTTTTCCCATTTTAAAGTTAATTTCGGGCATTAATGGGACAGAATACACCTTCTTTGTTCGAGGATATCTCGGATAATGGCCCGGAAGGTAATTAAAAACCCGAGCTTTTATGCGGAGCTCAGGTTTTTGTACTGCTGTCTATTCCGAACCTCGTTCAAAAATCCTACTCTTTTTTGTCACTTAATTCCCTGCCCGATTTTGATATAGTGATTCTCTCTTCTCCTGTGGCTGGTTGAACAGCATCTTTTCCTTTTTGAATCGTACGTTTAGACTTTGATCGTTTACTCATAAACTCCATCACTCCTCATAAAAAAGTAATCTTACAAGTGTATTCTTATCGTATGCTTTCTCATTCATGTAATGAAATTAGAAACATATACGCCTCTGGTCCTATTCGAAAATATATCCCTGGCTCATTACGGTGAGAAGCGATTCCTCGTATCATGAAGATAAGAAATCAGCGAGGAGGGAAATACCGATGAAAAAGTTTTTGCTGTTTATTGCAGGACTGGTGGCGCTAGGCATTCTGCTGGCTAATCTTGGTCCAATGGTTCTATTAGGGGTCAGTGTCTGGCTTCTGTATGTTGTGTTCAAGCAATTCATGAAGTCTGACTCAACATTCGGCAAAATTGCCTGGATTGCGCTTGGATTAGTGATCCTGAGCATAGCTGTTTCCAATATCTTTGCCGTTATTGGACTAGCTGCTGCTTATGTTCTTTACGTTATTTACAAGAAAATGACAAAGCGTAAGGACGATACAGTCATAGAATCAAGCAGTACTTCTGACCCGTTTACGAACTTTGAAAGACAGTGGGCAGAGTTAAACAAATAATCTTATGATTAAAAAGGAGAGACTAAAGATGGCTAATTTATTTACACGTTTAAAAGATACGATTACAGCTGATTTGCATGATGCTCTGGATCAAAAAGAACAGAAGAATCCGATTGCGATGTTGAATCAATACTTACGTGAAAGTGAAAAGGAAACGGAAAAAGTTCGCAAGCTAGTTGAACGTCAATATCGTTTGAAGGACGAGTTTGCTCGTGAACAGCATAGGGCAGAAGAAATGGTGGACAAGCGTAAACACCAAGCGGAAGTAGCTCAAAATGCTGGAGAAGACGTGATGTACGAGTTTGCAGTGAAGGAACGTGAAGCCTATGAAGAAAGGGCTGAGCGACTGAAGTCTTCTTATGAAGAAGCGGTCAAGCAGCTTGAAACACTTGAACAGAAATATGAAGAAATGAAGCACAAGCTAAAGGACATGCATGTGAAGCGGATGGAGCTGATGGGGCGTGAAAACATTGCCCGCGCTCATCACCGTATGAACCAGGTACTGGAAGATACAGCGGACAAGCCGTATGCAAGGTTCTCCGAAATGGATCGTTATATTGAAGATTTAGAGTACAAAGTCAATAGTGCCTATTACCGTAACACGTTTGACAGTAAGATTGCGCAGCTTGAAAAAGATATGAAGAGTACAGAGGACGTTACGGTACAGTAAGAATCATGGTATCATTAAAGGCGCAGAGCACTGCGTCTTTTTGGTGCTATAGATGGCATACTACAAAAATTTGCTCACACGTAAGAAGGAGGTTACCTTTATGTTTAAACATATGTCGACAAGTACCATTAACACCATTTTAATCATAGGGGTAATTCTCTTGTTTCTTGAGATCACTTTTTTTAACGGCGGTCTGATCTTTTCTGTGCTTTTTTCAGGTTTGTTTATCTATATCGGTTGGAAAAAGTACCGAAAAGTGTGGGGGAAGATTATATTTTGGATCGGCATAATCAGTCTGACGCTGACGATTTTAAACATGATAGCTGTTCGCTTTCTAATCATTGTCGTCATCATTCTTTTCGTACGCCACTACTTTCGGACAAAAAAAGAACCAGAACGGATTCACCTGGATATACAATCGGATGATGTTCCTTTTGACGAGGGAACTGAGCCTCTTGTGAAGCAAAAGTTATTCGGTGACCAAACCACGGCCAGGACCTCTTATAAATGGCAGGATATTAATGTCCATGGCGGGTTTGGTGATCGTATTATTGACCTTAGTCATGCCGTTTTCCCTGAAGATGAGGCGGTCATTTCAATACGCCATTTAGTTGGAAATGTGCAAATATATGTCCCTTATGAAGTGGAAGTAGCCGTACATCATAGTGCGATCCTTGGCCGGGCTGCTATTTTTCAATATCGTAAAACGAAGTTATTTAATCAGCAGGTCTCATACCGCACACCTGAGTATGTTACAAATAAGCCTCGGGTTAAAATTATTACCTCGATTGTGTCGGGCGACATCGAGGTGAAGCGGATATGAACGTATGGCAGAAGCAGGTTCTCATCGGTCTTCTATCATTTGTTTTCTTTGCCCTGGTTATCCTGGTATTTACCTTTTCGGCCTTTCCGCTCCAGGATTGGTCAGATTTATGGGCAAGGGAAGTGCTGGATTTACCGTATATTCTCCTTGCACTAGCGTTGTCAGTCACTGGGGGATTAGGCATAGGAATTGCTCAGGGCTATGTATTAAAGAGGAAGTTTCACTATGTGGAACATCAACTAGATGAAATCGGCAAAGGGAATCCTGTGCTGTACGATGACGTGGATCGTGGAGATCTGCAGAAGATTGAAGAGAAAATGAAACAAATAGAAGCTCGATTTAAGAAACAGACAGAAACGGCCCAGCGTTTAGCTTCTGAACGTGCTAAAGAGCGGGAGAAAAGTCTGCAAGAGGTTGTTTTGCAGGAAAGGAACCGCTTAGCACGTGAGCTTCATGATTCCGTAAGCCAACAGTTATTTGCGGCTTCCATGATGATGTCAGCAATTAATGAAAACAAGACAACAGCCAAGGAGTCGAGGGATAAACAGATGGCTATGGTGGAGAAAATGATTCATCAGTCACAGCTCGAGATGAGAGCATTGCTGCTCCACTTGCGGCCAGTGGCCCTTAAGGATAAGTCACTGGCTGAAGGGTGTAATGAACTCTTACATGAACTGACTCAAAAGGTGCCGATGAACATTGATTGGACCGTGGAACCATTGTCACTTGAAAAAGGAATCGAAGACCAGCTATTTCGGATATTGCAAGAGGCCGTGTCCAATACACTTCGGCATGCTAAAGCTAATACGCTGACAGTGATGCTGATTGAAAGAGATGATCATATTATTTTAAGAATAGTAGATGATGGTATAGGATTTGACGTCGAAGAGGCAAAAACAAGCTCATATGGGCTGCAAAATATGCAAGAGCGGGCTCTGGAAGTTGGCGGTATGTTAAAGGTTGTCAGCTTGTCTGAACAAGGAACAAGGCTTGAAGTGAAAGTACCTCATGTTGTAAAAGGAGGAGAACCATCTTGATTACCGTATTATTTGCTGATGATCATGAAATGGTCCGTATCGGTGTTTCCGCTTATTTATCAGCACAGTCAGATATCGAGGTAGTCGCTGAAGCAAATGATGGAAAAGAGGCTGTTGACCTCGCCTTAGCGCAGCGGCCAGATATTATTTTGATGGATCTTGTCATGGAAGAAATGGACGGTATCGAAGCAACGAAAAAAATCATCCATCAATGGCCGGAAGCTAAAATTATTATCGTCACGAGCTTTCTCGATGATGAGAAAGTTTATCCTGCTCTTGAAGCCGGAGCTACGAGTTATATGCTGAAAACGTCTAAGGCGGGCGAAATTGCTGATGCCATTCGTGCAACTTATGGCGGGCAGTCCATTCTTGAACCAGAGGTTACCGGGAAGATTATGACTAAAATGCGAACACCACAGACTACAGACCTTCATGAACAGTTAACATCGAGAGAGATGGAGATCCTGCTGCTTATGACCGAAGGAAAAACGAACCAGGAAATTTCTGAGCAGTTGTTTATCGCATTAAAAACGGTAAAAGTACACGTCAGTAATATTTTAGGTAAGCTCGGGGTACAGGACCGTACACAGGCGGTCATTTATGCCTTTAAACATAACCTTGCAGAATAATAGCCTCACCAGCGGGTGGGGCTATTACCTTATGATCACATAAAGAAGGGCCATTAATAAAAAAAGACAAAATACAGCGAATTTGATGTAGGCGTTTCTCATGAGATCCCCCTCCTCATGAAGTTTTCTTTTATATTATGTTTAAGGTATTCATTCATTGCCTGATACATGAGTCAATTTCATAATCGCTCTTTTAAAAAAATAAAGACTGATAGATCACTATTCTATTCGTGTTGCTCCACAATCGCCCCGTTTGTTGAACCTGAGTAAGGTTCCGTATTTTTAAGAATGGGAGCGGGAAACCACTCGCTTTCCCCCCCATTTCGTTAATGAGAGCAACGGAACCATCTTAATAAAAATCGGAGTTGTAAAAGGCTAGGGAATAATTGCTTCAACGGATATACTCATCCATCAATGGGCTGAAATCGCTTGTACCGTTATTCAACAATCCTGACCTTTAAATTAGTAACAGTTATTTCAAATTTTCTACTTACCTAAACTTGGAAGGTGCTTCCTTTACTACTTACCAAACCCCTCGCCGTGCAATGGCTGAGAATTATGAAATCCATTCACTTGAAGAGGTTGAGCCTGTTTTTTTATAAGGATTTAGGGAATAACAAGGTAGACGAGGTGATCGAAATGACGTGGAATAATTCATTAGCTAACATCCTGAATTGGTCTGGAGAAATTTCAAATCAATCGGACAAAATGCAGGTAGCTGAACAAGTGAGTGATTTTGTAAAAGATGGAGATGTGATAGGTGTGGGATCAGGCTCTACAGCTTTTCTAGCTTTACAAGCAATCGCTGAGCGAGTGAAAAAGGAGCGGATGAACGTTCAGACGATTCCTACCTCTAAAGAAGCGGCTCTTAATTGTACAGTTCTCGGACTTCCTGTAACGGCTTTAACTGCAGCGAGGCCTGATTGGGGATTTGATGGAGCAGATGAAGTCGATGGCACGAAAAGGCTTATTAAGGGGCGCGGAGGTGCATTGTTTGCTGAAAAGCTTGTCATGGCCAGTGCGCAGAAAACGTATATTCTCGTAGATGAAAGTAAATTTGTATCGAAACTCGGGGCTGCCTTTGCCGTACCCATTGAAATTGATCCTCGGGCGATTCATCTCGTCGAAACGAAACTGTATGAAGCCTTTAGTACTGAAGCCGTAAGTTTGCGGATGGCGGCATCAAAGGACGGCCCTGTTATAACGGAAGCAGGAAACGTTTTGTTAGATGTTAAATTTGAGGAGATTACCTCAAATATGGAAAGGGAGATCAGTGCCTTGCCTGGAGTGATTGAATCTGGTCTGTTTCTGGATTATCCTGTCGAAATTCTGTCCGTATAATTAAAAACTTACATCATTTTCGGGTGATAAAAGTAAGGAAGATGCAAGAATAAGCCCAAAATTACAATAATTATTGGTAAGTTTACATACTTTTTCTATAATAGTAGTATATCCTTCAATTCTAAAAGGGGAAATCATTATGGGACTGCCAGAAAGTATGACTTACAAGAACGATCGCTACCCGTACATTATCCTTACTCCTATTGGAAACATGAACAAACAAATACGCTCTATCGGTCATAAGTTCGAACGTGGATTGCTGTCGCGAATTAATGAAGTGATCGCCGATCAAGTAAAGCACCGATCATTACCATTAGATCGGCTGCAGCGTTATTTATCAGTTGAAGGGAACACTGTTTTACCTGTTTCTTTTATTAAAGATGATACGTTAAACCCTTATTTAATTAGACCAGAATTATTTCTTTGGACTGAACTTACCGGGGAAGATGGTCTGCCTTTCGATAAGCGGTTTCTATACGACACAAATATTACTCATTTATCATCAGAGAAATTGGAACAACATTTGATTGAAGTGATTAAAGACCACCTGTTTGTAGCTGAAATTGCAGAGCATTCAAGAGACTATTGGTTAACTAAAATAGCTGCCAGCTTCGATAAGCATCCGCTCGTACAATTGACCCAAAGCAAGCGCGATGTAATAGAAGCTGTGGAACAAATGAATCAATCCGCTTTACTTTCCCAACTCAAATACCCGGAAGATGTAGCTATGTGGAGAGACCATGTTACTATTGTGATGAGGCCATTTCGAACTTTTCCAAAGCAGTGGTTTACGGGAAGGATGGAAATGTGCAGGCATGATAAGCAATTGGGGTTCTATTCCACTAAACGGACTGTCGGCTGCCGATGTGATCACTGTGATTATACGGTTTACTATCATCTTGATAGTGATCAAGTTACGTTACAGGAAGAATTTCATGTGGAGCGTGCCCGCAAGCGAATTGAAACGATTGAACATCAATTCAATGAGATTGCAGCCCAAAACAAGGATCTCACCCACCAAATTCAAGAGTTAATCAACATGAAAGGGAAGCTTCGTCCTGTGCAGCATACTTTAGATGAGGCCCTTTCTGTAGCCAGACAAATCGAAAGGTATCAAGAGGATGCAGCCGTCGCCAACGCTTATCCTTTGCTTGAAATGCACCATAAGCTCTCCTGTTCAACACTTCCTCAAAGAGGTTCAGAGTCGCTCTTAATATGGCTTTCGAGGGTAGAACTAAGCGATGTGGTCCTATTCAAACAACTACTAGCCTGGAGAAATCAAATGGATGACCAGGTGAATGCAAAGGCTGTGGACCTGCTTCATCAGCTGCAAGTACGGCTTGATGAAGCGGAATACACGGAGGAAGATATAATTATTACGATCAAAGGTCATGAATTAAGCTACTCAGCTGTTCAACAAGTTCTTGATTTAGTTCACTATTACGGTACAGATCACCCTGCCCATACACTAGTTCAAGTACTTGCAGGTAAATCAACCAATAAACTTCGGCGCCTCCAACTTCATGAAACCCGCTGGTTCGGCCTGTTGGCTGAGTGGCCGCCGAAGCATATACAACGGTTGTTTAATCAATTAGAAAAGCAAGGATGGCTGATGAAACAGCGAAAGGGCTATTCGATCAGTGATTTTGCTGAAGAAGTCATGTGATTAAATGTGGGCTGCTTAGTGAAGCCCACCTACATATAACTTTATAAGGAGGAAGATCCACTTGAAATCCATTTATCAGCAAGCGTTAGGTGAAAAATTCGACCGACTGCACCCTGAGTTGCAAAAGAAATTTGGTTTAACGAGTGATCAAAAATTAATGGTCCTAGGTCAAGGACGTATGACAGAAATCCGGGGGACTCCTCTCATTCTCCGTCCCTTTTTAAGCATAGGATCAAAAGATCATCTTATTTTTGCAGAGAGGGGTAAAGAAGTTCCTTTTACCCTGGAAAACTATGCTTATGTGGATGAACGGGGCCGAGAATCAATTAGCTATATTCGCCGCTTTTTCTTCCCATATGCGATTCGTGGGTTTGATGCCGTTATGTCTTTTGACAATGAAAAGCAATCATTAATAGACGATTTAGGCAAGTCAGGCTGCTTATCGACACAGATGGATCTTGATGTGACAAGAGAAGGCGGATTACTCATGCACTCCCGGGAGATGAGAGTAGCAGACAAGTTCTCTTTCAATGGTCCACGGACATCCTTGTACGAGCATTATGACGAGAAACAGAAAGCATTTCGCGTTCACGTCCATGTGGATCATCCTTTACTAGGAACTTTACTCATGTACGAGGGATTAGTGCATACGGAATTTTTACCCATTACGGCCAATCATATTCCAGATCGCGGGATATTAACATAGGGGGATTAAGATGAGCAACGGTGATTCGAAAACGAATGAAAATGTACATACAGATTTTAAAGAAAGAATGACTTATGGCGAGTATTTAAACCTTGACCGGCTACTTTCTTCCCAAAATAGACTTTCTGAACATCATGATGAGATGTTGTTCATAGTCATACATCAGGTGAGTGAGTTATGGATGAAACTTATTTTACATGAGTTAAGGGCGGCCATTGATCTGATTAGGGAGGGGGAGATCCAGGAAGCACTGAAGATGTTGTCGAGGGTATCAAAGACACAAACTCAAATTATCCACGCCTGGGATGTTCTATCCACACTAACTCCTGCTGAATATATCCAGTTTCGGGATGATTTAGGGCAGGCGTCTGGTTTCCAATCTTACCAATACCGTATGGTTGAATTTGCGTTAGGATATAAAACACCACATGTATTAAAGATTTATGAAAAGGATCCTGAACTCCATCAAGAACTTAAAAATGCTTATGAAGCTCCAGGTATATATGATGCAGCCATTGAAAGGCTGGTCGAAGCGGGATTCAAAATTAATCCTGATCTCATTAATCGGGACTATACAACCATTTATCAGTCTGATGCTACAGTGGAAAAAGCCTGGGAACAAGTGTATAAGGATGTCGATAAGTACTGGGATCTTTATCAGTTGGCAGAAAAGTTAGTGGATATTGAAGATTGGTTTCAGCAGTGGCGTTTCAGGCATATGAAAACAGTAGAGCGAATTATTGGCCACAAAACGGGGACAGGAGGGTCATCAGGTGTAGGATATTTAAAGAAAGTATTAGACCACCGTTTCTTTCCAGAACTATGGGATATTCGTACGACCCTCTAAATTAACAGAATAGCCGGAACATAACAAATATATTATTTTATTATTACATTTATGTTACACTAAGGTGTGAGTTTATTACGGTGAAGAGGGAAGGTTATGAGACGACTAAATATATATATAGCACTCCTTAGTTTATTGTTGATTTTGACGGCTTGTTCTATTTTTATAGCAGATGCAAATGAAGGTTCTGTCAAGGTGGCTTCCGATCCTGCGAGCTACTATGACGTATCCATGGTTAGTGATATAGAAGAGTATGAAAAATATCATATCACTATTCATTATCCGCAAACGCCAAATGACCAAATCGATCAGGTGATTATAGATTACGTGAATCAGAAGAAAGATGCCTTTAAAAAGAGAAGTTATGAAGTAGTTTTAACTAGTGAAGAGCAATCTGTACATGAATTGCATATTGATTTTGATGTCGTGTATCAGAATGAAAAAGTATTTGTCGTTGAATTTATAGAGACAGCAGACGTTGGGCAAAAGCAGGTGGATGTAAGCCGTACCGTCATGAATTTTGATAAATCAAGTGGCAAGCTTTTGGAACTGAAGAACTTATTTAAAAAGGATACCAATTATAAAGAAGTCTTGGCCCAGGAAGCAAAAGAAGAACTTGGGACGCAAAACGAAACAGGGCACACGTCTGTCAGTATTGAAAATACAGCACTGACGGGAAGTTCTCTAGTTGTGTACCTAACTAATGAAGACCAAAAGAGATGGAACACGAGCACATCGAAGGTATCTATAGATAAACACGAGCTGAACGATATATTATTACCAGAATATGCACAAAAAGTTGTACAAACTGCAGAGAAGAAGAAGGATAAAACTTCTTTTCCTAAGATTAAGAAATCGGATCAGGCACCTGAACGTGCAGTCGAAAAGAAAGTAGCACTCACCTTTGACAATGGTCCACATCCAAAAAGAACGCCCCTTATTTTAGACATGCTAGAGAAGTATGACGCCAGCGCCACCTTTTTTATGATAGGAAAACGACTTAAGCATTACCCTGAAGCAGCTAGAGAAGTAGTGAAACAGGGGCATGTGATCGGTAACCATACATGGGATCATCCAAGTTTTGGGCGTCTTTCTGATAGTCAGCGGGAAGCTCAGTTGGATAAAACCCAACAGTTGATTCATGAGGTAACGGGTGTGAATACCAAGATTGTGCGTTTGCCGTTTGGTGGAAAGCTTTCAGAAGCTTTTAAAGACCAATATAGGGTGATTCCCTGGACTATTAATACTACCGAAAACTGGAACTTAACGAATGCTTCAGAAATTGCTCATGCAGTGATTTCCAAGGTGGAAGATGGCTCCATTATTGTCTTAAGCAGCCTTCATTCTGTTACACCAGAAGCCTTAGAAATTATACTTGAGGAGTTAACGGCACAAGGGTACAGTTTTGTACCAGTAAGTGCATTATAGACAACAAATAAGAGCCCTTGACGCAGCTTCGTCAAGGGCTCTTATTTAATATAATAGTTGTTTGGCCGGGTAAGATTGCCAAATATAAAGAAAATCTTCCACCATGGCGCTGGCTGTCGCTAATTGGCCTGCTCCTGGTCCTCTGAGCGTCAAAGGACCAACTAAATCTCCGAAAAGATGAATGGCATTATCAACTCCATCTATCGAATGAAGCCCGTGAGAAGGAGACAGGACTTGCGGTTTTACACTGGCATGAAGTTCACCATTTACTTCTTCAATCGAAGCGATATGACGAATTTTATTTCCCTGTTGTTGAGCATCATTGAATTGATCTGCGGTTATATGATCAATTCCTTCACAGGGAACCGACTCCCAGCTTGGCTGGCTTTGATAGATAAGCTGACTCAGAATCATTAATTTGTAAAAGGCATCGTAACCTTTAATGTCATTCGTCGGGTCAGCCTCGGCAAATCCTCGTTTTTGAGCCTCCTCTAACGCTTCCTGAAAACCTTTTCCTTCATTCTGAATGGATGAAAGAATATAGTTACTTGTCCCGTTTAAAATCGCTTCTATTTTCGTGATTGAATTTGCCTGGAGGAGCCTTGTGATGGTTCCAAGGATAGGCGTGCCGGACGCTGTCGTCGCTTCGTAGCCAATTCCTACTTTTTGGGCAGCCTGCTCCAATAAACGGGTTCCGTATTTGGCAAACATCACTTTGTTCGCTGTAACGACATGGATGTGTCGATCAACAGCTTTTGTTAAATAGGAGAAACATGGTTCTTCGCCGACGATGGCTTCAAAGATCACATCAGGCTTCTGGGCAAGAATCTGCTCATATTGATCCGTGACGAAAACAGAATGGGGGAGCTCGCGTTCTTTAGACAAGTTATCTACGAGGATGCCGCATAGTTCGATAGGGGCTCCTGCTAATTTGGTTAAATGGTCTCGTTTCGTTTGCAGGATTTGATAGACTCCCTCTCCGACTGTCCCAAATCCCAATATGGCTGCTTTAATAGTCAATAGTTAGTTCCCTCCTCGTTCAATTTATCACTTATCCATGCTCCCCATTCTCCAAATTCCACGAGAAATCCATCATGTCCATAATCTGTTTTCACATGATAATGTTCCCCATTTAACGCATGATGGGAGAAGGGCTGAATCAGTTCTTTTGGATAAAGCAGATCATGCTCAAAGCTTACTGTAAATAAGGCTGGTTTATAGGCAGCAGCTGTATCTTGTAAGCTGCCTCGACCTTTTCTAATATCATGGTTGTTCATCGCTTCTAACAAATACAGATAGCTGTTGGCATCAAAACGCTGCTTTATTTTTTCCCCTTGATAATTCAAATAGGATTGAATTGAATAAAGGGCATCCTCTTGCTCTCTTGCAAATCTTTTTTGGAAAAGTGGAGCACTTCTGTAGGTGACCATGCCGGCCATCCGGGCAACTTCAAAGCCGTGAAGCGTATCATTAGATGAATAATATCCCTCCTTAAACGCTGGATCATCTTGTATGGCCCTTGCTCCAATATGATTAAAGGCGATTCCATAATCACTCAAATAAGGGGTCGCAGCTAATACGAAGAGCTGCCTCATGAAATCAGGATAGAGCAAACCCCATTCGAGCGTTTGCATCCCTCCCAGAGATCCGCCAGCGACCGCATGTAATTCGGTATACCCTAACTGATGCAGGGCCCTATACTGGGCGTGAACCATGTCACGAATCGTTACTTCAGGGAAGTCAAGACGGTAAAGATCGCCAGTTTCAGGATTTATACTTGCCGGTCCAGTTGAACCGTGACACCCTCCCAGCACATTAAAGGTGATGACTTGATACTGAGTGATATCAATCGGACATTGTTCTCCAACCAATCCTGCCCACCAGCCGGGATTTTCACTTGAACCGACAGCGTACTGATTTCCAGTTAAAGCATGGCAGAGTAAAATAACCGGGGCTCCCTCAGGGCCATAGTGTTCATATGCCAGCTCAATCTTGGAGAGTGTGTCACCAGATTCAAATGTGAAGTCTTCGATTGAAACTTTTGCCACAGACTGTTTCTGTTCGACAGGGTTATGCAATGACATGCATCATCCCTCCTTAATGTAAAATTCCATATAAAAAGCCCTCTTCTGTAATAAGAAGAGGGCGTATGTATATATTCCTCCTCTTATCTGTCAGATCCATCCTTCGATCTGTAGGAATTAGCACCTTTTCAAGCCGAATGCTTGAAGGTTGCCGGGCATCACAGGGCCTAGTCCCTCTGCCACTCTCGATAAGAGATATTCAATTAATTTTTCCAATCATCACAAGCATGAAGCCTTTTAACGAATTCTTTCGATACAGCCAAGATAGAATATTGTTTTTAAATGTATGTTACGAATTATAAAAGCAGAAGTAAATATTGTCAAACTATTTTTGCAATAGGAAGGAACGTTTGACAGACAACTATGCTGGGAAAACATCTAATAGAGCAATGAGGAGAGGAGAGATTTTGATGAAGGAATATAGTGTGGTACCTAATAAGGATGTTACAGGCTGGTTTGTGAAAATTGAGGACGTAGCCCCGACAGACTTATACGACGAACGAGATACAGCCGTCGAAAAGGCAACAGAACTGGCAGAGAACAATAAGCCAAGCCGTCTGCAGGTTATGGACAAAAATCACAACGTAGAAAATGAATGGAATTTCAAGTAAAAAGAGGCTCCCTTAGATGGGAGTCATTTTTTATGTATAAATATCCAATTCATGTGTTCACTCGTTTCAAACTCATAACTGGCTGTTATTGCAAAAAAACGTTACGCTAGAGGAAATAGAGTGAGGACGAGGTGCGGATTTATGGAACAACGTGTGGATATTGTGATCGTGGGAGCAAGAGTCGCTGGTGCGAGTCTGGCGATTTTACTTGGACAAATGGGGAAACGGGTCCTTCTGATTGATAAGGCATCCTTTCCTAGTGATACGTTATCTACACATCATCTGTCCCATGTGCATTATTTGGAGAAGCTTGGTGTCCGAGAAGAAGTGGAATCTACTGGATTGCGTAAGATTAATAGAATGCGTACATATGTCGGTGATAGCTTTGTGGAAGGACCAAGGGATTTCTATACGATCATTCCTAAGCGTAGTCATTTAGATGATGTACTTTTGACGAAAGCCTGCAGTAATGAGGGAGTGGAGCTGCTTGAAAGCTGTACGGTTAAAGACTTGATAACTGATGAACAGCGTGTGATAGGTGTGGAAGCCGTGGATAAAACGGGAGAGACGAAGCGGATTCATGCTTCACTAGTGGTAGGAGCAGATGGCAGACATTCGTTCATTGCCGAAAACGTTCAAGCAGGCAAGTACGGTTTCCACTCACCACAGCGGCCGGTATTTTACGGCTATTATCATGGGATTGAACCGTTAACGGAGCCAACAACAGAGATTTTTCTTAATGAAGGAAGAATTGGTTTCCTCTTTCCGATGGAGCCGGGTATCGACTGCTTAGGGCTGGAAGTTCACTCTGAAGAGTTCAAGGAGATGGTGAAAAATTCTCATAAATTTAAAGAGATTTATCAATCTTTCTATGGGATGGAAAAACGGTTGCAAAGGGCTTCGCTGCAAGGGAAAATCGTCGGTACACCCGGCGTACCGAATTTTTTTCGGGAGCCGGCTGGAGAAGGATGGGCTTTAATTGGAGATGCTGCTCATAGTAAAGACCCGAGTACTGGCCTCGGAATAAACGATGCATTCATGCAGTCCTTCTTGTTGGCGGAGGCTATACAGAAACATGATGAAGGGAGATCCTGGGATCATGTGATGGCTGAATTTAAGCAAAAGCGGGACGAACAATTAGAGCCAGGCTATCGATTAACTCTTGATTACATTCAATCCATGAGGCCATGGTCACGGGACGAGAAGGCTCTCTTTCAAGCCATGGCAGCTAACCCGATGGTTTGGAATAAAATCGTACCGCACCTTCCCGACTTATTAAAGGAACACTCGTCATCTCTCCCGGAGCTATATGGTTCGGTAGAATGGGAGGCTAAGAACTTTGGCTTTGGAAGGAATGAAAATACTTTTATCGAATAAGAATGAAGAGGTGATTCCTATGACTTGGACAAAAGAAACTGCCTTTGAAAAATTACAAAGCATTTATACAGATAAGGTGATGCAGGAGGAGAAGCGCAGAATTTTTCAACAAGTGTATCGGCATTTGCATGAACATTTAGATGATCTGGCTGTGGGTTCCGGCTTAAAGCAGGAAACTGAGAAACAGGTGAAATTTTTTAAAGAATACACGTTTATGCCGGGTGATAACTTATTTCAGTCGATGCGTTATGTGTTTCTGCTGGCACGAGGCGAACGTGAAACGGATTCTCAAACAACAGAGCAGCACGTTAATCGAATTTACCGGGCGTTGTTCCAGCCCGCCGGTTTAAAGAATCCTTACATTCCTGAGTCCTTTTGGTCGACAACATTGGGAGTGGCATGTCTAATCGCACAAAAGGGTGTAGAATCCGTGTATCCTATCCTTGATGAAATCATTGAAGCCGAGCAAATGGAAGAGGAAGGCAGCCACGAACCTCGATGATGCCTGGTTGTGGCAGGTTACACATGAAAATAGGAACGAATCTGCCCGACTATTTGCTGGAATCCATCCTCTTCTTCAAGATTTGTCAGCATTCCCTTAATGACGGCGGTACGAGGCTCCGTTCTGATAAGTTCTTCCAGTAATACAGCAATGGTGTCCTGGATTTCTTTTGGAGCAGCCGCCTGTTTTTCCTCTAATGTATGTTTCATGAGCTCTAACTGCCGAGAATAGAAATCATCAGGAATGATCTCACTCATAAGCTCATGGGTAATGACTGGTTGGTCATTATTGTGTTTGAACCCCTCAACAATATAATCTGCACGTTTTAACATTTCTTCACAAAGTCGTTTAATATCAAACTTCACATTCTCTATTATTATTAAGTCAATATACGTTTTAAATATCCCCTGCAAAATGAGAGTGACTTCCCATACGAATTCGTTAATACGATCCCCGTAGATATCAATCAGGTTCTTTTTGTAAAAATGATAAGAATTGAATCTCATGTGGCGCAAAAATTCCTCAATATCGTGATTGAAGGGAATGGCCTGCTCTCGTATTTGCATAATTATAAATTCACGATGTGTGATAATCTCTTCAAATGTAACGGAGAGTTTTTGAATGAATTTTTGACGCGGCTGTAAATCTTCTGCTTCAATTTCATCTGTTTTGAGCTGAATTTTTCTAGAATAATAATAAAAAATCTCTAATAAAAGAGCATCCTTTGATTTAAAATGCAAATAAAAGGCTCCCTTAGAAATACCACACTCATTAGCAATTTCCTGGACGGAAGTGGCACTGAATCCTTTGTTTGCAAATAGTTTAATAGCGTGTTCGATAATGAAAATGCTTTTATCTTCCATATTGTGATGACTCCTTAGTTAAATTCAAACGAGTTCCTCTCTTGACTTATGACCGTTTAGTCATTTATATTATAGTTTGTTATGACTAACTGGTCAAATTGGGGGAGGGGTTTGTATGAAACAGATAATTAATTTTTCTATGAACAATAAATTTGCGATCTGGTTAATGACTATTATTATAACCATAGCAGGTTTATATTCAGGTTTAAATATGAAACTAGAAACGATTCCGGATATTGAACCACCTATCATTACGGTGTCTACCGTTTATCCTGGAGCTACACCAGAAGAGGTTGCTGAAGAAATCTCAAAGCCTATAGAACAACAGGTCAGTCAATTGAGTGGAGTGAAGACAGTCAGTTCTACATCGTATCAAAATGCTTCTTCTCTTCAACTGCAGTACACCTTTGATAAGAATCTAGATGAAGCTGAGGATGAATTAAAAGATGCAGTTGCGAAAGTGTCACTGCCTGAGTCAGCACAGGAACCTTCAGTCAGTCGGCTGAGTTTTAGCGCCTTTCCTGTAGTCAGTTTAAGTGTTATCAATGAAGATCAATCATTAGAAAAGCTAACGACAACAGTAGAAGAGCAAATTGTGCCGGCACTAGAAGGGATTGAAGGCGTAGCAGATATTCAAGTCTCCGGTCAGCAAGTCCAGGAGATTCGGATTGATTATGATGAAGCTGCCTTAAAAGAGCGCGGAATGGATGGTGAAACAGTTACGAAACTGATTCAAGGCTCGGATGTTTCCTTCCCGCTTGGCTTATATACGTTTGATGACACTCAAAAGTCAGTCGTCATTGATGGTGAATTAACGACAGTGGAAGATCTACGAAACTTGGAGATTCCAGCAGTTCCTTCGTCTCAGGGGCAATCTGCAGCCCAATCGCCATCTCAGGGACAACAGTCTCCTCAAGGATCTCCTTCTGGGCAAATACCGGCTCAGGATCAGTCGTCTGCAGGAGCCATGACAGCTGAGCAGGCAGCACAAGCCGGTATCCCAACTGTACCGCTGGGAGACCTTGCTGAAATTGAAGTGGTAGGGCAAGCTGAGTCTATTTCTCGTACCAATGGGGAGGATTCTATTTCGCTTCAAGTGATTAAATCACAAGAGGCGAATACAGTTGATGTTGTAAATGCAGTGAAAGAACAGACAGAGGAATTTAAAGGTGAACTTGACGGAACAGAGTTTGTCTATTCTTTTGATCAAGGGGAGCCGATTGAAGAGTCTGTTAGTACGATGCTGAATAAAGCTTTGTTCGGCGGGTTATTTGCTGTAATTGTGATTCTTCTGTTCTTACGTAATTTCAGAACGACACTAATTTCTATCATATCGATCCCGCTTTCCTTACTCATTGCTGTCTTAGCCCTTAAGCAGATGGATATAACATTAAATATCATGACTTTGGGCGCGATGACTGTCGCAATTGGAAGGGTAGTAGATGATTCCATTGTTGTCGTTGAAAATATATACCGGCGCATGTCACTGCCAGGTGAAAAACTTAAAGGCAAAGATTTAGTCCGGTCCGCCACCCGGGAAATGTTTATGCCGATTTTATCTTCAACGATTGTAACCATTGCTGTATTTTTACCACTTGGATTAGTAGAAGGTACAGTGGGGCAAATCTTTCTACCGTTTGCCTTAACGGTTGTATTTGCGCTGCTGGCTTCGTTACTTGTGGCCGTTACGATTGTACCGATGATGTCTCATTCCTTGTTGAAACAAGGTAAATTGAAAAAAGTTGATCATGATTATCAAGGTGGCCGACTAGCTAGAGCATATCGCTCTGTGCTCAATCGAACCCTTAATCACAAAATCATTTCAACGCTCATTGCCTTCGTTATTTTGGCAGGAAGTGTAGCGTTAGTACCATTCGTTGGGGTTAGTTTCCTGCCAGCCCAGGAACAGAAAATGGTTATCGCCACCTATAGTCCGGAACCCGGTCAAACATTAGAAGATGTCGAGAGTATCGCCACAGATGCACAGGAATATCTTGAAGGAAGAGACGGAGCGAAAACTATTCAGTATTCAGTTGGCGGTGAAAATCCAATGAATCCTGGGGCGTCAAATCAGGCTGTATTCTTTGTAGAATATAGCAGTGAAACGGAAAACTTTTCCTCTGAAAGTCAAACAGTCATTGATCATCTGCAAGAAGCGACTGAAAAAGGCGAGTGGTCCACACAGGACTTTTCTTCTACAGGATCAAGCAGTACGCTTGAACTTCTCGTTTACGGAGACTCGATTAGTGAAATTGAGCCTGTAGTTAAGGATGTCCAATCCATTTTGTCTGATCAAGATAATCTGACTGGGATTGACTCTAGCTTGTCTGAATCATATGAAGAGTACACACTTTTGGCTAATCATGAAAAATTAAGTGAACTCGGATTAACAGCTGCTCAACTAGGTATGGAGTTGAACCAAAATGGCGAGCAGCCAGTGATCACCACGATTAAACAGGATGGCGAAGAACTGAATGTTTATGTAGAAGTGGAAAAGGAAAACTATGAAGATATTAGTGATATCACTGACCGTGAGATCCAATCACCTACTGGGAAATCTGTTGCCATCAGTGAAGTTGTAGAAGTAGAAGAAGGAACAACAGCTGATACCATTACAAGGAAAGATGGTCGTGTGTATGCAAGCGTCAGTGCGAAAATCACAACTGACGATATTGGATCCGTATCGGCTGATGTTCAAAGTGAAATTGACGAGCTTGACCTTTCGTCCGGCTTAGAAGTGACGATGGGCGGTGTGACACAAGATATTCAAGAGTCATTTACACAGCTTGGTTTAGCCATGCTTGCCGCAATTGCGATCGTCTATCTCGTACTCGTTATCTTCTTTGGCGGGGCGCTGGCACCATTTGCGATCCTTTTCTCGCTGCCATTTACGATTATCGGGGCAGTTCTAGGATTGCTCATCAGTGGGGAAACCATTAGCATTTCCGCAATGATCGGTGCTCTTATGCTAATCGGCATTGTCGTAACGAATGCCATTGTTTTAATTGACCGAGTAATTCATAAAGAAAAAGAAGGCTTTACGACAAGAGAGGCGTTATTAGACGCCGGTATGACACGATTACGGCCAATACTAATGACAGCACTGGCTACTATTGGAGCTCTCTTGCCGCTCGCGTTAGGATTTGAGGGCGGATCAATTATCAGTAAAGGATTAGGAATTACCGTCATCGGCGGATTAACCAGCTCAACATTGCTAACATTGCTGATTGTACCGCTTGCTTATGAAGGATTAAGTAAGTTCCGTAAGAAAAAAGTTTAAATTTGGTAAAAAAGGCACCTCCCACTTCATTTGGGGAGGTGCCTTTTTATCGGCGCACAGGAGCAGTAAATTCAGGAAACAGCGTCAGAATTAATGAAGCAGTTCATATGAATAGAAGAGGTAGAAGAATCAAAGAATCGGGTATAGTCAGACATGAATATAAAGGAGGGCACCCATTTTGCAAAAGTACGATGTAGCGATCATCGGTGCAGGGATATCTGGAATTGTTGCAGCACAAAAGCTGAAACAAGCGGGGAATAACGTGTTGCTGCTGGAAAAAGAACCTGAAGTAGGGGGGAGGCTGGCGACTTCCGTTACAGCTGAAGGAACGGCAGATTTTGGAGCCCAATTTTTCACAGTCCGGACAAAAGAACTGCAGCGTGAAGTTCAGGGGTGGCTGGCCAAAGGCTGGGTGAGGCGCTGGTTCGGGGAGGACTATCCGCGTTATACGTCAGTTGATGGTATGGGATCATTCGCATCACGCTTATCGGAAGGTTTGAATCCTGTAACTTCAACAACGATCACTACAATTGAGGATCAAGACAACGATTTTGTATTATATGAAACAGACGGTAAATCTTACAAAAGTAAGCGGATATTATTCACAATGCCTGCCCCTCAAACGGTCAATCTGATGGACAACAGCTCAGTCAACCTAGAGGCCTCAGTATATAAGACGCTAACAAATCTCGAGTTCCAACCTACCTATGTGGGAGTCTTTCAGTTTGATCAGCCAGCTCCCATTGCGGAAAATGGCCATATAGATAAACAGCTACCTGATGATGTAGAACGAATTGTTGACCACCAAAAGAAGGGTATTTCCAACACATCGCTGGTTAGTGTCTATATGACGGCTGATTGGTCGGCGTCACATGAGAGTGAAGATACTGTTCTTGAAGTTATGAAAAAGAAGACTTCACCCTATTTAGATTTTCAAAATCTTGTTTCAGAGCGGCTGAAGACCTGGTCCTGTGCGCAGGCCGCCACGACTCACGCTAATTCTTTTCTGAACATAGATCCTCAAGGAAAGTGGTTAGTGGCAGGTGATGCGTTTCTTCGTCCGGATGATCAAGCAGGGAGAACTAGGTTTGAAAGTGCGTTCCTATCCGGTCAAGATGCAGCTGCGCATATTCTAAGTAACATCTACTATCATTAAGCGGACACGGAAGAGCCCCGACCTTAAACTGCCGGGGCTCATCAATCTAATTACTTTTAAGCGGCCGCTTCATATTTTCGCAGCCGTTTCATTCTGGAAACCGTGTAGACAGCAAGGCCCGCCCAGATCAGGGTGAACGATACTACATGCACTCTTGTAAAGGGTTCATCATAAAGAAAAACGCCAAGAAACAGCATGATAGTTGGGGCAAAATACTGTAAGAAGCCAACCATAGACAAGGGAATCCGTGTAGCTCCTGCGGCAAACAGTAATAGCGGAATGGCAGTTGCGATCCCCGACCCTACAATAAGAAGCGATGTTACAGATACCCATTCAATATCAGGGGGGCTGCCTTGTGAATTCATAAGATAAATCAAAGCTATTGGAGTGACAATCAATGTTTCGATGGTAAGTCCGAACATAGCATTTAATGGAACGAGTTTCTTAAGCAAACCGTAAGTACCAAAGCTTAAAGCGAGCAACAAGGCTACCCAGGGCACTGAACCGAAGTGGACAGTCATATAGAGCACACCGCCTGCGGCTAACATAAAGGCGAGCCACTGCGATTTAGAAAAAGTCTCTTTCAGCACGATCATGCCTAGAAGAATGCTGACCAACGGATTGATATAATAACCGAGACTTGCTTCCACTACGTGGTCATTGTTTACGGCCCATATGTAGGTGAGCCAGTTAGTGCTGATGGTGAACGAAGCGAGTGTTATCCCGATTAGACTCCGTTTGTTCGCCCAAACTCGTTTTGTTTCAGCGAGAAGTGGCTTCCATTTTTTAAGAGTGATAACGACGGCAAGCATAAACACGAAAGACCAGACGATCCTGTTGGCCAAAATTTCAAAAGCGGGGAGCTGCTCAAGTAATTTCCAATATATTGGGAGGAATCCCCAAAGAATATAAGCGCCTGCTGTGTAGAGGACGCCCAGTTTATTTTCATCTGCCATAAGCATAATCCTTTCGTAGTGAAACAATATATAATGAAGTCATTTTAAGCTAATTTAGTAAAATTGGAAAGAAAAAGGTCTCCACAGAAAAAGAGCGCCGCTAAGCGCTCTTTCTAATGGTGATCAGTCGATTCTTCAAAAGCCTCTGGATCATCAGGAATAATATAGGTTTCTTTCGTGTCTTCCAAGGAAAGTTTTTCAAGAGGACGTTTGGCTGGCCCCTCCATAACAGCACCATCATAGGAGAAACGGGAACCGTGACAAGGACAATCCCATGTGTGTTCACCACTGTTCCACTCTACCTCACAGCCCAGGTGAGTACAGGTCGTATCCAATAGATGAAGCTCACCTTCATCATCCTTAAAAGCTCCCGCACGCTTGCCATCAAACTGGATGACGGCGCCTTCACCTTTTTTCAAATCCTTTGGCTCTTTATCCACTAATTCAACCTTACCTTCAACTAAATGGGCGGCGACATTTAAGTTGTTGGAAAGAAATCGTTTCAAGCTCGGGTCACTCTTGAACCGTGATGGTGTAAAGACTGAGTGGTACTCTGATTCACGATTCATAATATAATCGGTAAGCAATTGTCCTGCAACAGTGCTGTTCGTCATTCCCCATTTTCTAAAGCCTGTGGCGAGAAAAACCCGTTCATTATTCGTTGTAATAGGTCCGATATATGGAACCTTATCTAGTGTGGTTAAATCCTGTGTGGACCATTGGAATAACTTATTTTTGATCCCGAATGTTCGCGCGGCATACTCTTCAAGTGTTTTGTAGTGGGAAGACATATCGGCGCCTTCTCCGGTTCGGTGGCTTTCACCACCGATCAGCAAAACATTTTTGTCCTCGAATGTTGCTGAACGTATCGAACGTTTAGGATCATCAATGGATA
This sequence comes from Halobacillus naozhouensis, assembly GCF_029714185.1. NCBI lineage: Bacteria > Bacillati > Bacillota > Bacilli > Caryophanales > Bacillaceae > Halobacillus > Halobacillus naozhouensis. The sequence continues at coordinate 3,855,522 of NZ_CP121671.1, read as the reverse complement.
AATACATCCCATTTTCCCACTTATTTTCAGGTTCGATAGCGATCACATAAGAGCGTTCTGCATACATTCGGCTAAAGTACATTCCCTTTTTATCGTTAAAAGGGAAATGAGAACAGGAAATAAGGTAATCGCTGGTTACTGTACATCCATTTCCTGTTTCAATCTCGATATTCTCGCCTTCATTTACACCGACTGCTTTCGTATGTTCATAAATCATCCCGCCCATCGAAACAATCTCGTCCACTAAGTGGGATAAATAATGTAAAGGGTGAAAATGAGCCTGATTGCGCATCCGCAGGACTCCTGTTGTGTCTGTATCAAAAGGGAGTTCTTCGAAATGTTCCCCCGCTATATCAAGGCGTTCGTAAGCTTTCTGTTCTCTTTCAATTTTTTTAGCCCCTTTTTCTGTCGTGGCGAAAATATAGGCGTCTTCACGTGTCCAATCACACTTAATTGAGTGGTCATTTATATGCTTTTCCATTAATGCGATAGCATCTTCCTGAGCTTGGTAATAGAGAGCCGCCCCCTCCTCACCAAAATGCTGAATAAGCTCGTGATAAATAAGTCCGTGTTGGGCCGTTACTTTTGCAGTAGTATGACCGGTTGTGCCATTAAGCAGTTCGTCTGCTTCCAGGAGGGTGACCTTTTTCCCTTCTTTAGCCAGCATATAGGCTGTTGTAATTCCAGTGATTCCGCCCCCAACGATAGTAATTGGTGTAGAGGTTGATTGCTTTAGCGGTTCAAATGTGGGCAGCTTCGTATCTTCTCTCCACATAGGTTCAGGTTTTGTCCAATGCATATGGATCCTCCTTGATAGGCTGTTTTGTATCAGTTTGTCCTATCCTCCCTTTTTCATGTAAAAAGACATCATTCTATTTGGGCAGGCTGGTCCTCAATATACTCCGTCACGTTTACCGATCGAGATCAAGGGGAAAGTATAAGTAGCTTTGTTCAATATAGAAAGGTTTGATTAGCATGTTGAAAAAACTATTTGGTGGAAATAAAAGTACAGAGGACCAGTTTGTGGCTCCATTAACAGGGAAAGTGGTCTCCCTGGATGATGTACCAGACCCGGTTTTCAGTCAGCGGATGATGGGGGATGGGGTAGCCATTGAACCTGCAGATGGAAAAGTAGTCACTCCCGTAGCCGGAGAGGTTGTTCAAGTATTTCCCACGAAACACGCAGTGGGAATTAAAACGAAGTCTGGCGTAGAAGTACTTGTTCATATCGGACTTGAAACGGTCTCGATGGAAGGGGAAGGGTTCGAAGGCCATGTTGACGCTGGGGACCGCGTACAGCCGGGAGATCCTTTAATTACATTTGACATGGATCTTGTTAATAAAAAGGCCAAAAGTACCACGACGCCAGTTATTATTACAAATTTTGACGAAGTGATTGAACAGTTTGAGCCATCGTATCATGAAACTGCAACTGCTGGGGAAACGAGTATTATGACAGTAAAAACAAAATAAGTAGATGTATGAAGGTAGCCTAGGGGACTCCTAGGCTACCTTCAGTTCGGTAATAATACCGAAAAGCTTGTCATAATGGAAAAAATAATTTACCCTCAAAGTCATATTAGCTTAGGTCTGGCCACGAAAAGTGAGGAGCCCTTTTAAGGCTGCCCATTACTTATAAAGCTTGGAGGAATAGCATGAACGCTAAGGATAGAGAATTACGTAATAAAGCTGCAGCGACAGTAGAAGAGAATGAGGAGCGGGTCAATCAAGACCACTACAGGCTAAATTATCACCACATGCCGCCAGCCGGTTTACTTAGCGACCCTAATGGTTTAATTCAATGGAATGGTGTTTTTCATTTGTTTTATCAATGGATGCCCTTTCATACGGGGCACGGGGAGAAGTTTTGGGGACATTGTACCTCAAAGGACTTTGTGAATTGGGAACAACAGCCAATTGCATTGACACCTTCTAGTTGGTTCGATAAAGATGGCTGTTATTCCGGCAGTGCAGTGGTCCACGATGATAAAATGTATCTTTTTTATACGGGTAATGTAGTGAATGAACAGGGTGAAGGAGAAACATACCAATGTATGGCTGTTTCAGATGATGGCATTCATTTTGATAAAAAAGGGCCCGTCATCCATCTTCCCGAAGGATACACGTCTGATTTTCGGGATCCGAAAGTTTGGGAAAAAGAGGGTAGCTGGTACATGGTGATTGGGGCACAAAGTAAGAAACGCCATGGTAAGGCAGTCCTGTTTAGGTCTGAAGATTTAACACACTGGGAGTTGGTTGGGAACATAACTGGTTCCTACGAGCAAAAACTTGGGGAACTTGGCTACATGTGGGAATGCCCTGACTTTTTTGAATTAGAAGGACAAGGGGTATTGATCGTGTCTCCTCAAGGCTTGAAAGCTAATGGAATGGCCTACAATAATCGGTATCAGAGTGGTTACTTTACAGGAACTCTTGATTATAATCGAGGCGATTTCACGCACGCTGAGTTTAAAGAATTGGATCGCGGGTTTGAATTTTATGCCCCTCAAACAACGCTTGATGAAAAGGGGCGGCGTATTCTTTTCGGCTGGATGGGTGTTCCTGAACAATATGAAGAAGCGCATCCAACGATTGAGAACCGCTGGATCCATTGTTTAACCATTCCTCGAGAGCTGGAGTGGGAGGGAAATCAGATCGTGCAAAAGCCGTTGGAAGAGTTGAAGGAGATGCGGGAATCCGTCTTACTGCATTCTGATATTACTATTGAGAATGACCAGAAAGGGATACGCGGTGTGGGAGGAAACTCAGTGGAAATTCAACTCGAGTTTGAAAACATTGAAGAGCAGTTTGCTCTTGAATTGTTTCATTATGCTGCTTTTAGCTACCAGAAAAAAGATGGAATCCTGACATTATCCCGCCCCCATCTGGAAGATAAAAGTAAAACAGAATTTCGCAGGGTTAAACTCGATGGCGAACTAAGCCAGCTTCGACTCTTTATCGATCATTCGACACTTGAGGTTTTCGTCAATGGAGGAGAAGAGGTCTTTACATCACGGATTTTTCCACAGAAAGGGAATGACGCTGTTTTATTCACCTCGTTAGGTGCAAGCACCTTTTCAATCGAGCAATGGAAGCTAAGCGGCTACACGTATTCTTGATCATGCTATAGACGCAATAGTAATAAAGGTAATAACACCCACCTCAGATCATCCATATTCTGGATGACCTGAGGTGGGTGTTTTTTAGGCTTTTTTGGCGTAAATAATATAGCGTTTTGGGGCGTTTCCTATGAAACTGAAAGGGTAGCAGGTTGTGAGGACTAAGATTTCTTCTGGATAGGTGGAATGAATGACTGTTGTATCTTCCGCATCGACAATCTTTGCATGACTCATTTGATAGGTGTACGTTCCATCCACCATTTAAATTCAGATAATTCTTTAGCTAATGAAGGAGACTCAGTTACTTTATTAGGTAGCTTATTAACTAGTAGCTTCGCTTCTTTAAGTGCGTTTGACTGCGTCATTGATGATTGATATAGGGATTCTCCAGCATAAATGATTAAGGAAATCCCAGCCATTAGCAAGACTATGCCTAGTTTTTTAAACATAAGTGCACCCCCCTTTTTAAATTCATTATAAAGAACAGTTGTGCTCAGTTAAAGTTGTGAAATTTAATGTAAAATAGTGTTACGTTAAGAAAACAGCAGGATAGTGTTCTTTAAAACGAATATAAGCTGTTTTTTAGCTGTTTTATATTTTATTAGAAACTTATATAATAATCTAAAGTTCTTTATTGAGAACGAGAAAGTATAGAAGAAAGGAGGGTATAAGTAGCGAATGGAAAAATCATGGAAGATCTTCTGTGCTCTTTGTCTATCTTTTATCTGCCTAATTATTTTTTCAGATCGCGTGCAAGCTGCTGAAGAGGAAAAAGAGGTGAATATTGGGACTTCTCCAGAATCAGTTTTGTTTGAGGTGAGTAACTTAAAACCAGGAGACACGATGACAAGGCAAGTTGAGATCTCGAATTTAGGGGTCAGAGATTTTACTTATACAACAGTATCTAAACTTGCCGGAGGATCAGAAAAATTATTCCGGGCCTTACGGATACAGGTCACAGATCAAACGGGAATGCAATTATATGCTGGCTCATTAAAAGGACTATCTGAACTGGATAAGAGGTCTCTGAAAGTTTCCGAGGAAGATCGATTAACTCTTACCGTGGAGATGCCTTTTGAGTTAGGAAACGACTATCAGGGGTTAGCGGGAAGGTTTGAGATTAAATTTACCGCAGAAGGAGAGGATAGCATTGCAAGGTCACAAAACCCGGAGCCATCAGACCAGCCGCCTGTAGGTTATTCAGGTGTGGGACTTCCTGATACAGCCACATCGCTATATAATATCCTTCTGCTTGGTTTGGCCATGGTCCTGATGGGGACTGGTTTATATGTAGTGAATTATGTAAGAAATCATAGAGCAGACTAAGATTTCCCCTCTCTTCCAGTTGAGCAATTATGATAAACTGGAAGTAAGATATACGTACGAGGGAGTCGTTAACATGAGTGATTCTAAGCTGAAAGCAAAAGAACGCAGAGATTATATATTAACTTTATTAAAGGAACGGGACGAACCTCTTACAGGAAGTTCTATTGCCAAAGAAATGCACGTGACCAGGCAGGTGATTGTGGGAGACGTTTCTCTGTTGAAAGCTAGTGGTGAGCCCATTGTAGCAACGAGTCAAGGGTATGTTTACTTAACAAAAATGAATTCAGCTCCTAAGTTTAAACGAACAATTGTCTGTTGTCACTCCGCTGAACAAACCGAGGCAGAACTGACGATTATGGTGGATCATGGGGTGAAGATAGAGGATGTCGTTGTAGAGCATCCAGTTTATGGTGATCTAACGGCTCGTTTAAACATTTCAAATCGCCGCGATGTTCAGCGTTTTATAGATCAGGTCAATTCTACAAAAGCGTCGTTTTTACTTGAGTTAACAGATGGAATTCATACACATACTATCTCGGCAGATCAAATCGAAGCGTTAGATGAAGCAGAAAAGGAACTCGCTTCTAAGGGTATTTTATTGGAACTTAAATAAACGTACAAAAGAGGCTGACTCGTCTGGAGTTATGCCTCTTATTTTAGTTAGGGATCAAGATACGAAAAACATTACTTCCCATTAGCTTCCTTCCGCTTTTCTTGTTTAGGTCATATCCTGTAATGTGCTATAGTATATAAGCAATAGTGTTACTAAAAGGAAGGTGGGGATGAGGTGATTTTTCTCCCTTACGTATTAAGTGTAATCCTCATATTAAACGTGCTTTTGGCACTGGCTATTATCTTCCTTGAACGCCGGGATGCAAGCTCAACCTGGGCTTGGTTAATGGTTCTTCTCTTCATTCCAATTGCAGGCTTTTTTCTATATTTAATATTTGGACGGAAATTAAGTAAAAAAGAAATCTTTACCTGGGATAAGAAGAGCCGTTTAGGGCTTTTGACAGCAGTCCAGGACCAGCTCCGTTCCATTAAAGACCATACGTTAAAAGTTTACCATGAAGATATTGTTCCATATGAAGATTTAATCTATATGCAATTGAAAAATAATGACGCACTGCTTACACAAGACAATGAAGTGGAAATTTTTACTGATGGTCAGAAGAAATTTCATGCCTTACTTGAAGATCTTGAACAGGCACAAGAACACATCCATCTTCTTTACTACATTGTCCGTGATGACCAATTAGGACAGCGGCTGGCTGATGTCCTTGTTAGGAAAGCGGAACAAGGTGTAGAGGTGAAGCTGCTGTATGACGATATGGGCTCAAGAAAATTGAGGCGTAAATATATAAGAAGAATTGAAGAAGCAGGCGGAATGGTCGAGACCTTCTTTCCGCCGCTGATTCCTAAACTAAATATGAAAATTAACTATCGTAACCATCGCAAACTGGCTATCATTGATGGCAAAATTGGTTATATCGGCGGATTTAACATTGGAGACGAATACTTAGGGTATAGTAAGCGTTTTGGATACTGGCGTGATACCCATGTTCGTATTAAAGGCGGGGCTGTGAACAATATGCAGACCCGATTTATTTTAGACTGGAACCATGCCTCAAGGGATGATATTTTTTATGATGAACGCTATTTTCAAGCGGAAGCTGAGGGGGATGTTGGCGTCCAAATCATCTCAAGCGGCCCGGATTCAGACTGGGAACAGATTAAGAATGGATATATCAAAATGATTATGTCTGCAAAAGAATACGTTTATATCCAGACACCTTATTTCATTCCCGATGATAGTTTGCTGGATGCCATGAGAATTGCTGTCTTATCAGGTGTTGACGTGCGGATTATGATTCCTAATAAACCTGATCATCCCTTCGTTTATTGGGCAACGTATTCCAACATCGGAGAATTGTTAAAGGCGGGAGCAACTGTTTATATTTATCAAAAAGGCTTTCTACATGCGAAAACCCTTATTGTGGACGGCAATATCGCTTCAGTGGGTACAGCTAACATTGATGTACGCAGTTTCCGATTAAACTTTGAAGTGAATGCTTTTTTATACCATCCGAAGATTGCACACGTGTTAGCAGACCGATTTCATGAAGATATTACCGATTCAACTAAATTGACCTTTAAGTTATATAAGAATCGCTCAACATGGATTAAATTTAAAGAAGCGATAGCAAGACTGTTATCACCCATTCTCTAAATTATCTGGGGTCTGCAGTGGCAGGCTGAAAAACCGTATAGTTTTGAATTGAATAAGCGGTTTAACGTTTTTTAGCCAACATAAAAAAAGGACCTGTGCTTCTAGTCACAGGTCCTTTTTAGAGAGAGGTTAAATTTATATTTTATTGGGAGGAAAGTTCGAGTGAAACTTTCATCGGTTCACCATTTCGGTAAACGGTCAGTTCTACCTGTTCGCCAATCTTGGCTTCCTTATAAAGGTATTGGCGTAAACTCATGAGCGATTTTACTTTCTCGTCGTCAATTTTTGTAATCACGTCATACTTTTGTAGATTAGCATCAGCTGCAGGAGTCCCCTTTTCCACCCCGGCAACGATAACACCATACTGGACGCTGCCTGGCAGGTTCAATTCTCTTTCAAGAATGGGACTCGGAACTTCACTTACATCCTTCAGGGATATACCCATGTAAGGTCGCTGCACGCTTCCTTGAGTTTCCAGGTCTTTAATGACTGGCTTGACCACACTCATCGGAATAGCGAAGCCGATGCCTTCTACTTCTTTTTTAGCGATCTTCATAGAATTAATTCCTATGACTTCACCTTGAAGATTAACCAGTGCCCCACCGCTATTTCCTGGGTTAATAGCGGCATCGGTCTGAATCACCTCGGTTTGCCAGTCTGGCTGTTGGTCTCCGTTAATATCTACTGGAATATCACGGTTAAGACCACTGACAATTCCTTTAGTGACTGAACCAGCGAATTCCATGCCAAGCGGGTTACCGATTGCTATGGCTGTTTGGCCAACCTCTACGTCTTCGGATGACCCTAGTTCTGCAACCCCTTCGACATGTTCGCTATCTATTTGTAAAACGGCTAGGTCTGTTAGTGGGTCACTGCCTTTCAATTCGGCTTTAACTTTTGTACCATCACTTAAAATCACTTCAATTTCAGAAGCATTGGCTACTACGTGATGGTTGGTCACAATATAAGCTTGATCGCCGTCTTTCTTGTAAATGACCCCAGATCCAGTGCCGGCTTTTTGTAAACCGCGGGGACTTTCCTGAATATTGCTTACAGCTACAACAGACTCTTCTGTTTCATTGACGGCCTGTGTTACGGCTTCCTGAGTTTTACCTAGTTGTAACTCATCAGCTTGGGCAGTAGGTTTACTCGTATTGATGTTTATCGAGATCCCCTGCCATTGGAATACAGTTGTTATAAAAAACACTGCTATAATAGCTCCTAATACTCCATAAGCTAAACCGGATCGTTTATAGTGCTGTTTAGGTTTTTTGTTATTCTCATCATTCATATTTCTAATGGCCCCTTTCTTAGAAAAAATAAGAGAGAGTAGAGTATGGAATTACTGTAGCGATGAATTTAGATAACGAACTGATTCCCTCTTGCAATTTTTATTCTACGGATGAGTTATGGCATGACTTTGGAGTAAATGTGGAAAAAGTGTGTAAAAGAGGTTCTCTTCTTAAAAGTATGCGAAAATGTAGAAAAGCCTTGATCGTAAGGAGTGAAATAATATGGATCAAACAATTGGTTTAGTCGAAGATGATGCCAATATCCGTGACATTGTCACAGGCTATTTAGCGAAAGAGGGATTTAAAGTCAAGGCGCTTGAAACAGCGGAAACAGCCTGGGAGCTGTTTGAAGGAGAGCCGCCTGACTTATGGGTGCTTGATCTTATGCTTCCTGGTATGGATGGCTACGAATTTTGCAAAAAAGTACGGCAGACATCCGAGGTGCCGATTGTGATTATCTCAGCGAAAGATGAAGAAGTTGATAAAATAATAGGACTTGAATTAGGCGGCGATGACTATTTAACAAAACCCTTCAGCCCAAGGGAACTGGTAGCAAGAGTGAAGCGTCATTTAAAACGGTGGGAAGTGATGAAGCCGGAAAAGGAAGGATCCGCTGAACTTATACAAGCCGGAGAACTTACCTTAAACGATGCGGAGCGAAGTGCCTATTTCCAGGAGACGGAAATAGAGGTGACGACAAAGGAGTTTGAAATGTTAAAAATCCTCGCTGAACAGGAAAACCGTGCTTTTAGCAGAGAGGAACTGCTTGTTCAGGTTTGGGGCGATGATTACTTTGGCAGTGACCGGGCCGTCGATGATTTAGTGAAGCGTCTTCGAAAAAAAATGAAAGACCTCCCATTAGAAACGGTCTGGGGTCATGGCTATCGGCTCAGGTCGAACAGGAGTTCATCATGAAGCTCCTGTATCAGTTGAATGCTGCATTTACTGCGATTATTATTGTCATTATGTCGCTTACAGCTTTTTTTATCTATTCTTTGCTGATGGACTTGCTTGTGCAGGATGAATTGAGACAGCTGGAAGGCCGTGCTGAAGTGCTAAAAAATATTGCAAATGAGCAGAATCCTTCAGAGAGAGTGGCTCAACTATCGAAATTCATTCAGGACAGTAATTTTCCTATGTTATTATTCGATCGTTACGGTGAAGAAGTTTTATTCAGTACACTTCCAGCTGAAACGGCCAAAACGTGGGTTGAAAACTATGACGGTGAGCTCATTGAGGAAGAAGTGTGGGAAAGCCATCGGGGTGAAAGCTATGTAGTATATGACTTAGGTTTTGAGCCTAGCAGTAGCGGTATGATCTTAGTGATTGCGACTCCATTTGATGACCTGCAAGTTGTACAAGCTATTTTTGCAGGGCGAATGATCGGTGTCTTCTTTATAGGGTTGATGCTTGCCATTATTATGGGTTACTTTTTAACAAAAAAACTCGTTACTCCGCTTACGCGATTGAAGCAGGAAGTAAAGAAAATTGAAAAGCGGCAGTTTTCTCAAGTTCAGACAGTAAAAGCGAGTGGAGAGATAAAAGAGGTAGAACAAAGTGTCCGGCAAATGGCTTATGAACTGGAACGTTATATTACCTCACAAAAACAGTTTTTCCAAAATGCTTCCCATGAACTAAAAACCCCGTTGATGGCTATTCAAGGGTACGCAGAAGGGATTCGTGATGGTGTTTTTGAAAAGGAGGCAGCCGAAAAAGGGCTTACGGTCGTTGTTAGTGAGACAGAACGGTTGAAGAAGATTGTCAATGAGATGATTTTGTTAGCCAAGCTTGATAGCAATGAGGATGTGTACCACGCAGAAGAAACGAATGTGATCGATGTCATCAATCAGGCAAAGGATCGTCTAGTCCCTCTTGCCAGGGAAAGGGATATCGAATTACGTCTTGAAGCAGATGGTACCTTTCACACGTTTGTGGACAGGGAGCGTATCCTTCAGGCCTTCATTAATATGATTGGAAATGGTGTCCGTCATGCCAATCATGAAGTGATCCTTCGTTCCTATATTGAGGGGGATGTACTGCGGGTTCTTGTAACTGATGATGGAGACGGCATACCAGAAGAGCTTCTGCCACACTTATTTGAACGGTTTATTAAAGGGAAACAAGGGGAAACAGGTCTTGGGTTGGCGATTTCACGTGCAATTGTTCAACGCAGTGGTGGGACCATCCAGGCCTATAATAATGAGAGTCAAAACGGGGCAACCTTTGAAATGAAATTAACGAAAAGGATGTCATCAGATGAAAAGTGATATAATAGGTGAAGGGAACGATTCCAGAAAAGAAAGAGAGGGATGACAATGGAAGCTAAACCTTGCATTGATTCATTAGCCGTAAAGAATTCACACGTACTCCCGCCAGATACAAATAGTCATGGGACGTTATTTGGAGGGAAGTTGATGGCCTATATTGATGATGTGGCAGCAATTGCCTCTGTAAGGCATTGCCGCCAGCCGGTTGTTACGGCCTCTACTGATTCAGTAGATTTCCTGCAGCCCGTATTTGAAGGCGATACGATTTGTCTAGAAGCTTTTGTAACGTGGACTCACAACACCTCAATGGAAGTGTTCGTTAAAGCCATTACGGAAAATTTACTTACGGGTGAAAGAAAAGTATGTACAACAGCGTTTCTTTCCATGGTAGCTGTTGATGAACATAACAAGCCGACTCCGGTTCCACCGGTCTATCCGGAATCGAAGGAAGAAAAATGGCTCCATGAAGGTGCAGGTAAACGCCGTGAACAGCGTAATTTGAGGAGAAAAGAATCCAAGGAACTTGCTGAAATGTTCGGAACAGGGCTACCGTGGAAGTCGGACGAATAGACAGGAATAAAAAATAAATGTATAACGTAACCCTGATGAATGAATACCTTTGTTTTTCTCTACAAGCATTTTTGTGCGTACTTACGAACGCCTGAGCCTCTTAGGTATATTCAACACGGAATTCTAAGATAAAAGCTACTCCTCTCTTAGTTAGAACTAAGAGAGGAGTAGCTTTTTTAGTTCATTTTTCAGTTTCTTCTTGTTTGAAACAAAAGGCTGTTTTATAAATGATTGTAGTTTTTTAATAGAAAGCCAAGCTGATTTTGAAAAAATCAATAAAAATATAAGCCGTCGAGACACGTTTCTTTACAGTTTGTGAAAGCTATGATGAGTTTTATTTTTAAAATTCAATCGCATATTCCTATTTTAAGTTCGTACGATTATTGGTAAAGTAAATATTGGTCGTCTTATCTGTTTCTAATTTACTTGGTAGGTTTCACTCAGATTTTATTAGGGAAAGATTCCTAATGTAAATTTTTTCAAAAAAATTTGGAGGTGGAGGGAAATGGAAGAAATAATATCCACGCTAAATGGCTGGATGTGGGGATACATTCTTGTTGCAGCACTTTTAGGGCTTGGTCTTTATTTTACTATTCGTCTGAATTTTGCCCAATTTCGTTATATCCCTGAAATGTTCCGCGTTTTATTTGATAAGCGGGCGATATCAGCTGACGGAAAGAAAGGTACATCCCCATTCCAGGCATTTACCATCAGTACAGCATCCCGTGTAGGAACAGGGAACTTAGCGGGTGTAGCCGCGGCAATATCCGTTGGTGGTCCTGGAGCCGTATTCTGGATGTGGATGGTGGCGATCCTTGGCGGTGCTTCGAGTTTTATCGAGAGTACCCTGGCTCAGATATATAAAATACCTGATAAAGATCAATACCGGGGTGGCCCAGCCTATTATATGGAAAAAGGGCTTAACAACCGAATGCTGGGAATCATCTTTGCCATAACAATTACGTTTACATACGGCCTAGTGTTTAGCTCTGTACAATCTAATACGATCAGGCTGGCATTTGAACGATCTTTTGATATAGAGCGATGGACGATGGGCATTATCCTAACTATTCTTACTGCTCTCATTATTTTCGGCGGTCTGAAACGGATTGCTCAAGTGACCCAGGTTGTTATCCCGATCATGGCGATTTTCTATATTATCCTGGCAGGATATGTGCTAATCGTAAATCTGCCACAGCTTCCTGAAATGATTGGGATGATTTTTCAAGGGGCTTTTGGTTTTAGAGAAATAGCCGGCGGAACCTTTGGCGGGATGATCTTAGTCGGAGTTAAACGTGGTTTATTCTCCAACGAAGCCGGAATGGGTAGTGCACCGAACGCAGCTGCAACCTCAGAGGTATCACACCCAGTCAAACAGGGCTTAATCCAAACCCTTGGCGTTTTCACCGATACTCTCTTGATCTGCAGTGCAACAGCTGTCATCATCCTGTTCTCAGGGGAGTACGTGACTACGGATCTCGATGGTGTCCAGTTGACACAATTAGCCTTTGAAACACAGTTGGGACGATGGGCAGCGATCTTTATTGCTGTTGCCATTTTCTTATTTGCCTTTAGTTCTATCATTGGGAACTACTATTATGGAGAAACCAATATTGAGTTCATTAAGGAAAGTACAACCGGCATGTTCATTTACCGCCTGGCTGTGCTGGCAATGGTATTATTCGGAGCTGTAGCCGAATTTGGTCTCGTTTGGTCACTGGCTGATTTGACAATGGGAATTATGGCATTGATCAACCTCTATGCGATTTTCAGGTTGTCTAAAGTAGCTTATGCTGCATTGAAAGACTACAGTAGACAGAGGAAGGAAGGAAAAGACCCTGTCTTTTACCAGGATCATTTACCTGGCGTCAAAGGGATGGAATATTGGCGCAGAGATCAATCAAATGAAAAAGAACAGTAAGCTTTTTATGGATCGATCGAGCCCCAAGTACTTTTGAAACGTACTTGGGGCTTTTTCAATTGGTATTAGGCGCTTCCATCTTTCTTGTATGATAAAATGGAAAATAGTTTGTGAATGAAAGGTGAGCGGAATAATGAGCATTTTATCTGTTGAGCAATTAAGTAAGAGTTATGGAGATAAACAGCTGTTTGCCGATGTATCGTTCACCATTTCGAACCAGCAGCGCATTGGTTTAATTGGTGTCAACGGTACAGGGAAATCTACGCTGCTAAAGTCGATCGCAGGGATAGAATCGGCTGATACAGGGACGACACATCATGCAAAAGATTTTACGGTGGAATATTTGCCTCAGGATCCAGAATTGGATGTAGACAAAACAGTGTTAGAGCAAATCTATTACGGTGACTCTGAGATCATGGTTACGATTAGGGGATATGAGCGCGTTTTGCAGCGCCTTCAAGACAACCCTGAAGATCAACATGTTCAGAATCAGTTATTAACCTTTCAGCAGCGTATGGATGAGACAGGAGCATGGGAAGCCAATACCAGGGCGAAAACAATTTTGACAAAGCTTGGGATTGTTGACTTTGATAAATCGATCCAGGAGCTTTCTGGTGGTCAGCGTAAAAGAGTAGCTTTGGCTAAGGCATTAATTCAGCCGGCTGACCTTTTGCTGCTTGATGAACCAACGAACCATTTAGATAATCAGACGATTGAATGGCTCGAGGAATACCTGTCTCAATATAAAGGTTCTTTAATGGTTGTCACCCACGACCGTTATTTCTTAAATCGAGTAACGAATCTTATCTATGAGCTCGACAATGGCACATTGTACACCTACGAGGGTAATTATCAAACATTCCTTGAGAAAAAGGCAGAGCGTGAAGAAAGAGAGCGTCAAGCAGAACAAAAGCATCAAAACACGTTAAGAAGAGAACTTGCCTGGTTAAAGCGAGGGGCTAAAGCCCGTTCAACGAAGCAGAAGGCCAGGAAACAGCGTGTGGAAGCTATGCAAGAGCAAAGTTTTAATACGGAGAAACAGGATGTTGATATGGCCATTGGCTCGACTCGGCTTGGAAAACAGGTGATCGAGTTAAAAGACATCTCCCATTCTTTCGCGGAAAAGCGAATCATTAATCACTTCAATTATTTAGTGGTTCCCGAAGAGAGGCTCGGTATTATTGGCCCGAATGGATCAGGAAAAACAACCTTATTAAATATTATGGCAAAGCGAGTCAAACCTGATCATGGGGAATTGACAATTGGTTCTACAGTTAAAATCGGCTATTATACGCAGGATCATGAGGAGATGGATGAATCAGTAAAGGTGATTGAATATATAAAAGAAGTCGCTGAAGTGATTTCAACGGCGGACGGAGAACAGATTACAGCTGAACAGATGCTTGAGCGGTTCCTTTTTCCAAGACCGCAGCAATGGACCTATATTAAACGTCTTTCCGGTGGGGAACGGCGCAGACTCTATCTACTGCGTGTATTAATGAGCGAGCCTAACGTTCTGTTTCTCGATGAGCCTACAAATGATCTTGATACTGAAACGTTGAGTGTTCTTGAAGGCTATTTGGAACAATTCCCCGGGGTAGTCATTACCGTTTCACACGATCGTTATTTCTTAGACCGGATCGTTGATAAACTGTTGGTATTTGAAGGGGAAGGGGTTATTGAATCCTTCTATGGGAATTACTCAGAACTTATTGAACGAAGACAGCTTTTGAAAAAAGAAGAAACCAAACAAGATAAAAGTGAGTCCTCAGAGCAAGAACAAACGCGAAGGTCGAATCGCAAGCGTAAATTATCCTACCGGGAGAAACAAGAGTGGGAGACGATTGAAGATGACATCACAGCCATCGAAGAGGAGATCGAGGATACTGACAGAAAGATTGCTGAAGCAGCAAGTGACTATAACAAAGTCGAGGAGCTATTTCAAACTAAACAAGACTTAGAGGATAAGCTGGAGACGAAGATGAATCGTTGGGAAGAGCTATCCTTAATTGTAGAAGAGGCGGAGGAATGACCCTTTATAGGTTCCCCTATAGTTGGGTCTTCTCTTTTGTATGAAGATACGAATTGTGAAATAATGTATACGGATACATAACAACCAAGGGGAGGAAAACTGATGTTATTACCAAGTCAAGGACAATTAGAAAAGTATGCAGAGCTTGCCCTGCGTACAGGTGTAAACCTGCAGGAAAATCAGAAACTTATGATTAATTCGACTGTAGAAGGTGCGCCATTTACTCGGATTGTAGCTAGGAAAGCCTATGAAATGGGTGCTGAGGATGTGCATATCGTTTGGGCAGATGACGAGCTGACACGGCTTCGTTATGAGTATGCTGATGTCGAAACACTAAAGGAAGTTCCCGACTGGCAAAAGGACATGTTTAGTTATTTTGGCGAAAAGGGAGCGGCTATTCTGTCCATCCGGTCAACAGATCCAGACCTGTTAAAAGGAATTGATGCTGGAAAGGTAGCCGCTGCAACTAAAGCTCGATCCGAAGCGATGACGAAATTCAGAGATTTTACAATGAATGACCGTATCCAATGGTCAATCGTCAGCATTCCTATCCCTGCTTGGGCGCAAAAGATCTTCCCGGAGGAGTCTGAAGATAATGCTGTTGAGAAATTATGGGAGCAAATTTTCAGTATTGTGAGAGTGGACAGGGAGGATCCTGTGGCTGCCTGGGAAGAACATAACCAGACATTGATCCAAGCGAAGCAATTCCTAAATAAGAAAAAATACAGTAAGCTTATTTACAAAGCTCCTGGAACGGATCTTGAGGTGGAGCTGCCAAACAATCATATCTGGAAGGGCGGGGCCTCCCAAACGGTTGAAGGAAAAGTACCTTTTAATCCGAATATGCCAACAGAAGAAGTATTTACTGCACCGCATAAATACGGAGTAAACGGTCATGTTTCCAGTACAAAACCTCTTAATTATGGTGGAAATGTCATCGATAATTTCACACTAACCTTTAAAGATGGCAAAGTAGTGGATTATAAAGCGGAAGAAGGGGAAGAAACGTTAAAACACTTGCTGGATACGGATGAAGGTTCCAGCCGACTTGGGGAAATGGCTCTTGTGCCGCATGAATCACCGATTTCTCAATCAGGTTTAATTTTCTATAATACGCTGTATGATGAAAATGCATCCTGCCACTTAGCGTTAGGAAAAGCCTACCCTAACAACGTGGAAGGGGGCTCTGATATGAGTGAAGATGAACTGGACCAAAGTGGTGTTAACCATAGCTTAAGTCATGTCGACTTCATGATGGGGTCAGATGAATTGGATATTGACGGTGTTCTTGAAGACGGAACAACCGAACCGGTGATGAGAAAAGGAAGCTGGGCTTTATCTTTTGAGTAAACCAGTATGAACTACCCTTATCTGAGGAAAGACGCTGAAATCAGCGTCTTTTTTCATGAATTATCATAGGTTTGATATCATTAAGAATAGAGGATTGAATAGATGAAGAGTGGGGTATAACACATGTACAGAGATTAAAGGAGGCTTTTTCATGGTTGATATCGAAAGTGAACTTCCTGGATTTCAATCAAACCCGAATACGTTTGGCAAATGCAGTAGTTGTGGTAAGCTGTTAACCTCAAAACAAGAAGCAAAAGTGACGATGTGTAAGGATTGTCAAAAGCGCCATCGTGACAAAGACCATGTTTTAGATGAAGAGAAGGAATAATAAGATTAGAAGAAAGACTGCAGCGAAGAAAAAACTGCAGTCTTTTTTATGGATGAAAGCGGATATTTCTTTACATAATACAATAATAGGTGGTAGAGTGTGACATTGTGCGCAAAAATCAAGATTAATGGAATAAAGGAGTTCTATATGAATCATAAACAAACTGGAAGAGTAGACTGGCCCGTTTTTATAATCAGTGGTGGTGCTTTACTGCTCTTTGTAATTTTAGCACTTATTAATATTACATGGATTGAATCATTTGTCAGTACGACCTTTGCCTGGTCAGTTACTTATTTTGGGGCATTCTGGCAGCTATTGATGCTAGCCACTTTCTTTGTTGGAATCTGGCTGGCATTTTCTAAATATGGAAAAATTAAGATGGGTGGAATCGACAAACCCGAAATAAGTTTATACAAGTGGTTATCGATTATTATGGCTACTTTATTAGCTGGAGGGGGTGTGTTTTGGGCCGCTGCAGAGCCTCTTTATCATTTCCTTTCGGTTCCTCCATATCTGTCACAATCAGGAATTGAGGCTGGAACAAAAGCAGCTATAAATCCAGCACTGGCGCAAAGCTTTATGCATTGGGGATTTTTAGCTTGGGCGATATTAGGAACGATTAGTGCAGTTGTGATGATGTATGGTCATTATCACAAAGGTATGCCAATGAAGCCAAGAACGCTTCTTTATCCTATTTTTGGTGAAAAGATCCGCAACAATTGGTTTGGAACACTTGTCGATGCCTTTTCAATCATTGCTGTAGCAGCGGGTACGATCGGTCCAATCGGTTTTCTTGGATTGCAAGCAAGTTATGGACTTCAAGAAATATTTGGCATCCCTAACGAATTTAGCACACAAGTTTTAATTATCATTGCAGTGGTTCTAATTTCGACATTATCAGCTGTAACGGGTTTATATAAAGGGATTCAGTTTTTAAGCAGCTTTAATGTTCGCCTTGCATTAGGTCTGATGATTTTTATTGTGATTTTTGGCCCAGGAGGATTCATCATTGATCATTTCATTTCCTCATTTGGGGTCTATATAGATCAGTTCATACCAATGAGTACATTCCGTGGTGACTCGGATTGGTTATCGCTATGGACCGTATTCTTCTGGGGATGGTTTATTGGCTATGGTCCCATGATGGCCATTCTGGTAAGCCGTATCTCCCGAGGTCGTACGATTCGTGAAATTATCGCAGCCATTTCTATTTTTGCACCAGTCATCTCTACTTTCTGGTTTACGATTCTTGGTGGATCGGGTATATTTTTTGAACTACAAAACCCGGGATCAGTCTCTGATGCATTAAATGCGGCAGGCAAACCCGCAGCAATGTTTGCTATCACCGAGCAACTTCCATGGGCAGCCATTATTTCACCTTTGTTCTTACTTCTAACGATTTTGTTTGTCGTAACGACCAGCGATTCGATGGCATATACGATTGCGATGGCTGTCACGGGTGAAGGGAATCCGAAAGTGTGGCTTCGTGTATTCTGGTCTGTGATTATGGGAGCTATTGCCGCGATCCTTCTTATTACGGGAGACAGTGGTATTACACAGTTGCAGAACTTTATTGTTGTAACAGCCGTACCTGTATCTCTGTTATTATTGCCAATGATTTGGCTGGCGCCGCGTGTTGCCAAAAAAATGGCTATCGAACAAAATATAAAGAAATAACAAAAGAGCTCTTGCGCTTTAAACGGCGCAAGAGCTCTTTTGTTAAATTTGTCGCAAAACTGCACGGACTGGACTGCCATCAGCCTGGTCCATTTTAAGTGGGAAAGCCATAAGTTCATATCGCCCTGGAGCTACATGATCAAGTACAATACTTTCTAGAATAAGCACGTCGCTGTTATAAAGGGAATGGTGTGCAGATAGAGTTTTGCTTGTCTCCGGATCAACTGATGGAGTGTCAACACCTATTAAGTCAATGCCCTGTTCTTTCAAATACGGACCAACATCTTCACCAATAAAGGTATAGCTTTCTGGAAACTGAGTTCGATCTTCCCAGCTGGTTGAGCGGAACAGCAATTTGCTGACCCCTTCAAATTCAAACGCTTCTAAATCCTTTCTCGTTATCGTCTTTTTCCCTTCCATATTAAGAACAAGAGCCTCTCCCATAAAACGTTCGACAGGGATTTCAGCCATTTTCAATCCATCAGTATCATAATGGAAAGGGGCATCGACATGCGTACCGATATGATTGCTTCCCTTATGAGTACCAACATTAACAGTTCCTGTTTCCTCCATGGATGCAGTTAGCTCGTAGCGGAAAGGCTCATCGCCTGGCCAGGGTGGTGTTGCATCATTGAGTGTCATCGAAATATCAATTAGTTTCATTAGATTTCCTCCCTAAGCAATAGTGTCGCGCTCATTTTTGAATTGTTTATATTCCCCACTTTGTACAATCTCCTTTAGTATCATCATAACTTGATAAAGGTCTGAATAGGAAGTGTAAAGGGCGATGGGTGCCAGACGGATCACATTGGGCGCCCTAAAATCAGGGATGATTTGTTGAGCTTTTAAAGCTTTGCAAATACTAGCTGCTTCTTCATGAATCAAGCTGACATGGCCGCCTCTGCGGTTATCATCTTCAGGGTTAGCAATCGTAAACCCGAATTCGCTTAGCTCTTCTTTAACAAAATGAATCAAGTAACGAGTTTGTTGTAGGGATTTTTCACGGATCCGTTCTATTCCTGCTTCCTGGAACATTTCCAGTGAACCTATTAGAGGAGCAGAGCTTAAAATATGTGGTGTTCCTATTTGAAAAGCTCCTGCGCTCTCTGCCTGTGTAAGGCTATGGTCCATATCAAATTGTTTATTTTTATTGGAACTAAACCAGCCGGCTAACCCTGGCTTCCTCCCAAGGTGTTTCTCATGCACAAACAGGCCGCCAACTCCTCCAGGTCCGCTGTTTAAATATTTATATGTACACCAAACAGCAAAGTCAATTCCCCAGTCATGAAGTTGATGGGGGAGAGCGCCAATTGAGTGGGCCAAATCAAACCCAACCATGATTCCACGCTCATGAGCCGCTTTCGTAATCGCAGGCATGTCGAGCAGCTGGCCGCTTCGATAAAGAACTGATGGAAGAAGAATTAAAGCAACTTCCTCTGTCATAGCGTTGATAATCGTATCTTCAGATAATGTTCGTCCATCTAGGCTTTCTACCTGAACTAAATGTTCCTCTGGATCATATCCATGAAGCTCAAGCTGACTTTTTAACGCATAAATGTCAGAAGGAAAGTTCAGTTCATCCGCCAGAATTTTTGTCTTCTTTCCTGAGGGTTGATAAAACGTTGCCAGTAATTGATGGATGTTTGTCGTGATGGAACCTGTATTAATGACTTCCTCAGATTTAGCCCCAAGCAATGGAGCTGTCATTGCTCCGAGTTTTTCAGACATGTAAAACCAGGGCTCTTTTCCATCTGTCCACCCATTTATACCTAACTGTTTCCAGTCCTGAAGAGAGGTCAGTAAAGCTTGTTCAGCTCGTTTTGAAAGGAGACCGAGTGAATTACCATCCATATAATAAGTATTCTTTGGTAAATAAAATTCTGTCTTAAATGATTGTAACGGATCATGTTCGTCTAGTTTAGCAGCCAAATCCTTGGTAAGCCCTTTCATAATTAATTCCACCTTTCTTATAAAAACTCTTTCTACTACCATAACAAAAGAACTGTCGTAATAGACAGTTCCTTTTTACTATTTCATATAACCATGTTTAACGAGGACAGCTTTTATTAAGCGGTATGTGTATTCTTCAGGCAGGATGTCTTTCAGGGATTTTAGCTTTTTCTCATCCACTTTGTTGTAAGCCATAAGTACATTTTCTTCCTGTTCATCATTGAACCAAAGCTCCCAATTGATTGTTTTGCCTTCTCCAGCGCAACGGAATAGATGATTCTCTATGGTTTGGGTACTCATTCCACGTTCTTCCGCAATGTCATTAATGGTTTTTTCTTCATCTGACCACATATCAAACGTAATTTCATGGCTTGCCCTTGGATCGGTTGGGTCTTTTTTTCGCATGGAGGGCTTTAGATGTTCGTTGGGCCGGCGTGTAGGCCGTGAATCTGTTTCTTCAGCCCAGGGAATAATCTTCTCCAGAAATAGTTCCCCGTATTGTTCGAACTTTTGCTCTCCAATCCCCTTAATTTTCAGCATTTCTCTTTTATTTTTAGGAAGATAGATGGCCAATTCTTTAATCGTAGCATCTGAAAAAATTACATACGGCGGTAAGTTGGCTTCATCTGCCAGTTCTTTTCGCAGAATACGCAGAGCTTCAAACTTTTCTACATCATAATTAACTTCTTGCTCGGAAGTTGTGGTTTCGACTAACATTTTTACAGGTCTTTCTCCTTTAAGAACAGCAACGGAATCTGTAGTGAGTTGTAAGGTTGGATACCGTCCGTCGCCAGGACTTAATAAACCTTCAGCAGTTAAAAAATTTATAAACTGTGTAAGTCCTTTCTCTGTATATCTTGATAAAATTCCGTACGTGGACAGCTTATGGAACTTAAATTGTAACACCTTTTGGTCAGAAGAACCGCGCAGGACCTTGGCGGTTAATCCTGCCCCGAATCGTTCTCCCATCCGCTTCACACAGGAGAGCACCATTTGAGCTTCCCGAGTCATGTCCTGTTCTTCGCCTTCGTATAAACAGTTGGAACATTTTCCGCAAGGCTCATGTGGGTGAGGGTCAGCAAAGTAATTTAATATATATTGTTGAAGGCACACATGTGTATGGCAATAATTGACCATAGACTGCAGCTTCTGATATTCATCCTTTTTCTTGTCGTCATCCATCATAGACTGGTCGATAAGAAAGCGTTGCAGGTGGATATCTTGACCTGAAAATAGTAATACACAATCACCAGGCTCCCCATCTCGTCCGGCTCGCCCAGCTTCCTGGTAATAGGATTCGATATTCATCGGCATTGAGTAATGAATCACGTAGCGAACGTTTGACTTGTCGATCCCCATACCAAAAGCATTGGTGGCTACAATTGTAGTTGTCTCATCCTGAACAAAATCACTTTGCACTTGCTTACGTTGGTTCTCAGTCATCCCCGCATGATACTTTCCAACAGAAAAACCTTTTTTAGCCAGGAAATTTTGAAGATGATCGGCATCTTTTCGAGTGGCAGTATAAATGATACCTGAATCATGCGGCCGCTGTTCCAGGTATTCAAGAATAAAGTCACGCTTTTCACGTCCTTTAATCAAACGGAAAGACAAGTTGTTACGGGCAAAACCAGTGTTTACGACTGAGGCGTCATCCACCTGTATTAATTGCTTAATATCCTGTATAACTTCTTGTGTAGCTGTTGCAGTTAATCCCATAATTACAGGCAGGTTTGGGATTTGATAAAGGGTTTGAACAATTGAGCGATAGCTTGGTCTGAAGTCATGGCCCCATTGTGAGATACAATGTGCCTCATCAAAGGCGATTAGTGACAGTTTAATCCGCTTAATTGTTGAAAGAAATGATTGGGAATCGAATCGTTCCGGAGCCACATAAACGAACTGATAGCGTCCCTGCTCCATATCAGAGATTCGGCTTCGCTGTTCTTCGAAAGACAGGGAACTGTTTATATAAGTAGCCCCAATCCCATAGGAAGTTAGGGCGTCGACTTGGTCCTTCATCAGCGATATGAGTGGTGAAATAATGATAGCCGTTCCCTCTAAAGTTAGACCGGGAATTTGATAGCACAGCGATTTCCCTCCACCAGTCGGCATTACAGCCAATGTGTTTTGCTGGGTCAATACACACTGAATGGCTTCTTCCTGACCTGGACGAAATGATGTGAATCCATAATATTCTTGTAGATATTTTCTAGCCTGTTCGATCATATTAAGATCATCCTTTGCAAATTCTTTGTCTATCGTATCATGTTTTGATTTGGTTGAAACGGGAAAAATTCAGATACAAAAATATTTACTGACGGAGGGGAAAAAATGAAGGCGATTGTAATAGAACAGTATGGCGGGAAGGATCAGCTCACAGCAAAAGATGTCCCTAAACCAGAAATAACGGAGGATCAAGTTCTCGTTGAACTTCGTGCCACCTCAATCAATCCGATCGATTGGAAATTAAGAGAAGGGTATTTAAAAGAGAAATTGGATTTTGACTTTCCTATTATATTAGGCTGGGATGCGGCCGGCGTTATTAAAAAAACAGGAAGTGCCGTCCAGAACTTTAAAGTTGGTGACCGCGTGTTTGCACGCCCTGAA
The DNA here is from genome assembly GCF_029714185.1 of Halobacillus naozhouensis. Classification (NCBI taxonomy): domain Bacteria; kingdom Bacillati; phylum Bacillota; class Bacilli; order Caryophanales; family Bacillaceae; genus Halobacillus; species Halobacillus naozhouensis. The sequence goes on along the minus strand of NZ_CP121671.1, from coordinate 3,832,850 downwards.
ACGACGAGGAACGGTACGTATGCCGAGTACGTCGCAGTGGATGAGTATTTGCTATCCCATCTTCCAGAGTCGATTTCTTATGAAGAAGCGGCAGCCGTTCCGCTTGCAGGTTTAACGGCCTGGCAATGCCTGGTTGATTTTTCCAACGTAGCGGAAGGCGATCATGTACTTGTTCACGCTGGTTCAGGCGGGGTTGGCCACTTTGCCATTCAAATTGCTAAAGCATTTGGAGCAACTGTTTCGGCTACGGCCAGTGGCCAAAACCAGGAGTGGGTAGAGAAGCTTGGTGTCGACCGGTTTATTGATTATAAGGTTGAGGATTTTTCTGAGGTTCTTAGTGATGTTGACATTGTTGTCGATACAATGGGTGGTGAGATCCAGGAGAAGAGCTATAAAGTATTGAAAGAAGGCGGGCGCATGCCTTCGATTGTACAACCACCAGATGATGAGACAGCCAGTAAACATGGAGTGAAAGCCGGGTTTGTCTGGCTCGAGCCAGATGGTGACAAACTAAGCAAACTGGCAGATTTGATAGTAGAAGGGAAAATGCAGCCCACTATTGGCCATCAGTTTAACTTTAGTGAACAAGGGTTGCAGGAGGCACATGAGTTAAGTGAGACGCACCATGCTAAAGGAAAGATCATTATTTCTATTTAACCACTAGATCAACCTCAGGTCATCTTTAAAGGCCTGGGGGTTTTTTATACGAAGGGAAGCAAATGTGCAATAAGAAAGAGCAGTCTCCCAACACTTAAGGAAACTGCCCTGAAATTATTATTTGTTTGTAACAACCTTGGACGTTGTAGTCGTAACGATCCAGTGGATAATAGCTCCTATAAGGGCACCGACCAATGCTGGCAGTAGCCAGCTTAGATTTATTTCAGAAAACGGCAGGGCTTGAATATATGGAGTTACAGCCTTCAACGGAAATCCGGCAGCCACGAGCCCATCGTATAAACTTATAACGCTTGTGAACAGAATGGCACCTCTGTACACATAAGGCGAATGGTGAATGATTCCTCCTGTAAAGGTAAGAATAATCAAAACAATGGTTATCGGATAGACAAAAACCAGCACAGGAACTGAATAGGCAACGATCTGACTTAATCCCAAGTTTGCGATAACCATGCTGATAAGGGTTACCGTTAAAGCAACACCCTTGTATGTGAGGCCTTGGAATCGATTGCTGAAAAATTGGGCGCAGGCAACGACTAGTCCCACACAAGTTGTAAAGCATGCCAGCGCTACAATGAGACCGAAGAGAAGGGTGCCGATATTTCCGTACATGATGTTGGCGGCTCCCGCTAGAATCGCACTGCCGTTATCATACGCTCCTTCTGTCGCCATCTTCGCACCGATCCAGCCAATTGCTACATACACACTAGTTAAACCAATTGCAGCTACGCTTCCAGCCTGGAATGTACGAAGTGTGAGCATCTTGCTGTCAGTAATTCCGCGCTCACGAAAGGTGGTAACGGTGATGATGCCAAAAGCCAGGGCGGCTATGGCGTCCATGGTGAGGTACCCTTCTACAAAACCAGTAAAAAACGGCTGGGAACTATATTTTTCGCCAGGCGGCTGAATCTCACCATCTAACAGGAAGAAAGCGCCGATTACAAGTCCAATAATGGATACAAATAGAGCAGGTGTCAGCAGCTGGCCGATTCGATCGACGAGTTTGGATGGGTTTAAGCTTATGAAAAATACTAGACCAAGGAAAATAGCGGTAAATAAGAACAGTCCTAATGACGAGGACTCGCCAAGCCATGGAGCTAGTCCGGATTCAAAAGCTACACTTGTCGCCCGTGGAATAGCGAAAAGCGGTCCGATCGTTAAATAAACAACAGAAATGAATATAATTCCAAATAGAGGATGGACTCGGCCTGCAAGTTGTATAGCCCCTCCTCTTACAAGTGAAATAGCAACAACGGTTATGATAGGTATCCCTACTCCAGTTAATATAAAGCCAATTATAGCTGGAAAGTAAGAGGTACCGGATTCGATACCAAGTGAAACGGGGTAAATTAAGTTTCCGGCTCCAAAAAATAAAGCAAAAAGTGTAAAGCCGATAAACAGGATATCTTTTTGTTTCATGACTGTTTCCTCCTCTATGATGTCATCCTATCTAACGTAAAAAAGAGCTTCTCATGGAGAAGCATCAATCTTTCTTTAACAGTATTTATCACCGCCGTAATATTATCAATGTCAAAAAATTATGTCAATGTTTTTTTATGTTAATTCATCAGTAAAGGCAGCGTTTTCATAGTTACTATCAACTTTTTTTAGTACAAGATAGTTTACAGATGTATGGGAGCCATATAAAATAAGTCTCGATACATATCCTTTTGAAGATAAGGAGTTATTATATATGATCGATTCACTGTTATTCGAAGTTATGTTAGTTGGCGCACTAGGGATTGGCTCACAGTGGATCTCGTGGCGTTTTCGATTGCCTGCCATTGTTGTCATGTCAATTGTGGGTTTACTCGCTGGACCAGTTTTGGGATTAATGAATCCTGAGCAGGACTTTGGCGAATTATATAGCCCTATAATTTCCCTCGCCGTTGCAGTGATTTTATTTGAGGGCAGTCTCAACTTAGACTTTAAGGAAGTAAAGGGGCTGGGAAGGCCTGTATTTCGGGTCGTAACCTTTGGTGCTTTTATTAGTTGGATTCTTGGGTTATTGGCTGCCCACTATATGGCTGGTTTATCATGGGCTGTAGCCTTTGTGATTGCAGCATTATTTATTGTAACAGGTCCAACGGTTATCCTGCCCTTATTACGGCAGTCAAAACTTAAGCCTAGACCGGCTAAGATTTTAAAATGGGAAGGAATTATCGTTGATCCGATCGGGGCACTACTTGCTGTATTTGCTTTTGAAATAACAGAATTCATAGTAGGTGCGAACCACTCTCCGACGGCCTTATTATCGTTTTTCCTGGCAGCCATTTTTGCGGTGATGCTCGGGTATGCCTGCGGTAAAGGGATTGGCTGGATGTTTGAAACCGGCTATGTTCCCGAATATTTGAAATCTCCTGTCGTGCTAATGGTTGTCATAGCTTGTTTCACGATAGCTGATGAAGTGACACATGAGACGGGATTGCTATCCGTAACAGCCATGGGGATGACGCTTGCCAATATGCATATATCATCCATTGCAGATATGCGGCATTTTAAGGAAAGTATTTCACTTGTGTTAACTTCAACCATCTTTGTGCTTTTAACGGCTTCCCTAACACGTGACACCTTGATGCAGATTTTTAATATCGAAATCATCGGTTTTGTTCTCTTGATGCTATTTATCGTCCGTCCGTTATCGATCTTTCTGTCCACATGGGGTACAGACCTCTCCAAGTCAGAAAAAATATTGGTTGGATGGATTGCCCCTCGCGGAATTGTTGCTTTAACCGTATCTGGTTATTTTGCGAGTGTGTTATTGGATGCAGGGTTTGAGGACGCATCGATTTTGACTTCTCTTACTTTTGCACTCGTATTTACGACTGTAGTTGCCCATGGATTTTCGATTGGATGGTTATCAAAAAAACTCGGTCTCTCTATGGAAGGTCCGCCTGGGGTCCTGCTGGTTGGCGGGAGCAGGTTTACTACTAAACTTGCTAAAGCATTACAAGATGTAAAAGTTCCTGTAGTCATAAGTGATTCCTCATGGGAGAGGCTGTCAACAGCACGCGCTGAGGGTGTGAAATCCTATCACGGAGAAATTTTGGCAGAGCAGACGGAATATAAATTGGATATGACCCCTTATGAATACATGTTGGCGGCTACTGAGTTTGATTCGTATAACGCCTTAGTATGTACGACGTTCGTACCTGAATTTGGCCGCAATAACTTATTCCAGTTAAGTTTAAGTAAGCGGGAAGGCGATAAGCTTGAAGATCTTGTTCATACGATTGGCGGTCGTGTACTATCCAATGTCGGGGCTTCTTGGGAAGAACTGAACCAAATGGTTGAACATGGTTATGTGTTTAGAAGAACAAATATTACGGAGCAGTACACATATCGAGATTATTTAAATAACATTGATGATCAAGCCATTCAAATATTTGTGAAGAAGCCAAGTAAGAAAATGGAATTCTTTAGTGGAGAGGTTGAAACAAGAGTAGAACAAGGAGATATCGTGGTTTCCCTGACGCCACCAAAAAAAGAGTTCGAAAAGATTCAAGAGAAATTAGAAAAGCAGCGGAAAAAAGGATAAATAATCTAAAACAGAAAAGCGGCGTGCGATCAAATCGCACGCCGCTTTTGTATGTTATTTCGCTTCAGCTAATTTTTGTTTTAATTCCTTTAGCTGTTCTTCCATACGGGCCAGCTGTGATTCCGCATTTTGTACGTTAGCCCCAGCTGCTTCAAGCTTATCTAAATCACCTTGAATTCGTATATAATCAGACTTGAGGGCAGCGATTTCATTTTCAATTTCCTTCCTCGTCATATCATCACCCCTTTATTTATTATTGTAGATGTTGTGTCAAGAGGGTATAATGGTAGAAATTTTCCTGAAGGCTATTTTATGTAAATTTTGTTGTCAACAGAGAGGATAAGGGTTCGGAAATACACTACACTTTCCGCGGCCACGCGTCCTGCCGCAGTGGAATCAATGTTAAGACACAGTTTATAACTTTTGCGTCAAAAAACAACAATCTTTTTAGAAAACAGCTTTTCTAAAAAAAGTATATCGAAGGGGGACTGTTATGATGAGAGTTGAAGAAACTGCAGACGCGTCTGGTTTTGCCAGGCAAGCTGAACCACTATTGTTACAGAAAGAGGCTGAGAATAACCTCCCACTCGGCATTATAGGGAGTTGGAAGAATAGCGGGGGGAAGGATTCTTCAGCTTTCATGCTCACCGTTTATGACGGTGAAGAACCTGTATATGTCACACTTAGAACCCCGCCGCATTTATGGATATTGCCTGCTATCTCTACAATTAATCAAGAAGTATTGACTCATTTAGCCCGTTTCCTGTACGAGAATGAATATGAAGTGCCAGGTGTGCTTGGAGAGTCCGAAGCGGTACAATGGTTTGTGGAAGCGTGGGAGCAATGCAGTGGTCAAGAAGGGGCTCTGCATATGAAGCAAGGTATTTACCGATTAGATCAACTCAAACCAGTTGTCAAAAAAGATGGGGAGCTAATCCTCGCAGAGCAAAAAGATTACCCTTTGTTGGTACGGTGGCTAACAAGTTATGGCCATGAAACGGGAGAGGTATTTCATAAGGAGCGAGTTGCTCAATTAGCAGGAGATATGATCTCTGATCAAAAAATGCACCTTTGGCAGGTGAACAGAACCATCGTATCGATGGTTTGCCGGGCTCGGACCACTCCGAACGGGGCGACTGTGAATGCTGTTTTCACGCCTGATGAGTATAAACGCAGGGGCTACGCTACTCAGGCTGTCGCCTCCTTAACAGAAAAATTATTAACAGAAGGATATGAGTTCTGTGCCTTATATACAGACTTGGCTAACGCGACCTCGAATACCATTTATAAAAAAATCGGCTACAATTTTGTCGGCCAATCGCTCGTGTATCATTTTTCTTCATCATCATAATTAACAATCCCCGCTGCTAAACTTTCGGCTCAATAGCAACGGGGATTTTTTAGTGATTTGCTCTATTTTCCAACCATTCATGATAGAAATGAGTGATCACTGTTTTTACGAGCGCATAGGTTGGAATGGCAAACAAAAGACCGAGGAAACCTGCCAGGCTGCCTGCAGCCAGGATGACGGTGATCACCGTTAAAGGATGAATATTAAGCGCTTTACCCATCACATTAGGGGAGACGAGATTACCTTCAATTTGCTGGGCCACGACCATAATGATAGCCACATATAAAACCAAAATCGGTTTTTGAAACAGAGCCACTAAAATAGCAGGGATAACAGCTAAGAAGGGTCCGACGAAAGGGATTACGTTCATCATCATAGCGAATAAAGCCAAGGTTAGGGAGTAGTGTAAGTCAATGATTAAGTAGCCGACAAGCAGAATCATTCCGACGAACACACTGACCGTAAGCTGGCCGATAATAAAGGAATTCAATGTGTGATCAAGGGATTTAGCTAGTTTTTCAAAACTTTTCCCTACCCGTTCGTTCATGAATTGACGTAAAAACGGAACAAGCTTGTCACCGTCTTTCAGCATAAAGAACAAAAATAACGGTACTAGGATTAATGCGAAAACAAAGCCGATAAATTGACTGATCACATCGATCACAATGGTTGATGCTTCTTTCAAGTATGATTCTAAGTTTTGGATAACGTTGTTAATCGCACTATTAAACTGATCTGGGATAATAGCCTGGTTTTGCTGCCAGTAATTGATGGTATCACTAACCACTTCCACCATTCTGGGGAAATTATCGATTAATTTTGAAAATTGCTCCTGAGCGATAGGAGCGATAAAGCGGGTGATCAAGTATCCAATGAAAATAAAAAGCAAAAAGACTGCTAAAATAGCAAGCAATCTCGGCACTTTGTACTTTTCCAGGAAAAGCATTACGGGTCTTGAAATATAAAATAAGATTCCCCCACCGATGAAGGGAATGGCTATTGCCGCTAGATAAGTGAATATAGGGGCAAAGAAAAATTGAATCTCATGTATGAGTAAAATAAATAATGAAGCTAGAATACCTGCGATCAAAGTTTGAAACCAACGTTTATGGATCATGAAGACACACCTTTATGTATGAAATGACTGTCTATAAGTAATTCTTCCTCGATTATGAAATTCCTGCTTGAAAATGGAAGTGTTCACGAAGGAAAATAAATATGCTATAAGATTATCACTATTCCTCTATTGTTGAAAATATGTCCAGAGGCTTATATGGTAGAGAAGATAAAACGTTAATCCAATAATATTGAGGGTGAAAATGATGAAGGAGCAATTATTGAAGCGGTTTACAAGTTATGTGAAGATCGACACACAATCAAATGAATCCAATGAGCAGTGTCCTTCTACGGAGGGGCAGCTAGTGCTTGCTAATCAATTAGTGGAGGAACTCCGGGAAATGGGGATGGATGAGGTCACCATCGATGAAAACGGGTATGTAATGGCTACACTTCTTGCTAACGTTGACAAAGACCTTCCCGTCATTGGTTTTTTAGCGCATGTAGATACAGCAAGAGATTTTACGGGGAAGAACGTACGCCCTCAAATCGTTGAGAACTATGATGGCGGGGATATTCAATTAAATGATGAAGTCGTGCTTTCCCCGGGTGATTTTGAAGAACTTCATATGTATAAAGGACATACCCTGGTGACTACGGATGGTACTACTTTGCTAGGTGCCGACAACAAAGCTGGTGTGGCTGAAATTATGACAGCGATGCAGTATCTCATAAGTCATCCTGAAGTAAAACACGGCAAGATACGTGTTGCTTTCACCCCTGATGAGGAAATTGGGCGAGGACCTCATTTGTTTGATGTAAAACGATTCGGTGCAGAGTTCGCTTATACGGTAGACGGTGGACCTTTAGGTGAACTACAGTATGAAAGCTTTAATGCAGCTGATACGACAATCACTTTTTACGGCAATAGTGTTCATCCTGGGACGGCAAAAGGCAAGATGGTTAATGCTTCAAAGCTTGCGATTGAATTTATTGAGCAGCTTCCGAAGCAAGACTCACCGGAGCTCACTGCTGGATATGAAGGATTTTATCATCTTGTCTCTTTTGAGGGAGATGTAGAGAAAGCTCAATTATACTATTTAGTAAGGGATTTTAATAAGCAGAACTTTGAAGCGAGAAAGGAAAAACTGCATTCGATTGCTTCACAAGTAAGAGATAAATACGGGAGTCATCGCGTCAGCCTTGAAGTTCACGATCAATATTACAATATGGGGAATAAAATTGAACCGAGAAAAGAGATAGTTGATGTTGCGTACCAGGCGATGACTAACCTGTCCATCCAGCCGATTGTGCAGCCAATTAGAGGGGGGACTGACGGTTCACAGCTTTCTTACATGGGCTTACCTACGCCGAATCTGTTTACCGGTGGGGAAAATTTCCACGGGAAGTATGAGTATGTCTCATTAGACAATATGGTAAAATCCACACAGGTGATTGTAGAAATCTGCCGTCTTTTTACCGAGGAAACGTAAAATGATAAATCTGTTGACAATTGGTGCAATCATGCTATGATGAAGTCAGAATTAGCTTTTCCTAAAAGGGGAGTAGCTGAAAAGTAAAGTCGTCACTACGGGAGATACGCCCCGGCTTTACTGACAACGAACGTTGTTAGCGAGACCTTTACCCACAGAGGTAGAGGTCTATTTTTTTGATCCTTACCTTTGTGGTGGGATCATTTTTTTATAAAAAAGGAGAGTAAGTAATATGGATGCTCAATTATTGATAGAATATGGATGGGTATTACTCGTTCTTGTCGGTTTAGAAGGTATTCTAGCTGCTGATAACGCTTTGGTGCTGGCTATTATGGTAAAACACTTGCCGCCAGAGAAAAGGAAGAAAGCTTTATTTTACGGGTTAGTTGGAGCGTTTATCCTCCGCTTTGGTTCGTTATTTATCATCTCGTTTCTGGTTGATGTCTGGCAGGTGCAAGCTCTTGGTGCAGCCTACTTGCTATTCATATCTGGTAAACACTTGTACGATAAATGGAAAGCTAAAAGAGAAGACAGGAATAAACAAGATCCTGATGAAGTAGAGGTAGATACGGACGGCAAAGGTAAAGGTTTCTGGATGACTGTTTTAAAGGTAGAATTAGCGGATTTGGCCTTTGCGGTCGATTCCATTTTAGCTGCTGTAGCGCTAGCCGTGGCTTTACCGGAAACGCCATTACCTCCGATTGGAAGCTTAGATGGCGGGCAGTTTGCTGTCATCTTGACCGGGGGGATGATTGGAATCATTATTATGCGGTTTGCAGCCAACTATTTCGTAAAACTCCTTAAATCCCGACCAGGTCTTGAGGTGGCTGCCTTTATTATAGTCGGCTGGGTAGGAGTGAAGCTGGCTGTCTCCACACTTGCTCACCCAAGTATACAGGTGTTGGATGAACACTTTGCCCACTCGACCACATGGAAACTTTTCTTCTATGCTGTGCTCGTATTGATAGCTGCTGGCGGATGGTTCTTATCAGGTAAGAAAAGTGAACCGCAAAAGCAAGACCAGACCGATTAATAAAAGGGGACCTTTTCGAAGGTTCCCTTTACTACTAAATCTTTAGGAGGGACATTATGGGAAAGGCTGCCGAAACACAATCTGAACAATTTAGATATGTGAAAAACCGAATTCAAATGTTGCATCAAGTAGTTGAAACGATGGACCCGGAACAGATGGAGCATGAAGACTATTTGCGTGTTCTGGACATGGTTGAACAGTTGCAGTTGAAAATGCAGCGTTTTAAGAAGGATTGGGAGGAATAAGGTAATGGTCATACAATTTCAACCCATCACTCAAGCGGAAGCGGAGATCATTGCAGAATGGCAATATCCAGGGGAGTACAGTTTCTACGATATGAAAGCTGACCAGGAAGATTATGAAGAGTTTATTGATCCTGATCAACGAAGCAAGCATACACAAAGTGTTTGGAGGCATGGAGAGCTAATCGGCTTTTTCACTAGTGACCCCGTGGATGCACAAACCATTAATATTGGCCTTGGTATGCATCCTGATTTGACCGGAAAGGGAGAAGGTCAGTTATTTTTACAAGAAGGACTGCAGTTTATTTTTGAAAACTATGCCCCTTCGAAAGTCACCCTGGCTGTAGCTGTTTTCAATAAAAGGGCGATCAAGGTGTATGAGCGGGCAGGCTTTGTAGTTGTAAAGACTTTTCAGCAGCCTACGAACGGCGGCATATATGAGTTCGTCAAAATGGAAAATCGCGATGAAGGTCAGGTCGCGACTTTTCCATAGTTGAGCAGCCACTGCAGGGCTTCAAATGTAAGGACACCACGCCACTCTGTTTTAGCGTGCCCCCAGCTATCCATGTAATCATTCCATTCCCATGGGGGCTCAATAAATGGATCATTCTCTAATTGTTCCGTTATAAACTGCAAATTTTCTTCAATCTTTGATGTTGGGATTCCTAACTGCGAATGCCTTGGTACAGCTGCAAATTTCAATGGAAAGGCCACATAGTTCTGCCATTTTTCCTGATCGTAAACGACGAGGGATTGAACAGCTCTTTGCAATTGATCAGATGCTTCTTGCGTTAACAAGTCAGGGTGCAGGTTAAAAAGGCGCTGATAACAGTAGATTTCATGCTCAGATTCAAAAGCCGTCAAATTCATAAAGTAGTCCATACACTGTTTGACCAGGTGATCTACATTTAGATGTGTTACGGCATTGCGGTAGCGAAGCAGGTAACCAATGATTTCTGCGCTTGGATTTCCCCAGTGATGATCAATCCAGGACATACCGTCATCATGAACAGTCCACCAGAAGGCGTGTGGATACTGATTAACCTCTGGCGGCACGGCATACCATCCCTGTCTTTTGCGGCCAAACTGATTTTCCAAATAACCAAGTGCTGTGTGGATCATCTGGTCAGCTTGTGGGTTGTCTTCAAGCTCAACTAAGAGCTGCATAGCTACAGACGTAGCAATTGGAGATGAGTGTGGCATCCTGATGTCAGCTTCCAAACCATTGCCAAACCCCCCGTCTTCATTTTGAAACGCAGAGAGGGCTGTAACTATGTCCTGCTCATGTCCACCCTGTATTAATTGTTTCATTCTGGCTTTTTCCAGCTCTCGTCCATGTTCAAGAATCCAGTCTGCCGCACGCTTATAATGAGGTTCTGATAATCTATTCATTCCATCATCTCCTTTCCACTGCTTGTTTTCGCCACGGATGGACAGAAATCCTTTTTTAAAAATAAGCAAATAATTTCATGCATGATTACCTCTCGTTTACAATAAGTGTAGAATGACTTGAAAAGGAGCAAATACGATGGCATTTCACCACTTTCATCTCAAAGCAGACTGGCCCGGCGGCCGTAATGAAGTCGGATCTATTGAAGCTGATAAATTAAAAACAAAAATTTCGATTCCTAAAGAAATGGACGGACCGAATATTGGTACGAACCCTGATGAGATGCTGTTAGGGGCAGCGGCCACTTGTTATATTATCAGTTTAGCGGCCATGATTGAACGTGCCCATCTTCCACTGAAGGAGATGGATATGGAGTCAGAAGGGGTCGTAGATGTGACTGACGGTATTTTTACCTATAAGAAGATCATTCATAGACCGAGGGTGATTTTGACAAAAGAGGCAAGTGAGAAACAATTAGCCACCTTAAAAAAATTAGTGGATAAAGCCGAGAAAAGTTGTATGATTTCTAAAGCGATCCAGGGAAATGTGGAGCTTGAAATGGAAGCAGACCTCAGGGTTGAATAGATTGTAAGAAAAGCCTTTGTCGTGAAAATGACAAAGGCTTTATTTGCAGAAAGGGTATGCTGGGTATGAATTTCACGTTAGGTTTTCTCGTTACATACACTTATTATCTCATCACCCTGCTCGGTGCTTCCTATCTAAAGACAGGCGGGGAGATTTGGAGTGAGATTTTCCAGAAGCAGGTGTTCTACGGACTTTTTGTAACGTGGATAGGCTGCGCTATTGCTGATTTACTGATCAAAGGAAGTAGGAAGCCAGTGCTGCCGATGATGGGGTTAGCGGGTATCGTATATGGTTCAGGCATCCTGCTTGTATTTAATACGGGACCGGTTCCTTTACTCGTATTATTCATGTTTTCGGTTCTCACCAGCATTGGCTTTATGCTGTTTTGTGTAATAAGATTAAAACAAACTAAACCACGTCAACGGTGACGTGGTTTACGTTTATAATAAATAAACGCGTGCTTCATACGGAGCCAAGTGTAATTGTTTTGTGTGATGGGCGTTTATTTCCAGTTGATTGGTGAGCAGTAATGACTCTCCCATTAAGATGTATTCACTTTCGAACAGTACTTCTTTCCCTGTTAAATTTGTCACGATCAAGGCTGTCTGGCCTTCATATGTTCGTGTGTAGGTGTAAGTCTGAGTATTATCAGCGTCCAGCAAGTTATAGGTGCCATAGGTGAATAGCTTATGCTCCTTTTTCAACTGGATTAACTGTTTATAATAAGTAAGTATAGAGTGTTCATCCTGCAATTGTTGAGCGACATTTATTTTTTCATAATTAGGATTAACTTTCATCCATGGTTTACCCGTGGTGAATCCTGCCTGCTCCTCACTTGTCCATTGCATAGGTGTTCGGCTGTTGTCACGGGAGGAGCTCCAGAGGATGGACATAATCTCTTCATGCGACCAACCAGCGGCCTGTTTATTACTGTAAAGGTTCTTGGCCGCAACGTCATCATAGTCTTCGATGGAAGGAAACGCGACGTTTGTCATACCTATTTCCTGACCTTGATAAATAAATGGTGTCCCTTGCATGAGAAAATACATCGTAGCTATCGAAGTCGCGCTTTCACGCCAGTATTCCTGGTCATTCCCCCATGTGGAAACGGATCTTGCTTTGTCATGATTCTCAGTAAATAGCGCGTTCCAGCCATCATTCTCAAGCGCTTTCTGCCAGCGGGTCAGCGCTTGTTTAAGCCCCACGATATCAAGCTGCTGTTCAGCATCATGATCCCAGAGGTCAAGATGTTCAAATTGAAACACCATATCCATTTTCCCTTGTTTACCAACCCACAGATGAGCGTCTTCCGTACTTACACCATTCGCTTCGCCAACTGCCATCACGTTATAATTCCCATAGGTGCGATCTTTGAATTCTTGCAGGAACGTATGAATTCCTTCCTGATTCATGTGTTTGTCGAAAGAGGAAACATAACGGTTATTGTCAGGATTCGGCATATCAGGGAGACCGGGTTGCTTTTTAATGTGACTAATGGCATCTATCCGAAAACCATCAATGCCTTTTTCCAGCCACCAGTTTACAGTACTATAGAGTTCTTCACGGACTTCAGGATTTTCCCAGTTCAAATCAGGCTGCTTCGTTGAAAACAAGTGCAAATAATATTGATCGGTCCCTTCATCATATTCCCAGGCCGATCCTTCGAAAATGCTCTCCCAGTTGTTTGGCTCTTTGCCATCTTTACCATCACGCCAAATATACCAATCCCGCTTAGGATGATCTAAAGAAGAGCGGGATTCAATAAACCATTGGTGCTCATCACTTGTATGATTTAAGACAAGGTCAATGATCAGCTTCATGCCTCGTTTGTGGACTTCGCCTAGTAGTTCGTTAAAGTCATCCATCGTTCCGAACTCTTCCAGGATATCTTTGTAATCGGAGATATCATACCCGTTGTCATCCTTAGGGGATTTATACATAGGACAAATCCAAATGAAGTCTATCCCTAAGTCTTTCATGTAATCAAGCCGGCTGATGATGCCTTGTAAATCACCAATCCCATCCCCATCTGAATCTTGAAAACTCCTTGGATATACTTGATATCCGACTGCTTCTTTCCACCAAGCTTTTTCCATTCTCCCGCCTCCTGTGTATAAAAGTAATCAATTTCTATAACTGCCTCCGCGTTCAACCAATTTACTGCTGTTCAACCTCTAACTAAGAGGGGTCATGCAACTTGTGCAAACGTTTTCCCTGACTATGTCATATCTTATCCGATTTTATAGGGTTTGACAACGGGCATACTGCCGCAGCGGCTCTTGATCCAGAAAAAGAAGGAAAGTTATTTCTATTGATTTCTTCACTTGGTAGAATGGAACTTGCAACGAACGAAAAAGGGGAGGGGCTAATGTGAGAAAAGGTTTGCTAGCAGGATTAGGAATCATTCTATTGTTTTTCATGGGCTGGCTGCAGCCAGCAGCTGAGCTTGAAAGTTATGCAGCTGAATCTGCTGATGAACCAGTGGAACTGATGGCCTCTATCGATGCTGAAATGAAGGCAATTCCCTCCTCGCAATCCACCACGGTGCCAATCTGTAAAAGCGGTTTTCCCTTGCCCTTTTTAATGCATAATCCGGCTCTCAGGGAAATGTCGATCGCTGATAAATTCAGCTTTAAAAGGTTGTACATTTCAGAACCATTAAGGTGTGTTGATGTAATGAAATATTAATCTAATTACCTCGTATAAGTCATATACAACTTCTTTCAACAGTCACTTTCATTCAGGCAAATAAATAGTTGGTAAAGCTTTTGATAAAGTCAGGAAGCTTATTTCGACTTGGGAACAGAATATGACATCTAAAGTAAAATCTAATTTAGAATATTATGCTATGTCGGTTCTTGTCTTGCTCTTGTTTTTTCGGCACTATTTTGTTAACTGGTGGATTAACAGGGACAGATTGGGCGGCATACTTGCCGGATTTCTCCTTGGGTGGACTTTGGAATTAGATTAATAGCCGGGCGGGCAGCTCTAAACCTCTAGAGTTGTCCTGCTTGGGCTGAACAACGAACTGCCGCTCGTTTCACCTTGCTTTTTTACGTTTCCTGTTTATGTTATTTATTTTTATCGGAATCACCTGTGAAATCCGGTTGTTATAAGGTTTTTCATTAGATAATTATCTGAAAATATATTAATCTTATAATAGAAGCTTTAAATTATACAACACAATAAAGTAGTATTCAATCGGAGCAAAAGGTGGGTTATATGGAAATAAATGTTGATACGATTATACTAGTACTTTCTATTATGCTATTAACAGGTGTTCTGGCCACGAAATTTTCTATTCGACTAGGAATGCCCTCACTTATTTTATTCTTAGGTGCAGGGTTACTATTAAATAATTACATCTATTTTGAAAACGCTGGGCTTGCCCAATTAATTGGAATATTCGCGTTAATTATTATTCTGTTTGATGGGGGCACTCAGACGAAGTGGAAAGATATCAAGCCAATTGCCGGGGCTGCAGGTTCCCTCGCGACAGCAGGGGTCTTAATCACCTCATTTGTTACCGGAGCTGCAGCCGTATATATCTTCGGATTCTCATGGCTTGAAGGTCTGCTGCTTGGAGCCATTGTCGGCTCAACGGACGCAGCTGCTGTATTTTCCGTTTTAGGGACCAAAAATATTAAGAAAAAGATTACATCAACACTCGAGGCAGAATCTGGAACAAATGACCCGATGGCAGTTTTTCTAACAATCATCTTCATTGACTTAATCCAAGTCCCGGAGACATCGATTTGGGGAGCAATAGGCAGCTTCTTCGTAGAAATGGGCTTAGGTGTACTTGCTGGTTTATTGTTAGGGAAGCTTACGGTATGGGTGATTAACAAAATTGATTTGGACTCCTCGGGACTCTACCCTGTACTAGCTCTATCGTTTGCTATATTTTCCTACTCATTTACCGCCTTAATTGGAGGCAGTGGGTTGCTTGCCGTGTATGTGATGGCAGTATTTGTAGGAAACAGTGACCTCATGTATCGCTTCTCCATTCTTCGATTCAACGAAGGCTTTGGGTGGATGATGCAGATCCTCATGTTCATGATGCTTGGACTACTAGCATTTCCTAGCCAACTCCTCGGTGTAGCCTGGAAAGGTATTCTTCTATCGATTGTATTAATGTTCATCGCCCGACCAATTGGAGTCTTTATAAGTATGATCGGAATGAACTATGATCTCAAGGAAAAAACTTTTATTTCCTGGGCGGGACTAAAGGGAGCTGTTCCTATTGTCCTAGCGACATACCCGCTTCTGGCAGATGTAGAAAACAGTGATATTATCTTCAATGCCGTATTCTTCGTTGTGATTATTTCCGCATTGATCCAAGGAAGTACATTGTCTGGCGTTGGATCTTATTTGAAATTAGCAGGAGATTCGAAAAATCGCTCTATTGGTGAACTTGAATTAATTAACATAGGAAAAACAGAAACGGAAATTGTCGAAGTAACATTAGGTGAGGATTCGCCTATCACGGGGCGTGAACTGAATGATATTGATTTTCCAAAAGACACGATTATTGTTACGATTGCGCGTGGAGATGAAGTCATTACCCCTACAGGGAATTCAGTAATGCAAACTTTTGATACGGTCTATGTGTTAACGAGAAAAAGCGAGCGCAAGGAAGTTAGGAAGTTATTGACCTCAAAAGGGATGGAAAAAGCAAAGACGTCCTGATGAAAGGATACATTCATGATTAATAAGCACCTCAAATGGGTTGTGTGAGTAGGAAGTACACACTGCACGCCCCTCTGAGGTGCTTTTAAAATCCATAAAGAATTGTCGATTTTCTGTCCTTTCGTTAAAATGAAGTTATCAATGAAGACAGAGGTGTATCCATGGCTTATAAACAAATAAAGCCCCGTAAAATATATGAAGAAGTTGCGGATGAGTTATTAAATATGATTAAAACAGGTGATTTGAAACCAGGTGATAAGCTAAATTCTGTTCAGAAGCTTGCTGAAGATTTCAGTGTCGGCAGATCGGCCATACGGGAAGCACTGAGTGCCTTGCGTGCAAAAGGAATGCTCGAGATGAGGCAAGGTGAAGGTACGTATATACGTGAATTCGATCCAAAAGTGCTAACCTCATCGATAACAAGCTCCGTGTTATTAATGGGTAAAAAGGATATCCACGATTTGTTAGAAATCAGAAAAATCTTGGAAGTGGGAAGTGTCAACTCTGCAGTAGAAAATGCACAAGAATCAGATATCTTGGCAATCAGTAAAGCGCTTGCAGATATGCAGGATGCCAATGGGGATGAACAGCTTGGGGAGAAAGCGGACTTGCAGTTTCATATGGCACTTGCCGAGGCTTCCCACAATCGTTTTTTAATCGATTTAATGAATAATGTATCGGAAACGATGGTTGAAGCGATGTTTGAGACTAGACGCATCTGGTTGTTTTCTCAACAAAGGACACTTACAAAGATTTATCAACAGCATAAGCAAATATTTGAAGCCATTGAGTCCAGAGATTCAGTTAAGGCGCAAGAGCTTATGTTAAACCATCTAACAGAAGTTGAACAAACTCTTTTAAAATATTATCAGTGATTACAAAGGAAAAGTACTATAGAACGCAATGAAGGCTCCTGAAATAGTAAGGAGCTTTTTTTGTATGTCATTTTATTAGTGAGGGCACACATAACGTCTGTATTTTCAAACAATTTAAATTCTATCCTTGCTTATTGAAAACGCTTTATATTATAATAACGAATATTGAGCAGGTCATCTGATGACCATATCTTTAAGGGGGGTTCATTTATGAATATCGGATTTCTGGTGCTGATCGCACTTATACCCATTTTATCCGTCTTTCTATTCCTGGTTATTCTTCGTTGGCCGGCGAAATCAGCCATGCCAGTCTCTTTAATTATTACGATCATTACAGCTGGTTTTATATGGGGGGTTCCAGCGAATCAAATAGGTGCTTCAGCCATAAAGGGAGTATTTACTGCCCTAGAGGTTGGTTTAATCGTATTTGGTGCTTTGTTACTTTTGAATACGCTTAAAGAAAGTGGAGCTATACATACGATCCGTTCGGGTTTTACTGACATCACACCTGATAGAAGAATTCAGGCGATCATCATTTGTTGGTTGTTTGGGTCATTTCTGGAAGGCGCAGCGGGGTGGGGAAGTCCAGCAACGATTGTTGCACCATTGCTAGTTGCTATCGGTTTTCCGGCAATGGGAGCTGTCATGGCAGCTTTAATGCTTCAGTCGACACCCGTTTCTTACGGTGCGATTGGTACTCCGATATTAATAGGTGTGAACACAGGGTTAAAAGATTCAGAGATTGTGAGTCAACACCTTAGTGAGCAGGGCATCGGCTTCATGGATTATATAGTTCAAATAGGCGGTCAGGTTGCGATATTCCATGGAATTGTGGGGATGTTTATACCTCTATTTATTTCAGTAATGTTAACTCGCTTTTTTGGTAAAAATAAATCTATTAAAGAAGGGCTTGCTGTTTGGAAGTTTGCCTTGTTTGCTGGGTTAGCCTTTACCGTTCCTTATGCGCTTGTGGCTAATTTGCTTGGTCCTGAATTTCCTTCATTAATTGGTGGTTTGATTGGGATGGCCATTGTTATTCCGGCAGCAAAAAAAGGCTTCCTTATGCCTGAACAAGTATGGGGTTTTGACAAAAAGGAAAATTGGGAGGCTGATTGGACCGGTAATCTTCAAATAAATGAAGAGCCGCCTAAGAAAAAGGTCAGCACGCTTGGCGCTTGGTTTCCTTACTTGCTTGTGGCTGTATTGCTGGTACTTACTAGACTGCCGTCCTTACCTTTCAGCAGTTGGCTGAAAGCATGGGATATCACTTTACCTCATTTATTTGGAACAAGTCTTACTGTGACGACAGAGCCGTTAAACATTCCCGGGGCTGTATTTATTGTAGTATCCATTGTAGCTGCCTTTGTTTATCGCATGAAAGGAGCAGAATACAACATCGCAGTTAAAAATTCTTTCAAAACTGTGTTAAGTGCGATGGTTGCATTAATATTTACCGTTCCTCTCGTGCAGATTTTTATAAATTCTGATGTGAACGTCTCCGGCTTTAACAGTATGCCCTTAGTGTTAGCTGAAGGGATATCGGAATTATTTGGAGGTTTTTATCCTTTAGTTGCTCCTTTAATTGGTGCTATCGGTGCGTTTGTTGCAGGAAGCAACACAATCAGCAACATGATGTTTTCGCTGTTCCAATTTGGTGTAGGGAATACGATTGGAGTTGATCCAGGAACTATTGTATCCCTTCAGGCCGTTGGAGGAGCGGCAGGTAATATGATTTGTGTACATAATGTTGTCGCAGCATCTGCGGCCGCTGGTCTGATGGGCAGAGAAGGCAAATTAATTCGCAGGCTGCTTATCCCAATGTTTTTCTATGTGAGTTTTGCCGGGACCTTGGGCTATGTCTACCTATATGGTTTAGGGTTAAATGTAGGTACATTGCTACTTATCTTCATTGCATTAGGAATTGTTGTATCTGTTGGAAAAGGAATCAGGTTTAATAAAAACTCTAAAGAATTAGATAGATCTGCATAGAATTGATAGTAAATCATTAAGTAGAACAACAGGTGGGAGGGATATAGAATGAAAGTTTCACTATTTATTACATGCTTGGGAGACTTATTTTATGTAAATGCAGGGAAAGCAAGTGTGGAGCTGCTAGAGAGGCTGGGGTGTGAGGTTGACTTTCCTGAAACCCAAACGTGCTGTGGGCAGCCGGCCTACAACAGCGGCTATCATGAACAAACAAAAGCTGCCGCTAAAAATATGATTCGGACGTTTGTCCATTCAGAATATGTGGTCAGTCCTTCTGGATCCTGTGCCTATATGTTTCATGAGTATGATCAATTGTTTAAAGATGAACCAATGTGGCGTGATAAAGCAAAGTCGTTAAAAGCCAAGACATTTGAGCTGACACAATTTTTGACAGAGGTACTTAAGGTTGAGGATGTAGGGGCTGTCTTTAAGGGGAGGGCCACTTATCACACTTCCTGTCACATGACCCGGTTGCTTGGGGTAAGAGAAGCACCGCTTAAGCTGCTCAGCCATGTGGAGGGGCTGGAACTTAAAGAACTGCCTAACCGCAGTGATTGCTGTGGGTTTGGAGGGACCTTTTCTGTGAAAATGAGCGACATCTCGGAGCAAATGGTTGATGAGAAGGTTGAGCATATTGAGGAAACAGAAGCTGATTTGCTAATTGGGGCCGATGGCGGCTGCTTGATGCAAATAGATGGTCGTATGAAACGGAAAAATAAATCGGTAAAAGTCATGCACATAGCCGAAATTCTAAACAGTCGAGGTGAAGCTTAGTATGCCCATGCACGTAGGTGACAAGAAGTTTTCGAATCGAGTAGAAAAAGGTATAGGCAACGATTTTATGCGCGGGGCTGTTCGTTCAGCTCAAGGAAGACTGCAAACTAAACAGTCAAACGCTGCGGAAGAGTTAGGTGACTGGGAAGAGTGGCGTAATCACGGTCAGGAAATTCGCCAGCACACGATGGAAAATTTGGATTACTACTTGCAGCTGTTAAGTGAAAAAGTAGCGGAGCGTGGCGGACATGTTTATTTTGCCGAAACAGCCGAAGAGGCCAACACATACGTAAAAGAAGTAGTGAATAAGAAACAAGGCAAGAAAGTCGTAAAGTCCAAATCAATGGTCACCGAAGAAATTGCCCTGAATGATGCGTTAGAGGAGGAGGGGTGCGAGGTAATAGAGACAGATCTTGGGGAGTATATTTTGCAAGTTGATGACCATGATCCTCCATCTCATATTGTTGCTCCCGCTCTGCATAAAAATAAAGAGCAAATACGTGATGTATTCAAAGATAGAATGGGTTATAAGAAAACGGAAAACCCGGAGGAACTTACGTTGTTTGCCCGGGAACAGCTAAGGAAGGAGTTTCTCTCTGCTGACGTAGGCATCACCGGGTGTAACTTCGCGGTAGCGGAATCCGGGTCGTTTGCTCTGGTAACGAATGAGGGGAATGCACGAATGGTGTCGACACTCCCTGAGACCCAAATTACCGTGATGGGAATGGAGCGGATTGTTCCAACCTGGGAAGAACTGGACGTCATGGTCAGTCTATTAACACGGGCTGCAGTTGGACAGAAGCTGACTAGCTATGTAACAGCTTTGACAGGTCCGAAACAGAAAGGTGATGTCGATGGTCCGGAAGACTTTCATCTTGTGATCGTGGATAATGGCCGTTCTAAAATTTTGGGTACGGAATTCCAGGAGTCTTTACATTGTATTCGCTGTGCTGCCTGCATCAATGTGTGTCCGGTTTATCGTCATGTAGGCGGACATGCCTATGGTTCAATTTATCCGGGACCGATTGGTGCTGTGTTGACTCCTCTCCTGGGAGGTTACGATGACTATAAAGAATTACCGTATGCGTCTTCCCTTTGTGGAGCTTGTACAGATGTGTGTCCCGTGAAGATCCCTCTCCATGAGCAATTAATCATGCACCGAAGGAAAATCGTTGAAGAGGAAAAGCAGTCTGATTTTGGAGAAAAGCTGGCTATGAAGGGGTTTAGTATAGGGACAGGATCTTCTTCGCTCTATCGTATCGGGACAAAACTTGCCCCTTTTCTTGTCACTCCTTTCGCCAAGGATGGAACAATCTCAAAAGGTCCATCCCCTCTTAAGGAATGGACCAATATCAGAGAATTTCCAGCACCACAGAAAGAGAGATTCAGGGATTGGTTCAAGAATAGAGAGACAGGTGGGAATGGCAATGACTAAAGGTGCAATTCAACATAAGGAAGAATTTCTAAACAACATCGCCAATAAATTGGGGCGTGAGCGGAGGGAGAAAGTTATAAAGCCTCAGTGGAATCATCAGCCTCAGTGGAACGTACTTCAGGGTAAATCCCAGGATGAGTTAGTCGATGTTCTTGAGAAGCAATGCACGGAGATTCATACTGATTTTGTCAAGACAAACCAAAGCTCATTAGGCGAAGAAGTGGCCAGGGTGATCGAAGGGTATCGCGGTAAATCTGTTGTTACGTGGGATGATCCTCGATTTGAAACATTTGGCTTGCAGGCTACGCTCGAGGGATTGGAAAGTAAGCACGGAGTAGACGTTTTTCAGTGGGACGCAGAGAACGGAAGAGAGAGTGTAAGAAGAGCAGAGCAGGCTGATGTTGGGATTACGTTCAGCGACGCTGCCCTTGCGGAATCAGGGACTGCTGTGCTTTTCAGTGGGAAGGGAAAAGGCCGTTCTGTCAGTTTGCTTCCAGCCAATTATATTGCGATTATTCCTAAAAGCACGATTGTACCGAGGATGTCTCAAGTTACCAGAGAAATTCATCAGCGTGTGGAAGGTGGAGACCTCGTTGAATCTTGTGTGAATTTCATTACGGGTCCAAGTAATAGTGCCGATATCGAGATGAATAATGTGTATGGCGTACATGGCCCTGTCCAGGCTACTTATATTGTAGTGAAAGATAGGTAAGTAGCTAAGGGTTCGCTGGATTATCTATTAGGGGGCGCATCTTAAAGTGCAATTCATTACAAAGAGGAGAGCTGCTCTACACAGCCTCTCCTCAATTAAAGTTACTGACTTTCTATCTTTTGTTTCAATTCATTCAAGCTCTCCACGGTAGTCTGCGCCCACTTTTTCATTTTCTCAATATTGGGATCCTCTTTTTTAGCCGCACCAATAAGTGGATAGAGACTTTCTTCCACCTTCTTATATTGATTTGGAAATTGTTCCTCTACTTGTTTTTCAATACTGTCCCAGTTTTCTTCAAGGGTTTTCCCCTGATTATTAATTGATTGGACATCATTTGCTGAATTTTTTAGGGTTTTGTCTAATTGTTCAACTGAGCTTATCACATGATCCACTTCAGACGCTAAGTCCATATTTTCGCCATCGCCACCAGACTGATCCTTCTTAGAAGATTGTTCAGATGTGTTACCATCGTTACTGGAAGAATCATTTTCTTGTTGATTTGTCTGCTTCGAGGAGTCAGCCTTATCCTGATTTTCAGTTGTTCCACAAGCACTTAGGATGACACCAATAGCCAAGATAAAACTGAAAAAATAGAATCGTTTCACAGAAATTCCTCCTTATTGGTTTTATTTGTAAGAGTATTCCCAATCCATTTAACCTAAAAACGAGGACATTTGAACGATTCATTAATAATGCTAACTAATTGCGAATTTATCGAGTTTCATTTTTATTTATTATAAGACAACTGAATAAACAATCCTTGGGGGCAGGGTGAAAATGCCCTGAAATGAATATAGCACCGCAAACCTTTATTTAATAAGGTTTGCGGTTTTAGAATTTTAATGAGATTTCATACCTGTTGACGGAATTACTGGGGTCATATTTTTCAAACTTTTCTGCGGTTGATCGTTTTGCTTTTTTTGTAAGATGTCCATATATATAAGAAGTGATCCTAGAACTACAATGGCCGGCTCGTTCTTGGATTGCTTTTAACGATTCTCCTTCTTCCATAAGCAAGGTAACCATGGTATGACGTAAATCATGAAGTCGAATATTTTTGATATTATATTTCTTTTTAATTTTAATCCATCTACTGGTAGCTGTTTGTGGCCAAAATGGCCTTATCGTTTTAGTTCTCTTTTTTCGTTTACCTTTCCCATCATACCCGGCTTCTACTACTAATAAGAAAGTGTAATGCTTTGCATCACGTTCTTGAAGTTCTCGAAGGTTTCTGGCATCATTGTTTGCCAACATGCCTAACGGCGTGACAAAGTTCGTGAAAAACTCTTCGCGTTGATCTACATAGTCCAAAGATGAATTAATTACAATTTCTTTGTACCGTCCGAAACGAGTGTACACAGTTTTCAGAGGTTTGTAATAAATGAATATCTCGTATTCCATAGCTATTTTCTTAATATTGAGATCTACCGGGCATAGAAACTTTCGTTCCTTATACCAATTTGATACCCAATCTTCTAATTCAGTTGTTGTATAGGCTGGAAAATTCAAATTAATCACCTTCCTTTAGATTATCATACAAACATATGTTCCTGTGTTTCAAGTTAATTAGGATTTTATATGACTAGTTAAGATAGAAGTTCTATATTCGATTGACTACTTTATAATTAAGGGAATCTATGGTTGTGAGTTATTTAAGATAGAGGGGGTGACTTAAGTACTTAGGGAAGATCAAAAGAGGACGGAATTTAGGCGGGAGTATCTTCTGTAAACGGGCCAGATAAATGAATAAAGCTTACTCTGGATTCGTAATAGATTGCGTTTTAATTTTCTTGCGTTTAATTATCTGACTATATTGAAAAATATAAGTGACATGATAATATTGATCTTTAATGAAATGTATCACATGTTAATTATTAGAGGGGAGAGGATTTCTGTGATTAATTTCGATAACCGCAAGTTTGTATCTGTGGAAAATACAACTAGTGGGGAAGTTTCTTCTAAAACTTATTTTCATTATAAACAAGAGGGGAACATACTTTATGCAGACTATTTAGGAGGAGAAATACTAAAAGGTAAGTTAATAGGTATCGTTCATGAGGATGATTCTCTTGAGTTTAGATATAACCACGTAAATACACGTCATGAGATAAGAGGAGGGAAATGTAAGTCCATACCTAAGTTAACATCTGAAGGTAAAATTGAACTATATGAGAAGTGGCAGTGGTTAGACAGGGAACAAAACGAAGGGGAGTCCCTTATAAGGGAGGTTTAATCTGCCTATTCATGAGAAGGAACGTACTTTTGGAATAAAAGGATACAATGAGGGGATCAAATTTGGTACATACAAAGGTATCAGAAGAATGTAATAACCCACATCTCATTCTTGATTTAATGATTAAAGCATTCATGGAATATAAAGATGAAACACCTCCCTCAAGCGCTTTAGATGAAACAATAGGATCTATCTCAAAAGCCTTAAAAGAAGGTGAGCAAGCACTAGTATGTTCCGTCGGTAGTGAACCAGTAGGAATGGTGCGGTTTCTTGTCAGAAATGATGATGTTTATTTTTATAGACTATCTGTTATTCCTGAAAGACGGGGGAGAGGGATAGGAAAAGAAATATTAAAATCGCTAGAGGAATACGCAAGTAAAAATAATAAACGTACTATGATATGCAAAGTTCGTATGACTGTTCCTAAAAATATAAAGTTATATAATTCAATAGGATACAGTGTCTATGATGAGGAAGTAGTACATAAGCCAAATGGTATAAAAATCAAGGTTGTTTCTATGATAAAACAGCTTTAATAAGCCATATGTTTATTCATGAATAGGAGCGCTTATCTCGAATTATTACGAAGGTCAAGGACAATTTGGCTGACTTAGGCTTAAGATTTTCATAAATAGGAGGGAAAATAATATGACTAACGATGAAAACATTGTACTTATGAAAGCAGACCTAGATCAAATAGATTTAGTTGCAGACCTTTTTGACAAATATCGGGTCTTTTACGAACAACCATCAAACGTAGAGGAAGGAAAAAAGTTTATTCGTGAAAGAATGGAAAATCAACAATCTGTGATTTTTTTAGCAATCGAAAAACAAGAAATCTCTGTAAGACCATTAGGATTTGTTCAGCTTTATCCATCCTTTTCATCAGTCAATCTAGCAAAAATATTGATTTTAAATGACCTGTATGTTGATCAATCTGCGAGGCGAAGTGGAGTAGCTAAGAGCTTAATGCAAAAAGCAAAGGAACACGCCTTAGAAACAGGTGCAAAAGAATTAACACTTGAAACAGCTAGCGACAATCACAAGGCACAACATTTATATGAATTAATTGGGTATGAGAAAGACGAGGAACATTTTTATTATAATTTATTACTCAATTGAATATTATCGTTTATGAAACGACCTACCTACTGGAAATAATACCAGCTAATCGAAGTTGGGTTCTTGCTTTGAGGGAGATTATCTTGAAACTGAGTCTTCATGATAAGGGTGCGCGCGACAAGTTCTGCTATAAACGCCTTTCGCCGTGAAAAAGCAGGAAGTTTAAACAATTAAATTTCAACTTTACAACGGAGGATGGGAATGACGGATCCATGTTTCCTGAAACCATCCCGTCAATACTCCTGCATGCGTTATAATTGATAGGTTATAGGGTATGAAGCACAGGTAGATTAGGTAGAACGAAGGCTGTAGCCATTCAATAAGAAAAGGTATGCCAACGGATATGCCTCACGGCTGAAAAACTAGATACGGTGAGAATCGTTCCTTGAGATAGGAACTGACGAACCTCCGAAAGTAAGGGTCTAAATTTTCAACGTAGGGAAACTTACGTGTCATCTTACGATGACGTGAGTGGTGTGGAGTAAAACTGCGCCCTCTGAAATACGCTATACCGAACCATGGCGGTATCCAGCTCACAGGCTTAAAGGAAGCACCTATGTTTAGTATGGAAAGCTACGTTGTAAGGTACTTGGAAAGCAAGGGACGTTGAAACAAGGGCTGTCACCCGAAACGGTTGCTATAAAGCTCCATGCTGAAAAGTATTTGTCCTTGTGAGGGTAGGGGAGTGACTGGAATCTCCTGTAATGGGAGTGGAGGAACAGCCCCAAGTCTAATGAATGAAACGATTATTTTCCGTAAGTGAATGGCACCGATCGGGTAGGAACGTGGGAACATCACTCCATAAGGAGGGATGCCACAGTGCCAACGTTGCGAAACTGGGATTATTATCATATGACGGAGACGTTTACAGACCTACATGAAAAAGCGAGTCAAGGATACAAGTTTTCTCATCTTTATGACACGATCATTTCGAGAGAAAACATCCTGCTCGCTTTTCGCATGATTAAAACCAACAAAGGGTCCAAAACGCCAGGTACCGATGGAAAAACCATCGATGACATGAAAGAGCTATCGGAAAACAATCTCGTAAACGAAGTAAGAACCAAACTAAGAAACTATCACCCGAAGAAAGTTCGAAGAGAATGGATTGAAAAAGAGAACGGTAAATGGAGACCTCTTGGGATTCCATGTATCTTGGATAGAATCATCCAACAGAGCTTCAAACAAGTTCTCGAACCGATTGTTGAGTCTCAATTCTTCAAACATAGTTACGGGTTCAGACCTCTCCGGTCTGCTCATCATGCTATGGCAAGGATACAATACTTAATTAACCAAGCGCAATTTCATTTTGTCGTCGATGTAGATATTAAAAGTTTCTTTGATAATGTGAATCACTCATTACTAAATAAACAGCTTTGGAATATGGGTATTCGAGACCGAAAGGTTCTCGCTTGTATAGCTAAAATGATCAAGTCCGAAATCGATGGAGAAGGTGTGCCTGTGAAAGGATCACCACAAGGTGGTATTCTATCACCTTTACTCTCTAATGTGGTTCTAAATGACTTAGATCAATGGGTTGCAGGACAATGGGAGGTCTTTCCTCTTACAAAAACCTACAGTTCAGATGATGCTAAAAGGCGAGCTAGAAAACAAACAAACTTGAAGCAAGGATACTTGATTAGGTACGCCGATGATTTTAAAATTCTATGCCGAGATGGAAAGACAGCTCAACGGTGGTACCATGCGGTACGTCTTTACCTCAAAGAGCGTTTAAAGTTGGACATCTCTCCAGAGAAATCTCAAATTGTAAACTTGAGAAAACGAGAATCAGAGTTCTTAGGTTTCACCATTCGTGCGAATAAAAAGGGGAAGAAACGAGTGGCCCATACAGGGGTCATTTCCTCAAAAAGAAGGAAAATCAAACAGGAAGCTAAGAAGCTCATTCGAACAATAAAAGCTTCCCCTTCTGCTGGAAATATTCAACGTTATAATAGTTTCGTTTTGGGTATTCATCATTACTTCAAACGAGCGACTCATGTAAGCCTTGCGTTCTCACGTCTTGCTTTCGATCTTAAACCATTTCTAGTGAACCGTCTTCGACCGGTTGGAAAACTAGAACATCCTTTTCAGCCACCACCTTTTTATAAGAAGAACTTTAGCTTAGGAACGAAGACTATCAACATTAGAGGGATGTACCTTTTTCCTATTGGTAATGTTAAAACATTCCATAAGATGAACTTCAGTCCAAAGCTTTCGCTTTACACAAAGAGAGGTAGAGAACAAATTTATAAAAAGTTACGACCGGATATACAACAAGAAGTCGGTTATTTAATGAAAGCTTCTCTACCGAATCGGAGTATAGAATATCTTGATAATCGAATAAGTCGGTACAGTATGAAGATGGGTAAATGTGAAATTACAGGCGAGTATTTACATGCTTCAGATGTTCATTGTCATCATTATGTACCCAAGAGTTTTGGAGGAACGGATAAGTTTCAAAACCTCCGCATTCTCCATAAAGATGTCCACCGGCTCATACACATTAGAGATATCGAGCGAATCAATTTTTATCTTGAAAAGATTCCACAAAACCAACGAATTCTAGATAAAATTAACCAATACCGAAAGGTATGTGGGATGGAAGGGATCAAGCGATCCAGTCTCGAAGAGTAACAAGGAACTTATAATTTAGTACATATCATTAGATGGAACGCCGAATGCTGGGAAACTAGCACGTTCGGTGCGGAGCAGGGGAAAAGCCGGAGATAACTTCAAACGCTTACCTATTGCTAACAATTCCGGAATATTGGATGGGTGCAGAAAGACAGAGAGGTTAGGTTCTTTGAAAAAACGGGAAACGTAAGAATCCGCCTGTTCATGAGAGTTGGATGTTGATAAAATAATAGTCACAACAGACACCCTTTCTTTGGGGTATTGTTATGGTGTCTTTATTCTACCAAAGAGGATGTCTTTTTTGTGTTTTTGGAGATAAATAATTGATTGCCATAAGCATCATATCAAGGCTTTACGCGCCATTTTCGAGTGCGGAAGTTGAGTTAATTAACTGCCAATTCTTTTACTCTATTTCTGAAATCATGATCAGTGGCTATACTGAAAATGAAGCTATTGAGTATATTTTTTATCCAGTATATTTCTCCAGCTTTATCATCACGCATAAACAGGGAAACTGAAACGGAGTGATCTCCTCTTTCTCTATACAAGGCAGAAGTTAAAACAAATAGTGTAGCTCCACCCCTATACCAAAAGAAGTCATCTTGATCATCTTTAATGCTTTTTCCGATTAATACTTCATTAAATAGTTCTTTTTCTTTTATACTCAGTAGTTCTTTTCCTAACTTGCACATAAGGTCAGCGTAATCTACTGTAGTTGAAGATGGCAGTTTTTCTGATGTAGCATATTGTACTTTTCGATCTAACATTTGAACTGCTTTTTCTTTAAGAGAATCACAATTATCCATTGCCATTTTCTGAAATAACTCTTCTGACAATTCTTGGTAAGAAGAAAGACTCATTGATTTTATCTTATCAGCAGCTATTTTCTTCTTATCTGACAAATAAACTGGTATTAAAACGGACGGTGTTAGATAAGTTATTCTATCGTGTTTATTCGTTTGGAGAGTTTTTAAACTCTCGTTAATAACATCTAATCCAATTTTACTCATTAAGTAATCTGTACATGCATTTGAACTAAAATGCATCATCCCCTTAGCTACCTCTAACAACGATACCTCATTAGGATTATTAATGGAATTTTTCCAGGCAGGATGGGCGCCACCATCTGTATTTTTGATAAAAAATTTATCAATATAGTTGACATTTACTTTTTCGGAAATGGAAAATTTATCGTTTTCAACCATTCTTACAAAATTAAATGCAATAATGATCTTTACTGTACTGGCTAGAGGAAATCTATCGTCTGGATTTAGCGTCAAAGTGTCTAGACTATCTTCTTTACACCTTCACGAAATAGTTTATGATCATCAATTAATACAATATTGGTCGTCATAAGTTACCCTCCTATTCTCCACATTTTCTTATTTTTGTAAATTAAAAGCTTCTCTTTTCCCTGTCTATAAACGCTCTAATCCGGTATTTATATTGTAAGATTAGGATGTAAATATTGTACATTTTCATCCGTTTAGGATTACAGAAATTACTTGCTGTGAACCAACAGACTTTTTGGCGATGGAGCTTAAAAGTCTTTATTGACAACGTACTTAATCATTGATGTTAAGAATATTGTGGGTCATAGCCAGGGGAAATGATGCTCGTTACTACATAAAGTTTCTCGATGGATCAAAACGGTTGATGAACTGATAGGACTTGTCCCTCCCGACCATGGAACTAAGGGGGTTACTGGATCAGAGTCACTATCTGGTTCAAGACCGACCTCGTGGGCAGTTTGTCTGCAGTAGACGGGTTCCGACTTCCTCAGGAAGCTTTAACCGAAGGGATGAGAAACTGGCAATTTATCTTATGCAGTAGTCACAACCCGAACACGAATTGTTATTGAAAATACAAGGGAAGAAAAAATTTTGGTTCAGCTATATTAACCATATACTAGAAAATACTAGTTCTAAAGAATTCTTTTGGTCTTTTGAGGGATTTAAATACTGAAAAATCAAAATATTGTGTTACTATAATGCGGAAAAGGAATTTAGAGATCAATAAAAAGGAGGAGACACAGAATATGAAGAAAAGAGCAAGCTTTGTTTTAACACTGGTCGCAATTTTATCCTTATTTGTTTCGCTATTACCAAGTGGAATAGGAGTGAATGCAGAAGCAAATATTGACGTTTCTATCGACCCCTATTTAAATAAAGCATTAGAATCGGAATCAGGACCGTTTGAAGTGGTGGTCACTTTTGAAGGTGAGGGGGCTCCTACCACTGAAAATGTTGCTTTGCTTGAAGAGATTGGAGTATCGGATGGGGTTACTATGAAGGCCCTTCCGGTCGCCGGTGTTTTAGCAACAGAAAGTCAGATTGATAAACTATCAAAAGCAGAAGGTGTTCGTTCTCTGTACTTGAACAGAAAGCTGATATACTTTAACGAAAAGGCTACAGAACTTACAGGAGTCGATCAGGTTCGTACGGATGATCAGATGACAAAATGGAACGAAGGACTACCTGTTACCGGAGAAGGGGGTTCCGTACTTGTACATGACAGTGGGGTCGACGGCACACATGCAGACTTAGAATACGGATCTCATCTAATTGAAAATGTACTTAGCTCCATTAACTTACAAGCATATAGCGATATCGGCCCTGTGACATATCAAGAGGGTATTGTGAACACGGATACCAACTCCGGGCATGGGACTCATGTTGCTGGTACTGTTGGTGGCACAGGAGAAAAGTCTAACGGAAAATATGAAGGGGTGGCCCCGGGTGCAGATTTAGTAGGCTATGGCTCCGGAGGTGCTCTCTTTATTCTTGATGCAATTGGCGGATTTGACTATGCTTTAACCCATCAGGCGGAATTTGACATTCGCGTCATTACAAATTCTTGGGGTTCATCAGGTGAATTTGACCCGAATGGCCCGGTTAACGTTGCTAGTAAAGCAGCATATGAACGGGGCATGGTTGTGACCTTTGCGGCGGGTAATGCTGGTCCTGAGGCGGATACTATGAACCCATATTCTCTCGCACCATGGGTGATTTCTGTGGCAGCAGGTACCTTTGAAAATGAGCTGGCAGACTTTTCATCACGTGGTGTGAAAGGTGAAAGCGGGACATTTACCAGTGAAGGTGAAACGTATACGTATTTCAACCGGCCCGACATATCAGCTCCAGGTTTAAATATCGTGTCAACCAGAACTCTTTCCCCGGTAGGGGTACTTAATACGACTACTGACGCGGAAAATATACCTACTGCTTTTCAACCGTATTATACAACGTTAAGTGGAACATCCATGGCTACCCCACACGTTGCAGGCATAATCATGTTGATGTTTGAAGCTAACCCGACACTATCTCCCGACGAAGTCTTTGAAATCCTGACTGAAACCACTACGTCCATGCCGGGATATGAAGCATGGGAAGTCGGTACTGGCTATATTAACGCCTATGCAGCTGTAGATCGTGCGTTTGCGTTGACTGACAATAAGTTTAAAAAAAGTGCGAAAAGATAATAAATATTCATAAATAATCGCTAAAAAAGCGCGATTTCCCTATAGATTAGGGGGAATCGGGCTTTTCTTTATCCTCTAGGTTTCAGAGGACCCATATCATAATAAAAAGCTTTAACGATTCTATGAATGTAAAGCTATCTTGCACCTGGCATAAAAAAAGACCACATTACTGCAACCCAAGGTTTCCTTTTATCTAGGTAGTTAATCTCTAAGGCTGTGATTTGAAAATGAATAAATCGAGCGTTTTCCCGATAAGCCAGTATAAAAACCTTATTCAAATCGACCGATGTTCGGTAACTATCCCAAAATCCATAGATGTAGACAGGTATATAAAGAAGCATCCATCTTGGTTCCACCACCTGTTTAGCTAAATCAAATTGACCTTGAAAAGAGTAAATCATCGCTAGATTGATGTTTGCACTAATGTTAATGATAATTTCCCATAAAACCAATACATAACCGCGAAGATATTTGGATAAAAGAAGGTGGCCGAACCCCAGGAAAGCAGCCGACCACCACGCGATAATTAGTGGGTTTCTCAAATGGATTTGAGTAGTACCAAGTTGACTCACATAGGCTTTATATCGGCTCGCTCTATCTGTATTTTGATAATTTTGCAAGGATATCCCCTCATTCAATAGAGTTAATATCCATTGTGCTCTAGAAATCTAGTATTATACTATTTTTGCTTCGATATGGCCGATGGGATTATTTGAAGAACAAAGGTAAAACCTTGTAATTTTAAACGGAGGTTTCCTGATGCAAGACGATCTAATTCATTTTCTCAAAAAGAAGGACCAAAAGAATAAAACAGATGATTTATACTTGTTAACGAAATTCAAGACTTAATTTCCAAATTTCAGGACCAAAATTTATCCATAACAACTAGAGAGAAAGCTTTTTATAAAATTATTGCTTTAACAGATCAATTAATAAATTAAAACTCGATCGAGTTTATAAACAACTACCTTATCTCCTTCACGACGTAGATACCTCACCACTTCCGTGAATGCCGGCCGATCTTTTTTGTTCCGGTAATTTTTTCTGAGTAGATATTTTTCTCTTCCACCCCATATTGCTTCAACGCGTCAAACTGCATATGTAAATTTTGATCTTTGTTATCAAAAAAGGTTAATTATAGTACATATTAACACTTTGTTTTTGATACGAATTTTGAAACTAGTATATCAAGGATAAAGTAATAAATTCTTTTCTTCAGATTCTTGTCTCAAAAACGAACGTTGTTGATACAGTGTGGAGTTTATGAATGGAAAAGGTATATTCAACAAACAGGCTAGCGCGACAAGTTCGGCGCCATCTTTCGCCTATCGAGCCGTTTCTACCTGATCTAAACATGTACTTATGCCACCAAAAGGCTTCGGTTTCAAAAAGTCATCTTCCATTGATGGTACTATTCTTTCAGTAGAAAATGCTGTTGTAAATAAGACAGGCTACGGAATAAAAATTTGAATCATTTTGTATAGTTGTTCTTCAACTACAAGGGAAAACATATAAAAAATAAATAAGAGGTTTATCTAAGGAAAAAGGATGAATAAAAAGATAGTCCGCTGTATCTTTTAAAGATGACCTTAAGGAATGTCTTATTTTCTGATATCAATACTGTATTAGTAAAAAGCCCATAGTCTAAGGGCTTTTACTTTTGAGACTAAGAGCCAAGAAATCTTTATGACCTTTATATAAATTAAAATGATAACGTCTATAACAAAAATTTACTCACTTATAATCAAACTGTGTAAGGAAGGTGATTCAATGTCATCGGTATGTAAAATTGGTCAACTTTTGTTACTTTTATTGGTTATTGCAACCGTCACTTATTTAGTTCTACCGTTGATTTCTGTATTTATTACAAAGAGCCCTCTCTTACTTTGGGAGAAGTTAAACGGAAGCTTGGCTTATCAAGCTTTAACTCTAAGCCTAAAAACAACGGTGATTTCTATGGCTTTTATTATTGTTTTCTGTACACCACTTGCTTACCGCTTGGCTAAAAGTGAGTTTCCAGGTAAAAAGGGACTTGAAGTAGTCCTCAAAATGCCTATCGTTGCTCCAACTGCTGTTGTAGGTGTAGGTTTACTGCTCGTATTTGGCCAAAGAGGCTTACTATCGGGGGCGTTCTCTTTATTTAATGTGGAGATTCCCTTTACTGCAATTGCTGTAGTGATGGCACAAATCTTTATGGCTTCGCCGTTTTACCTGAATACAGCCAGGCAATCCTTTGAAGCGATCGATGACCAATTATTAGATGTCTCAAGAACCTTAGGGGTTTCTCCGCAAATTACCTTTTGGCGAGTTACCATTCCACTTGCCTTTCCGGGTTTATTAACCGGCGTAGCTTTAAGTTGGGCTTTAGCATTAGGAGAATTTGGAGCAACAATGATGTTCGCCGGTAATATGCCTGGTACAACACAGACGCTTCCACTTGCTATTTACACTGCCATGGAATCAGATGCCACTGTTGCTGTCGCCATCTCAGCATTGCTTTTAACCGTTTCCTTCTTTTTGTTATTATTTGTAAGTTTGATTGAAAAATATATGAGAAATAAGTTAGCTGCTAGCTAGGATTGGAGAGGAACTATGCTGGAATTTAAGCTCAAGAAACAGCTTCGGGATTTTACCGTTGATATTTCTGAACAAATAGGGGATGAAACCCTTGTTCTTATTGGGCATTCAGGTTGTGGGAAAAGTACTACTTTAAAAATGTTAGCTGGTCTACTGCGTCCAGATGAAGGAAAAATTGAAGTAATCAATAATGTGCTTTTTAGTAGTCAACAAAAAGTGGATTTGCCACCTGAAGAGAGAAATATAGGATATGTATTTCAAAACTACGCTTTATTTCCACATCTTACTGTAACAGAAAATGTAGTCTATGGAATCTCTAAACTACCTGTGGAAGAAAGAGAAAAACGAGTACAGGATACGTTAGCCTTTCTAGGGATTGAGTCTTTGGCACATTCTAAACCAGCTATGCTGTCGGGGGGAGAACAGCAACGGGTTGCTTTGGCCCGAGCTTTGGTCACTGAACCCGAACTATTGCTTTTAGACGAACCCTTGTCCGCATTAGACGTATCTACTCGATCTCATGTAAGGACAGAACTGAAACAATTACTTAAAAAACTGTCGATTCCGACAATATTGGTGACTCATGATTATGAAGATGCTCGTGTATTAGCGGATCGGGTAGCTGTGATGGATAAAGGAAAAGTGATTCAATCAGGTATCCCTCGTGAGGTCACACAGTTCCCAGCAGACCATTTTGTAGCAGAGTTTACAGGGACAAATTTGGTGGCTGTGGAAAACCCTAAGACCGAATTACCATCCTATGTTTCGTTTGATCCGTGGAAAGGGGAGGTAAGTCGTAAAACGAGAGCTTCCACCTATGAATGGAATGGAAAAGTAGGCGATATAGTGGTGCTTGGTGGATTCGTACGATTGCATATTCAAGGCAAATCTTCCTTTTATGCAGATATTCCAATTGAAAAGTACGAAACAGAAGTATTCCAGGTCGGTGAGATCGTATATGTAAGCGTTGATGCAAAAGAGATTCGAAGTATACCAATTTCCTCTAAACTTTTGCGAACACATCAAACCGAACCCGAGGAAACACAACCAAAAAGGGAAAAGAAAAAAAAGCGAAGAAGATGGAAATGGGCCTATTCTCTAGCCGCACTGTTATTGATGACATTTGTGGCGACAGCCTTTGGGTTTGATTCGAAGTCAGCTAGCACCACACATCAGATAGAGGTGTTCGCCTTAGTTGCAGCAAACGCAACGGATCCATTTAGCGATTTGATTGAAGAATTTGAAAAGAAACATCCGGAAGTTAATGTTATGGCCACTTTTGCTGGTACGCAGATTGTCCGCACACAGCTGGAGCAAGGGGCGAACGCAGATTTATTTCTATCTGCAGATTTAGGGCATATCGAGGCTGTCAAAAAACAGGATTTAATTGATGAATTTTTTCCAGTTTCCAATAATCATGTCGTGATTGTGGTTCCTAAGGACAATAGAGCAGGTATCCAGTCTTTGAAGGATCTAGCAGATCAAAATATTAAATTGGTTATTGGCACGGATACGGTTCCGATAGGGAAATATACTCGGCAGGTATTGGAAAACGCCAAAGTTACGTATGGTAAAGATTTCTCTGAAAAAGTAATGTCTAATGTCGTATCGCTTGAAACAAATGTGAAGCAAGTTCTGCAAAAGGTATCCATGGGGGAAGCAGAGGCAGGGGTTGTGTATCGTTCTGATGTGACTCCAGAGTTTTTAAAAAAGGTTAAAATTGTCGAAATCCCTGAGGAACATAATGTGGTTGCCACTAACTATATATCCGTGCCTAATCAGGCACCAAACAAAGATTTGGCTGAGAAATTCATGCAGCTGATGCTCTCAGATAAGGGGCAAGAAATCTTTGTTAAATATAAATATGATCCGGTAAAGTAAGGGGAGTTATTATGAATAGTAAATATACGATGCTCATCGACCTTGACAGTTGTAGTGGATGCCATGCTTGTTCAGTGGCATGTAAGGCAGAACATCAGGTTCCGATAGGTAAAAACCGTCACACTGTTCAATATGTTGAAAATGGGGAATTTCCTCATGTGACTAGGAATTTTATACCTACCCTATGTCAGCATTGCACAGACGCACCTTGTATGGAGGTTTGTGCAGTCAGTGCCATTACCATCAAGGAGTCAGGTGCGATCGTTATTGACCAAGAACAATGCATAGGTACAAGTGCTTGTGTTGATGCATGTCCATATGGTGCTATATATATGGATCCAA
Organism: Halobacillus naozhouensis; assembly: GCF_029714185.1. Lineage (NCBI taxonomy): Bacteria > Bacillati > Bacillota > Bacilli > Caryophanales > Bacillaceae > Halobacillus > Halobacillus naozhouensis. Next base: position 3,796,743 of record NZ_CP121671.1, on the reverse strand, counting down.
CAAGTTTTAAGGCGATGAAATGTGATTTTTGTGAGAGCAGGGTGGAAGGGGGCGAGTTACCAGCCTGTGCTGCTACTTGTCCAACAGATGCCATCCAATTTGCTTTTGAAGATGATCCTAAAATACAGCAAGCATTGGAGAAAGGTAAATATACACGTTGGGAGCCCGAATCTACACAACCACGTGTATGGTATAAGGGATTAGATCATCAAACGGAAAGCAAACTAAAACGAATTAATCATTTAAGAGAGGAGAAATAAAATGGCCGTTAAGCACATTCCAACAATGTGTTTAAATTGCAGCACGGTATGTGGAATGATTGCCAAGGTAGAAGATGGCGAAATTCGCAAATTGGAAGGGAACTCCCTTGATCCCAATTCCGGTGGGAAATTATGTGCAAAGGGTCAAGCAGCCATAAATATGGTGGAGGACCCTGATCGCATTTTATATCCCATGCGGAGAAGCGGTCCTCGAGGAAGTGGAAAATGGGAACGAATTTCTTGGGATGAGGCCATTAAAGCTATTACTCAGCAGTTTCGTACCTTGCGCAAGCAAAAGCGACCAGAGGAAATGGTTCTATTATATGGTCGAGACCGAACAAATGGATTTCTCGAACGCTTTACCCATGCGTTTGGTACTCCAAACAAATTAGGACACCGTGGTTTGTGTTCGCTAAATAAGCGTATGGCTATCCGGACGGTAATTGGGGATACGGACTGGGATACTCCTGATTTTTCAAATTCACACTATATCCTGAATTTTGGCAGTAATTTCTATGAAGCTCACCAAGGACATGTTGGCATGTTGGCACGTGTGTCCGAGGCAAAGCGTAATGGAGCAAGGTTGGTAACCTTTGATGTCCGTCTTTCTAATACAGCAGCACAATCTGACGAATGGCTTCCGATATTTCCTGGGACCGATGGACTGGTGGCCCTGGCCATTGGCCATGTCATTCTAAGGGATCGTTTACAGAATGATCATTTCATTCAATATTGGACCAACGCTTCATTGAATGAATGGAAGGCTTATTATCAATTATATACGCCGGAATGGGCTGAGCAGGAGAGTGGTATACCAGCCATAAAGATTGAAGAAATAGCCCATGCTTTTGCAAGTGCTGCCCCCAGAGCGACGACGATTACTAATCGTGGAACACATGCTCACAAAAATGGTTTTTATAATGAATGGGCCGTTTTATGTCTTAATGCACTGGTAGGAAGTATTGGAGAAAAAGGTGGCTGGTGTTATATCCCCGGGGATGTCAATCTTTCGGTGCCTCAACCGGGGCCGCTTCCTCCAAAGCCTAGGGTACAAACGGAGCTTTCCCATCCAACTGAATTACCGTTTGTGAATCAAGTTTATCCAAGAGCAGCATCAAGTACAATATTTCCTTATATTGCCCAAAAAAAAGCAAGTGTAGATACGCTGTTGTCATACTATGTAAACGCACCGATGAGTTGGCCTGAAGGCCCGACCTTTGTCCGAGATGTGTTATTGGATGAAGATTTAATTCCTTTCCATGTTGTCATTGATGCTTTCCACAGTGAAATGGTGGAAGTAGCTGATTATGTATTACCAGATGCGACATTCTTGGAAAAGTGGGACTTGGATGCAAGGAATTCCTATGAACTTCGGCCCTATGTAGGTTTGCGCCAGCCGGTGATACCACCGCCTGGTGAATGTAAAGACATTCGAGATATTTTGATTGCCTTGGCAAAAGAGACAGATGAAGAGATGGCAAAATATTTTTCCTATGATAATGCCGAACATTTTATCCGAGTATGGGCGGAAGCTATCCCTGGTGGGCTGGAACAATTGGAAGAAAACGGAATATGGGAAGATAAAAGCCAACCTAAAGCCTATATGCCGTATCTTCAAAAAACAACTTATTCGACTTCAGATTCTGATGTGAAAACTGATGATAAAGGAATAGCTCGTTTAATAGAAAACGATCAGGTGATCGGTAGACAATGGAATGGTGAGATTGTAAAAGGATTTTCCACACCTGATCGGAGATTTCAGTTTAAATTACCCCAAATTGGTCAGTTGTTAAAGTCTGATGCTCCAATTACTCCCGTCTATCGCCCAATCAAAGAGCATAAACATTTAGGTAAGAACGAATATATATTAACTACGTTTAAATGGAATGTTCATACCCAATCGCGGACAGCAAACCAGTTGTGGTTAACGGAAATAGTGGGAGAAAATCCATGTTGGATTCATCCAAGAACAGCGGAACTTTATGGCATTGAGGAGGCACAGGATTTTAAAATATTGGCACGGGGACGAGAAGGTGAAAGTCCTTATATGATTGTAAAACCAGTTATAACAGAAGCCATTCACCCACGAGTATTAGCTATCTCGGCGAGCTTTGGTCATTGGCAGTACGGGCGAACTGCTAAAAATAAGGGTTATAATCCTAATCCGATGATTCCAAACTGGACGGACGACGTAGGAGGTGGGCAATCTTGGAATGATACAGTGGTTCTAATTGAGCAAGTGACATAGTCAAAGGATTACGGTTTAGTGTAGGAAGAATATACTGTCATTTTCTTCATTTTAACCATTTTTTCGACTTATGATAAAAATTTTGATTTATAAAGATAACTTCCAAAAGAGGTAAGTGATTATGAATCTAAAAAAAATCCAAGCATTTGTTTTGATATTAGAAAAACGAAGCTTTTCTGAGGCAGCTGAGTACCTTGGGCTGACACAACCTGCTGTTAGCAATCAAATAAAAAGCTTAGAAAAAGATCTAGGAGTAAGGCTTTTAGAGCGAGTTTCATCTTCGATTAAACCTACACCGGCTGGAAATTATGTATACAGTATGGGTCGTCAGCTCCTCGATAAATATAGGGAAGTGGAAGAAGGAGTTCAAAACTTTCACGGCATTTTGACAGGGAATCTCAAGATTGGGGCAAGTACTATTCCGGGCACATATCTATTACCGAAATATATAGGAAAGTTTTATGAGCTCTTTCCAAAAGTAGATACAACTATTGAGATTGCAGATTCTGAACAAATTCTTGCTCGGATTATAAACAAACAGATAGATATTGGGGTTACAGGAGCTAAGTCAAATTCACCAGATATTATATCTGAGTTAGTAGCTTTCGACTCCCTTGTGCTTATTTCTCCCAACGTACATCCTTTAGTATCTTCAACATTCGAAAGAAATCCATGTGATCTTCTTAAGTACAATTTTGTTCTTCGAGAGGCCGGATCTGGGACACGCAAATCTATGGAGGAAGGCTTGAAGGGTTGTGGAATCCGGGTGGACGAATTGCGTATTGTTGCACAATTCGGTAGCACCGAGGCTATAATCGCAGCCGTGGAAGAAGGTCTAGGGGTTAGCTTTGTTTCAAATTTAGCAGCTACACCAGCTGTAAACGCAGGACGAGTTCAACTAGTTTCTATTATGGAATCATTTAGTCAAAGGTATTATCTTTCTTATTTAAAAGGCAGGTATGATAATCCTATTACTAAGCATTTCGTTAACTTGGTGCTAAGTAGAGACATTTAGTATGGATGAATTGTTGTCAGATGAAGGGGGAAAAAAATGAATACCTACGATCTTATTGTCCTTGGTGGAGGCGCCGGGGGGTTAACGGTTGCCGCCGGGGCAGCCAGTCTTGGGGCGAATGTCGCTCTGGTAGAAAAGAACAGAAATTTAGGGGGAGACTGTCTTCATTTTGGTTGCGTTCCGTCAAAGGCATTCATCACAAGTGCAAAAAAGGTGTTTGAAGCTAAAAAAAGTGCCGAAACATATGGGATGACGTTATCCGGAAAACCTGATATTACAAAAGCTATGGCACGTGTCAAGGAGGCCATAGCTGAAATTCAGGCAGAGGACAGTCATGAACGTTTTCAAGATCTTGGGGTTGATATATACCAGGGAAAAGGACGTATTATCAAAGAACACCACATCCAAGTTGAGGAAGAAACGGACATAAAAGGAAAACGTGTTGTCATTGCAACCGGTTCAAGACCCGTTATCCCACCAATTCAAGGAATAGAAAGTACCTCGTATCTGACAAATGAAACAACCTTTGATGTAAGCAAGACACCGAAGCGTTTATTAGTGATAGGTGGAGGCCCTATTGGTCTTGAACTTGCCCAATCCTTTGCCCGTTTCGGGTCTGAAGTAACCATATTGGAAGGGAACTCTACCATTTTTGGACAAGAAGATGAGGATGTTATCTCGGTAATTAAGACACAATTGGAAAAAGAATTAACCTTTCAGTTAAATGCTAGGGTAAAAAAAGTTCGTGAAGAGAATGGAACGAAAGTTGTGACCTATGAGCAGAGCGGTTACGAGGAAAACATCGTTGTTGATGATATTTTGATGGCTACCGGACGAAAACCAAACACCGACGATATGGGTCTCGATAAAATTGGTGTTAACCTCGATGATCGTGGGAACATTGTCGTCAATGACTATTTGCAAACGTCGAAATCGCACATTTATGCCATCGGGGACACAAACGGGAAATTTCCGTTTACCCATGCTGCCGGGATGGAAGGAAAGCTTGTTGTAAGAAATGCCTTATTTGGGATCAAAGGAAAAGTCAGCTATGAAAACGTGCCGTGGGTGACCTATACTGATCCGCAAGTCTTTCATCTCGGTTTAACAGAAAAGGAAGCCAGGGAGAATCACCACATCAAAGTATTTAAAGTGAATACAAGAGATGTGGATCGATTTGTAACTGACCGAGATTTGTCAGGGTTTATTAAGGTCATTACTGATCATAAGGGCCATATTCTTGGTGCCCACGCCCTCGGTACCAATGCTGGGGATTGGATGCAAGAGATCGTCTTTGCGAAGACGCAAGGGCACAAGATCGGTGACATTTCCAATGTGATTCACCCTTATCCAACACACGGAGCGATTCTGCAGCAATCTGCAGACTTGTATTGGAGGGGGAAACTGTTCGATGGAATGTTGCCCAAAGTGGCTGAAAAGTATATTCAATGGTTCAGGTAAGAGGACAAAATATCTGTTGACAGTTTTAAATACGGTAAAATTAGCTTAAGCAATGAGGGGGAAAAGGATTGAAAAGACCAAAATTATCTTATACGCTGGCTACTTTTTTCATCTTTGCTGTAGTTTTGGCAGGTTGTGTCGGGCAAAAAGAAAATCACAAAGAGACATCATCTATAACACAAGAAGATCTCTTACAGGCAAAATGGCAAGATGTTTTGTCCCAAGCCGAGGGACAAACCGTTAACGTGTATTTGTACGGCGGCAGTGAAGCAACGAATCGTTACATTGATGATTGGGTTGCGCCGCGCTTAAAAAAACAAACAGGAATCATCCTAAATCGTGTTCCAGTGAATGATACAAAAGAAATCATCAACAAATTGCTAGTGGAAAAGCAGGCGGGCAAACGCGACGGCAGCGTAGATGTGATGTGGATTAATGGTGAGAATTTTTTAACTGCCAAAGAAAAAGATTTATTATGGGGTTCTTTTGTTCCGGAACTTCCGAATGTTCAGAAATATGTTGATCAAGAGTCTCAAGTGATTAAAAATGATTTTGGGGAACCGACTGAGGGGATGGAGGCACCTTGGAGCCAGGCCCAATTAGTGTACACCTATAATCAAAATAAAATGCAGCAACCGCCGAAATCGGCCGAAGCACTCAAACAATGGGTGAAGAAGCATCCAGGGAAATTCACGTATCCGGCACCGCCTGATTTCACCGGAAGTGCTTTTATACGTAATATCTTGTATCAAACAACAGGAGGTTATGAACAATATTTGAAATCGTTTGATGAACAGAAAGGATTAGATAATAAACTTGAACCGTTTTGGGACTATTTAAATGCCATTGAACCTTACCTTTGGAGAAAAGGACAAACCTATCCGGAAAGTGCCAGTAAATTGGATCAACTGTATGCGAATGGTGCGGTTTGGATGACCATGAGTTATGATCCCGCCCATGCTGCCAATGAGGTAAAAGACGGAAGATTTCCGGAATCAACCCGTACCTTTGTATTTAAAGAAGGAACGCCTTCTAACACAAGTTATCTGTCGATCCCGTTTAACTCGCCGCATAAAGCGGCAGCTATGGCCACAATCAATTTCATGTTGTCGCCAAATGCCCAAATCACCAAAGCTAATCCAAAAATCTGGGGAGCTCAAATGGCGATTGATCCAAATAAATTGTCTGAAAAGCACCAAAAACGCCTAAGTGCGCTTGACCTGGGGAAGGCGACATTACCAGCAGAAGTGTTGGCTGAACACCGTGTACCGGAAATTCCGTCGGATTATGTCGAATACCTTGAAAAGGGTTGGTTGGAGCATGTGGCAAAAGATTAAACCTTACGTATATGTGCTACCAACAGTGGGAGTATTACTTCTCCTGTTTGTTGGCGGTCTCATTGAAGGACTTCTTCAAAGTATAGGCTTTTTACCGGCCGCGGGGCAATACAACCTTTCTTTGAATTTCTATCAAGAGTTATTATCGTCACAAGATTTTTGGGATTCGCTGGTACTCACATTTCGGATTGCTTTTCTCTCTTCTTTTTCTGCAGGTATTCTGGGGATGTTTGTCTCCGTTTGCTTGTTTATGCTCGCTAAGATGGGAAGAGGACGGATCCCCCGTTTCTGGCAGCGTTTTTTTCAGTTACCGATGCTCGTTCCCCATTTAGTTGGCGCTTATTTAATGGTCTTGCTATGGATGCAAAGTGGATGGGTGTCACGAATCCTTGCTTCATTTGGATGGATTGATCACATCAGCGACTTTCCTGTGTTGGTGAATGAACCATTTGGATGGGGGATTATTCTCACATATGCGTGGAAAGAAGCGCCGTTTATCTCATTGATGATCTACCCGGTGCTTCTGCGGATTCACGCTTCATGGTTTGAAACATCAAGAGTTTTCGGTGCTAGCCAATGGGCCTTTTTCCGTGAAATTTTACTTCCGCTTTTAATGCCGGCATGGATTTCTTCGACTTTTATTGTTTTTGCCTTTACGTTTTCTGCTTTTGAAGTGCCGTATTTATTGGGCGTAACCTATCCGAGAATGCTTCCGGTGCTTTCTTATAATTTATACACGGGCGGAGGACTGGAGGCACGTCCGGAAGCATTGGCCGTTAATGTGATTTTGGCTGTAATGACGAGCCTCCTAGGTGTTATAGCTTACCGGTTGAGCCGACGATGGCATATGAGTGAAGAGGGGGGCTGGTAAGTATGAGACGAATGGGTCATAGATTTCATGTGGCGGTTACTGTCCTGTTGCTAATCACTATCGGGATTCCGTTTCTTCCTTTGATTCTCTCAAGCTTCTCTCATGGCTGGCAATGGCCGGAGGTCATACCACATACATTCAGTCTCCGGGCCTGGGTTTATGTATTCTCCGTTAGTAGCGGCACGTGGGATGCGATTTGGACAAGCTTAGTCATCGCCTTTATTGTAACATTTATTAATTTATTGTTAGCTCTTCCAGCGGCTAATGTGCTGGGACGTATGACATTTCGCGGAAAATGGCTGATTGAGGGACTCATTTATGCACCGATTATCATCCCAGCATTTATTTCTGTCATGGGTATGTATGTGACATTTATACATCTTGGCTTAACCGATTCGCTGACCGGTGTGATTGTTGCGCATTTAATCCCTACTCTTCCTTACATGGTTCGTGCATTAATCGTCAGTTATAGTACTCTTGGTTTTCAGTGGGAAGAACAGGGACGAATGCTTGGCGCAGGTCCCATACGGCGATTCGGGTATATTGTGATGCCTCATTTATTGCCGGGGGTCGTTGCAGGAGCCAGTTTAAGTATCCTTATTTCCCTTAGCCAATATATTGTGACGCTCCTTGTCGGGGGAGGGCAAGTGATGACATTACCTCTCCTTCTTTTCCCATTTATCAGTGGAGGAGATCCTGCGATTGGTTCTGCGTATACGGTGATGTTTGCCGGAATGGCTGCGTTTGCCCTGTTTATCATGGATTTTTTATTAAAAAGGTATTATGGAAAGAAGATTACGGTTCACATGTAATGGGGGACAAGTATGGAATCATTACAGCTTAAAGCCATCGAAAAACAATTTAAGGAACACAACAAAAATTCAACCAAAACATCGATTTTTTCAGTTAAACAAACCAGTATAACCATTCAGGAAGGAGAATTTTTTTCCTTATTAGGTCCCTCAGGTTGTGGCAAAACGACATTGTTGAAACTGGTAGCAGGGTTACTTGCACCTGACGCAGGTGACGTTTTTCTGAACGACAAGAAAATCACCCCGGTTGTGCCGGAGGAAAGAGGATTCAGTATGGTGTTTCAAGAGGCATTGTTGTTTCCTCATATGACGGTCGAAGAGAATGTAGCTTTCGGTTTAAAAATGAAAGGAATCCGAAAAAGGAAAAGAATGGAAAAGGCGCGAGAAACCCTCGTATCCGTCGGATTGGAGGGTTTCGGTAAACGATATCCCTCCGTACTAAGCGGCGGACAAAAACAGCGTGTGTCTCTCGCCCGTGCCATTGCGCCCGAGCCTCGCCTCCTTTTAATGGATGAACCGTTCAGTGCGCTTGATCCTGGGCTTCGTGAGGAGATGCGGGAACTGGTGGCCCGCATGCATAAGGAACATGGCGTCACCATTCTTTTTGTGACCCATGACCGCGAGGAAGCCTTTCAATTATCTGACCGTATCGGGATCATGGAAAATGGGGAGATTTTACAACTTGGCAATCCGAGGGATTTATACGAAAAACCGGGGCACCCTCATGTTGCGCTCTTTTTAGGCGCAAAAAATGTTTTGTCTGGAAAGCTTCAACAAGGGATGTTTGTATCGGAGGATTTCCAAGTGCCATTGCCACGAATAAATCACACAACGGATGGACGCGGCTGGCTTGTGATTCGACCTGAAACGTTCATGATAGAAAAGGAACAGCAATCAAATAAAATAGAGGAAACAACTGTTTTTAAAGGTGTGATTAAAGAACAGTCCTTTAGACAGGGTTTTTATTATATGAAAGTGCAGACAGGGTCAAAGGTACTTGATGTTGTATTGAATGCGGGTCTTTGTTTTGATCTGAAGCAAGGAGATGTCCTCTTGTTGAGGATTAGTCCGGATAAGCTTCACTTTATACCTCAAACAGAACAGATAAGAACGTTCCTTCACAAAGAGGATTAATATTATTTAAGGGTTCTATTCGGGGCCCTTTAATTTTAAAAGGGAATAAACAATTTGGGAAGAGGTACATGTTATTTTACGGGCTGATCTTCGTTTTTTTGCGAAAAGTCAAAAACCTTTATTGGTCTACTTGGGGTTTGCACTGTTAATTAGTGGAGCGTTGGGAAGCTTAATCAATCGCATTTATCTCGGGTATGTTGTTGATTTATTTTTTTCCGTTTCTGGCCAGCGGTGTTCAATCTCGCTGATATTCAAATCCGTACAGGCGTAGTGCTACTCGCCATTTTATATATTAAACTACGAAAAAGGCTCAATGATTGAACCAGGGGAGAGATGTTTTTCCTTTTCGTCATCCCTAGATTTGCGAGCGTAGGTATGACAGAGAGAATAATACACACAACGATTAAACGGCTATAAAATTATCAGAGCAATTATCGCAATCGTGTTGATAAGGCAATTCGGACAACAGAAGGAGGGATTTTCCATGCTTGACACACATGCAAGAAAATACGTGGAACCGTTTATTGGAAAGACAGCCGATCGTTTATTAAAATTCGGTTTAAAAGCCAACCATGTCACCATTTTATCCTTTGTTGTCGGGGCCTTTTCCGGTGTGCTGATTTATCTGGGTCAGCCTTTTTGGGCAGTAGCAGTGCTTTGGCTGTCGGGGTACTTCGACGCCGTTGATGGTGCGATGGCACGAAAGACAAAACCGTCTGCATGGGGAACACTGATGGATGTCAGTTTTGACAGACTTGTTGAAATCAGTGTGATTTTAGGACTGGCTTTCCGTTTTCCGGAATCAATGTGGGCCCTATTGTTATTAAGTGTTGCGATCATTTATGCTATGACGGTTTTTTTAACGGTGGGATCGGTTGTGGAAAACAAAGGGTCGAAATCATTTTACTATCAAGCAGGACTTGCTGAAAGGACCGAGGGGTTTATTTTATTTTCATTAATGATTATCTTTTCAAAATATCTGACGGCATTGACTTTATTGTTTCTAGTAGCCGAATTGTTTACCGTGTTTCAACGTCTCCGCGAAGCGAAGTGCATCTTAAAGTAATCAGGGGATGATGAAGAAGAGATGGAGTATCATACTGGTTATCACTTTTGGGTGCCCAAGTGTGATCCATGCAAAAAAGGGGTTTGACTTTCTTGGTTTTCACTTCAGATACAAGAAATCTAGAACGGGAAAGTACTGGTGTTACATGTGGCCATCTCAGAGGTCAATGAAAAAATAAGGGAGGCTAGTCACCTCCTCCTACTCGATTAGAGATAATTGCTTAAGTTGTAAATCTGCATTTTCCTGACGTTACCCCGTAAAGGGCTTTTTGATGTCTAAGGAAAATCGCTCAAAAAACTCTGCGAATTCCCAATTATATTTATTGTCCATGGGGGGTTGTGTACTTAAATCCCCGAAGGAGTTAAGTTAAGCAATATCAGAACTGCCGATACGCTACATGTACGGTAGTCAATCACGCCATCATTTTGAAGAAATGGAGCTTGGTATTATACTAAAGATAGTTCAACAATCGAAATAAGATATCCCAGGGTCATTTGTTAAACGTTGTTCAGGGAACAAGAGTCGTTCTGTATAAGGACATGTTTGCTGTGATTTCGCATAATTCTCGGCAACCTCCGCATAAAACATACGGGCTTTATCTACGGTCCTTGTACCTATCACAATGTCATGGACAAGATTCAAAGATAGCGTATTCATCGCTTCCATATGACATTTCGCTGAAACTTCACCCGCTGTGCGATCTATATATACACTTCCATCAAACCACGTTAACTCATCTGCCAAATGAACTGGAATTCGATAATCAATCACTTGTTCTAAAAAATCAGGGTGCGGAGTTGGGAAGTTATGTGGAACAGTATCCCTGTATACAATCGTTCTTTTCCACGGTCCATTGTTATACCATATTAATCTACTCATAGTAGCTTCATTTGGCGAACCATACTTTTCTATCATCTCCATTGCCCCCTCTAAAGGCTTACCCTCCCAACAGGACAAAATACTATCAATATTGTTCTGGTTACAACAATCGTTACTTCCATTGCCACTTCTTCCGCAACTATTACAATGGCTTTGGTTATTACTTTCAGAATTATTATTCTGATTACAAGAGCACCCATGACTTCCGTTGGTATTTCTACATCTATTACAATGGCTTTGGTTATTACTTTCGGAATTATTATTCTGATTACAAGAGCACTCATGACTTCCGTTGGTATTTCTACATCTATTACAATGGCTTTGGTTATTACTTTCGGAATTATTATTCTGATTACAAGAGCACTCATGACTTCCGTTGGTATTTCTACATCTATTACAATGGCTTTGGTTATTACTTTCGGAATTATTATTCTGATTACAAGAGCACTCATGACTTCCGTTGGTATTTCTACATCTATTACAATGGCTTTGGTTATTACTTTCGGAATTATTATTCTGACTACAAGAGCACCCGTGACTTCCGCTGTTATTTCCACATCTACTACAACAGCTTTGATTATCACTTCCAAAACTACTATAGGAATTTCTCAAGTCTTACACCCTTTCTAACTATATTAACCCTAAGGAGTTTATACTATGGTATGCTCTTTCGACAAAAATGGTATAGATAAAAGCCAATTTAAGAGTCTATTTTAGTGAACAAGTAAGGATTGACCTAAAAACACCTAGGGTTATATCATATCCTGCTTCCTATTCCATAGGGATCAGGCTGTTTAGTTTCCGTTGAACACGTTTGTGGTTATAAAGATGGATGTAATCCTCTACGATTCTTTCCGATAGGAGAATAATAAAAATCTTCTACTTTTAATGAGAAAAGAAGCTTTCAGTGCAGGAGTTATCAAAACGAATGTTACCCATGTGTTAGGAATTAAATGGTGTATCTGTCGTTGAAGGGAACGTTAAAGAAAGTATAGCGGAAGGGAATATGGCGATTCTAGAGCAAGCATCGACCAAATGAAATAGGCTGTTGGAGACCAAGGTTATGATGTCACTTAATAAATCATCGTTGGTATAAGATCAACCTGATATGTAGTTAAGGTTACCTTTCTGAGAAGGGTGACTTTTGTAGGTGTGCTTGGCAGGTTATAAAATGGTAACCGTTAGCCAAAGGCAAGGGTGTCCAAGGTAAATCGGAATTTGAAGGCAGCGGCAGGCAAAATTTCCGCTCTGAGGAACACGGACCTCATAGAAGACTATCTTTCTGGGATTAATTTCTAGTCTGTCTGTATCGGAGGTGACAGGCGCTTATTTTTTTCTATTTCTTGATACTTGCACACACCCTCTATGTTTTCTCCGTATGATAGTAACATAAGGGGGGAGTTTACTATGGATCAATCCCAACGACCATTTTTGAAACTGACGGTCTGGGTATTAGTTTCTATTCTGATTTTCGGACTGGTTGAATTTATCTTCCCTGGTTCCGTCGGTGCGGATCACGGGGGTAGCCACGAGGGTAGCGGTGGTGCAACTGAAGGGATCAGTGGTATCGGGGAGGCAGTGGCTATATTTAATTTTATTTTTATTGCCTTAATTATACTGGCTGTCATCGGCTTGCTTATCGGTTTGGTCGGGATAACCATCTGCTATTTTAAACGGCACAGTCAGGATTTCTTTGACGATGACCGCAATATCGACCGGGATGAAGACGAGGAGTACGATCGATATCGTCGCAAGTAAGAGGAGCCAATGTTGTCAAAATTAAGAAGTTCATCCTGGTCGTCACTACTATCTTTGGGTTGGCGTGTGGGAGTTTAGGATACACGATTATAATGTCACCTCTCATAACTATAGGGTTTGGGGCCGAGAAAGCCCAGTATAGGAGCTCTCTCGACTCCAATATCAATTCAAACGAAACTAAATACTCAAAAAAGCCCATAAATCAACTTTACTAAGCCTTTGTACTATTCACTTTTCCGGACCTCGTCGAAAGCATTTTTTCCGCTATTTGCACCTCTGCACCATTCTGCCGCTTGCACAGTACCTTGCACTACATAGGCGCCAACTGCATCTTTTAACGTGTAATCACCTGGAATGGTTCCTTCATAGTAAGCCCGCAAGGTTGTGTCACTCACCACTTCCACGCGTGATGAACCAGCAGAAGGAATGGTACTATTTTGCTTTGCCTTTGGAAAGTACAAGCGTAATCCACTTGAATTTTGTATAATATCGTCATCCGTCAGTGCCTCGTCAAATTCGAATAAATAAGAGTTACCGTCTAAGGTCACATTCACAAGGTCAGGATTCTCCGTCTTTCCCCCGTTACTAATTGCCGCAGCTTGATTGATGTTCAGAGGATTGTCTGAACTCGTGTTGCTGCTATCCGAATTCACTACCTTAGAATCCACATATCCACGTGCATAGTTCTCTGGATTCAATTCCCCCGAAAAGAGAACGGTGACAGTATTATCCCCTTCCTTGTCGTTCTTGGGTTTCACATTGGTCGACCCGCCTAGGGTATCTCCTTCCATCAATGGAATGAGATGAAAGCTTGAGCGATCTCCGCCATTTAAGAATGCTGGTTGATCAAAGGTAAAATCGACAGCTGTTGTCGGCTCATTTTGACTGATAGATGGCCCCATTCGGAAATTACCAGCCTTAAGCAGATCAGGGGCTTCTGTCGTTCCCTTTGACGATTGCCCCGAACACCCTGCTAGAACGATGATCACCATTAATGTGACAAAACCCTTCTGCAATAAAGAAATAAAAGGACGCATGTTTGCTTCAACCTCCTTAATACTAAAGCTGATTAAACAAGGGTGGAGAGATCTATTTCATTGCTTTCTCCAACCATTCAAACTAGAAATATACTATGATTCTTAAGCGCTAGACGTACGTAATATAAAAAGAACTGGGTACTCGTCTATCTTATTAGTTCATTAACGCTAACAGAAATAGGGGAATACCAACGCATAACGTTAATTTATCGGAGTCTGGCTTCCCAAAAATCGGCTGCGTTTCTTAGATAAGATCGGATTCCATACGATATTGAAGTTAGAAATCATTATATTGGTTCTTCCCTAAGCTAAGCAGGTCGCCCCTTTTGGGTAGAATCGGGTAACCTCATATTTCTTGGGTAAATAATCAGAATATTTATGATAGAGTGTATAAGAGATTTGTACTTAAACTTACAGATTTTATAATAGTAGGCACATCAACCAGGAGGGAAAAGAAATGAGAAAAGTAATATTTTTATTAGTATTTTTAGGAATAATGGCATTTAGTGATTCTGTTTATGCAGCCCAATCAGAAGAGATGGATTGTTGTCAATCAGAAAAAGAATGTATGGAAATGTGTAAAGATATGAATGGTCATATGGAGTGTTGTGAATTGAAAAAAATGGGAGGATGAAAAATTGTATGGCAATGATGAAAAATCCAAATATTGATTGTTCCGAAATGACAGAAAAGGGAAAAGCGAAAGACGATAAGAGAATGATGAGAAAGGCAAGCTAGTAAGCTGGTTCACCCGGCTTTTTTTTCGATAGTTGCAATTAATATGTTTAACTATTACTTATGTAAAGTATCCATACAATACTTTGCGGTCCTGTTCCACTAAAAGAGCAAAAGTGGTCGCTCCAATTGGATAGCTGCTTTTGTTTTTATCTAGCTTACGGAATCTTTATTTTGGATAAAAGATGGCCACTTCACCTGACAATCACTTATACATTTCTTCATAATCACCATCTATTGGCTCGTTAGGTATGTATCTTCGTAAAACAAATCTTCCGTCACTGCTCGGAAAACTCACTCCCCCGATTACTGGATATAAATGCGTTTGCACATGTTGGGAAGCTAAGAAATAGGCTGTTAAGTAGGAGTGATAACGCGCTTTTACGTAATGGATTATTAAACTTACCTTCAGTGCAATACTTATCTCATCCATCCAGGTTCAAGCGAGTCAATTCCAAGGACAGGTGAACATTCATGAAAATGTTATGGATAACCCTAGTGGCTGTCGTTATGTGGATGAGTGTGCAGGCAGGTGTGGGACAACAGGCACAAGCAGCCACATCACGCTCAAATCTGATTGAAAATATGAACAGTTTATCCAACGGACACTTTCGTATTGTTTGGGCCAAAAATAAAGAGACACCGACTTTTGTGTCAGGTACCCTTTCAGATAATCCGATTCACAATCTTGAAGAGGTTAAAGAATTCTTAAAAAAAGAGTTTATGCTTTTTAAGATGGCACCTGAATCAGATTTAACTTTTATAAATAAGACGAAGAACAACCTTGGGATGTCGCATTATCATTTCATTCAGTCTGTCAGGGGGATACCGGTTGAAGGTGCAACTTTAACCATCCATACAGGCAAAGATGGAATAGTAAAAGCCGTATCAGACAGGGTATATCCAAACGTGGGGGATGACCTTGAAAATGATTTAACGCCGATTTTATCTAAAAGTGAAGCGATAAATTTGGCATGGGACTATATACAAACGAATGATGTTCAGTGGATTTGCCCCTTCATGGGATCTCCTCATCTCAATGAAAATCACTATAGAAAAGATATAAACGAAAAAGTAGAGCTGGTCGTTTACCCATTTAGGGGAACGAATTACTTGGCTTATCACGTTGAATTGCAGTTTATGCATCCAAATCCTGGGAAGTGGCAGATTTATATTAATACGAACGATGGCTCTTTAATTAATGCCTATAATGCGATTGCTTATGCAGGATCTGCACTCAGTTCCGGTTACGGAGTACTAGGAGAATACCACGAATTTCAAACGTATTTTTCTAATGGGTATTATTATTTATATGACACTACGAAACCTATGAACGGAGTGATCGAAACGTATACGGCGAGGAACCGTACAAATCTTCCGGGGGTACATGTCTTTGACGGAGATAACGCTTTTACCGCAGTAAATCAAGGGGCCGCCGTAAGCGCTCATTACAACACAGAGGTCGTTTACAATTACTTTTATAACGTACATGGGCGTAATAGCTTTGATAATCAAGGTTCAACAGTTCGCTCGACTGTTCATTATGGAACAAACTATAACAATGTTTTTTGGAACGGTGATCAAATTGTATATGGGGATGGGGACGGCAAAAACTTTATACCATTTTCGGGAGCATTAGATGTTGTCGCCCACGAATTCACCCATGCAGTAATAGACTATTCAGCCCAGCTTGAATATCACGATCAACCGGGTGCATTAAATGAATCGATGTCGGACGTTTTCGGTGTATTTGTTGAGAATGATGGTTTTTTACTTGGTGAGGATGTAATCACACCAGGTATTTCTGGTGATGCGATGCGAAGTATTGCGAATCCGCCTGCATTCGGACAGCCTGAACACATGGAAAATTATGTTCATACCTCTAAAGATAATGGTGGCATCCATATTAATAGTGGGATCCCAAATAAAGCGGCTTACTTAACAATTAAACAAATAGGCATGGAGAAGGCAGAAAAAATATATTATCGTGCTCTTACCGTTTACCTTGAGCCAGCCAGTCATTTCATTGATGCGAAAGCAGCACTTCTCCAATCTACTGCAGACTATTACGGGTATGGTAATGAGTATAAGGCTGTAATTGAGGCATGGAACCAAGTAGGTATTTACTAATGTACAGTGACCGGAAGAAACGCAATTAGCTCAAATTGAAAGGACTGGTTTTCTTCAAACCAGTCCAAAGGAAATAAGCTGTTTCTATATTTTTCTCCCACACTTTTAGCGGAACAGTGAACTTTCTCATATACATATACTAGGGGGGTATCACCTCATTTAAAACTCAGGACTTCAGCAATTGAAGACGGATATCCCCTAACTTTACCAATTAATTTCTTCAATTGCTCACTCATTTCAGATTCTCCTAGGGATTATGGTAAAAAAGCTTGTTTAATTCAGCTTTTTTAACGATAATTCATTTTCTGTTACCCATTTATGATTCTCCACACTTTCACCACCGGTTGTTGGCGTATAGGAAACAACGTAGGCTTGTAGTATTATAAGCACCTACTATGGTGGCTTAAGCACCCTTCATCCCTTTCATATGTTCTGTTTCAACAATTGCTTGACTTCCAACTTCATAAGTTGGATTCTCTACCTCCTGCAAATTGTCAGGGACCTCACCTGAACTGGAATGGTTCATGCCCCAAATCGCAATATGTCTACTTAACAAATACCCTCCTATAGTATATGAATCATTTGTATTGGTCTTAGTTCTGTTAGAAGAAAATGATGAAAAAGTTGTAATCAGGTCTTGAAAAAGCGAGGATATTGTTACAATTCTATTACGTTTATTTTCTATGGACTATCTTAAAAATCATTCATAGCTCCTATAGTAAAAAGCACTCGTTAAGATCTAAACGTTTAACTATTTTAATAGGATAGACAGTTCTAAGAGTATCAGATTAATAGTAAGCAAACATCCTTAGTTTTTCATACATATTAACTTCCAATTGTGCACCACCTTTTATCTAGTAACAGTAAGGTTTGGCAGATTGATCTTTCTCCTTTTACCTTTTTACTATAGCCATGTGTGCTGACACTATCCCATTTTGAATATTCTTATTAGGTAATCAGCATCTGTTTATACGATTTAATCGAACAAACATAGAATATTTATAAACCCTTTATGGGGTTAATATAGGTAGAAAGGATGTATGGTTTGAGAAATTCCCCTAGAAGAGTTGAACCCAGCAATCAGATGGATTATTGCAACTATGATCCAAGTAAAGACTTTAACTGTTGTTTAAGAGAGCATGAACGTGCAGAACCATCAGTTTGGACGAGAGAGGAAGCTGAGCAAATTAGAATCACCCCAGATCGTACTGCTCCTCTTATCACCGATCCATTCCCAATTATTTCACAAGATTTGTGGACATGGGATATGTGGGTGTTACGTGAGAAAGATGGCTCTATTGCTGTGCTGCCCGGCGGATGGAGGGTTCTTTTTACCTTGGCTGCTCCATGCAGTGTATTACCTAATAAACGTAATGACGTTGCTGTAATCTGTTACTTTTATTCAAAAAATGGCCGTGACTGGATAGAAGGAGGCCCTGTTTTCACGACCGAGGATGCATTTGGTTCCCGTCAATGGGCAGGTTCGGCGTTTGTAGAAGATGGTCAAATTTATTTTTTTTATACGGCAGCAGGAAGACGGGGAGAGTCGCAAGTAACGTATGAACAACGTGTTGCCTTTACAAAGGGAGACGTTGTTGCCGATTCAAATTGTGTACGATTTGATAATTGGGAATGTCATAAAATTATTCTAGAGGCAGACGGGATGCTGTATCAAACATTTGAGCAATCTCAAAACACAGGTATGGCTTATGCATTCCGTGATCCCTGGTTCTTTAAAGATCCAGCCACGGGATGTGAATATTTAATATTCCAAGGTAATACAGCCGGTGATATCAACTGCGGGGCAAGCGCTCCTCCTGAAGCAAGCCAGTTCACTGGAAACATTGGAATGGCTCTGCTCTGCAGTAATGACTATACTAGATGGGAGCTTCTTCCACCTTTGCTTGAAGCAACTTGTACAAATCAACAACTGGAACGCCCTCATATAGTAGTCTGTGATGGTTGGTATTATCTATTTGCAAGCACCCACAAGCATTCGTATGCACCTGGTCTTGACGGACCGGATGGTTTATATGGGTATACAGCAAATTCACTACGTGGATGTTATGTTCCATTAAACTGTGGAGGTCTTGTGATTGCAAATCCACCCGAGGAACCGTTCCAGGCATATCTATGGTTAGTTCTTCCAGACTTTTCTGTGCTAAGCTATATCAACTATTTTGAGCTGGATTGTATTCCGCTAAGTGCAATCAGTAATCTTCCAAGTGAATTTCAAAGTTCCCACTTTGGCGGTACACCTGCGCCTACTTTGCAAATAGAAATTACGGGCAATACGACTCAAATTGTTGATGAACTAGACTATGGATTGGTTAAGGTATCTGAAACAGAAAGTCCTGAATGCCATGGATGCTGTTGTGGTCAAAACCATAATGGCTTAGGGAGTAATCATCAAGGTGGTTGTAATAGATGCGGAGGAAGTGAGAGCGGAAGACAAAACTGCAGTTGTAGTCAAAACCATAATAATTCGGGAAGTAATCACCAGGGCAGTTGTAATAGATGCGGAGGAAGTAGGAGCGGAAATCAAAGCTGCAGTTGTAGTCAAAACCATAATAATTCGGGAAGTAATCACCAGGGCAGTTGTAATAGATGCGGAGGAAGTAGGAGCGGAAATCAAAGCTGTAGTTGTAGCCGAAACAATAACAATTATGGAGTAAATTACCAAAATAATTGTAAACAATATGGAAGAAATAGTAGTAAATATTAACATTAACCAGTTATTGTCCTACTTGTTATTAACGGATAGATATTTCATAATGGAGCAACTATACAATAGGATCGACTCGGAAGATTTCAAGACTTCCAAGTTGATCCTATTTTTTAATTCAGGTCTTGTATAAAATTTCTATTAACTTCAACAAGCCTATTATTTAGCTATAAGAAAGTTACACTCACTCTTAATTAGCAGTTGACATATACATCTCGGCACTGTCATAGCATAAAGAATAATACCTAACTATAAAGTAGTTAGAATAATCGTATTAATTTGATCATAGTTTTCTTACATACCACTCTTTACTAGTTTTATTGTTAGGACCACCGTAATGGAGGATTGACTCTCGACACCATTAACGAATGAGATAATGGTCCTTGTTTTTGGACAAGACATTTGAACAAAGGGGGAAAACATGCGCAAACTCGGTATAGCCACTATTGTATCTGTGACTATCTGCTTTTTATTGATATATCCACTCGACAGCGCTAGAGCGGAAACGAATATGGAGGAGTTTCAAAAGGAAATTACTCAGATTAGTAAAGATATTGAACAGCTTCAACAAATGGTGACAGATAGTGGTTCAAAGGAATCCACAGATAAGATGGAACAAACGAATAAGAACAGCAAAGAATCGACAGAAGTGAAAAAAGAAATCAATAAGATCAAGGAAAGTATTGAACAGCTTCAAAAAACGATCATAGACGGCGACTCAAACAATTCTAAGGAATCAAAAGGTAAAACGGACGAGACCAGCATGAATTCCACTCAATCTATGAACAATGAAGAGCTTACAAAAGCAATCAAAAACATCCAGAAAAATATAGTGCAGCTTCAACAGGTGGGCGCAGGAAGCAGTTCAGGCAATGCAAAAGAATCAACAAGCTCCATGGATGAAATGGATAGGGGTGGTCAGGCCTCTTCTCAATCAGGGGACAATATGAACGGGATGGATATGAGCAGCAATAATTCAACACAATCGAAAGAGAACAGTGGAAGGGATAACGGTGCTAATTCTTCGAATGGAACGGATATGCAAAACTTTTTTAGTAACATGGTAACGGTTTTTAAGATTACCTTAATGATTCTGGTGCTTATCCTGGTTGTGAGCTTGGTTGCCTATTTTATCAGTCTTATTAAAGAAAAAGGAGCGGCTCGGCACAAAATGGGACAGGGAAAACAAACGGCTGACAATAAACAAAACGAAGAAACAGAGTAAGTAGACGGTGAGACCGAGGAAAAATGAGATCATGATAGCCACACCATAATCTTCCTTTAAGAAGGAATTCACTCCCCAATATCGCTAGAGGAGAAGAGAAGAGTGAGTAAAAAGAAAAAGGCACCATCTTTTGATCTATTATTACATTGGATATCAGCAATTTTAGTCTTTCTACTTTTACTAAGTGGCATGTCAATTGTAGGAGCCAAGTTCAGCTGGATTCTGGGGAATCATTTTGCCCTGGCAGATATTACGCATCGAGTCGTTGGCGTGTTTTGGGTTTTATGGGTATTTATTGCCGTGCTGTATGAGATTCGCCAGGTTTTGAACGATCCGGCTTCCAAACGTACTTGGCTTCCGATCGGTAAAAAAGGGTTTGCTCGTTTTAATTTATTATTCTCTTTGCTAATGATACTTAGCGGGTTTCTACTGTGGTTCATGCCGTCTGTTCCTTTCACTTATGCTGTCTTTGGTTTTGTGGTACATGAGTTCTTTGCTTTTTTAATCTTGTTTGTTATTGTATGTCACATTATTCGAAAGCGGAATATTTTCCGGCTTCCATTGGTCAACAAGAAGGGAAGAAAGTGATCTGGCCTTAATGAAGAAAGGGGGGGCTAGGGATCTTACTCAATCCGTGGTTCGTGCTAATCACTCGATCATTGGCATTCCTGTTTCTGATGCTCGGAGCAGCTGTTCTCATCTCACTACTCAATCCGGTGTTGACAATGGAACAAATAATGGCTTATATGCAGAGCATGGCAGCAGCATGTCAATCAAGTTCACTCATGTCCTCTATGGTTTGGCAGACTATGAATGGGCAATTTGGAGGTCGTTTTGGGGGTGACTTATTGTCAGTAATAACTGTTGTATCGTTCGGACTCCTACCATTTATTCTCATTTGGGGCTTATGGGTTCGGAAAAGACTCGGGGATACGACATGAAACAGAGAAAATACCTTTACTTTCTTCTCATGCTTATTTTTGTATTGTCTTTTCTTTTAATTGCGATATACGTCTTTCTTCAACCGGAGTATCGGGCTCAGCCTTCCATGCGTGAAATGCCGTCTATGGCGATGATGATGTTGTTCGAGTTCGCTCGAATGAATGAGTACAGCTTGAGGCCAGTGCTGGAGGTATGTGAGCGGAACTGTGATGGTTTGATGGGAATGGGAGGTACGATGCCACAGCATGGGAACCCGATTCTTGATAAGGCTAACTACGTGTTTTCATTAGTATTGATCATTTGTTCTGCAGGGTTGATTGGAGTTGTAAGTGTACTGGCTTTGTTATGGATACCAAAACTCAAAGGAGTTAAAAAAGCATCGATGAGGACAAGAGTCTTGACTTATTTTGGATTTTCTGCCGGGCTTTTCCTAGCTGTGGCTGTGTTTGTTTGGCTGCGAGCGGTAATCCTACAGGATCCCGCAGTGTTACAAATGGGTTTGAGTTTCTGGGTATATAGCTTGTTAACTCTCTTAATCTTGTTAATTCTTGTGATTATGGTTATCGGGGCATTAAGTCGGGGTTATGATTATGTAAGAAATCAGTTGCTCCATTTTAAAGGATACAATTATCAAAAACAAGGTGGTAAGCCAAAATGAAAGCCGAACAATGGCTCAAGTGGATCCTTTATTTGTTAGTGTCAATTATCCTTCTCGGTTTGTTGGATCTTGTATTTCAACAGGCGTTCTCCAATATGATGGGGCCGCCCAGAGGAATGGGATTGGCTAATTCTATTTTTCTCGGGTTCATCGATTTTTTTTTCTACAGTCTTATTATCATTTTAGCTCTTGTCATCCTTCTCGGTGTATTTGTTTTTAGTGTTGAATTTGTGTACCGTCTCTTTACGAAGGAGTGACAGGAGATTGTTTTTTTACCACTTCTAGCTGCTTGCACACATCTTTTATACTTGCTTCATATGATAGTAATATAAGAGGGGGGATTATTATGCACCGAAGTCAGCGACCATTTTTGAGATTAACGGTTTACTCTTTAGTCGCTATTCTTATTTTCGGACTGATTGAATTTATATTCATCGGATTTGTCGGCGCAGGTGCCGGGGGTGGTGCCACAGGTGGGAGCGCCGTCGGGGGGATCAGTGGTGCCGGAGCTGCAGTGGCTCTATTTAATTTTATCTTTATTTCCTTAATCATACTGGCTGTCATCGGCTTGCTTATTGGTTTAGTGGGGATCACGATTCGTTATTTCGAGCGTCATGACCTAGATTGGTTTGACGATGGCCGAGATGACGATTTGGATGACGACGAGGATTACGAGCAATACCGCAGAAGAAGAAATCGATCTCGTCGCTCCACCCACAGGTAGGTGGAGGCGATGTGGTGGAAGGTTAAGAAATTCATCCTGGTCGTCGTCAGTATCTTGCTAGGTTTTTTCACGTATAAACTGCCGATTATTAATCAGATTTTCAATTATAAGACTTCTTTTGACCTATCTGCATTCTATTTAATTATTCTACTTTATCTTTTCACTAAACCGGTCGATCGGCGGGAAAAGTCAGATTCTGCAGCATCGGATGATGGGAATGCGTAAAGAAGGGAGGAGGTGGCAGTCATGAAAAAACACCCATATTGGGCACGTTTGCGCTTCGTGAAGTCAGGACTCCTCTATGAAGAAAATTGGAACGTCTTTATTAGATGGCTAGAGCAGAAATTATTATCGAAAAGGAGGAAATGAACGTGGCGAGCAGAAAATCAGGGCGTAGTTCTCCGCGGGGGTTATTAACGCAGAGACAGTGGAGTCATTTGCGGGAGACCGTCACTGAAACAGTTCGAGACCATATCGTGGCGAGCAGATTTCTAGATATATATGGACCTATTGGATCTGGGGCGCAATCGATCAGCAATCCGGTTTATCTTGAACCGAAACCTGCGAGTATAAGCATGCATGGAGACGAAATGGATGTAGCAAAACCGAGCCAGAGTAATACTCTGGTTATTCCAATATTATATAAAGACTTTGTTATCTATTGGCGGGATGTCGAGCATGCGAGAGAAACAGGCAAACCGCTGGACTTTTCCGCGGCGGCTAGTGCGGCAAATGATGTAGCACTGAAGGAAGATGATCTGATATTTAATGGGGCGAAATCGCTGAACATTCCCGGATTAATGAATGTAAGTGGCAGAGAAACCTTGAAGTGCAGCGATTGGTCTCGTCAAGAAGGTATGGCGTTTCAAAATATCGTAGATGCTCGGAATCGCTTGATCAAAAACGGGCACACGGGGCCTTTTGCCATGGCCTTGTCGCCTGACGCTTATGCCCGGTTGCACCAGGTGCACGGCAATTCAAAGGTGCTGGAGATTGAGCATGTTCGGAACTTGTTTGAAGATGGAATATATCAATCATCCCAAATCCGAAATGGGTGCGGGGTTATCGTGGCAACTGGTGAGCAAAATGTCGATATAGCCATTGGTCAGGATGTATCTATCTCTTTCTTAAATGATGAGACCATGAACAGTTATTTCCGAGTAATGGAATGTCTCGTTCCAAGGATAAAGCGTCCTTCGGCAATCTGTACACTCGAAAATGGCAACAACCAAGAGGAAGGGAATGAGTCAAATGCCGGAGGGAAGTTCTAATTCTCTTAACCTTTGATTGTTCCATTATACTTCGGTATAGGTAGATAAATATTTCCTCATTATTCCGTGATTAGTACCCCACATGATCATACCTACCGCCAAAGGTGAGGGCTTATCCTCGCATAGTCGCCCTTGAGGTCATGGACAAAGTTCATTTACTCAGGGCGAAAAAATAAAGATGGTTATGGCGGTTCTATCTGATCCAACTCCTTCTGTCATCCCCGCATTTTTTTTGAGGCATTTAGCCAAAACTATCAACTCTTTAGGGTGAAGAGGTGAATGATGTTTAAAAAATGGAAAGAGTCTGCCAGAACTAAGGTCGAAAATATCTATCGAACCATCCGAAAGTGGATTTTCTACACAAAAATGGCTTTTCTGATTCTATTTATAATCGCGGCCGTACTGCTGTTGTCATGGGCACTCACGAAAGTAAATTCGGTTAGGCCTAATAACACTCAGGAGGTCCCCACTTCTGCACAACCTTCCACTCCTCCATCAAAAAAGACATCATCACAGCAACAACCCAAAGAACAAAAGAAACCATCATTGGAATCCGGGGTTCCCCAAGAACCAACCCAACGCAATAAGCCGACAAAAAAAAACGAAGGACCAACGGAACCAAACACATCAAAATCACGCCAAGCGCCTTTACAAAAACAAGAAGAATCGAGGGAAGCCCCAGCTTCACCTGATTCGACAGCTGAAACCAATGAATTACCCTCCCCATCACAGCCCGAAGCAGAAAGTACCGAACGAGGGGGTGTTCGTCAATTTACGCTCACTGCTTATCCAGAGAAGGTACAAATTGACGAACAGCTAGCCATAGATGGATGGACTTATAACGGAACGGTTCCTGGCCCGGTGATTCGTGTCAAAGAAGGCGAACAGGTACGTATTACATTGCGTAACCAAATACCAGGCATTGGAACATCCATACATTGGCATGGCATTCCAAAGCGAAATAGCATGGATGGAGTGCCGTACGTTACACAGCCTCCTGTGAATTTTGGGGAACAATTCGTTTATGAGTTTACCGCGAAGCCTGCAGGGACGTACATCTATCACGCCCATGGTGGAACACTCCAAGTAAATAAGGGGTTGGTGGGTCCATTTATCATCGAATCTGTGGAACCCACCGCATACCCGAAAGCAGATACCGAATGGATCGTAGGTTTGGATGAAATGGAGATTTCTGGTGAGGGTGATCCCCCGCCAGCAACGGATGGCAATCGGATGGATCAGAGCATGATGCAGAAGATGATGCCAAATGCCCTTCTTGGTACCTTAGATGTTTATAATGTCTTTACCGTCAACTGGAAGCGGGACCCGAAACATGTATTTGAGGCAAAGGCAAATGAATGGGTTCGGTTGCGATTGTTAAATTACGGATTTCAGACCCATCGCATCAAGGTAGAAGGAATGAAAATGTACGTAACCCATATGGGCGGATCTCCGCTGCCTGCTGCTCAGCCCGTTGATTATGCCGTAATCTCCCCATTTGAGCGCGTTAGTGTTTATTTAATCGGAACCAAACCGGGGGAATATAACATGTTCGATATAGATCCTGGTCACAGCGAATTCGGTATGCGTGCAAAAGTGTCACTATCGCCTTCAGGTACCTTGGATGATAATAAACGCCCTGAGTCCTTACAACTTGCGGATCCACCGGACAATGCTCCCAGGTATCAAGGAATCACAGCCGGTATTCCCGGACCGGATACAACGGAGTATGACCATGTCTACAATATGGACCTAGGCATGACCATGGGTCCGGGAGGGATGGCCTGGGGAATTAATGGCGTAATATGGAGTTCCCTCGAGAATTACAAGAAAGTGGAACCATACAAGGTCCGTCTCGGGGAAACGATCAAGATTAATTTGTTCAATCGATCACCTGAGAGTCACCCCATGCACTTACATGGACATCATTTCCGTGTCGTCGCTATCAATGGTCAATCCATAGCGGAACCTTGGCTTTCCAAGGATGTGATCAATGTCAAACCGATGCAACGTAT
This sequence comes from Halobacillus naozhouensis, assembly GCF_029714185.1. Classification (NCBI taxonomy): domain Bacteria; kingdom Bacillati; phylum Bacillota; class Bacilli; order Caryophanales; family Bacillaceae; genus Halobacillus; species Halobacillus naozhouensis. The sequence continues at coordinate 3,770,440 of NZ_CP121671.1, read as the reverse complement.
CTCCATCGCCTTTGAGGCTGATAATCCAGGGGATTGGCTCTTCCATTGCCATCAGGATCACCATGCGGATGACGGTCTAATTACCTACTTCTCATACGTCGAATCTAGAACGTCTGAATAAATGTCGAACAAGAGAAAGGTCATGAACCTTTCTCTTATGAATAAGATGTTTACAGGGAGAAGATAAATGAATGATTCCGGGATAGTTTCACAGGTTAGTTTGTCCCAATAAGTATTTGGAAGATGAAAATATGTAACTATAGGAAGGGTAACCAAGAGTTCAGAGATTCCGGGGGGGATAAAATGAAAAGCCCATGGCTTAAACTTTCTGTTTACACTCTAGCGGGTATTTTTATATTAGGCTTGTTAGTCGTCTTAATTCCTTTCTTATTTCCAAACGAACTTGCTCAGAACGTTCCGGGCGGGTCTCAGACGGTAACTTCAAATAGCAACGGTAGTGGAATATCGGAAGGAGGTGCAGCAAACCCTAGCGGCTCGGGAGGAAACGGAGGCTCAGGCATGGCCGGTACAAGTGGCTCGGGAGGAAACGAAGGCTCAGGCATGGCTGGTACGAGTGGCTCGGGAGGAAACGGAGGCTCAGGCATGGCCGGTACGAGTGGCTCGGGAGAAAGCGAAGGCTCAGGCATGGCTGGTACGAGTGGCTCGGGAGGAAACGAAGGCTCAGGCATGGCCGGTACGAGTGGCTCGGGAGGAAACGGAGGCTCAGGCATGGCCGGTACGAGTGGCTCGGGAGAAAGCGAAGGCTCAGGCATGGCTGGTACGAGTGGCTCGGGAGGAAACGAAGGCTCAGGCATGGCCGGTACGAGTGGCTCGGGAGGAAACGGAGGCTCAGGCATGGCCGGTACGAGTGGCTCGGGAGGAAACGGAGGCTCAGGCATGGCCGGTACGAGTGGCTCGGGAGGAAGTGGAGGCTCGAGCATGGCTGGTATGGGCGGCTCGGGAGGAAGCGGAGGCTCAGGCATGGCCGGTATGGGCGGCTCGGGAGGAAGCGGAGGCTCAGGCATGGCCGGTATGGGCGGCTCGGGAGGAAGTGGAGGCTCGAGCATGGCTGGTATGGGCGGCATGGGAATGATGATGGGTATGACCCGTAGGAATAATATGATTAGTATGGTTAGCCCGAATACCAATCAATCTGGCGGTCAAGCTGGTTTTTCCAATGAAAGCGGTAGTTCATCAGGGGAAAGTGTTAATCCATCAGGGGGAAGCAGTAGTTCAGAGTTGCCGGGTTATATATTTACGAAATTAAATCCATCCTCATCTCCCGGTCTTGGTGCCTTCTTTTTTTATGCATTTGCAGGGTTGATTGTTTTGTTTCTTATTGCTTTACTAGTCGGTTTGACAGGTCTCGTTGTCGCCTATTTCCAGAGATCAAGGGCCCGTCAGCGTCAGCGCAACCATTATTCTCAAATACCTAAGCATGAGGGGTGACCGAGATGAAAAACAGGTGGTGGAGATGGATAAGGAATTCGTTAATTGGCATAGCAGTTTTTGGTTTTGCAGAATTACTTGTCATTGCTTACTTTGATGGTACGCCTATTAACATACAGGGGGTGAGCGGTGGTATTTTCGGGATAATCGTTGCCATCCTGTTCACATCGTTATTTATTTTTTTTGTTTCCGCCTTTATCTATGGGTTTACACGTGTGAATGCCTTGCTGGAAAGAGATATTCCTCGCGAGTTTGAAGACAGATAATTCGTAACAAAGAGAAAGGAGGGGGATTGATGTTTGATTTTTTTGTGAATGTTATTGCCCATGTTATTTTTTTAGTGGTTGGTCTTGCTTTGTCGTCATACCTTCGTACCTATTTTTTATCCATGCTTAATCGCAAATGAATCTTTGAATCATCGATCCGACATAATTGAGATCTAGTTCATAATTTAATAGTTGGTTCATATATTAATAGCAAGGAAAAATTAGGTTTCAATATCTCCGTATAGCTGCTAATCTCCATATTTTCTCCTTCCTCACTAGAAAGGAGCGTATCCCTTGAAACATCTGTTGCTGGTAGGTGCGGGCCATGCCCATTTATATATTTTAAAAAAGCTACAAAAACATGCTATACCGGGTGTTCAGGTGACGTTGCTGTCTCCAAACGAATACCAATACTATTCTGGGATGCTTTCCGGTTGTGTGGAAGGTATCTATTCTATCGACCAAATTCGGATTTATGTCGGTCAGTTGGTAGAAAAAGCTGGTATTCAATGGAAAAAGGACAAGGCGGTGTCGATCGATCCAGATAACAAAAAGGTGCTAACCGGCAATGGGGAATCGATTGATTATGATGCCGTGTCTTTTGATATCGGTTCGTTGACGTCTGGTCTCGAGACACCGGGGGTTTTGGAATATGCCGAGACGCTTAAGCCGAATTACCGTTTTCCGGTTCTTCTGGAAAAGGTCCGAGAAGCCGAGAACCTCGTAATTGTTGGTGGTGGAGTGGCAGGTACAGAACTGGCATTGTCATTACAATCCTGGCGGCATAAGAACGGAAAAAAACCATTATCACTTGTGAGCTCTACAGAATTAATGGACAAGGGAGCCCCATATGTGTCTCAACGAGTAAAGGAACTTCTCATAAAAAAGGGAGTTAAGCTTTATCTTCATTATCGTGCACGTGAGTTGATGAAAAACCGGCTTATCTTGGCACAATCGAATCAGGAAATTCGCTTTGATGCGTTGTTGTGGTTGACAGGACCGAGGCCTCCACGATTATTTGCCGAGTCTTCTCTGCCTGTTGCTCATGGTTATTTGCTTGTAGAAAATACGTTACAAACCAAATTATATCCTTCCATCTTCGGAGCAGGGGACTGTATCAAAATTGCAGAAGAACCACCGCTTGCCAAAGCGGGGGTGTATCCGGTGAGACAAGCCCCTATTTTATGGAGGAATTTAAATCGTTTTTTTAACAAAAAACCGAAGCGCCTTTATAAACCGCATTTTTCTTTTTTATCCATTCTTGCCTCCGGAAACAGAGAAGGACTAATGTTATATAAGGGGTGTGCATTTCACGGGAAACTTATATGGTTGATCAAAACCATTATGGACCGGAAGTTCATCTGGCGCTACTCCCGTGATAAACTCGTTGGTGATCTGATGTCGAGTATATGGTTGAAAGTGATTTTTTCTACACTGGCTGCTCTTTTGGTCTTCGGCCTGATTTATCTTTTTTTCACAACCACTTACTATCCTGTTATGGGGGTAATGGCTTCGATGATATTCTCTTCAACTTTTGACGTTATATTTGCCGGTTTGCTCCTTTTATTTTTCATTGTCCTAGTCCTCGTTTTGTTTTTTGAAAGTCTTTTGTTTAAATAATCCATCAACAAAGACAATAGCTGAAAAGGAGAAAAATTAAATAAATCTAGATCTGGATAATTAAAAAGACCTATTAGAATAAAAACCAATCGCTATTTAAATGAATAGAAGAAGAGAATTTGCTTGAATAGTTATAGGGAAGAGCAGGGGGGTTATGATGGAGGATTATCGAAAATTAACAACAATGGAAGTCGTTGAATACGTGAAAACAATTCCGGGGTTATTTCCAAAACAGGCAGAGTTGACTTGCAGGGAAGTCGGGGGTGGGGATTTGAATTTATTCTTCCGTGTACAAGAACGTGAAAATAAGAATAATAGTGTGATTCTCAAGCAAGCGCTCCCCTTTACGCGCACATGGGGGCCTTCTTGGCCGCTCAATTATGACTGGATTCGTGTCGAATATGAAACATTATCCATTCAAAACGAACTCTGCGGGGATTTAGTTCCCAACGTCTATCATTTTGATAAAAAACTTTCACTTATCATCATGGAAGATTTGTCAACCTATCATATTCTTAAGAAAGGTTTCAATGTTCAAAATTGTTACCATTATTTGCCAAAACATATAGGGACATTTCTTGCCCGGACCTTATTTTTGACGTCTGACTTTGGTGCTGCTTCCGAAGAACGGCAAAGGTTCAAAACACAATTTCAAAATGAGGCTATGCGCCGTATTTCAGAGGAAATTAACTTTACTTATCCATTTACAGAGCACCAGGCAGATTGTTTCGATCCGTTAATCAAAGCATCCTTGTCTGAAATCTATTACAACGATGAGTTGAAAGCGGAGATCGAGAAAATCAAACATCAATTTACGTCAAACAAACAAGCTTTAATCCACGGGAATCTGCACATAGGAAACATCATGGTTACCGACAATGACACAAAGGTTATTAATGCTGAGTTCGCTTCCTACGGGCCGATGGGATTTGATATTGGAGTATTTATCGCAAACGTACTGATGGCTTATGTTTGTATCGGGAAAGACAAACACATGGCTTACAAAAATTATTTGCTAGATTTGATTCAGGCGGTTTGGGATGAATTTGAAGGTGCGTTTAGACAGCTATCGGAACAACCAGGAAATGATACTTTGATGCTTACTAATCCTAACAGGTTCCTATCCACTTTACTCCATGATTCACTCGGCTTTGCAGGCTGTGAACTTATGCGCCGTGTGATCGGGACTTCCTGTGCTGAAGATCTTGAAAGGATAGAAAACGACGAAACACGCGCTACTGTTGAAACTTTTGCTTTATTCATAGGACAACATCTTGTTTTAAAAAGAAATCACGTTCAAAATCTTAACGAACTGATTCTATCTTTACAACAACTGGAGAACTCGAACGGTCAAAGAGATAGCATAGTGTGACGAGGAATGTGTGCGGTAAAACGATCGATTTAGTAACCATTTGTTCAAAAGGGGCATTTTTGAAGCTTGGGGAAAGGCAGGAACAAAAATCTTATTTTTCGTGTATGTTTTGGTTATAAAGGATAATTTGCCTATGTTGGGCGGAAAGGGGGAACCATGGACTGGATTATGGGAAAGAAATATTTTAGTCTTTCTATATTGGTTTTTATGCTGTTAGGAATATTGGGGGGGTGTGGTCAGTCCGGGACAACTTCACCTGTAAATGCGGGGGATTTTGATCAGTTTTATGCATCAAGTGCAGATGACCTTGGAAAAGACCATTCGATCTATATAAATAAAGAGGACCGCTTGGTTAAGGTTTATGCAACGGTAAACGGGAAATACCTGAAGAAGCCGACCCGGCACGGCTTGAACTGGGTAGAAGGCTCAAACGGTGACAAATCAGTCTTTAAGGCCTATGCCAGTCCGCTGGCTTTTTATCATTCTTTAAGAAAAATCGGAGGAGATCCCGCCTTAGAAAAGGGGGGAGACAAAGATAAGGCATTTAATAAAACCAGTGATGGGGAGTTTATCAAAGGGGATAAGGTAGAAGTTAAGATCACATGGGATGGTGCGGATAAGACATATGACATTCACGAAGTAATGATGGATTCCACTGGAAAGAAAATCGTTTATCATTTTGGAGGCAACTATGAAGCAGCGAAAGAACATATGACTGGATGTTTTATGTGCTTCGATAGTTGTCCAGTCGGCATTACAAGTAACGCATCCCATCCTGTGGGAACGTTTAAGGACGGAAAGGCAAAGTTTCACGGAAATCCCGATGTACTACCCGGTGACGGGACCCCTGTTGTTTTGATCTACCAATTTGTCAAAACGGAATAGATATAGGTGGTGCATCATTAGGGGGGGTTATAATGAAATTGGTTGTCCAAACGTGTGGTCTTTTTTTGGGACAGTTGTTTAGCTTTTATTTGGCTGGACTGAGTGTCGGGTTATTATTGATTCAAGTTCAATGGATCGACATGCGCTTTGATAGTGCTTATGTGGTTACCGTACTTATGGGTTTAGCGTTATGGCTGTGTATCGTATTTTTAATCACAGAGGGGGGACTCCCTTTCTTTTTAAGGAAAGGGAAACCCTTTCTTGCCGTTATCTGTTTCAGCGTTGTGCCGGTAATTGTCACTTTGATCAATGGAAGTTATCTTTTTATGCCGGCCTATATAACCAGCAAGGCGTGGTTTTTGAATGACGTACTAACCATATCGCAAATGAACATGCTGCTGGTCGCCTGGTTTGTGCTTGGCATTACTTCATTGTTTTTTTCACGGGGACTGCAGGTTTTTGGCAATCGAAAGGAATTACCCACCAGTCAGAAAATCGGGATTGGCATTTTCAGCGGAACAGTCGCCTTATTTGTTTTCTTTTATCTTGGTCACCGGGATTTTCAACGAGCTGTTAACGATGCTATTGTAGTCATGCAACAAGCGGATGTATCGGCCTTTCGGGCGTACTTGCTGTCATTTGGGCCGCTTGCCCCGATCGTTTCCGGTTGGTTAATGGTGTTTCAATCGGTCATCGCGCCGCTTCCGGCCTTCGTAATTACTTTTGCGAACGGATTAGTATTCGGGTGGCTGGGGGGGGCTTTGTTGTCGTGGGGGAGTGCCATGGCCGGTGCGATTCTCTGTTTTTACCTTGCAAAATGGCTAGGTCGACCAGTGGTTCAACGGTTTGTCAGCGGTAAAGCTCTTGCCTGGTGGGACCAATTTTTTCAAAAGTATGGGTCGTACTCGGTTCTTATTGCACGCCTTGTACCGATCATATCATTTGATTTAGTCAGCTATGCGGCAGGCGTCACCCCAATTACGTTTTGGAACTTTTTTTGGGCGACCGGTCTCGGTCAGCTCCCCGCAACTTTGCTATATTCATATCTTGGCGAAACAGCTACAGACGTTGTGAAATTCTTATTTTTGCTTTTCACGATTTCAATAGCCTTGGTGATTATCGGGTATTTACTTAAACCGCGTTTTCTAAATTTAAAAGATTGAGCGAGACTGTAGGAGATGTGGATTTAGCAAAAAAGCCAGGCCTTTTACAAGGTACTGGCTTTTAACGTTTAACCCACCTTGTTATGTTATTCACTTCAGGATTTTTAAGAATGGCAGCAGAAAAAGTGTGGAGGAAATGGAAAATTTGATTACTCGATCATATGAGGAAAAGAAAAAGCTTGAAATGATCTACTTGGCGAATGATGAGCAACAGTAATTGCATAATAACATTAAAGAATACGAACGGGCGCAAATCTGGAATAAGACTTGCGCTCTCTCTTTATGAAAGGGGTCAGATTGTGGAGGAAATTATCTCTTTTAACTGGATATTTATGTTAAATACGAATGAGATTGAGATGGTCAAAACCGTGCAAAAACAAAACTCGACGACATCCTAAACCGATTACTTCTAAGCTTTGTTGTTGATGACGAATTGTTGACCAAATTCGTCATCAACAATCAGAATTAATCCAAAAAGAACCGCACCAACTCATAAATAGTGCTAACTAATTGCGAATTTATCGAGTTTCATTTATATTTAGTATAAGACAACTGAATAAACAATCCTTCGGGGCAGGGTGAAAATCCCGGCCGGCGGTGATGAACCATCTGTGTTCAGAGCCCGCGACGGGGAAGGAGTCTTATTTCTTTCTTCCCCCTGATTTGGTGCATATTCCAAAGCCGACAGTTAAAGTCTGGATGGGAGAAGGAGCGAGCGTGCAAAACAAGGTGCAAACATTCTGTAGTTGTACCTTCTATTCGCTATACTTAATTTTCAATACAGCAAAGCCCTGGAGAAGTTCGTCTTCTTCAGGGCTTTTTCTAATTAAACTATTGGGAGGTGAAGAAGATGCAGCGCGACGAACGATACATGAGCATGGCTATTCAAATGGCTAAAGAAACAGTAGGACAAACGAGTCCAAATCCTTCGGTCGCAGCAGTGGTTGTAAAGAATAATCAAGTTGTTGGTCTGGGGGTCCACGTCAAACCCGGGGAGCCCCACGCTGAAGTTCATGCACTCAGAATGGCTGGTGAAAAAGCGCAGGGAGCCGAAATTTTTGTGACACTTGAGCCTTGCAGTCACTTCGGCCAAACACCGCCCTGTGCCCAGGCCGTGATTGATGCCGGAATTAAACGTGTGATTATCGCTTCTCACGATCCTAATCCTAAAGTTAGCGGTCGAGGGATCAAGATGATGGAAAAGGCCGGACTTACGGTAGAAACAGAGGTCTTAATAGATGAAGCAGATGAGCTCAATCGTGCTTTCTTTCATTTTATAAAAACAAAGCAGCCCTATGTTCGTTTGAAATCAGCGATGAGCTTAGATGGCAAAATTGCTACTACAACGGGTGAAAGTCAATGGATTACGGGTGAGACAGCAAGGCAGGACGGTCACTCCTATCGTCATCGCTCTGCTGCAATCTTAGTGGGCATTAATACGGTTCTAATGGATAATCCTAAGCTGACGACTCGAATAGCGGGAGGCGGCAACAACCCGGTTCGGGTTGTTCTTGATACCCATTTACGAACTCCTTCTGACTCCCAAGTGATTCAAGATAGAGAAGCTCCGACCTGGATCTTTACAGGGGACTCCGTCGAAGGTGATGAAGTGACTCATTTTCAGGACTTTCCCCACGTTAAGGTGATCAAATTGGAAACGGAAAACGTTCAAGTAGAAGCTGTTTTAGATTATTTAGGTGAACAAAAACTTACCTCATTGCTGATTGAGGGCGGCGGAACGATTGCAGATGCTTTTGTTCGAGCCGGGAAAGTGAATGAAACGATCACATACATCGCGCCTAAATTAATTGGCGGCAGACAGGCACTGACACCTGTGGCTGGTGAAGGAATCAGTAGTCTGGCACAACTGGATGCTTTTAAATTTCTTAGCTCTGAACAGCTTGGGGTGGATATCAAAGTTGTTTCAGTGAGAGAGGAGGACTCATAATGTTTACAGGGATTGTAGAAGAAATGGGTGCGGTCAAAACTATTAGAAGTAAAACAGAGGCGCTTGAGTTAAGCATTGAAGTGAATGAAATTTTAGATGACATTCATTTAGGCGACAGTATTTCGATCAACGGCGTCTGCCTCACGGTGACAAGTTATTCTGATCAAAGTGTGGAATTTGATGTGATGCCCGAAACATTTCGAGCAACGAACTTGCACCAGCTGAAGCAAGGCAGTTCGGTTAACCTCGAACGGGCGATGGCTGCTGGTGGCCGCTTTGGGGGTCACTTAGTCTCAGGGCATATCGATGGCACGGGTGAGATTGTGACAAAGAGATCAGAATCAAATGCCGTTTATTATGAGATCGAACTCCCGGATGGACTCATTCATTACTTTGTCTATAAAGGTTCGATTACAGTTGACGGTACCAGCTTAACAGTGTTTGGGGTAAAGGAGAACCGTGTCACGATCTCACTTATCCCGCACACGATGGAACATACGGTACTTGGTAATAAGGAACCTGGTGATCAGGTAAATATTGAATGTGACATGATTGGTAAATACGTGGCTCACTTTTTAGGAAAAGAGCCTGAGAGCAGTAAGTCAAAGCTATCGAAAGATTTCTTAAGTGAGAATGGATTCGCATAAAGAAGAGGGTGGGAAGATGTTTGATTCAATTGAACGGGCAATTTCAGAATTAAAGCAGGGAAAAATGGTCATCGTCTGTGATGATGAGGACCGGGAAAATGAAGGCGACCTAATAGGATTAGCTGAATATGCAACGCCTGAAATGATCAATTTTATGATTACTCATGGCAAAGGGCTTGTCTGTGCACCTGTTACAAGTCAATTAGCTGATCAGCTTGAGCTGGACCCTATGGTAGATGACAGCACTGATCCCAATAAGACTGCCTTTACAGTGAGCATTGATCATAAGCATACGACGACTGGCATCTCCGCAGATGAGCGGGCACTGACGATTCGTGAAATGCTTAACCCATTAAGCAAAGCCGATGATTTCCAAAGGCCAGGTCATATTTTTCCGTTAATTGCGAAAGAAGGCGGTGTATTGCGACGAGCTGGTCATACAGAGGCGGCAGTAGATTTAGCTGAGCTGGCTGGAGCCAGACCAGCCGGGGTCATTTGCGAAATTATTAAAGAAGACGGCACAATGGCAAGAGTACCTGATCTTCGTAAAATGGCTGATGAGTTTAATATTCCGATGGTTACGATTGCAGATTTAATTCAGTATCGTTATCGAGTAGAAGACCATGTTATCCACGAAGTCGAGGTCCAGCTGCCAACCGAATATGGTGATTTCCGGGCTGTTGCTTATACAAATGATATTGATTATAAAGATCATATTGCCCTCATTAAAGGGGAAATAGATCCTAACGAGCCGACACTAGTACGTGTACACTCCGAATGTTTAACAGGTGACGTCTTCGGTTCTTATCGCTGTGATTGCGGACCACAGCTTCACAACGCTCTTCGCCAAATCTCTGAAAACGGGAGCGGGGTTCTGCTTTATATGAGACAGGAAGGCAGAGGGATCGGCTTATTGAATAAGTTGTATGCCTACAAGCTTCAGGAAGAAGGATTGGATACCGTTGAAGCGAATGAAAAACTCGGATTTGGTCCGGACTTGCGTGATTATGGTGTAGGAGCACAGATCTTACGGGACCTCGGAATTTCTAAACTGAAGCTGTTAACCAATAATCCGAAGAAGATTTCCGGTCTTGGCGGCTATGGGTTGGAAGTCGTAGAACGAGTCCCTATTCAAATGGATTCAAGAAAAGAGAACGAACTTTACTTAAAGACCAAACAATCGAAAATGGGGCACTTATTCCATTATTAGCGGAAAATAATTTGACGCATTAAGTAAGAATTTTTACAAATGGCAGTAGCTAAAGGAGAGAGTAGGATGGTTAAAACATTAGAAGGAAACCTTGTAGGAAGTGGCTTAAAAATTGGAATTGTTGTAGGAAGGTTTAACGATTTCATTACAGGACGCCTATACGATGGCGCACTTGATGGACTGAAGCGCCATGGCGTAAACACTGATGACGTGGAAGCTGCTTGGGTACCGGGAGCTTTCGAAATTCCAATGGTGGCGGGAAAGATGGCGAACTCAGGAAAATACGATGCTGTTATTACACTTGGTGCCGTAATCCGCGGCTCGACGCCGCACTTTGATTATGTTTGCGGAGAAGCTGCCAAGGGTGTTTCACAGGCTAGCGTACAAAGCGGGGTCCCTGTTATCTTCGGCGTCATTACAACAGACACCATTGAGCAGGCCATTGAGCGGGCAGGAACGAAGGCTGGCAACAAAGGTTGGGAAGCGGCAACCGGTGCTATTGAAATGGCTAATCTTAATCGACAATTTGAAGCATAAGACAAAATCGCGGGAAGTGAAGGCTTCCGGCGATTTTTTTATGGGCAAGTAATGACCTTGTATTCGATAAAGCTAACGTCTTCAAATGCGTAAGATTCAAGAAGTTTTGGGTAGAATAATGAGACACTTTGGCAGAATCCCTGTGGTTTATTCACAAGAGACTGCTTCATACCTTCATGCATTCACCCAATCTAGTGGGATTTTTTCCAAAGTTATGAAATAATACGAATAGATCATTTAATAGTTGGAGGTATTCATTTGACTACACATCAGAAAAGGCTTGAGAAGTACGCAGAGCTAGCATTAAAAAAAGGTGTTAACTTGCAGAGCGGTCAGGGACTGATCATAAATGCTCCAATAGAAGCTGCTGACCTTGTCCGAATTATTTCTGCTAAGGCTTACGGGAGAGGTGCGAAAAACGTCCACATTGAGTGGAGTGATGAGTTACTGAGTTATATGAAAATGAAGAACGCCCCGATGAAGGTACTCGAGACTTTCCCTAAATGGAAGGCGGAGGGGCTTGAGGAGATGGTAAAGGATGGGTATTCCCTATTGACGGTGTACGGACCTAATCCTGACCTTCTCAAAGGAGTCGATTCTGAACGAATTGCCAAAGCGAATAAGGCGAGTGCGGAAGCGCTAACTGAATATCGTGACTACATTATGAATGATAAAACCACATGGTCCATTATCGCTTATGCTCAGGCTGCTTGGGCAGAAAAAGTCTTCCCGGGTCTGTCAGCGGAAGCTGCTCAAAGTAAGCTTTGGGAGCAAATTTTCAAAATAACACGGGTAGATCAAGATGATCCAATTCAAGCTTGGGAGGATCACAATGAACGACTGCGTCAGGCAAGGGAGTATTTAAATAAGAAGCAGTATAAGAAGCTTCATTATAAAGCACCTGGTACAGATTTGTGCGTGGAATTACCAGAAAACCATATTTGGCATGGGGGTTCGGCTACTTCTGAAAAGGGTGTGGAATTTAATCCGAACATGCCGACAGAAGAAGTGTTTACGATGCCGCACAAATATGGAATACAAGGCAAAGTCAGCAGTACGAAACCGCTCAGTTATGGAGGAAACTTGATCGAGAACTTTTCACTGACCTTTAAAGATGGGAAAGTCGTCGATTATTCAGCAGAGTCTGGAGAAGAAACACTGAAACACTTATTGGAATCCGATGAGGGGGCTAAGCGTTTAGGTGAGGTAGCTCTCGTCCCTGAGGAATCACCGATTTCCAAGTCTGGGCATATTTTCTTTAATACGTTATACGATGAAAATGCCTCCTGTCACCTGGCATTAGGAAAAGCGTATCCGACTAATATTGAAAGTGGCCCATCGATGTCTAAGGAGGAGATGGAAAAGCATGGGGTTAACGACAGCCTCGTTCACGAAGATTTCATGATGGGCTCTACTGAGACTGACATTGATGGCGAGACAAAAGATGGTAGTTATGAACCTGTATTTCGAAAGGGTTCATGGGCTATTGATTTGGAATAACTAATCTAGGAGAAGAGCCTGTAACTTCAGTTTACTGGCTTTTTTCTTCTTTGATTTTCTTTTACAATTTAATGATGTGGTTACATTTTTGACATTACGATTACAGTTTATTTAAAAAGCAATAAAATTCAACTTCAACCTATATATATTGTGGTAAAAAGGGTATAGATATCTTTTTTACATTCAGGAAATTGATCTAAATACCAACCACAGAATTAAAGAGGGTGAAGGACTATGAAGAGGGATGCAACTTTTGATAATGCAAAAATTTTATTGATTTTCCTCGTTGTATTCGGTCATCTTATTCAACCGTTTACGGATGGTTCACATACGATGTACACCATATATATGTGGATTTATACGTTTCATATGCCTGCGTTTATCTTTTTGGCTGGTTTTTTTGCAAAAGGATCAGGGCATAAAGACTATATTGTTAATTTAGCGAAAAAATTGATCTTGCCGTATATGATTTTTCAGCTTGCATACTCAGGCTACTTTTTCTTTATAGGAAAGGATGGCTGGCTGAATGGACCATTTTATCCACACTGGTCGCTGTGGTTCTTATTCAGTTTGTTCTGCTGGCACATTATGCTTTATTGGTTTAAAAAAGTTCCTGCTCTGATGGGACTGTTTGTTTCGGTAGGATTAGGAATAGTCGTAGGGTACTTTAATGATATCGGCCATATGTTCAGTCTTTCCAGAACATTTGTTTTCTTTCCATTCTTCCTGGCTGGCTATTGGTTAACGAAAGACCACGTCAAGAAATGGCGAACCCCTCAAGTACGTGAAGCCACGCTTCTCTTTATGACAGCGCTTGTTGGGTTAATTGCCATTTTCCCTCAGTTTGACTCAGGCTGGCTGTTAGGTTCAAAATCGTACAGTGAACTTGGAGGCCTGGAATTTGGCGGCTTAATTCGGTTTGGCGGTTACGTGGTAGGCGCAATCATGACGATAGGTGTTCTTGCTTGGATCCCTAATCAATCGTATCGTTTTACCGTGTTAGGAGGGAGAACGTTATACGTCTACTTGCTTCACGGATTCTTTATTCAGTTCTTCCGCGAGGCCGGCTGGTTTGAAGTTGACAACATGATTGACTTTGCTGGCTTAGCAATTGTTGCAGCAAGTATTGTATTCTTATTATCAAGCACATCCATACAAACACTGACGCAGCCCGTTATTGAAGGCAGAGCTCAATTAATAAAGAAATGGTGGCATAAGTCAGCAAAGAAAGATTATACAACTAATTAAATAAAAGAAATCGTACCTCTCTTAGGATTGAAATGAGTCGTCTAGTGAAAGACTAGTGATATAGATCCTGAGGGAGGTATTTTTTATGGAAAAAAAGATCTTATTTGTGGCAACAAATATCGACGCCATCGAAGGCGGAGATGAGACTGGATTGTGGCTGCAAGAGTTTGTGGAGCCTGCGACGGAATGTAAGCAAGCCGGCTTTGAAGTTACTGGTACGAGCCTTAAAGGCGGGAGGATTCCCATTGATCCAAACAGTTACAGTAATGAGCTGCCCCGAGTTTGGGATGGAGTCATGGAACCGATTCATAATACAGATAAACTCGAAAACATCGATCTAACTGATTATGCAGGCATATTCTTCACGGGCGGACATGGGACGATGTTCGATTTTCCGAATCAGAACGTCATTCAATCCGCTTTGCAGCACTTTATAGAACACGACAAGGTGATTGGGGCAATTTGTCATGGACCGGCTGCTTTTGTGGGAATGAAGGATGCGAACGGAGACTCTTTTGTTAAAGGAAAGACGATCACGGGTTTTACAAATAAAGAGGAAGAAAAAGCTGGTCTGACTGACAAAATGCCTTTTTTATTGCAAGATAAGTTGATAGCTGAAGGAGCTGAATTTCAGGCTTCGGAGTCTTATAAAGAGCACGTTGAGGTAGATGGAAAGTTAGTCACAGGTCAGAACTCACAATCCAGTCTCGCTACAGCTGAAGCTTTTATTAAGAAAATTGAGTAACGAAAGCCGCTATTCCTAAGTAGAATAGCGGCATGATTTTTTAAAAGATAAGATGTGCGATTAGCGCAATGATTGGAAGCGTAATGATGGTTCTTAATAAGAAAATGATAAATAAATCTTTAAGATTTACAGGTACTTTAGAGCCTAATAGCAATCCGCCGACCTCTGACATATAAATTAGCTGCGTAACGGATAATGCAGCGATCACAAAGCGAGTCAATTCGCTCTCAATGGATGCACCAATAATGGCAGGTAGAAACATGTCGGCAAACCCTACTAATATAGTTTCAGATGCAGCCTGTGCATAAGGAATTTGCAGCAATTCCAAGATCGGAATGAATGGTACACCGAGCCAAGTGAACACAGGGGTGAACTCTGCAATAATCAGGGCAATGGTACCTAATGCCATGACAATCGGGGCAACGCCCATCCACATATCTAGAATGTTCTGTCCACCTTGTTTGAAAAACTCCTTAACCCCACTGGACTTGCTGCCTCGCTCGACAGCTTGTGTATATCCATAAGTAAAAGCATTATGCTGTTCAGGGATTTCTTCACTAATATCATCGGCCTCTTCTGTAACATATGTGTTCGCTTTACGTGAAAGCGGTGGAATTCTTGGCATGATTAATGCGGCAACAAGTCCTGAGAATCCGACAGTTAAATAAAATGGAATAAACATATCAGCTAAACCAACTTGCTGGATCACAACTAAACTGAATGTAATCGATACAACAGAGAAGGTGGTTCCAATAACAGCCGCTTCTCTTTTCGTATAATAACCTTCTTCATACTGCTTACTCGTTAAGAGTACACCGATAGTTCCGTCCCCTAGCCAAGAGGCCAGACAGTCTATAGAGGAACGTCCGGGCAATTTAAAAACAGGACGCATAATTTTCGTTAATATGACGCCGAAGAGCTCAAGCAGCCCGAAGTTGAGCAGCAATGGCAGAAACAATCCGGCAAATAAGAATACGGCGAATAGCACATGAAGCAGGGAATCTAATAACAATCCACCTGTCACATCAGAAATAATAGCCTCAGGCCCAATTTGGAAATACACCATTATAGCAAAAATCATTCCTAATACACGGGTGACAACCCATACCCCCGGCACATCCAGCAATTGTCTGAAGAAAGGGGTACTGTTCAATTTATCTGGACCTATTAACTTAACTAAGACGGTCCCGATCGCTGTGATTGAAATGATTATCATCATGATCAATGAGAGATAGTTAGCCAGCGCTTCTTGAATCCACGTGGCCAGAATAGCAATAATAATCGTAACACTTTGATCTTCTGCGTTATAAAACGGTACAATAAATAGAAATATACCAAGTAAAGATGGCAGAATAAATTTTAAATGTGATGAAACTTTGAAGTCGCTAGCTTTCATTAAAGTATCGCTCCTGACGAATTGTTATGGGTATAAATATGCAACAAAATAAATTTTAATACAAAAATATGCAATTGCCAATATAAAATTTTACCAATGTTATAGAATGCCCTAGTTTTCCGTATACCTGGCTAAAATTCGATCCACTGGAGGACCGTAGCTTTCACCAAACATATTCAGATGCACGAGAAGATAATAAAGTTGATAAAGCGGTTTCATATCTTCGTACCCATAAGGAAGTGGCATGACTTCCTCGTAAGCTGCATAGAAGGGCGGCGGAAATCCGCCGAATAATTCCGTGAAAGCTAGTTCAAATGCATGATCTCCATACAATATGGAGGGATCGATGAGATAGGGAACGCCTTTTCGTCCAACTAAATAGTTTCCACCCCATAAATCACCGTGCAGAAGGGAAGGAGAAGGATGATGTGGGAGCAGCTGGTCTAAACGACTCAGCAGCTGCTCGAGCCGCTCCCGCCTTTTTAGCGGTAAGGTGTTATGTTCAACAGCCAGTTGAAGTTGTGGTTGCATTCGATCATCCCGATAGTACTCTACCCAGCTGTCCCGCCAATGGTTTTCCTGTGTTAACTCCCCAATGAAAGTCGGCTGATCGAAACCGAAATGGTCGGCTGTATGCTGGTGCAGATTCGCAAGATGGGTCCCAAGTTGTTCCACTGAGCGGGAATTCCCGACTTCCTCTTCAATCCACTCCAAAACGATAAAACCCGTCTCGCCTTTGCCCGGTTGATTGTAGTCATAGACTTTTGGGACGTTTATGGCATCAGTTTGAGCGATTCGATCTAAGCCGAGTGCCTCTATTTTAAAAAAATGAGGCGGCACATTGTTATTTCCTTTTACAAAATATTCACCGTGATGGGTAAGTACATAAAACGCTTCGTTAATATCCCCGCCACTAATTTTTTGGATAGCTTTGATAGCGCTGTGATCACCTAATCGGTAAAGTGAAGTTTGAATAACTTGCTTCATATAACCCCCCTCTCCATACAATAACCCAAAAATTCAAAAGTTGAAATAGTGGAATAATTTCAACTGATCGTCATTCGTCTTGTTTGCTGATCACGATACTGTTTAGGAGTAAGCTTAAAATGTTTTTTGAAGATGGAGGTGTAGTAACTTTGGTTGCAGAATTTAAATAAAGCTGCAATATCAGAGATGGAAGTTGTGGTATGCATGAGAAAATACTTAGATTCCTCCACACGTTTTTCATTAATAAACTGAACAACTGAAACCCCCACGTCCTTTTTAAAAAGGTGTGATAAGTAACACGGACTTACAAAACAGGCTTTAGCGATCTGTTCCAGATCCAGTTCATCAAGAATATGTTCATGAATGTGTGTAACCGCCCGGTTGATGACATGTGAATAAGGCATTTCCTTGACATCTTCGACCATTTGGATGAAGTGGCCGAGCATTTGGAATTCCAGGGTATCTAATTCTTCTGCTGTCGCTCTGCGCTCGATTTCTAAGATGTAAGCGTCACTTAGGTTAAAAGAAGTCTCAGCATCGACCCCGGCACGAATAACGGCTCGCGTAAACAGGGTGCAGGAACAAATTAAAGAATTTTTTAAGGAGCGTAATGGAGTGTGAGCCAGCCTGGGACGTTGGTCCTTATTGATATTTTTTAATAACGTGAAGGCTGTATGTTCATCTGTTTTAATAATGGCTTCCATTAACTGTTGTTCCATCAAGAAGGAGGGGTGAAAATATTCATTACGCCTGTTGTTCATGCGGATTTGTTTGAACTGGTCGATCATATAATGTTTGATAGTACTATCCATGATCAACCCCCAAAGTGTGTAATTTTTTAATACGAATGTAAAGATTTTAATATAATTGTAAGCGATTTCATAATAATATAAAAGTACTAGATAGAAAAAATTATGAAGGAGGTCAGCTGACCCGTGAAAAAAAGGCTTTTATTTTTGATTTTCGTTTCTATGCTTTCGATTTTGGTGATTGGATGTAGTAGTGGGGAAAGTGACAGCTCTAGTGGAGAAACTGATACTGAAGAAGAACAGTCAGGTGAAGAGGAAGCTAGCGGGGAGAAAACAATTATCCATTTTGCTGCACAGAGCGATAGTACTCCAGCAACACAGGCCGCGATTGATACCTTCAACGAACAATCTGACAAATATAAAGTGGAATGGACGCAAATGACAAATGATTCCGCGCAAATGCACGATCAATTATTAACAACACTTTCCAGCGGATCCAGTGAATATGATGTGATTTCCATGGACGTAGTATGGGCTGGAGAATTTGCAGGTGCCGGCTATATCGAGCCCATCGATATTTGGATGGAAGAGGATGGGTTAAGTTATGAGAACTATAATGCTGGTTCCATGACATCAGGTAACTTTAAAGGAAAACAATATACGCTTCCATATTTTCCTGATGTAGGTCTTCTCTATTTCCGAAGTGACATCGTTTCTGAAGAAGATCAGCAAAAGCTTATATCCGGCGATTACACGTACGACGATTTAGCGGCAATGGCAGAGAAGTACATGAACGAAAGCGGAACAGAAAATGGCTTCGTTTATCAGTCGAAGCAGTACGAAGGGTTAACCGTAAATGCTACAGAATTTACGAATCAATTTGAAGGTATTCAAAGCGGACTTGAGACAATGTACGAATTCACAACTTCAGAGTTTGTACCTGATGACATTTTAAATTATACGGAAGCAGAAACTCATACAGCTTTTGAGACAGGTAATTCTGTGTTTGCTCGTAACTGGCCTTACATGTTCGGACGTTTGAAAAACCCCGAGGAAAGCGGCGCTACTGTAACAGCAGATCAAGTTGGGATAGCCCCATTACCTAATGGCGGCGCAGTCGGTGGATGGCTGCTCGGCGTAACGTCAAATTCAAAAAATAAAGAAGGGGCATGGAAATTCGTCAAGTTCTTATCCGGTGAAGAAGGACAGAAGATCATGTCTACACAGGGAGGATATTTACCTGGTTATCAACCATTACTTGAAAATCAGGAAGTTCTCGATTCCAATGAATTGCTAACGTTCCCTGGCTTCCAGGAAGCCCTTAAAGGTACGATTGCCCGACCAGTTTCCGCAGAATATTCCAAAGCATCAAATGAGATTCAAGTAGCTGTACACAAATATTTGAGCTCAGGAGAAGGGTTGGAAGATGCTGTCCAGAGTGTGGATAATGCAATAGGGGAATAGAGCTTTTCACTTGTGAAGAACGAGCTCTGATTCGTCAGGCCATGCTGGCAACTCGTTCAGCATGGCCTATCTTTATGCCAACAAAGTACTTTACAAAGGGGGAATTTACGTTGAAGAAAATGGGCTTTCGCGGATCATTTTTCATCATACCCATTATCATACTCATTGCTGTATTTTCTGTATGGCCGGTTGTTCAATCTTTTACGTACACCTTTTTTGATTATCAATTGAATGATCGCACAAAAGCAGGTCTGTATTTAAATGAACGTTTTAATGTTGAACTATACAATGAATCATCGACCTATGTAAACTTATTCCTCAAGCGTGATATGCCGAACATTACAGATCCGGAAGATGTAGCAAAAGTTGAAAAACTGCTGGCAAGACTTGATCAGCTTGATAAGGAATTTGAAGACAAGTCCGGTGTAGTGAATATTAATGAAGAAGTAAAAAATAAAGTTGAATTGATTTATGAGGATGCCAGGGAACTGGTCGCTGCTTTGAGTGAGAAGTATGAATTACAAACTGAACAGAACTTACCAAAAATCGTCAATGACATAGATCGAAGTATGATTGAATCCAATTTTGTTGGCCTCGAGAATTATAAGAAAGCTTTTCAGGATGACTTTGTTTGGGTTGCTTTAAAAAATACTCTCGTTTTTACGTTTTCCTCTGTAGCTCTTGAGCTGGTGCTCGGTCTCGGGATGGCCATGATTATGAATAAATCGATGCGAGGTCAGGGGTTTATTCGAACTTCCTCTCTTATACCTTGGGCGATCCCGACAGCTGTGGCAGCCCTTATGTGGAGTTATTTATATGACGGAACCGCTGGGATAGTAGCACAAATGTTTGCCTCTATAGGATTGATCAATGAACCCACGGATCTTTTACTGACCTCAGGGGGAGCCATGACGGCAGCGATATTAGCAGATGTGTGGAAAACGACACCGTACATGGCACTGCTATTGCTTGCCGGTCTGCAGACGATCCCAAAATCACTGTATGAAGCAGGAGCCATTGATGGAGCCGATAAAGCACAACAGTTTTTTAGAATTACACTGCCTTTACTAAAGCCGGCCATCCTGGTAGCCCTGTTATTTAGAACCCTCGATGCATTCCGTGTATTTGACCTTATTTACGTATTAACTGGGGGCGGTCCAGGCGGCTCGACAGAAACATTATCTATCTATTCCTACAAAGTCATGTTTGCCCAGACAAACTTTGGTTATGGGTCCGTTATCGTTATGATTATGTTCGTTTGTGTGGCAATTATTGCAACCGTCTATGTGAAAATTCTTGGTGCAAATGTGATGGAAAAAAATTAAGGAAGGTTGATGAACATGGCGAACCGCTCTAGCTCCACATCATCTAAGAAGAAACTGGTTTTCGTATTAATCCTATGCTTTTACCTCGTTGTTGTTGTATTTCCCTTTCTGTGGATTTTAATCACCTCCTTTAAGAGCATAGGTGAAATATTTGGCAATCATCCTTTTCGCATTATCCCGGAGAATCCAACAATTGAGCATTATGCCAATGTCATACTTGAGAGGGGGATCCTGAATGCGGTCTGGAATAGCCTGGTCGTTTCAGGTGTTACGACCATCTATATCGTTTTCGTCGCGACTATGGCCTCCTATGCCATCTCACGGTTTGAGTTTTTCGGGAAAAATCTATTACTAGGTGTTGTCCTGGCTGTATCTATGTTTCCGCAAATGATCGTGATTGGTCCGATTTATAACCTATTTGTAGATCTTGGCTGGACGAACAGCTATGGGATTACGCTACCTTATTCCTCGATCACTCTTCCGCTGGCGGTATGGATTTTAGTGACACACTTTAATCAAATTCCCATCGCTTTAGAAGAATCAGCTAAAATGGATGGCGCCAATCGCTTCCAAACGTTATTTAGAATTGTATTTCCACTGGCGGCACCAGGGGTTTTTACAACAGCTATCATTGTGTTTATTACGGCTTGGAATGAATTTGTGCTCGCTATAACTATTAATTCTGATGCGGCTTACCATACTGTACCTGTTGCAATCTCGTTCTTGCGGACACAATTCGAAATTCTTTGGGGACAGGTGGCTGCTGCTACGATCATCGTCACGATCCCTACACTATTAATCGTCCTATTTTTCCAAAAACGGATTGTCTCTGGATTGACGAGCGGCGGTGTAAAAGAATAAACGAACAAAGGAGAATAATTCATGAACTGGCACATTAAGCGTAATAGATTGAATGTTGAAGAATTAATAAATGAGGAGAGCCTATTCTTTCTGGGAAATGGCTATCTTGGTGTCAGAGGGAACTTTGAAGAAGGCTATCCTGATGAATCCCCGACAATCAGGGGGACGTATATCAATGCATTTCACGATATTATTGATATTCCTTATGGAGAGAAGTTATATGGTTTTCCAGACACCCAGCAGAAAATGTTAAATGTTCAGGATACACAATCGGTTCACATTTATCTAGGCGAGGAGGAGGAGTTGTATACCCTTGAACAGGGTCAGGTTCTTAATTATTCTAGAAAACTATTATTGGATGAAGGAAGCACAGCTCGGGAGATTTATTGGAAATCACCGCTTGGCAAAGAGTTGAATATCCGCTTTGAACGGCTTGTTTCTTTTGTCCATCGTGAACTATTTATGATCAAGTTGACTCTGATACCCGTTAATTTCTCGGGAAAACTGAAGGTCGTTTCGAGCGTTAGTGGGGATGTGGAGAACTACGTGAATGAAGAGGATCCGCGGGTAGCCACGGGCGAGGCAAAGCGTCTCCACCTTAGCAGGTTACTCGTCAATGAAGATGTCGGTTATATAGAAAGTCAGGCCGAGGTGTCCCGCTTACTTGCTGGGTGCATGACAAGGCATTATACGGATGTGAATGCTGAAATGTCGGTGTATAAAGATGATCATTCAAAACAGCTGCTTTTTGAATATGTGTGGGAGGCGGAAGAGTCTGTGCCGGCTTCTCTAACTAAGCGAACTATTTTTGTAGATTCCTTAAGGCATGAAGGAGATTTATATGAAGCGGCTATTCAGCTCCAACAGTCTCTTGAAGATTGGAGGGATGATGAACTTTTTCACAAGCAAAAAGAATATATGGTACAGTTTTGGCGCCATGGAGATGTTCGTGTTGGCGGTGACTTCAAACTTCAGGAAGGATTGCGATTTAACCTTTATCATTTACTGCAATCAGTAGGCAGAGATTCGTACAGCAATATCTCAGCTAAGGGGTTATCTGGAGAAGGTTATGAGGGTCATTACTTCTGGGATACGGAAATTTATATGTTTCCGGTCTTCCTAATGATTGCCCCGGATCTTGCCAGAAAACTATTAATCTATCGCTATTCCATTCTAAGCCATGCGAAGAACCGCGCTGCTGAGATGGGACATCAGCAAGGGGCTCTTTTTCCATGGCGAACGATCAGTGGTAAGGAGTGTTCCTCTTACTTTCCAGCAGGGACGGCACAGTACCACATAAGTGCTGACATTGCCTATAGTTATATTCAATATTATCAAGCCACCGGGGACACAGACTTTTTATTGGATTATGGTGTCGAGCTGCTAGTAGAAACAGCCAGGCTTTGGATGGATGTTGGTCATTTAAACAAAAATGGGTTCTCGATCAATAATGTCACAGGTCCTGATGAATACACGGCAATCGTGAATAATAATTATTATACAAACGTGATGGCCAAGCATAATTTAATATGGGCAGTAAAAGCGTATCAACTTGCCAAAAGAAAAAATTCAAAGAGGGTGAAGGACCTTGCTGAGACCTTATGTCTTACTAAGGAAGAACTTGAGGAATTTAAACAAGCTGCTGTTACTATGAATTTGCCTTATGATAGCCAATTTGGCATAAATCCTCAAGATGACACCTTTTTAAATAAGGCTGTATGGGATATGAAAAATACACCAGCCGACGAATTTCCTTTGCTGCTTCATTTCCATCCACTAACTCTTTATCGTTATCAAGTGTGTAAACAGGCTGATACTGTGCTGGCTCATTTTTTGCTTGAAGATGAACAGGACTTTGAAACGATACGGAATTCATATAACTACTATGAAAAGATCACCACACATGATTCATCACTCTCAACGTGTGTATTCAGTATGATGGCCGCTAAGCTTGGTGACCTTGAAAAAGCTTTCCATTATTTTGGGGACTCTGCTCGACTAGACCTGGATAACATGCATGGTAATACGAAGGACGGGCTTCACATGGCTAATATGGCAGGGAGTTTTATGGCGATTGTATTTGGATTTGCCGGGCTACGTATCAAAGAAAATGGATTGCATTTTACCCCGAAACTTCCTGAGCAGTGGAGTGATTACTCATTCCATGTTCATGGACAGGGGCAGCTCATTTCCGCCTGTGTTACATCACAGTATATGAGGCTGAAATTGATCGATGCTAACCGCCCTGTAGAGGTGCATGTGAATGGTTTGCACTATCGCATAAAACCAGATGAGACGTTAAAAGTTTTCCTGGCAGATTAAGCATAAAAATCCAGAGCATCTAGGAATAAGATGCTCTGGATTTTTTATGGATTTAATGGAAGAGTGGAGGCACATTCAAGTCACTAAGATTTTTCTCAAAAGCATAGATCGTGTTGATTTCTCTGAACCCTAACTGCTGATAAAGTTGTTCGGCCTGCGTGTTTTGGTTGCGGACTGAGAGGGTCACTGTTTTGACGCCATATACGTAGAAGGCATATTGTAAGGCATGCTCAATTAACAACGTGCCAATCCCTTTCCCACGGTCATCTGGCTGGACATTTACAAAACAAATCTCTCCCTCATCAGCTGTAATGGTTTCATAATAAAGGTAGCTGATCAGCTTGCCATCTTCGACATATCCAAAGAGTTTATTCTCTTCCTGTTTAGCCAGCTCGACCATTTCTTCTGTTGTATAGTAAGCCCCTGCTGGATGAAGGTCACGAAGCGAAGAAAGATGATCGCTCGTCAGCTCGGAAATATGCGGGCTTTTTTCATTTGAAGGGGAGAAGTGCGACTGGTGCAGAGCTAGCGTTTTTTCTATGTTATAGAGTGAAAACTCATGACGCTCCGCAAAGGTAACCAATGGCTCGTTTGTTTTAAAGCACGCTACTTTTACGAGATCGAAATGCATCTTGAGTGTGAGGGTCGCCTTCTCCCACAGTCGTTCAATCACCTCGGAATCTTCCCGGGTGGTAAAAGGGCCAAGTAATCGGGACAACTTTTGATCGAAGAAGGGGAGGATTCCGATAAATCCAATGATCTTATCCTGTTCCCAAGCCACATAGGCAAGGGGTTCCTCGAATTGTGTCAACGTCCAAATCTGTTCAAATATTTCATTGGGATCTGAAGCAAGCCAGGCGACATAATGTTTATCTTGTTCGTTCATAGAGTGGAGCCATCGTGCAACAGTATGTAGTTCTTTAACTTCCAGTTCTCGAATCTGCATATGTTCACCTTATTTCCTGTTTACTCAAATCATGCCATATAAATGAATAAAAACCAACCAGTAGACCTACTGGTTGGTTTGTAGTTTAGCGGGATTAATGTTTTTTAGGACCTTTCCCATTGTTCTCCTTGAATTCAACTTCATATTCGAACGGAACAGGAATTGTGCTGTCCTGTGGTGCAGCATAATACGTGGTCATATATGTTTTGCCTTTTCTGAAGGCTTGTTGAAGCTCTAAAGCTTCCTTATCCGTAATGTTGAATGGATCGACTTCAATGACCTGGTATTTGCCGTTATTTTTCTCTTTAATGAATGTAACGCCATAGTTCACATATTTTTCTTTCAATTGAGCTTCTGACATGAAATCGCCAGTACTTGTGCCATCGAAACTTAAACCAATTTCAGGAATGGCGATGTCATCGATAAACCATCCAGACTGACTAGTTCCCCAGTCTGTTAAGTAGCGGAAGGAAATCAATACTTCCTCACCAGCATATTCAGAAAGGTCAAACGACTCTTCTTTAAACTCCGTATATGTGCCGGTGAAACCAGGCAAGTTTTCCTTAATGGTCGGGTATCCCTGTTCGACAACATCTGAACGCGTATTTTCATTTGCAAGGGAAGTCCAAGTCTCGCCGCCGTCTGTAGAAACCTGTACGACACCGAAATCCCATTGTTCTTCAATATCAATATAGTTATCAAAAGTTAATGTAGCATCATCCACATTCGTCAAGTCAGCTTCGAAGATCATTTTATTATCGAGCTCATCACCTTTGCCAGCCCAATATACCTGATCATCACTGCCGAGGGGATCCTGGACAGTCTCCCATTGAAGTGGAAGGAAGTCCACTCCATTAAACGTGAAGTTCTCAACATTTTGGTTTGGAGCAAAGTTGAATTCTTTGAAATCTGTACCCCATGCCGGTACTCCATCTTTCTCGTAAGTCTTAGCTTTTTCAAAATTCACTGTAAAGCCGCGCTCACTCCCGTCTTCCACAGGCAATTTACGAAGATCGATGTTTTCAAAGCCGTATTTACCGCCTTTCCACTTGTCATCATCAACGACTAATGCAGTGGAGAAGTCCTGGTAAACCTCATTGAAGGTAACATCTAGGCCAAAGTCTTTATAGGCTTGTTTATAGCTAGATATACTGGTGTTACCATCTGTAGCTACATGACGAATAAATTCTTGGCCGAACCTTTCATAGTTATAAAGGGTAAACAGTTGCACTAGACCATAGTCAGCAATGGTCTCAGGTCCTGTAGCAGCATTAACGTGTTCATCCCAATTGGTTAAAGAGTTTTCAGGGTGATCAAGCAGGAAGTTGATGGATCCTGAATCAAGGCCATATCCGCCAAGGTACTCGGAGAAAGTAGACATACCCTCGTTTAGCCATGTTGTTTCATCACTGTCATTGTCAGCGTGAATTAAATGCTGTAGCTCATGGATGGTTGTTCCGAAAAATGTACTCTCTAAACGCTCTTCCCAATCGGCAGAGTCAATAGAAATAATGTTTCGGTCTGTATAGTTTTCAAGTGTTTGCCAGAAGAAACCGGCTACGAAAAAAGGATACTCAGAGTTCTCGTAGTTTTCATCCGGTATGTTGCTGACATGAATCATCACCTTGTCGCCATCACCTTTATAATATCCTTCAGGAACAAGACCCAAATCCTCAAGTTGAGCATCTGTTCCGTCAAGTGAATCAGGCATGCCAAAGAATTCGGTTGCTACCGGATAAATGTTAGAGTCAAATTCAGCTGCCATCTTGTCTACTTGCTCCTGTGTCACTACATGCGGGTCACGTGGATCACCTTGCTCAAATGAAAGGTCATTAGCAACCCAAACTTCTACGTGTTCGCCGACACTACGTAAAGTGAATGTCTGAAACTCCAAGTTACGGTTAAGAAATTGCTTTGTACCTCCATCGTATGTAAAGTAAGGGCTGTCAGCTTCGGCAGTTCCAGCTGGTCCCTCTGAGTTAAACTCAGTCTCTTTAGCAGCTTCTTTAATTTTTTCAGCCGCTTTATTTTGAAATTCTTCACTTTGAGATTTTTGCTCTAGTTTTCCATCAATATCAATGCGATCACCATATCGCTCAACGTTCCAGTTGCTGTAATCTGTGCTCGAATCAGATTGTGCGCTTACACCTGATGCTGCAGGAGCAAGCAATGAAAGTGATAATGCACCGATCGCCAGTAAAGATGTGATCTTCTTCATGTAGAAGTACCTCCCCAAATTATTTTTTCCCCTTAGAATCACTCTCTATTATAAAGCTGGGATCACCAATATTCAAAAAATTTAGAATAGTAAAATTGATGTGTTTTTCCGACAAAGATGTCGATAACACCCGTCAAAAGTCCTTGAGCGAGTCGGGAATTGTTCTTTTATGTCGCATGATTTCACCTATGAATGTTGATTCGAATTATAGCATTTAGGGTAAAGTAAAAGGAGAATTCTATAAAAGGAGGAGGGAAATGGGCAGCCGACTTAAATACATATCAGTTTACCGGATTACGGTCATCGTCTGGATGGCTGTAAAGTTTCTGTTGCAAATCTTCTGGTTTCAAAAAAGACACCGAATTTGGGATCAGGTTACGAAGCGGAAGTGGAAGGAACTACTTAAGAAACAGGCTCAAGAATATCGGGAAACTGCTATACGGCTTGGCGGCTTATTGATTAAATTTGGACAGTTTCTCAGTTCAAGAGCCGACCTGCTCCCGCGCTCTTTTATAAGAGAGCTGGAAGGGTTGGTTGACCGGGTAGAGCCGGTTCCATTTCACTATTCCAAAAAGATTTTGGAAGAAGAGTGGGGCTGCTCGATTTATCAGCAGCTTAAATCTCTTCATGAATCTCCTGTTGCTTCAGCCTCTATAGGTGATGTCTACCATGGAACATTGCATAATGGTGCATCGGTGGCCGTCAAAGTACAGCGCTATCGTGTGCGAGAAATTTTTAACGTTGATTTCAAAGCGCTGAGGATAGTGTTTTTTATTATAGGAAAGTTCACAAGGTATGGGAAAAAGGCTGATTTGCCAGCTTTGTATAAAGAAGTAGTTACTGTTATTACAAATGAACTGGATTTCAGACTGGAACTTGATAACGGTCATCGTTTTAAAAGAAGATTCAAAGACTTTCCTTATGTCTATACACCTTACTACTATCAAGAGATGTCTACCGAACGTGTTCTTACGATGGAGTGGATTGAAGGGGCGAAAATTACTGACTTGTCGTTTATGAAAAAACATGGGATCAAGCCTGAAAAAGTAGCTAAAACATTGTTTGATTTATGTGTCGAACAGTTTTTGTTTTCCGGCATGTTTCATTCCGACCCCCATTCAGGTAACTTGTTGATACGTCCTGATGGAACAATGGTAGTGATTGACTTTGGGATGGTCGGTGAGGTGAAAAAAACAGATGCAGATTCAATCCGGTCCATGGTTCAGGGTTTCATACTGGAGGATTATGATCGTGTTGTTGGGGCATTAATTGAAATGGATTTTTTATTAGCAGAAGCAGATATTGATCGTGTAAAGAAAATCATTAAACAAACCACAGATTTATATTTAGACGGTGGTTTCGGACAATTGGATGCCAACAAAACGAATGACATTATGGATGAATTGCAGGTCTTCATCAAACAGCAGCCGATTCAACTTCCAGCGGACTATGCCTTTTTGGGAAGGGCGGCATCGATTGTTGTAGGGGTCTTAACAACGATTCATCCTCAAGTTGACTTAATTGACTGGGGCAGACCGGTCATTAAACGGTGGATGTCGGGTACAGATTCTCATACATCTTTTTATAAAGAAATCATAAGAGAATCAGCAAAACCGCTTCTCTCATTACCGCGCGCCCTTATTCAGTTCTTAGAAGACGGCAATAAACAAAGAGAGTGGCAGCGTTCTAGACTACAAAAGAAATTCTTTCATCAGTTTTACTTGTTGTATGGGCTGCTAGCTTTTTTAGTCATGTCAGCGGGTTCAGGGACGGTTATTTACGCTTTTGTCGGAAACTACAGCCTTTTGTTACTATTGGGCATAGTTGTTGGAGGAATAGGACTATTCGGAATGCTTGTTGTTACAGTGAGTCACTTTCGTATGATTAAGAATACTAAATATTAAAGGAGGTTTTGCAAATGAGGGAATTGTTGAAGCAAGGATTCTACCTTGGGCTGGGTGCTGCTGCGAGTGGAAAGGAAAAATTCGAATCCGTTGTAAATGATATGGCTGCCAGAGGCGATGTCTCCCCATCAGAGGCGAAGGATATGTTGAACTCCTGGGTGTCTAAAGGAGAGCAGGTGAATAGTGAGTGGAATGAACGCTCACAGGCTAAAGCAAAGGAGCAGATAAAGAAAATGGGATTTGTACCCAGGGAAGAATATGAAAGGTTAGAGGAAAGGGTTAAAATTTTGGAGAATCAAATAAACACATAAAGATCGCAGTCCCACTTTTAGCAGTCGCTAGAAGTGGACTTTTTTTGTCTAGTAAGCTTGAACTTACATGGATGACGACTTGAAATACAACCATCTTTTTTTTGCAGCACGTTTTAAGTGTCAGAGAAGAGGATATGTACTTGTAAATCCCTTAGTAGAAAAACGGGTCGTGCAGTACACTAAATTATAGAAAAGGTTGGAGTGGTATGAAAAAACTATTGCCCTTATTCACATTAGTTTTGCTGAGCGGATGTAGTCTTCGAGTAATGGATCCTGCAAGTAATTCAGCAGAAAAAATAACTGACCTTATTTACCTAAGCTTTGCGATTATGATGCTCGTACTGGCGGTCGTGTTTATTTTGTTTGTGTTATTCATTAGAAAGTATAAAGAAAGACCGGAAACATCTGATAAGATTCCCGAGGAAAAAAAGGAAAACAAACTCTTAGAGGTAACCTGGACCGTTATCCCTTTTATTTTGTTAGCGATTTTAGCGGTGCCTACGGTCAAAGCTACATATGATATCACCTCTACGATTGCTGGCTCAGGTGATGATATAGCGAAGGAAGCAGTAGTGGTGGATGTCAAAGCAGAACAGTTTCGCTGGAAATTCACTTATGAGAATGGGAAAAAAACGATGGACGAACTCGTTTTACCTAAGGATCAAAAAGTTACCCTTCGCTTAAACTCTAGTGATGTTATTCATTCTTTTTGGGTTCCTAGATTGGCCGGGAAAATGGATGTGAGACCCAATAAAGAAAATAGACTTTCGTTTGTACCGCAAGTTACGGGAACCTTTCAAGGGAAATGCGCTGAGTTCTGTGGCGCTGGACATGCAAACATGAGGTTTGAAACGAAAGTTGTGACTCAGGAAGAATTTGAGAACTGGTTAGCAACAGAATGATATCCCAAGAGATAGGCAGGTGGACAAACTATGAATTTACCATCAATTGGTCAAATTCCTTCTGATGTTGTAGCAGCTTGGATATTTACAATAATTGTTGGCATTGTTTTGCTTTCGTGGCTGACAAAGGCAAAAAAATGGCCTGTTGTATTTGAATATATGAGAACAACACACCATCGTAAAATTGGCACCATGTACATTTTATTTGCCATCATCTTTTTCTTTAGAGCAGGAATGGATGCCATGTTTATTCGTACCCAACTAGCTGTACCAAACAACGATTTCTGGGTCTTCCAGGGTGATAAGTATAATGAAGTGTTCACGACCCATGGAACCATTATGATCTTTTTTGTGGCGATGCCATTATTAATAGGTCTGATGAACGTCGCTGTACCACTGCAAATAGGTGCAAATGATTTAGCATTTCCTTATTTAAATGCTATTAGCTTTTGGTTTTTCCTTGCGGGCGGGATTATCTTTAACATGTCGTTCTTCATGAATGCCGCTCCCAATACAGGGTGGACAGCTTATGCACCGCTATCAACGGATACTTATACACCGGGTCCCAACATTAACTATTACATATTGGGGTTACAGGTCTCGGGGCTTGGGACAATCTTTACAGCCATCAACATGATCGTAACGGTCATTCGGCTGCGAGCACCAGGACTGAAATTATCAAGGATGCCGCTGTTCCCATGGTCTACCCTTATCACTTCATCGCTGATTCTGGTAGCCTTTCCCGTTTTAACGATTGCTTTATTTCTGTTAATGTTTGATCGGTTTTACGGGACCTCCTTCTTCACTGGGGAGATCGGATCACCGGTTTATTGGCAGCACCTATTCTGGATTTTCGGCCATCCGGAAGTTTATATTCTTATACTCCCTGCATTTGGAATATTTTCTGATGTAATTTCGAATTTTTCCAGGAAAAGAGTGTATGGCTATACATCTATGGTGATTGCGCTGGCCCTGATCGGGCTGCTCGGTTTCATGGTATGGGCTCACCACATGTTTACGGTTGGAATGGGGCCATTGGCGAATTCTGTTTTTGCCATTACGACCATGTTGATAGCTATTCCCACCGGGGTCAAAGTATTTAACTGGTTATTTACCATGCGTGGCGGTGTCATTCGTATGAAAACTCCGATGTTATTTTCCTTAGGCTTTATCCCGACATTTGTTATGGGCGGGGTCACAGGAGTTATGCTTGCTGTAGCGGCGGCGGATTACCAGTACCATGATTCCTACTTCGTTGTAGCCCACTTTCATTACACAATGGTTGGCGGGACGATTTTAGGCGCTTTTGCAGGCATCTATTACTGGTATCCGAAAATGACAGGGAAAGTACTTGATGATAAGCTTGGCCGCTGGCACTTCTGGTTGTTTCTGATTGGCTTTCACCTTACATTCCTGCCTCAGCATTTTGCAGGATTAAATGGGATGCCGCGCCGCGTGTACACATACTCATGGGCGGATAATGTATTTATTTTCAATGCCATAAGTACCGTCGGCGCCTACTTGATGGGGATTAGTATGCTGTTTGTCATCTGGAACCTTTATAAGACCCATCGTTACGGAAAAAAAGCAGACGGAGACCCTTGGGATGGAAGGACACTAGATTGGTCAGTTGCCTCCCCAGCCCCAGAACATCCTTTTAACCCGATGCCCAAAGTGAAACGTATGGATGAGTTCTGGTACTGCAAAATCAAGAATAAGAAACTTGAATATGCAGATGATCCAAGACCTTCCCCGATCTCTGTTGAAACCTACCAGCCCATTATGCTGGCTGGGGTTATGATGGCATTAAGTATTGCTTTTATATATCACTGGGTCTGGCTGCAGGTTATCTTTGGAATAGGGGCACTAGCCTTCTTAGTTATCCGATCGTTAACAGATGAACGCAGACAGGCATATCGAGAGGAGGAGAAACCATAATGAATCAGACAGTATCACGTGAGCTATTCGGTGATAAGCGCTTAGGTTTCTACATTTATTTAGGAGTAGAGGCTGTTATGTTCGCAACGTTGTTTGCTACTTACATTATTTTTACTCCTCCTGAAAAGGGGGTCACCCCAACAGAAGCGTTTGACTTACGGTCTGTGATCATGACTTCAGCCTTCTTGCTGCCCAGTAGTGCAACTTTGCTGATTGCAGAAAAAGGGCTGAAGGATGCCAGCCGGATGAAGGTCTGGATTGGGCTGATCACAACGTTTCTGCTTGGTGCTGTGTTCCTCGGACTTGAGGTGCATGAATTCTATAAATATGCAGTCCACGAAGGGTACACAATTTCAGTGAATAACTTTATGGCTTCCTTTTATACGTTAGTCGGTCTGCATGCATCCCACGTAGCCTTTGGCCTCGGCTGGATGCTCTTGCTGATGCTTCAGTTAAAGCGGAATATTCCATCAGCTTTGTTCAATGAAAAGCAAAGAATCTTCAATTACTATTGGCACTTTGTTGATTTTATTTGGGTGATGATTATCATCTTTGTCTATTCACCTTACGTATTCTAGCGAAAAAACGACTAGCCAGGCGTAGAATTCCTTTGCAAAAGGTCCATTTTTTTACCTGGCTAGCCATTATTTATAATGATTTAAAAAGAAGACCAGTTCTCTGGTTTCTGTGGAGAATCAAAAAGTCGCTTAGCCTGTGCCGTCATGTTGTTTTGCCCGCTGATCTTAGCTCTTTTAAATCGTAAAAGTGTCGATAATGACACACACCCCATCAGCAAGGAAGACAAATCAGCAATATCTATTGTGATTTGGACTCCCTCATCACGGCTATCGCACGCCACTGGTTTTCCTTCCTCAAACCGGTAAGAATAAGTTATTTGTTCGGTTTTCATTAGAGTATCTTCCACTTCGAAATGTACGGTAATACTTTCCTTCCCAAAGGAATGGTCACTCACAAAATTCATGAACAGCGGCAGGTCAACAATACGATACATGACACCAGTCCCCCGTTTATGAGTTTCGTGATACATGCGAAAGATAAGGTCTTCCGTGACATTCCTCGGATCATCCATTAAAAAAGCCAGAGAATCTTCATACGTTGGGAACACGATGGATCGCACTTGATCCTTCTGATTATGAAGAAAGTTAATGAGTGATTGAAAGGCTTCATCCGATTGAGTAAACCAGTCGGTAATATGTAAATCATGCTTCAAGAATGTATCATGCGGCTGCTGCTTATACTCAAAGATCATGTAGCCTTTGAGTTTTCCATTGATGCGACAACCGATCACGTCCGTATGCTCCATGTTTACATGGCGGAATTCGTAATCAGCTTTATGACAAGCCCCGTGTGTTTGCTCGGCCCAATTATTATAGAAATCCATAATCTCCCTCTGGTCCTCAAGCCGGCTTGCTGTGGTTGTGTGATCGAAGCAAGGGAGCTGACCTGGTGAAAACTGATGCAGACTTAGCTGTGGTCCAAATCCGAATCCCATTTTTCGATAAAAATCCGGGCGAAATGGATAAAGGTGTACGAGAGGGCTACCTTCTTGTTTCGCTTGTTCAATGCCATGTTTAACTAAACGCTTAGCGATGCCCTGCTTTTTATAAGGCAGGTCAACTGCCAGTGTGCCAACCCCTAAAGTCGGTACAGTTTTACCATAGACATTCATGGGAAGCGAGTAGGCGATATATCCTCCTACAAGCTGATTTTCCTTATAGCCACCGATATGATGAATGCGATCGTATTGGTCCATCCTCTCGCGGTGTTCAGCTGCTTTTTGCTTATCCTCTTCTGTAGTAAGTCCCATTCCAGGGTAACAGCGGCTTTGAATAGCGGTAAATGACGTGAAATTCGTAAGCGGTTTGATTTCCATTTCAACTCTCCCTTCTGGCTCTATTCTTTATAGTAATCTACTCATGAAGGAAAGGAAAGCCGACCTTTTCGATAAATCCCCAGCATCAATGAGAACACTGCAAGAGCAAGCAAGGATAAATTCAGGTAGTACTGTAACCCTTCCCCTAAATAATTCAGCGGGGTGTTTGCAGCTGGAGGACCACTTAGGTAAAGATAATTAGATCCGATAAGATGATTCATACCTCCGATGAACATTGCATATAGGATAAGGTAACTGTACGTTTTACTCATGACCCGCCAATTAATTGATACAGAGGAGGTTACAAGTAAGAAGAAGCTTGCCCATGGGATAGCCATATGGTGTAAAAAGAACTTCCAGAATCGATAGTGCTCATACCCATGCGGAATATCTGGTGTAATGAGCGCAAGCAAAGCAGGGATAATGCCAATAAAATAATTGATTTGGATCAGTTTTTTCTGGTAAGTGAGCAATCCAGCCATAGCAATCAGAGAAGCAATTCCGCACAAATGCAACGGCAAATGCTCGGCTGGAGAGAACAAACCGTTTGAAAGCGTCCATACTTGATAGCTTATCTCAGAAGTTATGAGCAGGAAGAATAACCCCCACCTTACGACGTGATGTGAACGTGTTCCTTTTCTAAGGTTTGCGGAAAACAGATATAGGGCTGCCATTCCTGCCGAAAATACGATAAGCATGATAAGATGGGCTGTTCCAAATAGCTGAAATGGCTGATTAATCCAAGGTCCGAACCATTTTTGCATGATTACACATCCTAGTGAATCTAGTTTTGCTGTGCTATGATTCTATCATATAACTGTTCTTTGAAAGAGGGGTGGCATGGGTAAGGTGAATTGTTTTAAGTGTAAGCATTTCTTTTCAACCTGGAACCCGAAGTTCCCGCGAGAATGCAAAGCTTATGGGTTTAAAGGAAAAGAGATGCCGTCAGATTTTATTCTAAAAACAACTGGAACAAGTTGTATGCAATTTGAAAGGAAAGTCACGGGCCATTCTCCATCAAAGACTTCTACAACTTCTAAGATTGACATCAGGCTGTAAATAAAATGCAATTGTTTGTTGTCTGTCGTGCATGCTTTGAATATATGATATGCTGAAGGATATTTAAATAGAATGAAAGGAGATGAAGAGACTATGGCAAGGGAAAAATGGGGGACGAGATTGGGATTTATGCTTGCGGCCTTAGGGTCAGCTGTAGGGCTGGGAAATATTTGGCGATTCGCTTTCGTAGCGGGAAATAATGGAGGAGGCGCCTTTTTACTTCTGTATCTCGTATTCATCCTGTTAATAGGTGTTCCACTTTTACTGACGGAAGTTAGTATTGGGCGAAAGGCACAGAGCGATGTAGTTGGTTCCTTTAAAAAGCTCGCTCCTGGCACTCCGTGGTTTCTATCTGGTTTTTTCGGAGTAATCAGTGCTTTTCTAATCCTGGGATTCTATAGTGTTGTGGCGGGATGGTCGATTTATTACTTCTGGAAGTATATAACGGGTGAATTTTTCACACAGCCAGCTGCAGGATACGCTGGGGCGTTTGGAGAGTTTACGACACATGCCTGGCACCCTGTCTTTTGGACGGCCGTGTTTATGGCCTTTACGATCTTTGTAGTATTAGGCGGAGTCAACAAAGGTATCGAATTTATTAATAAATTATTTATGCCGATTTTAGCAATCATACTTATCGTCCTTGCATTTTATAGCATATCATTAGATGGGGCTATGGAAGGACTGAAGTTCTTATTTTATCCGGATTGGTCCTCTCTCCGTGATCCATCGATCTATTTAGCAGCCCTTGGTCAGGCATTCTTCTCTCTCAGTCTCGGAATGGGGGCTATGCTGACATATGGCAGTTATCTTTCCGAAGAAAATAAATTGCCAGGAGCTACTCTCGGGATTGGTCTCGTAGGAACCAGCTTTGCGGTTATTTCAGGTGTGGTAATTTTCCCTGCGGTATTTGCTTTTGGCATTGACCCGGCATCTGGCCCGAAGCTTGTCTTTATAACATTACCGGGAATTTTTCAACACATGCCACTCGGCGGGGTAGTAGGGATTGTATTTTTCTTTGCGATCATTATTGCTTCATTAACATCGTCTGTTTCAATGCTTGAGGTTCCTACTGCATACTTTATGCGGATCTTTAAGTGGTCGCGTAAGTTTACGACCATACTTGTCGGAATCACAATGTTTGTGATTGGAATTGCTGTATCCTTAGGCTTTGGGGTATGGTCTGGAGTAACACCGATTGGTAATAACAACATTTTAGATTCGATGGACTTCATTGCCTCTAACATTCTGCTGCCAATGGGCGGTCTGTCGATGGCTCTGTTTGTAGGATGGTATTTTACTAAAGAGCAGGCATTGCAAGGTGCGGATATGACGGATTCTATTTTTGGCGGGATATGGTATAAGGTCGTTAAATACATTGCGCCTATTGTAATCATTCTTATCTTCTTGCAAGCACTTGGTATAATCTGATAGATAGTATGAGGGAGTTCCACAGCGGGACTCCCTTTTTTATTGGCTAAGTCCAAGCAAGACATAAAGAACAGCGGCATGTTAAGATGATAGACGTAGATAATGTGATACGGAATATCTTGCAAAAGGAGCAGTAAGACATGGCTATAACGAATCAAACCATTTTAAAAAAGATGTCCAGTGAAATTCAAGAGGCGATGCTGAATCATAGAGATGATCAAAAAGTTCGTGAACATATACGTGCTGTAAAATTGCTTTCTGACCTTGTACTGGAAGAGGGTTCAGAGTCCAATCATTCATCCGAAGCTGTACAGGAGCCTAGCGTTGACGAGATTCGCCAGATGATGGGTTCTGACAAGCCTGTACCAGAAAAGTCCGCGGACAAATCGAGCCTGGATCATGATGAGGCAAACGGAAAGTCAATCTTTGATTTTTAAGGAGTGAAGAGCATGAAGTTATTCTTAATACTAGGGATTATAAACGGTTTTTTTGCCGTAGCGCTAGGAGCATTTGGTGCGCACGGATTAGAGGGGAAGGTTTCTGAAAAGTCTTTAGGTCAATGGGGTAAAGCAGTAGACTATCAAATGTTTCATACGATGGCATTACTTGTAACAGCTCTACTCATGAGCAAAATCCAGACCGGGATGATGACAAGTGCAGGATGGTTCTTTTTCATTGGAATCCTGTTGTTCTCAGGAAGTCTCTATATCTATGCACCTACGGGTATTAAAATGTTTGCTATGATTACACCGCTTGGCGGGTTGTCGTTTTTGATCGGCTGGATCTTGCTTGGTTATGCTGTTCTTAAACACCTTTAAAAATAAAGGATCGTAACAAATATAAACAAAATGACTGCACGCAGCAGCTGGCTTATAGACGAGACCAGTTGCTGCTTTTTTAGTTCAATGAAAGCTTCAATAGCCAGGCTGACAGCTAAAATGTAGAACATAAGCAATACAATCCATTGATGACCTAAGTTGAATAGAGCAACAATGGCAAGGATAACAGCTGCCAGCAGGGTAGCTAATTGTAATTTATAGTACTGTTCATAGGGGTGCTTCATCATCATTACCCTCTTTGAATTAGAATGATGCAGGAAGCCCACTATGTTATAGTGGGCTCTCTACATGTTATTAACGTGGTGAGTATGAACTCATTCATTGGAAACTACCGTATTGGATAGTTATAGTTTATTTCTTCAGGGAATGTGATGTAATCTAAATAGATCATTAACAATAAATAACGTTTGCCCGTTTCCGGATCGCTTAAAATAATGTGATCGCGCCCAGCAGCTTCTATAATTCCTCTAAATATTTGTGCATTCCACTGTTCATTGTTCTCAAAAGTCATATAAACCGTGGCTCTTTTTCCTTCGTTTAAACGTAAGATGTTTTCAATGTACGATTCCTGCATCGGGAGCATGCTTGGAGGATTGTACCCATCTGTCTGTTGCGCCTGAGGCATTTGGGGAACTTGCAAGCCTCCTTGCTGCACACCGCCTGGCATGCCCTGCATACCACCTGGCATGCCCTGCATACCACCTTGCATGCCCTGCATACCACCTGGCATGCCTTGCATACCGCCCGGCATGCCCTGCATACCGCCCGGCATGCCCTGCATACCACCCGGCATGCCTTGCATACCGCCTCCCTGCATACCACCTTGCATCCCTTGCTGGGCACCTCCCCCTTGCGAATTGCCACTTTGCCTATAGGGCATACCTGGATAGTAGTTTACAGAAGGATAATAAGGGGCCGGATTCTGTTTCTTGCCACCTCCTTGTTCATCTTGTAATCCTTGTTGATGCTTATCCATGATCATCACTCCTTACCTATTAATAAGCTTTTGGACATTCGGAACTAAGAGGATTATAGAAGCAATGGGACTTATACCTTCCTGCATTCGACTGTCCGTACCACTGGGCAGGGCAGTTCCCTGGAGGTCTGAAAAACCAGAGAGAGTTGGAAGCGGGATGATACCTGTTTCCTTTGATCACTTTGCGTGCAAGATTAATATCCTTTTCACGTGCTCGTTGGTAGAAGTATCCCTTTTGTGTAGCCTCAAATCCCCCTGGGCTCTGAAAAACCATGTCTCGAATAGAATCAATTTCTGTAAAATCCAGACAGTTTACTCTTACACGGTTGACACCGGTATTTCCCACCATCAACATCCCGAGTCTGCCATCGCCTTCTGCTTCAGCTCTCATTAATCTAGCAAGCAGCTTTACACCTTTTGTAGTTTTAGGAATGACAGCCACCCTGTCACCTCGCTTTTACATGTCCTTCGAAAGCTGACTCTTAACCACTATATGAGCGACTACCCATAAGATATGATTAAAAGATTAGAAAATTACCATAGATGTTGTATGATTACTGTAAGATATAGTAAAAGAGGGAGGGGTCATCGTGAATATTTTATATCTCGAAGATGACTTGGAGATTGGAGAGTGGATTACACAGAAGCTTAATGAACATAACTATAAGACAAGTTGGCTGACCTCAGGTATAAAACTGCCAGACGACTTAAGTGAGTATGACCTCATCATATTAGATGTAATGCTTCCGGGTCTTGATGGTTTCTCAATTGGCCGCCGATTGAAACGAATGGACGCGACGATTCCCATTATTATGTTATCGGCCCGGTCATCGATTGATGATAAATTAGAAGGGTTGGAATTTGCGGATGATTATTTGACGAAGCCTTTCCATCCGGAGGAGCTATTGAAGAGAATCGAAGTGCAGCTTAGGAAATATGAGCGATCTCGAAAGCAAACTCTCAAAATTGGTCATTTAGATATTTATCAGGAGAGCCAAATTATTCATGATAGAGAAACTGGCGAAGAGGTTATGCTGTCAGGGAAGCAATTTTACATATTCAGGTTTTTTCTGAAGCATCTAAATCAAATTTTGACGAAGGAACAGCTTTATGAAGGAGTCTGGAAGGAACCTTATCGCGATGGGGATAAATCTTTAATGGTCCATATTAGACATTTAAGAGAAAAGCTGGAGAAGGATCCATCAAATCCGCAAATTATCGAGACGATTCGCGGGATTGGCTACAGGGTGAGGGGATGAGGAAATGGCTCAAATCTCTGCAGGCAAAGTATTTACTGCTCATCCTATTTGCTGTTTTGATGATTCCGATCTGCGTTCCAATTGTATCTATGGTTGTATATTTACCTGGCATTGCAATTGAAGATCCTAATGAACCTTACGGGGATTTTGACTCTTTTGAATCAAGATGGCACAAGGAAGCAGATGCGTTAAACGGAGCTACAAAAAAGCAGATCAGTTCCCAACTCCGAGAGCTCCACTCTGAGTTCCCGGCAGCCTCCATGTTCTGGGTGAATGCCCAGGGGAAGACAGTGGGGACTGTGAATTACGAGGAGTCATTGCCCGAACAGTGGTCCTCAGCATACACGGTTCAGTTTATGAAAGAAAACTATGAAAATGATCCGTTTACAGTAGTTTCTTTTATAGGAGAGACAGAGGATCAGGGGTTCATGGTTGTCCAACTTGACCGTAAATTTATCGATCCGCCTATTACAAATTTGAGCGAACGTTACGATTATATCTTTTTTTTAGCATTTGGATGTATTATGGTTGTGTTTATCTTTCTTTCGTGGGTATTTTTTAAAAAGTTTCACAAACGACTTATGCGGTTGCAGGAGGCGATGGAACGCAAGAAAGACGAGTCAGGCTTACCTCTTCCTATCACAAAGTCCGGTGATGACGAAATCGGACAGTTGGAGTCAAGCTTTAATCGTATGGTACATGAGCTTGAAGAGAGTCGTCAGCGTGAGCAGCAGGAAGAAAAAATTCGACGAGAACTGATCGCCAACTTATCTCATGATTTGCGAACACCGTTGACAACGATAAGAGCTGCAATGAATGGGATCAACTCAGAAGTAACGAGTGAACATGGAAAGGAAAAATTACAATCGGTCCATAATAAAATTGATTATGTCAGCAACTTGATCGATAATTTGTTGTCGTTTACGCTTTTGTCTGGAAAAAAGTATCCTTATCATTCCGAGAAACTTGAGATGAATCGGTTTATGAGGGAGACGGCTGCCCATTGGTATCCCGTTTTAGAGGAAAAGCGCATAGAGGTGGATTTGCAAACAGCGGAGATACCTGTTTACTGGGAAGTGGACACGAAGTGGATGGAGCGCATATTGGATAACCTTTTGCAAAATATTGTTCGCTATGCTTCACAAGGCCGCTATGCGGGTATTTTTGTTACCAAAGATACGATCACAATACAAGACCGAGGTCCAGGTATGAAAGAACAATCAGTACAGAAGGGAGCGGGAATAGGATTATCAATTGTCGATTTAATGGTAAGAGAAATGGGTCTGCAATTAAGAATTAAATCCAATCATGAAGGAACAAGAATAGACCTCATAACAAAGGACGCCCAGGTGTAACAGCGGGCGTCCTATTTCAGTCTTATCGAGCGAATAAGGAAGATCATGATCACTCCTAAGGTTCCGGCAAGTGTGATCAACATTTGCCAAACACCTAAGCCACTTTGATGATCGAGTCCAATTTGGATACTGGACCATGTTAAATAGGAGAAATCGAGTATAATAATTAGTTTCAACACACTTAACATCAATTTTGAATTTTTATATTGAGCCTCGGCGTTTTGAGTGTTAATAGTGACGATATAATTGTGCGCGTGCGGGTATTTTTCAAGCATGGTAAAGGTCACCCAGATTAAAAGGGAAATAACGGGAAGAGCAATGATGGACCACTTCCCACCATATCGATCGGCTTCCCCGTTTAAATTAAAGTGAACAGGAATGGTCTCGGGGATTTGATTCCAAATCATAACTAAGTAAATGAATGTACAGCTAATAGTAAGAAAGGATACTGAAGTGGATAGTTTTTCGAAAGTAGAGGTGGGCAAATCGATGAGGGGTTGGTTTTTCATTGAATCATCTCCTTCGTTATAACATACGGATCCAGTCCTGAAAGGTTTCATAAATTTAAACAAAATTTAAACGAAAGGGACCTCTCTATTTAACTCTGACCACCTATGCTGGATGTAGAGGTGATGAGAATGAGTGAAACAATCATTGCAACAAATGGGCTGCTTAAAACATTTAAGAAAGCAACCGCAGTGGATCGGGTAGATATTACAGTGAAAAAAGGGGAAATCTATGGATTCCTCGGACCCAATGGGGCAGGCAAGACGACGACGATTAGAATGCTGTTAGGATTGATGAAACCAAGTGGCGGAAGTATCAAGGTGTTTAATAAAGATTTAAAGAGTCATAGGATTGATATTCTCAAAAGGGTTGGTTCGCTCGTAGAATCTCCTTCCTATTACGAACATTTAACTGGTCGAGAGAACTTGGAGGCATTGCGAAAACTCTTGCAAGTACCGAAATCACGTATTGATCACGTATTATCAATTGTTCGCTTAACAAAAGATGGCGACAGACCTGTGAAGGAATACTCCCTTGGGATGAAACAGCGGTTAGGTATTGCGTCTGCTTTACTCGGGGATCCGGAACTGCTTATTTTAGATGAGCCGACGAATGGACTTGACCCATCGGGGATCCATGAAATGAGAGAGTTGATTAAGTCAATGCCAGAGGAGTATGGGATCACGGTTATGATCTCCAGCCACTTGTTAAGTGAAATTGATCAAATGGCTTCAAAGGTTGGCATTATTTTAAAAGGAAAGATGATTTATGAGGACTCTATTGAGAAATTGAGAAGCCGGGCTCGACCTCAGGTTCGTATAAGAGTAGGCAATGGAAGTGCAGCTAAATCCAAACTTCTGTCTTCAGGTTACGTAGTTGAACATGATGAAGAGCATATTTATGTGGAAGAGGGCAGGGATGAATACATTTCGAGTCTTGTTGCCACGTTAGTGAATCAGCAAATTCCAGTTTATCGGATCGAGGAGCAGCGTCAGTCTCTGGAAGATATTTTCTTAGAATTGACGAAGGACGGAGGCGAGGCGCATGCTTCCTATTCTGCAAGCTGATTTATTAAAAGTGAAGCTCAAGTGGTTCTGGCTGCTAGTCTTCCTGGGGCCATTTGGGGTGATTGCACTTCAGGTTGTTAACTATAGTGTGCGTTATGATTGGATCATGCAGCAGCATCCGGATGAGTGGGGCAGTTTGATTCAGTTTGTCAATATGTTCGTTTGTCCGGCTCTATTATTAGGGATGACGATTTTAGCTTCACAAATCGCTTCAATTGAACATAGCCAAACTTCCTGGAAACAATTATTAGCGTTACCTGTAAAAAGAAGAGATGTGTTTGTTTCTAAATTTCTCGTGACAGCTATGATGATTGGAATCTCTTCTATTTTATTATTTATCGGTACGATTGCCCTTGGCGTTGGATTAGGGTTTGGGTGGGACTTTCCAATCCTCGCCATCCTGGAAAACAGTTTCTATCCCTTCTTTGCAGGGCTGCCTGTTTTAGCTCTGCAACTATGGATGTCAATAGTGGCTAAAAATCAAGCAGGTCCATTGGCGATTGGCATATTTGGCGCCGTTTTTTCAACCTATGCCTATGAAGCTCCAGACTGGCTGATTTGGAAATGGCCGCTGATGTTCCCGGGTAAGGACCCTTTACTATTTGTGGGACTGGGATTATTGGTTGGCCTCCTTATCATTACTGTCGGAGTACTTGATTTCAAAAGGAGGGATATTGCCTGATGGTACGCTCACTATTAGCATCAGAGTTTATGAAAATACGTAAAACAAAGGTGTGGGTTCTGCTATTCATCAGTCCTCTTTTAGCTGGGATTGTCGGATTTACAGGGAGTCCCCCTAGTGGATTGCCTAATGAATGGATATTTTTATTTACGATGATGGTACCTGCTCATTCACTGCTAATCCTGCCGTTAATGATTAGTGTGTTTTCCGGATTCATTTGCCGATATGAACATCAGCATGGGGGTTGGCGTCAGTTGTTTAGTATGCCGGTGGGCAGGCAGCAGGTCTATTTGGCAAAATTCTTAATCGTGTTTGGCCTTGTTACAGTGAACCAAGTGATGTTCTTTGCAATCTTTATGTTGACAGGGTATATAAGAGGGATGGAGGGTTCTGTTCCGATCGAATTGGTATTGAAATGCAC
Organism: Halobacillus naozhouensis; assembly: GCF_029714185.1. Taxonomy (NCBI): domain Bacteria; kingdom Bacillati; phylum Bacillota; class Bacilli; order Caryophanales; family Bacillaceae; genus Halobacillus; species Halobacillus naozhouensis. The sequence goes on along the minus strand of NZ_CP121671.1, from coordinate 3,727,037 downwards.
AGCAGGCGGACTTGTTTCCACATTGCCGTTGATTGCGCTAACGTTATGGCTGGCGATGATCTGGTCAAGCTTTGCAGCTCCATTTACGTTAAATGTGATCTTAACGTTACCAAATATTTTAGTTGCAAATTCAGAAACATTCCGACCGATTTATCCATGGGTACAGCCTTTCGTAATGATGATGCCTCAAGGAGAAGTATTTTCTGTTCCAATCCAGTCATTACTTGTCGCAATCGGCGCAGCCTTTATCCTCTTTTACACAGCCGGAAGCCTTAACATCCAAAAAAGAGCCGTGTAGCCTAACGGATTGTAAATAACTTCCACCTCAGGTCATCCAAATTTTGGATGACCTGAGGTGGAAATAAATGTAAAAAGAAAGACAGCTTCCTTTATTGGAGGCTGTCTTTCGTTTGATTTATACGTGAAAGAATTGATCCACAAATTCTGGTTGCAGTATATTACCAATATAGAAGGACCCGAAGTCTCCGTAGCGAGAGGTCACTTCATCGAAGCGCATATCATATACGAGCTTTTTAAATTGAAGTACGTCATGGGCAAACAACGTAACGCCCCATTCCCAATCATCCAATCCGATTGATCCGGTAATGATTTGACGAATCTTTCCTGCGTACTGCCTTCCAGTCATGCCATGGGCGTACATAAGCTTGGCCCTGTCATCCTTCTCAAGAACATACCAGTTATCATTACCCTGTCGACGCTTGTCCATCGGATAGAAGCAAATATGATTCCACTTCGGCAGGATAGGGTTCAAGCGGCCTTTAATATTTGGGTCTTCTTCATCCACTTCTCCCATATAATCGGAAAGTTCCACAACTGAAACATAGGAGTAAGCTTTATAAGTGAACTCAGCTAACTTAGATTTATCAAAAGCTGTTTCCAGTTCATTTAACTCCTCTATCGTAGGGCGCACGAACATCATCATGAGATCGGCCTTTTGTCCGACGATCGTATATAAAGCATGACTTCCTTGTTTATTTTTTTCGGTATCTTCCCATTTTCCAATCAACTGGTGGAATTCGCTGATCGCCTGATCGCGTTCTTCACTGCTGGCATATTTCCATGAAGTCCAATCGATTGAGCGGAAATCGTGCAGGGCGTACCAACCATCCGCTGTATTCACTGTTTCTGGCATGGCAAAATCGCTCCTTTTATCTAAAGTTTAAATAGTACTTCCTACTTCAATATAACACAATCGTCCCTGAAGCATCATTTCAAGCACTGTGAACGTATTGTGAACAAAAAAGTAGGGTACAGTGAAGATGTAATCGTTTTAATGAAAAAATTCCTATCTTATTACTTTTCATTAAACACAAAACACCTTATCATATAGTACAGAAGTGAAAATGGGAGGGTCCAACATGAGTGATCTTTTTGATACATTGAAAGCTAAAATTGACGGAAAAGGCAAGAAAGTCGTGTTTCCTGAAGGTTTAGATGAACGTATTCTGACCGCAGTCAGTAAACTAGGAGCAGAAGGGTTAGTCACACCTGTACTAGTTGGTAATAAAGAAAAAGTAGAACAGAAGGCGAAAGAGATAGGTGTCGATGTTTCCACGTCAGACATTCTTGATCCAGACCATTACAATGGTTTCGATGAAATGGTAGCCAGTTTCGTAGAGCGTCGTAAAGGCAAGGCGACCGAGGAACAAGCTCGCGAAATTCTTAAAGATGAGAACTATTTCGGAACGATGCTCGTTTATATGAATGAGGCAGCGGGCCTCGTCAGTGGTGCAGCTCACTCTACAGCTGATACCGTTCGTCCTGCTCTGCAAATCATTAAAACCAAGCCAGGTATCAAAAAAACATCTGGCGTGTTTATCATGGTTCGCGAGGAGGAAAAATATGTGTTCGCTGATTGTGCGATAAACATTTCCCCAGACAGCCAGGACTTAGCTGAAATCGCCCTGGCTAGCGCTGATACGGCAAAACTGTTTGACATTGATCCTAAAGTTGCGATGTTAAGCTTCTCCACAAGAGGCTCAGCTAAATCCCCTGAAACGGAGAAAGTAACGGATGCTTTGAAGCTTGCTAAAGAACAGAGTTCGGAGCTGATGATTGATGGAGAATTCCAGTTTGATGCTGCCTTTGTTCCATCTGTAGCAGAGAAGAAGGCGCCAGATTCTTCGCTGAAAGGCGAAGCCAACACGTTTATTTTCCCAAGTCTTGAAGCAGGGAACATCGGTTACAAAATCGCCCAGCGCTTAGGAAACTTTGACGCGGTCGGGCCGATCCTGCAAGGGTTGAACCAGCCAGTTAATGACTTATCACGTGGCTGTAATTCAGATGACGTTTACAAACTTGCGATTATCACAGCCGCTCAATCTTTATAAAAAAACAGGCCCGGAGGCTATCAGCTTCCGGGCCTGTTTTTTTGTGAAATGGAATAGAACAACAAAAATGCTTTGCAAGAAAAAATAAAATGGTTTTCTGTTCTGCACACGCGGATCACCGGACTATTTATTTGTCAGACAAATAAATAGTATTAAAATAAAATTGACAAATAATTATAAATATCCTATAATTCAGAAAACAATGAAAATTGGTAATATGGGAGGGGTTATTTAAATGAACTTTGAAAGAAAATCACCAACAGGGATATTGGGGTTTCCGGTATCACCTTATGACGAAGAGGGAAATGTGGACCAGCATGCGTTAACTGTCAACGTTGAGTTTTTATTAGAAGGAGGTTTAGAAGCTATATTTGTTGCCTGCGGGGCGGGAGAATTTACTTCTTTAAGCCTAAAGGAATATGAAAAAATGGTAGAATTGACGGTCTCCGTCGTTGAGGGAAGAGTGCCCGTTTATACAGGAGTTGGGGGACCTTTATCCGAGGCGGTGGAAAAAGCCAGATTATCTGAAAAGCTTGGGGCTGAAGGTTACTTAATCCTTCCCCCATACTTAATTGAGGGAGAGCAGAATGGGCTTTATGAATATTACAAAGCCATTATCCGAAGTACTGACTTAAATGCGATTCTTTATCAGAGGGCAAACGCAATTTTGGATTTACCTACGCTGAAAAAGTTAGTAGAGTTTCCGCAGGTCGTAGGGTTAAAAGATGGTGCTGGGGACATGGAACGTAACGTTGAGTTTACGCAAAACATTGGTAATCAAATAGGATGGCTTAATGGGATGCCAATGGCTGAAGTGACAATGCCTACATATGTTCCGTTAGGATTTGATTCTTACTCTTCCGCCATTTCAAATTACATTCCGCATGTTTCTAGAAAGTTCTACGAGGCTGTGCTGAATGATGATAAAGAAATTACGAACCAACTTTATGAGGATGTGATTCTTCCGATCAATAGCATTCGCAGACAAAGAAAAGGATACGCGGTATCACTAATAAAAGCTGGGATGGAGATCATGGGGCTCCCTGTTTCAAATACAGTAAGACCGCCAATTATTCCAGTTGAAAAAGACCACTACAAACAACTTGAGAAAATACTTGATGAAACTCTTAATAAATATCCACTGAAAAGTAAGATGGTGTAAACATCAAAAATAGGAGTGTGATAGAAATGACAGTTAAAGCAAATACACAAATATTCTTAAATTACGTCGATGGTGAGTGGTGTGAATCGATATCAAAAGAAGTTATCGGAAATGAAAGCCCTTCCAATACCGAGGATGTTGTAGGATCTGTTCAAAAATCGACCCGGAAGGATTTGGAGGAGGCAATTGCCGCCGCTAAATCCGCGAAAAAAAAGTGGGGAAACTTAACTGGGAATGAGAGGGCTGACTACCTTTATAAAGCAGCTGATATACTCGAAAGCCGTTTAGAAGAAATTGCAACATGTATGGCGAGAGAAATGGGTAAAACTCTAGCTGAATCAAAAGGCGAGACGGCCCGCGGTGTTGCTATCTTAAGGTATTATGCGGGTGAAGGTTTGCGTAAAGTTGGGGACGTAATCCCATCAACGGATAGTGAGGCTTTAATGTTTACTACAAGGGCTCCCTTAGGAGTGGTAGGAGTCATTACCCCTTGGAATTTCCCTGTTGCTATTCCGATATGGAAATCTGCTCCAGCCTTAATCTATGGCAACACTGTAGTGATTAAACCAGCTACAGAGGCTGCTGTAACCGGTGCGAAGGTTATCGAATGCTTTGCAGACGCAGGATTCCCCTCGGGCGTTATAAATATGGTGACAGGGCAGGGTTCAGTAATTGGACAAGGTTTGGCAGACCACCCAGATGTTAACGGGATTACTTTTACAGGTTCCAATAAGGTAGGGAGGCAGATTGGCCAAAGTGTACTTGCTAGAGGAGGGAAGTATCAACTCGAAATGGGTGGTAAAAACCCGGTAATCGTTGCTTCCGATGCGGATATTGACCTGGCGGTTAATGCAACCATCAGCGGAGGGCTTCGCTCTACTGGTCAAAAATGTACAGCTACCAGCCGTGTTATCGTTCAGAGTGATGTTTACGAGTCATTTAAGGACAAGTTGATTGAGAAGGTAAGAGAGATAAAAGTAGGAAATAGCTTATTGGATGAAACATGGATGGGTCCAAGTTCAAGTGAAGGTCAATTAGATACGGTTCTATCTTATATTCGCAAAGGAATTAATGAAGGGGCAGAGCTTTTAATTGGCGGTGAAAGACTAACAGGCGGAGATTATGATAACGGGTATTATGTCCAGCCAACCGTTTTCGAAGGGGTAACGAATGAAATGGCCATCGCACAGGAAGAAATTTTCGGACCGGTTCTTGCATTGATGAAGGTAAACTCATTAGAGGAAGGACTTCAGCTGGCAAATGATGTGGAGTATGGCTTGAGTGCGTCCATCTTCACCACTAACATTAAAAAAATGCTTACGTTTATTAATGATATGGAGGCAGGTCTTGTAAGAGTTAATGCAGAAAGCGCCGGTGTGGAATTACAAGCACCTTTCGGTGGAATGAAGCAATCAAGCTCCCACTCTCGTGAACAGGGACAGGCTGCTATTGAATTTTTTACAGCGATTAAGACGGTTTTTGTGAAGTAAGTGTGAGGGGACAAGCTCAGGGAAATATTTAGTTACCCACTATTCTTTACTGCATCACTTTGCCACCTTTTATAAATGATTATATTTGTCTTACAATAAGGGAAATAGTAGAAAAAACTATAATAAACTAAAAAAGGTGATTTTTATGACATTAAACCAGAAGAATGTGGGTTTTCAATCAGTTAAAAGAAAAACACTTTCCAAGCAAGTTGTGGACCAGATTGTTCAACTATTACAGAGTGGCCACTTTAAACCGGGGGACAAGCTGCCTTCAGAACCTAAGTTGATGGAGGAATTGTATGTAAGCAGACCTGTTCTACGTGAAGCAATGAGTTCACTAGAAACTCTCGGTATTATTCGTCGTAAAACGAGGGAAGGGACCTATTTTTCAGAAAGAGTGGGAAGTGAGCCATTTTACCGAATGCTTGCCTTATCAACGGGAGATTTTTCAGCAATTATTGAAGCAAGAATATCCATTGAACTGGGGTTAATTACTTTAGCTGCTGAAAAAATAACAGATGAGCAGTTAGGGAAATTAAAACAAACAATTGAAGATATGAGTGAAGCAGATGACTACTCAGAGCACGATAAGGAATTCCATCGAATTATTGCCAATAGTGCCAACAATCCATTCGTCGAAGGGTTAGTAGATCCGCTGCTTAGCATGGTTGATCAAGTATTAAACAAAGTATCACAGGAATATAAAAACCGCGAGGCAACTGTAGAGCAGCATATAGAAGTTTATAATGCTCTGAAAAAACGGGATGTGTTGGAAGCCTACACTAAGTTAAGAGAGCATCTGGAGTATGGCAGGAACAAAGTAATGAAGATCATTCATTCACGTGATGTTTTTTGATCTTTACTCACAAGCTCACCCCGGCTGGTAAATAAATTGTGAGTTTTTCATTTTATAAAATGGAAAGCTACACACTCTAGCTTCAGCTATGTAACTATTATTGGTAGAAAGGAAGAAAAAGGATGATGAAAGTTTCTATAACGGTAAATTACTTTGATTTATCAGATCAGGATTTAAAGCAGCTGAGCCAACTGGGGGTAGACTGCATCGATCTAGGTAATGGATCTTCCTTCCCCGGAGTAAAAGAACAAGGTTACCCCGATTTAGACCAATTGTTGAAACAAATTAGAAGAATTCGCTCCTGGGGATTGGATATTAATCGAGTCACTCTTCCCAATATTACCCATGAATTCATGAATGATCAACAGGGACAAGAGCACCAAATTGAAAACGCTGTCAAATCTGTGGAAGTGTTTGCGGAAGCAGGGATTAAGCTAGTACGGCAGCGATTTGCTGGAGATGTATTTCAAGGACTTACTCAAAGTTATCCTGCAGAGCAAAGGGGTGGTGCGATTTCTAGAGGCGAAAGTCTGGGGTATCAAAAAGATCAGGGCATCACGACACCTACTTTAGAGGAAGCAAAACAATGGAGGAATAAATTTAGAGAAGTATATAGCAAGATTGTTCCTGCTGCAGAATACAGCGGTGTAAGAATTGGTATGCACCCCTCCGACACGCCTCACCCTGACACTCCTTTCGGAGGACTTGGTTACCATCGGATTATTGATGAATTTCCTAATAAAAACGTAGGTTACATTTACTGTGTCGGTACAAGAGCGGAAGAAGGTGGGAGCTCACTCGTCTTAGATGAAATTAATCACTATGGACGAAAGGGAAGGCTGTTCCTCATTCATTTCCGAAATGTTAGAGGGAGTTTGCCTACCGCAGGAGCCTTTGAAGAAGCATTACTAGATGATGGGGATATGAACATGTTCAAAATCATGCTGGAACTTAGAAAAGTAGGGTTCGACGGATGTATAAACCCGGATCATGTACCCCTTATGGAAGGAGATGTTCCAGATATGAGTAATCATTGGGCTTACTCAAATATTGGCTGGAGTCCATCAAGTATAGGTTTTGCTTATTCAATTGGTTACATTAAGGCTTTGCAGGCTGCCTTAGTTGAGTTTGAGGGGTGATTCGTTAGAATAGTCAGCCTCAAAGGAGGTGTTGCCGCTTTTTCTATAAGTAATGTAACTATATGAGTTAATCAAAATTCGGGTTAAGGAGGAATCGAGGTTAAAGTGAAGAAAATTATCTATCTATCTTTTATCATGTTGTTATTCGTTGGAGGATTAGCTGCCTGTTCTAGTAATGAAAAGTCCGCGTCGGGAAGTTCAGCAAGTGACTCTTACCCAAGTGAAGCTATTAGTGTAATCGTAGCCTATGATGCGGGCGGGGGTACAGATACAACAGCAAGAGCGTTACAACCCTATTTAGAGGAAGAACTGGGAGTCCCAGTAAATATTATAAATAAACCAGGCGGCAGTGGCTGGGTTGGTTGGAACACACTAGCCAATGCTAAGCCTGATGGTCAAACTATAGGCTACCTTAATTCACCTAATATTGCAAGTGGTTTGGTTAATCCGACGATGGAGCGTAAGGTGAACCTCGATGATTTTGAAGCCCTGGGTAATCACGTTACGGACCCAGGGGCAATTGTCATCCGGGTCGATGAAGAACGTTTTACAAATATGAAGGAACTTGTTGAGTATGCAAAAGAGCATGAGGTAACTACAACTGCTACGGGCGTTGCAGGGGATGACCACTTGGTCACTTTAAAGCTTAATCAAAAGTTGGATACTAATTTTAGGGCTATTCAGTTTGAAGGAACAGCGAAATCAAGATCTGCCTTTTTAGGTGGACATGTTGATGTGCTGATTACGAGTGTTGGGGAAGCGTACACTATGCATCAGAATGAAAAGCTAAAAGTAGTTGCCGTAACAGCGAAGGAAAGATCGTCTTTCTTAGAAGATGTTCCTACAGTAAAAGAAGCTGGATTTGAGGAAGTTATCTCACAATCAACGAGGGGACTCGCAGCCCCTAAAGGAATACCTCAAGAGAAGTTAGACATACTTAAGGAAGCTTTAAAGAAAGCAGCTAACAATGCTGAACATGTAGAGAAGATGAAAGAAATTGGTACCCAGGTTGATTATGTTGATGGAGCAGGATATATGGAAATGTTAAAACAAGATAAGAAGGATGTTGAAGGATTAAGGGATCTTTTAGACTGGTAATTCATATGCCCAGGTCCTATAGATCTGGGCTCTTTTCTAATTGATAGATTGTGACTGATATGCTTTTAACTAAAGTAACAGAAATGTGGTGTTACCTGTTGAAGAATTATGGGGTATGGTTAGGCATCTGTATTCTATTATTTTCGATAATTTTATTCATAGGTTCCTTGGATTATCAGTTATATGGTCAATACGGACCAGGACCAGGCTTATACCCAGCGCTTCTAAGCGGTGTTCTCATATTGATTTCGATGCTCTATATTATCGACTGTTTAAGAAAAGGGAATAAAATTACATTTTCATCTGTGTTTCCTAAAGGGAAAGTCTTAGCAAGATTATCTACTATTGTAGCTTCGATCATCATTTTTATATTTATTGCCCCTTTTGTTGGCTACATTGTATCGGGGGTTATTGTCATGCTTATGCTACTCCTGCCAGATTTTAAATGGTACACATCGATTGGTGTTTCATTTACTGTAACCATGATCCTGTTTGTAGTTTTTGATACGATTCTTGGCATCCCGTTACCGGCAAATATATGGGGATGGTAGTAGGGAGGTAAGGAAGTGGATGCATTTAGTTTATTAATGTCTGGTTTTGAAACAGCATTATCCTGGGATAATTTATTATTTTGTTTAATTGGTGTATCCGTGGGTATGCTAGTAGGCATTTTGCCAGGTCTAGGACCTAGTGCAGGTACTGCACTGCTCATTCCTATGACATTTGGAATGGATCCTATATCTGCAATTGTTATGTTAGCTGGTATATTTTATGGTTCTATGTATGGGGGAACTATTACTACCGTCCTAGTTAATGTGCCGGGAGAAGCAGCTTCCGTCATTACGAGCATGGATGGTTATCCCATGGCAAAACAAGGACGAGCCGGGGTTGCTCTGGGCTTGTCAGCGATAGGCTCTTTTATAGGGGGAGTTGTCGCCATAATAGGTGTAACTCTGGTTGCCCCACAATTGGTTCAATTTGCGCTTTCCTTTGGGCCACCTGAATTTTTCGCTTTAATTGTTTTCGGTATGACGATGGTTGTAGGATTAGCCGGAAAATCTATCATTCGAGGCATGATCGCAGTATTGATAGGGTTAATTCTAGCCGTATTCGGAATGGCACCGAGTTCCGGGGTAGTGAGGTTCTCTTTTGGGATTACTCATCTTATTGATGGTTTTAACTTTGTAACGATTGCAATGGGATTATTCGGTCTTTCGGAAATTCTGCTGGGGCTTGAGCAGCAACTTAAAAAACCAGAAAAACCTCCAGTCGTCAAGGGCTTATTACCAAATCGGAAAGAATGGAGACCATCAGGGATGTCAATTGGTCGCGGAACATTCCTCGGATTCTTTATGGGACTTATTCCTGGAACGAGTTCTGTTGTTCCTGCTTTGCTCTCCTACTCGTTGGAAAAAAGGATTGCTAAAGACCCTTCTAGGTTTGGAAAAGGGGCGGTAGAAGGTGTAGCTGGACCGGAAACGGCAAACAATGCCTTTACAGGGGGAGCATTAATCCCATTATTTTTATTAGGAATTCCAAGCTCTGCAACGATGGCTGTGCTATTAGGAGCATTTATCTTACATGGGTTACAGCCGGGACCTACCTTGTTTGTACGTCATCCTGATTTTGTTTGGGCTGTGATTGCAAGTATGTTTATCGGAAATTTATTGCTTCTATTTATGAATTTACCTATGGCAAAAATATGGGCAAAAGTAGCAAGTGTTCCTTTTAAACTGCTTTTTCCTATTATCATAGCTATATCAATTGTCGGAACATATTCAATAAGTAATAGTCTTTGGGATGTTGGTGGACTATTATTCTTCGGGTTATTAGGATACTTATTTAAAAAGGCGGAGATCCCCGTGGCTCCTATTGCTCTCATGTTCATTTTAGGGGTAATGATGGAGGAATCGCTTCTGCAGACACTAACTTTATACAAGGGTGATTTCTGGTTAATCTTCACTAGACCCATCGCCGGGACGTTACTTGGCCTATCCTTCATTGCTATCACAATTAGTATTATTGCAGGAATAAAAAATAAGAAGGATAACCTTGAGGATGCTGAAGTGTAAACTTATGAATCATTTAACTATAAAAGCACTCGTGCGTTTACTCAATCCGCTCGAGTGCTTTCGCATTTCGCTCAATCATCTGTTCAAAGCGTTTATTGAACGTGTTCATTTCCTCGCCTTCAAGATGCTGAACGACAACCTTCTCAGAGAAATCGCTCAACTGGTATAGGATCCGATCGCGTACATCTGCAACGCTCAACTTTGTACCCAACAACTCATTCATCGAAGCCATTACAGATGGATCAATATTTGGGTAAGCGAAACGTGTTTTTTCCTCGCGCTTGCCAATTTCGTAAAAGTTCTTTAGCAGCCGAGCTCGCTCTTCACCATTCCCGCTTACATCTAAATAAATTTGTACGGCTGATCCATGCTTGACACGGCGCTGGGAAATTCCAGCGAATTTTCGTCCGTCGATACTCAGGTCATAGGTGCCTGGGCAGTAAGATTGTGTAATTTCATAGGCTTCGATTTTGTTGGTTAGATCCGCGAATAGATGCTTAATAAACACGACCATTGCCTCATAACCTTCATGAATGTTGACCTCTTTTGAATCAGGAAAAATTAGAGATAGGTTGAGAACTCCTTCATCGAGCACAACCGCAAGTCCGCCTGAATTTCGGACAATTACTTGGTAGTCCTCAGATTTTAAATAGTCAACAGCTTCCGATATATAAGGTAAGCGGGCATCCGGTATGCCCAGTACAATGGTATTGTGATGAACCCATAGTCTGGCTGTCGTGGAGGAAGTGCCTTGCCCCACTGAAATAGCCAGAGCATCGTCCGTTGCAAAGGACTGAAGCGCTGAAAATCCAGGACCCAAGCCGCTTTGATCAATGAAGCGATAGGTTTTGGGATGTAATAAAGTATGAATATTGTTCATGAACATGTTACTCCTTTATAAATAGAACAAAATAATTATAACAGAAAATACAGCTGGGGTGGACAGGTTCCATTTGTCTGCCTTTCCAAAGATCCGTTAAAATAGAGAAATGAGATATCAGGGGAGGTGTTTAACAGAATGGAGAGTTTTACGAAAGATTCTCTATTAGATGTGATAGGTGAATTATTTTCAGATGAAATATCGATTGCTGTATCAAATACAGAGGAATATATTTATTATCGTCCTAGTAAACGGATTGATTTGAAAATCAGTACAGGCGACCCAGTTAAAGAGGGGACGATTGCACATAAATCTTTACAGACGGAACAAAAAGTTTCCGAATTCATTAATCGTGATGTGTTTGGTGTTCCTTACCACGGAATGGCTGTGCCGTTCCATAATGATGGGGATGTTGAAGGGTGTGTGATGGCGATTCATCCTGCTTTCACTGATGGAAAATCAGTAGTCACTGTCAAAACTCAGGACGGATGGAAGCCCCTCCCCTTTGCTGAAGTGAAATACATAGAAGTGAAAGAGCGAAAGGCATATGTATGGTCAGATAACTTTTATGGTACACATAAAAATTCGCTGCAGGAATTTGAGTACATGTTGCCGAGAGAGTCATTCATTCGTTGTCACAGATCATTTATTGTTAATGTCAATCATATTAAGGAGATCTATCCTGATACCCATTCCACATTTTTGCTTGAGATGGACGACGGAGCTAGTATTCCAGTTAGTCAATCTTACTCCAGTTATTTTAGAAAACTACTCGGATTTTAAAGAGTGCTGTTTCACTCACAGGATATGCTGGTTCACTCGTCATTTTTCTATTCCCTTTCATTTTCCTCAAATCATTCATTGAATAAGTTAAAATAATTCTAAAAGTTATGAAAAGAGGGCGATAGATTGGAAAATGATAACGGACGAATTCAAGATTCCCGTTTGAAGAATCGTGTTGTTTCTTCAGAAGAAGCGGCCTCATGGATTAAGGATGGCATGACATTAGGGTTAAGCGGTTTTACACGCGCGGGTGATGTGAAAGCGGTACCATTTTCGCTGGTAGAACGAGCCAGAAAGGAAGAATTTAAAGTAAACGTGTTTACTGGAGCTTCCTTAGGATCAGATGTAGACAAACTTTTTGCCAAAGCGGGCATTATTCATAAACGCATGCCGTTTCAGGCAGACCCGACGATGAGAAGTAAAATTAACAAAGGTGAACATTTATTTGTTGATCATCATCTATCTCACACTTCTGAATTAGTAAGAGGAAATGTGTTAGGAACTATTGATTACGCAATTTTGGAAGCGGTTTCGATAACGGAGGACGGCATGGTGATCCCGACGACTTCCATTGGTAACTCATTAGCATTCGCTCAACATGCAGAATCGATCATTATTGAGATCAACATGAAACAACCTAACTTAGAAGGGCTTCATGACCTATATGCCCCTGGTAAACAGGGACAACGTGATCCAATTCCGTTAACAAAAGTGGATGATCGAATCGGTACGGTCGGAATTCCGGTTGATCTGGAAAAAGTAAAAGGAATTGTGTTTACAGATCAAAAAGACTCTCCATCCACCATAACGGCGCCGGATCAAGAGACAGTTATGATGGCCCAGCATTTGATTTCCTTTTTACGTGAAGAAGTCAATTGCGGCCGTTTAACCAGAAGTCTTGCCCCCATTCAATCTGGAATAGGTTCTGTGGCTAATGCTGTGCTGCACGGCTTGACTGACTCAGAATTTATGGATTTAGAAGTGTATTCTGAAGTGTTACAAGATGCAGTATTCGATTTAATGGATGCTGGAAAAGTCAACTTTGCTTCCTGTTGTTCGATTACGTTGTCCGAGGAGAAAATGGAACAGGTGTTTAACAGCTTTGAACAGTATCGTGATCGAATAGTCATGAGACCACAGGAAATTTCAAACCACCCGGAAATTATCCGCCGTCTCGGTTTGATTTCAATTAATACGGCCTTAGAATTTGATATCTATGGCAATGTCAATTCTACCCATGTAGCGGGTACAAGGATGATGAATGGAATTGGTGGATCGGGTGACTTCGCTCGTAACGCACGTCTGGCTATTTTCGTAACAAAATCAATCGCTAAAGATGGAAATATATCTAGCATCGTCCCCTTTGCATCACATATTGATCATACCGAACATGATGTAGATATCGTTGTGACAGAACAAGGCTATGCAGACTTACGCGGATTAGCACCGAGGGAACGCGTAGGATTAATCATAGAGTGCTGTGCTCACCCTATTTATCGGGACCAACTGTGGGACTATTACAATCAAGCAGTTTCCGGAGGCGGACAGACGCCTCATGTGCTTGAGGAAGCCTTCTCATGGCACAAGAATTTTGCCGAGACAGGTACCATGCATAAACAAATCTTACAAAAAGTATAACCATGATAAGAGGACTCTCTTCGTAGTACTTACGGAGGGAGTTATTTTTTTCCTGTTTTTCCTTACATTTTATTAACGATTTCCTAATACTCTATTAATGTAAGTTTTGTAGAGTGGAATTAAAGATAAGAAGGGGGAGGAAGAGATGTCACGTTTATTGTTCATTCTCATCATGGGGGTATTATTTATGGGAGTATTCAGTACGTCAGCAACAAGTATTTCTGCTAATGAAATTAAGAACAAGGACCGTCAACAGACCATCACGATTGCGCATAGAGGAGCTTCCGGATACGCACCTGAAAACACAATGGCCGCTTTTGAAAAATCAGTCGACATGAAAGCAGAAATGTTTGAACTTGATGTTCAAATGAGTAAGGATGGCAAGCTGGTTGTGATTCATGATACGACGGTAGACCGTACGACAAATGGTTCTGGCCAAGTGGGAGATTTTACATATAAGGAGCTGCAACAGCTCGATGCGGGGGGCTGGTTCAGTAAAGAATTTGCTGGTGAAAAAATTCCAACACTCGGAGAAGTGCTTGATCAATTTAAAGGGAGATCTGGAATTTTAATTGAATTGAAATCACCGTCCCTTTACCCGGGAATTGAACAAAAGGTAGCGGATGCGCTTGTTTCCCGCAATTTGCATAAGCCGGAAAATGAAAAGATTATTGTGCAGTCATTCGATCATGAATCTATGAAAAAATTCCATTCGATTTTACCTTCTGTGCCAGTAGGAGTTCTGCTCGGGTACAGCGAAAATGGCGTTTCAAATGAGCAGCTTGCCGAATTCTCAGCCTACGCCGATTATTTCAACCCTAATAAAGCAATGATTACGAAAGATCTCGTTGAACGAATTCATGAATATGATATGAAAACCCATCCATACACCGTTAGAGATCGCGAATCTGCAAACTTTCTTTTAGAAACTGGGGTAGATGGAATTATTACCGATTTTCCTGATTATGTTGATCCACATAAAGGCTAGGGGAAGGAACTGGTAAGGGTAACCTTACCAATTTTTTCTTCATGGTAAAAAGAAAGCTTCATACTTTATCTCTAGAGAACCGGGCATATAAATGCTCGGTTCTTTGCTTTGTCAAGATGTTTTTTTATGCTGAAAAAAGGTATATAATTGTAGAAAATGTCGTGAAGAAAGGACAAGCTAATGGCCTACCGTGACGAGAAATTAAGTGAAGAAAAAGTATTTAAAGACCCCGTACATCGCTACATTCATGTACGTGACCGTGTTATCTGGGACCTGATTGGCACTCCCGAATTCCAGCGGCTGAGAAGAGTCAGGCAGTTGGGAACCAGTTACCTTACGTTTCATGGAGCTGAGCATAGCCGTTTCAACCACTCGCTAGGAGTGTACGAGATTGTACGGCGAATTATTAGCAATTTTAAAGACCGCCCCAATTGGGACGAAGAAGAACGGTTGCTTTGTTTAGCGGCCGCCCTGCTGCATGATCTCGGCCACGGGCCCTTTTCTCATTCGTTTGAAAAAGTCTTCAAGCTAGATCATGAGGATTTTACGCAGGCGATCCTGCTTGGGGACACGAAGATCCACCAGGTACTCTCTAAAGTGGGGAAAGGCTTTCCGAAGAAAGTAGCCGATGTAATTAATAAAACGTATAAAAATAAACTCGTGGTGAGTCTGATTTCGAGCCAAATTGATGCAGATCGAATGGATTACTTGCAGCGTGATGCCTATTTTACAGGGGTAAGTTATGGCCATTTTGATATGGAGCGGATTCTTCGGGTGATGCGCCCGATGGAGGATCAGGTAGTTGTAAAAGAAAGCGGCATGCATGCGGTCGAAGATTATATTATGAGTCGTTATCAAATGTATTGGCAAGTTTATTTTCACCCTGTCACCCGGAGTGCTGAAGTAATTTTGTCAAAAATTCTTCACCGTGCTAAGGAGCTGCATGAGAAGGGGTACACCTTTAAACTGGAGCCGACCCATTTTCTTTCCTTTTTCACAGGAAAGCCAAATCTAAAGGAATATTTAGCTCTGGATGAATCCATCGCGCTCTACTATTTTCAAATGTGGATGGAAGAGGATGATCCTATCCTGTCTGACCTCTGTGATCGATTCGTTAACCGCCGACTCTTGAAGTACATAGAGTTTAACCCGAATTCACAGATGAACGAATGGATGGAGCTGTATAAGCTGTTCCAGGAAGCAGGAATCAACCCTGACTATTATTTGGTTGTCGATTCAAGCTCTGATTTACCTTATGACTTTTACCGTCCTGGTGAAGAAGGGGAACGGCTTCCTATCCATTTGTTAAAGCCCAATCAAGAACTCAAGGAATTATCCCGCCTGTCAGATATTGTTGAATCGATATCCGGGAAAAAGCGTACCGATCATAAATTATATATTCCGCTTGATAGATTAGAGGAAATGCCGGACCGTAGTAAGACAAAGAAGCGTATTATGGAAATTTTGTTTGGATAAGGAGTGGAGTTGTCATGTTGGAGAATCACGCAAAGTTGATGCAATTCTTCTCAAGCTCTGAAGACATCGTAGGGCGAAAAAAGCTGCAAAAGATGATTTATATCTTAAAAAAGTGTGATATTCCTTTTGAGGAACGTTATGAATTTCATTTTTATGGTCCTTATTCAGAAGAGTTGACGTTAAGGATCGAGGAAATGTGCAATTTAGGTTTTATTAGTGAAACAAAAGAAGAGAAAAAGAATTATTATCAATACCGTTATCGAATGACAGAAGCGGGGCATGATTTTCTCAAACATTCAAATGTACATTTGCCGCCTTTTAATGAACATATCAGGGAAATGGCTGCCCAGAGCTCCCGGTTTCTGGAGCTAGTTTCAACCATGCTTTTCTTTGAACATTTACCTAAAGATGAAATCACAGAAAAAGTGTACACTGTAAAAGGTAAACAAAATTACTCTAGTGAAGAAATAACAGAAGGTTGGAATTTTATTGAAAAACTCCGCCGGATTCATTAGTATAAGTAGTAGGAAAGGTATACTGTTAAACAGTATATCTTTTTTTATACATAAGTGACTGATTATTTTTAAAATTTAAAAGGGGGAGGGCTATTGTCAAATAGCCTAAAGGGGGCAGGATAGTGAAAATAACCAAGTTTTTATTCTATTATATTTTTGGCTTAGTTGGCATTGTGTTAATTAGTGCTTCACCGGCCTTATTTAAAACGGGGACCTTCTTTAATATATCTGCCTATACCAGCGAGTTGTCCCATTTGTTTCAAACGGTGATCCATCCCGCGGAATGGGTGTACTTTTTTAAAGGAAATCCGGTGCCATTACTTGAGTATCTTTGGGATCCTTATCGCTATTCTATGACCATCTTTATGGGGGCGATTGCGTTAGGATTTGCTCTTGCCTTCTTATTTGCTATCGGCACCTTTTTTCTACCGGCTGTTATAAAAAGGCTGGTTATGAGGCTGCTAAATTTGGTGGAAGCTGTACCCGATCTGCTTCTTGCCTTCAGTGCCCAGCTAGTTATCGTGTGGCTGTATAAACAGACGGATATCTTGTTCATGGATTTCGTTACGGTTGGCCAGGAAAGAATTTATGCTCTTCCCATCGTAGCTTTGGCCATTCTTCCTATGGTTTCTTTATATAAAATCATATTAATTCAATTGGACGAAGAAATGAAGAAATCCTATGTGCAGTTTGCCAAAAGTAAAGGGATGGTTAAATCCTTTATTCTTAACGTCCATATTCTTAGGAATATTATTAAAAGTATTTTTTATCATTCAAAAATTATCCTGTGGGGCGCCTTATCAAGTCTTCTGATTATTGAGTACATCTTTAACATTAATGGAATTACCACAGCCTTTATGAGTGATTTTAGACCAATTGTGACATTTTTAATTCTCGTTATGCTGTTTACACCGTTTTTTGTTTTCTACCAGGGAACAGAGTTGTTTATCTTTAAAGAAAACAGGGTGGCAGAAGAGACCAATTTGAAGATGAATCGTTTCCTGGGATCCATTTCTTTCAAACCGAATGGAAAATTGGTTCGACTGTTTATTCGAGAAATAGCTGTGCATTTCAAAAATGTAAAATTTCTGATTGGATTTGGTGTTATTTTTGCCATTGTTGCAACCAGCTTGATCTACACGGCTGCTGCGGATCCCCTTGTTGAGAAGTTTTATCACATTTACGACGACAACGGAACATTAGTCAGCGCCGCCCCTCATTCACATGAATATGTCTTCCTCGGGACAGATGAACTGGGCTACAGTATATTGGACCAGCTGCTCACTGGAGCGAAGTACACGGTTTTGTTTGGGGTAGCCATTGCCTTACTAAGGGTAGCGCTCGGCTTTATCCTTGCTGTTCCTTATGCTTTTTTCTGCCCCCCGAAGCTGCAGCGAGTGCTGGAGAAATTGGTAGACGGTATGCATTTTCTACCCTTAACGGTTATTGCCTACTTGTTACTGAGACCTGTTCTGTGGATGCCCCCGGGCGGTTTTACGACAACAGAAATGGAGAGGATTATCTATCAAGCAATCGTTCTCACGATTCTGGCTGTGCCCCTCCTTATCACGTTATTTGGAAATGAAATGAAGTTGATTATGAAAGACGAATTTGTCCTGAGTACAAAGGTGTTAGGAGGCAGCTCCGTTCATTTGCTTTGGAGACATTTGCTGCCACACTTAAGTGCCCGAATAGGAATCGTATTTGGCCAACAGTTCATTCAGACTTTGCTCATCTTCATTCATTTAGGGGTGTTCAACATCTTTTTCGGAGGGACAGATGTTTCGCATAGCCCGTTTATGCCGGACCCGCCGCAATCCACTACTTATGAATGGTCAGGGCTGATCGGCTCATCCAAGAATGCTTTAATGACAGGGCGCTGGTGGTATATTATCCCGCCCCTAGTTGCATTCGTGGTGGTCATCGTCTCCATGCAGTTCATTATCCAGGGTATCAAAGAGGTCCAGCAAAAACGTGTCGGTGTCCCTGTTGACCGCAACCAATGGTATCTCAAGCTATTCTCTGCAAAAACGTCTCAAAAGGATGCTGCCAAGCAGCCGACAAAAGAGGACTTCGTGTTTATGGATAGTGATCATAGTCGTTCTTCTTAACAAAAGAATTGGGGTGATATCGTGAAGAATGTGCAACTCCACCGGGTCGGGACAAATTATACCCCTGTTCTGAATCCTGAAAGTTCATCAATGTGGTATCAACAGAATCTTGGTGCGGTTGAAAATTATTTAGATGAGGAAAAAGCCATTCTTTCTTTTGCCAACCAAAGTTTCTTCTTAGTAAAAGCTAAAAAAGGCGAGAGACTTCAGTTTATAGATTCAAACGGGCATACTCAGTTCACTATCACTTTTGAAGTTGACGGAACCCTGAACTGCAGCATCTACACCAAGCTTTTACAGAGAAAGGGGTAGATGTCGGCGAAATTGAGGAGAGAGGTCATGCTGGCCTAAACTTTATATTTAAGGATTTAGACGGGAATATGTTTGATGTGTGGAGTGAGCTTAGCTTAGATTTTAAAGAGAAATATCATATTCGTTAAGAAAGAGGGGATTTCATGAGCAACGTAGAAATTAAAGAGTTACAGTCAGAAAAAGAAATCACAGAAGCTTTTCCAGTCATGAAACAATTGCGTTCTCACCTTGATCAAGATACATATCTAGCGCTTGTGATAGAAGCAAAGAAAATAGACAGCTATCACCTATTCGCTTTATATGATCAAGAGGATATTGTTGCTGTAACTGGATTTAAACCAATGATTACGCTTTATTACGGGCGTTTTGTCTGGGTGTGTGATCTCGTGACACAGAGTGAACATCGCTCCAAAGGGTATGGTGAGAGGCTGCTTTCTTTTGTCCATGAATGGACGAAGGAGCATGACTACGAAGCTGTAGCTTTGTCATCGGGGCTGCAGCGAACAGAGGCACATAGGTTTTATGAGGAAAGAATGGATTATAACAAGGCAAGTTATGTGTTTAAAAAAGTAATCGAATAGATGAAGGAGGGTGAGGTTATTGGATAAGAACGCCGTAACATCAATTGAACATCATATTAATAACGATGGCTTTTCTGGGACAGTATTGGTGAAAGATGACAGAGAGGTGCTATTGCAATCTGCAGCTGGTCTTGCTAATCGAGCTGAGAAGCGTTTGAATAAAGTCAACACACGCTTTGGAATTGCCTCTGGCTGCAAACTATTTACGGCTATAGCAATTGCGCAACTTGTTGAAAATAACCTGCTTTCTTTTCAAACAAGGCTTAAGGATTGTTTAGATATTGAATTTCCGTATGTTGATGATAGAGTTACGATCCATCACCTGTTAAGCCATAGTTCAGGGATGGCGGACTATTTTGATGAAGAAGTCATGGATGACTTTGAAGATCTTTGGAAACAAACCCCGATGTATCTATTAAAGAATCTAAAGGATTTTCTTCCAATGTTCCAACATGGAGAAATGATGTTTGATCCTGGAGAGAAATTTCATTACAACAATGCAGGCTACATAGTACTGGGGTTAATCGTGGAACAACAAACAGGGGTTTCTTTTCAAGAGTATGTGGAATCACATATCTTCAAGCGGTGCGGAATGGATCAATCGGGTTACTTCTCGTTAGATAGTCTGCCTGAAAACACAGCATATGGGTATATCGATCAACAGGATGGGGCATGGAAGACGAATATGTACTCCATTCCGATTAAAGGTGGCGCGGATGGCGGTGCTTTTGTATCCGCTCCAGATATGATTAAACTATGGGAGGCACTGGTCGATTATCAATTATTAGATGAACAAACGACCAACACGCTGCTTACTCCTTATGCACATGTGAATGAGGAAGTTGATTATGGGTACGGTGTATGGATTAACTACAAAGATAACTCCATCTATAAGTATCATGTGATGGGATACGATCCAGGAGTAAGCTTTCACGCAGCCTTTTATCCGCAGTCTGAATTGAAGTTTGCCATCCTTTCGAACAAAAGCTCAGGAGCGAGGGGTGTCATGAAAGAGTTGGAAAAAATCTTTGATATGTAGCTCCCATTTCGAAGGTTAATGCTAGAAAAGTAAAGGGAGAGAGGTCGATGAATCCAATACTGCTTGATTTCCCTCATGAATTTGAAACCGAACGTTTATTTGTCAGGCTCCCAAAGCCAGGGGATGGGAAGGCTGTCTATGCATCCCTTAGGGCCTCTATAGAGGAATTGAAGCCGTGGATGCCGTTTGCTCAGAAACATCAAAGTGAAGAGCAGACGGAGATCAATATTCGGGAAGCCCACATAAATTTTTTAAAAAGAGAGGATTTAAGACTGCTGGCTTTCCATAAGCAAACAGGAGAGTTAGTTTGTTCTTCGGGGCTCCATCGTATCGATTGGCAGGTCCCAAAGTTCGAGATAGGATACTGGGCAGATACTCGTTTTTGCGGAAAGGGTTATACAACAGAAGCCGTAGCAGGGATAACTGAATTTGCCTTTAAAGAATTAGCGGCTAATCGGGTTGAGGTAAGGTGTGATCCCCATAATGTAAGAAGTAGGGCAATACCAGAGAGACTGAACTTTAATTTAGAAGGAATTATTAGAAATGAAGATCGATCTGCAGATGGGAAAGAACTGCGGGACACATGCGTTTATGCAAAAGTTGAACTATAGTTAGAAGGTAGTTCGAAAATAGACTTTTTTTATTCATACCCACTTTCTCTCTATTGATCTAGAGAAAAAGTGGGTACGATAGTTACCTTGGGCCACGAAGGAACTCTTATTTCTTAGAGGAAAGTTCTTTTCCGTAAGCATTGTGAAGCTTTTCTTCAAAAGCATTTGATATTGGGGAGTCAGGGTCGTATTCAGGTGCATTTTTAACTTTTTCTTTATCGAGAGAAACATAGACTCTTTTTTCTTCCCATTTCACTTCGTTAATCCATGCAGGGGCGACCAGCACTTTCTTTCCGGACTGCCAGTTTTTTGTATCGACAATAATATAGCGGATTTGCCAGCTTTCATCATCTATAAGAAAACTTTCTACATGACCGATCCCGCCATCGTCGGCATGAATTTCGTAATTCTCAATTTCCGAAGTGCTTCTTACATGAGATTCTCCAGGTTCTTCCTCCATGCTCAGGGAATCTTGCACCAGGTGCTCTCCCAGCAAGTGGTTAGGATACATATTTGCACCCCAGACACCGGGGCCGCCCCAGTAACTGCCCCAACCGTAATATTGGTTTAATTTTAACTCTTGTTCACGGGACACCGGGCTTTCCGAGTCGATATCCGGACTATCCTTCACCTGATCCTTCGATAATTCTACAGAAACATGGCTTTCTTCGTGATTAACTGCTTTGATGGAAATCGGGGAAATAAGTACGGTACGCCCTGGAAGCCATTTTCGGGTGTCCGCAACGATGTAGCGTATTGTCCAACTTTCATCATCAAATAGGAAAGATTCAACCTTGCCTAATTCATCATCTGTTGCATTAATCTGATAGCCGTGGATTTTCTTTTCATTATGAAACATTTTTATTGCCTCCTTGAGAATTAACCTTACTATTTTGTTCCCGTGCTTAGAATGCAATAAACTATTTGTGCTCCTATAATGGTCAACAACGATGCTGTCATTGATAACATAAAACGGTCTGATTGACAGCAAATAATATACATAGTACATTTATCTTGAATTAAAGATAAATAGATAGCTTTGGAAAAAGTCCAGTTATAAATTTGATTTACCTTACGAAGGAGGAGTAATAATATGAATGGATTAAAAGGAATACATCATGTAACAGCAATTACGAGCAGCGCTGAAAAGAATTATGAATTTTTCACATATGTGTTAGGAATGCGTTTAGTTAAAAAAACGGTTAATCAGGATGACATTCAAACATACCATCTATTCTTTGCCGATGATACGGGCAGTCCTGGAACGGATATGACTTTCTTTGATTTTCCTGGTATTCCAAAAGGCGTTCACGGAACGAATGAGATTTCGAAAACTTCTTTCCGAGTACCAAGCAATGCCGCTTTGGATTATTGGGCGGAACGTTTCGATCATTTAGAGGTAAAGCATAGCGGCATTAAAGAGCAATTTGGTAAAAAGACGCTGTCTTTCGTTGATTTCGATGATCAACACTATCAACTGGTATCCGATGAAAATAATAGAGGCGTGTCTGCTGGTACACCATGGCAGAACGGCCCGATTCCTTTAGAATATGCCATTACTGGATTAGGCCCGATTTTTGTGCGAGTCGACAACATTGATTACTTTAAAGACATGTTGGAAAAAGTTCTGCTATTTACTGAAATAGATAATGAGGGATCTTTTCACTTATTCGAAGTCGGAGAAGGAGGGAACGGTGCCCAGGTAGTCGTTGAATATAACCGCGTTCTTCCGCAAGCCAGACAAGGGTTTGGCACTGTTCACCATACGGCATTTCGGGTGGAAGATCGTACTGTATTGGATGAATGGATTAAACGGATGGAAGGCTTCGGATTCCGGACATCTGGCTATGTAAACCGTCATTTCTTTGAATCTCTCTATGCGAATGTGGCTCCGCAAATACTGTTTGAGTTTGCCACAGATGGGCCAGGATTCATGGGGGAGGAGCCTTATGAAACGCTTGGGGAGAAATTATCCCTTCCTCCAGCATTGGAACCGAAGCGTAAAGAAATTGAGGAAATGGTCCGCCCAATTGATACGGTAAGAAGTACAAAAAACTTTACGAAAGAATGATGATAATTTGAACTAGCACCCTTCATAATAAGAAGGGTGTTTTATTTTGCAGGAATGCTATGGATTAATGTAGAAGTAGTTATTTGTGCCATAGAGGGGATAGATTGGTTTCTTTTTATATTGGTTCAGCTTACTCCCATGACTCATTGTTAAAATGTTACCACATTTCTACTCTTAAATACTTTGCAGGAGTTATATCGTGTGGCAATGAGTTAGGATTTATTCAAGATTAATAGTGAAACGGATCAGCCTAGTACCGTTAAGATGAGTGCTATTCCATTAAACACTCCATGTATAATTATAGCTGGCAGGATCGAGTGTGTTTTTTCATAAACCCAGGACGTTACCAAACCGGTAATAAACGCAATTGGGAGTACATTCCAAGTGGGGATGTGTACAATCATAAAGATAATTGAACTGACCACCATTCCTATAAAAATACCCCATCGGTTACGAAACCATTTATACAAAAACCCACCGGTAAAAGATCTCTTCATATATTGGGGAAATGATCGCAGCGGAAATAAATCCAACAATGAAACGCACAATGTTCCTATCTGTTTGGATGCTTTCCGTTTTACTATTTTGATAGGTTCCACCTAGTAGTTCCATGATTATAGCAGCTAATATTCCGGTAAGATCAATTTTATTGTCCATATTATCACAGTAGACCAATGCCTTTTCTTGAAACCAGTTACCCTACAATCCCCCACGATAATCTTTGAGGACGTATGGCTATTGATATACCCCGCATAAAAAGACCACTGCGATTGTAAACCCTGTTAAAGTTCCTGCATATAACTTATCGTTCAACCACTGAAAATACTGTCTGCCCAATAATGTTTCTATAAAAATGGGAATGATAATAAAGGTTATAGTTAGTAGGAGAATGATCTCTTTTCGTGACCAGTGTTTTTTAGATAGTGAGTCTTTTTCCAAACATCTCATCCCTTTCTAGAAATAGCGTTAAAATTATCATAATAGGTGACGTAACGTAACCTTCAAGACTTTTTTCGAAAGGAAGTGAAATAATGTTATATTATTAGCATGCAAGGAGGATACAGGAAAAAGGCTTTACACAGAAAGGGAAATGATAACGCTTGAAAAGATCTCCATACTAAAGTCATTAGCTATGCCACTGAATGACATTAGTAAAATAATAAATAAGATCTCGATTGAACAAATTTTAATATTACATAAAGAAACGCTCGAACAAAAGGTTCGGCAGGTGCAGGAATCTTTGAATCATACGAATACAATTCAAAATATAATCCGACTTGAAGGCGACTTGCATTGGGAACGATTATTACCGATTGTTCATTTAAGTGAACAAGAAACCGAACAGAAAAGTCATGCCTGGACCAGTTTGTTTAATGAAGAGGAACAATCAGTCTTAAGGGAGAGGCTTCCAAAAATGGAGGAACAGGAGACGCAGTTATGGATAAATATCATTAAACGGATTGAGTTATGCTTGAAGAATAATATAAAAGCTGATTCTGAGGAAGCAAAGCTTCTTGCTGAGGATGTCTTGTTATTATCGAATGTATTGTTTCAAGGGGATGAAGCTTTAGCTGAAAAGTTCTGGAGGGTAAGGAAGTCAGAACATTATTCGCAGGAGATGGGGCTTTATCCCGTTTCAGATAAGGTTACATATTTTATGGATCAGGCGCTAGCTATTCATGGGGAGGGCCTGCACAAGTGAGTATACGAGCTAATCTGAGAAGGAAGAAGTTTGATTAGATAGTTTAAGGGGAGGTTTCTAATTACTGATCCTTCCTTCTCTATATAGAGTATAACAGAACACATGTTCCTGTGTGAAGTAAATAGTAAAAAATAGGTAAAAATCATTATGTTATAAAATGTAAAGGGGTAGAAGGACAGGGAAGAAGAAGAGGCAACAGCCTTCGCTAAGCAAAGACACAAAAGGAACAGTTTCCTTTTGTGTCAGAGGTTAAGCCGCGATTGCTAGTTTCTGTTTACGTTTATAGACAACTTTGGACAGCAGCACACTACATTCATATAAAAATAGCATCGGAATGACAACGAGTATATCAGATAGTAGGTCAGGCGGCGTGATTAGGACTGCAATTAAAACGAGGATAAAGTAGGCATACTTCCTCATTTTTTGAAGCCTGTACGGGTTGAGCACACCGAGGCTTGTCAGGAACATGATAATTACAGGTAGTTCAAACAGAAAGCCGAAGGGCAAGGTCATCTGTAACATGAAACGGAAGTACTTCTCGGTGGTGAAGAAGGTGAAAAACATGCCCTCTGATAGGGAAAGCAAGAAATCAAATACAATCGGAAAAATAACGAAATAGCCAAATGAAATGCCGATGAGAAACAGGATAAATAGTGATGGAATGTAGGCTAGTGTGACTTTTTGTTCTTTAGGTGTAAGGGCTGGCCGAACAAATAGCCAGAGCTGATGAGCAACAATTGGTATGGTGCAGGAAACCGCGACGACGCTGGCGATCATTAAATATACCCAGAGTATCTCGCTCGGCCCGAGAACAGCGAGCTGCACTTCGATGTCTTTACTCAGCCAATTGTAAATTTCTTGGACATAAACAAATGCTACAATAAAAAACAGGATGAATGAGCCCAGGACGATAAGTAGACGCTTACGCAGTTCACTCAAATGTCCGACGAGATCCATTTCTTGTGCTGGCATCATAAAAGTCTCCTTTTCATGAAAAGAAGATGTAAGCAGAAGAGAATAGCTTACACCTTCTTTTGTTTGGTTTAGTTAGCGGACTGATTTTCTTTTTGCTCGGTAGAGGTGTTTTGATCTTTATGCTCCTGCTTATCATCGGACATTAAATCCTGAGTGGATTTTTTAAATTCTTTTAATGTAGTTCCGAATGCCCGTCCCATTTCTGGTAATTTTGAGGGGCCAAAAATAATCAATGCTATTACGAGAATGATGATTAATCCTGGTATTCCAATATTTTGAAGCATACTATCTCACCTTTCATAATGATGTATTACCTACGATGTAAAGTATAAGGCTCCAGCCTGGAAAAGTTAATTAACGTCCTGTAAAATATTACTAAGATAAGTTTAAATTATGTTAAGATTACGAAAATAATAGAACGATGAGGAGGTATAGGCTTAGTTGGCTCATAATAGGCTCTGTTTTAAACGAAAGAATTAAGGTTATATAGTTTATAAAACTGAATATACTTCTGATGATTTGCTTGTAATGATTACAATCTTTTTATAGAAGGAGACGGTGGAAATGCGTAACTATTTGAAACATTACATTAATGGAGAATGGATAGAATCAACTGGATCCGAAACGGAAGAAGTGATTAACCCGGCAACAGAGGAAGTGATCGGGAAAATCAGCTTTGGAACTAAGGAAGACCTGGATAAAGCAGTCAGAGCGGCTCAGGATGCTCTTCCTGCGTTTTCACAAACTTCAAAAGAAGAGCGGATAGAAATGCTCGAAAAGATTGCGGCTGAGTATGAAAGACGTAAAGATGATCTCATTGAAGTGATGACAGATGAACTTGGTGCTCCTTTATCTATTTCAGAAAAAGTTCATTATAAAATGGGTTATTCTCATTTTTCCCAGGCAGCTGAATCGCTTAAGAATTTTTCCTTTATGGAGCAGCGCGGTAACCATACATTAGTTAAAGAATCAGTAGGGGTCAGCGGGCTGATCACCCCATGGAATTTCCCTACAAATCAAACGTCAACGAAGATTGCCAGCGCTTTCGCAGCAGGGAGCCCAGTTGTCTTAAAACCATCTGAATTGACTCCATTTGCCGCCATGATTTTAGCGGAAATTTTTGACGAAGTAGGCGTTCCTAAAGGAGTCTTTAATCTGGTCAATGGCGCAGGCGATGTCATTGGGGACGGGATCAGCTCGCACCCCGATATAGATTTTGTTTCCTTTACTGGTTCAGTAGGCGTCGGTCAAAAAATAATGGAAAATGCTGCGAAGACGATTAAGAACGTGGCGCTTGAATTAGGAGGCAAATCACCGCTTATAGTGCTGGAAGATGCCGACCTTGAGCAAGCAGCCAGGTCAGCTGTTACACACATTTCCATGAATACGGGCCAGGTCTGCTCAGCGGCTACTCGTATCATTGTTCCTGCTTCGATAAAAAGCTCTTTTGAAGACGCGGTAGAACAAGTACTGCCAGAGTTTCCTGTTGGAGACCCGCGGAAAGAATCGGTTGTGGGGCCGCTCGTATCCAAAAAGCAATGGGATCGCGTTCAATCCTATATCGAAAAAGGAATCGAAGAGGGAGCTACCTTAATCACTGGTGGAGCGGGTAAGCCAGAAGGTCTTGATAAGGGATACTTCGTGAAACCTACTGTATTTTCAGATGTGAAAAATGATATGGTGATTGCTCGAGAAGAGATCTTTGGACCGGTCATGTCGATTATTACTTATGAAACATTAGATGAAGCGATTGAAATTGCCAATGACACGGTTTATGGATTGGCGGGTTATGTAGTAGGTAAAGATCCAGAGCTGCTTCGCAAAGCAGCAACAAGCATTCGCGCAGGGCGGATTACAATTAACGATAAAGGAAAAGACTTCTCAGCTCCGTTTGGCGGTTATAAGCAGTCCGGTATTGGAAGAGAATGGGGCGATTTTGGTATTGAAGAGTATCTTGAGAAGAAAGCTATTCTGGGTTTCCCTTCATAAATAAAGAAATCCTCCCTGCTCGACAGGGAGGATTTTCTTATGATTTATTCATCAGAATCATCGACTGGATAAACTCCATTCTCATCATGAATCTCACGGCCGGTAAGCGGTGGGTTGAATACACAAACCATACGCATATCTGAGCCTTCGTACGCACGCAGTAAGTGCTCATCATTCTCATCTAGTGCATAGATTTCATTCTTTTTAATTGGCCAGACTTTACCGTCTTTAAGTGTTTCCACTTCGCCTTCACCTTCAATGCAGTAAACGGCTTCTAGGTGATTCTGGTACCAGATATGTGTTTCTGTACCAGCTTTGATAACTGTATCATTCACAGAGTACCCCATGCCATCTTTTTTAAATAACAAACGGCGGGAAGTCCAATTTTCACCTTTGATTTCTTTGTCTGTTCCAAGAACGTCTTCTAGTTTTACTACTTTCATAATTTCGGCCTCCAATAAGTGTTGTATAGTAAATTGAGTAGTTGATTAAGATGTAACTAATTCTTTTTCTTTTGCAACAGCTTCTACGGCTGCTTCGATCTTCTCAAAGCCTTGTTCAAGAGCTTCCATGTCAATATTGATCGGCGGGAAGAGTTTGAACACTTCATCGTCAGAACCAGCTGTTTCCATGATTAGACCTTGTTGGAATGCTAATTCAGCAACTTTTTCAGAGAAACCTTCTACGCCAGAGGAAATTCCCTGCATGATGCCGCGGCCTTTGCGATATCCTTTCATTTCTGGATATTTCTCAATTAAGCCATCCAGGAATGCAGTGATTTTCTCGCCTCTTTCTTTAATGCCCTCTTCAAAGCTTGGGTCTTCCCAGTAGCGAAGGGCTTCAGTAGCTGTTACGAAAGCCATATTGTTACCACGGAATGTTCCGTTGTGTTCACCTGGTCCCCAAATATCGTGCTCAGGCTTAATCAATGTGATCGCAAATGGCAGACCATAGCCGCCAATTGATTTAGATAGGCAGACAACATCCGGTTTGATACCAGCTGGTTCAAAACTGAAGAATGTGCCTGTACGTCCGACACCTGCTTGCACGTCATCAATAATCAAGAAGATGTCGAATCGTTTACAAATAGCATCAAGTTTCTTCAACCACTCAAAGCGCGCAGTGTTCAGACCGCCTTCGCCCTGTACGGTTTCAAGAATGACAGCTGCCGGAATTTCAACCCCGCTGCCGCCATCTTCAAGGTAGCGCTCAAAGTAGTCGAGTGTATCAAGGTTTTCATCAATATAGTTGTCATATGGCATCGTAATCGCATTATGAAGCGGAATGCCTGCACCTTTACGCTTGAAGGAGTTTCCTGTTACGGAAAGCGCTCCAATCGTCATACCATGGAAACCATTCGTAAAGCTGACAACTTCGGTACGTTTTGTTACTTTACGAGCCAGTTTAAGTGCACTTTCTACAGTGTTCGTACCCGTCGGTCCAGGGAACATAACTTTATAATCAAGGTCACGTGGTTTAAGAATGACGTCATTCAGCTTGTTTAAGAAATCAGCTTTTGCATCGGAAGCCATATCCAAGCTATGAGTAATTCCATCATGAGTAATATAATCAATAAGCTTCTCTTTCATATTCGGATCGTTATGGCCATAGTTCAAAGCCCCGGCCCCACTAAAGAAGTCTAAATATTCTTTGTCATCTACGTCCCACATCTTGTACCCTTTAGCTTTTGTAAAAATGGTAGGGAAGCTGCGGCAATAGGATCGTACCTCTGATTCTAGTTCTTCAAATACAGTTAGATCGTTTTTCATAAATTGCAATCCTCCTTGATAGAATTAGAGTTATTTATGGTTATCGGAAGTGTTCGGTTTAGAAAATGGTCCAATTCGAAAAGTTAATTCTTCCTCATGTCCCTCTCCTGGAAATAAATCCTCAGGGAAGCACTCTGTAATCGTACACGTCGTTTTGTGGTCACGTGCTAATTTTTTAAAAAGGGATTGTGAAGCTTCATTTGATGGTGTAACGGTAGCTTCAAGGTAACGCACCTCATTGCAAACTTCGCGCTCAACCAGTTCATTTAAAATTCTGGAAGCTACACCTTTACCACGCTGGGAAGAATCAATCCCGATTTGCCACACAAATACAACATCACTTTGTTCAGGCGGGATAAAAGCAGTGACGAACCCGACTAATTTGCCGTTTTCTTTTGCAACGACACAGGTTTCTGCAAAGTATTCACACATCATAATGTACTTGTAGGGTGAATTTTGATCGAGGGTTGAGTTGTTGACGAGTTCCCACATAGCAGAACCATCTTCAACGGTTGGTTTCTCAAAGGTTAAGTGTTGATCAGTCCGAGTAACTGTTGCGGTTTCATTAGTCATACGAGCTCACCTGTTTCATACTGGAATGTGATTATGACCATATCCTCCTTTGATTTTTTAAACAAATTTCTTCCTAGCATTGATCAAATAAGGCAGTCAGCATTGTAACCGTTTACTTAAGGACTGCTCTGCCGTTGTCAATGTTTTTATAATAGTGGTCTCTACGCAGATAATCAAACCAGCTTTATAGGTAAAAAACGGCATTATTTCTTGTGAATGGGGATGGCACACACTAAGGTGGGTGACATTACAAATTGCTAGGGTATAGTTAAAAATACAGACGATTTGAGAAAATCTGAAATTTAATTAAGGGAGGAAATCACCCTAAACCCCTATTCAGATCAAGGGTTTAGATAAAAGGAGATATAACGAGATAAAAGGAGATATAAGAAGTATTAATTTTTTGTAAATGGGTATAGAATTGTTTGTTATTAAAGGTTTTTTCCCATTTAAAGGTAATTGACAGTGCTTTTTAAGAAACCTCCAATTAGAAAAAATGGCTAGGGATGATCGAAAACGCTCTGTCTTAGGTGAGCGTTTTTGCGTGCTTTTTAGGAAGGAATTTTTAGGAAGTTCATAGAAGTTTAATTTGAAAGTCTATAATTGTTTGGAGGAAGTGCTATGAAGTACGCTGTCTCGGTCACAGATACGTCATACGTTAAAGAAATTGAAGAAAGTGGTAAAAAAATAATCGAATCCTTAACTAACTTTGCTAACGATCTAAAAAAATTCACTACTTTTGAAGATCCAAGAGGAATAGTCTTTCACGATCTCAAATCAGCAACTGAACTTTATTCAGAGATTCCATTGCCGGCTTATACATCGAGGGACTTGATCCACTTAAATCCGTTAACGGAGGTATGGAGAGATATCTTCTTAGCATCAACTAGAGGGAAGGATGTTACAAAAGCCGTTGAGTATTATTCATCGCTGGAGGAAGTTGACGTTGCCATGATTGCTGCCCATGAGCTCACTCATCATGCCGACTTTTTTCATGATGACTTCGAAGGTGACGAGGAGAATATGTGGTTTGAGGAAGGAATGTGTGAATACATTCCACGAAGGCTGATGTTGTCTGAGGAGAGATTTAAGGAGATTACGGAAGTGGAAAATCTTCTGATCGAAACCTATAAAGGAGATTATGGTGAATACACACTCGATCAATTTGGAAAAGCAGGATATCGCCAAGGAGAGAGTCCAGGTTATGCCGGTGATTTTTATGATTACTGGCGTAGTGCTGAAACGATAAAAGCTCTTGTCGAGGTGTATTGTGAGGGAAACGTAGAGAAGTTAGTCGACATTTATAAGGAATGGGATGAAGAAGAGCTGCTTCATTTATTTTTTATCAAGCGATTGGGGCTGTCTGATGAACAGGCCAGGAGGTTGTGGTTAAAATCATGAACTGGAGATGTGAAAACATGAGCATGGAAAAAGGTTGATAAAAGACAGGCGATATCTTTGAAAGTATTTAAGTTCGGCAGGGAATTTGGTAAACAATCACAAAGTTTGATTCTAATTTTATCCTGTCTCGTATCGTTCAAAACGAATATCCGGCACACATAGGGAATGAGACGGTCACCAATCAAGGATTGACTGCAATTGTAATTGAAAGTGAACATCTCAATCCATCTGTGAGGGTGCAATAAATCGAAGTCCCGAAGTTAAAAAAGTAAGGGGATTACAATGAAATTTAAGATAAAGAAGACGGAAGGTTACACCTCGCAAATAGGTCATTTGGTCTCCATGATGAATTATGCAAGGCATACAACCTTGAATGCAGTAAAAGGGTTGACCACACAACAGCTTGATTTTTTGCCGGAAGAAGATGCGAACTCTATCGGTGCTCTATTATTACATATGGCTGCTATTGAAGTGGGGTTTCAGATTGAGATATTTGAGGATAGAGCTCCAAATAAGCAGGAGTCTGAAAAATGGGGAGCAGCATACGAACTTGGGAATGAGGGAAGAAGACAAATTCGAGGAAATTCTCTCGATTTTTATATGGATAAACTGCAGCAGGTTCGAAACAGGACCTTAGAAGAGTTTCAAAAAAGAGATGATGAATGGCTATACAAAGAAAGGTTATGGGACAATCATACATCAAATAATTACTTTATTTGGTTCCATGTGTTTGAGGATGAAATTAATCATAGAGGTCAAATCCGCATAATCAGAAAAATGCTCCAAGGGGGATAATCCTTCAGAAAGTTAAACGATAAGGAATCATCTGGTTCATGAGCAATTATTTTAAAAGATATCATGAAGAATCGGACTGGCCCCTGTATATAAGCCTTCTTTCGATTCGTAAAGCTGTTAAGTGGTAGGTAGTTTAAGGGATCTAATTTACCTTTCC
The DNA here is from genome assembly GCF_029714185.1 of Halobacillus naozhouensis. Lineage (NCBI taxonomy): Bacteria > Bacillati > Bacillota > Bacilli > Caryophanales > Bacillaceae > Halobacillus > Halobacillus naozhouensis. The sequence goes on along the minus strand of NZ_CP121671.1, from coordinate 3,694,503 downwards.
GGAAAGGAACGATTAACTAGTGATAATAGAGACTTTGGCCCTATTAAAACGATATTGACTTTTACTATCATGGCCACTAAAATTCATTAGGTGTTCCTGCTAATATCCGGATCGAGGTGAAGTCAATGAATCATTTATATAAATATGCTGTACTCTTTGTATTTTCTATTGTTTTAGGATTTGCTTTTAATATGTTCTTGCTCCCCCATGAAGTATTGACAGGTGGAGTAACAGGTCTTGCCATGGTTTTTGGGCTGCTTTCTCCCATAAACGCAGGTATATGGCTTGTCATTTTAAATATCCCTATTTTAATTATTGGCTGGATGAAGGTAGGTAAGGAATTTATATGGAACAGTATATTTTCTGTTTTTACCACTTCTATATCCATGCAGTATATCCCAGTAATGAAGATTACCGATGACGCTTTGTTATCTGCAGTGTTTGGAGGGGTCATTGCCGGAATATCTATTGGTTTTATTATAAGATTTTATGGATCAACTGGAGGGTTTGATGTTATTGGACTTGTTCTTACCCAAAAGCGTGATATCCCTCTAGGTGGATTAATTTTTGGCCTGAATAGTATTGTTGTGTTTGTATCCGGTTTTATCTTTGCCTGGGACCTTGCACTATATACAATGGCTTCGATTTATATTACCGGGATTGTTATTGACCGTGTTCACACCCGTCATATCAAATTGAATCTGATGGTGGTTACGAATCGAGGACAGGAGGTTAAAGATGAGCTCCTTGGAAACTTAATTCGTGGTGTTACTGTTATGGATGGACAGGGCGGCTATTCTAATACTGAACGCAAAGTGCTGTACACAGTTATTTCCCGATATGAACTGGCCATAGTTAAATCTCTTATCTCAAGTGTTGACCCGAAAGCATTTGTGAGCGTCAGTGAAACGGTTGAAGTAGTAGGGAACTTTAGGAGATCATAATGACCTGCTTTTGAAAAAAAGCGGTTTTGATGTTGTTTTATAATTATGAAGCAAAGTTGCCTTCCCATTTATGTAACAATTGTGATCATCTATAGATGAGGTCTCCTTTGGTTATATTACCATCAGGAGGTGAAAAAAAGTGGATAATGAAAAAGATCGCAATAAAGAAAATGTAAATGGTGAATTAGGCGGCATGGGGCTTTATGGCACAACCTCTAACACTGAAATCGCTGGTTACAAGGCTTCCGGTGACATCGAAAATGCAGGAAGATTAGATAAGGGCTTTAAGAAAAATGAAGGGGAAGATAGTGCTCCATCAGCTTCAATAAAAGAGGGAGATCAAGAGGAATAGTATTTCTTTTGAGGTCTGATTTTTTTCTGAGCTGGATATTAAAATCCCGTATCACCTTCAAAGTGATACGGGATTGTTTGCGTTTAGACTGGTTTTTAGGGGGCTGAAATTTTTGGATAGCCAACAGGTTATAGACTAATTCGTTTCCAGGACAGCCTTGGAATAATGGTCTTTAGTTTACAGTGATTCGAAAGCTTTAACGGCTGCTTCAGCAACCTGTACATCGTGTTCTACTTTACTGCCACTGACACCAACAGCTCCAACCACTTTCCCTTCTTTAACGAGTGGGATACCACCGCCGAATACAACGATGCGTCCATTATTAGTAGTATTTAGGCCGTAAAGTTCGGCTTTTGGCACAGTTGCTTCTGCTAAGTCAGAAGTAGGCATTTTAAGGGCTACTGAGGTCCAAGCTTTATTTTGGGCGATATCGACACTGGCAAGCCATGCATCATCCATACGATGGACAGCTATTAAGTTTCCGCCGTCATCCAAGATCGAAATTACCATGGCCACATCCAGATTGTTAGCCTCTTTCTCAGCACTTTCAATTAACTTTTTCGCATTTTCTAAGGATAAATGGTTCATTTTACATTCCTTCCTTTCATAAGGTTTAACATTCTATAAGACTGCCTTCCACTTGTGGAAATCTTCAAACATTGGATACTAGTAAATTAATCCATCAATCGTTTTCCTGCTACACCATAGTTTTGTTTAGCCATTTCTTCAATCACAACAGTAACTGCTTCTTTGCGGGCGCCCGTTGTATCTGTCATTGCGTCCGTAACTTTTTCAACTAGAGCTTCCTTTTGATCATCAGTTCGGCCTTCGAGCATTTGTACAGTAATAATAGGCATATTGGCTCTCTCCCTTTAAAGCGTTAATTGGATCACTATACTCTCTTCTGCAAAAAATGCCAAATTCCTGCCCGCACCGATAAGAATCATTGGAGTTTTTGTTGAGTGAAAAGTAGGACATGTGTATGTTAAAGTAGAAGCAACAGCAGTCTAGAGGGAGGATGTCATTCAGAATGAAGGAATTTGATCAATTTAAAAATAAAGATGAAAACGAAAGTAATGACAAGAAGAAAAATCAATTTACCATTATAAAAGATGACTCCACAGATGGTCATGGCGGGTATGGGGTTGGGTCTATCAGCCTTGAGAACATGACGCCGGTGATTGTTGATCCTAATGAGGAAGAGGCGTTTGTTGATATGGGTGCGCTTCACGCTCGAAGTAAGGTCGAAAAGCGTGTTCGCTTTCAACCTGATCGTTCAGAAGTTCCAAATGGAAAACTGTATTGGATTGCATGGGTGACGGTCGGTCATCGGGGTGGTAAACCTTGTTATTATGGAGTATCTGGAAGTGAACTTGTCGTTGATCGTGAAATTCGCCGCGGCTACAAATCAATGCCTGAGCACGTGAATCAGATGGATAAATCACTAAAAGGCCGCTTCGTCTTGGAACATATGGATGAGAAGTCGAAGCGAATCCTTGGGGAGTATTTGCGTGATTTTAAACCCGAGCTGTGGGAGAATTCAGATCAGGAGTTGAAAGATTCACTTGGATTTGAATAATGATTGAGGCGCTTCCGGTTTTGAAAAGGGAAGCGCCTTTTCTGTTTCTTGTAATCACAAGACTGGTTCGTTAAATATAATTTGCAGCAGGTCATGTTGAAAAGGGGCTGAGAATGACAAAACAGCGAGGGGACCCCATTCACGAAAAGTTTTAAATTTGTTCACAAAATGTTCACATGAAATATGCAGCTTTTCGGGCATCGAATCTTGACGAGCAAGCTGTTCGAATAATATATTAAGTACAACATGGGTTTTACATGTATTACTAGGACAAAGAAGACGACCGGCTAGTCACCGGTCGTTTTCTTTGTCTATTATTATTAAAATATTCAGATTATATTTATGGTTATTACTTCCACCTCAGGTCATCCAGATTCTGGATGACCTGAGGTGGAAGTAAATGGAGATCAGGAGAACCAGTCTACGATGCCGTCGAGCCAGGAGTCGTCTTGGAGTTCTCTGTTAATTTGTTCTTCGTCGCTTTTTTCGTTTGGTTCGCAAGTTTCAGTTGGGATGTTTTCTTCGGCCATGTAAACGAGTCTTTCTTTCGGACAGCCTGAACCGGAGAGTTTACCGGTTTTAGGGTTGATATATACACCCTTCACCCCTGGAGTCGGAGTAAAGGTTGCGACAGGGAGCGGTTGATGAATTGTTTCCATCGTACTGGCCCATAATTGCTTCGAATATTGGTGTTCAGCTGTTTTAGTGATATCACGGTTGTCATCATATCCTGTCCAAACCCCCATGGTATATTGCGGACTGAATCCGATCATCCAGCTGTCCGCATCCGTTGTTCCAGACTTACCGCCATACATACGTGTCAGCTGATCGGAGATACTTGCTCCCGTCACACTCATGTAGCCATTGAGGGCTTTGTCGAACATCCCTGTCATCATATGGGTGACCGTAAAAGCCACGTTAGGGTCAATTGATTTCTCAGTGTCAGTGTTCAGCTTGTACTTGTACACGACCTCACCATGGCGGTCGGTAATTTTAGTTATGGTGTGAGCTCGAACCGCTGCAGATCCACTGACCATCCGCATGTAGCCATCGACCATTTCGTAAAGCGAGATCGATGCTGTACCAAGAGCCAGGGATGGTACCGCTGGCAGCTTACCGGAAATGCCAAACGTCCGCAAAGCCTCTACGAAGTTCTTTGGTCCGATATCCACGTTCGTCGTTACGGCATAGATGTTGTCTGATAACGCTAAGGCTTGTGCCATCGTGATCTTACGGTTGGCATAATAATTATTGTAGTTGCTGGGTGAATAGACTTTGCCATTTTTCAATTCAAATGACGTTGGCTTACTTGCGATCATCGTAAGCGGTGTGTAATCACGCATCAGAGCTGCATAGTAAAGAAATGGTTTAATGGTGGAACCGACCATTCTCTGGGCATCAGTTACTCTATTATAGGCACTTTTGGAGTGATCTTTTCCACCTGCTAGTGCTGTGACGGCGCCGGTTTGGCTGTCCATAATTACACTTGCTGTCTGAATTTCAGAGCCGTTTGCGATCGTTTCATCGATGGATTGTTCAAGTTCTTTCTGATGTGATTTGTTTAGCGTCGTGTAAATGTGGTACCCGCCTGTTTTGACAGAATCCACATCTGTATCAAGAATCCTCGCTGCCTCCTCCGTCACTTTATCCTGAAAGTACGGAGCTACTGTTTTCATGGCTTCCCCAGAATGATCATAGTAATCGAGGGACACGGCTACTGCTTTTTGCTCCTTCTCAGCAGAGATGTAGCCAAGCTCCTCCATCCGCGAGAGAATAACACTCTGGCGCTCTTCTGCATTTTCGGAATTATTTAAGGGAGAATAGTAGCTTGGCCCCTTAGGAATTCCAGCGAGCATCGAAGCTTCTGCAAGGGTAAGTTCTTCTGCATGTTTATCAAAATAGTAACGGCTGGCCGCCTCAATTCCATACGCACCGTGTCCGTAATAAATCGTGTTTAAATACCCTTCAATAATCTCGTCTTTTTCGTAAAAAATTTCTAAACGCATCGCATAAAACGCTTCTTTAATTTTCCGCGCCCACGTTTTTTCGTGAGATAAGTAAAGATTGCGAGCATATTGCTGGGTGATCGTGCTGGCTCCCTCGACCATTTTCATAGCTTTCAAGTCTGTTAACGCAGCAGAGGCAATTCGTCTGAGGTCAAAGCCCCAATGGTCGTAAAAGCGGTGATCCTCGATCGCAAGCGTGGCTTGGACAATGGATTCAGGCATTTCCTCTTTACTGATCCAGTAACGCTCCTGTGCCCCATGGTCCTCGTCGATCACTTTCCCATCAGCTCCATAGTAGATCGTATTCTGCTCGGTATGAAGAGAAGGGGGACCAAGGCTGACTGCATAAATGAACACAGCTGCGAGCACAATGAGTCCAAGGATGCAGCATGTGAAAGCTGCTTTCATTGACCGTCGTATCCATTTCCATTTAAGACGAATAAATAATAGCATTCTTCCTAACTCCTACCTGTTAAGATATAATAGATATTGCTATTATTATGGGAAAAAAGCCGGTAAATTAAACATTTCCTTGCTTTTTCTAACGTTTAATCTATAATTTGATTGGTTACAAAAGTGTTGAAAGGAGTCTTCTGAATGGCTACATGGTTTACTGAAAAACAGACGGAGAACTTTGGCATTACTGCAAAAGTGAACCGGACTTTGCATAAAGAAACAACAGATTTTCAAGAATTGGAAATGGTGGAAACGGAAGAGTGGGGGAATATGCTGCTGCTTGATGATATGGTAATGACAACCGAGAAGGATGAATTTGTCTATCACGAAATGATGGCACATGTACCGCTGTTTACTCACCCAAGTCCGAAAAAAGTGCTCATTGTAGGCGGCGGCGACGGCGGTGTGATTCGCGAAGTCTTAAAGCATAACAGTGTCGAGCAGGCGACCCTTGCCGAAATCGACGGAAAAGTGATCGAATACTCGAAGAAATACTTACCAAGCATCGCAGGCACTCTTGATGATGTCCGCGTAGATGTCCAAGTTTCAGATGGCTTTATGCATATTGCGAAAAGCGAGCGTGAATATGACGTTATTATGGTTGATTCCACAGAGCCTGTAGGTCCAGCCGTGACCCTTTTTACTAAAGGGTTCTATGAAGGAATTGCGAAAGCGCTGAAAGAGGATGGCATCCTTGTTGCGCAAACGGATAATCCATGGTTTAAAGCAGATCTGATTCGTCAAGTGTATGGTGATGTTAAAGAGACCTTCCCGATTACACGCGTGTATACAGCGAATATCCCCACCTACCCTAGTGGTTTGTGGACGTTTACAATGGGGAGCAAAATTTACGATCCACTTAAGGTGTCGGATGAACGTTTCACGGCATTTGACACGAAATATTACACCAAAGAGCTTCACAAGGCTTGTTTCGCTTTGCCGAAATTCGTTAAAGATATGACCAAGGAGGAATAATCGATGCGATTTGACCCGGCATACTCAGGAAAAGTATTTATCATGAGCCGTCCGACTGAAGAGGAAGCACAAGCCGTTATTTACGGGATGCCGATGGACTGGACAGTCAGCTTTCGTCCGGGTTCACGATTTGGCCCGAATCGGATTCGCGAAGCCTCCATCGGCCTTGAAGAATATAGCCCCTATTTAGATAGTCATCTTGAGGAAGTCAGCTATTATGATGCCGGAGACATGCTGCTCCCATTTGGTAATGCCCAACGCAGCCTTGATATTATTGAAGGCTACATCGATGAACTTTTGGAAAAAGGGAAGTTTCCGCTCGGACTCGGCGGAGAGCATCTCGTCAGTTGGCCTGTCTTTAAAGCGTTTCATAAAACGCAGCCAAACATGGCCATTATCCATATTGATGCCCATGCCGACCTTAGAGAGGAGTACGAAGGAGAAGTTCTTTCTCATTCGACACCGATGCGAAAAGCATGCGATCTGCTCGGACCTGAGAATGTCTACTCTTTCGGGATCCGCTCCGGGATGCGTGAAGAATTCCAGTATGCGGAGGCAAGCGGCATGCATATGTCGAAGTTTGAAGTGCTCGAGCCTTTGAAGCGGATATTGCCTGAGCTTGCCGGTCGTCCGGTCTATGTAACGATCGACATCGACGTTCTTGATCCGGCTTTTGCTCCAGGAACAGGAACTGCTGAAGCTGGTGGTATTTCTTCCAAAGAACTGCTCGCAGCCATTCATGCGATTGCGGGGTCTGATGTTCAAGTAGTTGGAGCTGATTTAGTTGAGGTGGCTCCTGCTTACGATCAAACCGAGCAAACAGCGATTGCTGCCAGCAAATTTGTACGCGAAATGCTTTTAGGGTTTGTTAAATGAATCAATCTCATAATTGCCCTTTTTAAAACGCCAAAGAGTGATAGAATATAAGAATCTTTTCGGAAAAGTTCAAAATGGGTTCTTATCCAGCAGATTTTAGCTTCAGTTTTATAAAGAAGTTTGAGCACGTTTTGGGTACTGTGAACCTAAAGTGTTTCCGTTCTTCTCACAAACCCTAGGAGGCCCGGGAAATTGCGAGACTCCTGTGGGATGAACATGACAGGTGAGACCCCGGAGGACGAAGTCCGAGGAGGCTCAGCGTATGCCCACGGAAAGCGAGTGATTTCCCAGACCTCCTTCTCCGTTCAAGGCAACGGAAACATATCTCGAGATTGGGTCTTCCAGATAACTCCCCTTAACCTAATAAAAATGATTTCAAATTTCCTACTTGACTAGACTTGGGGTGGCGTTTCCTTTATTACATTTTGAATCCCTTGGGGCACAAGGGGCTTAAATTATGAAATTGATTCAAATAAATGATAGAATGGGTCCGTTGTTGCATGCAGCGGATCTTTATTTTTAGCAAGTGTGCAATTATGATGGTGTTTCATGCAAATAGATCGTGAAATGTGCAATCATATAATTCTACAGGCAATAATGGCCAATTTCGTGCAATTGTTACATTCACCGCCATCCACCGATCCACAAATAAGGAGTTTTTACAAAAATGGATAAAAAACTGATTAGCGTAACGGCAGGCTATGCCCTCGTTATGGCTGCATTACTCATCCTCACCTTTTCATTTGACTGGAATCCTTCCGGGTATAGCTATGGGATAGAGGATTCTACTCTTTTGGTTAAGGAAGGACTTGGGAATGAAGTACTGGCGGAGGTCGAGATCGCTGACAATATGGCTGATGTGCTGCTGTTTCAGGCAGCTGTTAGTGATGTGAAAACGCACTGGCATACAGATATCATTCTGCTGGCACTCATCTTTCCACTCATTTTATTTGCAATCTTTAAAGACAAACGGCCATTTAAAAAGGTTCTTCCCTATAAATGGTTTCTTGGCATTGTGGTGGCCATCGTCGTCATTTATGCAGCAGCTACTATCCCTTCATACTTTTCTCAAATCCAGGAAGTCGAAACATATGTGCAAAAAATTACGCAATAACTTGAGTTTTTGCTGCGGTATTCTTATAATAGATTAGTTAGAAACAGGCTCGAAATCTGATGGATGGAGGAGTGGTTAAATGAAGGATGTACGTATTAAGCTCATAACGGAAATCAGAGATGCGGGTCGTAAAGAAGAGATGACGTTATCTGAACAGGGGCAATTATACACGCGTAATGAAACGGAAGTCCTTACGTTTACGGAACACCCGGAAGAGGGGGAGCCGGTGAAGACGATGGTGACAATTAAGCCGGACCACATTAGTATTAAACGAACGGGCCCCGTAGACATGCGTCAGGTTTTTCAGAAAAAGCGGGAGACGGAGAATATTTATCATCATACATATGGTGATTTTCATATGAGGACATGGACAGACCAAATTGAGTATCGTTCACTTGCAGAAGCTTCTCAAGGCCGTCTGTTTATTAGTTATCACATGACGCTGAATCATGAGGTTGAGCAACGCCATCGGTTAACGCTACTTTTTGAGGAGGAAAGGGAATCATGAACATTGTCGAACAGACGGAACAGAAGCTGAAGGATGAAATTGTTCGAGCCGTAAAGCAGGCAGGCCTGGCAACAGATGAGCAAATGCCTGTTGTGGTTCTGGAACAGCCGAAAGATAAGTCGCACGGAGATTATGCGACAAATATGGCGATGCAGCTGGCGCGTATCGCGAAGAAGAATCCGCGTCAGATCGCCACAGAGCTTGTGGAACAATTTGATCGTTCTAAAGCCTCTATTGAAAAGATTGAAATCGCCGGACCAGGATTTATTAACTTTTACATGAACAATCAGTATTTAGCTGATCTTGTCCCAGCGATTCTGGCTGCAGGGGAAAACTATGGACATACAGATATTGGAAAAGGTCATAAGATTCAAATTGAGTTCGTTTCAGCGAACCCAACTGGCACGTTGCACTTAGGACATGCCCGCGGGGCTGCTGTCGGGGACTCGTTAAGCAATGTTCTAAATGCGGCCGGTTATGAGGTGTCTCGTGAATATTATATTAATGACGCTGGAAATCAAATCGCTAATTTGGCGCGGTCTGTTGAGGCCCGCTACATGCAGGCGCTCGACAAAGATTGGGACATGCCGGAAGATGGCTACCATGGCAAGGACATCATTGAGCTTGGCGAAAAGTTGGTCGAGGAAGACGGTACGAGGTGGGTGGATGCTTCTGAAGAAGAGCGTCTGACTTTTTTCCGTAAATACGGGCTGACTTACGAATTAAATAAAATCAGGACGGATCTAGAAGAGTTCCGTGTTCCTTTTGACGAATGGTTTTCCGAAACTTCCCTTTACGAAGGTGACAAAATTGAACAAGCGTTAAACGTGTTGAAAGAAAAGAATTATGTGTACGAACAAGACGATGCGACATGGTTTCAAACGACGGCTTTTGACGATGATAAGGACCGTGTACTCATTAAGAATGACGGTACTTATACCTACCTAACACCGGATATCGCGTACCACAAAAATAAACTAGACCGCGGCTTCGATACGCTGATTAATATTTGGGGAGCTGACCACCATGGTTATATTCCGCGAATGAAGGCTGCGATTCAGGCGCTTGGCTATGATAAGGATACGCTCGAAGTGGAAATCATCCAAATGGTCAACTTGTTCCAGGACGGCGAAAAGGTGAAAATGAGCAAGCGTACAGGGAAGGCTGTTACGCTTCGTGAGCTGATGGAGGAAGTCGGAATTGATGCGATGCGTTACTTCTTCTCGATGCGTTCCAGTGATTCTCATCTTGACTTCGATATGGATCTCGCTCGTTCTGAATCCAATGAGAACCCAGTCTATTACGTGCAGTATGCTCATGCCCGCATATGTACGATGCTTCGCCAAGCAGAGGAAAAAGGTCTTACAGGCGGAGAATTCGCTGGCAAATTCCTAACATCGGAAAAAGAAGAAGACTTGCTGAAACGTCTCGGTGAATTCCCGCAAATTGTAGCCGATGCTGCTGAGAAACGTACACCGCATCGTGTGACGCAGTATGCTTTTGATTTAGCATCGAACTTGCATAGCTTCTACAATGCTGAAAAAGTACTCGACGAAGCCCATACGGAGCGTACTGCTGCGAGAATCGCACTCATGAAAGCCGTGCGCGCAACCTTGCAGAATGCCCTGCGCTTGATCGGCGTTTCCGCACCAGAACAAATGTAGCTGCATATACTAACCAAAGAGTGTCCTTGCTGAATGTGGCGGGGGCATTCTTTTTTTGTCCAATGACCCGGCCAAGGAAGTTAGAACTTTTCCCCAGGTTAAGGTAGAATGATTTTGACTCAGGTTGAAAAAGTAGAGGATAGCCTCTCCGTGAATGGAATAATATAAACATACTTGCAAGAGGAGGCATATCGATGAAGGAAATTATACTAGCTTTATTAACTGGATTTATTGTAGGCATTGTATTTGCAGCCGTTAAACTGCCGATACCCGCACCCCCTGCAGCAGCAGGAGTATTCGGAATCATCGGCATTTATCTAGGCTTCAAGGTGTTTTCATGGGTCGGTCCAATGGTAAGTACTATATTTAAGTAACTATAAAATTGGGCGCAGCACTTTGGCGATTTGGATGGTTATTTTTGTGGCGAGTGAACGCTGGGACAACCATTCTTCGTTAAAAGCAATTGCATTCTGAGCGTCCTCCATATACGCTTTTCGTAAATCGCTGATAAATACGTTGTCATAGACAAATGTATTCACTTCCTTATTTAAGAAGAAGCTGCGTCTGTCAAAGTTGGCTGTCCCGATATCGGCTATATTCTGGTCGACAATCATAACCTTGGAATGATAGAACCCATCGTCATACAGACAGATTTTCGCTCCTGCATGAAAGAGTTGGTCTAAATAAGGAATAGCCGCTTCTTTTACAAAAGGATGATCTGATTTAAGCGGCGCCATAATTTGCAGGGAAACCCCGCGCTGTAAGGCTTGTTTTAAAGCGATCATCAATTTCTCAGTCGGGATAAAATAAGGAGTCCCGATTAAGATCTCCTGGTCAGCACGCTGAATCATACGCAAAAATTCATCCTCGAGCTTCGCCCCGTCTGTGGCAACGACTTTAACAGAGTGCTTCGCTTCTTTATTTGTAACGAGCGGGGAATGCTTTTCCCCTGTTGCTCGATACCAATCGTCTAGGAAAATATGGTGTAGCTCACTGACGGCGGGCCCGGTTAAGCGTAAATGGTAATCGCGCCAGTCTCCAAACTTGGGGTTCTTCCCGAGGTAGTTGTCGCCGATGTTAAAGCCGCCTACATAAGCAATTTCTCCATCAATGACTGTAATCTTACGATGGTTACGGTGATTTAATTTGTAAAAGAAATAAGGAAATCCCGGAATAGCTGCAAAATGAAATTGCACCCCAGCTTCTGCTAATTCACCTCGGATTTGTTTCGACAGCTGATAGCCGCCCAGCCGATCTGTCATCAGGCGAACTAGCACTCCTTCACTAGCTTTCTTTTTCAGAATCTCAAGAAAATCACGACCCGACCGATCATTGCTAATTAAATAAAAGTAAATGTCAACTTGCTGTTGGGCCTCTGAGATTTCTTGAAAAAGGTCCTCAAATAAAGGGGATCCGTTTTTATATAAGTGATAATCTGCTGTTGTTTCTTTAAAAGGGAGGTGCTGTGCATGGTTCTGATGGTTCCTCCTGCCTAATTTAAAATCTAACACGATAAGCAAATAGATCACGATGATAATTAAAAGGGTTATGAGTAGCATTTTAATAGGGCCTCCTTTGCATTTTCCTCTATTAGTTTCCCCAAACATGGAGGTTTGAAAAGGAAATCATGTAAAATGTATTGACTGAATGCTCATTCATTATTATAGTTAATGTATAAGATTCAGAAAATTGACAGGGTTCCGAATTGATAATGGGGGAGGCGGTTCGGAAACTTGCAGACTAACTTAGAGGGGGAGAACAGATGAATCCGTTGTTACTCGCAAATTGGATTTTATTCCTGGGAGTTACGATATATGGGTTATATCTATTTGTCCGTGTTGTTCGTACGCGGATTGCCTATATCCAGATGGGAAAGAAATTCGAATTTGATGGGCAGATTAAGCGACGCCTTCAAAAAATATGGATTTACGTGTTTGGACAGAAAAAGCTGTTAAAGGATAAGAAATCGGGTGCCATTCATGTCATGATGTTTTATGGCTTTATCCTCGTTCAATTTGGGGCGATCGATTTCATTTGGAAGGGACTGGCCCCAGATTCTCACTTACCGCTGGGTCCGCTTTACCCAGGCTTCACTTTTTTTCAGGAACTGGTGACTTTAACCATTCTCGTTGCAGTCATATGGGCGTTTTACCGTCGTTATATTGAGAAACTTGTTCGGTTAAAACGTGGCTTTAAAGCAGGAATGGTCTTATTATTTATCGGATTATTAATGATTTCAGTACTTATTGGAAATGGAATGGCACTTATTTGGCACGGGCATGAAGGGGCATGGACGGAACCTGTTGCGACCATTATTGCAAACGCTTTCGGATGGATGCCGCCAGCAGCAGCCGCGAGTGTGTTTTTCGTCATGTGGTGGATTCACTTATTAGTTCTCCTTACATTTCTTGTTTATGTGCCTCAATCGAAGCATGCACACTTACTGGCTGCACCGGTCAATGTCTTCCTAAGCCGTGAGGGCCCTCCTGCTAAGCTTTCAAAGATTGACTTTGAAATCGATGAGGATGCAGATGAAGAAGATGTTTCCTTTGGGGTTGGAAAGGTAGAAGATTTCAATCAACTGCAAATGATTGACTTCTATGCGTGTGTGGAATGTGGACGTTGTACCAATGTTTGTCCAGCTGCAGGGTCTGGTAAAATGCTGTCGCCAATGGACTTGCTCGTGAAAATTCGTGATCACTTAACAGAAACTGGGGCAGCCGTTACAGGCAAGGCACCATGGGTTCCTTCTTACGCTTTTTCCGAAACTGAAGGCAATACATTGGCCAAGATGGCTGGTTCACAAGCCGGAGATGAAGCCGCTGCCACTACAGAAGCGGCTCCAGGCAAAAGCTTAATCGGTGATGTGATTACTGAAGAAGAACTGTGGGCTTGTACAACATGCCGTAACTGTGAAGATGCTTGCCCGGTTATGAACGAACATGTTGATAAGATTATCGATCTGCGCCGCTATTTAGTATTAACAGAAGGAAAAATGGATCAGGATGGCCAGCGTGCGATGATGAACATTGAACGTCAGGGAAATCCATGGGGACTTTCTAAGAAAGAGCGTGTTAACTGGCGTGAAGCGAATGAGGAAGTAACGATCCCAACCGTTAAAGAATTGAAGAAGTCAGGAGAAGAATTTGACTACCTGTTCTGGGTAAGTTCTATGGGTTCTTATGACAACCGCAGCCAGAAGATTGCCATGGCTTTTGCCAAACTGATGAATGAAGCAGGCATTAAGTTTGCCATTCTCGGAAACAAAGAACAGAACTCAGGCGATACAGCTCGCCGTATGGGGAATGAATTTTTATTCCAGGAGCTGGCCGAGAAGAATATTAAAGAATTTGAAAAGCATGATGTGAAGAAGATCATTACGATCGATCCGCATGCGTACAATATTTTCAAAAACGAATATCCGGACTTCGGCTTCGAGGCTGAGGTGTATCATCATACCGAGATGCTTTCTGAATGGCTGAAAGAAGGCAGGCTGAAGCCTGAAGCAGAGGTCAATGAAACGATTACGTATCATGATAGCTGCTACCTTGGCCGTTACAACGAAGTATATCAGCCACCGCGTGAAGTGCTTGAAATGATTCCAGGCGTAAAAGTGGTGGAGATGAACCGAAACCGCTCAAATGGTATGTGCTGTGGAGCCGGCGGCGGAATGATGTGGATGGAAGAGAAATCTGGAAACCGCATGAACGTGGCACGGACAGAACAGGCATTGGCCGTAGAGCCAACGATGATTTCAAGTGGCTGTCCATTCTGCTTGACGATGCTTTCGGACGGAACGAAAGCGAAGGAAGTGGAAGAGCAGGTTAGCACAATGGATATTGCAGAAATTTTAGCGAAGTCGATTTTTCCGGAGAAGGTAGAGAAATCGGCATAAGAAAGTGTTACCAGTGAAAACCAGGTTTAGATATCTGCTTAAGCCTTGATAGGACTAAATTTAATGTACTAAAGGAAAGTGTACAAATTCATGTACACTTTCCTTATGAGAAGAAGTTGAGCGAGCGTTCAATCGCCACGTTCGTAAGCGTTAACAAATTAGGGAGGAATTTTATTATGACAAAAACCGTAATCGTTGCAGGTGCACGTACACCATTTGGAAAATTTGGCGGAGGCTTAGCTCCACTGACTGCTGCACAACTAGGTGGAATCGCGATCAAAGCTGCTTTAGAAAAAGCCAGTGTCTTACCAGAAGACGTAAAAGAAGTCATCATGGGGACGGTTCTGCAAGGCGGCCAGGGACAGCTGCCTTCACGCCAGGCTTCCCGTGAAGCGGGCATCCCGTGGGATGTTAAAACGGAAACGGTCAACAAAGTGTGTGCATCAGGAATGCGCAGTGTGACGATGGCTGATCAGTTCATTCGCTTAGGGGAAGAAGATGTGATTGTTGCAGGCGGGATGGAGAGCATGAGCAACGCGCCATACTTTATGCCGAAAGCACGCTGGGGCCTGCGTATGGGAGATGCGGCTGTTAAAGATATGATGGTGCATGACGGACTGACTTGCTCATTCGAAAACATCCATATGGGCAGTTATGGAAATCGCACCGCGAATAAATTTGAGTTAACACGTGAGGCACAGGATGAGTGGGCTGCTCGCAGTCATACGCGCGCACTTCAGGCTACTGAAAATGGCAAACTGGCCGAAGAAATCGTTGCAGTGGAGGTCCCACAGCGTAAGGGTGATCCGATTGTTGTCGATACAGATGAAGCACCCAGAAAAGGAACGACGGCTGAAAGGCTAGCGAAGCTGCGTCCGGCATTTGATAAAGATGGAACGATTACGGCGGGGAACGCACCAGGCGTTAATGATGGAGCTTGTGCGATGGTGCTTATGTCTGACGAAAAGGCGCAACAAGTTGGAGCGGAAACACTTGCGACTATTTTGGCTCATGATGAGGTGGCCGTGGAAGCCCATGACTTCCCGGAAACACCAGGGCTGGTCATTAATAAATTGCTGAAGAAAGCGGGTAAATCGCTTGAAGAGATTGATCTGTTTGAAGTAAATGAAGCTTTTGCAACGGTATCGTTGGCGAGCGGTAAAATCGCCGGACTAGATCCAGAAAAAGTTAATGTTAACGGTGGCGCTGTTGCGCTGGGACACCCGATTGGCGCAAGTGGTGCGCGTATTTTACTTACATTGGCACATGAACTGAAGCGACGCGGCGGTGGTCTTGGCATTGCAGCGATCTGCTCAGGCGGCGGCCAAGGGGATGCCGTATTGATTGAAGTACCGAAACAGTAAGGGGGAATCAACATGTCAATAAATCAAGTAATGGTCATTGGTGCCGGACAGATGGGGGCAGGTATTGCTCAAGTGTTCGCGCAGTCAGGACTGAAAGTTAAATTAAACGATATGAACGAAGAAGCATTAAAAAAGGGGATTGCAGGAATAGAAAAGCGCCTGCAACGTGCCGTAGATAAAGGGAAATTAACGGCTGATGAGCAAGCGAACGCTAAGGAACGGTTGACAGGTTCTACGGACCTAAACGATGCATCTGATTGCGACCTTGTGATTGAAGCTGTTGTTGAAAACATGGACGTGAAGACCAAGGTGTTTCAAAGTCTGGACGAAATCACTCCAGCTCATGCCATTTTAGCAACGAATACATCATCATTACCTATTACCGAAATCGCAGCCTCAACCAGCCGTCCTTCCCAGGTCATCGGGATGCATTTCATGAATCCGGTGCCGGTCATGAAGCTTGTCGAAATTATCCGTGCGATTCAGACGAGTGATGAAACTTATCAGACTATTGAAGCAATGACAGAGAAGTTGAATAAAACTCCTGTTGAAGTCAATGACTTCCCAGGATTTGCTGCCAATCGGATTCTGATGCCGATGATCAATGAAGCGATTTTCGCTTTACATGAAGGGGTGGCTTCCGTCGAAGATATCGATAAGGTGATGAAGCTCGGCATGAATCATCCAATGGGACCACTTACATTGGCTGATTTCATTGGTCTTGATACCTGTCTGTATATTATGGAGGTTCTACACGATGGATTTGGTGACAGCAAGTATCGTCCGTGTCCATTGCTTCGGCAATATGTGAAGGCTGGCTGGCTCGGTAAGAAGTCAGGTCGAGGATTTTACAGCTACGAATAACAGGCGAGGGAGAGAACGAACATGAACCTGCAGTTTACAGATGAACAACAAATGATGCGGAAAATGGTCCGTGATTTTGCTGAAAAGGAAGTGGCTCCAGCTGTTGAACGGATGGAAGAGGAAGACCGTTTTCCCATTGAGTTGATTCGGAAGATGGGAGAACTTGGCTTAATGGGCATCCCGGTTCCTGAACAATATGGCGGCGCTGAAATGGACTATACTTCCTACATTATTGCGATTCATGAAATTGCTAAAGTTAGTGCAACACTTGGCGTTATTTTATCGGTCCACACGTCAGTTGGCACCAATCCGATTCTTTACTTTGGAACAGAAGAACAGAAGCAAAAATATATTCCCAAATTGGCTTCAGGAGAATACTTAGGGGCGTTCGCCTTAACTGAGCCAAGTGCTGGTTCAGATGCAGGCAGCTTAAAGACCCGTGCTGAGAAACAAGGGGATCATTACCTTTTAAATGGGTCAAAAGTGTTCATCACAAATGGCGGTGAGGCCGATACGTTTATCGTATTTGCTCGTACCAACCGCGATGAGCAGCGAGGCAATGGGGTTAGTGCGTTTATTGTTGAACGGAATACGCCTGGTTTTTCCATTGGGAAAGCGGAAAAGAAGATGGGGCTTCATGGATCAAGTACGGTTTCGCTCAACTTTGATCAATGTAAAGTTCCTGCCTCCCAGTTGCTTGGTGAGGAAGGAGAAGGCTTTAAGATTGCACTGGCCAACTTGAATGTCGGCCGGATCGGGATTGCGGCCCAATCGCTTGGGATTGCTGAAGCTGCGCTAGAGCATGCTGTGGCCTATGCGAAGGAAAGGGAGCAATTCGGCAAGTCGATCGCAAAACATCAAGGAATCTCGTTTAAGCTTGCTGATATGGCAACAGATGTTGAGGCTGCCAAACTGTTAGTCTATCAGGCAGCCACGTTAGAAGCAGCTGGTGAGAAATGCGGCAAGCAAGCATCAATGGCCAAACTATTTGCTTCAAAGGCGGCAGTTAACACTGCGATTGAAGCTGTTCAGGTACACGGTGGCTACGGATATACAGAGGATTACGCGGTAGAACGCTTCTTCCGTGACGCGAAGGTTTGTGAAATCTATGAGGGAACTAGTGAGATCCAGCGGATTGTGATTGGCAATCATCTATTAAAGGACTGAACAGGAGGAACAACGATGAATTTCAAAATCACAGAAGAACAAGAAATGCTTAGAAAAATGGTGCGCGATTTTGCCAAGAATGAAGTCGAACCAACAGCGGCTGAGCGTGACGAAGAGGAACGCTTTGATCGGGAGATTTTTGACAAAATGGCGGAACTAGGATTAACCGGCATTCCATGGCCAGAGGAATATGGCGGGATTGGCTCAGACTTTATCAGCTATGTGATTGCAGTCGAGGAGCTGTCTCGTGTGTGTGCATCAACAGGGGTAACGTTATCCGCTCATATTTCCCTATGCAGCTGGCCGATTTATAAATTCGGAAACGAAGAACAGAAGAAAACATATCTGGCACAGCTTGCTTCAGGGGAGAAATTAGGCGCTTACGCGTTATCAGAGCCAGGTGCGGGAAGTGATGTGTCTTCGATGCGCACGCAAGCCAAACTGGATGGCGACCATTACGTGGTCAACGGCAATAAAGTGTGGATCACTAACGGCGGAGTCGGCGATATTTATGTCGTGTTTGCTAAGACAGATCCAAATGCCGGCAGTAAAGGAGTGAGTGCCTTTATCGTCGAAAAAGGGACAGAAGGCTTCACATTTGGGAAAAAAGAGAAAAAACTCGGTATTCGTTCTTCACCGACAACGGAGTTAATTTTCGAAAATTGCAGAATTCCTAAAGAGAATCTGCTCGGACAAGAAGGAGAAGGCTTTAAGATTGCGATGATGACGCTTGATGGCGGCCGTAACGGGATTGCTGCTCAAGCACTGGGTATTGCGCAAGGGGCGCTTGATGAATCTGTGAATTACGCGAAAGAGCGTGAACAGTTTGGTAAGCCGATCGCTAAGCTGCAAGGGATCTCTTTTAAGCTGGCAGACATGGCGACGGAAATCGAAGCAGCGCGTCTATTAACCTATCAAGCTGCTTACCTGGAATCAGTAGGAGAACCTTATGCCAAAGCGTCCGCAATGGCCAAATTATATGCCGGCGATGCAGCGATGCGTATTACGGTGGAGGCTGTGCAAGTTCACGGTGGCTATGGCTATACGAAAGATTATCCGGTTGAACGCTACATGCGTGATGCAAAAATCACGCAAATCTATGAAGGTACGAATGAAATTCAGCGTCTCGTGATCGGACGTATGGTTACACAGTAAGAGAAAGGAAGGTCACTTGTGATGCACCCTTTAGCTGAACGGATTAAACAAAAAGATATGCGAGCTCTGGCACGGGCAATTACGCTCGTCGAAAGTGATCATCCCGATAAACTTGCCTTAATGAGTGACATTTTTTCCATAAAAAAAAGCGCCCATTATATCGGGATCACAGGATCTCCAGGGGCAGGGAAAAGTTCACTCATCAATCGGCTGCTCACGCATCTGCGAAAACAAGAGCTTACCGTCGCGGTGATTGCTGTCGACCCGACGAGTCCGTTTAGCGGAGGGTCTTTGCTTGGAGATCGAACACGCATGAATCAGCATTTTCTTGATCCCGGCATTTTCATACGAAGCATGGCAACGCGCGGAAGTTTAGGGGGGTTGGCGCGGGCGACGAAAGATGCGATACGGGTATGTGATGCTTATGGTTTCGATGTCGTGTTAGTGGAGACAGTCGGGGTAGGTCAGTCGGAGCTTGATATTATGAAGGTCGTAGATACAACGGGACTTGTGCTCACTCCGAACAGCGGAGATGTACTGCAAATTTTCAAAGCGGGAATTATGGAAATCGCCGACCTGTTTATTATCAATAAAGCAGACCTACCCGGTGTCGTTAAGCTAAAAGCGACGCTTGAGGAATATATGATGATTGCTGATCCTAAAGGCTGGCGTCCTCTTATTGTTCGAACAGTTTCCACCGAAAATAAAGGCATGGAAGAACTTTGGGACGGTGTTTCCAGCCATCGATCCTATTTATATGAAACCGATCAAGGAGAAAAACGGCGCCGAATGCAGTTGCAGCTTGAAGTCTATGAGCTGATACGTGAGGAGATTTGGCGCGAAGTGAAGGGGCATGTGGAAGAGGATCAGGCGAAGCTGCAGGAGCTCAGTGACCCTGAAGCTGATCCATATAGGCTCGCACGCTCCTGGTATCAACAATGGAAGGGTGACTGATCATGACAAAGAAACAAGTACCCTCTTCAATTAAGGACGAAGCTCTCGTAGAAAAACGACGCAAGCAAATGGTCAAAGGAGCGGTATCCCTTTTTACCGAAAAAGGCTTTCACAAAACGACGACCCGTGAGATTGCGAAAGCTTCAGGGTTCAGCATTGGGACATTGTATGAGTACATTCGCAAGAAGGAAGATGTTCTGTTCCTCGTTTGTGACTCGATTTATGAACGGGTTAAGGAGCGGATGGAAAGCTCCATTGATCAGAATGAAACGAGTGTCGACAATCTCGTCTGTGCTGTTCGCTCTTATTTTTCCTTAATGGACGATATGCAGGATGAAGTCGTGGTGATGTACCAAGAGGTCAAATCGCTGTCCAAAGATGCCCAGGATTATGTGCTGCGGAAAGAGCGTGACATGGTAGCGATGCTTGAGAAAGTGATCATCAACAGTCTTCCTGGTCAATTGCCGGAAGGGGATACAGCGCTGGTGGCCAATAATATTTTTGTACAGGGACAGATGTGGGGATTCAGACGCTGGATGCTGCAACGGACCTTTACACTTGAATCATATACAGACAGACAAATACATCTGCTGCTGCAAGGGCTGAACGTTCAGGAAAAGAATTTATCCTAAGGAGGAGAGGCATAATGGAACAACCGCACGTTTATCAAGCTAAACATCCGGTGCGCTTTGTGACGTCATCCAGTTTATTTGATGGACACGACGCGTCGATTAATATTATGCGCAGAATTTTACAAGCATCAGGAGCTGAGGTTATCCACCTTGGCCATAACCGTTCCGTGGAAGAAGTTGTCAATGCGGCCATTCAGGAAGATGCACAGGGGATCGCGATTTCGTCTTACCAGGGCGGACACGTGGAATATTTCAAATATATGGTCGATCTTTTAAGAGAAAAAGGAGCCGGCCATATTCGTGTGTATGGCGGAGGTGGAGGTGTTATTCTTCCGCGTGAAATTAAGGAGCTTCATGATTACGGTGTTGCTCGTGTTTTCTCACCGGAAGATGGTCGTGAACTTGGACTGCAAGGCATGATCAATACGATGATCGAAGAATGTGATTTCCTGCCGCCGCTTAACGTTAAGGAAGCAGTGGAAGATTTGACAAAAGGCAGCCACCAGGCGATGGCACGCTTTATTACCTATGTAGAAAATACGCCAAAGCAAGAACGGGAAGCTGTGGCCGCGTTTGAAACGGCGGTCGAAGAGACGACCGAGAAGACGATCCCTGTGCTGGGAATTACCGGAACAGGCGGGGCTGGGAAGAGTTCTCTGACGGATGAGCTGATCCGCCGCTTCATTAACGAAGTCCCTGATAAGAAAATTGCGATTCTGTCTGTTGACCCGACGAAAAAGAAAACAGGCGGTGCGCTGCTTGGCGACCGGATTCGTATGAATGCGATCTTCAACCCGCGCGTGTATATGCGCTCACTCGCTACTCGTGAGGCGCGTTCTGAGTTATCCACATCGATTGAAGAAGCGATTCAGGTCGTGAAAGCGGCTAGTGTTGATTTCGTTATTGTTGAAACGAGCGGGATTGGGCAAGGCAATGCCGCGATCACCGATATTACCGACCTGTCCATGTATGTCATGACGGCCGAATTTGGTGCGCCTTCACAGCTTGAGAAAATTGACATGATTGATTTTGCAGATTTTATTGTGATTAATAAATTTGAACAAAAGGGTTCTGAAGATGCGCTCAGCCAGGTGCGTAAACAGTACGAACGCAGTCACATGCTGTTCCATCAGGATGTCACAAAATTCCCTGTTTACGGTACGATTGCCAGCCAGTTTAATGACCCAGGAACGAACACGCTATTTGCTGCGATTATCGATAAGCTGAATGAAGCGTATGATTGGCAGGATGATACGTCATTTGAACGTGTTGATAAAGTAGAAAAGCAAAACGTGATTATTCCGAATGAACAGAAACAGTACTTGCGTGATATTGCACTGGCGGTTCGTGATTATCATAAGCATACAAACGAACAAGCAGATCAGGCGCGCAGGCTCTATCAGCTTAAAGGAACCATTGACTTACTTGAAGAGAGTGAGCATAAAGCAAGCATCGAGCGATTAGTGGAAGATTATGAACGCAAATTGGACCGTGAATCGAGTGAAAAACTTGCAGATTGGGATGATCTTCACGAGCGTTATAGTGGCGAAACCTACACATTTAAAGTTCGTGATAAAGAAATTACTATGGACCTGACGACGGAAAGCCTATCAGGCACTAAGATCCCTAAAGTGGCACTGCCAGCCTATCACGACTGGGGTGACCGTTTGACGTGGCTGCGGCGTGAAAACGTGCCAGGTGCTTTTCCGTTTACAGCCGGCGTTTTTCCGTTTAAGCGAAAAGGGGAAGATCCGAAGCGTCAGTTTGCGGGTGAAGGTACACCGGAACGTACGAACCGCCGCTTCCATTACCTGTCAGAGGGTGATGATGCGAAACGGTTAAGTACAGCGTTTGACTCAGTGACTCTATATGGGGAAGATCCTGATGAACGTCCGGATATTTACGGTAAAGTCGGCGAAAGCGGTGTGAACATTTGTACACTTGAGGATATGAAGAAGCTGTATGACGGCTTTGATCTCGTTGACCCAACCACCTCTGTGTCGATGACGATCAACGGCCCTGCCCCGATTATTCTGGCGATGTTTTTTAACACGGCAATTGATCAGCAGCTGAACAAGTTTACGGTAGAAAACGGACGCGAGCCGAATCAAGAGGAAGCGCAGCAAATTAAAGAGGAAACGATTCATGTTGTGCGCGGTACAGTGCAGGCAGACATTTTAAAAGAAGACCAAGGTCAGAATACTTGTATCTTCTCGACAGAATTTGCCCTGAGAATGATGGGTGATATTCAGCAGTATTTTATCGATCATGAAGTCCGTAACTATTATTCTGTGTCAATTTCCGGCTACCATATTGCAGAAGCGGGAGCGAATCCGATTACACAGCTTGCGTTTACGCTGGCAAATGGGTTCACGTATGTGGAGTACTATTTAAGCCGCGGCATGGATATTAATAAATTCGCACCGAACCTGTCGTTCTTTTTCTCAAATGGTCTGGATCCTGAATATACCGTTCTTGGCCGCGTTGCCCGCAGAATCTGGGCGATTGTGATGAAAAATAAATACGGTGCCAACGAACGCAGTCAGAAGTTGAAGTATCATATTCAAACCTCCGGCCGTTCTCTGCACGCACAGGAAATTGATTTTAATGATATTCGTACGACATTGCAAGCCTTGATTGCCATCCAGGATAATTGTAACTCCTTACACACGAATTCCTATGATGAGGCAATTACTACGCCAACTGAGGAATCTGTAAGACGTGCGATGGCCATACAAATGATTATCAGTAAAGAGTTTGGGTTAACGAAAAATGAGAATTCCTTGCAGGGGGCTTACATTATTCGTGAGCTGACCGACCTTGTTGAGGAAGCGGTTCTGCAGGAATTTGAACGAATGAACGACCGCGGCGGTGTGCTGGGTGCCATGGAGCGTCAATATCAGCGCGGTAAAATTCAGGAAGAATCGTTGCACTATGAAGGCAAGAAGCATTCTGGCGAGCTGCCGATTATCGGGGTGAATACGTACTTGAACCCGAATCCACTGACAGAAGATGATATTAATTCTATGGATATTGCGCGTGCTGATAAGGAAGAGAAAGAACACCAGATCACAGAATTGCGTAACTTCCAGAAGTCAAATGAAGCGGAAACGGCTGAAGCACTTGATCGTTTAAAAGCAACAGCAAGCGGCGGAGGGAACATTTTTGCTGAATTGATGGAAACGGTAAAAGTTGCGAGCCTTGGCCAGATTACGAATGCCCTGTACGAAGTAGGCGGGCAGTACCGTCGTAATATGTAAGCAGGATTTGCTGGGCATGCTAGCCAGGTAAAGAAAAGAGTCCATCTTTTTTTGAAAGGATGGACTCTTTCTGTTTACTTTCGTTACATGTGCAATTAGGCTTACAGACAAGTTGTAGTGTCGAACAGATTGTGAGGGCATTCGACAGTCGGTTTTGTGCATAATAGATTAAACGCATAAAAAAGGCGCAAACGCTCTCGAAGCTGAGGAAGTTCGACTAAGATCGGCATCCATGGAAGTTCGGTTAAAACCGGCACGTCCTGTGCCAACACCGAACTACCCCACGTCGTGTGGGGCATGTGCCAACACCAAACGCCCCCGCGTCCTGCGGGGCCTAATGACCGCTTCCAACACTATCATCGTCGTGTGCTTGATTAATTTCGACTATGTACGGATGGTTGTTTCCATACCACTCATATGAAACTTCATAGCTTTCGCCAGGTTTTAGGATCATCCATGTGCTGGTATTCTTAACTTTTAGTTTTTGATCATCTACGGTTATGAAATACCCGTTTTCTCCGTGGGTTTTCTCAGTCAGAGTGGCTTCGGTCAGGTGTTTTTCGTGGATGATGCCGTAATTTGTAAAGACCCATATGCCAAGGGCTACAGCAATGATGGAAAGTAATACCCAATCAAAAGGGTGCGTCTTCATAGCGTCATGTCTCCTTTATATCTATCTTCCTCTATTTTACGATAAATATTAGGTAACTCCAAGAGGTTAGAATGGAGAGGTCTTTCCTCTCACTGACTTCCATATCCTGCCACCTCAGGTCATCCAGAATCTGGATGACCTGAGGTGGCAGGATAATCCAGGTGAATGCATATGGGATTTGATTTTTGTTGTGGCTGAACATATAATGGTTGGTATGATTAAATGTTATCCGTATGTCT
Organism: Halobacillus naozhouensis; assembly: GCF_029714185.1. Classification (NCBI taxonomy): domain Bacteria; kingdom Bacillati; phylum Bacillota; class Bacilli; order Caryophanales; family Bacillaceae; genus Halobacillus; species Halobacillus naozhouensis. Next base: position 3,669,847 of record NZ_CP121671.1, on the reverse strand, counting down.
ATGATGTAATGTATAGATTATTTGATGAGTAAAGGAGTGCTTGGATCGTGAGTGTAAAAGAACTGAGTAAAAAACAGATTGAAGAAATATCTATGATTGATTTCGCAACATTAATTTTGGAAGAAAAGAGAGAAGCGATGGATTTTAATGATATCTTTGATCGCATTTCTTCTATGAAAGGATTTACTGAAGCTCAGAAAGAACAATATATTGCCCAGTTTTACACAGATTTAAATGTAGACGGTCAATTCATGACAATTGGAACGAATAGATGGGGTCTGAAAAGCTGGTACCCTGTAGAACAAATAGAAGAGGAAATCGCTAGTCTCGCGCAAAAGCGTAAAAAAAAGAAGAAGAAGAAAAAAAAGAAACCTTCCAAGCTGCTTGAAGATGAGTTAGGGGCAGAAGGATATGATGATAGCGATGATGACCTCGAAGATGACATCGATCTGACTGATGAGGAACTGGACCTTGATGACGACGATGATGATTACGAAGGTGACTACGAAGAAGACGATTTGGATGAAGAAGAAAAAGAGATCGTAGATGAGGATGTCAGCTTTGTTGGTGATGAAGATGAGGAAGATAAATCCTAAGGTTGACTTTCAAAGTTCAAATCAGTAATATTTTACTTGGGCTCTTTAATTTAGTTTGAACGTTCAAACGCTCCCCTGGACGGGGGAGCGTTTTTTTATTTTTTCTCCCCCTGTAAATACTACTAAGATGATCAGTTCATAAAAGAAAGAGGGATGGTTGTGGCTACGAAATATATCTTTGTCACAGGCGGTGTAGTGTCGTCTCTTGGAAAAGGGATTACAGCTGCTTCGCTTGGCCGTTTATTAAAAAACAGAGGATTAAAGGTAACGATTCAAAAATTTGATCCATACATTAACGTTGACCCAGGGACGATGAGCCCTTACCAGCATGGTGAAGTATTTGTAACTGATGACGGTGCGGAAACGGATCTTGACCTTGGGCACTACGAGCGATTTATTGATATAAATCTCAACAAATTCAGTAATACAACGACAGGGAAAGTTTACTCAAACGTTATTAAGAAGGAACGTCGTGGAGATTACCTTGGTGGAACGGTACAAGTAATCCCTCATATTACAAATGAAATTAAAGAACGCGTTTTCCGCGCAGGACATGAGACGAATGCCGATATTGTGATCACTGAAATCGGTGGTACGGTCGGTGATATTGAATCCCTTCCTTTTCTGGAAGCCATTCGTCAAATTAAGAGTGACATCGGCCGCGAACATGTAATGTACTTGCACTGTACACTTGTCCCGTACTTGAAAGCTGCTGGGGAAATGAAAACAAAACCGACGCAGCACAGTGTGAAGGAACTTCGCTCATTAGGTATCCAGCCGGACGTTGTTGTGCTGCGTACTGAAATGGAAATCTCAGAAGAAATGAAAGAAAAAATTGCTTTATTCTGTGATATCGATAAACATGCTGTAATCGAAGCAGGCGACGCTGATACGCTGTATAATGTGCCGCTTGAATTACAGGCCCAGAATCTGGATGTGCTGACGTGTAACCATTTAGGTCTGGAAACAGAAGAGGCAGATATGACAGAGTGGAACAAGCTCGTTGATAAAGTACAGAATTTAAAAGGGAAAGTTACGATTGGTCTTGTCGGAAAATATGTTGAACTTCCTGATGCCTACATTTCTGTAGTAGAAGCTTTAAAGCACGCCGGCTACAGCTATGATTCAGATGTTGAAGTAAAATGGGTTAATTCCGAACAAGTTACTGACCAGAACATCCATGAGAAGCTAGCGGATGTAGATGGAATCCTTGTGCCTGGCGGGTTTGGAGACCGCGCCATTGAAGGGAAAATCACGGCTATTCATTATGCCCGCAAAGAGCGTGTCCCGTTCCTCGGAATTTGCTTAGGCATGCAGCTGGCTACTGTTGAATTTGCTCGTCATGAGCTTGGACTCACAGGTGCACATTCAGCTGAAATTAATCCAGCTACACCGCATCCAATTATTGATCTACTGCCAGAACAAAAAGAGTTAACTGACCTTGGCGGTACGCTTCGCCTGGGAATATATCCTTCTCGTCTTAAGGCGAATACGAAGGCCATGGAAGCTTATGGGGAAGAAGTGATTTATGAGCGGCATCGCCATCGGTTTGAGTTTAATAACCATTATCGGGAGCAAATGGAAGAGAAAGGTTTTATCTTCTCCGGTACGAGCCCGGATGGACGCCTTGTGGAAATTATCGAAGTGGAAGACCACCCGTGGTTTGTCGCTAGTCAATTCCACCCAGAATTTAAATCCCGACCTACGCGTCCGCAACAGCTCTTCCATGGTTTTATCGGTGCAGTGATTAACGAAAAATTATAAATTTCAGAGGGACAGGCTTGTGTAGCCTGTCTTTTTCCATACCATATGTAAATTACCAATAATTGCAGGAGTTTATCTGTCGAACCTAGAAGTATTTAGATTAGAGAAAGAAAAAGGTATGGCTTAGAAAAAGAATAGTACAGCGTGGCATCCCGTAGACACGTCGTAATGAGCGGCTTTTCGTCTTTTATAATGAAAAACCGTTTAAGGTTCGTGACTCGGCAGCTTGCACCAGTAAAAGAAGGGCTGTGAATACCCATGACAAGTAAGATCCTCATTATTGACGATCAACCTGGAATCCGAATGTTACTAGAGGAATTTCTTAAAAGTGAAGGATATGAAACGATTAGTGCCAAGACAGGGAAACAGGCTTGTGAACAGGTAATGGAGCATCATCCGGACTTGATTCTAATGGATTACAATCTGCCTATAATGAGCGGAGGAGAAGTGCTTCAATACTTAGACCGTCAACATGTCGATAAACCAGTTTTTATTATGACAGGGCTTTCAGAAAGTTCCATTCAGGCGGATACACACTATTCTTTTGTTAAGCATGTCATTTCTAAACCATTTGATATTCATCAAATTCGCCAAATGATTGCGGATTGTCTTGTAAGTGAATATTAGAGGGGATGATATCACACTGAGCATAATAACTTGACTGGCGCGGTATTTTTGAGCACGGATGGAAGGCGATTTTTTCGTACCTTCAGCTTATTTTTATGGCAGTTCTGATAGTACAGGATAGTAAACAATTTCTATAAAATTCTCTTATGATCCTGCATTATGGCATCTTCTGAACAATTAAATTGTTAAATTCTTCTTTATATGGAATACGAATAATTACTTCCCAAAATCTTTTTGAAGTTGAAAGCGCTATCTCATCCTTGGAGTGTTGCACCTTAGAATGGGTATTGGTATTCTTATAATGTGGCTTACTTATACGACATATTTTTCAAAAAGATAAATTGAAGATATGGGAGTAAATACTAGACGTATTTTTACTAAAGGAGGATCTTTCATGCCGTTAGTTTCGATGAAAGAAATGCTAGAAAAAGCTAAGGAAGAACGTTACGGAGTAGGACAGTTCAACCTTAATAATCTTGAATATGCTCAAGCGATTCTTCAGGCTGCTGAAGAAGAGCAGTCTCCTGTTATTCTTGGAGTATCTGAGGGTGCCGGACGTTACATGGGCGGATTTAACGTAGTGGTTGCTATGGTTAAATCACTTATGGAATCTTATGGGACAACTGTGCCTGTTGCGATTCACTTAGATCACGGTTCAAGTTTCGAAAAGTGTGCAGAAGCGATTCACGCTGGATTCACTTCTGTCATGATCGACGCGTCTCATGATCCGTTAGAAGAAAACATCGCTCTTACGAAAAAAGTCGTTGAGCTTGCTCATATCCACGGTGTATCTGTTGAAGCAGAACTTGGCCGTGTAGGCGGACAAGAGGACGACCTCATCGTAGAAGATGCTGAAGCAGCTTATGCAATTCCTTCCGAGTGTAAACAACTCGTTGATGAGACAGATGTAGATGTATTTGCACCTGCTCTTGGATCCGTTCATGGACCTTACAAGGGTGAACCGAATCTTGGCTTCGACCGCATGGAAGAAATTATGGGACTTGTTGACAAGCCACTTGTACTTCACGGTGGAACAGGCATCCCAACTGCAGATGTTAAAAAGGCAATCTCTTTCGGTACAGCAAAAATCAATGTAAATACAGAAAACCAAATTTCTCAAGGTAAAGCGGTGCGTAAAGTTCTAGCAGAGCAGCCAGAGCAATACGACCCACGTAAATACTTAGGACCTGGCCGTGACGCGATCAAGGAAACCGTTATTGGCAAAATGCGTGAATTTGGTTCTTCTCAAAAAGCATAAAGATAGTGTTTAAGGAAGCCGTTACACCGTAACGGTTTCCTTTTCAACATGTATGAAAACGCCATCATACTACATTTTCCGACACAGGAGGGACGTTTCCAATGAAATTTTTTATTGATACGGCTAATATTGATGAAATCAAAGAAGCGAATGCATTAGGAGTACTTGCAGGTGTTACTACCAATCCAAGCTTAGTTGCAAAAGAAGGGGTTTCTTTTCACGAGCGTCTAAAAGAAATCACTGAGGAAGTGGATGGGTCAGTGAGTGCCGAAGTAATTTCGCTTGATACAGAAGGGATGCTTAAGGAAGCAAAGGAGCTTGCCGCCATTGCCCCTAACATTACAGTGAAGGTTCCCATGACTTTAGAAGGGCTGAAGGCTGTCAAAGCTTTAAGCGACCTGAATATTAAGACGAACGTAACGCTCATTTTCTCAGCCAACCAGGCCTTGCTTGCCGCACGAGCTGGTGCCTCTTACGTTTCACCGTTTTTAGGCCGTCTAGATGACATTGGGCATAACGGAATGGAGCTCGTGGCTCAGATCGCTGAGATTTTCGATCGTCATGCAATTGATACGGAAATCATTGCTGCTTCTGTACGCCATCCCGTTCATATAACGGACGCAGCCCTGAATGGAGCGCATATTGCAACGGTTCCGTTTAAACTCTTTGACCAACTTGTAAAGCATCCTCTGACTGACCAAGGTATTGAAAAATTCCTTAATGACTGGAATAATCAAAAATAATACGAGTCATTTGGCAAAAATTGCACATGATAAAGATATAATCTTTACCTTTAAAGTGAGGAGTTTCCCATGAAAAAACTACTAGTAGAAGGCGGCACCCCTTTGCGCGGACAAGTACGTGTCAGTGGTGCGAAAAACAGTGCTGTAGCTCTATTACCTGCTGCGATTTTAGCGAATTCCAAAGTAACGATTGAAGGACTTCCAAACATATCGGATGTAGGAACGTTATCTGATTTGCTTGAGGAAATAGGGGGGACCGTTCAGCGAGATGGGCAAACGATTGAAATCGACCCTTCAAAAATGATCTCGATGCCGCTTCCAAACGGTCGCGTGAAGAAGCTGCGTGCCTCTTATTATTTTATGGGAGCGATGTTAGGTCGTTTCAATAAAGCGGTGATTGGACTGCCGGGCGGCTGTCACCTCGGACCGCGTCCAATTGACCAGCATATTAAAGGGTTTGAAGCCCTTGGCGCTGAGGTGTCTAACGAACAAGGTGCAATTTATTTACGTGCAAAAGAACTGCGCGGGGCCAGAATATATTTAGACGTGGTCAGCGTAGGCGCGACCATCAACATAATGCTGGCAGCAGTGAAGGCCAAAGGGAAGACAACGATTGAGAATGCGGCCAAAGAGCCAGAGATCATTGATGTAGCCACCCTGCTAACGAGCATGGGTGCGAAGATTAAAGGTGCCGGGACGGATGTGATCCGTATTGAAGGCGTTGAAGAATTAAATGGCTGCCTGCATACGATTATCCCGGATCGGATTGAAGCGGGAACTTATACGATCATGGCTGCAGCTCAAGGGGAAGAAATGATTATTGACAACGTTATTCCGCAGCACCTTGAATCACTGCTGGCAAAATTGCGGGAGATGGGTGTAACGATTGAGGAAAACGATGAACAGCTTTACATCAGGCCTGGTGAAAAAATAAAGAGTGTTGATATTAAGACTCTCGTTTATCCTGGATTTCCGACAGATTTACAGCAGCCCTTTACCACATTACTTACGAAGGCGGAAGGGACTGGTGTCGTTACGGATACGATCTATCAAGCCAGGTTCAAGCATGTCGATGAACTGCGCCGCATGAATGCTTCGATTAAAGTAGAAGGCGGTGCAGCGATTGTCGCAGGTCCGGCTAAACTTGAAGGAGCAAAAGTAAAAGCTTCTGATTTACGGGCGGGTGCTGCGTTGGTGATCGCTGGGTTAATGGCCGACGGAGTCACTGAAATCACTGGTGTAGACCACATTGAACGAGGCTATGAAAACATTACGAACAAGCTGGTAGAGCTCGGAGCCAATATCTGGTATGAGGAGATGTCAGAAGAGGAAGTCGAGCAATTTCAGAATTCATAAGAAAAGCGAAGCGGGGCGTTTAGACCTGACACGCATAAGCAAGACGCCACAGTGAAGTGGTTTTTCTTCACGGAGGTGGATTGCTTATGTCACGAAGGTCTGCCCCGCGGAGCTAGACAGTAAGAAAAGCGTAGTGCCCGGGTAGACAGGTGAGTGGAAGGTTGACTAGAACCGTGACTAGAGGAAGCACGGTTAAAGTTATGTTAAAGGAAGTTCGACTAAGCACGGCCGAACTACCCCACTACGCGCGAGGCCCGTCCATGGGGAGATGAGGAAAATTCTATAGAGAATGGGGAGAATGAACCATGGAAAGAAGTTTATCAATGGAATTAGTCAGAGTAACTGAGGCGGCAGCTTTGTCATCAGCTCGCTGGATGGGAAGAGGAAAGAAAGATGAAGCTGATGATGCGGCCACTTCCGCTATGCGTGACGTTTTTGACACGATCCCGATGAAAGGAACTGTCGTAATCGGGGAAGGAGAAATGGATGAAGCTCCGATGCTTTATATTGGAGAGAAGCTCGGGAATGGCTTTGGCCCGAGAGTGGATGTAGCTGTAGATCCGCTTGAAGGGACAAACATTGTCGCACAGGGAACATGGAATGCGCTGGCTGTCATTGCGATTGCTGATCACAACCAGCTCTTGCATGCACCGGATATGTACATGGAAAAAATCGCTGTAGGGCCAGAAGCGGTCGGAAAAGTCGATATCAATGCATCCGTAGCTGAAAATCTTGCTGCCGTGGCTGAAGCGAAAAATAAAGATGTGGAAGATGTAGTAGCGATTGTACTGAACAGAAAACGGCATGAAGGAATTATTGAAGAAATTCGCGCAGCAGGTGCCCGCATTAAACTGATTTCTGATGGAGATGTGGCAGCTGCGATTAATACGGCTTTTGACGATACAGGTGTTGATATTTTATTCGGATCCGGGGGAGCGCCTGAAGGGGTGCTTGCTGCGGTTGCGCTTAAATGTCTTGGTGGCGAAATCCAGGGAAAACTTATTCCTTCTAATGAGGAAGAACGCAACAGATGTAAGGACATGGGGATTGAAGATATCAACAAAGTTCTATACATGGAAGACTTCTGCGGCGGGGACGATGCCATCTTCGCAGCCACAGGAGTAACAGACGGAGAACTGCTTCAAGGAGTCCAATTTAAAGGACAAAAGGCAACAACCCAGACGGTAGTTATGCGAGCGAAATCAGGAACCGTTCGTTTTATCGATGGAGACCACAGCTTGAAGAAGAAACCGAATTTAGTGATTAAATAGCAGGTTAAATGGGGAAGCTGAAGATATTCAGTTTCCCTGCCCTACTTTTACCCTCTGAATGACATGCCAAAAAAACCTCTTGAACCGACGTGATTACTAGATGTACAATAAGGTAGGTTTCTAACAATAAAGAATCAAAGAAATAATGTAATTGTAAACCTCTGTAAGCTTCACATCCCTCTTGTTTCTTCTTTTTATTTCCGAAAAGGGCAATCAACGCTCATACTAAGATCAACATAGATTAGTAGAGAGCTTACTCTGGTATACACACAATCTATAAAAAAGGCTCAAGCACGACTTCCTTATAATCTTCTCGTCAGGGAAAGACGATCTGCGAGGATGCTTTAGCTAAAAATAATTAAAGTGGTGATTTTGTGGCAGAACTATCAATATCCAACCTGGAAGACATGACATTAAAGAAACTCTACTCTTTAGCGAAGCAGTACAAGGTATCCTATTATGCTAAGCTAACGAAGCGAGAGTTGATTTTTGCAATTTTGAAAGCACAGGCCGAGAAAGATGGCTTTCTATTTATGGATGGCATCTTGGAAATCATTCCTTCTGAAGGGTTTGGCTTCCTGCGTCCAATCAACTACTCTCCGAGTGCTGAGGACATTTACATTTCCGCATCACAAATTCGCAGGTTTGATTTGCGTAATGGCGACAAGGTTTCGGGGAAAGTCCGGCCGCCGAAGGAAAATGAACGGTATTATGGATTGCTTCACGTAGATGCAGTAAACGGGGAAGATCCGGAGACGGCGAAAGAACGAGTGCACTTTCCAGCTTTAACGCCGCTCTATCCAGATCGTCATATGAAACTTGAAACAGAAAGTAAAAAACTTTCAACACGGATTATGGACTTGATGGCACCGGTCGGTTATGGACAGCGTGGATTAATTGTTGCTCCGCCTAAAGCGGGTAAGACGATGCTGTTGAAGCAAATTGCGAATAGCATTTCTGTTAACCATCCCGAGTCAAAATTAATCATTTTACTTGTGGATGAACGCCCGGAAGAAGTAACAGACATCGAACGTTCTGTAGCACCAGATGTTGATGTCGTAAGTTCAACTTTTGATGAAGTACCGGAAAACCATATTAAAGTGGCTGAACTCGTCCTTGAGCGGGCCATGCGACTCGTGGAACATAAGCGTGACGTGATTATCTTAATGGACAGCATTACGCGTCTTGCCCGTGCTTATAACCTGGTGATCCCGCCAAGCGGACGGACGCTATCCGGAGGGATCGACCCGGCAGCCTTCCACCGGCCGAAGCGTTTCTTCGGTGCGGCCAGGAATATTGAAGAGGGCGGAAGTTTTACGATCTTAGCCACGGCATTAGTGGATACAGGTTCCCGCATGGATGATGTCATTTATGAAGAATTTAAAGGAACCGGGAACATGGAGCTTCATCTGGACCGCAGTCTGGCCGAACGACGCATCTTCCCTGCGATTGACATTGCTCGTTCCGGAACACGTAAAGAGGAGCTGCTGCTGCCGAAGTCTGGACTGGATAAAGTGTGGGCGATTCGTAAAACGATGTCAGATTCTCATGATTTCATCGACCGTTTCTTACGCAGGCTGCGGTCGTCGAAAACTAATGAGGAATTTTTCGATCTGATGGACAAGGATATGAAGGGAAAAACAACCTCGTCTCGTCGCAGCTGATCGCTTTTCCAGAAAAAAGGATAGTACATGCTGTTGCATTGGACTACGTAGACTGATATAATCTTTCTATGTGAGTTTCAGTAAAAGGTGTATCGACTAACCTTCGACGGCTCTTACAATAACTCTGTTTCCAGGGGACTCAGGGCAAAAAGGAGTGGAAGAACATGAAAGCAGGAATTCATCCAGAATACCGTAAAGTTGTATTCCTTGACACAAGTTCTGATTTCAAATTTATCGCTGGATCTACGCAAGGATCTGACGAAACAATCGAATGGGAAGACGGGAACACTTACCCGCTTATCCGCGTTGAGATTAGTTCTGCGTCTCATCCGTTCTACACAGGCAAACAAAAAGCTGACAAAGCTGGCGGCCGTGTGGATCGCTTCAAGAAAAAATATAACCTTTCATAATAATGTGTGGTCATCTTATGATGATCCCAGCATAATTTTGAACAAAAACAGGCAAATTGTCTTACCTTTTGCCTGTTTTTTTGTTAAAGGAAAAGCGAAGGACAGCAGGATAGTAGAGCCATCCCTATGTGAGTTTACCCGTCTCATGAAGGGAGCTTTTTTTGTCAAAAATAGATGGATCGAAGATGTGTGAAGGGAGCGACAGTGGACGTGTATGTAATGAAACAGAGCGGATGGGTTGAAGTGATCTGTGGAAGTATGTTCAGCGGGAAATCAGAAGAATTGATTCGCCGCGTACGCCGAGCTACATATGGTAACTTGTCTGTTCGTGTATTTAAACCCGCCATTGATAATCGATATAAAGAGGATTCCATCGTGTCTCATAACGGTACCTCTGTACTGGCGAGGCCGGTAGCAGAATCGCTGGAAATCCTCAAAGAAGTTAGTGATGAAGTAGATATTGTCGGCATTGATGAAGTGCAGTTTTTTGATGATAATATCGTTGAAGTTGTGGAGTGTCTGGCCGATCGCGGGATTCGTGTCATCGCTGCAGGGCTGGATACGGATTTCCGTGGTGAACCGTTTGGGAAGATGCCTGAACTTATGGCCTTGAGTGAAAGTGTGACAAAGTTGAATGCGATTTGTCCTGTATGTGGTTCTCCGGCCAGTCGGACACAGCGTCTGATCGATGGCAAGCCTGCTTCCTATGATGATCCGATTATTTTAGTCGGTGCTTCTGAATCGTACGAGCCCAGGTGCCGCCATCATCATGAGGTACCGAATAAACCCAGGCAAGCGCAAGTAAAGGCTCACGCCGAAAAACATGCATAATTGTTCGTAACCGCTGACTTAAGGGTCGGCGGTTTTTATTTTAGCTGCTTTTCGAATGGATTGTTGCTTTAAAAAGACGATTTATCTAAGCAGAATCCGGAAGCAGTCTATATACTCGAAGCCCCTTGCGGAAAGCGAAGTGTATATCAACAGCGTACTCATTTAGCAATCATCCCTTAAAAGTGCTGCATTATGATGGAAGTGACGGCTAATCTACGCATAATCCTCTTTTCATCCGTACACACTACTGAAAAAGAGAAGAGGTGTGAAAGATGCTAAGGATCATAATGGCAGGAGTTCTCATGACATTACTCATGACGGCTTGCGGACAGAATTATAGCAATTATCAAGGGAGTACAAACCGCGAAACTATTGAGAATTTGAGTACCCAGAATGAACAAACTTCTGAGGTGGAAAATGAAAACCCTCGCTCCATGGATCGCGTAGGGGACACGTGGGGATTAAAGCAAGATCGTAATTTAATGAAAGAAGCAGCTAACCAGGTTCCAGGCGTCACAGTTAAACGGGTGATCATCGAGGCTGGCCAGGCGTGGGTGACCGTTGAAGTCGATCGGGAGCTGAGCAGCGATGAGAAGATGGACTGGACCAAGCAGATTAAAGATGCTGTTTACAGGGCTGTACCCCGCTATAATATTAACGTGAAAATACGATGATTTTGATTTAGAGAGAAATAGGCACATAAACGTTCCGTATATGCGATGTTGGACTTTTATGTGCAAATAAGTTGCCGAATAGGCAATTAAGGAAAACTCCGTGCAATCATCCCAGATTAATTGAAGTTCCCGCTGAGGCAGAGCTTGTTTTTCAAGGGACGTGGTTGTAACCCCACCCTCTCTATAATATAATTAGACTGTTATGGAGAAAGAGGTGCATACCATTGATCGAACGTTTGCAAACACTTGAAGATCGTTATGAAAAATTAAATGAATTACTTAGTGATCCGGAAGTAATTTCGGATACGGATAAACTGCGTGAATACTCTAAAGAACAATCCGGGCTTGCGGAAACGGTGACCGCCTATCGTGAATACAAGGAAGTGACTGGGCAGCTTGATGATGCGAAGGTCATGCTCGAGGATAGTCTTGATAATGATATGGAAGAGATGGTCAAAGAAGAAATCGGCGAGCTTTCAGATCGAAAACAGGAACTGGAAGAGCGTTTGAAAGTCATTATGCTTCCAAAAGATCCGAATGATGATAAAAACGTCATCATGGAAGTGCGCGGAGCAGCTGGAGGAGATGAAGCGGCTTTGTTTGCGGGTGACCTTTACCGTATGTATGCAAGATACGCGGAATCTCAAGGCTGGAAGACAGAAGTCATTGAGGCGAATGCCAATGATGTGGGCGGCTATAAAGAGATCATTTTTATGATTAATGGGGATCGTGCTTTTTCGAAAATGAAATTTGAAAATGGCGCCCACCGTGTGCAGCGTGTGCCGGAAACGGAATCTGGCGGACGGATTCATACATCGACCGCAACTGTTGTGGTTATGCCGGAAGCTGAAGAAGTAGAGGTGGAAGTGCATGATAAAGATATTCGTGTCGACACGTTTGCTTCTAGCGGGCCAGGGGGGCAGAGTGTTAACACGACAATGTCTGCTGTCCGTTTGACGCACGAGCCAACTGGGATTGTCGTTTCCTGTCAGGATGAAAAGTCACAGATTAAGAACAAGGAAAAAGCGATGAAGGTTTTACGTGCTCGTATTTACGATAAAGTTCAGCGGGAACAACAGGCGGAGTACGATGAAAGCCGTAAATCGGCAGTTGGAACGGGTGACCGTTCAGAGCGGATTCGTACGTATAATTTTCCGCAAACACGTGTCACAGACCACCGCATCGGCTTAACCCTGCAGAAACTTGATCAAGTGCTTCAAGGGAATATGGGAGAAATCATCGATGCGCTGTTAATTGAAGAGCAGACGAAGAAGCTGGAGTCTATCGGTGAATAAGGTACCGTTTACGACCATTGGGGAAGCCCGCCGCTGGGCTTCTCTTTTTTTACGAGAGCATGGACGAGAGGTGAGAGTAGCGGATTTGCTGCTCGAAGATATGCTGAACTTGAGCTTCTCCCGGCTGCTGGCTTACGAACATGATTCTTTTCCTGAAACAGTGAGGTCCTCTTTTATACAAGCGATTGAGGACCACGCTGAGACGGGTGTGCCCGTGCAGCACCTGATTGGCAAAGCGTCGTTTTATGGGCGCGAGTTTACTGTAAACAAGGATGTCCTCATACCAAGGCCGGAAACAGAGGAGCTTGTGTTAGGTACGATTGAAAGGATACAGTCAAAGTCTCAACTGCAGGCTCCTGTCATTGCTGATCTGGGCACGGGAAGTGGAATTATTGCGGTTACTTTAAAGCTTGAGCACCCTGCAAGTCAATTAATAGCCACAGACCTTTCGACGGATGCACTTGAGATCGCCAAACGGAATGCGGAAGCGTTGGAGGCTGATGTAACGTTTTCTCAAGGTGACTTTCTGGAGCCGGTTAAACAGCAGCCCATTGATGTTCTCGTATCGAATCCGCCGTATATTTCACGTGCAGAAGTTCTTCAGGATACGGTGAAAAACTTCGATCCTGAGCTGGCTCTTTTTGCCGAGGACGATGGGGTAGCCGCTTATCAAACCATCATTGATCAGATCGTCCGGTTTGAGTTATCCCCATGGTTAATTGCGTTTGAAATTGGCCACGAACAAGGGGATGCGGTTAAAGCGATCATCGAAACAAGGCTGCCTGACTATCGTGTGGAAATCAAGCAGGATATCAATCGAAGAGATCGCATGATTTTTGCTGAATTAGTCTAGACAGAACATTAAAGCCTAATCTACTACGCTGCAAACTCTTTTAATAGATTTGAGGTTTAAAAGATTTCCTCCCTGACCATACTAGCTAGTAACAGGGGAGGGATTTTTTTATGAGAAAAATAATTTTGGCTACGGCAGCTATTATACTTAGTTTATCGATTTTACCTTGGGGACACATGAGTGGTGCCTCCTCAAGTTCTCCATATAAAGTGATTCCTGACGAAGCGATACGTCTTCGGATTCTGGCGGATAATAATGAAGAGAAAGCTCAGGAGTTAAAGCGTGATGTCCGTGATGCAGTCAACGCGGAAATTACAACCTGGGTAGAAGACCTTACGTCGATTGATGCGGCGCGGGCCCTGATTCAATCTCGACTTCAGGAAATAGATGCGATTGTAAAAGAAACAATTGAACAGTCAGAGATGACAGAGAGTTATCAAGTGGAATATGGTAAGCAGGTAGAATTTCCAACGAAGCTTTACGGCTCCTACATTTACCCGGCAGGTGAATATGAAGCGATTTTGATCACTCTTGGTGAAGGGGAAGGAGATAATTGGTGGTGTGTACTGTTCCCACCTCTCTGTTTTCTTGATTTCTCCAATGGAGCAACGGTCGCCCACGCTGAAGAAAAAGGTGCTGAGCAAGAGCAGGAAAAAGAAGCAGCGGAGCCGGAGAAGCAGGAAGTGGAATTCTTTCTCGTTAAACTTTGGAATAAAATCGTATCCTAGCATATTTTCCCCTTTTTCTCATAGAGTACTAGAAAGGTCACCATTACGGAAGCCTTTTAAATAGGTACTGGAAAAGGGGGATTTGCTGTGTATATTGAAAAATTAGCACTTAAGCATAACGGGGAATGTGGATATCTGATTAAGCGGGATAACGAAGAAATGGGTTCGTTTATTTTGGCAGAACAAGAGCAAGGTGTTAAACAGCTGCGCCAGCTTCAAGTTTCAAGCGATGTCTCCAAAGCAGGGGTGTTATACGTGTTTGAGTTGATTCAGAACTATGTGAAAGAGGAAGGCACTCGGGAACTTCAAGTGAAAAGTCATTCACAGAACTTGAACAGATTGCTCACTCATCAACAATTTGAATGTAAAGATGAACAACAGCAGTTGTGGATATATAAAGTTATCAACGATTAATGTTGATAAGTATGGATATTATCCACATTTTCATTAAAAAACGTGGATAAATTGTGGGTATCTGAATAAGTGTGGGAGGATGAACACGTGAAAACAAGTGAATATGTGGATATGTCTGTTGATAAGTTGAGGATAACTTGTTAGTAGTGTCTGGATTTGCGATTAACTACGGAAGTATTCATAATGTTAGTATATAATTACCCAGCTACAACGAGGGTCAAACACCTAAACAAACCATTTATACACAACCTATACTTTCCTAGATTGATTAAAAGGAGAACAGACATGAATAAATCAACACAACATTGGAAGCTATCCACACATATATCAGAATATGATGAGGCAATCGTAGAGGCTGCTGAGCTGCTTAAGCAGCAGCAGGTTGTTGCTTTTCCTACCGAAACGGTGTATGGACTTGGAGGAGATGCCACGAGTGCCACTGCCGTTCAACGGATTTTTGATGCAAAAGGGCGCCCAGCGGACAATCCGTTAATCGTTCATGTGGCGGACCAATCACATGTAGAGGAGCTTGTAACTGAGATTCCGCCTATTGCTCGCAAGTTAATAGAACAGTTTTGGCCGGGTCCATTAACATTGATCCTACCGAGCAATGGTACGGCTGCTGAAAATGTAACGGCTGGCCTGTCGACGATTGCGATTCGCATGCCTGATCATCCTGTGGCGTTGAGTATTTTAAAAGCTGCAGGGAAACCACTGGCTGCCCCAAGTGCCAATCGCTCAGGACGCCCGAGCCCAACCGAAGCGGTTCATGTTGCCCAGGACCTCGACGGGCGGATTGCCGGGATTGTCGATGGAGGCCCGACTGGGGTGGGGGTAGAATCTACAGTGCTTGATTGCACAGCTAGGATCCCGATAATTCTTCGCCCGGGTGGTGTAACAAAAGAAGATCTGCAGCCATTGATCCCTGAAGTGATTGTGGACCCGGCGCTGGCCGCTCAGGGGTCTAAGCCGAAATCGCCTGGCATGAAATACGCCCACTATGCCCCTGAGGCACCGCTCTGGCTCGTTGACGGTGATGTTTCATTTTTTCAAGACCAAATCAACCAGCTGCAGGCTGTGGATAAACGCGTCGGTGTGATGGCAAGTCATGAACTGGCGGATGCGCTGGACCATTCACGCACCCTTCGCTGTGGCTCAAGAAACAACTTGGCCGAAGTGGCCGGGAATCTCTATGGTGCGTTACGTCAATTTAAGAAAGCTGACGTTGATGTTATTTTATGCGAAGCCTTTCCGGACCATGGAGTAGGTGCTGCCGTCATGAATCGTTTATCAAAAGCTGCTGTCCAAAAAGTTATCCAGTAACTGACATACAAGCTGAAAGCCCCGCATAGCATGTCCGGAGGGGGGCTTTCTCACATGATCGAACAAGCTGCTTCATTAGTATTGCTATCGTTTGCACTCGGAATGGATGCTTTCTCTGTATCTCTGGGAATGGGGATGCAGGCGGTAAGGCTTAAGCATGCTTTTTTTGCTGGAATCGTTGTCGGGTTATTTCATATGTTTATGCCAGGTCTTGGAATCATTTTGGGTTCCTGGTTATCGTCGAATGCCAGTACATGGGCTGCTGTAGCAGGAGGGTTCTTGCTATTTGGGCTAGGCTGCTATACTATTTTTGCGTCATTTGCAGAAAAACGTTCTGCCGCCCATTCCCTCGTTGGTGCCGGATTATGGATTTTTGCCATTAGTGTAAGTATAGACAGCTTTCCTGTCGGGTTTAGCCTTGGTCTTCACCAAACCGCGATCATCGTTTCCGTGCTTTCCTTTGGAGTAGTGAGCACCGTTCTCACATGGGCAGGTTTTGTGCTCGGAAGAAGGGCAAGCGGTCTGCTTGGCACGTACAGTGAACTGTTAGGGGGAAGCATATTGTGCGCGCTTGGCCTTTATGCCATTTTCTAAACTATTTCTTTGCAAAATAGATATGATATGATAGAGAAAAAGCCTCAAGTGAGGAGTGTACCACGATGAATCTATTATTTGTATGCACAGGTAACACATGCCGCAGTCCGATGGCTGAGGCTCTTTTAAGGTTTAAATACAATGGCGTTGAGGTTCGTTCGGCTGGCATTTTTGCTGGATCTGGACAACCGTTATCGGAAGGGTCTGAGCATGTGCTCAGTGAAGTCGGATTATCATTCAACCATTCCTCAACACCGATTGCCCAGGAGATCATTGATTGGTCTGATCTCGTGTTGACGATGACAGATAAACATAAACAGACCTTAGCCCTCCAGTATCCTGATGAACAGACGAAGTTTTTTACATTGAAAGAATATGTCCTGATTGATGAGAGCAAGTGGCAGGAACTGAAAGATCTTTACACCACCTTTGAAGAAAAACGTACTTGGATTCTCAGTAATCTGGAGGAAGACTTGACACAAGCTGAAATGGAGACCCGGCTGCGGCAAGAACTGGCCACTGAAATCGAAAAGATTCAGCAGATTGAAAGTGACATTCCAAACTTGAATATCACCGATCCTTTCGGAAAAAATGTAAAGGTGTACAGGGAAACCAGGGATGAGCTCAACAGGCACATTGATTTGCTGGTGGCGAAGTTGAAGGAGCTGAAAGAGAATTAATCAAACGTTTGTTTAACCTGGGTTAACGGACTTTGAGAACCCTGCGATCTGCGGTAAACTAAACGAAAAGAAACAAGGAGAGTGGCAAACAATGAAAGTAATTTTGGCATCCGACCATGGCGGTGTGAATCTGCGCCGTGAAGTAGCAGACGTGCTTGATGAATTGCATATTGAGTTTGAGGATATAGGCTGTGACTGTGAAACTTCTGTAGACTTTCCGGATTACGCGATTCCTGCTGCGGAACGAGTCGCAAGTGGTGAATTTGATAAAGGCATTTTGATTTGCGGGACAGGCATCGGCATGTCCATCTCAGCAAATAAAGTGAAGGGAATTCGTGCTGCTCTTGTGCATGATCTGTTTTCAGCAAAAGCGACCCGTGAACATAACAATTCGAACATGCTTTGCATGGGCGAGCGTGTCATTGGCCCAGGTTTAGCGAAGGAAATTGCCCGCACATGGCTTGAGACGGATTATGAAGGCGGCCGTCACAATAATCGTGTAGGGAAAATAACCGAATACGAAGGGAAAGCGTAAGAACATCCTCGAGATTAACTTAACGGCAAGAAACTCCTTCGGCTGAAGAACGGCTGTTCTATACCTTCCGCTTCCTGTTAAGGAAAGGTTTTCTTCCTTATTAGGCCTACATACCCAACGAAGATTTTAGAAAAGTGTGATAGAATGGCCGTATAGAATAAGAGGCAATCTACTTGCTTCTTACCAAAGGAGATGAGCCTATGACTGATATTAAAGCGATTCAACAAGAGGTATCTACCGTTGTCCGACAATTACTCGAGAGTGGACACATTAAACAAGGTAGTCTTCTCGTCGTTGGCTGCTCAACAAGTGAAATAGCTGGCGAAAGAATCGGCACATCAGGTAGTGAAGCCATTGCTGAAGTGGTGTATAATGAATGGCATAAGCTCACAGAACAGAAGAGGATCGATCTGGCGTTCCAATGTTGTGAACACCTCAATCGGTCACTCGTTGTCGAACATTCCGTGCAGAGGGAGCAGCGCTATCAAGAAGTTTCCGCTGTACCTGTTGCAGAAGCAGGCGGTTCGATGGCTTCCTATGCTTTTAAACATATGAACGATCCTGTTTTAGTAGAAGCAGTTGAAGCTGATGCAGGTATTGACATTGGAGACACATTAATAGGAATGCATTTGAGGCGAGTCGCTGTACCGCTTCGCCTTGCCCAGAATTCGATTGGACACGCACATGTCACGGTTGCTCGCACGCGTCCGCCACTTGTCGGCGGGGGTCGAGCGGTTTACGAACTTGAAAAGTAACTCGAGAGGGGAATTCGATCATGGAACATGTTAAATCAACTGATGCAGAACTGTTTGCAGCAATTAAGGATGAAAAAGATCGTCAGGAAAACAATATTGAGCTGATTGCCTCGGAAAACTTCGTATCCGAAGCAGTTATGGAGGCTATGGGTTCAGTGTTAACGAACAAGTATGCAGAAGGGTATCCAGGCCGCCGTTATTACGGAGGCTGTGAACACGTAGACGTGGCTGAAAATCTGGCAAGGGACCGTGCTAAGGAATTATTTGGAGCGGATCATGTCAATGTTCAGCCGCATTCTGGTGCACAAGCGAACATGGCGGTTTACTTTACGGTTCTTAAGCCTGGAGATAAAGTGCTTGGCATGAATTTAAACCATGGCGGCCACTTGACTCACGGCAGTCCCGTGAACTTCAGTGGGACACTCTATGATTTTGAAGAATATGGCGTCGATCAGGATAACGAACAGATTGATTACGATGCTGTTTTAGCAAAAGCGAAAGAAGTGCAGCCGAAGCTGATCGTTGCAGGGGCAAGTGCTTATCCGCGTGAAATTGATTTTGCCAGGTTCCGTGAAATTGCTGATGAAGTAGGGGCGTATCTGCTCGTTGATATGGCTCATATTGCAGGCTTAGTCGCTTCTGGGCTGCATCCAAATCCAATTCCGCATGCTCAATTTGTTACGACAACGACTCACAAAACATTGCGTGGTCCTCGTGGCGGCATGATTTTTTGTGAAGAAGAATTTGCGAAGAAAATCGATAAATCCGTATTCCCAGGCATGCAGGGCGGTCCACTCATGCACGTGATCGCAGCGAAAGCTGTTTCCTTCAAGGAAGCACTACAGCCTGAATTCAAGCAATACTCCCGTCAAATTATTGCCAATGCAAAGCAGCTTGGCGAATCGCTTAAGAAGCATGGTGTTCGTCTTGTATCCGATGGAACGGATAATCATTTATTGCTGCTAGATTTGCGCAACCTTGAATTGACTGGAAAAGTAGCTGAGAAGGCGCTGGATGATGTCGGGATCACGACTAATAAAAACACCATTCCATTTGATCCGGAAAGCCCGTTTGTGACGAGCGGAATCCGTATCGGTACAGCCGCTGTAACAAGCCGTGGTTTTAAGGAAAAGGAAATGGAAGAAATGGCAGAGCAAATTGCAACGACGCTGAAACATCATGATGATGAGGCGAAATTAAAGGAAGTAGCGGAAAGTGTTCGGAAACTGACATCCCGCTTCCCGCTATACCCATCATTGCTAACAACTTCTTAAAGACGAAACCACTAGTCCTTGGGGCTGGTGGTTTTTTGACCCTACACGACGTAGGGTAGTTCGACGTTGGCACAGGACGTGCCGAACTTAGTCGAACTTCCTCTCATTTCGGTTTTAGCCGAACTTCCTTGAATACGCTTCACTATGCCATCTTGCTTATGCGTGTCAGGTCTTACCGTCCCTCTCCGCTTTTCGAGTGTCTAGCTCCGGTGCCCAGACACTCGAGACATAAGCAGTTCGCCTCCGTGAAGAAAAACCACTTCACTGCGCCGATCTGCTTATGCTTGTCGTCTCTATCAGGGCACCTCCGCTTTTCGCTGCTTGCTTGTTCGATATATTTTCAGTACAATTTAAAGGATGCAAACTATGAGAAGGAGTGACTGGCAATGGGAAATGTATATGTATTAGATCATCCATTAATTCAACACAAGTTGACGTACATAAGAAAAGCAGAAACAGGAACGAAGGATTTTCGCCAATTAGTTGACGAAGTAGCAGCACTGATGGCATTTGAAATCACTCGGGATTTGCCGATTGAGGAAGTAGAAATCGACACTCCAGTAGTCAATAACGCTAAAGCTCAAGTGCTGACAGGAAAAAAAATTGGTCTAGTACCGATCCTGCGCGCCGGTCTCGGCATGGTTGACGGAATTATTAAATTGATTCCAGCTGCAAAAGTAGGACACGTTGGTCTTTACCGCGATCCAGAAACACTGCAGCCTGTCGAATACTATGTCAAACTTCCAAGTGATATTGAAGAACGTGAATTGATCGTCATCGATCCAATGCTCGCCACAGGCGGATCCGCCAATGAAGCGATCCAGTCGCTGAAGAAACGCGGGGCCCGTCAAATCCGCCTAATGTGTCTCGTCGCAGCTCCTGAGGGTGTAGAAGCTGTCCAGGAAGCACATCCTGATGTTGATATTTATCTGGCTGCCATGGACGAACGTTTAAATGAAAAAGGCTACATCGAACCAGGCCTGGGTGACGCCGGCGACCGCCTGTTCGGCACGAAGTAAGGAGGCTCATCGATGTCCAACCGCATTAAAGTAATGACGATTTTCGGGACACGTCCCGAAGCGATCAAAATGGCACCGCTTGTTTTAGAATTAAAAAAAAGGTCTGAGCAATTTGAGCCCATCGTCACCGTGACAGCTCAGCACAGACAGATGCTTGACCAGGTATTGAACATTTTCAGCATTGAGCCCGATTACGATTTAAACATTATGAAGGATCGTCAAACGCTGACGGCAGTCACAGCACGAGCGCTCGAGGGTCTTGACGACGTCATGAAGAAAACACAGCCGGATGTTGTGCTCGTTCACGGCGATACGACAACGACGTTTGCTGCCTCACTTGCCGCTTATTACAACCAGATTCCGGTTGGTCACGTGGAAGCGGGCTTGCGAACGTGGAATAAATATTCACCATTTCCGGAAGAGATGAACCGTCAGCTGACGGGAGTCATGGCTGATCTTCATTTTGCTCCGACGAATAAATCCAAAGATAATCTGCTGGCAGAGAACAAGCCGGAAGATCACATTTTTGTGACAGGTAATACCGCTATTGATGCTTTGAATACGACGGTCGATCAAGAGTATACGCACGAGGTGCTCGATCAGCTAGCTGATAAACGCCTCGTTCTGATGACGGCCCATCGTCGTGAAAACCTTGGGAGCAATATGGAGCAAATGTTCCGTGCGATAAAGCGTTTAGTGGAAACCCACGACGATGTACAGGTCGTCTATCCTGTGCATCTCAATCCGGTGGTCCAGGAAACGGCTGATCACATTTTAGGCAATGATGAACGCATTAAGCTGATTAAGCCGCTTGATGTGATCGATTTTCACAATTTCGCATCAAGAGCCCATCTGATTTTGACCGATTCCGGCGGGGTGCAGGAGGAAGCTCCATCACTTGGAGTACCTGTACTTGTCCTGCGCGACACTACAGAGCGTCCGGAAGGGATTGAAGCGGGGACGCTGAAGCTTGCGGGCACAGACGAGGAGCATATTTTTAATCTTGCCAATGAACTTTTGTCTGATCCGGATAAGCATGAAGCGATGGCGCAAGCTTCTAATCCGTATGGGGACGGACAAGCGTCCGCCCGTATTGCTGAAGCAATTCGCTACTTTTTCAAGCAGCGGGAAGACAAACCGGAGACATTTGAAACGAACTAACTTATGGGATCCTGGATTGGCATGGGTGAAATTAGCTGGGCACCGATTCAAAACTTCTTTTATGACTGGCCTAGAAAATTTTTCATCGCATTTTGGGTTGAAGCTTTGATTGCACAGCCGATAGCAAGATTTGCAATGAAACAATTACATGCAAAACAGGCGCGTAATGACTTTCATAGCCGATTGATTTTTATAAGAAAATCAATCGGCTTTTTCGTGTGCATAGCAACTTCCATTCATCACAAACTATGGAAAAAAGGAGCTTCTGCATGCGTAAGTTTTCTGCACTCGTACTCCTCACAGCACTTATGACGGCTGGCTTTAGTCAGCCAGGGCAGCAGCCTACTCAGCCTGCCTTGTTTGATCAGCCCGAACCGTCAGAGGAAACCACGATCATAGTTGAACTAGACGAATCACCGAAGGCATTTGCGAGTCAGATTGAAACGAGGCTCCCGCTTCTTGAAGTAGTGGCAACGTACAATACGATTTTTCAAGGGGTAGCGATCAAGGGAGAGGCGGAAGAACTTGAGAAACTTGTCCGCCTTGATTCTGTTGTCAATCAATACCCTGTACACACATACAGCACGGCAAATAATGGGAAAATAACATCATTGGCAAAGAAAGATAGACCGCTTTTAACAACGGAAGTGGTCAGGGAACAGACTTCCTACACGGGTGAAGGCGTGAAGGTTGGCGTCATTGATACAGGAATCGATTACACCCACCCGGATTTAACGGCAAGCTACCAGGGCGGGTTTGACGTTGTGGACTTTGATAAGGATCCTATGGAAACGATGGGGGGCTTTGGCGCAACGATGCATGGAACCCACGTGGCTGGCATCATTGCTGCAAATGGGGATATGAAGGGTGTTGCGCCTGAAGCAGAGCTCTATGCTTATCGTGCGCTTGGTCCTGGCGGGACGGGATCATCTGTGCAGGTGATCGCTGCCATTGAACAGGCAGTGGAAGATGGAATGGATGTGATCAATCTCTCGCTCGGAAACACGGTAAATGGCCCGGACTGGCCGACGACGAAAGCGGTCAATAAGGCCGTGGAACTTGGAACAACCGTTGTGGTGGCTGCGGGTAACGCCGGTCCCGACACGTGGACAGTAGGGTCGCCGGGTACATCTTCAAAGGCAATTACCGTCGGGGCATCCTCGCTTCCCACAACTCGGCCTGTCCTCACTTTACCGGGACTCGATCGAAAGGTTGGCGTCCAATTGATGCAGGGATCTGTCCCCTGGACTTTTTCGAAAAAATATCCCTTAATCAACGGGGGATCTGGGGAAACGGCTATACCACCGGCGACTGGAAAAATTGTCGTGATGGAGCGTGGAGTGGTGCCGTTTACGGAGATGGCGCAAATGGCCTATGAGCAAGGCGCCGTCGGTGTAATCATTTATAACAATCAGCCGGGAATGTTTCAGGGGGCGCTTACTAGTGAAGTTCCGATTCCGGTAGCAGCAGTGTCAGGGAGAGATGGGAAATGGCTGATGGAGCACGGTGTAGAAGGAGATCAGTGGCTCGAAACAACTCGGGTGAAGGTTGACCATGGCATAGCTCCATTTAGTTCAAGAGGACCGGTGACGACGAACTGGATAGTCAAACCGGACGTCCTTGCTCCCGGTGTCAATATTATCAGTACAGTCCCAGGTGGATACCAACCGCTGCAAGGGACGAGTATGGCCGCCCCGCACGTCGCCGGGGTCGCCGCCCTTATGATTGAAGCACATCCGAACTGGAGTCCGGCTCAGATCAAGCAATCGCTGATGACGACGGCTGACCTGTTGACGAAGAAAGAGGGACAGCCGTACCAGCCCACCGCACAAGGAGCGGGAGTCATCAATACCGAAGCGGCCATTCAGCCTGATTTATGGATTGAACCAGGTGGGCTTTACTTTGGACGGATTGCAGATTCTTTTTTTCGGAAAAAAGTGATGATTACGCTGCACAATAAAGGGGACAAGAACCAAACGATTTCTGTGCCGCTGCCCGACAGTCCTGCCGGGGTGACATGGACCGTACCGGAAACGATCCAATTGGCCCCTGATGAGAAGGTGGAAATCCCTGTCGAGCTCAGTGTGTCGAAGGCTTTTGTGGAGGAAGGCGTGCACCAGGGATATATAACGTTGAAGAGCGAGGATCAGGCCTATCAACTGCCCTATTTATTTATGATGGAACGGGCGGATTATGAGAAGGTGTCAGGTTTTGAGCTGTACAAAGACTGGAAGACACAGGGAGATCTATCGTACCGCTTCTACTTGACCGAAACAGTTGATCAAATCACGGTTGATTTATACCGGGCGGGCACGATGCTGCATCAAGGCACATTGTTTAAACGAGAAGAAACGGGAGCAGGCATGATCGAAGGTGAGATCGATCGCGGCTTAAAAGAAGCATTAACCGGCCCATATATCGCTGTCGTTACGGTAACAAAAGACAAACAAACATACAGCTACCCATTCCCTGTCTATCTGGAAAACCAGGACTGACAACCATTAACCTCCATCATCTTCCACCTCAGGTCATCCAGATTCTGGATGACCTGAGGTGAAGTAAAAGGGAATATTATGGTTATGGCTGGGATTGATTCGGTGTTGTGCACAAAAAACCACCCAGAAAAAGAGTGGTTTTACATGTGCGTAATAGGTATGTTCAAATTGTGACAAAAATGTGATCAATTCGTGTCACACAATTGTTCTTTTGCCTCCAAACTCATTGACATCATATAACCCCTATTGTATTCTTACATAGTGTGGAATGATAAGGTTTTCATCCATGGAATCATTGAATTTTCGCTATGTTTCTACAGCGAAAGTTGTCGCAATGAATCCTTTCATATAAGGCAGGTCACGGGTGACCATGTTACTGCTTTCCCTGGTTAGCGGGGCCCAGATCTCTTTCTGGTGGTTCGTGGGAAGGATCGTGAACAATTTTCCACTGTACCACTACATCTAGTTGGCGTTGCCAATTGCTGGAGTAAAGGTACATAGGAACGATTCATTTTAGTACAAGTGTACACGGGAGACGATGCATTTTGGAATTTCAACACATGATAACCCGTCAGCGAAAATGGATGTTCTACCTTCTAGCTTTACTTGTTCTAGGGTGGGGATTCACCCCCTGGCAACCAGTTTTCCTCGGGCTCCTTTTAGGAGGCATTCTCAGTTTCTTCAACCTCTGGCTGATGCAGAAGAAAATCACCAAGCTTGGTGAAACATCTGCACAAGGTGAAAAGCCATCCAGGGGCATTGGCACTTTAACACGATTGGCAACCGGCGCTTTAGCCGCAGTCATCGTCCTTCAATTTGAGGAACATTTCCATTTAGTTTCAGTAGTATTGGGCTTAATGACAGCCTACTTTGTCATTTTTATAGATTACCTGTTTAACAAGTCAACAGAATAGCATGATGGAAGAGAGGTGAACAGATTGAATCACGAAGCACCGATGTGGAATGACGCTTTTGGAATCTCATGGCTGGACTTCAACTTATCAAACGTTCTGATGATGGTCATAGCTTCCGCGATAGTGTTCATTGTATGTGTAGCAGCGACACGAGGTTTACAACGCAGACCGAAAGGGTTTCAGAACTTCATGGAGTGGCTTATCGACTTTATTAAAGGCATTATAGGTTCTAACATGGATTGGCAAGTAGGGAGAATGTTCCTTCCATTAGGATTAACTCTCTTCACATACATCTTCGTTTCCAATATGTTAGGGGTTGTGACCATGTGGGCACCGCATCATACGCTGTGGTGGAAATCACCAACATCTGACCCAGGGATCACAATGACATTAGCTGTTATGGTAGTGGTACTCACTCACTATTACGGTGTGAAGCTGAAGGGGACAAAAGAATATGGAAAAGACTTTACCCGTCCGCTTCCGTTCTTATTGCCTTTTAAGATTATTGAAGAGTTTGCGAATACATTGACGCTTGGTCTTCGACTGTATGGAAACATTTACGCAGGGGAGATTTTACTTGGACTTCTAGCAGGAATAGCGTCTACAAGTATCTTAGGATTCCTAGGTGGATTCTTACCATTGCTTGCATGGCAAGCGTTCAGTACATTCATAGGGTTTATCCAGGCATTTATTTTCACTATGTTGACAATGGTTTATATGTCTCACAAAGTGAGTTCTGACCATTAATAAAAAATATCTATTAAAATATATGAGGAGGAATTTAACATGGGTCTGATTGCAGCGGCAATTGCAGTAGGTCTTGCAGCAGTAGGTGCAGGTATTGGTAACGGTTTAATCGTAGGTAGAACAGTAGAGGGGATTGCTCGTCAGCCAGAATTGCGCAGCGTTCTTCAAACAACTATGTTCATTGGTGTTGCACTTGTTGAGGCACTTCCAATCATCGGTGTTGTTATTGCATTTATCGTAATGGGACAATAACTAGGTAACGTTCATAGAGTGATGGCGAAGTACCGTAAGACAGACTTCGCCTTTCCTTTACACCTGCCAAAAATGTATATACCCATTATTACCGAAATGAAAACTTGGACTTAAATATCTTTAAGCCCTGGTTTTTGTCATGTATAGCCCATTACGGATTCGTGCTTGAAAGGAGTGAGCAATGTGCAAACTTTTACAGGATTATTCGTCCTAGGTGTCAGTGGCCTGAACGTTGGTGATATGCTCGTTCAGCTGGTTCTTTTCCTAGTGCTGCTTGCGCTATTGGGGAAATTCGCCTGGGGACCGTTCATGAATATGATGAAAGAACGTGAAGATTATATTTCAAATGAAATAGATTCTGCTGAAAAGAACCACCAGGAAGCGATCAACATGCAGCAACAAGCTTCTGAAGAGTTGAAAAAAACGCGTGAAGACGCGCAAAGTATAATTGAAGATGCACGCAAGACAGCTGGAGCACAAGAACGTGATATTATCGAATCTGCTCGTAAAGAAGCAGAGCGCCTCAAGATTTCTGCTCGCCAGGAAATTGAGCAAGAGCGTGATAAAGCTGTTCAAACACTTAAAGATCAAGTGGCTTCCATGTCTGTGATGATCGCATCTAAAGTGATTGAAAAAGAACTATCCGAAAAAGATCAAGAAGCACTTATCAATCAATACATTGACGAGGCAGGAGAAGAGCGATGAGTGAAACGATCATTGCTAAGCGTTATGCCACCGCTCTTTTTCAACTCGGTTCAGAACAATCTAAGCTAGAGACATTTGAAACAGAATTACGCGCAATTAAAGAAGTCTTTCGCAGCAATAGAAATCTCGTTACATTTTTTAAGCATCCGCGTGTAACGGTCGAAGAGAAGAAGCAGTTGATCAAAGATTCCTTTAAGGATGTCTCCAAGGAGATTCTTCATACTCTCATGCTGTTAATTGACAGGCATAGAGAAGAGTTCATCCTCTCCGTGATCGATCACTTCATTTTACAAATGAATGAAGCAAATGGGATCGCAGATGCAACCGTTTATTCTGTTCGTCCACTTTCAGAGCGTGAAATCAAGCGAATTTCGAAGACATTTGCACCAAAAGTTGACAAACGCTCATTAAACCTTACGAACGTAGTAGAGACTTCTCTGCTTGGTGGTATTCGCCTTCGTGTCGGAAACCGTATTTTTGACGGATCTGTCAGAGGAAAACTAAGTCGTATGGAACGTGAGCTAGTCTCGAAAGTATAAAAGATGATAGGGGTGAAATGGCATGAGCATCAAAGCTGAAGAAATCAGTGCGCTGATTAAGCAGCAAATTGAAAACTACGAATCAGATATTGAAGTCAACGACGTAGGTACAGTAATCGAAGTAGGTGACGGTATCGCACGTGCTCATGGTCTTGACAACGTCATGGCCGGAGAACTCGTTGAATTTTCTAATGGTGTCATGGGATTGGCACAGAACTTGGAAGAAAGTAATGTTGGTCTTGTCATTCTAGGACCATTTACAGATATCAAAGAAGGCGATGAAGTTCGCCGTACTGGACGCATCATGCAGATTCCAGTTGGGGAGGAAATGCTTGGACGCGTCGTGAACCCGCTGGGACAGCCAGTCGATGGCCGTGGCGCGATTGAAACAACGTCCACACGTCCAATCGAATCACCAGCTCCAGGAGTAATGGATCGTAAATCTGTTGATGAGCCGCTTCAAACAGGGATTAAAGCGATTGACGCCCTTGTGCCGATCGGCCGTGGTCAGCGTGAGTTAATCATTGGGGATCGTCAAACAGGTAAAACATCTGTTGCGGTTGACACCATCTTAAACCAGCATGATCAGGATATGATCTGTATTTATGTAGCGATCGGTCAAAAGGAATCAACGGTCCGCGGTACAGTAGAAACACTGCGTCGTCACGGAGCGCTTGATTACACGATCGTAGTAACAGCAAGTGCATCCCAGCCTGCACCGCTTCTATACTTAGCGCCATATGCAGGGGTAACACTTGGTGAAGAATTTATGTACAACGGCAAAAACGTTCTCGTCGTCTATGATGACCTTTCTAAGCAGGCAGCCGCTTACCGTGAGCTTTCCTTGCTGCTTCGTCGTCCGCCGGGTCGTGAAGCCTTCCCAGGGGATGTATTCTACTTGCACTCCCGTCTGCTTGAGCGTGCCGCTAAACTGAGTGATGCGAAAGGCGGCGGTTCTTTAACAGCACTGCCATTCGTTGAAACACAAGCCGGCGACATCTCAGCTTATATTCCAACAAACGTAATCTCTATTACCGACGGTCAGATCTTCTTGCAATCCGACCTATTCTTCTCAGGTGTACGTCCAGCCATCAACGCCGGACTTTCTGTATCTCGTGTGGGTGGTTCTGCCCAGATCAAAGCCATGAAGAAGGTAGCCGGTACGCTTCGTCTTGACTTAGCGTCCTTCCGTGAACTAGAGGCGTTTGCCCAGTTCGGTTCTGACCTTGATAAATCAACACAAGCTAAGCTTAACCGTGGTGCCCGTACAGTAGAAGTACTGAAACAGGGACTTCACCAGCCTCTAGCTGTAGAGAAACAAGTTATGATTATTTTTGCTCTGACAAGAGGGCATTTAGATGACATTCCAGTTGAGGATATTACTCGCTTTGAGTCTGAATTCCACACTTGGTTGGATAACAACCGTAAAGAACTGCTTCAACAAATCCGTCAAACAGGAAAACTGGCTGATGAGGATGAAATGAACGGAGCTGTTCAGGAATTTAAGAAGACGTTTGTCGTTTCTAATTAATGAAATCGTAACTAGATAAGCTGAAAAAGCACTCCATGAAGCACGATAAGTTACTGCTGCAAGTGGCTAAATGAAAGTGCCCATGCGAGCTGCTGCAGCTTGACACTAGAAAGGGTGGTGAAACAACGTGGCATCCCTTAGAGATATTAAAGGTCGAATTACTTCAACGAAGAAAACAAAACAAATTACGAAAGCGATGGAGATGGTTTCTGCTTCCAAGCTTAACCGTGCCGAACAGAATGCACGATCTTTCGTTCCTTATAGTGAAAAAATTCAGGAAGTCGTAACAGGCATTGCAGCTGGCGGGGGTTCGGTGAAACATCCCATGCTCGAATCACGTGAAGTGAAGCGAACAGGATATGTAGTCATCACATCAGACCGTGGTTTAGCTGGAGCCTACAACAGTAGTGTTCTGCGCAAAGTGTACCAGGAGATCAAACAGAACCATACTTCTACTGACGAATACACCTTGATTACACTTGGACGTGTCGGTCGTGACTTTTTCCGAAATCGTAATATGCCGATCGATAAAGAAGTGACCGGAATATCTGATCAGCCTGATTTTGCTGATATTAGCACGATCACATCAGAAACGGTCCAGCTTTATACGGATGGTAAAATTGATCAGTTATATATTTATTACAACCACTATGTCAGTGCGATTACTCAGGAAGTAACGGAGAAGAAAGTACTGCCATTGACAAATTTAGGCGAGGACGGCAAAGCAGCGGCATCAAGCTCCTATGAGTATGAGCCAAGCCAGGAAGAAATCTTGGAAGTTTTGCTGCCTCAATATGCAGAAAGCTTAATTTATGGTGCATTGTTAGACGGAAAAGCGAGTGAGCACGCTGCCCGAATGACAGCGATGAAGAGTGCAACGGACAATGCTGATGATCTTATTGGCGACCTTTCACTTTCTTACAACCGTGCCCGTCAAGCAGCCATTACCCAGGAGATCACTGAAATTGTCGGCGGTGCAGCCGCCCTCGAATAGGGATCCGTGGATTTTTTGAATAGTAAGTTAGGAGGGAAATCGATGAGTAAAGGACGCGTAACTCAAATTATGGGACCCGTAGTTGACGTAACGTTTAACGAAGGTCAACTCCCTGAAATTAATAACGCCGTGGTCGTACAATCAGAAAACGTCGACCTTACATTAGAAGTTGCCCTTCACCTGGGTGACAACACTGTGCGTACCGTTGCCATGTCTTCCACAGAAGGTGTACAGCGTGGAACGGACGTTATTGACACAGGCGGACCGATCGCTGTTCCTGTGGGGGATGTAACCCTAGGACGCGTATTCAGCGTATTAGGTGAAAAAATTGACCTCGACGAACCGCTTCCAAGCGATGTTCGCCGTGATCCAATTCACCGTCAGGCGCCAACCTTTGAAAATCTGGCAACCGAAACGGAAATTCTTGAAACAGGAATTAAAGTTGTAGACTTGCTCGCCCCTTACGTAAAAGGTGGTAAAATCGGTTTGTTCGGTGGTGCCGGAGTAGGGAAAACCGTACTAATCCAGGAGCTTATTAACAACATCGCCCAGGAGCACGGCGGTATTTCCGTATTCGCAGGTGTTGGTGAGCGTACTCGTGAAGGAAATGACTTGTACTATGAAATGAAAGATTCAGGCGTAATCGCGAAAACAGCCATGGTGTTCGGTCAAATGAACGAACCCCCTGGAGCTCGTATGCGTGTTGCCCTGACAGGTCTGACAATGGCCGAATATTTCCGTGATGAGCAAGGACAGGACGTACTGTTCTTCATCGACAACATTTTCCGTTTCACTCAAGGCGGACTTGAGGTATCAGCTTTGCTTGGCCGTATGCCATCAGCCGTTGGTTATCAGCCGACACTTGCAACAGAGATGGGTCAGCTGCAAGAACGTATCACATCAACGGACAAAGGTTCTGTTACATCAATCCAGGCAATTTACGTGCCTGCCGATGACTACACAGACCCAGCGCCAGCGACAACGTTCGCCCACCTTGATGCAACAACGAACCTTGAGCGTAAACTTTCTGAGCAAGGGATTTACCCAGCCGTGGATCCATTAGCTTCGACTTCACGTGCACTCGATCCTGAAGTTGTCGGGAACGAACATTACGAAGTAGCTCGTGAAGTTCAACAGACGCTGCAGCGTTATAAAGAGTTACAAGATATTATTGCTATCCTCGGTATGGATGAACTTTCAGATGAAGATAAACTAACAGTGTCACGTGCACGCCGTGTACAATTCTTCCTGTCTCAAAACTTCCACGTTGCCGAGCAGTTTACAGGACAGAAGGGTTCTTATGTCCCTGTAGCTGAAACGGTAAAAGGATTTAGAGAGATTCTTGATGGCAAGCATGATGATATTCCTGAAGATGCCTTCCGTCTAGTCGGTCGCATTGAAGAAGTCGTCGAAAAAGCTAAACAAATGCAATAAGCATATCATTTTAAAGTGTCATTCAGGTGCTGACGAATCATTGTCGCGCCTGATGCCCGGGCACTTATGATCTGCCTAAGGAGGAATAGCTATGAAAACACTAACGGTGAGTGTTGTCACTCCTGATGGCCCGATACTAGAAGACGCGTATGACATGGTTAGCTGTAAGGCGGAGAGCGGGGAGCTTGGTATTATGCCTGGCCACATTCCAATGGTCGCCCCCTTAACCATCAGCGCTGTTCGTCTCAAAGGGAATGGACAATCAGATCGAATTGCTGTAAGTGGTGGATTCCTTGAAGTCCGCCCGGATAAAGTAACGATTCTGGCACAATCTGCTGAGAGACCTTCCGACATCGATATCGATCGTGCCCGCAAAGCCAAAGAGCGCGCAGAGCAGCGCATGGCTAACAAACAATCCGATATTGACTTGAGAAGAGCCGAACTGTCACTCAAACGAGCCATTAACCGTTTAGATGTGCACGACAATAACTTCTAAAAAACTGCTTTCATTATGAGAGCAGTTTTTTTATTTAGGCCCTACAGGACGTAGGGTCGTTCGATGTTGCCACAGGACTTACCGTTCTTAGTCGAACTTCCTCAATCCCGGTCGCCAGGCACATATGATTTTTTGACCGAGTAACGATTTACGATTTATCGAGTTAAGAAGCCCATGAGGCAGCCACTAACGACATCCGAACTTGTAAGAAGGCACGTCTTCGACAAGAACGGAGGGTATCGGCAGATGCGGTTAATTTCGACCTTTGTCGGGGTGATCTATGAGGAAATTATTCATCTAATTTGTCATTATTCCCCGGGAAATATTCTCTCCTGTCTGAGGTAATTATCATTTTGACAGATTGTGTTTAAACATTTTTCCATGGCTCATGCGAGATTTCGAACCTCGTCGATTCGTCTGCCTTCCTATGGGTGTTCACATAATGTTCACAGAGATCATGACGAATAAACGCTATCTTATTGACAAACTATCTATCTCATGTAATTGTTTAATATGTGTGCAAAATCGGTAGATCCGTCAGTGAGGTGTTCGACGAATGGATCAATTTCTACTACAAGATGCACTCCTCAGCATGACCTCTCATATTATCTTCATTATCATCACCTGGAAGGTCCTGCAGGCAGTAAATCTGGATGCGTTTTTTAGAAAAGGGCGTGTCTTCGAAATCAGAGTCTTAATGATACTGATCACGATTGCCATTGCTACATCGGTTAGTAACTTCTTCCTGGATCTCATCAACTGGTCAAACAGTCTGGTGTATTTATTTTAATGTCAGAACATGTCATGAAATGTATCGTATGAAACTCACTCTCCCTGTTCACACTTGTAGTATTACAAGGGGGAGGAATTACATATGAAGATTCTATGGACTGGTTTACTAACATTAACCTTATTAACAGGTGTTCATCCGCAGGAAACGGTGGGGAAGCAATCGGATATCACACCGTTGCTAGAGCTGGCAGCATTTGCTGAGGATGAGCAGCTTGATGTTACTGAGTATAAGGTTGTACTTAAAGAATCCATCAATACAGACAAAGTAGAACAAGCCATCCAGCAAATAAAAGCCTATGTTTCTAATAATCAGATGATAGAGGAAGAAACCAATCTGGCTCGTAAAATAATTTTTACAAACGGTCAAAAAAATTCTGATTTTATCGAACGTTTTACAGTGATCATCCCGAGAGATGAAACCATTTCCTCGGAGGTGGTTTACTCACTTACTACCGGGGGTACACAAACATTAACAACACAGGAAACTATGCAGCAAATCAGTCAGATTAAGAAGCGGTTTTTTTCGAAAAATGTCACTTTATACACTTGTCTCAAAGCTGAAGATGGTGGTATTATTGATGATGTTTTAATCTATCAGAAATTCAAAAAAGCATTCAATATAACAACGATCGAAGCAGCTACCGAACAAAGCTGGACTAGCAGATCCGGCTACACATCAAGGTGGAGCCAGGCTATCCCATTACCAAATGGGGCGATGAATGTCCAATTCGCGACGCGAACATTGGGCGGTCGAACAATCGTTACAATTGGCACACCTATCATAACTGCTGAATATTAATAATAATGAATATGGACGCGGAGGAGAATGAACCTTGGAAAAAATCATCGTCCGTGGTGGAAGGCAGCTTAAAGGCACTGTAAGAGCTGAAGGTGCAAAGAATGCCGTACTGCCTGTCATCGCAGCAAGTATAATTGCAAGTGAAGGAAAAAGTGTTTTACACGACGTCCCTGCTTTAGCGGATGTTTATACCATTAATGAAGTCATTAGACATATGAACGCAGATGTAGATATGAAAGGACGCACAGTAACTATAGACGCTTCAGAAGAGTTGACAACCGAAGCTCCGATAGAATATGTTCGCAAAATGAGAGCTTCCGTACTCGTTCTGGGACCACTATTGGCCCGCTATGGTCATGCTAAGGTCGCTCTGCCTGGGGGCTGTGCAATCGGCTCACGTCCGCTTGATCAACACCTTAAAGGTTTTGAAGCAATGGGGGCAGAGGTAACTGTTGGAAATGGATCCATTGAGGCACATGTAAAAGGACGTTTGCAAGGAGCTAAGATTTACTTGGACGTACCTAGTGTAGGGGCTACAGAGAACATCATGATGGCTGCTGCCCTAGCCGAAGGGAAAACAGTTCTTGAGAATTGTGCAAAAGAGCCTGAAATCGTGGATCTTGCTAACTTCTTGAACAAAATGGGAGCACGCATTGTCGGCGCAGGTACAGAGACGATTCGAATTGAAGGAGTCGATAAGCTGTTTGGTGCGACACACACGATCATCCCCGATCGAGTAGAGGCTGGTACCTTTATGGTAGCCGCTGCGATAACGGGAGGTAATGTGCTCGTACAAGGAGCAATGCAGGAACATTTACGTTCTGTTATTTCTAAAATGGAAGAAATGGGCGTAACCATTGAGGAAGAAGATGATGGCCTGCGTGTTATTGGTCCAGAGCGGCTTAAAGCAACAGACATTAAAACAATGCCTCATCCAGGCTTCCCAACAGATATGCAGTCACAGATGATGGCTCTGATGCTTAATGCAAAAGGCACAAGTGTCATTACGGAAACGGTTTTCGAAAATCGCTTTATGCACGTGGAAGAATTCCGCCGTATGAATGCAAAAATGAGAATTGAAGGCCGTAGTGTCATTGTAGAAGGGCCATCTAAGCTTCAAGGTGCTGAGGTGCAGGCAACGGACTTAAGAGCCGGAGCTGCTCTGATCTTAGCAGGCCTCGTAGCAGACGGTTATACACGTGTAACGGAACTGAAACACTTAGATCGTGGGTATGTGGACTTTACTGAGAAACTATCCCAGCTCGGTGCCAATATCGAGCGTATCAACGAAGACGAATCATATGTAGAAGAGATTGAGCCAAGCGAATCAATATCGACTTTATAATTCTCTTAATCACTTACTCATCAAGCAATTCCCCGTCAATTTTCTGACGAGGGGATTGCTTTTTTAGTTCTATCATCTGACTTACGTGGATACATTTTAGTAGAGGGGTCTACTATTGGTTCAGGAGGACGAGATATGAAAAGAAGGAATCGCATAGGCATCATCGTGTTGAGCAGTATTTTTGTAGGGATTCTTTTGATCCCGACACTAATTGTGGTGCCATTCACAGGCTCAAACAACACAGCACAAGTCGAAGAAACACCAGCTCCAGCAACGAATGCAGATGAATCAGTGACAGAACTGCCAGCCAGTCTATCTCCATTTAGTATCCACGTACTAAGGAGCAAGACGAAAGAAGTCGAAGAAGTTCCTTTAGAAACATACGTATCACGGGTGGTAGCATCTGAAATGCCGGCAAGTTTCGAGCTTGAAGCCCTTAAAGCTCAGGCCCTTGCTGCACGAACGTACATCACCCGGCATCTTGCGCAGGGAGAGCCTATATCTGAGAACGCAGATGTGACAGATACCGTCCAGCACCAGGTTTATAAAAATGATCAGGAACTTCGAGATTTATGGGGAGAAAATTATAAAGAAAACATAAGTAAAATTAATCGAGCTGTAAAAGCAACGGCTGGAGAGATCATTACTTATAAGCAGCAGCCGATTGACGCAGCCTTTTTCTCCACCAGCAATGGTTACACAGAAAACTCCGAGGACTATTGGCAAGCAGAGATCCCTTATTTAAAAAGCGTTAAAAGCCCGTGGGATAAAGCCTCACCGAAGTTTAACGATCAAAAAATCATTCCGGTCAGCGGGCTGGAATCCTCCCTAGGGGTAGATATCATGCCGACACTGTCTAATATGGAATTGACCAAAACAGAAGGGGGGCGTGTTGATCAAATCACGATTGGCAGCGAAACCTTCTCAGGCAGACAGATACGGGAAGAGTTTAACTTGCAATCTAGTGATTTTACGATGGAAGTTAAAAACAATCACGTGATCTTCACTACTCAAGGATATGGTCACGGAGTGGGAATGAGTCAATATGGTGCCAACGGCATGGCTAAGGCAGGAAAGACGTACAAGGAAATCATCCACCATTACTATCAAAACACTGAAATCTCGCCAATGAGCAAGCAAACGGCTGCCATCACGACCGCTAAGCAGACAGTAAATTAAGAGAAAGCCCTTTTATAGGGAGGTATAGATGGATTATTTCATGCCGAATTTTAGTTAGGGACATATGTACTGGCGTTAGGTCGGAATGTTCCTCCGTTAGGGCGTTATATGCTATGGTAAGCCGAATCGCTTACGAAAGGAGTGGCTTGCAGGGGATGCAGCCGCTCCTTTGCTTTTTGAAATGGGGCCCGCAGGACGCGGATCAGTTCGACGTTGGCAAAGGACGTGCCGTTCTTAGTCAAACTTCATCTAAAGTGTCTAACCGGTCTTTTCCGCTTTTCTAAACAAAAATTTTCCTCTCTATGTATAGATTCCCTAAAAAGTGATCAGAATGGTTTTTGAGGTGATGAACATGAGAGAGGAAGGAAAGAAAAGCGTGACTAAATTAAAGTTTAAACGCTTAATGCGCAAGAAGTGGATCTATCCAGCATTGTATCTAACCGTAGCAGCTTTAGTACTTGTAGGAGTGTTCTGGTTCCAGCAAAGCTCTAGTGACGTAGCTGAACAGATGAAGGATCAAACAGGTGTACAAGACGATGTCGACGTACAAGACCAAGAATCCGTTCCCGTTACCGGTCAGGAAGAGAGTTTGCAAATGCCTGTTGCCAGCGAGCAGCAAACAACCGTCGTTACAAAGTTCTTTGATTATGACGCATCAAAAGAAGCGCAAGAAAGTGCACTGGTACTTTACAACAATAAGTATTATCAGAGTGAAGGAATCGACTTAGCAAAAGCGGATGGATCTACTTTTGACGTAACAGCAGCTCTATCAGGAACTGTTACAGAAGTGAAAGAGGATCCGCTCTATGGAAACGTCGTTCAGATCAGCCATGACAATAAGGTAGCAACGGTTTATGCCAGCCTGTCTGATGTTAAAGTAGAAGCAGGTTCTGAAGTCAAACAAGGTGATGTGATTGGACAAGCTGGTCAGAATTCTTTTGGTCAGGCAGACGGTGTCCACGTACACTTTGAAGTAAGAAAAGATGGTGAGCCACTAAACCCGGAGGATTTCTTCGGAACAGCAGTGGGCAAGATAGAAGCTAAGGAAAAGAAAGCTAATGCTGAAGAAGGCGAAGATGCTTCTGGTGAAGAGGGACAGTCATCAACTGACCCTGCTGAAAAACAGGAACAGCCGTCAGCTAATGTAGAAGATCCAGATACTGAGATCGAGCCGGATCAATCTTCTGAGAGTGAAGGTCAAATGCAGCCAGCTCCAGAAGAAGGAGAAGCTCCAACTCAAGGGGACGCCCCAACTGAGGGTGAAACTCCAACCGAAGGAGATGCCCCAACTGAAGGCGAAACACCAACCGAAGAGGATGGAGTTCCTTCAGAAGAAACGCCAACTGAGGAAGAAGAGCCGGCGCCAGGTGAGGACAGCTCTTCATCTGCTGCAACCACACAAGCTTAAGCAAAAAATGGGGGTTTTTTAAAACCTCCATTTTTTTATGTTTTACTACGTCCATAATGCGTATTCTATACGATGAAGTCCCGTCCAGGACACAGAGAATCACTCGCCGATGTTTGGTAGAAATAAAAGGTTTGTGTTTCCTCTCCCCCGCCTTTTGACATATCTGAGGAGTTCGAGTAATACAATGAGGATAACCGAGCAGTCGGTAGCATCCAGGGTGACACAACTAGAGAAATCCTATACCGCTGAAGAACGCCCACTAACTCTAAACTTGTCTCGAGAAGCGACCCCTTGGATAGTCAATCACAGGAGGCGAGTGATGTGCATGACTACATCAAAGAACGGACAATTAAGATTGGGGAGTATATTGTCGAAACGAAGAAGACGGTAAGAGTGATTGCGAAAGAATTTGGAGTGTCGAAAAGTACGGTACACAAAGACCTGACAGAGCGGTTGCCCGAAATTAATGCGGATTTGGCCAAACAAGTCAAGTTGATTCTCGATCATCATAAGGAAATTAGGCATCTCCGTGGAGGAGAAGCAACACGAATGAAATATCGAACGATTATCGAAGATGCACCTGCAGAACCGACCCACTAGGCATTGTATCCAACCTCCCACCTACAACATACTTCATGGTTATGGAACTTTTTTCATGAGAAATGCGACGAATGATGTAACTTTGTGTTAGAATATAGAATTAGATGTGCTTATGTTTAATGAAAATTGGACCGAATAGTTTTTTTAGAAATAGGGAGGAACAACCGAAGATGTTTGCAAGAGATATCGGAATAGACTTAGGAACAGCGAATGTACTTATTCATGTAAAAGGGAAGGGCATTGTCTTAAATGAACCCTCTGTGGTAGCGATGGACAGAAATACAGGCAAGGTCCTTGAAGTGGGAGAAGAAGCTCGTCGAATGGTGGGACGCACACCAGGAAACATCGAGGCTATTCGCCCATTGAAGGACGGGGTCATCGCTGACTTTGATGTCACGGAGGCGATGCTCAAGCATTTTATACAAAAAACGAACGTGCGTGGCTTTTTATCCAAGCCTCGTATGCTGATTTGCTGTCCGACGAACATTACGAAGGTCGAACAGAAAGCGATTAAAGAAGCAGCAGAAAAATCAGGCGGTAAAAAGATTTACTTGGAAGAAGAGCCTAAAGTTGCTGCCATTGGCGCAGGGATGGAAATTTTCCAGCCGAGCGGAAATATGGTCGTGGATATTGGTGGCGGTACAACAGATGTAGCCGTTATTTCCATGGGTGATATCGTGACTGCTTCCTCTATCAAGATGGCAGGAGACAAATTCGACCAGGAAATTCTAAGTTACATTAAGAAAAACTATAAGCTGTTAATCGGCGAACGTACAGCTGAAACCATTAAAATGAGTGTGGCGACCGTATTTAAAGGGTCACGTAAGGAAGAAATCGAAATTCGCGGTCGTGATATGATGACTGGATTGCCGCGTACGATCACGGTGAATTCGGAAGAGATTGAGTCCTCCCTCCGCGAAGCTGTCCAGACCATCGTACAGGCCGCGAAGCAAGTCCTTGAGCGCACGCCTCCAGAACTGTCAGCGGACATTATTGACAGAGGTGTGATCATGACAGGCGGCGGTGCCTTATTGCACGGCATTGATCAGCTGCTGGCTGAAGAGTTGAAAGTCCCAGTATTTGTCGCCGAAGATCCTATGGATTGTGTGGCCAAAGGGACAGGAATCATGCTTGAGAATATAGACAAAGTCACACGACATAAAATCAGCTAAGCAACTTTTAGTAAGGGAGAGATCGTCTTGTTGAGAGGGTTTTATACCGCAGCCTCAGGTATGATGGCGAACCAGCGCATGCAGGAAACATTGTCGAACAACCTGGCTAATGCCTATACACCAGGCTATAAAGCAGACCAGGGAACGATGCGTGCCTTTCCTGAATTATTGATTCAGCAAATGAACCAAACCACCGTTCCGACACGTAGCGGAGGACTCAACCTCCCTGCAGGCAAGCAAATCGGTTCCCTCCATACCGGGGTGTACATGCAGGAAACAGTACCGAAATTCTCTCAGGGCGATTTAAGGGAGACAGGGATTAAGACAGACCTGGCTCTCTTAAATGGCAATTTACCAGACGATAACGGCTCCCTGTTTTTTAATGTGCAGGATGAAGCAGGCAACTTGCGTTATACGAGAAACGGCAATTTTACCGTGGACGGTGAGGGCTTCTTGACGACGACCCAGGGCTACTATGTACTGGATGATGCTGGCAGCCCGATTCAAACCGGAGGCATGGATTTTGACGTCAGTGAGAACGGAACCCTGACCGCAGCAGACGTGACCACCCAGCTAGGCCTGTCCTACAGTCCCAATTCTTTTGATTTAGAAAAAGTCGGAAATGGGCTGTACGCGCCTGGAGAAGACGCCGCACCCATTGTCGATGCCCGCGCAGGTGGGGGAATCAATTTTTCAATAAGCCAGGGATTTCTTGAACGTTCCAATGTGGCCCCGGCCCGAGTTATGACAGAAATGATGAATACATACCGTTCCTTTGAATTGAACCAGCGTGTGCTGAAGGCGTATGACCAAAGTCTTCAGAAAACTGTTACTGAGATAGCCAGGATACGTTAGGCTGATTTCTTATGCTAATAGAATGGAAGACTTGAAGTAAAGGAGAAAAATGCCTTGATGAATCGAACGATGATGCAGGCCTCCGTAACGATGGGGCAAATTCAGCATAAACTTGATATAATCGGCCATAACCTGGCCAACACGAACACACCGGGTTACAAAAGCAGACAAGCCGATTTCTCTTCTTTATTGTTTCAGCAAATCGACAATTTTTTGGATGAGGGGCAGGAAGAAGCGACTGATGAGATAGGTGTGCAAAACAGGCTGACGCCTGACGGATTTCGCAGTGGTTCAGGTGCAAGGATTGCCCATACGAATATCGATTTAAGTCAGGGAAATCTAAAAAAAACCGACCGTGCATTGGATCTCGCTTTACTTGAAGGCAATCATTTGTTTCAATTGCAAGTAGCGATAGAAAATGGGTTCGAAACGCAGTACACGCGCTCTGGTAACTTTTACCTTAGTGCATTAAACAATGGACAAGTACTGCTGACGAATGCGGATGGACTGCCTGTTTTAGGAGAAGATGGTCAGCCGATTCAACTGACTGACAACATGGAAGGTATGGAAATCCGGGAAGACGGTGCGATTCTTGTCACCCGAAATGGCAACACAGCCGTTGAAGCTCAACTCGGGATCGTAGAAGCCATCCGTCCTCGTGTTCTTGAAGCAGCAGGCAGCAACCGCTTCCGCCTGCCTGCTGATGAGGTGCTCGCAGGTGAAGGGATCATCGAGAATGTGGACGGTCAAATACAGAGCGGCACTCTCGAAACCTCTAACGTAGATATTTCAAAACAAATGACAGACATGCTGATGGCTCAGCGTGCCTATCAATTCAACGCACGCTCTATTTCCACGAGCGATCAAATGATGGGACTCATCAGCCAGCTCAGGTCATAAGGTAAGGAGCTAGACAACTATGGCGACAAAAGAAGCTAAACAACAAGAGAAGAAACAATTACGCAAACAGCACAAAGAAGGAAAGAAAAAGACATCAAGGAAGACTCGCCGTCGCATTTTGCCGATTTGGCTGCGTCTCGTTATTGTGCTTGTCCTTAGTGTTCTAGCCCTGCTGATCGGCCTTGTCGTCGGCTATGGTGTCATCGGTGACGGAAATCCACTCGATGCGCTTGATTGGTCAACATGGGAGCGTATTTGGAATCTTGTTATGAAAAAGGAATAAATGGTTGTCCTCATTATTCTATGAGCGGACTGCTTTAAATAGAACGCACGAGCCTATTTGGCTCGTGCGTTTTTTCCTTTTATTAAGGGCTTCGCGGGTTTGCGCTGCGAGCCCTCTCGCTTGCGGAATATAAGTTTTCCTTTTAGTTTACGGAACAGTCATGCATAGAACGAGAGCAATTCTCTATCTCCTACTTGTGATGTTGCTTCGGGCAGTCGCTTTCCGAGGGCAACACTTCAACTTCCTCGGAAGCAAAAACCGCTTCCAGCGGGATCTTTAGCTATTGCTTTTCCCGCAGGAGTCGACTGCCCTACGCTTCAATCAACTGCCATACCAGCGAAGGATATACATGATGCCCCCCACCGGAAAATGCAGACGTTGAGATCCCACAGTAATGAAAGCCTAAATCTCTATTTTATTTCAACAGTTTCGTCACTTGTAGGAATCATGGCGTTTTGAAGATGACCACCAAAGACAACCTTCCACTGTCCATCCTCCTTACAAATGAGGACGTTGCTCGTGGAGCGGAAATGTTCGTATTTCTTTTCAATTTGAGCCATGGCTGCTGAATCGGAAATCTTTCTGACGCCGAGCGCTGTCACTTCCGGAGCAGGCCCTTCGGAAATAGCCTTGAGGTGTTTATCGAGATGATCTTTGTCTGTTTGCGATAAAGGTTTCAAATACTTCCTCATGGCTTTGACATTGCCGGAATTGATGGCTTTTGAATAGTTTTCGATGGCTTGCCGCACTTTATCTTCCGTTACTCTGCGGTTCGATTTGTCAGGGAATTCTACGTATCCAGGGCCGTACACACCTCTAATGATTTTCCACTGTCCGTCTTTTTTGATGACAGGGTTCGTTCCCACTGCAATCACGTCCTCATAGGTGGAGTGAGTTGAAACAATAGCTGTCGTGTCATTCACCATGGTCAAGTCGGTTATTTCTGCTTGCTTTAGTGGATGGGCTTTACAAAATCCGGTATAAAATTCTTTCACGTTACTGATTTTTTGGGAGTGTTCAGATGTTTTCATCATTTCCTCGGCGTCACAATTTTTCTGAGCACTGAGAAATTGAACAACAGCGTTTAGTGCCTGTTCTTTAGATGATTCAGCATTGGCTGTCGAATTGATCCCAAGGCTGGTGCCTGTTAACAAAAGGATAAGAGCGATGTTGCCGACTAGTTTGTTCATTTGTATACCCTCCTTAGTGATGTCACTCTTCTTCGTTATTATTTGCCAATGTTTGATGGTTATCCTTAGAAAAATTACAGTTGATTGTTCTAGATCTCATTTGGAATTGTTCCGTAACGTTCGTTGATTGTTTCCATTCTCCGCATGAATGTTCCTGATCTCCCCATGGTTGTTCCCTAATGTCAAAAGATTGCTCTCTAACCTCTATTCGCAGCTGAAGCGCACCGTCTGGATGAAGAAGGTTTTCATTTGAATGATTTGTGGAATGAACCTGTTATAGAAGGATTCAGGGAGGGTGCGACTTGTGAAGACAGACGTATTCATTGCTGGCGGCGGAGTAGGCGGACTGGCTCTGGCCGTCAAATTGGCGAGCAGGGGGGTTCATGTCACGGTAGTTGAACAGCTCGCTAAAAAGTCGTCGGCTTATAAAGGGGAGCTGCTTCAGCCTAAGACGCTTGCGATCTTAGATACGCTCAATGTGCTGGCAGAAACAGAGGCGAACGGTCATGTGATTGATCAGCTGCGCTTTCTGGAAGTGGAGCGGCAAGCACATGATCACCCTAATGAGATTCAATTAACTGAGCTCAATTATAGCCGGGTGGCCAGCAAATATGATCATTCGCTCATGGTGCCGCATGAAACGACGAAAGATATCTTGCGGGAAAAAGGAGCCGCTTATGCCGAGCATTTCAACTATTTAGCTGGAACGCGGTTTCTCGGGTTTGAGAATGGAATGGCAAAGGTTAGGCAAAAGAAATCGATCCAGTATATCGAAGCGGACGTGTATGTCGGGGCAGAAGGGCGCAGTTCCCCGACACGTGAAGCGATGAATGTTCGAGTGAAGCGGCGTGACTACAACCACCATTTTCTCACGGTGACGATTCCGAGGCCCAGCGATTTTACAAAAGGAAAAATGGTTACGACAGCGGATCAATTTCTTGGACTTTTTCCGCTTCCCGATCAGCAAGTACGTACCGTTTATCTCATTAAAGCTGGCACGTTTAAGCAAATCAAAGAGCGAGGTCTTCCCTATCTTTATCAGGCATACAGTGAACTAGAGCCAGAATTATCGGAAGGTGTACGAGCGATCCAGGATTGGAAGGCGGTGCAGCTGATGATTCCGTTTACGTATCACGTGGACTCCTATTACAGAGGGAATCTTGCCTTAATCGGCGATGCGGCTCATACGGTACATCCGATGGCCGGGGAAGGGATGAACCTCGCCATTCAGGACGCTGATGTGCTCGGCGAATTGCTTGCCTGGTGCAGGGAGCAGGGAGAACCGTTCCACAAGCACCTGCACTATTATGAAGATGTCCGTAAGCCGCGGGTAGAATTTTTGTTAAACATCAGTCACCTGTCCGCTTTAGTTTACTCGCTCCCGTATCAGTGGTGGCGCAACATCCGCAGGCGTGCGATGCAGCGGATGTATGACGATGATGAACTTCACGTTAAGCAAATGTTAAACATATCGGGTCTGGGAAAATGGAACTTTACCCTGGTTGACCGGGCGATTCAAGGGAGTATTCTTCCCGCCCGCAGCAAAAAGGTGAGCGATCGCAAGCAGCAGCAATTTCTGTTCAGTGAAGCGGAGGATTACCCGTGGAGAACATTACAGAAAGGGAAGGTGTGACATGATGAACGAATGGGTCACCGCGATGCAAGCAAGAAAATGGATGAAGAAGAACGAATCATTTTTACCAGGGTGGCATGCTTATGTAGGAGCAGAACTCGGCCTGTTTGACGATTTTGCCAAAGCCAAAACCGTTGCTGACGTCAGCGATGAAACCGGCTATCCGTATGACCTGCTCTCCTCTTGGGTCCGTGTCGGAGTTGCCGTGAAACATTTGAAGAAACGCCCCAACCATCGCTATCGAACCTCGAAGAAACGCTGTGCCTCTCTAATGGGCGATAACGCCTCCACCGGCGTGAAAGCCCTGTTGAAGGAAGTGATGGAACTCCACATGCCGACACTTCTTGGCTATCCGGAATACATGAGAAACAACCAACGCGCCTACTTCGACCACGAGCGCCACGGCGAAGTAGTAGCCGAAACATCAGCACTGCTCGAACATTTTTCGATTAAAAAAATAAAAAAGATGATACACGACAGGGAACTCGACACCATCGTTGATCTGGGCTGCGGCCACGGCGG
Organism: Halobacillus naozhouensis; assembly: GCF_029714185.1. NCBI lineage: Bacteria > Bacillati > Bacillota > Bacilli > Caryophanales > Bacillaceae > Halobacillus > Halobacillus naozhouensis. Next base: position 3,625,237 of record NZ_CP121671.1, on the reverse strand, counting down.
GTATTTACGAAAACTAGCCGAGTCTTATCCCAATGTCCAAATGATCGGTATCGATCTCAATCAAGACGTCGTGGACCGCGCCAGCGAGTTAGCGGAAGGCTACCCAAATCTCAGCTTTGAAGTAGCGGATGTGATGGATTGGACCCCAGAAGGATCTGGTGTTGACGTGATTCTGCTGCACAATGTGTTTCATTATATTCAGCCCGACGTGCGCGAGCAGCTGATGAATCATTTATACAGCTATCTGAATAAAGACGGCCTGATTTCAGTCGTCACCCCGGTCAATGAAACTGAACATGGGGAAGAGTTCTCTTCAGCGTTTAACAGTTTTTTCGTCGCCCATTCGAACTTATTCGCCTTGCCGAATACAGATGAACTCAATGATCTAGCCGAATCGTGCCACTTCGATCTGTTCGACTTTGACCCAATTATTAAAGAAGGATCGTGGTACACGTTCTGGCTGACTCCGAGCATCCGGGTGAATGAAATCGGCCGTTATCAGCAGGACGAAGGGACGGAGCAGACGTATACCAGCAACCGTCAGCTGACCAAGTCCTCTTAGTTTTAGCTGAAGAGACTGGGATTGGATTGAAATGTGCAATGGATGAACGGCTTGCCAGGGTGATTTTTTTCAGTTCGGAACAAAACATATCACCCTAATCGCGCGGTGCACGTCTGCGGAACAAGCGAATCACGAGAAAAATAATAGCGGCGATCAGCAGCAAATGAATTAATCCCCCAGCAATATCAATGATAACGCCAATTAGCCAGAACGCCAGTAAGATGAGGATAATCGTCCAAAGCATAAGGTTTCCTCCTTTCACCATCAGGAAAGTTTTGTCGAATGTGATGGATACGATTATAATAGGTATAGTTTGTACTGAAAGGAGTATTCCTATGTTAGATATTCAAGCGATTAAAGAAATCATTCCCCACCGCTATCCATTTTTGCTGATCGATCAGGTGGAAGAAATCGAGGAAGGCAAGCGTGCTGTCGGTTATAAGAACGTTACCGCCAACGAGCCTTTCTTCCAGGGCCATTTTCCAGATTATCCTGTAATGCCTGGTGTGCTCATTACCGAAGCTCTTGCTCAGATGGGGGCTGTCGCCATGCTGAAAAAAGAAGAAAACCAAGGCAAGCTCGCCTTTTTTACAGGGATTGACAAATGCCGCTTCAAGCGTCAGGTCAAACCAGGGGATCGACTCAAATTGGAAGTTGAAATCGTTCGTCTCAAAGGACCGATGGGCAAAGGAAAAGCCCTCGCCACAGTAGATGGCGAAACTGCTTGTGAAGCGGAAATCATGTTTGCTCTTAAATAATAATGCTGAAAACCGTCCTGAATGGGGCGGTTTTTTAATGAGCTTGAAACGTTGTGTTGAATGGGATAGTCCTTAGTACGTGGGATGACCATAGTGTCTTAACGCAAGTAGATAGCTCCCTAATGCGGAAAGATACCGCCCTGGCGCAAGAACATTCCTCCTTAAGGCAAAGCCTCTTAAGATCCCTTCCATCCATGCCACAACGTATACTCTTTTTCGCCTGACAGCCTCAAACACATAGAATTTTCTATCAGACAAGCGCCTTTTTTCGCTCATAACCCTACAAATACCGCCATTTCTTCTTCACTTTTTCATAGAATACAGCATGACGATCAAAGGAGGTGATAGAATGTTAGGATTCTCTATGATTCAACTAACACGAGAGCATAGCGACAAGTTTGACAAAGAATTGCGCCAACAATTAATCCATTTGTATAAACCTTTACGTCGTACTCCTTGTTTTCTACACCGTTTTATAGAAAATAGACTAAAAAAATCGAAGAAATTTCCTGTTATTATTGAATTCGAACACATGTATTCAGCTTTGAACAAAGTTCATGATGTGGTTGAATTGGATGGGAAGTCCAAGGTCATGCAGGAGTTCCCGAGCACATCCAGCTGTTCAGCCGAACTGACCGCAAAGACGATCGAGAAGCTGATGAACAATGATTGTCAAATCAAAAAAATATACTATGACCGCGAAGTGAAGGCTTTACTAGATGTAGCCTCCCCGTCGGTTCATGCGCAACAGCTCAACCAAAAAGGCATTACCGGGAAAGGCGTAAACATTGCAATCGTGGATACAGGGGTTTACCCCCACGAGGATTTAACACAGCCTACGAACCGGATTGTGGCCTTTAAAGATTTTGTAAACGACAAACTTGAACCTTATGATGATAATGGTCATGGAACCCATTGTGCCGGGGATGCAGCAGGTAATGGTTTTTCTTCAGATTTAAGATACCGTGGTTCTGCCCCTGAAGCAGGGATTATTGGGGTGAAAGTACTGAACCAAATGGGGTCAGGCTCACTCTCCACGATTGTATCTGGTGTACAATGGTGTATCGACCATAAAGAGGAGCATGGAATCGATATCATTTCACTTTCGCTAGGAGCTGCTGCAGATGAATCAGACTGTAATGACCCCCTTGTTCAAATCGTTGATAAAGCATGGGAAAGCGGCATTGTGGTGTGTGTGGCTGCAGGGAACTCCGGACCTGACCAACGAACAATTGGGACGCCGGGGATCAGCTCGAAGGTGATTACAGTAGGGGCCATGGATGATCAGGATACGATTAATCGTACTGATGAAGATATTGCTCCTTTCTCAAGCCGTGGACCTGCATGTGGGGAAGTATCGAAGCCAGATATCCTGGCTCCGGGTGTGAACATTATTTCCTTAAGAGCACCTGGTTCCTTTTTAGATAAAACGTCGAAGTCGAGTCGTGTAGATGATGAATATTTTTCATTATCAGGGACATCGATGGCGACCCCGATTTGTGCAGGGATCGTGGCTCTCATTCTTCAGGTTCATCCTGAAGAGACGCCAGATCAGGTGAAGCAGCGCCTGCTTGATACAGCAATCGATAGAGGATTACCAGAGTATGTTCAAGGTGCAGGGTATGTAGATGCAGCGAAAGCAGTAGACTCTAGTGACGACGCCTAGGTAAATTTAAGTACACTCGAATTCTATGTCGCAAAGGGGAAGGAGGTGTTGGACAAATATCTTTATTACAGATAACGGATCGCAATGGAAAGGTCCGTTATCATTTTTGAGAAAAAGTAAAAGGAGGAGATGAAACCGTGAAGTTATATTTAGATCCGGGACATGGTGGTAGTGATTCAGGTGCAACTGGAAATGGGTTAATGGAAAAGAACATTACACTCGATATCGCGCTGAAAATTCGCAGTATATTAAATAGTGAATATCGTAATGTTGACTTGAAAATGAGCCGGACATCCGATATCACAAAAAGTCTGGATCAGCGGACGAATGAAGCGAATGCCTGGAATGCCGATTACTATTTATCGATCCATTGTAATGCCTTTAATGGTTCAGTCAGAGGATACGAGGATTATATTTATATCGGATTGTCAGATTCGTCCCAAACCGCTCAATATCAGGATATTATGCACCAAGAGATCACGGCCGTCAATGAATTGCCGGACCGAGGTCAGAAGAAAGCCAATTTTCACGTATTAAGAGAGTCAGCAATGCATGCGCTGTTAACGGAAAATGGCTTTATTGACAATCCAACCGATGCTGCAAAATTGAAAAGTTCCGCCTACCGTCAAAAAGTGGCCCGCGGCCATGTGAATGGTCTTGCCCGAGCTTTTAATCTTGAAAAAGTAGCTCCGAAAACGTTGTATAGAATAATTGCAGGTTCTTTCCAAGCAAAGGAGAATGCGCAGGACCGTGTTGATTATCTCGATTCCGAGGGAATCCCATCCTTTATTGATCAGGTTACGATTTCTGGTCAGGTTTGGTATCGTGTTCAGGCGGGAGCGTTCTCAAGCCGAAGTAATGCGGAACAACGGCTCGCTGAAGTAAAAGAAGCTGGGATCACAGATGCTTATATTGATGTGGAAGGTAATGACGGCAGCGGTGGCAATGAAGACAGTGAAGAGGAGGTGTCGGGCTATAGTATTATGGGGCCCGGCATGTTATCACCGGAGCAAATGGATCGTTTCGCTCGAAGCGTAAATCCTGATGCTCCATTGTTAGGGCATTACTATCAAACCCTGGGTAGTTTCTATGGAATAAGAGGGGACGTGGCTTTCGCGCAAGCCCTTCACGAAACCGATTATTTTCGTTTCACAGGGGTGGTTGATAAAGGGCAGAATAACTATGCCGGAATCGGTGCTACAGGACCCGATAATTCCGGAGCAAGTTTTGACACACCAAAAGACGGGGTGTTGGCGCATTTGCAGCACTTGTATGCTTATGCATCAACGAAACCATTGCCAGACGGCCACCCTTTAGTTGATCCGCGCTTTGACCTTGTCACCCGCGGCAGTGCAAAAGACTGGGTCGGTTTAAATGGAAAGTGGGCTGTACCTGGTGATCGATATGGACAATTAATCTTAGGTTTGTATGAAAACATGGTCAAGGTTAGCATCCAACAACTGCAAGAGGTTCTGGAACAGATTAAAATTTCTTAACCTGATTCAAGAAAACTGAATCGATTTTGCCAAGGAGTCGTCAGAAGCTTTAGCGCTCGGGCGGCTTCTTCTTTATGAGGCGAACGTTGGGTAATAAGCTGAGCATCGAGTTCTATATTTTGGTATAAATGCCAAATGCCCCGGGCACACTAGAAATCGTATATGATTCTGAAGGAGGAAATAAGTATGAAGAATATTGCCCTTAAATTACTTATCGCTTTTCTAGCCATCTCAGTTCTTGGAGCTTGCGCTTCTGAACAAGAAGATCAGCCAGCAGAGGAAGAAAAAGAAGAGAACAACAATAATCCGACAGAAGAAGGTACTCCGCCAGAGGAAGACGGCATGGAAGAAGAACAGCAGCAAAATGGTGAGGGTACAGAAGAGAACAACAACGACAATGGTGATACAGACACTGACGATGGAAACGGAGATGGATCGAACGAAGATACCATGGAAAATGGAGAAGACCAGAATAATCAATAATATGTTCACCTACAGCCGCTTACTAAGAGCGGCTATTTTTTTTGCGTTTGGCTTAAACTGCGATGCCTACGAGGCTGGTCCCTCCCATGGTAAAAAGGGGGCGAGTCTAGCCAAAAAGTCCATCAACAGCAAGGAAATCCCCGCGAAAAACAGTCCAATCCAATCACAAAAAGCTTTGCCATATTGCTCACACTCCCTGATTGGGTGAGGTCCATGCAGCCATTCCTCCCTGAATGAGCCAAGGAATTTGCCGCCTATTCCTCTTCACCCCTTCACATCAATTTGATTCCCATGAGTAGGATGCGGAACAGCAGGCGTTGACTGCTGCAGCATCTGGATCATATGACTGGTATCCCGCTCGGTTATTTTTATCGCCTTATCCATAACTGCAAGGCTCGCCTGCTGCCTTACCTGCGCATGGCTCATCATGTTTGAGGCCGCTGCAATATCCATCACATCACACTCCTCTCCCTGCTTATATCGGCCCACACGATAGAACATTCAACCGTTATACTTTTACAATACGTTTACGATTTGCCCGGAAACTTGGCAACACCGTAACACTTCGGTAAAATAGAAACTACTAGAGAATGCTCGACCTTCTAAATGGCACGCATTAAATCCCCTCATTCTACGGCGTAATTTTTCAAAATCAGAAGTTTCCCAAGGGAATATGTGTGGAATAGGGAAAGGAGAGGTGAAAATCGATGAAATACAGAACAGCCGCAGACATCAAGCAATTTTTATTGGATGACCAAGAAGCAGTCGTAAACAAAATTCCGAGAGAAAAGGTCGCTGTTTACGTTTATCTAAACCAAGAGTTCGTTAGCACGTACGTTCCGGATGATACGATTTATCAATTCGTCTTTCGCCATTTCTTCAAGCTGGACAACCCAAGCCTTACGAAAGAATTCGAATCTGAATACTTTAAGGTCATGGAAGAACAGCGCGAGCAAGAACGCCCGAACATCGTGCACATCACGAAACGCCTGTACGAGATTAAGAATCATAAAGGCAATCCAACGATGCAGTTTCCACTCGCCGCTGCTATGCTGCACGCGATCAACCCGGAATTCCCTTCTTATGACAGCGACATCGCGAAAGCCTTTGACTTCTCATCTACCTATCATCTAGCAGGTTTTGAGAAAAAAATGAAACGCTACATTAAGCAGTATCAACATACGTATCAAACGTATAAAGAGTTACTCGATGACGAAGCCCTCATGCCGCTATTCCAGCACTTTAATGAGAAATTCCCTGATCACGAGCAGCTATCTCAAGTGAAAAAACTTGATCTCATTATTGCCCAACTCGGCAACACGATGCAATAACTTACATAACCGCCTGACTCTATTCGAGCCAGGCGGTTTATTTTTGCCCCACAGGCGTGCCGTTCTTAACCGAACTTCCTCTTAATTCGGTCTTAAACGAACTTCCACTATCTTTATTCCCAAGACGATTCGAGCAATTATTTTATTAATCGTGGGGAATAGATTATTTCCCCGGAAATAACTCAAATAATCACAACACTCTCCCCACAGCTTTTACAAACATTCACCAATCTGTCACCCCTCGACAAGTTGCAATCCCGTTCGCACTTTAGTAACATTATCCATAATTATGACCACACAAGAGAGGATATTGAACCTATGAAACGTCTTACATATTTTCTCCTCCTGCTAACCATCACAACACTAACCGCCTGCAACAATTCAGATAACGCCGAAGAAACAGCCGAAACCCGAACAACACCCGTCGAAACCACTGAAATGATTCAAGATAACTTCATTATTGAAAGAAAAATAGTGGGGAGGGCCACGACCGCTGACACCTCTCCCGTCATTTCGAGCGTTCCTGGCGAACTGGTGACGTTAAACGTAGCCAAGGGTGACCGCATTGAAGAAGGGGAGACGGTCGGCGTCGTCGATCCCGGCAATATGAGCAGCCAGGTTGAACTCCAGCAGCTTGCGGTCAAGCAAGCGAAGAAACAGCTGGAAAACGCACAAATTGCCTATGAACAAGCCCAAGCTGGAGTAGAGAATGCGAAAGAACAAGTTGAAATTGCTAAGGAAGCGGCCAATGCAAAAGCGACTCAAGGCAATAAAGCCGCTACTGCGGCCAAACAACAATATGAACAGGCGCAAGCCCTGGCCGATGAGACGAAACAATTAGTCGAAGAAGGCACCGTGCCGGAAGTGCTCTACGAGCAGGCACAAACCCGTGCTGATCAAGCTTACGCCCAATATCAGCAGCTAATCGGCGAAAAGGGAGCGTCAAGCAGTTCAGCTGTTGCCAAGGCTGAAGCACAGGTCGATCAGGCGCAGCAGCAGCTTGAACAAGCCCGAATTGGTGTTGAGCAAGCCGAGCTTCAAGTGGAACAAGCGCAAGTACAGCTTAATCAAGCAAAGGAACAAGGCGCTAACGAAGTAATTACTGCTCCTGCCAGCGGAGAAGTCTCTTCACTGAAGGCTGGCGAAGGTGATATGGTCACGAATCAGCAGCCGTTCGCCACGATTGTCAGCTTAAATCCGATGACGATCACAGCGGCCGTGACGGCAGAACAACTTGGGCTATTTTCTGAAGGGGAAGAGCTTCAAGTCCAAATGGATACGCTGGAAGAACCAATAACGTCGACGATTAGCTATGTTCCATCGGTTCCTGATGAGACAGGGCTTTACCCTGTAGAAGCGACCGTTGAAAATCAAGATAGAGCGATCAAACCAGGCATGATGGCGACGTTTCTTTTACCAGAAACGGTTGTCGAAGATACACTGATTGTTCCAACAGATGCTGTCGCCGAGGAGGCCGGCCAGTCGTATATTTACCAGGTGATCGATCAGAAGGCTGTGCGTGTGGATGTAGAAGTGATCGAATCCCAAACGAAGCAAACAGCGATTTCCGGTGACGTAAACATGGAGGCACCTGTCGTAACGAGCGGCCAGCTGACCTTAAGTGATGGGGCCAATGTGACGATTATGAAGGAGGACGCATAAGTGAAGCTTGTAAATGAATCCGTCAAGCGTCCAGTCGGAGTAATCATGATTGTCGCTGCCATTCTCGGGCTTGGCTTCGTATCACTGCGGTCGCTTACTATCGATCTTTTTCCAGACATTGAACTGCCGATCGCTGTTGTATCAACGAGTTATGAGGGGGCAGCCCCCCAAGAGGTTGAAAAATTGGTCAGTCGTCCGATTGAATCTGCGGTCAGTTCGCTGGAGGGGCTTGAAGTCTTGCAATCCCGTTCTCAAGCAGGGGCATCGCTCGTGATGATGCAGTTTAATACTGGTGTTAATCTTGACAATACCTTGCTGGAAGTGAGAGAGAAGGTCGATTCCGTAACGAGTGTGCTGCCAGAAGGGGCGGGCGAACCGAGCGTGCTGCGCTTCAATCCCCAGCAGCTGCCGATCATGACAATCGGATTGTCTGGCGATACACCAGAAGATTTGCAGCAATTGGCCGAGAATCGGCTTGTTCCCTTGTTTGAACGTCAGGAAGGGGTAGCTTCTGTCACCATTGAAGGCGGGCGAACACGCGAAGTTCAAGTAATGATTGACCGGGCAAAAATGGCGCAATACGGACTGAACTCGCAGACAATAATTCAAGCCTTGAATTCCTCGAACCAATCCGCTTCCGCCGGCAACATTCAAAAAGGACAGAAGGATCTGCAAATACGGATCAGTGGGGAGTATGAAAGCATTGAAGATGTGCGCGAGACGATTATCCAAACACCAAATGGCACCAGCCTCACTCTTGATCAGATCGCGGAAGTCGAGGAGAATTTTGCTAAATCGAATACGATCTCCGAGGTGAATGGCACGCCGGCCGTTGTGTTGTCTTTTTTGAAGAAAACCGACAGCAACACAGTGGAAACGGCTGATCAGATTCACGCAGCCATGGAGGAAGCTAGGAGTGAGCTGCCAGAGGGGGTCAACCTCGAAGTCGTCCTCGATACGAGTGAATTTGTCAAAACCTCCATCAATAGTGTTGTAAAGAATATTATCATCGGCGGGATTATCTCTGTATTCGTCCTGCTGTTGTTTTTGAAAAGTATTCGTGCGACGCTCGTCATCGGAATTTCGATTCCGATCGCAATTATTTCAACATTTACCTTGATGTACTTCACGGGCGAGACGCTTAACGTGCTGACGATGGGCGGACTGGCGCTCGGAATTGGCATGATGGTTGACAGCTCGATCGTGATTTTGGAAAGTATTTATAGTTATCGGCAGCGGGGGTATTCGATGGTCGAGGCCTCAAAGCTGGGCGCTTCCGAACTGGCCCCAGCTGTTATCGCCTCCGCAACGACGACGCTCGTCGTGTTTTTACCCATTATTTTCGTAGAAGGGATTGCGTCAGAGCTATTCACGCCACTCGCGTTAACGGTATCGTTTGCGCTGATCGCTTCGCTTGCCGTATCGGTTACACTCGTGCCGATGCTATCATCGAAACTGCTGACCAAGACAATTGCATCAAGCGGCCGCCGCTATTGGTTCGACCGGTTTTTAGAAAAGGTGAACGATGCGTATCGCGGATTGCTAAGAAAAGTGCTGCAGTATAGGAAAACAACGGTGCTTGCGACAGGGATCAGCGTGGCGATTGGATTCGCACTGATCCCGTTGATCGGCACGGAGTTCATTCCGCCTTCTGACCAAGGACAAGTGCAAATTAGTGTAAACATGTCAGAAGGGACGGGTGTGGAGACCACTCAGGAGTTTACCAATCAGGTGGACGATCACCTCAAGGAGTTTAGTGACGTCATCGAAGTGAGCTACCTGACGATTGGGGGTGGAGGATTCGGCGGAGGAGCGGGCAACAGTTCCTCTGACTTTGCGTCCTATACGATACAGCTTGTTGATCCGGGAGAACGTGGGCAGAGCACCAAGGCTGTCACAGAAGACATCAATGAGGCTCTACAAGGGATAGCGGGAGCCGATATTGCGGTCAGTGAAATGGAAGCCGGACTTGGGATAGGAGCCCCGTTGCAAATCCAGCTGAATGGACCAGAATACGAAGTGCTCGATCAGCTGTCCCGTCAAGTTGTTTATTTGATGGAAGATGTTGAAGGGATCAGTGAACCGACCTCTTCCACTGATGAAGGACGTCCGGAAATGCAAATCAATGTCAACGATCAGAAGGCAGCACAGTACGGTTTGAGTGATCAACAGGTCATCAATCAGATTCAGCTCGCCTTCAGCGGGCAAATCGCTACCCGCTACCGCGAGGGCGGAAACGAAATTGATGTTCGTTTAATACTTCCAAAAGAAGAGCGCCAAACGATTGCCGATTTAGAAGGGATGTCGGTGCAGACGCCAAGCGGTTCGGTCATTCCGTTGGCAACGATCGCGGATCTGCAGCAAGTTCAGGGGCCAGTTTCCTTATTGCGTGAAGGGCAGCAGCCCCAGGTGAACGTGGAAGCAGAAGTCGTCGGCCGTGATCTTGGCAGTACGACCGAAGCAGTCCGTGCCCAGCTCGATAGCTTGAACTTCCCGGAAGGCTATTCTTATTCGATTGGCGGACAAGCTGAAGACATGCGTGAGGCCTTTGGTGATCTGGCCCTGGCGCTCGTGTTTTCCATCTTTCTCGTGTATGCCGTGATGGCGGTCCAATTTGAGAATTTCCTATTCCCGTTAATTATTATGTTCTCGCTGCCCGCGACGATCGTAGGGGTGTCGGGAGGTTTGTTCATCACCGGCCTGCCGTTCAGCCTGCCAGCCTTCGTCGGGATTATTATGCTTGCCGGAATTGTCGTCAATAACGCGATCGTGCTCGTTGATTACATCAATATTTTACGGAGAAATTCATACGATCGCAGGGAAGCGATTTTAGAAGCGGGGCCAAATCGCCTGCGTCCAATCCTAATGACCACGCTTACGACCGTGTTAGGGATGCTGCCGCTCGCGCTCGGTATCGGGCAAGGTGCTGAAGCCCAACAGCCGCTCGCAGTCACGATCATCTTTGGATTGACGGTTTCAAGCTTCTTCACGCTCATCCTAATTCCCGTTGTCTACACATACTTCGACGACCTATCCAGTAAAATTACCGGATTCTTTAAGAGACAAGAGGATTAAAAGATCCAAAAAATTACCACCTCAGGTCATCCAGAAAATGGATGACCTGAGGTGGTAAGGATTACCTTTTTGATTCAAACTACATGCCTATTAAATTAATGACATAGCCACCGACTACTCCTAATATAACGATGAGCCAGGCTGGGACTTTCCAGATGTTGAGCAGGGCGAATAGTACGACACCGAGGGCGAAGTCGGATGCTTCAAAGATTGAACTTTTGATCACGGGGTCATAGAATGCCGCTAATAAGATTCCGACCACACTGGCGTTCACACCCATTAGAATTCCCTGGAAAGTAGAACGTTTACGCAATTCATTTAAAAACGGCAGCGCCGCGATAACCAGCAGAAACGATGGCAAAAAGATTCCGATCGTTGCTACGATCGCGCCGCCGATTCCTTCCATCATCGTTCCTAAATAACTGGAAAACGTAAATAAGGGGCCAGGAACAGCCTGAGCCATGCCATATCCAGCCAGAAATTCTTCCGGTGACATCCAGCCCGTTGGGACAACTTCTCGCTCCAGCATAGGCAGGACCACATGACCGCCGCCAAACACCAGTGAACCTACCCTGAAAAAGATATCAAAAATATTAAGCAACGGGTTGTTCGTCACTGCTGTAACAATCGGCAGGGCGACGAGACCAAAGACCAGAATCCCCAGTGAAATGATTCCTGTTTTCTTAGAAATGTTAACCGAAAAAGGTTTGACGTTCGTTTCGGCTCGACCTTTAAAAAGCGTCAAACCCAGCACCCCGGCTGCCACAATGATGAGAATCTGTATCCACGCGGAAGGATAAAGCAGCATAATAAAGGCCGCTACAATTGCGATAGCCAGCCGTGTTTTATCAGGGGTCAGTTTTTTCCCTAACCCGATTAAAGCATGCAGGACAATCGCCGCAGCGACGATCTTCAAACTATGAATAAACCCTGCGTCTCCTAAGGTGAACGTTTGATACAGCATGGCAAAGACCACGAGAACTATGATTGATGGGAGTGTGAATCCGATCCACGACACGATTCCTCCCAGTATTCCTCCGCGCAGCATCCCGATTGAAATCCCCACCTGGCTGCTTGCCGGCCCAGGCAGGAACTGGCATAGGGCAATGATATCTGAGTACGTTTTATCATCGAGCCATTTCCTGCGATCAATATATTCATCTTTAAAATAAGCAAGATGGGCAACAGGGCCTCCGAAAGATGTAAGCCCCAATTTTGTCGAAGCCAATAGAATTTCTAATAAAACTTGGAACGTACTTTTGTTGGTTGATTGTTTTTCCATATCCTCACCCCGTTTTGTCTACTTAATTTCCTTGAAAAGTTCATAAGCCTTTTCTCGGGCTTCCTGAAGCACAGTTTCTCCCTTGTCTGTGATCCGGTAATATTTTCTGATTTTCCCATTTACGTTGACTTCTTCTCTATCCAGCAGCTGATCGATTTCCATATTGTGAAGGATCGGATATAACGTTCCGGCGCTCATTTCATAGCCATGTTCACGCAACTCTTCCAGCATCCAGGAACCGTAAATCGCCTCTTCCTTGGCATGATGTAGAATATGAATGTGAATAAATCCGAGAAATAATTTACGCAATACTTTATTATCCAAATAATCTCTCCTTTCGAGGTTGATAACGAAATCCGATATCGATTTTCGATAATGATTGTATAATTTATTTCTTATAAATGCAAGCTTTTTATCAGACGTTCCGGCCGCGGGTTGTGGGTAGGGCATTTTATTTGCTGTCCCATTCCACCAGCCGGAATTCCTTCGTTCTCATTAATTGCCCGATCAGCGAGAATATTCTTTCCATTAGGTGAAACAATAAACTATCTAATAATGGATCTAGAATCGGGGGACTATTGATGGAAAGCACGCATGATCATGTTCGTTTAAATGCTTCAGAATTGGCCAATCTTTGGACACAATATCAGAATGACAGCATGTCCTTCCTTGTTATAAGTTATTTTTTAGAAAAAGTAGAAGATCAAGATGTACGAGAAATTTTGGAGTATGCTGGAGGATTATCAAAATCACATGTTGAGAAAATCACAAAATTTTTAAGACAAGCTTCTTATCCTGTTCCAAAAGGATTTTCAGAAAAAGATGTAAACCGTGAGGCCCCTCCGTTATTCTCAGATCACCTCACTTTATACTATATGTACATTATGACATTGCACGGTTTAACAGGTTATGCTGCTGCCACAGGTACTTCTGTACGCGCCGACCAAAGAAGCTATTTTATTCAATGTAATGAAGAAGCGATGAAACTATACGATAAAATTGTAGAAGTTATGGTGCAAAAGGGGATTTTCAGCAGACCTCCAAACCTTAACGCGCCGAGCCATATCGAATTTGTTAACAATCAAAATTATTTAAATGGATGGGTTGGCAAACAACGTCCTCTTAACGCCATAGAGATCGATGGGCTCTTTTTTAATGCACAAAAACTTATGGTGAAAATTGTGTTGGAAGTTGGTTTCAGCCAGGTGACCTCATCAAAAGAACTTCGTAAATTTTTTCAAAGAGGTGAAAAACTCTGTCAACAACAAGTGGAAATTCTGGATTCTATCTTGTCTAAAGAGAATCTGCCTGCTCCTAGGAAGTGGGAGTCTGAAATCACCAATTCCACGACTGCTCCTTTTTCGAATAAATTGATGCTATTCCATGTTGTTTCACTAGTTTCCACAGCTGCCGGGTTTTACGGAGCTGCCTTATCTGTTGTTCAAAGGCGGGACTTGGCAGTACAGTACGCACGTCTTATTGGACAGATTGGGCTGTATGCTGAGGATGGCTGCAATCTTCTGATCAAAAACGGGTGGCTGGAGCAGCCTCCATTGACGGATGACCGTGAAAATTTAGCTAGAAAAAAATAAAGAATAATAATTGCCAATAAACCCCACCTCAGGTCATCCAAATTCTGGATGACCTGAGGTGGGGTTTATTTCCATGTCCATATCAAGTAAAGAAAAAGAGTCTGATGGCCATTAAGAGTACAGCGGCTACTAAGATTCGCTGCACCCATTTCTCTCCTCGTTTTACCGCAAACCGGCTGCCGAGAAATGCCCCGATACTTGTGCCCAGTGCCAACGTTAATCCGTATCCCCAGTGAATTTGGTCGTTGAGGATGAAGACGACAAGTGCTGAAACTGTATAGACCGCAACGATAAATGCTTTTAAGCTGTTGATTTTCACAAGGGACAGCCCGGACATTAAGGTCAGGGCAGCAATGATGATAAATCCGACTCCTGCCTGGATGAATCCGCCATAGACGCCGACGAGAAAGAACATCAGGATGAGACCGATCTTTTTTCCAACAGTGTCTTGTTCCGCCGTTTGGGATAGTTTTTTATGCGGTTTCCAAACGATGATGGCTAAGACGAGCAACATCACAATGGATAGGATGCGGTTGAAGAGTTCGTCGGGAAGGGAGATGGCGAATCTTGCTCCAACGATCGACCCAAGGAAGGCGGGAATCGCCAGCCGCAATCCCAGTTTCCAATCAAAGTATCCGCTTTTTCGAAAAGAGGTGATGGCAACAAGATTCTGCGCCATCAGGGCAATCCGGTTAGTACCGTTTGCTACGGAGGATGGAAGCCCAAAGAAGATCAATAGCGGCAGGGTCAGTAGTGAACCGCCTCCGGCCATGACGTTGATAAATCCTACTGCAATTCCTGCAGCTAATATGGCTATGAATGAGAGAATCGTCATATATATTTCATTCCTTTGTACTGTAACTGTGTTGGTTATTGGTAGATTATACGATATTTCATCATTTATTGATAGGATTCTAACGGGCTGAGCATCTTATAAACCAGGTCATTTCCTAATCGATTTTTAACACATCGATAGTTTTCCTTAATCTGGATGACCTGAGGTGGTGATTATTTCCATTGCAAGGGGGAGACTTGTTATTGTTCCGAATCGAAAAAAGATTCTTTCTTTACGGTCAATGTTGTTCCCGATCTCAGCATGATTGTTCTCTAACTAAAAAGATTGTCCTTTAACGCCCAAAGATTGATCCCTAACTCTGCATGACTCCAAGATCTACTTCCTCCTATGTTTAAAATATCTAGCAAATGTCACCTTCCCACCCCCACCACGACAACATTTTTCAAAAAATCCGCAAAAAATCTAAAAAAATATATAAAAAAAGTGATCCAATTTTGATCCATTGACGATAGCTTAGTAAGAAAAACAGGACAGCCAATACTTAAAGGAGAGTGAATCACTTGAAAACATTGAAAAAAGCAGTCGTAATGTTTATGGCGATCATGCTACTTATTCCATCCCTTGCGATGGCACACAATGGAGAAACGCATGAGAAACCGACATCCAAGACACCAGCCGCTGATCTGCGAGCGGGTCTGGATCAATTGCTGTCTGAACACTTTGTGTTAGCGACAACCGCTATGATTAAGGATTACAACAATGCAGAAGACGCTGATGAAGTGTATAAAGCTCTTGATCAGAACGCGAAAGATATGACACCGGTAATTGCTTCGGTTTATGGTGAAAAAGCAGCCGCACAGTTTGAAGATATTTTTCTTGGACATAACGATTACACACCTGATTTTGTTGAAGCAAAGGTGAACAATGACAAGGAAGCTCGTCAAGCAGCTGAAGCAGAAGTTGACGAATTCGTAGATAAATTCAGTTCTTTCCTTGCCAAAGCAACAGAAGGCAACCTGTCTAAAGAAGCAGCGGCAAAAGTGTTAGCAGCTCACGAACAAGATGTGATTAACGTATTTGATTATTATGCAGCTGGAGAATACAAAAAAGCATATGAGGCGTTCCGTGAAGGCTTCGACCGTATGTTTGCGATCAGTAAAGCACTATCTAGCGCGATTGTAACGCAAATGCCTGAGAAATTTGAAGGCACAGAGGCCGTAACACCAGCCGCTGACTTGCGCTCCCAATTGAACAGTCTGGCTGCCGAGCACTTCGCTCTAGCTGTTCTGGGGATGCAAAAAGGCTATAACCAGGCTGAAGATTATGATTTTATAACATGGGCAGAAAACATGAATACTCAGGATTTCACTAAAGCTATCGAATCTATTTATGGTGCGGAAGCGGCCACACAGTTTCAAAAAATTTGGCAGAAAAACCACATCCAAGCACAAGGTCAACTGGTAACCGCAACACTGGAAAATGACGAAAAAGCTCGCATGGAAGCCGAGCAAAGCCTGCAGAAATTTGCTGAAACGCTAGGTCAATTCCTAGGAAAAGCAACGGGCGGAAACTTGCCAGCTGATGCCGCAACGAATGCACTTTGGGCACACGAAGAAGATGTCATCCAAACGTTTGATCACTATGTAGCCGGCGATTATCAGGCAACATATGAGTCTTTCCGTGACGGATATGGCTTCATGTTCGGCGTTGGTGAAACATTAAGTGATGCGATTGTAAAACAAATGCCTGATAAATTCTCTGCTGAGCAAATGCCATCTGACATGCCGAAGACCGGTATGGGCGGTACAGCCACAAGCAGTCTTTGGACATGGGCAGCATTTGGAGCATTTGTCTTGATCTCAGGCGGCTTCATGATGAGAAAAAGAGCACAGCAATAAACAAGTAAGCTGCGCAAGGTCGCTCCCCAGGGGGTCCAGCCTCTGGGGAGCCTAAAGGACACCCGCATTTACCTCATCTTCGGATCAAGGTGAATGCGACTGTCCTTCACTTAATTTTTATAAAAAACGGCGAGTTCCTTAGAAAACCCTCTCAAGGTCATATGCGAAGGATACGAGCCGGAAAATGATAAGCTAGAGGGGAGGGGAAACCCTCTCTCTTTTTATAAAAAAGCAGCGCGGCGCAAGGAAAGAGCGCCCTGCGCTTTTGTTTAATAAATAAATCAAAAAAGGTGATGGGTATGAAGTGGAGAACGTATTTTACTATTGTAGGCTTAGGGGCCCTGTTGCTGGCGGGGTATAATTCAAACGTGTGGGCGAACTTTACCTCCCCTTATGATCCGACAGTCGAAACAGAAACGTCAGAAAATAATAAGCAGGAAGCATCTGATCTCTCCCTGAAATCGGAAGAGTTTACTCTTGTTGATCAATCAGGGGACATCAAAGAGGTCGATTTCGAAACCGATAAACCGGACATGAGCAGCGGAATCATTCCAACCAATTTGAAGATTCCCAGTCTCGACATCGATGCGCCTGTAAGCAAAGTAGGCGTCCTGGAAAGCGGACAAATGGGTGTGCCGAAAGATGATAAAACGGTCGGATGGTTTGAGCCAGGCACGAAACCGGGCAATACCGGGAACGCTGTCATGGCCGGGCACGTCGATAACCAGTCTGGTCCAGCCGTCTTCTTCTATCTGGACGATTTACAAAAAGGTGATGAAATCATTGTCACCAATGAAGAAGGCAAAGAGCTTACGTTCGTCGTCCAGAAGCTCGAAAGTTACCCGCGTAACGATGCACCGATTGAAAAAGTTTTCGGTAAAACCGATAAAAAAAGGCTCAATTTGATTACGTGCACAGGGAACTTTAACCATGACAAAGGCACCCATGAAGAACGTTTGGTGGTGTACACCGAACTGAAATCTTCCTTGGATGATGGCGAGGAAAAGCCAAAAGAAGAGGCAGATTACGAGATTAAAGCACCATCCCATGTGGAAGTGAACGGAACCTTCGTAACATGGCACGCAGTCCGTGTAGATGGAGTGGCAGGCTATCGTGTTTATCGCAGTGAAGATGGCGAGAACTTCAAAAAAGTAGCCAGCATTTCTGAACACGAACGCAAAACATACACCGATCCTGAAGCATCGAAATATACGTATCATGTCACCACTGTCTACCTGGACGGAACGGAATCAGAGCCATCCGAACCCGCCAAGGCCGATAAATCCACCTATTCCATCACCTAATCGGAAATAGTAAAAAAATGCCACCTCAGGTCATCCAGAAACTGGATGACCTGAGGTGGCATTTTATGTTATTTTTTAGATCTTTTCTTTGGATCATTAGAAGATTGACCGTTATGGACTTTTCTGGTGTACTTGTAGAAACTAGAACAATTTTCATGCTGATCAGCTGGATTAGCTACCTTAGAACAAACAGACGTAAAGCATGCCATTAAGTAGACAGTTAAGGAGGTCCTATGAACAATTACTTTGATTTACAAGGAAAGACAGCCTTAGTAACCGGGGGCAATAAAGGTGTAGGGAAAGCTGTTTCTTTAGGTCTGGCCGAAGCAGGAGCCGACATCTTAATTGTCAGCCGCTCTGGGGCACCCGACGAACTTATTGAGGAAATTGAACAAAAAGGAAAACGCTGTGAAGTAATTCAACACGATTTATCACAACTCGATCAGATCAATGACTTAGTTTCTAAATCACTGGACCTGTGTGGCAAAATTGACATCTTAGTTAATAACGCAGGGGTTCAGAGAAGGGCAGATGCCGTTGATTTCAGCGAAGAAGATTGGGATTTTGTTCAAGATGTCAATGCGAAAGCTGTCTTTTTTCTCTGCCAGGCATTTGGAAAGCGTATGCTGGAACGTGGTTATGGGAAAATTATTAATCTAGCTTCACTCCTGTCATTCCAGGGTGGACTGAGAGTACCTGCGTATGCAGCCAGTAAAGGGGCTGTTGCTATGTTTACGAAGTCTCTCTCCAATGAATGGGCAAGCAAAGGCGTTAATGTGAATGCAGTGGCACCGGGATACATTGCTACAGAAATGAACGAGGCCCTCATTGCAGATGAAAAAAGGAGTAAAGAAATTTTAGATCGAATCCCTGCTGGCCGCTGGGGAAACCCTGAGGATTTAGCAGGGGCTATCGTCTTTTTGGCAACTAGGGCAGCAGACTATATTCATGGAGAGGTTCTAGTAGTAGACGGAGGCTGGATGGGAAGATAAGGACAGGCCGGCGTGCATTTACATATCCTATTGCTTTTCTAAAAAATTCCACCTCAGGTCATCCAGAAACTGGATGACCTGAGGTGGTTATTTATTCCAATTTATCCCTGCACGGAAACCTATTTCTGGTAAAGGGTGGCTTATTGTCCACCCACTATGGATCCCCTGGCATATTGTAGTTAAAAAGGGGGTGAGATAATGAGTTATGGAAATGCAGGTGGAGGATTTGCTTTGATTGTAGTCCTTTTCATCCTACTAATAATCGTAGGAGCTAGCGCTTTTGGCGGCGGCTTCGGCGGTGGTTTCGGTGGTTATTAATTTGAGTGGAATTATGGATCAGGACCAATTTTTCCCCCAGAAATCTGGTTCCTGAATGGTAAAGGCTGACGAGAAATATCGTCAGCCTTTTTCATCGCGGTAGATGGTTTTGATTAATGGTAGTTCTTATTTTCGTGATTGGAACGTTCAGCCATATCTTTAACTTTTTCGTAGGCTTGTCTCACCATTTCATCTGCAATCATAACGTTATCTGTATCAAATTTTTCGTCTTTTGAAACGTCAAATTGAAGTTTCTCTGCATACGGAGCGGGTTGATTCATCATAAAAGCCGAAGTCACTTCACAATAGACGTCTCGAGCCTTTTCAGCATCCAGCTTACCTGTAACGATCTCATTCATTAAGTTAAGCGCAAGAATATTAGCCGCTTCCATATCACACCGAGATGACGCTTCCCCTCTTGTTCGTTCAATGATGACACTTCCATCAAATTTGGCAAGCTCACTAAACATTTCAGGGGGTACGGAATAATTAATATAGTTCTCGATCACATCGGTATGGGGCTGCGGAAAATCATGCGGGATTTGATCACGATAAACGATCGTTCGTTTCCATGGTCCATTGTTATACCAGATTAGTCTACTTTGAATGGCTTCATTTGGGGGGCCGTACTGGTCGATTGTATGGTTCGCCGCGTTTTTAGACATCGCATTCCAATCTTTAATAATTTCTTTAACTATTTCCATGTTCATCACGTCTTTGGTTGTTTTCTCAGCCCCGCCAAAGGTTTGAACTTTTATATCGCTCCCCATAGAAATGCCGGCCGTTTTTAACTTTTCGTCTTGTTCCATTGATACGCCTCCAAGAATTTTAATGTATGTATACTATGTGCCTATTCCTTTTTAAATATAAGTATTTTGCAGGCATCAGTTATCAATTTGAGCAGCTTCTTACAATTGAGGGTTTCCACGGTTGATTGGCAAAATCACAACTCATTGGTAGAGGAGAGAAAAAGTTAATACGGGGATATGATGTGGTCTGGTGATTCATACTAAAAAGCGGACCCGTACATAAAAAATAAAGCTGCGCCGTTAGGGGAGTGGCGCAGCTTTAAGAAGTTATTTCCGTTATTATAGAATGTCGCTTAACAATCCTTCATCTGATTCATTGTTATTTTGAACAGATCCCTCTACACCTGTTTCAACATCTACGTTTGTATTATTTTCATCTTCTTCATCACCTAGAATGCTGTCTAGCTCTAAGTCAAGGCCAGCTCCTGTCCCAAGGTTGATACTGCTATCGTCTTCGTCTTCAAGACTTACATCCAATCCTAGTGCTGAATCGAGGTCAATACTAGAAGAACCTTCTTCACTCTGCAGAACGGTGTTTACACCAGTTTGGGCTTGTACATTTGTTTCACTTTCCGCTGCGGAGACGGTACCAGCGGATGCAATTCCCAAACCTAAAGTTAAAGCTATTCCTGTCGTCGCGACAGTTTTAAACATAAATAATTCCTCCTTAAAATTGAATTCACTAAGCTATCGCACTCAAGTATTCAGTGGATCAGTTTTTTATACGATTAAGCCTAAAGAATCACTCTAGGGAGAAAGTTTGAGTTGAGTGGATTTGGCCATTTCAGCATTGTTAATCCTCATATAAAAAAGGATACGACGAGTAGTCACATCCTTTTCAAAAGACTTCTAATTAACGGTCGGGATCCCTTGGGTGGAACGCTCTAGGCCGTCTGTTTTTTAATGGCATCGGAGCTCTTAGGAATACATCTCTAATCGCCCGGTAGTTGAACGGAATGAACGGCCACAAGTAAGGAATGTTGAATGACTTGATGCGGGCAAGTGAAACGATCCACAGAGCAAGACCGATCACAAACCCAACTAAGCCAAAAGCGGCCGTTGCAAACAGCAGACAGAGTCGATAGATCCTGTTCGCCAACGCGAATTCATAGGATGGTGTTGCAAATGTACCAATCGCAACAAATGAAATGTACAAGATAACTTCATTGGTAAACAGCCCAACAGCTACGGCAATCTGCCCGATAATAACTGCCGATACGAGACCGAGAGCTGTGGCCATCGAGGATGGCGTATGAATCGTTGCCATCCTCAACATATCCATCCCGAGCTCGACGAGTATGAGCTGGATCAACAATGGAATTAGTATCGTTTCTTTTGGTCCGATAAAACTTAACGCTTCGGGCAGTAAATGCTGGTTTTCTGCAAAAAAGAACCAGAGCGGCAGCAGGAAGACCGACATCCAGATCGCAAGAAACCGGACGATACGGAAGTAAGCCCCAACGATCGGACGCTGTCGATACTCTTCCACATGGTGCAGATGGTGCCAAAATGTTGCCGGCGTAATCAGCACACTCGGTGATCCGTCGACGATGACAAGCACATGACCCTCGTATAAATGAATGGCCGCCGTGTCCGGACGCTCGGTATAACGAACCGTCGGATACGGATTCCACCCTCGTCCGCATAGAAATTCCTCCACCGTCTTCTCACCAAGCGGCAGTCCGTCGGTATCAATTTTTTTAAGCGAATCCTTAATTTTATTTACGATGTGAGGATCGGCAATATCCTTAATGTACGATACACAAATATCGGTTTGCGATCGTCTCCCGATTGACATGTACTCCATCCTGAGGGAAGGGTCACGTACACGGCGCCGCGTTAGTGCTGTATTAAATACGACCGTCTCGACAAAACCGTCTCGAGGCCCGCGTGTCACGCGCTCTAGATCAGGCTCGGACGGACTCCTGACAGGATACGTCCTCGCGTCAATAATAATTACTTTATCAATGCCGTCCACGACGAGCGCTGTCGCACCACTTAGTACCCAGAATATGGTTTTATCCAAATCATCTTCAGTACTAATCTCTATGTACGGAAGATACGTTTTCATCAATTTCGTCAACGGTTCCGCATCAAGTTGCTCTGGTTCAAGACCAGCCAGCAGCTTCATGAGGTAATGCAGAATCTTATCCTTCGCAAAACCGTCAATTAAAAACATGCCCATATCACGCCCGGCATAGTTCAAGTCCAGATGAATCGCATCGAAACTTTCCCCGATCCCGAGCTCTTTTTTCATAAAGTCAATGTTATCTGTAAAACGATCATAGACAGGTTGCTTCGATCGTCTATATCCTTCGTAGCCCATAAGTACACCTCCTCCGTCACATTTCTTTCCAATTGGAACTCGATTCATACATGCAGGTTTAAGAAATTGAAGGCTATAGAGGATAAGGAACGTGAATGAATCGACATCCTAATCTAGATCATCCAGAGAGTGATGTGTTCTGTTAAAGGATCTTTTCCTGCATGAAAGCAAGCCACCTACAAATACTAGATAAAATAATGGAAGAAGATAGGAGGGACTCGTGTGGAAAAGTATGATGCAATTGTCGTTGGAGGAGGATTAGCCGGGCTTTCCAGCGGAGTTCTGTTGACCTCGAAAGGGAAGCGCATCCTTGAAGCAGAAGGGGTGGTCGGAGGGCGAACCTCGTCTTATAACTAAACGGGATGAAGGTGGAATCGGGGTTTCATCGTTACATAGGTTTTTATTCCCATTTACCCCTTTTGCTTAGAAAAGTAGGAATCAAGCTTTCCGACATTCTCACCTGGGAGGAAAAAGTACACGTCCGTATGAATAACGGAAAGCCGTTAGTGTTAGGGCTTGCGCCTGTACACGGGATGGTTAAAACAATACAGGGGTTTATTGGCAATCAAGACTATTTGTCGGTTAAGGACAAGCTTTCGCTGCTTCCTTTCTTTATAAGAGGAATGATCGATTATCTAGTAAGGCCTAAACAATTAGACTCATTCAATATTAAAGAATATGCCTTTAAGCATGGGGTCACTCCAGACGCTTTTCATCAGTTAATTGTCCCTTTGAGTTCAGGCATCTACTTTCTGCCACCTAATCGCTATTCTGCTTATGTGTTTTTTGGACTATTTGCTCCAGGCATACCGAAGTTTTATAAAATGAGGATCGGTGCTTTTCTAGGTGGGATGACGGAAGTAATGTGTCAGCCGATGGCAGATTGGATTGAGAAAAAAGGTGGAGAGGTCAGGGTCAATGCAAAAGTGGAATCACTCATTTATGAGGATCATCAAATTAAAGGGGTGCGGTTAAGTAATGGTGAAAACCTTTACGCCACTCACACAATCTTGGCGACCACTTTATATGCTTTCAAGCCATTATTAGAACAGCATTTCAAAAAAGAAGCATGGTTTAAGCCGATAGGAAATCTCCCGTTGATGCCTGCTGCCTGTCTGCAGATCGAGTTAAGTGAACCTGCTTACCCAGTGGATATAACAACATTCGCTCCTTTAACGTGTATGTCCAGTTTTGCTGAGCAATCCAGAACGACGTTCCAGCAGTCAAAGGGCAGGTTATCGATAATTCTTTCACCTCCTGAAAAATTTTAGAAATGGATCCAGAGGAAACGCTTGAGAAGGTTCTTGCCGATGCGAAAAAAATTGGCTTGGATCTTAAGGATAAAATCATCGACTATCGACAAATCAATCATGCCTATGATTTCCATAGCCTTGAGCCTGGACATCAACAGTTAAGACCTGCTCAAAATACGCCTGTCGACGGACTCATCTTAGCTGGTGATTACACGAAACAGCCGTATTTTTCGACCATGGAAGGCGCTGCGTATTCAGGAATCAAAGCGGCAATGCTTATAAGATAAACTTCTTTTTCATAAAAACAAAAATCCTTCCATATGGAAGGATTTTTGTTGTAGGGGATTCCTACTCTTCTTCGTCTGTTTCGTTCGCTTTCTTGGCAGTTGGTTTGATATCCACATCTGAACCAAATTCAGTCTGCAGGTTTCCTTGTTGGGAAAAATTCCTCTCATCGTTCGTGTTAGCGGGATGATTCGGTAAAATATTTTTCTCCATATAGCGGTGGAAAAACATTTCTCCTACCGCGATCAATATAGCAGATATAAGCGAAGCGGTTCCTAATGGGACAGGTGCCTCGAATAGGAAAGCCCCAAGGATCCAAGTACCGGCCAATGCGAGACCAAAATCAGCAATCGTTGCTGCTGTATTACCCATTTTAGGAAGAATAAACAAATCACCGATTAAATAGGCAGTGGCTGTTAATAACACACTGGTGGTTAATATGTCGGCAAAAGAAACATCATAAAAACCTCCTAAAACGATCCATAGCACGGCTGTAACCATTACAAATTTTATGAGTAATGCTTTAATGTGTTTCATCATCTTTTCCTCCTTTCTTATCAATGACTTCAGTTTATTTTGTCCATTCTTTCGGTCTTTAATCTTTCCCTTCCTATAGGGGTAAACCACGGATAGTGGGTCAATTTAACAAAGAAAGGGAGTGAGGTCGACACAAAAGTAAAGCTCCCCCAAAAACAAAAGGCTGCATGTCCAATAATGGGAGAATGCAGCCTTTTCCCTTAATTATTACTCATGGATTTTCGGATGATCTAGAATAGGTTACTCATGGGACCCGGTTGAAAGGTGAATAGAAGAGGCGAGACTGACAAATAAATAAACAAGCACGTTAGAAAGGAAAGGTGTTTATGGGAGTTTGGGAATTAATTCTTCGGATTACTATATCATTCATCGTATTATTTTGTTTAGCACGAATAATGGGCAGAAAAGAAATTAGTCAGATGACCTTTTTTAATTTTATTTCCGCCATTGCTATCGGTACGATTGCTGGAAGTCTTGCTGTTAACCAGAATTTAAGCATCCGTAATGGTGTCATTGCATTAGCTGGGTGGGCCACTTTCACACTGATCATGGGCGTCCTGGATATTAAATCTAAAACGATCCGGAAAGTAACGAACGGTAACCCATGGATCGTAATTAAAGATGGTCAGGTGGCATTAGATGCACTTCGTAAGACACGGTTAGATATAGATACCTTGAGGGTAATGTTAAGGCAGCAGCATAACGTTTTTCAAATAGAAGATGTAGACTATGCTATTTTTGAAACGAATGGAAAACTTTCTGTTATGAAAAAAGATGTTCAACAGCCACTGACCAAAGGTAGTATGAATAACATGCCTACCGCACCTCATGCTTATCCGATGGCTACTGAAGTGATCTCTGACGGAACTGTGAATAGCAAAAACCTATCTAAGCTGCATCTTGATGAAAATTGGCTGGATCAACAACTGAAACAGGCTGGAGTAAATTCGCCGGCCGATGTGTTTTATGCAGAAGTCCAACAGGATGGCACCCTTCATGTAGATAAAGGGAACGCCATTCACTAAAGGGAAATCATTATGACGAATATGACGAAAAAATCAATCATATAGACCCAAAAACTTCCACCTCAGGTCATCCAGATTATGGATGACCTGAGGTGGAAGTTTTTGGATCGCGTGAGGGGGGCTTTTATAGCTCCCTAGCTCGATGGGATAGCGACTTAACGATTATCGATTCCGCTCTAACGCATAAACATTCCGACTTATCTCAAAACTACCTACTAATCTTAGACCAAAGCAATAAAGGAGTTTCGCCATTTTGGTAGAATAATGTAGAAGTAGAGTGCATTATGAAGATCCCAAGCTGATGGTCTTTCGCTAGCAAGATCCTGTCTACACGCGGTCTAACTGAACAATAGCTGATCAGCAACAAACTTGCCCCATGCCGCCTGCATCATCGCACCTCTTGATCATCATCGCAAGACCCAATTCTTCCTCTCAGGGATACTCAAAATAGCTCGAAAGCAAAACCAGACCAATCACTATATTAAAAAAATCTCAAATAACCTATTGACCCTCACGCAACGTCACACCTTATAGTCAATCAGTGAGGGGGCGAAATGCACTTAAAATCTAAACGAAAGGAGATCCTTCAGATGCCGATGAAAGTGAAAGAAGTTGCCGAACTCGTTGGAATCAGCATCCGCACCCTTCATCATTACGACAACATCGGCCTGCTGTCGCCGGAGGCTACGACCGAGGCAGGCTACCGACTCTACTCCAATCAGGATCTGGAAACGCTGCAGCAGATTTTATTTTTCAGGGAACTCGATTTTCCTTTGAAAAAAATTAAAGAGATCATCACAAATCCTGACTACAATCAGCAGGAAGCACTTCAGCTGCATCGGAAAATGCTGCTTGAGAAACGGCGCCGGCTCGACGGCATGATCCAGACGGTAGAGAAGACGATTCAACAACAGAAAGGAGAGATTCATATGACGAATAAAGATAAATTCGAAGGCTTTGACTTTACCCGTAACCCATACGAACAAGAGGCCCGCGAGCGCTGGGGCGATGAAGCAGTGGATCAGTCGAACGCCAGGTTCAACAAGATGTCTCAGCAGGAAAAAGACCATATGTCGAGACAAATGGACACGATTTATCGGAAATTGGCCACGTTAAGACACGATCCACCCGATTCAGAAACAGCTCAAACGGCTATTAAAGAATGGTACTTTTTCTTGAACGATAGCATTAACAATAACGATCTCATGAAATTTAAAGGCATCGGCCAGCTTTATATCGATGATGAGCGGTTTACGAACAACATCGATCAATATGGAGAAGGCCTGGCTGCATTCATGCGGGACGCGATGGCTCTTTTCGCCGATCGCCATATTCAATAAAGAGGAGGGGGCCAGATGGAACAGTGGATTGAAGATCAATTCTCAGAGGATTTGTTAAAACAAGCAAGCCGCCAATTTCAAGCAGACGCTGCTGATGCGAAAAAGCTCGGCGACTTCGAGAACTATGTGTTTGAAGTATACCGGAACGATCAGCCTTATATTTTGCGGCTCACACATTCAAGCCATCGCAGTAAAAGCGAAGTTGAAGCAGAGCTGGAATGGATTAACTATTTGCACAAGCAAGGACTCAACGCTTCCTCTGTCCACCCCTCGACCACAGGAGATCTCGTAGCAGAAATTCCCATCGCAAAAGGCACGTTTTATGTCTGCCTGTTTGATCAAGCACCTGGTCAGCCTGTAAAAGCAAGCGATGAAGCCTTTGGTCCAGAGCTGTTTGAAAAATGGGGAAGCGTGATAGGAAAAATGCATCGTTGGACGAAGGAATTTAAGCCGGGTATCAGCCGGCGGGAAAGGTGGGACCAGGACGACTTGCTGGACTTCCGTTCTTATCTAAACAGCAAGCAGGACAGCGCGATTATTTCAAGTGGTGAGAAACTAATCCGCGATATCCAGGCCCTCCCGGAGAATAAGGATAGCTTTGGATTGATTCACAACGACCTTCATTCCGGCAACTTTTTTATCGATCAAGGAGAGCTTCACATCTTTGATTTCGATGACAGCACGTATGGCTATTACGTGAGCGACATCGCGATTCCGATGTACTATGCCGTCCTGGTGAAATGCGGGGGAGAAGAACTCGCCGCCCGCTCTCATTTTGCAAAAGAATTCCTTACCCATTTTTTAAAAGGCTACCAAAAGGAAAACAGTGTTGATCCTGTCTGGATTTCCCGGCTTCCACTATTCCTAAGGCTTCGTGATTACACTCTTTACACGGTGTTTCATAAAAAGTTTGATGTCAAAAAGCTGGCCGACGGAGAGAAACAGCTCGTTGCTCAAATCCGTACCCAGCTCTTGAACGAGGAACCTATGGTCGAACTGGATTATCAAGACATTCTGGAAAAAGTAAAACTTCCATAACGGATGGACCACCACTTGAAATCGTAACTTGGACCCTCATTCATGAACAATAAACCCACCACGCTTCTTACTTGCGGGGTGGGTTATTTTTTAGTCAGGTAATCTCTTTTTTTGTTTCTTTATGGGAATGGGATTGTCACGCTGGTAAAGAGAGGTACAGACCTAGTTCAAGGAATAGGAAAGAGGATTAATCTAGGTCGAGTCTGAAACTTTTGGATGAGGTTTTCGTATAAAGAGGGGAAGCATCCTAAGCGAAGTGTGGTGATAAAGTGATCGACGAGTCGACCATAAAGAAGATAAGAATCTATTTATTGAGGGTTGGCTTCGTATTAGCCGGCCTCCTGTTTTCTTACATCATGATCTACAAATTCTCCTATCTCCCCAATGGTTATGAAGTCATTTCCCAACAAAAAAATTCTCTACTTATCCAGTCCTATAATCCAATAGGCGCTGAAGAAAAAGAGATCCAGTACGCTCCGCCAGCAGACGAAGAATGGAAAATGGACTACCTGATCGATCAGATCCAGGACCAGAAGGAATCCCTGCTGTTATGGTTCACTACTATTTTTTTGTACGTGTCCTACCTTGTATCTGAAACCTTAAAAAGAAAACCACTGTGGAAGGTTGTAATAGGAAGGGGCAGTCTTCTCGGTATATTTATTGCCTTTATTCCAGTAGCTCGGGAGCTTGAGAAGATAAACAGTTTCTTTTGATAAAAATGAAAGAGGGAAGGGGTGAGGCTTAGAAGAGGGATTTTTTAAGTTCTCGTACTCAATGAGATCTCTCATCCTAGATCTCCATTGAATCACCCTTCAGCCCCATCCACCTTAATCAAATCAAGCAACGTCACAATCCCAAGCAGCTTCCCATCACGCTCGCCGCCCTCCGTGATCATCACGGCCTTCAGCTTTTCACCCTCCCCATGACTCGACTCAAACAAATCCTCAAGCTCAAACACCGACGCCGCTTCCGACACAAACTCCACATTATGCACCTTCTCATGCCGTAGCACATCTCCAACCGTCATCCGATCCACTACAACAGAACCACCATCCACCGATTCCCCAAGCCAACGCACGATCCCAGCATCCGTAAGCAACCCTGTGAATGCCCCATCACGATAGATCGGGAACTGCGACACCCCATGCTTCCCAAACGCCTCAATCACATGGAACAATTCCGTTTCCTCATAGAAAAACAGCACCGGACGCGTTGCGATATCAAGCCCGAGCGGAGGTTGATCAAGCGTTTGATTAATACGCTCAAGCTCCTCTACCACCTCCACATGAGGCGACGCAATATAATACCCATCCCGAACACGCTCATGCACAATCGCATTCCGCAGCTTCGCATACTGCCTCAGCACATCATAGTACTCCCGAACCACACCCCGATCCTTCGAATGATTCAACAGCTCCGCGAAATTATCATTCTTCGGATAACGATTCATCTCCTTTAAATGCTGATGAATCTTATTAAACGCCAGCTCAAACCGCTCCACTAACTCATCACTCATACAGACCACGCCTCCTATGTACTCACCGAATTCATCTATCCCCTAGTATAACCAAGTCCACACCTTCTTTATAAAAAGTCGTTAAAAAAAGCATCTGCCAGGCCAGTCGCCATCCAGGGGGCCAAACTACCCGCCTGGTTTCTCTGCTGTCTCCAATAAAGAACAATACCCGCCCAAATAACCACCACACCAGGAAACCAGCACCCACATATATTTATCATTCGACAGCATCTCAAGTAAATCTTATCGAAACAACTAGGAAAAAAGAAGTTTTTAACGAAAGAAGACCCATAAAATTACATAGAACTAGGACAAGTTACGGATTTTCGTACTTTAAATAGAACGCAGGGGTGAATTGTGCTATAATTTTGTTATTCAGAAAGAAGGTGAAAGCATGATCGGTACCCGCATCCAACAAATCCGTAAAGACCGCCACATGTCCTTATCCGAACTGGCCGATCGAGCCGGTGTAGCCAAGTCCTACCTCAGTTCTATAGAAAGAAACCTACAAACCAACCCATCCATCCAATTTCTTGAGAAAATCTCCAAGGAACTAGACATATCGATCAACTTCCTGCTGCATGGAGAGTCATCAGGCAAAGATGAGAACTTAGATGACGATTGGCTTGACCTCGTCCATGAAGCAATGAATTCTGGAATCTCCAAAGAACAATTTCGCGAGTATTTAGAGTTTAATAAATGGAAAATTCGACAAAAACCATAATGTTACGTCAAGCTTATAAAGCGCTGTGTCAAAACAGCGCTTTTTTTAGCGAAAAAAAGTGTATTAAAAATATTGGTTTTACCCCCCTTAACATGGTAATATATACAGAAAGTCATAGGTAATTACCATTAGAAAACCAAAAATTACCTATATTTGTACAATATATTCACTTTTTTACATAAAAATTGGGAGTATAATTGTTTTACTACGCAAGGAAGGAGGTTTATGGGATTGATCGGTGAACACATCAAACAAATAAGGAAAAAGAGAAAGATGACGCTAGCCGAGCTGGCGGAACGATCTGGATTCGCTAAGTCGTACGTGAGCTCGATAGAACGAAACAGACAAACGAATCCTTCTATTCAATTTTTAGAGAGTATCTCTAAAGAACTTGATGTGTCGCTAAATTATCTATTGTATGGTGATAAGAATGATGATGTTCTTGATAAAGATTGGCAACATTTGATCCAAAAGGCACAGAATCTGGGAGTATCGAAGGAAAAGTTTCGTGAATACCTAGAAGAGAATAAAGAGAATGATGGTTATAAAAGCAACCTGTAAGGGACTGCTTATTTTTTATTTCGAGAATCTCGATCCCTAGATTCTGGATGTTGAAATATACAACACGAATATCTATAAGAATATGATATCAGCTTTTTCTCTGGTAGAAATAGAGGTAAATGTTGGAATGATAAGGTATGAGAAACTATTTTGCTAGATATATAGAAAGAGCTTAGCTGGCAAAACAGATAGAAAAAGTATAGAAATTCTAAGGGGAAAGGGTTTTGGGCAATGATAGATATTCACACTCATATTCTTCCAGGCGTTGACGAGGGGGCTTCGACGATGGAAGATAGTATGAAAATGGCACAGAAAGCAGTAAAGGATGGAATACGGACAGTCGTAGCGGCACCGCATCACAACAATGGGAGTCATTATAATTATAAGAACAATATTCTTATACAAGTCAGTGAATTGAATCGGCAGTTTGAGGAACGCGATATTCCGCTAACCGTTCTTCCTGGACAGGAAACACGCGTATATGGTGATCTAGTAGAGGCGCTAAAGAAAGATGAGATCTTAGCTGTCAATGAAGGGGATTATGTATTGATCGAACTGCCTCGTGACCATGTACCGGGATATTTGAATACACTCTTATTTAACATCCAGGTAGAAGGATACCGGCCGATCATCGTGCATCCCGAACGGAATGAACAAATCATTGAGCAGCCGAACCTACTTTATTCCATCGTAAGGAATGGGGCATTTGTTCAAATTACGGCTGCCAGCTTACTTGGCAAGTACGGCAGTAAAGTCAAGAAGTTATCCCATCAATTGATCGATGCAAACTTAGTGCACCTGGTTGCGTCAGGCGCACAGAAGTCACGCGGACTTAATCTCAAGGATAGCTGCCGGGAGATTAAGAAGCACTACGATCAATCGATGGTCTACTACTTCTCTGAAAATGCACAGTATGTCGTGGAGGGCCAGGCCTTAGCAACCGAACCCCCACAAAGAGTGAAAAAGAAAAAAGTATTAGGGATATTCTAATTCACGCTTAGGAAAGAGACCCGCTTTAGGGGTCTCTTTTTTACTGTGTATGTATGGTATCGGTACATTAATAATTTTGTTTAGTGTGTAAGACGCTTTTTCTTTTGTATAGGTGAAATTAATAGGAGAGTAGCGATGATAGCCAGGCTGAAAACCCGGTTTCCTAAAATGAGAAACCGGGTTTTCACGGATTAGGATACTCTAGCTTCTCCCCTTCAATCGCATAATGAGGAATGTTGAAAAAACCTGAAGCTGATAGATTCGCAGCTTCAGGTTTTTTAGACTAGAAAATAATCAAAACAAATAGTGAGAAAATTCTAATATTATATTGACCTATACATATATATCAGGTAAGTTAACTATATACCAACTTTGTAAAAGAGGTGATGGAGTATAACAAGTGAGTGTTGGGTCTTTAACTGTCGTTAAGCAGCTGCTTTTATTTTTTGTGTATGTTTGAAAGCGCTTACCAAAACTCTTAATACAAGGAGCGATGTTATGAGGTTAAAGTATGCTAAAAAGCTTACCGGGTTATCCATTATACTTATCTGTTTCTTGCTCATGACTGCTTGTTCTGATGAAGGAGCCAGTGGCACAAGCGAAGGAAACTCTAAAGACGATTTAACCATCACCTTCCGTTCGGGTGGGGGAACAAATGAAGGATTAGTCGATTGGCTGAACAAAAATATCATCCCGCAATTTAATGAAAAGTATCCTGATGTAAACGTGAACTTATCACCTCTGGAGGTAAGTGAAGGAGATTACTTTGCAAAAGTCTCCCTATTATTACAATCAGAAAATACCGCGCCGGATATAGTCACCGAAGACACCTTTATCTTGAACTCTGATGCAAATGCTGGCTATCTAGAGCCGATTACCGATCGTGTAAAAGAGTGGGATGAATGGGGTTCATTTACCGAAAATGTAAAGGCTGGTGTTATAGCTGAGGATGGGGAAATTTACGGCGTTCCCTATAACACAGATTCAAGAGGGCTATGGTACAACAAAGAGTTGTTAAAAGAAGCTGGAGTTTCCGTTCCTTGGAAGCCTAAGAATTGGGAAGATATCATATCAGCCGCAACAGCTGTGAAAGAAAACCTTCCAAAAGATGTCGTTCCTCTTTGGATGAATTCAGGTAAAGCAACAGGTGAAGCGACCTCTATGCAAACCTTTGAAATGCTCCTCTATGGGACAGGTGATCCCTTATATAATAAGGATACGAAAAAATGGATTGTAGAAAGTGATGGATTACTAAGCTCTTTCAAATTTATCGATACGATTTACGAAAAGGATCTAGGTCCTGAACTCTCCAAAGTACTTAATGGCCAGGCCAGCACAATTGCGTACCAACAATTAATGCCAAAAGGAAAGCTTGCTATTGGGCTTGATGGAATTTGGCAAACTGGCACTTGGCGAGAAGGTGGTCCCACTCCATGGCCAGAATCTAGCGAAGTCCTAGGTTTTGCTCCGATGCCTACCCAAAATGGTCAGGAACCAGGGACAACTTCCATGTCAGGTGGATGGGCTTTTTCAATTCCTTCTAAATCTAATAACAAGGATTTGGCATGGGAATTCATAAAGATGGCATCAACGAAAGAAAATAACCTTAAGTTACAGTTGAAAGATAGAAACTTAACTCCTCGTGAAGATGTTGCTAAGGAAGAAAAGTATCAGGAAATGGACTTTTTTGAGCAAGCCTCTTCATTCCTGGAAAATACCCATTTCAGACCAGCAGTAGATAAATACCCTAATGTTTCAACAGTGATCCAAACGCTCGTCGAAAGAGTCGTGACCGATACCATCACGCCGGAACAGGCCGTTGAGCAGTATAAAAAAGAAGTGACTAGCATTGTTGGAAAAGATAAGGTCACAGAAAGATAAAATAGACAGCTCCCTTCCGGAGGGAGCTGCCCTTCAAATATGGTGAGGGAGAAGGTGGTTGTGTGAATGCAAGTCAAGCGATAGCTGCAAAAGTCAATAAAAGGAAGAGAAAAAAGAAGGCAGTCATGTATCGATCCATATTTTTCTTGCTGCCCTCTTGGATTTTATTACTGATCTTCTTCGTGGGTCCTATCCTATTAACCTTTTATTTTTCCTTTACAAATCTAGCTTTAACGGGAGCGCAAGCGCAAAGTACGGAATTCATCGGTTTTCAAAACTTTGTGACCATGTTTCAAGATCCTGGCTTCAGAATAAGTGTCTTGAGAACAATTGTGTTTTTATTTTTGTCCGCCATTATCGGGCAGCAAGTCCTGGGGTTTCTCTTAGCAATATTAATGAAAGGAAAAAACACAACGTTTCGAAGGACTATCGGGATCATCATAATTGCCGGGTGGGTAACTCCCGAAATTGTCGTTGCCTTCTGCTGGGTGGCTTTTCTCAGTGATAATGGAACACTGAATATGTTATTAAACTCCATTGGATTAGAGTCGGTCGCATGGTTGTTCACCTTTCCTATGATCAGCGTGTGTATAGCGAATATATGGCACGGGACAGCATTTTCTATGATGATCTTTCAAGCCTCCTTGGATGACGTCCCTAAAACGGTGGAAGAGGCAGCCATCATCGATGGGGCATCTAAATTTCAGTTGCTTTTCCGCATAATTCTACCAATGGTGAAAGGGTCAATTGTGACCAATATGATTCTCGTTACACTGCAAACCCTGGGAGTATTCACTCTTATCTATACCATGACAGGTGGCGGGCCTGGCAATTCAACTCAAACGCTCCCAATTTTTATGTATAATCAGGCGTTTGTAAATTATCAACTAGGTTATGGCACAGCTATTTCGTTAGTTCTTCTGGTCATTGGGATCATTGCAAGTTTATTCTACATTCGTTCCATGAAAGTACAGATTTAGAAGGAGTGGAAAGAATGAATCGCTTTAAGATGGAAAAGGTATTACCCTATGTAATTTTGTCGATTATCGCACTTTGTTTTATTCTGCCTCTCTTGTGGGTGTTGTTTGCTTCAGTTGATATGAATGCGAAGCAAGCCTTGACTATTCCTGACAAGTTAACCTTTAGTAACTTTACTTCCATTTTGTCTGATCCGGCCACCATCCGTTCCTTTATCATTGGACTATTTTTATCAGGTGGTCAAGCTGTACTTGTCGTGATTGTCGGGGTGTTAGCGGCTTACCCGTTATCCCGGTATTCACAAAAGTATAAGAAGCCATTTATGTTTACGATTTTGTTTATGACATCCTTGCCGATTACAGCTGTTATGGTTCCTGTTTATCAGTTGTTTATCTATTTGAATCTCCAGGATTCTTTAGTTGGGACCATGCTTTTTCTTACGGCTTCGGGGCTCCCTTATGGCATATGGATGTTAAAAAACTTTATGGATGCTGTCCCTCTAGAATTAGAAGAATCGGCATGGGTGGATGGGGCTTCCATTTGGCGCGGTGTTAGAAGGGTTGTCGCCCCGCTAATGATACCGGGGATATGTACAGTAGGAATTTTCACCTTTACGATGAGCTGGGGAAATTTCTTTGTTCCGTATATTTTAATTCAATCACCAGATAAATTCCCGGCTTCTGTGACAATCTATCAATTTTTCGGGTCGTACGGAATGGTTGAATATGGGAAACTAGCAGCTTTCTCAATTATTTACACAATGCCTGCTGTTATTCTTTACATCTTTGCCCAACGCTTTATGTCTCAAGGGTTTAGCTTAGGTGGAGCGACAAAAGGTTAGAAAATCATAGGAAGGAGTTTTGCTATGTTTTGGACTATCGAAAAACTAGAAGATCGAATTCAAGAATTAGCTTCTTATAGATATAGAGATTTATATCCCATTCAGGCGTTTTCGTATATGCTCGATGAAGAAGGAGAAATTGGTGAGCGCCCCCCTCAACAAGGAGAATGGGGAACAATGAGTACCGGGGACCGTTGGGAAGGACGGGATAAATACCTTTGGTTGAAGACTACGGTTTCCCTTCCACAACATTGGGAAGATAAAAAAATAGTAGGCGTTTTTGATTTCGGAAAAACGGGCGGTGGTCATAATTCCGGGTTCGAGTCACTGCTTTATTTGAACAATCGTCCTTTTCAAGGGGTCGATATGAACCATCAGGAAGTTTTTATGAACGGCGGATTAGCGGGGAGTGATGTGGAGCTTTGCTTTCGTTTATGGTCTGGATTGGAGGGAGGAGGAACGCCAACCATTCAGGAACATCAGCTGACGAAGGCGTTTGTTTCCTGGCTTGATGAAAAGACGGATGATTTATTTTTTACAGCTGAGGCCGCTTTGGATACCGTGAAATACCTTGACGAAAACCAATCTGAAGGCATAGCCCTTCTAAAAGCGCTGGACAGAGCCTTTCATTTAATAGATTGGTCTCAACCAGGAAGCGACTTATTTTATTCAACTGTGCACCAAGCGCAGGAAAGATTAAGAGAAGAGATTCAGCAAATTCCTAACCAATCCATGATCACCATTAATGCCATAGGTCACACCCATATTGATGTAGCTTGGTTGTGGAGGCTGAAGCATACACGAGAAAAAGCGGCCAGATCGTTTTCTACCGTATTGCGTCTTATGGAACAATATCCTGATTATGTATTTCTTCAGACCCAGCCACAGTTGTATGACTATATTAGTCAAGATTATCCTGAGATTTACGAGCAAATGGAAAAGAGAATTGAAGAAGGGCGCTGGGAGCCTGAAGGGGGAATGTGGCTGGAAGCCGATTGTAATTTAACTTCAGGAGAGTCACTTGTACGTCAGCTGTTGCTTGGTACTAGATTCTTTAAGGAGCACTTTGGGAAGGAATGTGAATATTTGTGGCTGCCAGATGTGTTTGGTTATAGCTGGGCGTTGCCGCAAATCCTTGTAAAATCAGGAATAAAGACATTCATGACTACAAAAATAAGCTGGAGTCAATACAATAAGATGCCCCATGATACTTTTAAGTGGCGGGGGATCGATGGGACTGAAATCCTTACCCATTTTATTACGACACCTGAGGATGATCGCTGGTTCTACACCTATAACGGTAAAATCAACGCACGGACTGTAAAAGGAATATGGGATGCTTATCGAGATAAAGAGGTAAACCAGGAACTGCTCCTTTCTTATGGTTATGGAGATGGAGGAGGCGGGGTGAACCGTGAAATGCTTGAAAAGAGAAGGCGGTTCGATGAAATACCAGGCCTTCCAAAAGTTAAAACCGGCCGTGCAGATGAATATTTCAGGCGTCTACACGAAACCATTGATGGAACGGACCAATACGTCCATACGTGGGATGGCGAATTATACTTAGAATACCATCGCGGAACTTATACGAGTCAGGCATACAATAAGCGCATGAATCGGAAGATGGAGCTCCTACTCAGGGAAACGGAATGGTTAAATTCTTTAAAAAGTGTCCAAAAACAATCCTGGTCCTCCTACCCTGTAGAGGACCTTACAGAGAGCTGGAAAACAGTCTTACGCAACCAATTTCATGATATTATCCCGGGCTCGTCGATTCGAGAAGTATATGAGGATAGCAAAGAAGAGTACGAAGAAGCTCGAGAACTAGCAGAGAGTGCATGGTCCGATGCGAGGAATGAGCTTGTAGATCATACGCAAGGGAACTATACCATCTTTAACTCTGGCTCTCATCAACGAACAGATATGGTTCGGATAGCTCAGGAAGGTGAAGAGGTTACTTGGACAGACGAAAACGGAGAAACCCTAGACGCTCAGAGAACGGCGGAAGGAGATTGGATCGTGCGTGCTGAAGAGATTCCTTCTTTGGGGAAAGCTTCTATTCATAGTTCTGCAGGCGCGGAAACGAAGTCGTCACCCTTTACGCTAAAGGACAATGGAATTTTAACACCCTATTACGAAATCGAATGGAATGATCTCGGACAACTAGAGAAAGTTGTAGATGTTACCAATGGCCGAAATGTTCTAGCTGCAAACCAAAAAGGGAATGTATTTCAGTTATTTGAAGATAAACCGATGAGGTTTGATGCCTGGGATATTGATCTCTATTATCAGGAAAAGCAAAAAGAAATCCAATCATTACTATTCGCCAAGGTAGTAGAAGAGGGACCAGTTCGAACCGTGATTGAATTCACTTGGGAGCACCACCAATCAACGATTAAGCAACACATGATGGTGTACGCCAAAAACCCACGGATCGACTTTGAGACACATGTAGATTGGCATGAGAGAGAACAGCTGCTTAAGGTTGCCTTTCCAGTTGATGTAAGGGCGACGGAAGCTACTTACGATATTCAATACGGAAATGTAAAAAGGCCCACTCATTGGAATACGAGTTGGGATCACGCCAGGTTTGAGTCTGTAGGCCATCAATGGGTAGATTTATCCGAAACAGGTTATGGAGTCAGCCTGCTTAATGACTGTAAATACGGCCATGATGTGAAAGACAATGTCATTCGGTTAACTTTACTGAAATGCTCTACAGATCCGGATGTTGAACAGGACCAAGGTGAACATTGGTTTACGTATTCACTATTACCGCATAAAGGAGATTGGAGAGAAGCTGGGACTGTGCAAGAAGCTTGGTCCTTAAATAATCCATTTACCTACGGCGAGGGGAATTCAAATAGAACCTCCTTATTTAGTGTAAATAATGAACATGTATGGGTAGATGCCGTGAAGAAAGCTGAAGATGCTGATGAAATGATTGTGCGTTTACATGAATTTACTGGAGCAAGAGGAAGAGTGGAAATATCCAGTGAATTTAACGTATCTTCGTGGCAGGAATGCGATTTAATGGAGCGCGAATTAGACGCTGACAAGAATACGGGACCATTCCAATTTGAGATCAAACCTTATGAGATCAAAACTTTCCGTGTCAGCTTAACAAATTAACTGGATGTTCAGCTTCTCCCCCGCTCATTCATGTAGCGGGGGAGAAGTTATGGACCTTACCCTTTTCTTTGCTTGAAGTTGGTATATTGTTATACTAAAGGTGCTTTTAAAAATTAGAGGTGACGGCATGAAATCGTTATATGAACAAGTCTACGAATCATTAAAAAATGAAATAATTTCGTCTAAATATAAAGTAGGAGACAGAGTTCCTTCAGAAACAAACTTGTCAGAGATGTTCCAGGTAAGTAGAATTACCAGTAAAAAAGCTCTCGAGAAGTTAAGGAATGAAGGATATGTGTATCGGCAGCGCGGAAAGGGCACATTTGTAGCTAGTTTCCAAACCAGTCATAAGGGAACTCCTCACAGAAACACAGATAAACCTCTATTTGGTTTAATTGTGACAAATTTTAATGATAGCTATGGAAGCAAGTTGATTACTTCTATTGAGAAAGCATCAACCGATCAGTGCATGGTCATTTTAAAATGCTCATTAGGAGACGCCGAACGAGAAGAGAAGCTAGTGAAAGAACTGCTTGATTTTGGTGTAGACGGCTTAATTGTCTTTCCAGCACAGGCAGAACATTATAGCTCTGAGATCCTCAAGATGGTCGTGGACAAATTTCCGCTTGTCCTTATTGACCGATCGTTTAAAGGAGTTGCGGCGACGTCCGTATCAACAGAGAATGAAGAGGCAGCAAAAACAGGCGCTCATTATTTACTTGACTTAGGCCATGAACACATCGGAGTCCTCATCCCTGAAAATTTTGAAACCACCACCATTGAAGATCGCCTCAATGGAATTGTCAATGCATTTGCTGAAAAGAAAGGCATCGTCAATCGTGATCTTTGGTGTTCTGACATAAAAAGCACCTTACCTACTCCTCTAGCTACAAAAGAGGAAGATATAAAAGTTATTACCCAACACCTTAAGAACAACCCGCACATAACGGCATTGTTTGCGTTAGAATATAATATTGCTGTTTTGGCGAAAATTGCGATCCAACAGTTAGGATTTCGGGTGCCAGAGGATATCTCGATAATATGTTTTGACAGCCCTGAATGGAATGATCTCCAAATGGACTTCACACATTTAAAGCAAAACGAACAAGAACTTGGACAGCTTGCTGTGAAAAGGCTCTTAGATATGCATAACGGAGAATTTACTATTAAAAAGGACCGCATTTCGGCAAAATTAATTACTGGAAGTTCTACTCAGCAAATGAACGTAATTTATCCTGGTTCATAACAGGAAAAAGCCCATGGAGAGTTTACATTTCTCCATAGGCTTTTCTGTGTGCACGGTCCTCGATCATTCGTGCAGTTTCAGAGAAGAAGGGGTTAGAAATGTCGGGGACTAATAAACGATCCATCGAAAAGACAACTTTACTGTTCGGTTCTCACTTAAAGAGATTTTTGCTGCCAGGGCAAGTAATTCTGAGAGACCTTAAGGGGTCTCTTTTTTTACTGTATGTATGTTATCGAAATGAACGATCAATACTTGAGGAATAAGCACAAAATAATAAGAAAGAAGTGTATATTCCATGCGTCGTATTTTATTTACGATCCTACCCGTCCTTTATATGATTCTAATTTGGTTGCAATCGAGCTCTACGATCGCAGAAATTAAAAGCTTCATCGGTATATTTCCATGACCATCAATATCTTGTTTGAAAGCTTGCATGTGATCGAGTTTGCCTTCTTGTATTTACTATTGGTTGGAGCACTAAGGGTAAACAAGAAGTTTACGAAGGCTACCAGTTATGCAGTAGCGGCCGTTGCAATGCTATATGGGTTAGTGGATGAAGTTCATCAGTTATATGTTGTGGGGAGGTCTTTTACGCTTATTGATTTACTAAAAAATTGCATAGGTGTTGTGCTAGCTTGCATGATGGTTCATATTTATTATTTCGGGCAGGAAGCAAGTAGATTTAGGGCGAGGCCTGATTAAGATATATAATATATACCTACAAATTTCGCTAAAAAACTTAAATAGAATGAAACACGAGTGTAATATGCAATTAACAATTTGATAGTATTCTATATAGTGGTGAGGGGTTATTAATAATCTATATATAATGTAAGCGCATACTGAAAATGTCCTAGTAAAAAAGTTTTGAAAAAATCCGTCGTATATATCCTTGATTTACAAACATTTTTCCCTAAAATTGTTAGCGAGCTAGGAATATTCTCCAAATAACCCCCTTCATTACCCTAAAGAAACCTGCTATAATGTCTTTAATACAAAGTATTTTAAAGATGTAAACAAAATATACATTATAAGTACTAGAGAGGAGAGGGACTATTGATTGATATTCACAGCCATATACTCCCGGGTGTTGATGACGGTGCTCAGTCCATAGAAGAAAGCATCAAGATGGCCGAAGCGGCGGTAGCTGACGGCATACATACCATTATTGCTACACCTCACCACCAGAACGGGGCCTACAATAACTACAAGAACAACATCATGATCCAAGTGGCTGAGCTCAATCGACATTTGTCAGATTATGAGATTCCATTAACCGTTTTACCTGGACAAGAAACACGCATCCACGGAGATCTGTTAGAGGGGCTCAGAAACGATGAAATCCTCACTTTAAACGAAACAGGGAACTATGTATTTGTCGAATTTCCGTCCGATACTGTTCCGAGATATGCTAGTAAACTACTATTCGACATGCAAGTAGAAGGCTATCAGCCCGTTATTGTCCATCCTGAACGCAATCGACATATTATCCAGCATCCCGACACACTCTACAACCTTGTTAAAAAAGGTGCATACACGCAAATTACAGCAGCCAGCCTATGCGGACGCTTCGGAAAGAACATTCAGAAGTTCACTCACAAACTGATCGAAGCGAACCTGACCCACCTTATTGCATCTGATGCTCACAACACCACTTCAAGAGGGTTTTGTATGAAGGATGCCTATAGGGAGTTACGAAAAAACTATGGTCAGTCCATGGTTTATTTATTTGCGGAAAATGCGGAGTATGTAGCGGAAGGACAAGCGTTAGCTTCGGATGTACCTCAGCATGTTAAAAAGAAAAAGTTTTTGGGATTATTTTAATAAGATATGGGGTTACACAAGTTTTTTTGTGTGACCTCTAATTTGTGAGGGAAGGGGTGTTTACTAAAAATGACTAACGCTTTTAGAAAGAGATTGGCTTTATTAATTATTATAGATTCAATCATAGTATCTTTTTCGATCTATATGTCCCACTTTTTCCTGAATCCTTATGTGACTACATTTGATTGGATGATGTTTGTTTCAGCTTTAACATTGTTGTTAACTCACCATATGTTTTCAAGTGTATTTGGGATGTATAAGAAAAAGTGGCGTTATGCCAGTATGGAAGAATTACTCGGAATTATAGTCGTTGTCTCTTTATCTATCTTATCGGCTGCAGCTGTTCAAGCTTTAGCCTTTGGTTCTATTTATGAACGTGCACTTGTTATTACTTGGATGCTACATATTTTACTAATAGGTGGAGTAAGGTTCGCCTGGAGATATTATAAAACCTACGGACTTACGGTTAACCCTAAAGGGAAAAAAGCAAAATTGGTAAAAAATGACCCAAATTTAAAAACAACACTAATTGTAGGTGCAGGATCTGCTGGACGTATGCTGGCACGACAGATGAAGGGTTCAGAAGAAGTGAATACAAACCTAATTGGTTTTGTTGACGATGATTTCACCATGCATCACCTAACGATAGGTGGCTTACCTGTGCTTGGAAGTACAGAAAAAATTGAGGAGATTTCACAGAGTTATGGAATCAATCACATAGTTATTGCCATGCCTTCGATTGAACGAAATCGGGTTAAAGACATTATTCGAGAATCACAAAAGGTCGTTAAAAATGTCCAAACTCTACCAATGATTGAAGATATAGCTCTTGGAAATGTTTCAGTCAATCAAATTCGTGATGTATCAATTGAGGATTTATTAGGACGAGAACCAGTTGAGTTAGACATTGACTCCATTTCTAGTGAAATCAACGGAAAAACAGTGCTAGTAACAGGTGCGGGTGGATCTATAGGTTCAGAAATCTGTCGACAGTTAGTCAAATTTGGACCAGAGAAGCTGCTCTTATTAGGTCATGGGGAGAACAGTATTTATACCATTCATATGGAATTGTCTCAGTTAGACATAGCAACGGAGCTTGTAACGGTTATTGCAGACGTTCAGGACCGTGACCGTATTTTTGAAGTGGTAAATGAGTACAAGCCTTATTATATCTATCATGCTGCTGCACATAAACATGTTCCGTTGATGGAGGCAAACCCGAAAGAAGCGGTTAAGAATAATGTGATAGGAACAAAGAATGTTGCTGAAGCAGCGGACGTTGCTGGAGTCGCAAACTTTGTTCTAATTTCATCTGATAAGGCCGTAAACCCTACGAACGTGATGGGAGCTACAAAACGTGTGGCTGAAATGGTAGTTCAGTCATTAAGTCGAACCAGTTCTACTAAGTTTGTGGCAGTTCGATTTGGTAATGTGCTTGGGAGTCGTGGAAGTGTCATTCCTTTGTTTAAGAAACAGATTGCAAGTGGAGGTCCTGTGACAGTAACACACCCGGATATGACAAGATATTTTATGACGATTCCTGAGGCTTCAAGGCTAGTGATGCAAGCGGGGGCTTTAGCTCGTGGTGGAGAGATCTTTGTGCTTGATATGGGTGAGCCAGTAAAAATTGTTGAGCTGGCGAAGAATCTTATTTCTCTTTCAGGGTTTAGGGAGGAAGAGATTGGGATTAGGTTTGCTGGGATACGTCCTGGTGAGAAGATGTACGAAGAACTTC
This sequence comes from Halobacillus naozhouensis, assembly GCF_029714185.1. Lineage (NCBI taxonomy): Bacteria > Bacillati > Bacillota > Bacilli > Caryophanales > Bacillaceae > Halobacillus > Halobacillus naozhouensis. The sequence goes on along the minus strand of NZ_CP121671.1, from coordinate 3,581,981 downwards.
TCGGTGAAGGCGAAGTTCATTCTAAGCAAGTTTTTCCGAAAATCTATATCGGGAAAAATAATGATGTGCCGGTTACCGCTCTCTATAATTTCATTGAATTTGAGATGGATGCCCTGACTAATGAAGATATTAAATCAAATGTCTTTAGATTAATTGATAAAAAAGAACCTGTTTCAAATTAAATAGATTACTGGAGGAATATTAGATGAACAAAATTAAAAAAGCGATTATTCCTGCTGCCGGGTTAGGTACACGCTTTTTACCAGCTACTAAAGCTATGCCTAAAGAAATGTTACCTATTGTTGATAAACCGACTATTCAATACATAGTTGAAGAAGCAATTGCATCAGGAATTGAAGATATCATAATTGTTACAGGCAAAGGGAAGCGTGCAATAGAAGATCACTTTGATAATAACTTTGAACTTGAAGACAATTTAATAAAAAAAGAAAAATTTGAATTACTAGATAAGGTAAATGAAACATCTAATGTAGATATTCATTACATTCGCCAAAAAGAACCTAAAGGATTGGGACATGCCGTATGGTGTGCGCGTAAATTCATTGGTAATGAACCATTTGCAGTACTATTGGGTGATGACATTGTTGAGGCAGACCCACCTTGTCTTAAACAATTAATAGATCAGTATGAAGAAACTGAGTCGTCCATTATTGGGGTTCAACAAGTTGCCGATGACCAAACACATCGTTACGGTATTATTGATCCTTCTAGTAGTGAAAACCGCCGTTACCAGGTAAAAAACTTTGTAGAGAAGCCTGCACAGGGCACAGCACCTTCAACCTTAGCTATTATGGGGCGCTATATTCTTAACCCTGAAATCTTCTCATCCCTAGAACAACAGAAAACAGGAGCTGGTGGAGAAATTCAGTTGACTGATGCAATTCAGGAATTAAACGAACTTCAAAGTGTATTTGCTTATGACTTTGAAGGAAGTAGATATGATGTTGGCGAGAAGTTTGGTTTTATAAAAACCACGATAGAGTTTGCTTTGAAAAATAATGAAATTGGTTCAGACGTAGAGGAATTCATAAATTCTTTAGTAAATCCAAAGGTTCATAATTAAATCGTAAGTGAGGGGGATAAAATGAATATTGCAGTAGTAGGCACCGGCTATGTTGGACTAGTTACGGGTGTGAGCTTGTCTGATGTTGGTCATACCGTCACGTGTATTGATATAGATAATGAAAAAATTTTGAAAATGAAACAAGGAATCTCACCTATATATGAACCCGGTCTTTCAGATATGATGACCAGAAATATTCATGAAGGAAGACTACATTTTACCAGTGATCACCAGGAAGGTTTTGAAAGTGCTGAAGTAATTTATATAGCAGTGGGAACACCGGAAAGAGAAGATGGGTCAGCTGATCTTTCATTTGTAGAACAAGTAGCTAAAGATATAGCTTTTCACGCTATAAGGAATACAGTTGTAGTTACTAAGAGTACAGTCCCGGTTGGAACAAATGATAAAATCCAATCCATTATTGATGAAAGCTTAGTTCAACAAGTTAACCTTGAAGTCGTTTCAAACCCCGAGTTTTTAAAAGAGGGGTCCGCTATCTATGATTCATTCAATGGAGACCGTATAGTTATTGGAGCAAATAGTAAGGAAGCGGCAAATATTCTTGAAGAAATCAATAAGCCCTTTGGAGTTCCTGTGTTTAAAACAGATATTAAAAGTGCCGAAATGATTAAGTATGCATCTAATGCTTTTCTTGCAACGAAAATAAGCTTTATTAACGAGATCTCAAACATCTGCGAGAGATTGGGTGCTAATGTTGAGGATGTAGCAAATGGCATGGGTATGGATAAGCGAATTGGAGATAAATTCCTTAATGCAGGTATTGGGTATGGGGGGTCGTGTTTTCCAAAAGATACGAAAGCGCTGATTCAAATAGCTGGAAACGTTGAGTATGAATTTGAGTTGCTTAAAGGTGTAGTTAAAGTCAATCAAAAACAACAAGGGTTATTGCTTGCGAAACTAAATGAACGTATTCCTGATTTAACAGGGAAGCGAATTGCTGTTTTAGGATTGGCATTTAAACCTAATACAGATGATATGAGAGAGGCTGCATCATTAGTAGTTACAGAAAATTTGATATACTCAGGTGCTGAAGTAATGGCTTATGATCCCGTCGCGATTGACAATGCGAAGAAGATACTTAATGACGATGTTCGGTATGCAAGTTGCGTAGAAGACGCTGTGAAGAATAGTGATGCTACACTTATTCTTACGGAGTGGGATGAAGTAAGGAATGTTGATCTGGATGTGTTTAAGTCTATGAATTATCCTCTTGTTATTGATGGAAGAAACTGTTTTGAACTAGAAGAAATGAAGGATAACAATATTGAGTATCATTCAGTAGGTAGACCGGTACAAAACCATAAAGTGAAACACAGACAAAGTATTTGAATAGTTTAAATGAATACGAAAAAGTAGGTGTCTAAATGAATTTTGCGATAGTAGGTTGCGGCTTCATAGCTAAAAAACATGCAAATGCAATCAAAGAGGTAAAGAATGCAAAATTGGTAGCTGTAAGTGATAAAATTTCTGCTGCTATGAACTTTTATGAGAGAGAATATAATGCCAATCCTTATACTGATCTAAGTGAAATGTTGGAAAAGGAGGATATTGATGTTGTTTGTATCTGCACACCGAGTGGACATCATGCATCTTTAGCAGTACACGTAGCAGAAGCGGAAAAACATATTATACTCGAGAAACCCATTGCGATGACATTAGAGGAAACAGACCGAATTATTGAAGCTGCTGAAAAAAATAAAGTAAAACTATCGGTTGTTCATCCAAACCGTTATCGGCCAGTTGTCCAAGAAGTTCGTAAAATTCTTGATAAAAATTTATTAGGAAAAATCAGTCACGTAAATGCAACGGTAAACTGGAACCGAAATCAGGACTATTATGATCAAGCTCCCTGGCGTGGAACGAAACAATATGATGGTGGAGTATTAATGAATCAAGCTATACATAACCTTGATTTGTTATTATGGTTCATGGGGAAGCCTGAACAAATATTTAGTATGGAAGCAACACGGTTGAGGAATATTGAAGCTGAAGATGTTTCAACAGGCCTAATCAAGTTTAGATCTGGAGCTCTTGGAACGGTAGAATCTGCAACGACGGTATATCAAAAGAATTTTGAAGAATCGATCACCATCTTTGGAGAAAAGGGTACTGTGAAAATAGGCGGGACAAATGCGCTACACTTTGAACATGTAGAGATAGAAGGTGTACCTGAAGCGGAATTAGAAGAAATTAAAGAGAAGATAGAAGAGGACCCATGGGGAACACCAGGTCATCAATGGATAGTTGAAGATATGGTTAATGCAATTAATGAAGATAGATTACCTGCTGTAACAGGAAAAGATGGGAGAAAAGCAGTGGAACTCGTCTTATCCTTCTATGAATCTGCTAAACAAAATCGACCAATTCAATTAACAAAGGAGAAAGAATATGCCAATAACTAAAGAAGTAAGTAGTAGACTTACTGAGAATTTAATCAATAAGCTAGAGAATAAGACTGCAGTAATTGGCGTTGTAGGCCTCGGCTACGTCGGGTTACCCTTAGCTGTTGAGAAAGCAAAGGCGGGGTACGATGTAATTGGTTTCGATATACAGGATAGTCGGGTTGAAAAAGTTAATCAAGGTATAAATTATATAGGTGACGTAGTTGATGAAGAACTAAAGAATATTGTTAGTACTAATAAATTTAAAGCTACAACTGATTACTCGCTCATTAAAGAGGTTGATGCAGTAGCAATTTGTGTTCCGACACCGCTAGATATTTATAAACAGCCTAATACTTCCTATGTGGAAAGTTCAGCTGTTGAAATTTCTGGATACCTTCAGAAAGGAACACTTATTGTACTAGAAAGTACCACCTATCCGGGCACTACAGAGGAAATTCTTAAACCTATATTAGAAGAATCTAATTTAAAATGTGGTGAAGATTTTTTCCTTGCATACTCACCGGAACGTGTTGATCCGGGTAATAAGCAGTTTAAAACCAAAAACACCCCAAAAGTTGTTGGAGGTATGACTGAAAACTGTACTAAAGTTGCAGCAACAATGTATGAGAATGTATTAGAGAGTGAAATTCACCAGGTTTCCAGTCCATCTGTAGCTGAAATGGAGAAAATACTAGAAAATACATTTCGTAACATTAACATTGGTTTGGCAAATGAAATGGCAATTTTATGTAACAAAATGGGTATTGATGTATGGGAAGTTATTGATGCAGCAGCAACCAAACCATATGGATTCATGCCATTTTATCCAGGACCAGGGTTAGGCGGTCACTGTATTCCGATTGATCCGTGGTATTTGACATGGAAAGCACGTGAATATAATTACCATACTAAGTTAATTGAAACAGCTGGTGAAATTAATAATGATATGCCAGATTACGTTATAAAAAGGATAATGGAAATTCTAAATAATGATGGAAAAGCGTTAAATGGCTCTAATGTTTTAGTTTTAGGAGTGGCTTATAAGAAAGATATAGATGACTTTAGAGAGTCACCTGTCCTACCTATTTTAGAAAAACTAGATAATGCAGGAGCGAACTGGACAGTAGTAGATCCGTACGTAAAAGAGTTTAAGTATAAGAAGACTATTAAATCACCTATAGAAGAAATAACTGTTGAGATGTTAGAAAGAGCTGATTTAGTAGTTATCGCGACTAATCATAGCGATTTTGATTACAATAAAATAATATCAAATTCAAAAGCGATTTTTGATACTAGAAATTCCTTTAAATATAATGTGAATAATACAAATTATTATAAGCTGTGACAATTTGCGCTCTATGGTGGAGATAGAAATTGAATATTATTAAAAGGTTAACAGAGAATAAATTTATAAAACATGTATTGCTATTGGTGGGGGGGACTGTATTTGCTCAGGGGCTAGTGGTTTTATCTTCTCCCATTTTAACTAGAATGTACACTCCCGAAAACTTTGGGATATTAGGAATTTTTATTTCTTTAATTTCAATACTAAGTTCGGTAGTGTCAATGAAATATGAATTGGCATTGCCATTAACAAGAAATCTGAAAGAAACAATTAATCTTTTTATTTTAAATATCTTGCTTATAAGTATACTCTCTTTCCTATTTTTGTTAATTTTTTTGTTATTTGGAGACTATATATTTTCCCTTTTAGGTGTATATGGCTATGTTGATCTATTGAGATGGTTAATACCCCTGACATTATTTTTTATGGGTATTACTATCAACATTACTTACCTATTTGTGAAATTAAATAAGTTCAAGAATATTGCGAGTATTAAAGTCAATAGTACTATGGTGAAAGTAGTTTCACAATTATTATTAGGTACTATGCCGTCTTCAAATTTTGGTTTGATAGCTGGTGATATTTTTGGACGTTTTTTGGGGGCTATACTAAGCTTATACTTAGTGTTTAATAAAAGTTTAAACCAAATATATATATATATATTAAGAAATATGTGTCTCTTAATAATATAAAAGCAATTGCATTTTATTATAAGAATTTCCCATTATATTCAATGCCTGCTGGTCTTATTAACAGTTTTTCAACACACATTACTCCCATTGTATTAATCTTTGCTTACAATCCAACTATAGCGGGTTTTTATGCTTTAACTCAAAGAGCACTTGGGCTACCGCTTACATTAGTAGGTCAATCAATCTCCCAAGTATATTTAAGTCAAGCACCTGAACTTTTACAGAAAGATGTATACTTAGTCAGGGAGTTATATAAAAAAGTTGCAAGAAATTTATTTCTTGTAGGTGTTGTACCAATCATATTATTAGGTATATTTGGAGAAGGTATATTTACTCTTGTATTTGGTGAATCTTGGGCAAATTCCGGTGTTTATTTACAAGTGTTATTCTTAATGTTTATTGCTCAATTTACCGTTGCTCCACTATCACAGACATTAAATATCTTAAATAAACAAAATATACAATTATTATGGGATATCACTAGAGTAGTTGTGTCTATGGTTACGATAATTTACCCTTCAAAAGTTTTACTATTAAAACCAGAAATAACTTTATTAATTTATTCTGTAAGTATGTCTCTATTATATATTGGGTTATATTTTATTTCGTTACATTATCTAAAAAGTAAAGGCGACTATAACAACACAATCTAGGATTGAAGAATAAGAGGAAAAAATATGAAAAATAATTTAGCAATTAAAAAAAAGTATATATATATAATTTTGTCGGCTATCTTATTTAAATCAATATTAGAATATGGATACTATGTTTTTGTGAATCCATTATATCAATATAATGGATTCATTATGGTTCCATCACAAATTAAATTAATTGAATCATATCTATTAGTTATATTAATATCATTCTTTTTAGCTAAACTTGATGATTTTAATAAACCAAGTAAAGTAGTCGTTTATATTTTATTTATCAATTTATATTTACCCATTTCATGTTTGTACTGGTTACAAGATGAACCGAGGGACTTTTTCTTTACTATATCATTTTCGTTTATTGTACTATATTTGATCATTACAAAAACTAAAAGCATCAAATTGCCATTACTTAGAGAAGGAAATAAAGTAGCAATTTTCACCCTCCTTGGCATTAGTGTATTTGTATATGGTTATTTACTTGCAACGGGGGGGCTTCAGAGAATAAATTTGAATTTATTACAAGTATATGAGACAAGGGAGGCATACTCTGAAAACACGAATACTTTAGTAGGCTATCTTTTGCCTTGGCAAGCACATGTCGTTAACTTGTTTTTTTTAATATTTGGCTTAATTAAAAGAAATAAAGGTTTAATAATAACTACATTGTTATTGCAGTTACTGTTATTTTCAATGACGAACTTTAAAAGCTTCCTTTTTGCACCTTTAGTTGTAGTGGGATTATATTATTTATTTAATAAAGGTTTTAAAAATAGTTTACTCCTATTTATATCAATTTCATTATCTTCATCAATGGCTTTTTTGATTGTCTTATATAGATTAACGGATAATGTCATGTTGCTATCTCTCTTTTTAAGAAGGTTATTTTTTGTTCCTGCCAAATTACATTACGTCTATTTTGAGTATTTTGAAGGTATTTCAAAATACAAATTATCAATGAACATATTATCGTTTGTTTTTGAAAAACCGTATAATGTTGGTCCGGTCGATTTAATTTCTAGGGAACTTTATGATAAAAACCTTAGCCCGAATGTAGGTATCTTTGGTGATGGTTATTTGAATTTTGGATTGTTAGGAATTCTGATTTTTATAATAATTTTAAGCGTAATTTTAATTTTACTTGATAGTGTTTCTGTGAATTCCCCTTTAATCTTATCTATGTCAATAATTATTATCCCATCAATGGCACTAGTAAATTCGGCAATGTTTACTAGTTTTGTAACACACGGCATCCTATTTGCGATATTTGTAATATGGATGACAAGTTCATTATTTAGGAATGACAAAAGGAGTGTACATTAATGAAGATATGTCATATAACATCAGTACATAGATACAATGACACCCGTATTACACTAAAAGAATGCAGGTCATTAGTTGAAGATAATTATGAAGTTCATCTAATTGCCCCAAATACAAAAGAAACAGAGTTTAATGGGATAAACGTCCATGGAATTACAAATCCGTATAAAGGAAGAATCAACAGAGTTAAAAAGTTTTCTAAAGAGGTTTATTTGAAAGCCTTGGAAATTGATGCTGACGTTTATCATTTTCATGATCCGGAATTAATTCCAATAGGTTTAAAATTAAAAAAACAAAAAAAAGTTGTTATATATGATATTCATGAAGATGTGCCCAAACAAATTCTCTCTAAAACTTGGATCAAAAAACCATTAAGAAAATTTATTTCCGTTCTCTTTAAGAAATATGAAAATAAATCTGTAAGAAAATTTAATGCTTTAATTACAGCAACTCCTAATATTAATGAAAGATTTATTAAGCTCAATAGTAAATCAATTAATGTAAATAATTACCCAATATTATCAGAACTTCATACGTTAAATTCGAATAAGAAAATAAATGAACCTTATGTAACTTATATAGGTGCAATTAGTAAAAATCGTGGTATCGAAACAATGGTATCCGCAATGGATTTAGTTACCAATAAGCTTTATTTAGGTGGGAAGTTTGCGTCTTTGAAAGAATATGAGAATGTTGTTAAAAAAAGCGGATGGAGAAAAGTTATTTATCTAAATCAATTAGAAAGAAATGAAGTTAAAGACGTATTAAATAAATCTATTGCTGGTTTGGTACTTTTTTATCCCGAACCAAATCACATTAACGCTCAACCAAATAAAATGTTTGAATATATGTCTGCAGGGGTTTGTGTTATTGGGTCTGATTTTCCTTTGTGGAGGGAAATTATAGAAGGAAATGAATGCGGGATATGTGTGAATCCCTTAAATAATGAAGAAGTTGCTAAAGCCATTCAATGGGTTATCGATAACCCAGCAGAGGCTATTAGAATGGGTGAAAATGGAAGGAAGGCAATAGAATCTAAATATAATTGGGAATATGAAAGTCAAAAACTATTAAGATTATATAAAGAATTATCCTAAAACGAAAGGAGTTAATAAAATGAAACGTATAAAAATGTTAGATCTATCAGAACAGTATAAAGATATCAAAGGAGAAATTTTAGATAAAATTAATGAGGTTATAAGCTCTTCTCAACTTATACTAGGGAATAATGTAAATGAGTTAGAACAAGATGTAGCTAAATATAGTAATGTCACTAACGGTATTGGCGTTGGAAACGGGTCAGACGCAATACACATTGCTTTACAGGCGGCAAAGGTTAAAGAAGGAGACGAAGTCATCACTACTCCATTTACTTTTTTTGCAACAGCAGGTGCTATTGCAAGATTAGGAGCAATTCCAGTATTTGTTGATATCGACTCTATAACATTTAATATTGACCCACAAAAAATTGAAAATGCAATAACAGATAGAACAAAAGCAATAATTCCTGTACATTTATATGGACAAATGGCTGATATGGATGAGATTAATAAAATTGCTAAAAAGCATAATCTTGTAATAGTAGAGGATGCTGCTCAAGCAATTGGTGCTGAGTACCAAGGGAAAAAACCAGGAGAACTTGGAACCGCCGCCACTTATAGCTTTTTTCCAACCAAAAATTTAGGGGCATATGGCGATGGTGGTATGATTGTGACTTCTAACAAAGAGGTTGCAGAAGATAGTAGAGTTATTAGGGTCCATGGCAGTAAACCAAAGTATCATCACCATCTATTAGGGTATAATAGTAGACTTGATGAGATACAAGCTGCTATTTTGAATGTAAAATTTAAAAAAATATCTGAGTTTAGCGAACAAAGAAGACAAAGAGCGAAGTTTTATTCACAAAAATTAAAAGAAATTGTTTCAGAGTATGTTTCTACACCTACCGAAAGAGAAGGAAACTACCATGTATATCATCAATATACTTTAAGAGTCAAAAGAAGAGATGAATTAAAAGAGTTTCTAAAAGAAAATGGAATAGATTCAATGATCTACTATCCTGTGCCTCTTCATCTCCAACCCGTATTTGAAGAACTAGGGTATAAAAGAGGCGATTTCCCAGTAACTGAAAAAGCTATAGATGAGGTATTATCTCTTCCAATGTATCCTGAACTGAGACGGGAAGATCAAGAATATATTGTTGAGAAGATAGAACAATTTTACTCTTTAAGAAAATAGGTGATTTTTTTGAAACTGTTAACTATTGCAGGAACAAGACCACAATTAGTAAAAGTAGCCGCTGTATCAAGGGAATTAAGGAAACACTTTACCGAGGTATTAGTAAATACAGGACAACACTATGATTACAACATGGCGGGAGTCTTTTTTGAGCAATTAAAAATTCCTAAACCAGATTATGATCTTGGTGTAGGGTCTATGACACATGGAAGACAAACCGGTAACATGATAATAAAAATAGAAGAGGTTGTTGAAAAAGAGCAACCAGATGCCGTGGTTGTATATGGTGATACAAACTCTACTTTAGCAGGAGCCCTTGTAGCAAGTAAATTACATATTCCGGTGTTACACATCGAAGCGGGATTAAGAAGTTTTAATAAAAAAATGCCTGAAGAAATAAATCGTGTGATAACTGATCATGTTTCAGAGTTGTTGTTTTCACCAACTAGTTTAGCAGTTGAAAACCTAAAGAAAGAAAATATTACTGAGGGGATCCATCAAGTAGGTGATGTAATGTATGACGCTGTATTATATAACTTGAAAATAGCAGAAGAAAAACATTCGCTAGATGAATTTCAGTTATCTTCTAAATCATTTATCTTAGGAACTATTCATCGAGCTGAGAATACAGATAATAAAGAAAGAATGAGTGCAATTATAGATGCATTTCTAAGGCTAGACTATAAAGTTTTCTTGCCATTACATCCTAGAACAAAAAATAAACTTGAATCATATAATCTATTAAATAGATTATATGATTCACCTAACATTATTTTGTCCGAACCTATTTCATATTTAGAAATGCTTTTACTTGAAAAACATGCTTTAGCAATAGTGACAGATTCTGGGGGCGTCCAAAAAGAAGCTTATTTTGCTAAAATTCCATGCTTTACATTACGAGAAGAGACAGAATGGGTTGAAACAGTTGAAACAGGTTGGAATCAACTGATAGATCCATTAAATGAAAACTTAGCTAACCTAATTAATTCCTTTGAATTAAAGGAGTATAAGGAAAACTTGTATGGTGATGGTAAATCTGGAGAGAGAATAGCCTATTTAATAAAAGAGCATTTTTCCAATAAGAAACGGGGTAAATTATGAGTGAACCAAATATTGGCCAAAACGTAATAATAGAAGATAACGTTAAAATTGGTGAGGGTGTTACTCTTGGTCATAACGTTATCATCTATTCTGGAACAAAAATCGGAAATAATGTAATAATTCAGGATAACGCTATCATTGGTAAACAACCAACAAAAGCAAAATCCTCAATATTACCAGATATAAATCGACTTCCAGCCTCAGAAATAGGATCTGAAGTCACTATAGGAACTTCATCTATAATATATGCTGATTGTAGGATAGGAGATAATGTGTTTGTTGCAGATCTTGCAACTGTTCGTGAAAGGGTGAAAATAGGGGATTATACAATTATAGGACGGGGAGTTTCAGTCGAAAATGATTCAACAGTTGGAATACATTGTAAATTAGAAACTAATTGTTATATTACTGCCTACTCAACTTTAGGTGATCACGTTTTTGTAGCTCCTTGTGCAGTAACTACTAATGATAATTTCATGGGTAGAAGTAATGAACGCTTTAGTAAATTCAAAGGAGTAACTGTTAAAAGAGGTGGTAGAATTGGTGCGAATGCGACGGTTTTACCTGGTAATATTATTGATGAAGATGGAACCGTTGCAGCTGGTAGTGTAGTGACTAAAAATGTAAAAAAAGAAGAAGTTGTTGTTGGAGTTCCAGCAAAAAAAATTCGAGATGTATCAAAAAGTCAATTATTAAAGAATCAATGATTGATTTTTTGAAAAGGGTTTTTTAATTAAAAATGGATCAGTATGATTACTGACATTAAGATTTCCCACCTTTGCCATGGTTCACACAGTATACTATTTTACCCCACTTTTAACATTGGTGGATCAGTTACTGTCGATATCTCCTATAAAAGGGATCCTTACAAGGAGAGGTGGTTACCCATAAGCTACCATTCTTGACTTAGTAAATAACCCCAGAAACTTCCTGTCAAGATCTTATCTTGCTAGTTATATAGGTACATCTAATGGAAACGTGGTTGGATAAGTGAGTTATAAAGGTGAGTGGATCAAAAATATAGCAAAGGTGGATCTATCTTGGTGGATCTATCTAATGGAATTATTCGCAGATTAAATTTATCCTCGCAAGTTAAGTAATAGATATATAGCCAATGTATGTATGTTCATTTTATATTGATAGATTAAATGTTTAAATTTCAGATAGTTCGGGAATCATGTTCAGAATTATACCCAACCACTTGCGATTTTGAGGTGCAATATGTATATTTTTTTAGAAATACTGTTTTTTATATTTAGTTTTTTAGTATTTTGGGCAATAATAGGTTACCCTTTTTCTTTGAAAATTTTAGATAAATTACTAACAAAAAATGAATTGCCTAAAAATTATAATTATCAACCTACTATAACTATCTTGATAGTTGCTCATAATGAGGAAAGTGTTATAAAAGAGAAATTAGAGAATGTATCACGTATAAATTATCCTAAAGAAAAACTAGAAATTCTTATTTCTTCAGATAATAGTACAGATACAACTAATGAAATTGTGGAAGATTTTATTGTAAACAATCAAGATAAGAATATAAGAATTTATAAGGCTAAAAATCGTAAAGGAAAAACTAATGCACAAAATGAAGCGGTAAGAACAATTAAAAGTGAATTAATAGTATTTACAGATGCTAATGCAATGTTAGACAAAAATGCATGTATAGAATTAGCAGCGGCATTCTATGATGAAAGTATTGCATATGTAACAGGGAAACTGTGTTACACAAATAGGGATATTGATTTAGCGAGTGAATCTGAATCATCTTATTGGGATTTAGACCTTGCATTAAGAGATATTGAATCTAGGTTTCAGACTATAACCGCTGGTAATGGTGCTTTATACGCTTGTAAACGAAAAGATTATGTTGAATTTGATCCAATTAAAAGTCACGATAGCTCAATGCCGCTTTATTATTCCTTGAACAATAAGAATGCAATTGCTAACCATGATGCTTTAGCGTTTGAAAAAGCTGGAGAAAATATAAAAGACGAGTTTAATAGAAAGGTAAGAATGTCTCGAATTATTTTGGCATCTATATTGCCAAGTCTAAAAATCTTAAATGTTTTTAGATATAAATGGTTTACCTATTTTTATTTAGGTCATAGAACATCTCGATATTTACTTTGGTTTTCTCATATAATGGTGCTGTTGTTGAACATGATTTTAATTAATGAGAGTTCAATTTATGTTATTACCTTTGGATTTCAATTAGTATTCTATACAATAGCTGTACTTAGAAGATTCTTTTATATCAATAACAGATTTATCAATATGATTTATTATTATTGTATGACACTATATGCACAAATAGTCGGGGTAATGAAAGTAATCACAGGTAAAGCGAAACCAACATGGGAAAAGGCTGGGAGTACGAGATGATATTTATTAATTTAAAGCCCTATAAAAATAAAAGCAACCGATATGTAGAGGTTAATAGAGAGAAGTGTAAACTATGAAGAGGTTAACTGACATTACCATATCACTAATATTAATAATTATCTTTAGTACAGTGTTATTAATTTCTTTTTTTATAATTAAGAAAAAGTTAGGCTCACCTGTTATTTTTACACAACAACGCCCTGGCCTACATGGCAAGCCTTTTCACGTATATAAATTTAGGACAATGACAAATGAACGTGATAAAAATGGTGATCTCTTACCAGACAATATTCGACTAACCAAAACAGGTAAGATTATTCGGAAACTTAGTCTGGACGAACTTCCTCAACTTTTCAATGTAATAAAAGGGGAGATTAGTTTAGTGGGGCCTCGTCCTTTATTAATGGAATACCTTCCTTTTTATACACGAGAACAAGCGCGCAGACACGATGTTCGTCCTGGAATTACTGGGTGGGCACAAGTTAATGGTCGCAATGCTATCAGCTGGGAAGATAAGTTTAAATTGGATGTATGGTATGTTGATAACCGAACTTTTTGGCTAGATATAAAAATTATTTTTTTAACCGTCCTAAAAGTGTTTAAGTCTGAAGGTATTAATCAAGATGGCAATGCAACGATGGAGAAGTTTAGGGGTACTTCTGATAAAGAGAAGGTATCGGGTAAATGACTAAATTAATTCTAATTGGTGCTGGCGGTCATAGTAAAGTTATACAAGATATTGTAGCAGAAGATAAGGATTTTGCTTTATATGCTATAGTGGATGATGCATTTGATGATATGAATGAAGTAGACGGGATTATCTATGCGAACACTAGCTTTTTGGAAGGTATATCTGTAAAAAATTATTTATTTTGTGTTGCAATTGGGAATAATAATATTCGAAGAAATTTATATAACAAGTTTAATATACCGTTGGAATCCTATGCTACGTTAGTTCATCCTAGCGCTGTTATTAGTAAAAGCGCAAAAATTGGACATGGAACTGTTGTTATGCCAAATGGAGTAGTTAATGCCGACACCATTATTGGTAATCACTGTATTGTTAACACCAACTCGGTCATAGAGCATGATAACATTATAGGGGACTATGTTCATATATCTCCTAATGCGACGTTATCTGGAGCAGTCACCGTAGATGAAGGAACTCATGTTGGTGCTGGCAGCGTTGTAATACCTTCAAAGAATATTGGGAGCTGGAGTACTGTTGGTGCTGGTTCGGTTGTAATCAATAATATTATGGAAAATGTTACTGTAGTTGGAGTCCCAGCCAAAGAATTAAAACCATAATCTTGTAAAAAGGGGTGCACATTTATAATGCAAAAAAAAGAAAGAGTCTTCCTCTCATCTCCTCATATGAGCGGAAACGAACAAAAGTACATACAAGAAGCATTTGATCTGAATTGGATAGCCCCACTTGGAAACAACGTTAATGAATTTGAAAAAGATATTGCAGAGTATAATGGTATGGCAGGGGCTTCAGTAGTAACATCGGGAACAGCTGCGATTCATTTAGCTTTGCGTCTATTGGACGTCTCAGAAGGAGATAGCGTCATCTGCTCTTCCCTTACTTTTGTAGCAAGTGCAAATCCTATTATGTATCAAGGGGCAGAACCTATCTTCATAGATTCCGAACCAGATACATGGAATATGTCTCCACAGGCATTAGATAGAGCATTAAGAGATGCGGGGCAAAATGGCAATCTGCCTAAAGCTGCAATAATTGTTAATTTATATGGTCAAAGTGCAAAAATAAACGAACTGAAATCTGTTTGTGATAGATATAGTGTGCCAATTATAGAGGACGCAGCTGAGTCACTTGGTAGTGAATACAATGGTCAGAAAAGTGGGACCTTTGGAGATTTCGGCATCTACTCCTTTAACGGAAATAAAATAATTACAACTTCCGGTGGTGGAGCACTTGTTTCTAATAATAAAGAAGCATTAGAAAAATCACGTTTTTTATCTACTCAGGCTAGGGATAAGGCTCTACACTATCAACACAGTGAATTAGGATATAATTACAGAATGAGTAATATAGTAGCTGGAATTGGCAGGGCCCAACTAGAGGTCCTGGATACCCGGGTGGAGCAAAGGAGAGGAGCATTTAGACGTTACCAGGAATCTTTAGGGAGTCTTCCGGGTTTTAACTTTATGCCTGAATTAGAAGGTACTAAATCTAATCGTTGGTTAACTGCACTAACAATCAACCCAGACCAGGCAGGAATATCTCACTTGGATATAATTGATGCGTTAGCTGAAAGAAATATTGAAGCTAGACCTGTATGGAAACCACTCCATCTTCAGCCAATTTTTGAAGGAAAAGAATATTATCCACATGATATAAATTATAGTGTTTCAGATAAACTGTTTAAGTACGGTTTATGCCTCCCTTCAGGATCGAATATGACTCTTGAGCAGCAAGATAGCGTAATAGGGATTATTCAGGAGCTTGTTAAATTAAAACAACCTACCAGCTAGTTCATATTATTTATTCAAATTGTAACTTGATTTTATCGTAACAAGTTCCTTCCTCATAAAAGGGAGGGACTTGTTACGATCTAATCGATCTAACTCTTTCCGAAACTGTCTTAGTTAAGATCTTCACTACAACATACTATGATAAAACACATCTATCAAAATAAAGAGGGTAAGATATGCATTATGAATTGATTCATACAGAGAACGAACAAGATGGTCACAGGGCTATCAAAATAAAGGATAAAGTGAGCAATAAATTTCACGTGTATTATCCACAAGAAATATTCCTCATAAAAGAACCAGTTTTAAAAGCTTTCTTATTCTCTCGTCTTAAGAGAATAAACGATGGTTATTATGATGTGGAATCAGACACTTGTGACATTCAAGTGATTTTTGATTAGCAGTTACACTCCCAACGTATAATTCCCTCTGCTGAACGTTGTTGGGCAAGCTGGAAGCTTAAAAGTTATTTTGAGAGGGGGGAAGTTTTTTATGATTTTTTCATTATGAAAATAGTCTTGCTCTGAAAATTCTTTGCGGGTTATTTTATTTTGTTCAAATAGAATAGGAGTATAGGGACAGTATCAATGAATTGTTAATTAACAAACTTCTTTTAGAAATTTTTAGAAATTAAAGTGCTCAAGAGTCTTCAACACCGCACCCGTCAAAATCCTCACTCCCGGCATAATCATTCCATGATCAAACGACATATTCGGGTGGTGCAATCCCGGCTTCAAATCACATCCCAGCCCAAGAACAGACGCTTTAATATGTTCCTTTTTCAATGTATAAAAATGAAAATCTTCACTGCCTGTTGTCGTTACAGGATCTACTAGATTCTCTTCTCCCAGAACTTCCTTGATCGATTCCGCCATAATTTCTTGTGCTTCTGGATCGACAATCGCCGATGCCATCATAGATTCCAGAGATAAATCGATCGGAACACCATAGTAATCAGAAACTGATTGGACGGCCTCCTGTACGGAAGTAGTCAATTCCTCGATCGTGTCATTCCTCTGGGCACGTAAATCAATGCTGAAGGTTGCGTTTCCTGGAATGATATTCGCACTTTCACCGCCTGCTTGGAATTTAGTAAACTTGACGGAGTGTGGAATCATAGGATCCATGTGAATATGATTTAATTTCTGCACTAATTCCGCTCCGATTTCAATCGCATTCACACCAAGATGGGGGCGAGCACCGTGTGTATCTTCTCCTTTAATTTCTCCGTTGATATGTCTGGCAGCTCCGTGAAAGAGGGCAGGGGTAGCCATGCCGTTCTCCACTTCCTGAATAGGGCGCAGGTGTACGCCGTATAAGAAATCAACGTCATCAACCACGTTCTTTTCCACCATTTTTAGGGCACCGGTTCCTTTTTCCTCAGCGGGCTGAAAGATAAAGCGAATGGTTCCGTCAGGGGTGTGTTCCATATCTTTGATGGACAAGAGAACCCCAAGGGCCATGGACATATGGGAGTCGTGGCCGCAGGAATGATTGGCCTGGAACTTTCCATCGACCTCTTGCCAGAGGGCGTCCATGTCGGCGCGGATCCCTACAACAGGTTTTCCTTCTCCAATTTCTCCGATTACGCCTGTACAATCATCAAACGTACGAACACGGCAGCCATTTTCTATTAAAATATTTTTGATAAATTGGGTTGTTTCGGTTTCTTTCCAACTAATTTCAGGATGGGTGTGCAGGTGTTCAAAGATTTCCATTACTTTTTTTTCAATATGATTTGTTGCCATGGGGTTCACATCTCCTTTGACTGGTGATTATAGTTTAAAGGTTTGCTTGAGTCGCTTTTCTTCCATAACTAGTTTATTTTCTCGGGTTCGTTCTGGGTCCTGAAGGGAGAGGCCAGAAACGAGTGCGTTCATAAAGGAAAACACAATCGGGGCTGTTTCTGAATGGCTCCTTTTTGAAAAGTAAACAGGGAACAGAATATCAGCATACTTGGAAATCGGTGCGATGCCGGAATCGGTAATGCCGATAATCGTCCAGTCGCGTCGTTTCGCTTCTTCGGCAAGCATTAAGGTTTCTGTTGAATAAGCGTGGAACGAGAACACGATAAAGACGTGCTTTGCTGATCCGAAATCAAGATGGGCATCGAGATCAGGACGATATAATCTGGCATTGACCCCGATCGACTGCAGTGCATAAGTCAGCCAGTGAGACATGGAGAAGGTATAACGTAAGCCGGCAATCAGCACTTGCTCGGCATCTGCCAGGGTAGCAGTGGCCTCCGTGAATTGCTCTTCACTTATATTTTCGGCCGTTGATTGGATGTTAAATTGGTCGTGCAGCATCACTCGTTTATGAAAGGACTGCTCTTTCTGCTCATCCTGTGACAACGGATAATCCTCAAAAATCCGCTTCTGGTTAAACACATAGTCGCGTACTTCAGCTTGCAGTTCGCTGTACCCCTTATACCCTAACGTTAGGCAGAAGCGGGTGATCATCGATTCACTCACATCAAGTGCTTCACCAACCTTTTTGGCTGGGTTGGCTGCAAAAGCTGTCGGTTCCTCCAGTAAATAGTTCGCCACTTTTTTTAACCCTTTTGACAGATCATCATAGGATTGTTCGATTTTCTTATAAAAATCTTCCACAAAGCTTCCTCCTGATAAAATAAAAGAATATTTTTAAAAATATATTGATTTGCAAGAAATACTTTATTATAATCTACCATAACTTATAAATTGTCACAATATTTTTAAATCAAAAAGGAGGAGCTTTTTTATGGCGGTTGAACAGAGTAATTCGGACATGAAGCATCATCAACATCCGCAGAAGCGGAAGAAGAAGTGGGCGATGCCTGATGCTTACATTATTATGTTGCTGATTATGCTGGTAGCGGCGATTGCAACGTATATCTTGCCATCGGGTGCATTTGAGCGGGTGGAACAGGGAGATATTACGGTGGTCGTTCCAGACAGCTTTCATTCTGTCGATGGAGATCCGACGGGGATTATGGACTTCTTTTTATCGATTCAAAATGGCATGGTCGAGACAGCTGGTATCATTTTCTTAGTCTTAATTATCGGTGGAACTTTTGCCGTCATTGAATCGACCGGGGCCATCAATGCTTCAATTATGAAGGCGGTCAATAAGACAAAAAACCGTGAACATTTACTTGTCCTATTCGTAGGGATTTTACTCATGATTGGCGGTCTTACCGGCGCGATATCGAATGCGGTTATTGCCTTTATTCCGATCGGGATTGTCCTGGCGAAGGCGCTTGATTTAGATGCGATCGCTGGTGTGGCTATTATTAAATTAACGGCATATGTAGGATTTAATACCTCATTTATGAGTCCGTTTACCGTGTTGATTGCCCAAGACATTGCCGGACTTCCTTTGTATTCCGGCATTCTGTTCAGGTCGATCATGACCGTAGTGATTTTTGCCGTAACGATCTCGTATATTCTTTGGTATATCAAGCGAGTGAAGAATGACCCGGCGAAGAGTCTGATGGGGGCCAATCGTTTTCCAAAAGGCGATGGAAAAGTGGACGAGGATGTTCATCAGAAATTTACCGGCACGCATAAATTGATTCTATCTTTTGTCGTCTTAGCGATTGTGTTCTACATTGTCGGAGCCTTACAATTCGGCTGGTCACTTAATCATATGGCAGCTATTTTCCTCATTATCACAGTTGGAACAGGGCTGATTGCCAAAATGTCGCCAAACTTTGTTGTAAAAGAATTTATGGGCGGAGCGAAGAATCTCGTTTATGGCGCATTAATTATCGGACTAGCCAGAGCTATCGTCCTCGTCATGCAGAACGGAGAAATCCTCGATACAATCGTGCACTGGCTGGCCGTGGCGATGGAACCCTTCTCCTCAGTGTTCGGTGCGATTGCGATGTTTATTGGAAACTCTCTATTCGCCTTGCTTGTATCGTCTGGGAGCGGGAACGCCGTCGTGATGATGCCGATCCTGACACCATTAGCTGACCTGATGGAAGTACCGAGACAAGTGGCAGTGACGGCGTATCAATTGTCTGATGGTTTTATGAATAGTATTACACCAGCGTCTGGTGTGCTGTTAGCTTGCCTGGCGATTGGCGGGGTGCCATGGACGAAGTGGGTAAGGTTCATGCTGCCGTTAATTGCGATGTGGTATGTGTTGTCGATGGTATTCCTGGCGATTGGGGTATTGATTGGCTGGGGACCGAATTACTAAGTGAGAATAAGCCACCCCGCTTCTTTTTGAACAAAGAAGCGGGGTGGCTTATTGGTTTCCTGAGCCGTTGTGTGATTATGAAGAATATACTTATAGCAAGGCTGTTTTCGCGAGGGTCAACTTTTTGAAAAATCATTTCGTAAAACTCTTGACCAATTAACAACTGACGACTTCTAAATACACATTTTCCTAATATTTGAAATACATATGAAACATTTGTATAATATAAGAATATTGAGAAAATTTTTTATATGTAGAACTGTTGAGTTCGAGAAATCATTAAAGGAGTCATGAGGGGGGCTGGTTTCGAAACCAGTTAGACCAACAAAAGGGGGAAAGCAACATTGAAGAAAAATAATTGGAAGTTATTAGGTCTTATCTTATTTTCTGCTTGTCTGATACTTGGACTTGCTGCATGCGGAAGTAGTGAAGAATCGAGTGGTTCAGATGGTGAATTAGAGGACAAATATACCGTTGCAACGGATACTGGATTTGTTCCGTTTGAATTTAAAGAAGACGGTGAGTATACAGGTTTCGATATTGAACTCATTAAGGCGATAGCCGACGAAGCGGGATTTGAAATAGAATTAGCACCAACAAACTTTGATGGTATTATTCCGGGACTGCAAACGGGTAAATTTGATATTGCCATAGCCGGAATTGGTATTACAGAGGAGCGTGCTAAGAAGATTGATTACAGTGATCCATACTATGAATCAGGGCTGCGTATTGGTGTTCCAAAAGATAATACATCAATCAAAAGTCTTGAGGATCTGGAAGGAAAAAC
This sequence comes from Halobacillus naozhouensis, assembly GCF_029714185.1. Taxonomy (NCBI): domain Bacteria; kingdom Bacillati; phylum Bacillota; class Bacilli; order Caryophanales; family Bacillaceae; genus Halobacillus; species Halobacillus naozhouensis. The sequence continues at coordinate 3,561,281 of NZ_CP121671.1, read as the reverse complement.
TATCGCCACAAGACTCGGGTCAACTAGTGCAGCATTTATAAAAGAGAATATTAAAGGTGCAACACCAAATGAGTACCAGCAGATGAGTCAGGTGTACCTGGCAGTGGAAAATGGAAGTGCTGATGCTGTTCTGTATGATGCTCCAAATGTTGCTTATTACGTCAAAACAGAAGGCAGTGATAAGCTGAAAATGGTCGGCGAATTGTATAAAGCCGAGCAATATGGAATTGCCATTTCCAAAGGGCAAGAAGATTTGGTAAAGGCTATCAATGATGCCCTGGCAACGCTGAAAGAAAATGGAACGTACGATGAAATTTATAAAAAATGGTTTGGTGAAGCACCAAAAGAATCATAAGAGCAGTAAAGGGTGTAACCATCCAAATGTTACACCCTTTACTTTTTATAGACAACAAGAGAGGTGAGAATATGCTGGATCGATTTAATTTTTCAGGTGTGGTTGAATTTTTACCAGAATTAATGACGGGTCTTTATTATACGCTGCTGATCTCGGTAGTTGGTCTTTTGATAGGCTTTGTTCTTGGTGCCATTTTTGGATTGGGGCGTATTTCAAGATTTAAAATTGTTTATTGGATATCAAGTGTGTACATAGAGATTCTCCGCGGTACTCCGGTTCTAGTTCAGGCCATATGGATATTCTATGCGCTGCCGTTGATTATTTACTATAATTTTGATTCAGTTACAGCCGGTATTATAGTAATTGCTTTAAATTCGGGGGCATATATCGCAGAAATTGTACGTGGTGCCGTAGTATCTATTGAAAAAGGTCAAATGGAGGCTGGTCGTTCACTTGGCCTGAATCATCGACAGACGATGCGTCATATTATTTGGCCACAGGCTTTTAAACGAATGATTCCGCCACTGGGCAACCAATTCATTATCAGTATTAAGGATACATCCCTGTTATCAGTCATACTCGTTCCGGAACTGATTTTCCAAGGGCGTTTGATTGCTGCCAACCACTTTAATGCTGTTGAAATTTATACGACAGTTGCCGTGTTCTATCTGGCCATTACCTTAACATTATCCTTCGTCTTGAGCATTGTTGAAAGGAGGCTGGATGTATAATGATTACGGTTGAAAAATTGCATAAAAGTTTCGGAAAGACAGAGGTCCTGAAGGGGATTGATTGTAAGGTTGAACAAAAAGAAGTGGTTTGTGTAATCGGCCCGAGTGGATCCGGAAAAAGTACATTTTTAAGGTGTTTAAATCTGCTTGAAGAAATTACAAGCGGTGATGTTGTTGTTGATGGTGCAAGTTTAAATGATCCGAAGACAAATATTAATGAAGTTCGAAAAGAAGTGGGAATGGTTTTTCAGCAATTTAATCTGTTTCCGCATAAATCCGTAATTGAAAATGTCATGCTTGCTCCACAAAAAGCGCGTGGTATCAGTAAAGATGAAGCAAAGGACCGTGCACAGAAGTTACTGGAAAAGGTCGGTCTGAGTGAAAAAGCTGACATGTATCCCAATCAATTATCAGGCGGACAGCAGCAACGCGTGGCCATTGCTCGTGCACTTGCCATGGAGCCTAAGGTGATGTTGTTTGATGAACCAACCTCTGCACTCGATCCAGAGCTTGTTGGGGAAGTATTAGCCGTTATGAAACAGCTTGCCTATGAAGGTATGACGATGGTCGTTGTCACACACGAAATGGGGTTTGCCAAAGAAGTTGGGGATCGAGTCCTCTTTATGGATGAAGGAATTATAATGGAGGAAGGCGATCCGGAACAGATCTTTACGAATCCTGAATCGGAGCGGACGAAAGAATTTCTGAATAAAATATTGTAACGATAAAAGAGGCTATTGGTCTGTAATTTTTGCAGGCCGGTAGCCTTTTTTCGAAAGTGAGTGTGTTAATTGGCTGGGGAGGGGACCGAATTATTAAGAGAGAGTGAGCGGCCCCGCTATTATTTCTATAAAAGAGAGCGCACTTCTCCTATCGAAGTGCGCTCCAGCCGTCCTCACCAGAGAGGTTCCTCTTCATTAGAGAGTTTCAGTACAAATGGCAGGATGCTGAGATAGAAGACTACTGAAACGAAGAGGATGGCGACTTCAAAAATAACAGACATACTAAATGAAATAACCAGTGGAATCAATATAAGTGGGATCAAGGAGATCATGGAACTTTTCCACATGGAAGGTTGGGTTTGATATTGCGTTTTTCCGCAATGTGGGCAATCCATACCTCGGCGCATTCTAAACCCACTTCTCATGGATTGAGACCATGACCACATATGATCGCAATTTTGACAATTTGGCATAAAATCACCTCAAATACATAATGATGTGTGTTTACCATTATACCATTAATTGGTAACTGAAGTCATCTTCTGGTTAAGATATATTATGCTGATAGGTGGTGGGGCCAGTCTTTAATTTTCTTCCAGCATCCTCTTAATTTCTCTTTGTTCTTTATGAATCAATTCGACCTCTTGCCCTAGGTTCTCTAATTTAGTTGTGATCGGTTTTAGCGCTTCTTGCAACATTTTTTCAAGGCGGAGTGCTCTAGGATCTTCTTTTGTCTCCATTCGTTTCGTCTCCCTTCATTTTTCTTGAAACGTGTATGGTATGGAAAATTTACTTCTCTTCAAGTGTGCTCATCGGGTTGAATAATTCATAGTTGCGGTGTTCTGCTGGCACGCCCCATTCCTTTAGTGCCTGATTGATCGCTTTTAAAAAAGGAAGCGGCCCACAAAAGTAGAAATCTTTCTGGTTATCAGAGAGCACGGACTGCAGCCAATTTAAATCGATGTATCCTTCTTTATCATAACGTTTTTCTACGCGATCTTGCTCTGTTGGCTCTGAGTAACAGAAAAATGCGGTGACATTCGGATAGTCTGACGCCAACTGCTCGACGTGTTCTCTCATCGCATGAACTTCACTGTTTTCTGCGCCATGAATAAACGTAATTTCACGGTCGGGATCGTTTTCTACCAGGGTGTTGAGCATACTCATGGTTGGGGTTATTCCGACACCGCCGCTTAGTAGTACAATCGGCTGTTTTTCGCTTGAAATCGTGAAATCTCCTGCCGGTGCAGCGATGTTTAGTGTGTCACCTTCTGAAACTTGGTTATGGAGGTAATTGGATACCATCCCGGCTGGTGCATCGTCTTCTGGATCTTCACGCTTCACACTGATACGATAGTATTCTTTATTAGGGGCATCAGATAAGCTGTAGTGTCTCATATGGGAATATTGTTCGCCTTCGATATCTGCCTGTATAGTAAGGTATTGCCCAGCCTGATAAGGGGGAAGCGTGTTTCCGTCCTCAGGCTTTAAGTAAAACGATGTAATGACTTCGCTTTCTTTCACCTTTTGGTCTACATAAAAAGACCGATTTCCGATCCATCCTCCCGGCTGCTGCTCGGTTTCCTGGTAAAGTTGATCTTCCAAGTCAATGAAGATATTGGCAATCGCTTGATAGGCTTTTTCCCAGGCATCGATAATTTCATCTGTTGCCGCTTCCCCAAGGACATCTTTCACAGCTTGCAGTAACGTTTCTCCGACTATAGGATATTGGTCAGGGCGAACGCCTAGCGCCCGGTGTTTTTCCGTCACTCTCTCCACCATGGATTGAATCTCATCAAGGTTATCAATATTGGCTCCAGCTAAATACACACCGTACGCTAAAGCGCCTTGCTGGATGCCTAGTTTCTGATTGGTTTGGTTGAACATGTTGTACAGCTCAGGAACACGCGCAAACAACAATTCGTAAAATCTCTCTCCAATTTCCTGACTGTGCTCCTGCAATACCGGAGCGGTCGATTTAACGACTTCGATGGTTTTTGTGTCTAACATAAAAAATCTCCTTCCGTGTACGCTGATGACATTGTTATCTTAACCCTCCATTAAAAGGTTAGATCATAAACAACCCGAAAAGAAGTATTTTCAATACATCTTTAAAAAATGGTCACATTTGAATATTTTCGTAACAATAAAGAAGAAGTCAGGGTGAGTGAGAAAAAATAAATGAGAGAAGGAGGGCCATTCCTGTAAGGTGCTAGAGGCTATAACAACCATCGCTGCTTTATAGAAGTCCTTCTCTTGAAAGAAGAGAGAAGTGTTTTTGTCAGATAAAATAAGTTGACATGATGGAACGTTGGCAGGAAAATAAGTGGCATCATAATTTGTTAAAAGGAGTTCACTATGACGAGCGAACAACCGTGGAAGATGATAGAGTCTGAAAATGTTGAAGTGAGTAAGTTTACCGTGAAGAAGGAGCAAGTTCAACTCTCAAATGAGGATGAGATGGAATTTTCCTATGTGAGTTTCCCCCACGGTGTATGCGTATTGGCGCTAACAGAGGACAATCAAGTGATCATGCTAAAACAATACCGCCATGCGGTCAGGCAGTGGGAATTAGAACTCCCAGCTGGCGCGATTGACCATAATGATAACCCGCTAGAAACAGCCAAACGCGAATTGCTTGAGGAAACTGGATATCAAGCGGATCAATGGACCAACCTTGGGTTCGTTCATCCTTCTGCAGGATCCACATCTGAAGCGATTCACCTTTTTGCAGCGACTGACGCCTACAAGGCTGGGGAGCAAGACCTTGAAGCGAGTGAAGAAATCGAGATGCAGCTGGTTGATATGGATGAATTGTATGCGCTTATTGGGAGTGGCGATTTCAGGCATGGCGCGGGACTTGCTGCGGTTCTTAGGTATCGTTGTTTGGAAGACTGAACCGGGAATACCCATAAAAAATAAAAAGCACTCGACGCAGCTTGACTAGTTCATTTAACTTTTGTGAAAAACATGGTATAATTAAGTCAGAAATAGGATAAACATAAGAAAAGGAGATCACAGCTCCAACTGTGATCTCCTAGATAGTTGCTCTTGATTAGGGCAAGGCTATTCGTAAAAATAGACACTCCCCGTTATTCCAGACAGGGTGTCTATTTTTTTATGCGTATAATCGCCACAATCAAGGCAATCAATGTCACATTTAAGGTGCTAAAAGCTATAGCAACCATCAATGCTTCATAAACGCTCATGGCATCACCCCCCCTCATTATTTGACATGGGGATTAGCCGACACCCTATTCAATTCGAACAACTATCTATTTTCTATTATTACATAAATATGCTTGTAATCCTTTCAAAGTATTGAAAAAAGTCTGTTTAGGTACGTTTAATTTTATATTATCTCCTCGGGCCTTTGTTACGATGAGCAATTAATCGGACTTGGCGCGTTATATTTTTAGTTAACCTAGATGTGCTTATGGATATAGGATAAAAGTTTTCAATTTTCCTATTACCTTCCATCCATTTAATACGAAGAGTTGAATCCATGTATTTCTTTCTGGTAAAAAATTCTATATACTTGAAGTGAATAAGCGGAAAGAGGGTTTTACATGAAAGTATTGGATGTTTCGGACCTTCAGAAGGGTGGAGAAGGAACTATACATACGCTAGATCACTTGAAGAATTCCATCCATCATGTGAAGACCAGTATTGAGGCGATCGTTAACTTGGAAGATGCCCTTCGCGGGCAAGGAGGGGAAGCGATTCGAGCGTTTTACCAGGAAGCCCATCTTCCGTTTTTGAGCTATTTGGAGCAATTCCTTTCGCAATATGAAGCGGCGATTCAAAAGATGTTGGCTTCCCTGCGTGAGTTTGAACCGAATTCTGATGGAGTGATTCGGGAAGATTTTCTGGAGCAAGAGGTAGAAGCGGGATTACATAAAGCAAGTACCGTCACGACGGAAATCGTACAGGAAATCAATCAAGTCGTTAGCGGCGTTCGGGATATTGTGTCGCTGCCGTCTGTTGATGACAGTGCTTTTCTGCAGGAGATTAAACAGGCGAGGAACAAGAGGGACGAGACGGTGGAGCGGCTGCATGAGTTTGATCAGACGGAGTCGAGCCAGTTGGAGGAGTTGAAGCAAAGCTTATCCACCATGAATCAATACATAGAATCGATTTCTTCCCAATTTGAAGCCGGAGATATTAGTATAAGAAGTTATCAAGCAGGTCAGCTTCAATCAAATGCGGATTGGGAGTCTATCAATCTAGCAACGAGTGCGAAGATTATTCCCCCAGGTGAAGTAGGCGGGTTTATTCAGGACCAAAAGATGCTGGCCCCTGTATCGTTGGAGTATGAATTCACGTCAGAAGGGGTATGTACAAGGGAAGACATGATGGCGGCTTCGGCGGAAGGAGCGGATGTGGTCTGGTGGAAGAAGACGGCTTCCTTTGTCCTTGATTTTATTCCTATTGTGGGGAATGTCAAGGCGGCTATTGAGACGAATACCGGTGAGAACCTGATTACGGGTGTGGAATATGAAGGCTGGGAACGGGCGATCTTGGCAGCCTCTGTTGTTGGCGGGGGAATGGTTAAGGTAGTTGGGAAAGGTGCTAAGGGTGTTAGTAGTGTTGTTAAGGGTGCGGATAACCTTGAACTTAAGAATGCTGGAGAATACTTTAATCATATCAATAACATCGGAAAGCGAACAGATTTAACAAGTGAGCAAAAATTTGTAAAGATTCATGAGGCGTATGCTGCATTAGAAATGAAAGGTAATGTTACTGTTGTCTCTGACATGAAATTCTTGAAACCTGAAAGATTTGTCGATGGAAGAATGAATGTGGATTGGCCAAACAAGATGGGATTTTTAGAGGGTTCCATTCAGGAAATTAATAGAAAAAATCCTTTACCAGAAAGATGGGATAGAGTAGGCGGGAAGGGTGGAGAGAATTTCACTGTTTTACCTGATAACGGTATTCCACATACTTATGATCAACGTGCAATCCCCTATGTAGAAAACCCTACAGCAAGGCATGTAGGAACATTTGATAATGAATCCTATTTTAATGCGATTGATGCAATTAACATAGGAGACCTTGGGGAATTGAATAAAATCGTAGTTGCTAATGGAAAGAATCCAATTTCTAATGTGGATTTTATGGATTTTAAGGCACATTATACCGATTTCCAAGATAATGTAAAAGAAGTTATTGGTAGTACAAAGAACGCGTATGGATTGAAAGGTACTGCTGCTCCATGGAAGAACAGTTCTACAGGACAAGATTTAATGAATGGGGGAGCAGAGCAAATTGTAACACCACTAAATGCTGAGATGTTAGAAATGATCGGAATTATTCCGAAATACTAAAGGGGTATAATAATATGACAAAACAACAGTTTCTAAATAAATTTGAGTCTGAAAAACTGAACATAGGGGAGTACATATTAATACTCGAAAAGATATCAGACGCTCCGCTTGTTATGGGATGTGCATTTGATAAAGGGATGTGGAAAATTTACAAAACAAAGGAGCGAGGAGGTCACTACATTATTAAAGAAACTGAAAGTGAAAATGAAGCATTTGATTTTTTCTATGAATTAGTACTAAGTGCACATAACAGACTTAATAATTAAAAACAAAGCAAATAGAATTATTTAGAAGATGGATCAACTGTTCGAGTGTTACAGATGATTTAACTTGTTTTTTGATAAAAAATTAATAGATTCGGTTCGAGGGAAAAAGAGGCAAGCTGTAACAAAGAGACCTTGATTGGCTACAAACCATTCAAGGTCTCTTTCGATTTGAAGAGAAAATGTTGTTGGGCTTACATAAAAAAACAAGTGATCGTCACGACTATTGATTCAGGAAGTCAATCAGATTGTTAGCGGTGTTCAGAACATTGTAGCACTGTCGTCTATCGACGATCATGCGTTTTTGCAGGAGATTCAACAGGCGAGGAACAAGAAGACGAGACTGTTGAGCAGTTGCATGAGTTTGATCAGACGGAGTCGAACCAGGTGGCGGAGCTGAAGCAAAGCTTATCAAAGTGAGCACCAGGCGGGTATTCATGGAACAGGATCACCAGCTAAAGAGTTGTTTAGAGGAGGTAAAAGATGATGAGTTATAATTTTATTAAAGCAAACCAAGAAAATAGTTTTTATGCCGTGACTGACAGTGAGATAAACGAAGTTGAGCAAACTCTAGATATTAAATTTCCTAATGAATTAGTTAATTTCTATCTAGAAGTTGGTTATGGATTTATTAAGGGGTCAGAACATAATATTAATCGTATTATGGATCCGTATTCTGTAAGGGATTTTAGGTTGAGAGTAAATGATTTTGAATTTTATCCTGATATAGAAATATATGATGAATTTGAGAATAATAAATTAATATTTTTTGAAGGTAGTGAATCAGCATTAATGTCAATCGAGCTGAATAATAATAATGAAAATCCGATCTATTATTATGATATACAAATTGCGACTTCTCTAACAGATTTTTTAAGGAAGATAGATGAAAATGATAATTATTACCTCGATTTATTAGTAGATTAAAAAATTTACAAGGTTATTATTTCATCCTTGATTGGTTGTACGCCTCTCAAGGTTTTTTCGTTGAAATGGGCTTACATAAGGCAAGTACCGTCACAACTGAGATCGTTCAGGAGGTCAATCAAGTCGTTAGCGGCGTTCAGGATATTGTGTCGCTGCCGTCTGTTGAAGACAGTGCGTTTTTACAGGAAATTCAACAGGCGAGGAACAAGAAGGACGAGACTGTTAAGAAGTTACAAGAGTTTGATCAGACGGAGTCGAGCCAGTTGGAGAAGTTGAAGCAAAGCTTATCCACCATGAATCAATACATAGAATCGATTTCTTCCCAGTTTGAGGCCGGAGATATTAGTATAAGAAGTTATCAAGCAGGTCAGCTTCCGATTGGGCGTCTATCAATCTAGCAACGAGTGCGAAGATTATCCCCCCAGGTGAAGTAGGCGGGTTTATTCAGGACCAAAAGATGCTGGCCCCTGTATCGTTGGAGTATGAATTCACGTCAGAAGGGGAATCGTATTATGGGTCTAATGCTCTGTAAGGGATTTTCGGCTGGGTGTAAATGACTTTGAATTTTATCCTTGTTTTGGGATATGAGTTTTCTGGGGTTTGGGGGCTAGCCCCCATGGTATGAAGTATAATCATATCTGAGTATAAGAATTTTATTTATGGATAGCTGCACTGGCTGTGGTAGGTACAATGGATCAAGCAAGCCGAATACCTGAGCAAGGGAAGATGCAACCGATGTAATCCACTATTCATTTAACTTTCGCTCAAAACATGGTATAATTAAGCTAGAAACAGGATACACATAAGAAAAGGAGATCACAGCTCCTACTGTGATCCCTAAGATAGTTGCTCTTGATTAGGGCATGGCTGTTTGGTGAAAATAGACACTTCCCGTTTGGTTGGTAGGGTGTCTATTTTCTTTTGCGTGAAATTGCCACAACTAAGGCAATCAATGATACATTTAAGGTGCTAAAAGCTATAGCAACCATCAATGCTTCATAAACGCTCATGGCATCACCCCCCTCATTATTTGACGTGGGGATTAGCCGACACCCTATTCAATTCGAGCAACTATCTATTCTCTATTATTACATAAATATGCTGGTAATACTTCCTAAATAATAGATCTTTCTGAAGAAATCAAGATGCAGTTCTGGTAATACAATTCATCGAAAATAGACACTTTCTGCTTGGTGGCCAGAGGTGTCTATTTTTTGCGTGAAATGACCCCACCTAGGTCAATCTATTAAGCTGTTTGCAATTCTAAGAATTTTGTCGTATTCTTGTTGTCTGTGAACTTTATAGGTATAATGAAGGATAGTAGATTTACAAATAATGGAGTGAGACAATAAATATGAAACGTTCAGATATACACAAGAAGAAAAAGAAGGGCAAGTGGTGGAAGATACCGCTTATCCTAATCGCCTTGCTGATTGTAGGCGGGGGAGGCTACCTGTACACCATTTATGCCGGAGCGAAAAGCACGGTTGATGAGGAAATGCATGAGAAGGTAGCTTCTATTGATCATGAAGCGGCCAAGAAAAAAATCTCTCAACAGGAACCTTTAAATATTTTGCTGATGGGTGTAGATGAAAGAAAAGGGGATCGTGGCAGATCAGATGCTCTAATGGTACTTTCATTAGATCCTGCCAACAATCGCAGCCAACTGATCAGCATTCCGCGTGATACGAGAACAACGCTTGTGGGTGACGATCCGATGGCTGGAACGAAAGACAAGATTAATCATGCGTATGCGTTTGGCGGCACCGACATGACGATCAACACTGTGGAGAATTTTCTAGATATTGAAGTTAATTATTATGTGAAGATGAACATGCAGGGGCTCTCTGAAATGGTCGATGCAGTGGGTGGTATTACTGTAAACAATTCACTGAATTGGTATGATACGGGGTATTATAAAAAAGGATATCATTATGAAAAGGGTAGAATTACGCTGAATGGCCCGCAAACGATGGGCTATGTACGAATGAGATATCAGGATCCAAATGGTGATGCTGGGCGTAACGAACGTCAGCGCAAAGTGATTCAGGCGATCATTGATAAAGGGGCAAGCATTAGTTCGGTGAGCCGGATTGGTGATATCATGGATGTTCTTGGCAATAATGTGAAGACGAATATGAGTTTCAGTGTTATGAAAGATATTATGTTGAACTATCGCAGCGCTCAACAGAACATGGTGACTTATCAAATGACGGGAACCGGAACTAAAATTAACGGGACTTATTATTTGAGGGTTTCAGACCAGGAAGTTCAGGAAGTCCACAATATGATTAAGGAATACAGTTCATAAGCTAAAAGGGGTGTCTTCATATACTAGGAGGCACCCCTTTTGTATAGGCGCACTATTTTCTTGATCATTTTTAACGTTGCCCAAAAGAATTTTATATATATTTTATTGCTAAGCCGAGTATTAATAAATACCTGGCTTTGTTTTTTTATAAATAGATTCGTGTGTTTTGAATAGTTCATTTTTTCCAAAGTACTTTTTGTGAAATAGACTATGTGTTAACCAGCTTTAAAAAAGATAACTACAAAAGCATGTCACCTGATAATATTAAGTATTTTCAAAATATTGTTGAAATTGAAAACATCACTATGTATAATGACGTATAAGAAAGCGTTTCCACTTGACGATTAATTTCATTTTGCTTTTTGTGGAAACGTTTTTACATTTGGCAGAGGATTAAAAGTTGGGTAGAGTCAGCTTTTTCTCACAATTGAGAGAGAAGGGAGTGAAGTTAGAGACAAGTTACCAATCATTCTGGATATTAAAACGAGGAGGGAAATGCAGCAGATGATGAAAAAGAATTCAAGCTTTGTTGTGGCGATGATTCCTGCTGGGATCGCCTTAAACTGGGTAGCCAACTCTATTGTTGAAATGTTGAAACTACCTCTGTTCCTAAATAATATAGGAACGGTATTGAATGCAATTGTCCTTGGTCCTGTTTGGGGAGCTGCTACTGCTTTGATGACGAATGTCATTTTGGCATTAATTGTTCGTTGGACTTACCTTCCATTTGCTCTTGTAGGCGTATTTGTAGCCTTTATGGCTTATTTTTTCTTTAGAAAAGGTTGGTTCAAGAAAACTTGGAAAGTAATTGTCAGCGGTTCGATCGTAGGGTTAGTGGCGTCACTGATAGCAACTGTTATCTCAGTTTATGCTTTCGGAGGCTTTTCAGGCCATACGGTTGACGTATTGACAGCAGGGTTAATTGCTTCGGGACAAGAAATTTTTAATGCAGCCTTTTTGGCAAACATCCCTGGCACAGTGGCAGATAAAGTATTGACGTTTTGGATCGTTTGGATGATCTTGAAAACGTTTCCCGTTAGGTTCTTGCCGAATGCTAAAGATATTAGAGAAAAAATTGGTGTAACGAAAGAAAAAGATAAAAAGATTTCGGCATAAAAAAAGAACATCAAAACAACAAATTAATGAAAATTTGTTGAATGATGCTCCAACTACTTACTAAATATTGTATATAAAAGCGCTGCGTAAATCAATTGAAAGCACTTAGGGTCCATAATTGAAATGGCCGGAGTGCCTCCAACACTTTGGTCATTTCTATACGGGGTAAATTGTTGTTATGGCCCAATAAAGCGGGAGGTAGAATATGAAGTTTGTAAGATTTGCACTGAAAAATGATGAGGTAACTAAGCAAGGCATTCTTTCCTCAGAAGAAATCAAAGAAATTAGCGGAGATATTTTTAATGATTGGGAGTATACGGGTGAAACCTTTGCGGGAAGTCAGATCGAGTTGTTAGCCCCGATCGAACCTAATCAAGTGATTGGAATAGGGGCTAACTTTGTAAAAGATATTAAAGAGCTCCCAGAACAGCCACCGGAAATGCCTGTATTCTTTTTCAAATCTCTTCCTTCTGTTACGGGGCCGGGGTCTGAAATCAAGATTCCAGACTCAATCGAAGAGGTAAAATTTGAGTCTGAGATTGCGGTCGTCATGGGGAAGGAAGCAAATCAGATTAAAGAGGATGATGTATTGGATCACATATTCGGATATACAGTCGGGAACGATGTGACCGCTCCCCAATACTTTCATGAAGATGGGCATTGGACGTTGGGGAAATCATTTAATACGTTCACCCCGCTAGGTCCAGTCATCGAAACCGACTTTGATCCAACAAAAGCTAGAATAGAAGCGATTCATAATGGTGCGAAAAAGCAAGACAGTAAAACAGATCTAATGATAGTCTCCATTCAAAGGATGATAGCCTATCTAAGTAATGTAATGATACTGAAACCAGGTGATATCATTCTGACGGGAAGTCCAGTAGGAGCTGACTTTCTAGCAGAGAATGATGAAATTGTATGTAGGGTGGAAGGGATAGGATCTCTTAAGAATTCAGTGACTAAAGTGAAAAATAGTTCACTGGTATAAAATTAAATCACTCTTTCTCTATTCCTCATGATGTGGAAACGTTTTTATTAATTCCTAAAGTAATGAAAGACAGGGGTTATTAGTTTTCTGAAAATTATTGCAATATTTCTGTTTCTTACCGTATAATGGAATTTAAAGAGGGCGTTTTCATTACGGGTGAAAGAATATTGATAAATATATTTTTTATATTCATAAGAAAACGTTTCCACATTTAAAGATAGGAAGTGGAGAAATATGGTTACCATCAAAGATGTAGCGAAAGTGGCTAATGTATCGATTTCAACGGTCTCAAGGGTTTTGAATAAAAGCGGATACACGAGCACGGGGACAAAGGAAAAAGTAATGAAAGCTGTAGAGGAATTGAACTTTGAAAAAAACATGGTAGCAACTGCCATGATTAAGAAAAAAACATCGACTTTGGGATTAATCATTCCCGATATAAAGAACATCTTTTATGGAGAATTAACGAGAGCCATAGAGGATAAAGCGAATCAATATGGATTTAACGTAATTCTTTGCAATACAGATAATGATTTAGACAAAGAAGCAGACTATCTTAATTTTTTATTACGAAAAGGAGTAGATGGAATTATTTTCTCTACACCTGAAATGAATGATAGAAACATTAGGGAAATTATGAAGAAGCGTCCAGATCTGCCTTTTATCATTATTGGCAGTAAAGTAGAGGGCGTCCAACTCGATGAGATACTAGTCGATAACCTCGAAGGTGGCTATCAAGCTACAGAGCATCTATTAGAACTAGGTCATAGAAAGATTGGTTTCATCGGGGGGCAATTAGATTCCTATGCCACTTCAGAACGGTATAAAGGGTATGAAAAAGCATTTAATGACTATGGACTGACTCCTAATGAAAGTTATGTCAGGTTAGATGAATTTAAAATTCATAGTGGTTACAACATTGGAAAAGATTTATTATCCTTATCCGAACGGCCAACTGCAATATTTGCAGCGAATGATGCTATTGCGGTCGGTGTTTATAAAGCAGCAAGAGAACTAGATATCAATATCCCAGATGAATTGTCGGTAATCGGTTTTGATGACTCCCAATATGCGGATATCGTGTACCCGCCACTCACCACAATTAGGACGCCGATTATAGAAATGGGTGAAAAAACCGTTGATCTGGCTATTCAAATCTCAAGAAAAGGTAAGAACTTTAAAGAAACGGTTACTTACCAGCCTTCATTAATAGAAAGGGATTCAACAGGCAGGGTAAAAGAGAACAAGGACTATCCTAAATAGTATAGCCCTTTATCTGTAGGGCGAAAAGGAGGAAAGTACGTGAACAGTTTGTATATTCCTAAAGACAGCTTGATTCATAGTTTAGACCCGAGAACCAAGATGATATTTGTTGTTTTTGTTGTGATCAGTTCTTTCATTTTAAATGATCCCGCTTTGCAATTGTTATTTCTAGCAGCATTGTTTCCGTTAGTCGTGATCTCAAAATTGGTGACTCCCTACTTGATTTCCATTCAATTTCTTTTATTGTTCGCTGTACTGATTATGACGGTTCATGGAATTTACAATCCAATAGGTGAAACGCCTGTTTTTGAGATCTTTGGGGGCCTAACCTTTAAATATGAATCTATGGTTTATGCTGCCGTCATGTCCTTCAGAATTCTTGTTATTGGTACTGCAGCCGTTCTGTTTGTGATGACGACACACCCATCAGATATGGCCTCTGCATTAGTAAAATGGAAAGTTCCTCACTCCTTTGCTTTCATCTTGTTGTCCACCTTCCAAATCATTCCGATCATTGCACGCGAAGCAAAAATAGTAATGGAAGCCCAACAAGCAAGATGTTTAGACGCGAAGGGAAGTATTATACAGCGAGTTAAAAATTTGGTGCCTATCTTTGCTCCTCTTTTTATTATCACCTTCATGAAGGTCCATCAACTATCGTATGTACTAGAATGTAGAGCTTTTAGCAGAGAGGGGACTAAAACAAGTTTGCGTGACACTAAAATTGGTTCAAAAGATTACTTCTTTCTATTAGGGATTTTAATTGTCTTAGCTTTTGAAGTTTATGTAAGGATGTTCATGATAGAATCACTGAATCTTACAACAGATGCTTTGCTGACTTATTCTTTAATCGGTACATGGATCTTGTTCGGCTTCATGATTGCTAAATTCTTATTCAAGCGAATTCAGGTGTATATGGGAGGGCTGGCCGATGCCAGAAGCTAAAAAAGCAATTGACGTGTCAGGTTTATCCTTTCAATATCCCGATACGGAAGAAAAGGTATTGAATGATATCAACTTTTCGGTAGATTACGGTGAGATCTTAGGAATAATCGGGCCTACTGGTGTTGGGAAATCTACCTTAGCCATGTGTATCAACGGTTTAATCCCCCAAGTGATCGAGGGGGAAATGGAAGGGGAAGTATTTGTTAAAGGTCTCAATGTTCATGAGGGAAATGTAGCGAAAATGTCAGAACATGTTGGGTTTGTATTTCAGGAGCCTGAGAATCAATTGAGTCAGATGACTATTGAAGAAGAGGTTGCATTCGGAATGGGTAACTTGGGAGTTCCGAGGCAAGAGATGGAACCTAGAATAAAGGACGCTCTTGCACAAGTAGGGTTATCCGGTTTTGAAAAACGTAGTCCTCTTGCTCTTTCAGGGGGGCAGCAGCAACGTCTGGCAATTGCATCCGTACTTGCGATGCGCCCGACAGTCATGATTATGGATGAACCTACTTCGATGCTTGATCCAAAAGGGAAAAATGAAGTGTATGATGTATTGAAAAATTTAAAGGATTATGGAATGACTGGGGTTATTATTGACCATGAAGTCGAAAGGATTGCTGCCTACTGTGATAAAATTCTGGTTCTCGATGAAGGACAAATCCAAATGTCGGGCACACCGAATGAGATATTTACAAGGGTTGAGAGACTTCATCAATTAACCCTTCATGCGCCTCAGGTGACAGAGTTTTTATTTCAATATAACCAGGAATTTGGACAGGATTTAAAACTGTCTACTGATTTGGTGGAAGCTATTGAAATTTTAGAAAGCGCTTACGTTAAAGATTAATAGAAACAGGAGGTGCAAGAAATGGACCCTTATATTTCGGTGGAAAATGTGTCACATGTTTATTCGAATGGAGTGACCGCCATTAAAGATATTGATCTAGATATCTATGAAAAAGAAGTGGTTGCCATATTAGGGAGCAATGGCTCTGGCAAGACCACCTTGGTGAAACATTTTAACGGTCTGTTAACTCCTACCAAGGGAAAAATCACGGTAGGGAACTTGAACACAAAGAAAGAAAAAGTCTCGAAATTATCAAGTCTTGTCGGTTATGTATTTCAAAATCCAAATCACCAGACATTTTTGCCAAAAGTCAGTCAGGAACTCTCTTATGGTTGTAAAAACTTAAAGATGTCAGAAGAGGAAACGGAAGAGCGTGTGAATAAAGCCGTTGAATTATTTGAACTTCATGACCGTCTTGACGAGAATCCATTCGATTTGAATTCGAGCCAACGTAAAGAAGTAGCTATGGCCTCGATTATGGCCATTTCTCCACAAGTTATTATTTTAGATGAACCTACGACGGGACAGGACCATAAAGGTTGTAAACGAGTTCTCGAACTGGTGCGGATGTTCCGAGATCACGGTCATATTGTCGTTTTGATTACTCATGACATGCATTTGATAGGTGAATTGAATTGTCGCACGGTCGTTATGCATCAAAGTGAAAAAATCGCAGATGATCAAGCTGATGTGGTTTTTGCAGATAAAGAAATTATGGGGAAAGCAGGACTTCAGCCCCCGCAAATCACCTCTTTTGCTAATGAACTATCTCATTTAGATCAAAGTAAAACTTATTTAACGATTCATTCAATCTTAGAATCAATGAAGGCTAACAAAAAGGAGAGTGTAAAAGTTGCTTCAAGATCTTAAATGGAAATCAAAAGCCAATCGACCAGAATTAGAGGACCAATCCCAGTACCATATCCGATGCCGTCCAGGTGACGTGGCCAAATATGTTCTTTTACCTGGAGACCCGGAAAGAGTTGGACAGATGGCTGACCAGTGGGATGAAAAGGAACACATTGCTACCTACAGAGAACATGTTACATACACTGGGAAAGTCGGTGATGTAGATATATCGGCGTGTTCTACGGGAGCGGGGGGACCATCCACAGCTAGTGCGCTTGAGGAGCTAGCTGAAATTGGAGCAGAGACTTTTATCCGTGTAGGAACTTGCGGAGCTATGCAAGAGAAGATTGAACCAGGGGATTTAATTATCTGTGCTGGGGCTGTTCGTTATGATGGGACAAGTGATCAGTATGTCGACGCTAAATTCCCGGCGGTCGCCAACCAAGAAGTGGTCATGTCGTTGATTGAAGCAGCTGAACGTCTCGGCGTCAATTACCATGTAGGAATCGGCTATACTTCAGCTTCTTTCTTCTGTGGCCAGGGGCGTCCTGGTTACAATAATTACAATCAAAGCTTCATGGATACGATTATGAATGATATGCAAAAAGCGGGTGTTCTGAATTTTGAAATGGAAGCCGCGACAGTCCTAACCTTAAGCAGTTTATTCAACCTGCGAGCAGGAGCCATTTTTACCGCTGTTGCCAATCGAGTCAAAGATGAGTTTGCCTATAAAGGCGAAGGAGTAGAACAGTCCATTGCTGTAGCTACAGAGGCTACGAAAATCTTGCACGAATGGGACGAATTGAAGAAGCGTTCAGGAAAGCCATATTTCTATCCATCTCTATTGAGTTCAAAATAAATTATATAAGGAGGAGAAGTAATGAAAATAGGAATTGTTGGAGGTACAGGTTTTTACAATTTGGTTGATGGAATGCAGGAAAATAATGTTTCCACTGAATATGGAGAAGTCGTGGTATATGAAGGAAAACATGAAGGGAAAGACATTTACTTTCTTCCAAGACACGGGAAATCCCATGATAGTCTTGCTCACCAAATCAATTATCGTGCAAATATGATGGCACTAAAGGAATTAGGTGTAAACCATGTCGTAGGTATGTGTGCGGTAGGGTCGTTAAACCCTGATATTCCTGTAGGTGCCCTGGCGTTGCTAGATCAGTTTATGGATGTCACAACGAATCGGGTGAACACCTACGGGAAGTACTCAGTTGAAATTACTCAACCCTATTGTCCTGACTTGAATCAAAGCTTTTTAGAAGCGGCGGATGCACTGGAATATGAAATTACTCCCAAGGCTAATTATATTTGCGTCGATGGTCCACGTTATGAAACTTCACTAGAAATCAATGTCTATAAACAGTGGGGAATGGATGTCGTTGGGATGACGAATGCTACCGAAGCCATTTTGGCAAGAGAGTTGGGGATTGCTTATGCCGTCGTCACGATCTCGACAGATTTAGCTGCAGGTACGACAGATGTTCCGCCTGATCTGGAAGCCCATAAAAATGTAGTGAAAGACAATCAGCAAAAGATTAAGAATCTATTTTTGAAAACGATTGAACTTATTTCGGACGATAAGCCATCTATAGCTCATGAAGCCTACGAACGAGCATTGGCTGCACGTAAAGAAAAGTTAGCTCAAGCGGAAACTACCGAAGCCAATGTATAGAGTGATTCCATGTCTACATTAATTAAAAATGCTGAAATCATTACGATGGAAGCTGATATGGGGATTCTGAAAGGAAGCATTTTAATTGAAGAGGGAAAAGTCTCTCGGATCTTCCCGCATGAAAAAGAGGAATCTAGTCCAAATATAGACGCTTCTGAGGTCATCGATGCAGGATGGGATATTATAATCCCAGGCATGACCAACGCCCATTATCATTCTTATTCCAACCTTTTGAAGGGGACGGAAAATAATTTTCCGCTTGAAATCTGGTCATTATACACGATCGCTTATGGTCATTCCTTAACGGATGAAGATATTTATCTGGCAGTGCTTTTAGGAGCTTCTGAAATGATTCGAAGCGGAATAACCGGATGCATCGATCATTTTCCGCATCTTCCAAGAATGGATGCAGCGTTAAGAGCTTATGAGGAATCAGAAATGCAAGTATCCTTTGCTCCCATGATGCAGGATATCACGGACGAGGAATTTCTGGATATATCATTTCCTGATTATATTCTGGATAAACTGGAAATCAAAGAACCTTGGTCCACCGATGAATGGAGAGCATTTTTTTCAGAAGTTACTCAAAAGTGGCACACAAAAAATGGAAAAATCCATTTGATGCTTGGACCCAATGCTCCTCAGAGATGCAGCGGGGAATTACTAGGATTATGTAAAGAGTTAAGCGATCAGTTTGATTTGAAGGTCCATACTCATCTTCTGGAGACAAAAATTCAGGAGCAGGTTGGGCGCACGACCTACAACAATGGATTGTTCGGTCGTTTAGATGAACTGGGTTTACTTAATAGTAAATTGTCTGTTGCCCATGCTGTCTGGTTGACGGAAACTGAAATCGATCAATTAAAGAATAATCGGGTAGCTGTCATTCATAACCCGGCAAGTAATATGATATTAGGCAGCGGAGTCGCCCCGGTTTCCGACTATATTAAGAAAAAAATACGTGTGGGGATTGGTACGGACGCGTCGAATTGTGGGACGACCCATAATCACTTCGAAATGATGAGGCTTGCTGCCATGCTGCCACGCATCCATACCCCGGACTATAAGAAGTGGCCGAAAGCGCAGGATGTTTTTGAAATGGCAACCGTCTCTGGGGCAGAAATGGTGGGGTATGAAAACCTCAGAGGGAAAATCGCAGAAGGGTATGATGCAGATATCGTTTTTCTGAGTAGACGAAGCCCAACATTTGCATCAGCTCATGATCTCATCTCCCAGATCGTTTTTCATGAAAATGGTCAATCTGTGGATTCGGTCATGATCAAGGGGAAGTGGGTTTTGCGGAATAGGGAAATTCTCGCCTTTGATGAACAAAAGGTACTCAATCGTGTTCAAGAACGATTCGATTCTTTGAAGGAAAACTCTCGTGAGGCTGTCCATAGAGCGGAAAAACTTAAACCATATTTCGAAAATAATTATTGGAATTTTCAAAAATAGGAGGCGGTCATTATGAGTTTAGATCTATTAAAAAAGGAATTGCAATATGTTTCTCATAAGGTATATCAAAAGGGGTACACGCAGGCAACAGGAGGAAATATCAGCGTTCGTATTCCTGGGACCGACCATGTATTGATTAAGAGAAGTGGAATCAGCCTTGGCGAAGTCAGTCGTGAAGATGCTTTGATTGTAAACATGAATGGGGAAGTGATCGAAGGGCAAGGAAAACCCTCCAAGGAAATTGGTTTCCATTTAGGGATTTATAAAGTTCGCCCTGATGTTAATGCGGTGGTCCACTGTCATCCAAATTATTCGATTGGTTATGCCTGCTTGGGAGTAGAACTTCCACTGCCGACTGTTACCGCTCAAAAGCTGTTAGGACACGTTCCGATTGCTGATGCAGCTCCTTCGGGTTCTAAAGAGCTGGCCCAGCATGTAACCGATGTTTATACGAAATACCCCGATATAAAAATCGCCTTAATGAAAAATCATGGTGTGTGTTCCGTCGGACCTACATTGGAGGCAGCCTATAATGTGGTAGATCTTGCTGAAGCAACGGCAAAACAAGCCTATATTCTTTCACAGCTCCGTGTTGGGGAAAAAAGTGCCGTTACCAATTAAATAACTGCAAACATTGGAGAAATCTGCATGCACACAATAAAGGGAGAGGTTTTATGAGATTAATCGAAGAACTTGTCGGCAGCTTTAAAGATCAAGAACTTGCTCTTCCCATTTGGTATGAAAATGAGTCCTTAAAAGTATTGGATCAAACGAGGCTTCCTTTTGAAGAGAAAATTTACACGTTTACGAATGTTGGACAGTTAGGGGATGCGATTCGCTCGATGATGATTCGTGGATCTGGTGCGATTGGTATTTGCGGCGCCTATGGAATATTGTTGGCAGCTTTAAAGTCTAACGGTAATACCCAAGCTGTCAGAGAAGCAGCAAAGTTATTAAAAAGTACACGTCCTACAGCGGTGAATTTAATGAAGACCGTGGATGAAATGACCTCTGTAGCTGAAGGCTCTGGTGAAGAACTTATTGTAAACGTAGAAAAGAAAGCCGTTGAAATCCTGAAAAGGCAATTAGAGTTTGAGTATGATTTGGGGAGTCATGGGGCAAATTTGATCGAAGATGGAGATACGATTATGACCCATTGTCATTCCGGTGCCTTTGGCGGAGCGGGTTATGGCGGAAGAGCTCTATCTGTAATCAGGACAGCACATGAACAAGGCAAAAACATTCATGTGTACACTTGCGAGACACGTCCGTATTTACAAGGAGCAAGAATCACTGCACTTGAATTGAAGAAATTCGGTATTCCCCACACACTGATTACTGATAACATGTCGGGGTTTTGTATGAGGGAAGGGAAGATCGATAAAGTCGTGGTAGGGTCCGATAGGGTAGCTGCCAATGGTGATTTGGCTAACAAAGTAGGAACTTACATGCATGCGTTAGCGGCACAGGAACATAATATTCCATTTTACACTGCAACATCGAGTCATACCATTGATTTCAGTACTGTTAGTGGAGAATCCATTGAAGTGGAAATGAGAGATGCTGCTGAAGTGACCCATTTCAAAGGGATTCCGACGGCGCCAGAAGGAACAGAAGCACTCTACCCTTCGTTTGATATAACGCCTCACCATTTAATTACGGGAATCATTACGGAAAAAGGGGTGGTTTCAGTCCCATACGAAACTAACTTGAAAAAAGTGATCGATCAGGAGAATGTTTTTCAAAAATAACCCAAAGGAAGCCGGGATTTTATGAGGAGGTATAGGAATGGTAAAAGAAGCCCTCCTAGCGATGGTAGCAGGAATAGTAATTGGAGTAGTATTTAAACTCATCAAACTTCCATTACCTGCCCCTCCCGTCCTTGCCGGTGTTCTTGGCGTTGCGGGAGTGTACATTGGCGGAAAAATCATTGAGATTGTATTGGTCAGAATGCAATGAAGTGACTACGGAGGAAATGCTACGTGATACTGATCGGTTTATTAACTCAAAAGCTCTACCCTTAAACCGGAATAGTGACCTTGTCTTCCAAGGCCTGAATAACCAAGTGGTTGCACGTAACCTCGTTTACACTGCCGTCGATCGGAAACAAAAGTCAGAGAAGAAGTAAAGAATAAGGACCACTCCTCATTAATAGGGAGTGGTCCTTTCAATTGGATGACTATTGGATTCCTTATTTCTTTTTGCTTTCCATAAATACAAGCCATATACGAGTAAATATAGGACGAAAGTGAAAGCAGAAAGTTTGAACATGGAGGAATAACTCGTAACATTAGCATACGCTCCAAGTAAAATCGCTCCTATCCCAATCCCAGAATCATAAGCAGAGAAAAATGTTCCGTTCGCTGCTCCACGTTTTTCCGGAGAAGCCCGATTGATTGTCCAGGCTTGTAAAGAAGGCTGAATCAATCCAAAACTGAATCCATATAAAATAGCGGAAATGATTAGGTCGATGGTGGAATCTGTGAAAGATATATAATAGAGAGCAGCAATTCCCAGAACTCCTCCAGGGAATAAAACAAGAAATTCTCCTCTCCGATCAAAGACCTTTCCTGCAATAGGCCTTATGATAATGAGACATAAAGCGTTGGTAAAGAAGAACCATCCAACATGATCAATTTGTTTTTCTTCTGCGAAAAGAGTAATGAAGCTAACGATGCCACCGTAAGTGATGGCGATAATGAGCATCAGAAGAGAAGGGAATAAAGCATTACGATCAAAAAGAGAACTCAAGAAAGGTTTGTGGGTAGAACCACGATTATCTTTCTGCTTGTCAGGTGCGCTGAAATTTGAAAGGAGTAATGATCCAAGTGAAAAAAGCGACGCAAGAACAAATAGGATAAGAAACCCGTATGTATTCATCAACCAAATCCCCAACAAGGGCCCCAGCATCATAGCTATACTAATCGACAGACCAAAGTAACCCATTCCTTCTCCACGGCGGCTTTTGGGAATAATGTCCGAAGCAATCGTTCCGTAGATGGTCGTGGACATCCCCCACCCCAACCCATGGATGAGCCGAAGCATTAAGAGAAGAAAAACCGTTATGGCGAAGATGTAGCTGGAAATGGATAGAATCGTAATGATTAATCCAATGAATAAAATGGGTTTTCTCCCCATTCGATCAGCTGCTGACCCTGCAAAAGGGCGTATGATTAAGGCGGTAATCGTAAACATACCAATCACAAGGCCAACTGACGTGCTGTCGCCTCCGTGATCCTTCACATAGACCGGTAAAGTGGGTAATAACATTTGAAAACCCAAAAAAAGCATAAAGGTAGAAAGAATTAAAGTTACAAAACTGAAGGACCAAAGCTTTTCTTCTGACTTCTGTGTCACTTCCACCTACACATCACCTACATTTATGTGGTTACCTTTTATGATACCATTTATTGTCTAATTATTCACTCTATTTCGACTAATAGAATATAAAGTCCACAATATGATTAAGGAATACAGCTCTTAAACTTTAAAAGCTGCCTCCTAGCGCTTGCGTAGAGGCGGCTTTCTTCTATTTCTGGCATTATCCTTTTGTGAAAGCAATGAACAGAATGACCATAATGGATTGTTGATTCTACTAATCTCTTTGTCTTGGGAATTTGCTCAATGGATAAAGTAAGGTTGCTAAATAACTTAATCTAGGTACACAGTGAAATTTATTTAGTTTAAAAACTTGAAGGATTTCTCAAATAACGTATCGAAAATGTAATAATATCAGAAAAGTTATAATATTATAACTTATACTCGATTAGAAGGAGAAGAATATGAAGATTAATAAGAGCTTATCGTTACCTTTATACCAACAAGTAAAGAGATACTTAGAAGAGAAAATCACTTTGAAGGAATGGGAGGCTGGACATCGATTACCAACGGAAAAGGAATTATCATCTCAATTTAACGTAAGCACAATTACGATAAAAAGAGCAATTCATGATTTAGTAGACGAGGGGTTCCTATATCGACAGAGTGGCAAAGGAACATTTGTGACTGATAAAAAGGAACAAAATATTTCAAGGTTGGTTTCATTACGAAATGAAGCCTGGGAAGATCATAACCATCCGCATCGCACGTTAAATTTCAACAGAGAAAAAGCCGGCAGGAAGATTGGAAAGTTATTAGGATTGAGTGAAAAGCAAGAAGTTTATAAAATTAATAGAATTAAGCTCCAAGGAGATAAACCTATTGCCATTGAACATTCTTTTATACCGACGTCATTAGTTCCGAACCTAAATCCCAGCGATATCGAGAATGAACTTCTATATAATTTGTTTGAAGAGAGGTACCATGTAAAGTTAGAAAAAGCTAAGGTGTATTTTAATACCACTTTAGCTGATGAATATGAAGCAAATTTGTTGAAAATACCGTTAGGAGAGCAATTATTTGTACTCGAACGTTATACACTTACCGAGGCAAAAGATGTGATCGAGTACTCAAGGTTTATTTTAAAACAAGACCAGTCGAGATACTTTCTTGAGGTACCTCTTTAATTCATGATATAAGATTATAATATTATATTTTTAGGAGGGTTGTTATGTATATTGAGAATCATCCAATTTTAAAACAGGATAACAACCAAGAAGTTACTTTTTTCTATAAAGGAACAACTCTTAAAGCTAACCATGGACAGACGATCGCTGGAGCACTGATGGCTAATGGTATTAAGAAATTCGGCATAACTCGCAAGCTGCAGCAATCAAGAGGGTTGTATTGTGCAAATGGAAGGTGTTGTAGTTGTTTTGTCACTGTTAACGGCCTTGAACATGTACTTAGTTGTATGACTCTAATAGAAGATGGAATGGAAGTCAGTCCTAATAGTGGAGATCCTGACGTAAGGAGGGGAGATTATGGAAACTGACGTGTTAATTATCGGAGCTGGACCCGCGGGTTTACATGCAGCTTACGAAATGGCTGCCAATGGTGTTCAGACAATCATCGTTGACGAATCTTTCTCTCCGGGTGGCCAGTTAAAACAACAAACACAGTATTTAAATAATCTTCCAAGGCAGTTTGAAACTCAGAGAGGAATAAATCTAGTAGAAACGTTGACCCATCGTCTTCATTCCCTACCTGTGACCATGCTCTATAAACATACTATGATAGGAGCTTACAAGGACGGAAGCATTGGAGTATCTAACGGAGAAAGCACTTTCCCGATTAAAGCTAAGAAAGTGATTGTAACCACAGGAGCAGCTGAAGAGGCTAGTTTATTCCCAGGATGGACTCAACCAGGAGTCATGACAGTAGGAGCAGCACAAATATTACTTAACCGGGAAAGGGTATTACCTGGGAAGAATGCAGTCATCTTAGGGTACAACTTTTTCTCATTAGAAGTCGCACTACAATTAAAGGAGTGCGGGGTTAATATTCTAGGAATTGTTGAAAAGAATAACTCGTTAGATAGCGAAAGCTGGGAAAGGCTACGCTCGGAAATTCCCCTATTCTTAAATAGCAGTATTACTAGAGCGATGGGGAGAGGAGAAGTAGAAAAGGTTTTTATCAATCATAATGGTGTTGAAAAGGAATGGGAAACTGATCTCATTTGTATCGGAAATGGACTGTCTCCCATATTAGAGCCGTTTGAAATACTCGATTGCTCATTTATATATAAAGAAAAGCTAGGGGGATTGCTACCGAGGTACGATAGTAATCTAAGAACAGAGAACTCTTCGGTATATGTCGCTGGTAATGCTGCTGGAATAACTTGTATGGGTGGTATTTTACTAACTGCAGAAATTGCAGCCGTTGATGTTCTTGTCTGTTTGGGAGTGTTAGATGGTGAAGAGGCAGCGAAAAAAAGCACTTATTTATGGAAGGAACTTTTACGCATCGAAACTCAGACTGATAGTGAAGTATTCTATGCGAGAGTTGCTTCTATACAAGAATTTCATGACAAAAATAACATACCATTACCGACTTCATTTCATGCAATCTTGGAGGAATGCTAAATGGATAGATCCACAATTGTTTGTCGATGTGAAGAAATTAATATAGATGAAATAAAGACTGCTATTAAAGTGGGTGCCTCTACTTTCGATGACATTAAAAGACTTACTCGGTGTGGCATGGGACCTTGCCAATCTAAGGTTTGCATGAATCTTGTCCGGGAGTTATTAAGTGAAAGCTTAGGAAAGCCTTTAAAGGAAATTCCTCCTTCCAGAATGCGTATGCCATTAAAAATTACTCGCTTAGGAGCTCTAGTTGGAAAGGAATCATCTAACAGTGTCCTTTCTGTTTTTAGTGAATCATCTTTGGAAGAAGGCGATCAGCAAAAATGACTAAGTACTATGACATTGTAATTATCGGTTGTGGAGTAATTGGTAGTAGCATTGCCTATCACCTATCTGAACAAAAACAAAAGGATATATTGGTAGTGGACAAAGGATTCCCATTGTCGGGGACATCAGGTTCTACACAGGCTTGGGTGTGGGTTCATAATAAGACTCCCTCTTGGTATGGAGAGTTAAGTATGTACAGTGCAGAACTATATCCCTTCTTAGGAAAGAAAATAGGTGATGTGGAGTATAAAAGGACCGGGGGAATCGCACCGTTTTTTAATGAGTCAGAACGGGAGCAGGCTTTAAAGCTCGCTGAAGCTCAGGCGGCAGTAGGTATAAAAGTTGATGTGTTAAATAGGGACCAAGTACTTCAGAAAGAACCTTCTCTATCACCATCAATCGCAGGCGCGACTTATAGTGATATTGACGGTAATGTAAATCCTTTTAGACTAGTAGAACTCTATATTAAAGCTGCACAAAGAAATCATGTACAGTTCACATTTTATAACCCTGTTCTAGATATCAAGAAGGAAAAAGGTCTTTTTAAGATTTTAACAAAAAAGGAGGAAACGATCACCGCTGACAAAGTAATTGTAGCTGGAGGGCCATGGACAAAAGAAATTGGTGAAATGATGGGTGTACACATCCCTGTGAAACAGGTGCGCGGTCAAATCATAGTTACAGAACCGCTTGCTCCTTTCCTTACTCATACTATCGGTGGTATGCGTCAAGCGGAAAATGGAGAGGTATTGATTGGCTATTCTAAAGAAGAAGTAGGATATGACCGCCGGACAACGTTAGATGTGATCCAAGAGACTGCCAGAATGGCAGTAGATTATGTTCCAGCACTAGATAAAGCTAATGTAGTCAGGAGTTTTTCGGGCATAAGGGTTATCCCGAAAGATGGTTTTCCTATTGTCGGTACTATACCTGGCGTGCAGAACGCCTTCATTGCAACGATGCATAGCGGCATTACACTATCCCCCTTAATTGGCACCCTTATGACCGAATTATTAATGGAGGGGGAAACTTCCATTGACCTTGGACGCTTAAGTCTTCGGCGCTTTATGAAGGCCTCAGAAAAAATATAATGATCTGGATATGAAAGGGGGTGGCTACAGTGGTGTAGAGTTGAACTGGCGTCGATGCCTATCCTGAATTCACGGGGACACTTCCAGAATGACACAACCAGATAACTAAAATGATTTGGAGGGGAATAATGAATCCTACATTAGTGCTTGTGTTAAGTTCTGCTGTTGTTTTGTCCGGGGCTGCTCTGTTTTCTTTCTGGATTGGAAGAAAAGATAAAAGTAGTGAAAGTTGGATTGTAGGAGGACGCTCATTACCCATGTATGTAGTGGCTGGAAGTCAGTTTGCTACTGGGATGGGAGGTGGAGTGTTAGTAGCCCACATCGGGATAGGATATAGTGCAGGGTGGTCTGCTATAACATATAACTTTTTATATTCGATAGGGATTATTATTCTGGTATTACTTGCCGATTGGCTTAAAAAACAAAAATTCTCTACTATGCCGGAAATCTTCAAGAAGTTGTATGGGGAAAATAAATTACTGATGAGTGCTGTTACTTTTATGGCAATCGTAGTGCCTTTTGGTTGGTTATGTACCCAGTTGGTTGCATTCGGTAATCTATTTTCGAGTATATCGGGTATATCCTTCACTTTATTAGTGTTTATTTTTGCAGCAATTAGTCTCTTGTTTGTTTTACCAGGTGGAATGACTTCTGTAGCGTGGACCGACTTCATATTTGGATGTATGATGCTTATTATGTCAATTGTAAGCGGTTTCTACATTTTGAATTTAGCAGGGGGCTGGTCGGAAATATCAAGTGTTGTCCCTCAATCTATGATTGGATTCCCGGAAGGTTTGGGTGCTGTAGGAATGACAACCATTCTATTTTGGATTTTAGCTATTTTCCCTGGGGCACTAACTAATCAGATGTCGTACCAGCGCATATATGCTTCCAAAAGTCCGAAAGTAGCAAAGAAAGCCTTTCTCATAGCGGCAATCGTAGGTGTTATTGCTGGTATATGGGCTTCTTTCATGGGAATTACCATTTTCTCAATGAATCCTTCCTTAGAGAATTCAGAAATGGCATCAGGATGGTTCCTCACTCAAATCCCAATTTGGTTTATGGCCATCTATTCAGCTTTCATCATTGCAACCATAATGTCTACGGTTAGCAGTGCTGTTCAATCGGTCGTAGTAAATATTACGAAAGATATTTATCAATCGTATATTAACCCACAAGTCAGTGACAATAAACTTCTGAAAATGTCGAGAATCATGGCAGTTGTGGTCATAGCATTATCAGTTCTTTTAGCATTGTATTACCCACAAGCTTTAGGATGGCTTGTGGCAACTTACGCCTATTCTGCTTCTGGGTTACTTGTACCTATTTTCGGCGGGTTTATTTTAAGGAATACCAATATTTTGAGTGATAAAGGAGCTATAGGAAGTATAGCAACAGGTGTTGTTAGTGCTGCAATTGCTCAAATGATGGGGACACAAATACCTTACGTTGCATTTGGGATAGTAGGCTCATTAATTGGCTTTATTGTATGTAACTATCTCTTTAAGGATGAAAATGCCCAATATAAAAATGAGAAAGATGAGACTCGATTAGGTTAAAATTACTGAATATTCTATCAATTTATTGTTGCTTATAATTGAAAGGGTGTTTATATGGATGCAGATGTAGCCGTGATTGGTGTAGGAACAATGGGGAGCATGGCGACATGGCAACTTGCTAAGAGGGGTGTATCTGTTTTAGGATTTGAAAAGTACGGAATTGGAAACGACAGGTCTGCTGTGGGAGGCGAATCCCGTCTATTTAGAACAGCCTATATGGAAGGTAAGGAATATGTACCTTTATTACAAGACTCCCAACGTTTATGGAAAGAACTTGAGTATGGAACAGGCAAAAGTTTATTAACATTGAATGGTGGACTGATGATCGGCGATCCGGATACCCAAGTTATGAGAAATGTACAAAATAGTATAGAATTCTTTGATTTAGACCATGAGGTTTTACAAGGAAAAGAAGCCCATAGACGATTTCCGCAACATCGATTGTTTGCTGGAGAAATTATGGTACTAGATAAGAATGCCGGGTTTCTCCGGCCTGAGTTAGCGGTTACAACAGCTGCTACTCAGGCCGAAAAATTGGGGGCATCCATCCTGCGTTATACAGAAGTGAAGGATATTCAGCCTGACCAATGGGGTGTATCTATCTCAACCGATAAAAGGAAATATCGAGTAGGAAAAGTTTTAGTTACCACTGGTCCATGGTCGGTTACTTTTTTACCGGGCTTAAGCCACCATTTAAAAGCAAGACGTTTGGTGCTGACATGGTTTTCTGCAAAGGATATCACTAAGTTTTACCCAAAGAATTTCCCCATATTCGCCCGTATGCGAAAGGGCTTTAGATTGACGGGGGCTCCAACATTGGATGGTACTATGGTCAAAGCATCTAATACAAAAAATCCTGAGTTAATAGAAGATCCAGGACAATTAAATAGAGATGTTAAAGTTGAGGAACTTAGAGAAGTAGGAGAAGCGGTTAAAGAGTTAATTCCTGATCTTATTCCCGAGCCTGTACGGGCTAGTGTTTACATGGATGCCTATACCCCGGATGATCATTCAGTCGTAGGATACCTACCGGGTACAAGCGAAAATGTAATGATAGCAAGCGGATTCTCAGGTCACGGATTTAAAATGGCCCCGGTAATAGGAAAAATTGCTGCGGATCTTTTAGAAAATGGGAAGACATCATATGATATTGAACACATGGACCCCAACCGTTATGTAGAAAACTTAACTTGAGAATATCTTTTTAAGGAAATTCCTTTGTGGAAAACCTGGTATGTGTTTAAAGCCAAACAAGGTGGGCTATTTCTGCAAGAGATTTTTTCTGCCATGATTTGCTCTAAACTGCCATACTCTTACGGGTATGGCAGTTTAATTGCTTTTCTTGTCTTATTTTTTCAGGGAAATCAAACATGATTGGGGGTGATATATACTAAATCGCCACGATCTGGAACTGGCAGTTAAATTAGCTCATCTCCTTCAGGATAACCAAAGTCAACTTCCTTGTGCTGATTATCTGGAGTGACCTGAGATAACAAGGTATCTAATATGGGTTTCTGCTTGTCTGGCTCTAAACGAATACCGTTATCATCAACAGTTAATATCATTTTTGCTCCAAGAACTATTCCTATAATTATCTCCTTAGGTTCAACTGTAAAAATGCGTAAATAAATTACTATTATGTTTGCCATCTCTTTGATGAACGTTCCATTTCCAAAGTTGTTGGTTTCCTAACATTATTAAATACGGGCAACTGTGCAAAGATACCTTATAACAAAGTCATCTACTGACGAGGTATAATTCATAGGTTGTTCATCCAAATTATGAGAAAGGAGGATGAACCTTATGCCTAAAGATTCAGAGAACACCCACTCCGAAACTAGTCCACATCGCGATGGCCGAAGAGATCAAATCATCAATGATGATCATGGAAAACAAATAGGTGTCACTGCGGGTCAACAGAAAAAGCCCATTGAATTAGTAGCCGACGAGAAGATGAGGGAGTTTAAGCGGAATATGGAGAAACAATAAGGCTGCAATTCACTAACAGATCCTAATCAACTTAAAATTATGGGAAAAGCGTCTGAGCTTCATTGCTCAGGCGCTTTTTTGACATATTACTCCTAAAAGTTCTGATAATTTCCCAGGAAATATCTATTCCAACATCCTCCGACGAGAAACGATACCTAATGATTTTTCTTCTTTAATATTAACACTAGAGGATATGAGTCTTTGATTGTTTTGGGACTTTTTCGATAACTGTGAAACTAGGCTAGTTGTACGGCGGAGAATACATTAACCCTTTGAGAGGCGGGAGGGAGTGATCCTTTTCCGCTTTATGCGCTTAAAGTACCCCTCGCCTCCGTATTAAAAAGTACCCTTCAATCGGTATACATTTCCATTAAATCCTTATATTTCTTCCCACAATAGTTGAATAGAATTAATTTTATGGAGAGATATGTTACGATTTGCAGAATATTGTTACAATGTTGTGACCAAACCAACTTAAAACTATGATTCTATAGTTTTAGATACTAGAGAAGTTAGGAGAGAGGAGTGAGGGTTTTATTTCTGTTGTGAGGAAAAGCGGTTTTACGTTGATGGTTGCATGTCTCAGTCTTATGATGGCTTTCGCTTTTTTGACACCTAAGGTTGTTGCGGAAGAAGGGACTACATATCGGGTGGAAGCCACTAATCTGAATGTGAGAAGTGGACCAGGTCTTGAGGCGTCCGTCATTGGTTCACTGGATGACGAGGCTTTGGTGACGGTTTATGAGCATCGATTTGGCTGGGCTCGCATTAATTATGATGGCCAGGAGGGCTGGGTTGCCGGGTATTATTTGGTTGAGACGGACTCCAGTTCATCCTCGGGCGGACAAGTTACCGTCGGTGTGGATGCGGCTCATCTTAGGACAGGCCCTGGAACAGGGTATGAAAGTCTTGGACTCGTTTATCGCGGGGATACTTTTACATCCATAGAAAAGTCTAGTGACTGGGTTCATGTTCAGTTATCGAATGGAAGTACTGGCTGGATCGCAGGCTGGCTGGTCAAGGGTGGTTCATCATCTCAGCCTCCAAGCTCATCCTCGTTAGAAGGCATTAACGTGGTGCTCGATGCAGGGCACGGCGGGTATGATCCTGGTGCAGTCGGGTATTATGGCGGCAATGAGAAGAACATGACGTTGCCAACTGCTCAGGTCGTTTCGGATCAACTGGAGCAGGCAGGCGCGAACGTGATTATGACGAGGTCGAGTGACCGCTATTTATCCCTTGAGGAGCGGGTGGCGATCAGTCATGATTACAACACACACGCTTTCATTAGTTTGCATTATAATTCTAGTATTTACTCAAACGCTCGCGGCATTAGCACGTATTATTATTCGAACACAGACAAGGGGCTTGCGGATCAGGTTCAGGATCAGTTAATCGCTCATACGGGTCTGCAGAATGATGGTGTGAAGTTTGGTGACTTTCATGTGTTGAGGGAGAATAATGATACGTCGATTCTTGTTGAGCTTGGTTTTCTCTCGAATCCGATAGAGGTGGAGAAGTTGAAGACGGCTGCTTATAAGGCTAATGTGGCTGAGGCGATTACGCAAGGTCTTATGGATTATTTTTAAAATCAAAACACCTCCAAGCGTAGACCGGCGCTTGGAGGTGTTTTGGTTATGTAGGAACCTAATTGAGTATTTTTTCTATTCCCAAAAAAGGCTAACCGTAGATAAAATAGAGTAAACGTAAAAGAATCCCTTCTTGTCAAAGGAAGGGATTCTTTTATGATTAATTTAATGTTTGTACATAATGACCTAAAAGCAGCTAAATATACCTATTATTCTGTTACAAGCTGCAGCTCAACAGGGATGAATTCCTTAACACTTTCGCCGTTAGCTACTTTTCCGGCTGTCTCAATCGCTTTTTCACCAATTAGCCCCGGCTGTTGGGCGATAGTAGCATCCATGCGTCCTTCAGCAATGGCTGCCCTTGCATCATCTGTGCCATCGAAGCCTACGACCGTAACATCCTCAAGCAAATTGTTTGCTTCTAAAGCCTGTACAGCACCTAAGGCCATTTCATCATTGTGGGCAAAAACAGCGTCAATGTCGTCCGTACTCTGTAAAATGTTTTCCATAACTGTTAATCCTTCCGCACGATCGAAGTTTGCTGATTGCTTGGCAACAACCTCGATACCCTCGATGCTATCAATCACGTTGTGAAAGCCTTTCCCGCGTTCACGTGTAGCTGACGCCCCAGGGATCCCTTCAAGTTCCACTACATTACCTTTTCCACCCAATTGCTCTGCAATAAATTCGCCCGCCATTTCCCCACCGGCTACGTTATCAGAAGCAATGTGTGACACGACTTCACCGCCATCAGCACTTCGGTCAACTGTAATAACCGGAACACCGGCGTTATTCGCTGACTCTATGGCAGAAACAATTGCAGCAGAGTCTGTTGGGTTTACAAGCAGGACATCAATATTTTGCTGTAGTAAGTCTTCAATATCACTTACCTGTGTTGCTGAATCATTTTGTGCATCTGAGGTAAGGAGTTTGAAGCCAGCTTCCTTTGCAGCAGCTTCCGCGCCATCACGCAGGGAAACGAAGAACGGGTTGTTCAAAGTTGAAAGGGAGAGTCCGATTTTAACTGTGTCATTATCAGATCCTTCGCTTTCCTTGCTTGAATCATCTGAAGAAGATCCTGGTGCTTCGGTCGAGCAGGCTGTAGCAACCATCAACAATAGAGCTAAGAGGCCAAGTGATTTGATCCATTTTTTCATGTGTATTTCCTCCTTGAAATAATTTATTTCATCATGTCCATAGAAGAACATCATGTTCGTTATTTAGATTTACGATCAAGCAAGACAGCGAGTAGAATGACGCCGCCTTTGACAATTTGTTGATAGAAGGATGATACGTTTAATAAATTCAGTCCATTATCAAGGACTCCAATAATGAGAGCACCGACCAATGTACCAGCGATTCGCCCTCGACCGCCTGCCAGGCTTGTCCCACCAAGTACAACAGCAGCAATTGCATCAAGTTCGTACATGGTTCCTGCTGTCGGCTGCGCTGAATTTAACCGACTTGTCAAAATAATTCCACCCAGAACAGATAGCATCCCTGTCAAAGAGTAGACCCATATTTTGACGCGGTCTGCTTTAATTCCTGATAGGATAGAGGCTTCTTCATTTCCACCGACGGAATAAACTTGTCTTCCAAAGACTGTGTTACGCAGTATAAAGAATAAAATGACGAAAACAACAAGCATTAATATGGCTGGAAAAGGAATGCCGAATACATAACCTCCCCCAATCATTTCAAATGTGAAGCTGTTTGATAAACCCGTGATTGGACGCCCTTCCGTATAAACTAGCGTAGCGCCTCGAAAGACCGTCATCGTGGCTAGGGTGGCTATAAAGGGAGCGACCTTGCCTTTGGTGATCACAAGTCCGTTTAGAGCTCCCATAGCAAATCCTGCTAATAATCCAATCAATACGGCAAGTAGAGGGTCCATACCGCTAGCCAGCATACCAGCAGTTAAAGCACTGCCGAATGCTAATATGGATCCAACAGATAGATCGATTCCACCAGTTAAGATAACAAATGTCATACCAAAAGCAATCAGAGCATTAATCGAAATCTGTCTTAGAAGGTTGAGTAAGTTATCAACGGTTAAAAAGTTATCACTTAAAATAGATAAAATAATCATAATTAGTAGTAGACCAATTAGCGGGCCAAGCTTAGAAAAATTGCTCATTAATGTTTGCTTCATCGTTACTCCCCTCCTGTAGCTGCTTGCATTACTTTTTCTTGGTCAGCATCATTTCTGTTGATGATACGTGCAACTTTTCCTTCATGAATCACCATAATCCGGTCACTTACTCCTAGGACCTCAGGGAGTTCAGATGAAACCATAATGATAGCGACGCCTTGTTCAGTAAGCTCATTCATAATATGGTAAATTTCTTTTTTTGCCCCAACATCTACACCTCGGGTCGGTTCATCAAGGATGAGAAGCTTCGGTTTAATACCAAGCCATTTTGCGATTACTACCTTTTGCTGATTCCCGCCACTTAATGAGCGAACTTCCTGTTCGCGTCCTGTTGTTCTTACATGAAGCTTTTCAATCAACTCATCAATCAACTTCATTTCATTAGTAGAAGAAATAAAGCCACCTTTGGAAACCGTTTTCATATTTGTCAATGCTATATTTTCTCGTATCGACAGGTTAAGTACGAGTCCTTCATCTTTTCGATCTTCGGTTATAAAGCCTATACCTGATCGAATGGCATCCCGAGGGTGTTTAATCGTTAACGGGTGGCCATTTAAGGAAATACTGCCATGACTTTTCTTACGGGACCCGAAGATGGCTTCCATAATTTCAGTTCGACCAGCTCCCATCAACCCAGCGACACCGAGGATTTCCCCTTGATGGACGGAGAAACTGACATCGGTGAAAAGTCCCGTTCTAGCCAGGTTCTTCACTTCCAGGACAACATCTCCGATTTCGCCAGTCCGCTCAGGAAAACGTTCCCCAAGTTCGCGGCCAACCATCATTTTTACAATAGCTTGAAAGGAGGTCTCAGAAATATTTTCTGTTCCGACGTATGAACCGTCACGAAGGACCGTGATACGATCACATATATGGAAGATTTCCTCCATCCTATGGGAAATATAAATGATGCTGACGTTTTGTTCTTTTAAGGAGTTCACTACATGAAAGAGTCTTTCGATTTCACGTTCAGTCAATGCTGCTGTGGGCTCGTCCATAATAATCATTTCAGCGTTTGTAGAAACGGCACGGGCAATCTCTACCATCTGCTGTTTCCCAACGGAAAGATTGCCAGCTTCTTCATCTGGATTAATATTCGTTACACCGAGGCGTTCCAGGTTCTCAAGCGTCTGTTGCCGCATTTCTTTCATCTTAAGAATTCCAGACTTTCCGTAGGTCAGCTCTTTTCCAAGAAACATATTTTGGGTGACGGTTAAGTGTGGGATAATATTCAGCTCCTGGTGGATGACCACAATTCCCTTATGTTCAGCTTGCTTGGGATTAGTAAACGTAACATCCTCACCTTTTAACTGAATAGTCCCGCCGTCTCTTGAATGAATTCCTGTTAACACTTTGATTAGGGTTGATTTTCCAGCACCATTTTCCCCCATGAGAGCATGCACTTCTCCTGGATGCACAGCGAAATCAACATCCTTTAACACCTGATTGCCAGCGAACGATTTATTAATCTTTCTCATCTCAATAAAAGGTGTATCCACCATCTCTCACCCTCCTTAGTTAGAAAATAACTCCTGACTGCAGAATGGCATTCGCATAAGGAGTATTCTCCCCTGTACGAATCACTGCCTTGGCGTGTTTGATTTGTGCCTTCACATTTTCATGGCTTATATAATTTATCGACTTCGAATAGCTTAGAACTCTCTCATGTAATAAATCATTATGCTGTTTCATTTCTTTTGCTAGAGTAATATTTTCTATTTCCATATCATCTGCTATAGCCTGTAGAATGGATTCAAAGTTTGGAACACCAAGGGTTACGGAAAGGTCTATACATTTTGATTCATCAGGTATTGGCAGGCCGCAATCAGCAATGATGATGGTATCCGTATGGCCAAGCCTTGCTAGAATCGCAGCTAGGTCACGATTTAATATGCCTGTTTTCTTCATTGTTGATCAGACCTTTCTTGCAAAAACTGTTCGACCTCATCCTTCATTGGCATGCCGCTTTGAGCACCTAATTTCGTAACAGACATGGCTGCCGCTGCGTTAGCATACATTACAGCTTTCTCTAGACGTTTTCCTTTGGCTAACTGTGTCGCAAGTGCGCCGTTAAAGGTGTCACCAGCACCAGTGGTATCTCGAGCAGGCACCTTGTAACCTGGAATGGTAATATCTGATTCGTTCTGATGAATCACAACTCCCTGGTCACCTTGAGTGATGATCATTTTCTCACGAAGAATATCAAGCACGGGATCTTTAAGTAAAGAACTCGCCTCGGTTTCATTAGGTGTAAGAAATTCAACTTGAGATAACAAAGCAGACGGGAGCTTTTGATAAGGGGCGGGATTGAGTATGACTGGAATCCCCATATCGTAAGCTAATGATGCCACGTAACTAATCGTCTCTATTGGAATTTCTAATTGTAATAGAATCACATCACTATCTTTAATCATAGATTTATGGTTCTGAACCAATTCAGGCGAGAGCATCCCATTTGTACCAGGGGCAACGATAATTCGGTTATCCTGCTCGGATAATATAATCGTCGCCGTCCCTGAAGGAATACTGTCGAATACGTGAACAGCCGTTGTATCAATATTCTCGTTGTGAAGGTGCTGAAGTAAATCCCTTCCAAATATGTCTCCCCCAACAGCCCCAATCATATTTACGTTCGCACCCATTCTCGCCGCAGCTACAGCCTGGTTTGCCCCCTTACCTCCAGGATACGTAGCAAAATTGTTCCCAAGGACAGTTTCCCCTTGAAGCGGCATCACGTCTGTCGAAACGACTAAATCCATATTGATGCTCCCGACAACCGTTACCGTCGGCTGATAACTCATAGTGAAGACCTCCCAAATTTAGTAGATTGTCGTTCAACTAGTTTTACAGAAAATTCTTCGTTCGTTACAAAAGAGTGCTGGTTCTCAATTTGTTCAATGATTATTTCAGCTGCTTTAGCACCTGCCTGGTAAATGGGCTGTGCCATGGTGGTTAAAGCAGGGGAGGTAGTTTCGCCAAGGCTGATTCCGTCAAAGGCTATGATCGAAAGTTCCTCAGGTACTTTAATTCCCAGTGATTCCGCAGCCTTTAATGCACCAACCCCCATAAGGTCATTCGCTACAAAAAGGCCATCGATATCCCTATGCGTGGTAAGCAGCTTTTTAGTAGCTTCTTTGGCATCCTCAAAATGATATTCTCCTTGTTCTATATAACTGGGGAGAAACCATTCTTCGTCTTGTACTTCTTCAAGGTAACCTTTCAAACGCTGTTTGGCATTGCTCACATTCTCTGGTCCTGAAATATGTGCGATTCTCTTACAGCCAATCGCTTTTAAATGTTGGACAGCTTCTTTTGCCCCAACATAATTATTCACAGTAACGGAAGATAAACTTGAACTAAGAATCCTATCGAGTGCTACTATCGGGGTGCCCATCCCGCTAATGTTATCAGCAGAAATCGTACTCGAAACAATAATGATCCCGTCAACTGATTTTTGCTTTAATGCATCTAAGTAAGCCATTTCCTTATCGATATCATCATCCGTATTACATAGAACAAAGGTGAAATTATGTTGTTTTGTCATATCCTCTACAGCCCTGGCAAGTTCAGGGAAGAAGGGGTTCATGATATCTGGTACAAGAAGAGCAATCATCTTTGATCGCCCTTTAAAAAGACTTCGAGCTACATCATTAGGTTTATAGTTTAATTGTTTAATCGCATAAGCAACACGTTTTTCCGTTTCGGAGTGGACGTAGCCGTTCTTATTTAAAACCCTCGAAACAGTAGCAACGGAAACTTCTGCTAGTTTTGCGACATCTTTTATGGTTGTCATGTATTCAATCACCTTCACGCCTAAATGTGTAACCGGTTACACATTGGTCAAAATAAAAAGGGGTATGTAACCCGTTACACATATGTTAAAACGCTTACATTTGAAAGTCAAGGTTGTCATACAAAATATTTGAAGTGTAGCCTTCAAATACTTGTTAGAAATGAAAAAGAACCGATAGCTGAGAGGGTAGCGCGCTCAGTTTATCGGTTCTTTAATGGTATCCTGAGTGGGGACTGTTGCAAAATGTATGGTTATTCCATAAAAAGTTTTTTAATGCTGGGAGAAAAACTCTTCTAAAATCAATACACACGCACCGTAGGATGAAGCATTTTCTCCGAGACTTGATAATACAATGGGGGTTTCCTTTGCTTCTTTTGTCAATCCCCTTGCCTGAATGGTTTCTTTTAGTCCTTCCATCAAAAAGCTGCCTGCGTTTGCAACTCCGCCTCCGATAATGATTCGTTTCGGGTTCAATGTATGCATGAGGTTGACGATGCCGATGCCCAAAAACCTCCCCGTTTGATTTAATAATTCAACACTGAATTCATCTCCATCACAGGCGGCTTGGTAAACAGTCTCCCCGTCTATCTTCTCAATATCATGGTCTACTAAGTCTAGAATACATGATGTTTTTCCGGTTTTTAATTCCTTCTTAGCTCGTTCTGCAATCGCTGGACCACCAGCTAATGTTTGTAGACAACCATAATTTCCGCAAGTACACTTGGGTCCTGACAGATCGATGGTGACATGCCCGATTTCTCCGGCAATGTTGTTTTCCCCATGAAAAAGTCTTCCATTAATCATGATGCCTGCGCCGATGCCATGACCGACATTAATGCCCACGATATTGTCCGCATCTTTTCCGTTTCCAAACCATGATTCACCAAGTGTCATGGTACGGGCATCATTTTCTATTTTGACAATCATCTTAAATTCGTTTTCCAACTCTTCTTTAATAGGAATATCGTGAAGATCGAAGGAAGGGGCGAAAAGAGAGACTCCCTTGTCCACGTCAACAATGCCGTGCATCCCTACGCCAATTCCAAGGAATTTTTCTGTATTACTCTTGCCTGATTGTAATAAGGAACGGATACCATGCTTCATGGTTTCAAGCAGATCTTCTTTAGTAGGGTATTCCTTAATCCCTAATAGGGTTGAATCTTTTACTTCACCAAACAAGTTTGTGACCATGAAATTCATCTTGTAGCGCCCTACGTCAATGCCGATTATGTAAAAATGTTCAGCGTTAATGGCTAGCAAAGTAGGCTTTCTTCCACCCTGCGAGGCACCTTGTGTCGTCTCAATGACGAATTGACTGGTAAGCAATTCTTTGACGATGTTACTGACGGTGGGAGGGGTGAGTTTTGTTTGTTTTGCAATTTCTGCCCGGGAAATAGGGCCATCTTTCCGAATCATATTCAAAATGATGGATCGATTGATCGATTTCATCAGCTGAAAACTTCCTCTATTATACTTCGAAGACATAATTCTTCCTCCATCAATTCTAATTACATTCATTATAACATGGCCTGCATACTAAATAAAATTTATTAATTAAGTTGGTGGGTTGGATGATCATTGCCTCTTTTTTATAAAAAAATTATGTAATGAAGAAAGAACTCGAATAGATTGTGATAATACTGTTCACTGTTTGATTGACAAGGAGGAATGGGATGCATAAATCTTACTAAAGGGTTTTCATTTTTCGAAAAATTATGATAAGTTGTTCATAAGTTAATTAATTAATTTTATTAACTATATAGTGATCCATACAAAACAATTGGATAAGGAGAGACAACTATGAATCTGTTTACAATTATATCTTTTCTATTTTTTACTGGACTTGTAGCGCTTATCTCATACTTCCTGACTCGTAAAGAGAACTTAAACACACAGGATGGTTATTTCCTAGGTGGAAGGAGTTTAGGAGCCTGGACAATTGCTGGTTCTTTGATGCTTACTAATCTCTCTACGGAACAATTAATTGGATTAAATGCACAAGGTTATTCTGACACCATTGCTGTTATGGGCTGGGAAGTTGGTTCTGCTATTGCGTTAGTTGTTGTTGCCTTATTTCTTTTACCTAGATATTTGAAGGGCGGCATTACGACTATCCCTGATTTCCTAGAAGATCGTTTTGACTTTGGAACAAAACAAATTGTCACCATTCTATTCTTGTTCGGTTACATATTTAATCTGTTGCCGCCGATTCTCTACTCGGGAGCAGTTGCCATTAATGGTTTGTTCAGTATTCCAGAAGTACTAGGTGTAAGCCGTATGACGGCTTTATTTATTACGGTATTCGCAATTGGAATTATTGGTTCAATTTACGCCATTTTTGGCGGGTTAAAGGCAGTAGCTGTGTCTGATTCTATCAATGGGATTGGTCTTCTGATTGGGGGATTGATGATCCCAATTATCGGGTTGTTTGTCTTAGGAGATGGTTCGATTACCAACGGCTTGAGTACAATTGTCCAAGAATCTCCAGAGAAGTTGAATTCAGTCGGCGGTTCCGAAAGCCCAGTACCA
This sequence comes from Halobacillus naozhouensis, assembly GCF_029714185.1. Taxonomy (NCBI): domain Bacteria; kingdom Bacillati; phylum Bacillota; class Bacilli; order Caryophanales; family Bacillaceae; genus Halobacillus; species Halobacillus naozhouensis. The sequence goes on along the minus strand of NZ_CP121671.1, from coordinate 3,520,497 downwards.
TTTGGAACCATGTTTACAGGGATGCTGTTAGTCAATCTCTTTTACTGGGGAACGGCGCAGCATATTATGCAGCGGGCGATTGCAGCAAAAAGTTTAAAGGAAGGCCAAAAAGGGGTGTTGATTGCCGCTTTTCTAAAACTTTTAGGTCCTGTCTTTTTGATTCTCCCTGGAATCATCGCTTTCAATATGTTCGGCCCTGGACTTGAGCCGACGAATGCTTATCCCAAATTGGTTAAAGAAGTATTGCCGACACCTTTGGTTGGCTTCTTCGCCGCTGTCCTGTTTGGTGCGATCTTATCCTCATTCAACTCAGCGTTGAACTCATCCGTGACGTTGATTGCACTCAATATTTATAAGCCCTATTTCAAGCCGAATGCACCTGATCGTGAGGTTGTCCGTAAAGGGAAATATATTGGGATCGTACTCGCTTTGTTTGCGATGTGTATCGCACCACTGATTGATCTGGTGCCACAAGGTTTCTTCCAATACTTACAAATCGTTAATGGCTTTTACAATGTCCCGATCTTCACGATTCTCATTGTTGGCTATTTAACAAAACGTGTTCCAGCTATTGCGGCGAAGGTATCGTTGTTTGTGTTTATTTCTATTTATGCTGTCACCCAGCTAGTTTGGGACACAGGTATTCACTTCCTTCATATATTAGCAATCTTATTCGTAGTATGTTCAGGGTTAATGCTGCTTATCGGCAAACTTCGCCCTCGCGAGAAGGATTTCATTTTAGAAGAAAAATCAAAAGTCGATATGACCCCGTGGAAACTAGTATTCCCTGTCGGAGTGGCGGTGACATTGGCGATGATCATTATTTATACGTTGCTATCTCCAATAGGTATTATCTAAATCTATCATAAGGGTAAGGTGAAAAGATGGAACAATTGAAAAAGGAATTTATTCATCGGTTTGGTGATCATGGAGAACTTGGATCTTTTTTTGCTCCAGGGCGTGTCAACCTCATTGGGGAGCATACCGATTATAATGGGGGCCATGTTTTCCCGTGTGCGCTCAGTGTCGGGACGTATGTTGTTGCTCGCAAACGACAGGATGACCAGGTGCGATTGCATTCTATGAATTTTAGCGAGTTAGGAATGATCGAAACTAAGGTAGACGACCTGACATATGAACAAGCCCACGACTGGGCGAACTATCCTAAAGGTGTGGCTGCTGTATTCCAGCAAGCTGGTTACAAGTTATCCTCTGGCTTCGATGCTGCTTACTATGGAAATATTCCAAACGGGGCAGGTTTGTCATCATCAGCCTCCGTTGAGTTAGTTACGGCTGTTATGCTGAAAGAGTTATTCCAGCTTGAGATGGATCGGATCGACATGGTGAAGCTGGCTCAAAAAGCGGAGAACGAATTTGTTGGTGTGAATTGCGGAATCATGGACCAGTTCGCTAGTGGCATGGGGAAGAAAGATCATGCGATTCTATTAAACTGTGATACATTGGATTATCAACACACTCCTATTTCCTTAATGAACGAGCAGCTGATTATAGCCAATACGAATAAACGGAGAGGTCTGTCTGAGTCCAAATATAATGAAAGAAGGCAGCAGTGTGAAACAGCCGTAAATGATCTGCAAGCCAAGCTCGATATTAGCAAACTTGGAGAACTGACAGGAGACGAGTTTGAGGCCCATAAAGATTTGATTCATGATGAGCTGGTGCAAAAACGCGCAAAGCATGCGGTCTATGAGAACCTCCGTACAATCGATGCGGTGGAAAAATTAAAAGCAGGCGATGTTAAAGGGTTTGGTAAGTTAATGAATGAATCCCATATTTCATTAAGGGAGGATTATAAAGTGACCGGAAAAGAACTGGATGCCTTAGTTGAGGCTGCATGGGAAGAAGGCGCGATTGGATCGAGAATGACAGGGGCTGGTTTTGGGGGCTGTACGATTAGTATTGTTCCAAACGAGATCACTAGTCGCTTTATCGATCGCGTCGGCCAAAAGTATAGAGAAGCTACTGGTCTCGAAGCAGATTTTTATGTAGTCGATATTGGAGATGGAGCAAAAACATTATAACAGGAGGTAACACAATATGGCGGTATTAGTATGTGGGGGAGCTGGGTACATTGGAAGCCATGCCGTAGCTCAATTGTTGGATCGTAACGAAGACGTCGTGGTGGTGGATAATCTGCAAAAAGGTCATCGGGAAGCTGTAGTCGAAGGGGCTGCTTTTTATCAAGGTGATCTTCGTGATGGAGTTTTTTTAAACGAAGTCTTTGAGGAAAACGACATCGATGCGGTCATTCACTTTGCGGCAGATTCACAAGTAGGGGAAAGTGTCGAGGATCCATTGAAATATTACGATAACAATGTGTACGGAGCTGTATGTTTACTGAGGGTTATGGCAGCCCATCAGGTGAAGAAGATTGTTTTTTCATCAACTGCTGCAGCCTATGGAGAAGTGGAACAGGTACCGATTCAGGAAACCGATCCAACCGTGCCGACGAATCCATATGGAGAGACGAAGCTTGCGATTGAGAACATGCTGAAATGGGCAGAGCAGGCCCACGGCATCCAATCTGTAGTCTTACGTTATTTTAATGTGGCCGGAGCGGATCCGAAAGGGCGGATTGGCGAAGATCATGATCCGGAAACTCATTTAATTCCAATCATCCTGCAAGTAGCCTTAGGAAAACGGGAGGAAATTCTCATCTTCGGTAATGATTATCCTACCAAGGACGGGACTTGTATCCGTGATTATATCCATGTAACTGACTTGGTCGATGCCCATTTACTGGCCATTAAAAAATTGAGAAGTCAAAGCGGCAGTGCCACATATAATCTCGGGAATGGCCAGGGCTTTACAGTGAAAGAAGTCATCGATGCAGCAAGAAAGGTAACAGGGCACGACATTCCGGCAGAAATAGCTCCTAGGCGGCCAGGCGATCCAGCACAACTCGTTGCCTCTTCCGAAAAAGCGATGAATGAACTAGGCTGGAAACCCCAACATTCGGACTTAGATCACATGATTCAAACGGCTTGGAATTGGTTTCAAGAACATCCCGGCGGTTATGAAAACTAATTAGAAGTGAGGTGAAGGATGATGACCGTCAACATTCATAGAGAGATTGATCGTTTGATTCATTATGGTTTGTACAAAGAAATGATTGCTGTATGGGACGTCGATTATGTTCGAAATGGTTTGTTAGAACTCTTCCATTTAGAAGACTATCAGCCGGCAGATGTGCCAAAGGAGCAGCTTGAGACGCCGATTGACATTTTAGGAAACATGCTTGATTATGCAGTCGAGAATCAGTTGATCCCTGAGGATACCGTTACACAACGAGATTTATTTGATCCGAAAATCATGGATAAGCTGATTCCTCGTCCAAAGGAAATCATTCAAACCTTTTATCATCACTATCAGACGGAGGGACCAGTGGCAGCAACGAATTATTTCTATGAACTGGCTAAATCCTCCCATTATATCCGGACGGATCGTGTAGCCAAGAATGTTCATTGGTACAGTCCAACCGCATATGGCGACCTTGAGATTACGATTAATTTGTCTAAGCCGGAGAAAGATCCGAAAGCGATTGAAGCAGCGAAAGCGAAGGCCGGTGTTTCCTATCCGAAATGCTTGCTATGTAAAGAAAACGTTGGATACGCCGGACGGCTCGATCATCCGGCTCGTCAAAACCATCGGATCATCCCAATGGAATTGCAACAGGATAGGTGGTTTTTACAATATTCTCCCTATGTTTATTACAATGAGCACGCGATCGTCTTTTCTCGTGAGCATCGGCCCATGAAAGTTTCACGGGAAGGCTTTGATCGTTTACTCCATTTTGTTGAGCAACTGCCTCATTACTTTGTCGGATCGAATGCCGATTTGCCGATTGTGGGGGGGTCGATTCTAAGTCATGACCACTTTCAGGCCGGTCATCACGATTTTCCCATGGCGCAAGCGCCAATGGATGAAACGTTCAGCGTAAGTGATGAGCCTGACATCACTGTCGGGGTCGTAAAATGGCCTATGTCCGTAATCCGTCTTCAAGGGAAAAACCGTGAGAAATTGGCAAGACTAGGCGAACGAATTTTGCAGACATGGAAAGGCTACAGTGATGAACGTGTGGGCATTTTTGCAGAAACAGATGGGACGCCGCACAATACAATCACGCCGATTGCCCGCATGAGGGATGGAGTATTTGAGCTTGATCTCGTGTTGAGAAATAATCGTACGAATGAGAAGTATCCTATGGGCATCTTTCATCCTCATCAGGAGGTCCACCATATCAAGAAGGAAAACATCGGTTTGATCGAAGTGATGGGGCTGGCTGTATTACCAGGGCGCCTTGTAGAAGAAATGGATGTGCTAAGTGAGTACATGCTTCAAGGGGACCTGGACAAGAGAGGGATGGAGGATGAGCGTACCGCTAAACATGTCGATTGGGCGAAGCAAATCATTGCCCGTCATGAACAGTTGAACGAACAAAATATAAAGCAACTAGTACAAGAGGAAATTGGAAGGACGTTCTCAACGGTATTAGAACATGCCGGCGTATTCAAACGAACGGAAGAAGGGCAGGAAGGGTTCCGGCGTTTTCTAAGAGGGGTATTGTAATTTGCGTTGTAGGAGAGGTCTTAATGATCACGTATTCCACTTTTAAAGGGATAGAGTCTATTATTTTGGAAAATGAACACATTAGGTGTACGATCCTGCCTTCTTATGGGGGTAAAATGGCTAGTTTGTTTGATAAAAAAGCAAACTATGAATGGCTATATCAAACAGAGGTAGAGAAGATGACAGTTCCTGCCTACGGACAAGATTTTTCTAATTTTGATTCCAGTGGGTTTGATGAAATGTTCCCTGGAATAGATGAGGGACCGCACCCGCATGATTTTTCGCGCATTCCTGATCATGGGGAAGTATGGGCGATGCCCTGGCAGGTAACGGAACGATCGTACGGACTGGATTTAGAAGTGGCTAGCCCGTTTTTTCCGTATCGATTAAAAAAACAAGTGTATCTGAAGGCGGACCGTGTCGAACTAAACTATCAAGCCTTTAATTTGTCCAGCCAACCATTTCCTTTTATTTGGGCGGCCCATTCCCTGCTGAACATGAACCGTGCTACAACCATTCGCGTGCCATCGGATATGAATGAAGTCATAAATGTTGAACAAGCCTCTGGCCACCTTGGACAGTGGGGAACTATCCATAGGTATCCCATAACTCAATCAAAGCGAACAGGTGACTCCATCGATTTATCGAAAATGGAAGACGAGGCTGCGAACAATATTGAGAAGTTTTATTTTACACAAATGGTAAGCCAGGGGTGGTGTCAGGCTATTCAGCACGACATTAGAAGGACGTTAACGTATACCTTCCCTCCAGATAAAGTGCCGTACTTAGGAGTATGGAAGACGCAGGGAGGCTATCGCGGTGATTATAATTTTGCTTTAGAGCCCTGTACGGGGATGTATGATGATGTATATGTAGCAAATAAGATCAATAAGGTATCAAAAATTTCTCCACGAGGAACATACTCGTGGAATTTAACGATCCAACTGGGAGGTTTGTAAGATGCCATATCTTGGAGTAGATTATTATCCGGAACACTGGCCAAAGGACATGATGAAAGAAGATATTCAAGGAATCAAAGAGATGGGGGCCAATATCGTACGTATCGGAGAGTTTGCCTGGCACCTGATGGAAAGTAAAGAGGGAGAATTTGATTTTTCATATTTTGATACGGTGATTGAATCCTTGAAAGAGAATGGATTGGATGTGATGTTCGGGACTCCGACTGCAACCTTCCCCGCTTGGCTTGCGGATCAATATCCTTCTATATTATCTGAAGATGAATATGGTCATAAAAGGGTTTTTGGCGGGCGTCGCCAATATTGTTTTAATTCGGATGTCTATAGGGAGCATAGCGCTCGCATTACGAAAGAATTAGTGCAACACTATCAAAATGAACAAGCGATTGTGGTATGGCAAGTCGATAATGAGTTCGGCCATGAAGGCAGTGACCAATGCTACTGTGATCAGTGTCATGCTAAGTTCCATGAATTCCTGGCTGAGAAATACCACGACATTGACAGCTTAAATGAACGCTGGGGAACAATCTTTTGGGGACAGACGTACAACCAGTTCAATGAAATTCCAGTCCCAAAACCAACCATCACGACCCACAACCCCGGGTTAAAACTGGATTGGGCAAGATTCCGTTCAGCTTCCCTCAATAGCTTCGCCCATGAAATGACGAATATCGTAAAATGGTATAAAGGACCGCACCAGCACGTGACTACGAACGTAGCCGGAGGATTTTTCAACAAATGGTTTGATCATGCAGAGAACCTGTGGCCAATGGACTTCGTTTCCTATGATAACTATCCGGTGTGGGGCGGGCTTGAGGAACCGATCCCTCCGGCTGAGATTGCAATGACGCTTGATTTCAATCGCGGCTTACTAGATCAAAACTTCTGGATCGTCGAGGAATTGATGGGGGCCCAGGGACACGATGTGATTGGTTACCTGCCGCGTCCTAACCAAGCTAAAATGTGGTCTTACCAGGCATTTGCCCACGGCTGCAACCATATGCTCTATTTCCGTTGGCGAGGAATGACAAGGGGAGCCGAGCAGTTTTGTTATGGGGTCATTGATCACGATAATCAGTATGGGAGGAAGTATGAAGAAGTCCAATCGTTATTCGATGAGATTTCTTCGTATGAAGATGTCCTTGACTCACCCATAAAGTCCGAGGTTGCTGTCATCTATGATTACGATAATATTTGGTCGTGGCGTTCACAGATTCAGAGTAAAGATTTCGATTTTAAAGAAGAACTTATGCGTCTATATCGGCCATTCTATTCTTTGAATACCCATATCGATGTTATTCCTAGTGACAGAGACCTTTCGACCTATAAGGTTGTCCTTGTCCCTGCTATGCAAATCATCGATCAAAGATTAGCGGATCAGTTAGCTGCCTTTGCGGAGAAAGGCGGGACGGTCGTCTTTTCCTATCGAGCGGGTTTAAAGAATAAAGATAACACGATTTATTTCAAAGAGCCGCTCCCAGGTCCAGTCCGCTCCTTAACAGGAATAAGGGTCGAAGAAGTTGAATCTTTAACAAAAGAAAGAACGGCTGCAGTCGAAGGAAAAGGCGACTTTAATGGAGAAACTTCGCATGTAGCGATTTGGAGAGATTTAATCATTGCTGAAACAGCGGAAGTTCTGTTTCGGTATCAGGATGGGCTTTATGGACAATACGCTGCAGTAACTCGAAATTCGTATGGAAAAGGGAAAGTTTACTACATCGGCGGAGGACTTGGAGAGCAATCGATGGATGCTATCGCCAAGGAAATAGTGGGCGATAACGGTATTTCAATTGTGGCATCTGAGAACGATGTGGAAGTCTATCGTCGTCATACAGAGGAAGAGTCCTTTACTTTTGTTATGAATCATAGTGATCAAATGAAAGTTTTTGAGCACCTAACTCTGCAGCCTTATGAAAGTCGAATTATTAAGCACTGACCGTTTGTTTCTGTACCATAGAATAATAGATTGAAATAAATCACATCACGCACAAACACCCAGGTCAAAAGAACTTTTAATGATTTTGGGTAGCCCATTTAATTCATTTAGTTAAACTAAAGGTTACCATTGTATATCTCTTAACGGTATTGGAGAAAAAATGCTATAAAAAACTGCCCCCACTTGATGGAAACAACTAACAAGTGGGGGCGGTTGACACATGATGCTCTTTTTAAATCTTCTTACGCTATATAGATGGATCTATTACTCTTCTAATGGAACAAAATAGTGACTTTTACGGTAGGCTACCGCTTCCATAGTAGCGATTAGTTCATTGTCGCTTTCGACTTTGACCTTATACCAGGCCATTCTGTGATTCTTCTTTTCTTCAGTTGCTGTTGCCTTAAGTCGAGTTCCTTTTTCTCCGGCAGCCATATAGTTAACCGTAGTGGATATGCCGACAGAGGTTTTTCCGTAAGAGTTGGAAGCTGCTGCGAATACATAATCGGCGATGGCAAATGTTATCGCCCCATGAACTGTTCCATGTGAATTTAACATGTGGTCCTCGATATCTAATTCTGCCACGGCCGTTCCTTCACCGATCTCCGTCAATCTAATTCCCAAGAACTGAGCATACGGCTCACTCTCCATTGTGTGAACTATTTCTTTTTTATATCGGTGATGCAGGTCGCTTTCGTCAATTACTGGTTTCAAGTCAGTTCCTCCCTTTGTTTTATTACGCTTCCCTTTAAATTCCTCGTAAGATTATTTTCCTTTGAAGTTGGCTGGTCGTTTTTCTTTAAAAGCATGTAAGGCTTCAATTCGGTCTTCAGTAGGAATTATCACTTCATAGGCTTTAGCTTCTATTGCTAAACCAGTGTGAATGTCGACGTTAGTTGCTTGGTTAATTGCGTATTTAGCCTGAGTCACTGCCAGTGGAGCGTTAGATGTGATTTCATTTGCGAGAGATGTTGCTTGTTTAAGTAACTCCTCTTCTGGCACTTCCTTATTCAAAATGCCTAAATCCTTAGCCGCTTTAGCATCAATCCTCCGAGCGGTCAGGATAAGCTCTTTGGCGTGAGAGGGGCCAATTAAATTTGTGAGTCGTTGAGTCCCGCCAGCACCCGGTATAATGGCCCAACTCACTTCCGTTAATCCCATTTTTGCTTGGGAAACGGCTAAACGAAAATCACAAGCTAAAGCGAGTTCAAAACCACCTCCCAATGCGTAGCCATTGATTGCAGCGATAGTAGGTTGCGGCATTTCTTCAATAAGGGTGAACACATTTCTAATTTTATTGACGTTACGTCGCACTTCTTTTTCGGTCAATGTTTGTCTTTCTTTCAAATCAGCTCCAGCGCTGAAGGCCTTCTCACCTGCCCCGGTAAAAATAACCGCGCGGATATTTCGATCAAATTGCAAAGTTTGAAGCGTCTCTTCTAATTGTTGGAGCATGTCATAATCAAAACAATTTAATCTTTCTGGACGGTTTAATGTAATAGTAGCTAGGGAATCTGTTATTTCCATACTCACTTTGGCCATTGGTTTCTCCTCCTATGAACATGTTTTTACTGATACTATAAAAAGTCTATTTAGTGGAAGACGCAAATAAGCTCGTACTGTGTCCTGCTTGACGTTTTGCTGTGGGATCTACTAATAATTTAGCATGATTGACAGCAATAGGGGCCTCGCCAAATCCAGTTGCAATTAACTTTGCTTTGCCTTCATAAGTACAGACGTCTCCTGCAGCAAATATACCTGGAATATTTGTTTCCATTCTTGAGTTGACTTGGATCGCATTCTTTTGTATTTCCAGTCCCCATGTTTTTAGAGGGCCAAGCGAAGTGACAAAGCCAAAGTTTACGATAAGATCTTCGACATCAAGCAAATGAGTTTTTTCCCCTTTAACCTCTTGAATTAATACTTGTTCGAGTCGATCATCTCTTCCGATTAATCGACTCACTTCATATGGAGTTTTTATGTCAACGCTAGACTGCTCTAACAGGGTAAGGCTATGCTCGTGGGCGCGAAAGGAGGGGCGACGATGAATTAGAGTAACTTCTTTCGCAATGGATTCTAAGGCCAGGGACCAATCTACGGCAGAATCTCCTCCGCCGCACACGACCACTCGTCGATCTTTAAATTGGTTGAGTTCTTTTACGGAGTAGTGCAGACAATTTCTTTCGTAGCTATCTGCCCGTTCCACTTTCAGTTTTCTAGGCTGAAACGCACCGGCACCGGCTGTAATAATAATACTTCGGGAGTAGTGGGTATCTGATGAAGTCACCAATTTAAATGTTCCGTCTTCTAAGCGAATCACCTGTTCAACAGATTCCTCTAAGCTTATAGTAGGTGAAAAAGTTTGTGCCTGCTCATGTAATTGATCTACTAATTCCTGAGCTTTAACTTTCGGAAAGCCACCTACATCATAAATATATTTATCAGGATATAAAGCTGATAACTGGCCTCCAACTTGAGGTAAACTATCGATTACTTTAACGGAAGCTTTTCTCATCCCTGCATAAAAAGCTGTAAAAAGACCAACTGGACCTGCGCCAATAATCGTCATATCATAAATCTTTTCTTCGGCCATTATTCTCATCTCTCCTCCTTATATTTCATAATTAATTAGTATAACGTAAAAAATACGCATTTATATATTTTGTTATACAAAGGATACGTAATTTAATTAATGCTGTCAACACGAAGGAGTGATCAATTATTAAAAAAGCGAATACCATTGGCTGGTATTCGCTGATTAACTTAATGCTGAAAAGGGAAGTGATGTTCTGAAGCAAGTTGTGCTTCACGGATCATTCGTGTGAAAAGTTCCTGAACCGTAGGGATGTCCTCAATCATCGTAGCTATTTGGCCGGCATTCACATGGCCTTCCGTTAGTTTTCCTTCTATTGCCCCTGTAATATGGCGGGTTTCGTTTGTTTTCTCTAAGTAAGTATTCAAGGGCATTTTTTCTTTTTCCGAGTGGAGTAAATGCTCCCCATAGGGCGTTTTTAGTATCCGTCTTACTTGTTTATAGGGACGTCCGACAATTATTGTTCCGTCAGAGCCTGCAGAGCGTAAGGCTTCCTTATAAGCTGAGTGAACTTGGGCGTCTTCGGTGGCAATTAACCGTGTACCTAACTGGACTCCCTGTGCTCCGAGACTCATAGCAGCTGCCACACCGCGCCCATCTCCAATTCCACCGGCCGCTACTACAGGTATATCTACAGATGACGTCACTTTAGGAATTAATGTGAACGTTGTGAGTTCTTCCCGCGCATTAATTCCTGCCGCTTCATACCCTTCAGCGATTATGACATCTGCTCCTGCTGATTCAGCCTTTTTAGCTTGTTTATCATTAGCAACGACACACATCACAACAACATTTTCCGCCTTTAATGGCTCGATGTAAGGGGCGGGATTTCCCGCTGATAAAGAAACGATAGGTACTGCATGCTTTTTTATAAGAGCTAGAATGTCTTTGACGTAAGGATTGACGGTAAGGGGAATGTTGACGGCAAACGGCTCTGACGTCCCGTGACGGATATCCTGAATCATGCGCTCAACCTTTTCAGGGTGTAACGTACCGGCGCCGATAGTACCTAACCCGCCAGCTTCTGAGACAGCTATTGCCAGTGAAGCATGACTAATATTTCCCATTCCGCCTTGTATGAATGGAAGCGTCACTTCTAGTTTTTTTGTTAAATCATTCATAATTATGCACCTCCGTTATAAATGTGTTATATTAAAAAGTATAACATGAATTCATGGGAGGAATATAGATGATTTATCGTTATAAAGATTTTTCGCCACGTATTCACGAAACCGCTTTTGTTGCAGATGGCTCTAAAATTATTGGAGATGTAGAGATTGGGGCTCAATCAAGCGTTTGGTTTAATGTTGTATTAAGAGGAGACGAGGGGCCAATTCGAATTGGGGAGCGTTGCAATATCCAGGAAAATACAATGTGCCATCTTTACGAGGATTTCCCGCTTACACTGGAGGATGAGGTATCTGTCGGCCATAACGCTATTGTACATGGATGTACCTTAAGAAAAGGGGCACTTGTAGGAATGGGAGCTACCGTTTTAGATGGAGCGGAGATTGGGGAATATTCGATTATCGGAGCAAATAGTCTGGTTCCCTCTGGGAAAGTGATTCCACCTCGTTCACTCGTGTTAGGATCACCTGGAAAAGTAGTGCGAACTTTATCCGATAAAGATTTCGAAATGATTGAAGAGACAATCGATACTTACGTTCAAAAAGGGCAGGAATTTCTAAAAATAGAAGTGCTTGAAAAGGTTTTTGAATAAAGGAAAAAAGGCGTGCGGATATCCGTACGCCTTTTTTCCTTTATAAAATTAGAACTAAGAATCTTTGTTATTCAGAGATTCTCCTGGTTCAAATACAGACTCAAAGAAGCGGGTAGCTGGTTCTTCCAACATACGATAATAATCTCTAAATAGGGATGCGGCTGAATCTCCCAGCCAATTTTCAGGTAATAGTTCCTGAGGAAGACTAGGATCTATGAATAAGAACTTTCTATATTGATGGACAAGTAAGGTACGCTCTACGAAGCAGCTTCCATCACTCAAATCTCCCTTTTCAATCTTGTTCTTGTCTATAATATATTTCTGGCTATAGTTTTGTATAAATTCAGAGTAGCGTTCATTAATTTCATCAAGGTCCCAACATTGCTCTACTAAGTCTTTATTCTCGCTCATTCCTTCATATTTCGCCCGAAAGAAATTAACATAGGAGCCAATTTCGTATTTGGCAATTAAATTGTGGATTTGTTCCTCTAATGGATTAGGAGTAATCCAACAACTGTTAGACAATAAGCCAAAACCACTCCAAACTAATTCTCGCCTTAGTTCATCCCTCAAGTGACGCTTTTCTTCAGGGATCGTATAGAGAAGTAATCTCCATTCCCCGTCCCATGAAGGGGCTTCAATTTTAAAAATTCGATTTGCCGCTTCATCCATTCGGTCTCTTCCACGATCCGTTAAGTAATAATAGCTTTTATTTCCTTTCCTCTCAGACTGTACCCACCCCTGCTTGCTCATTCTGGAAATGGCGGCTCGGACAGACTGTTCGTTGTGTCCAAATTCTTGAAGTAATCGAATTAAGCTTCCGATCCAAATGACATTTCCGTACTGACTAATATAATCTCCGTATAACGTAAAAATCATTGAACGAGTATTAAATAATTTATCCATCTGATGTCCTTCCCTTTTTCCTTCATTGTTGATATCTACTACATTATGCTATCATGCTCGCTTCTCGCATCAAATAATCTTAAAGGTATAATTTTGCAAGAGCTAAGAAATGATACGATTCGTAAAATTGACCTAATAAATATTCTACTACAAAATGAAAAAGCGTCATACTATTTTATTGAGGAAAAGAAAAAAGCGAAGGTAATCCTTCGCTTTCACATACTATACTATTATTTTTTTCTTTATGGAGTTGTAGAAAAGCTAGAACGGTAATCAATAACACGTTTAGCTTTTCCTTCAGATCGAGGGATTGCTTTTGGTTTTTCCAGATAAACATCCATCGATACCAGTGCTTCCATTTTTAATGACTTTTGAATTCTTTTGATAAGGTCTTGAGCTACTGGGTGATCAAAGTCTTGCATTGGCAGTGACTCAAAAAAATCTTCGCAAACCTCTACATGTAATTCTACGTGATCCATCACTCCCTTTTTTTGGAGATGAATCTGATAATGGGGGACGAGCTCCTCCAAGCTGCAGATATAACGCTCAATTTCAGAAGGGAACACATTCACTCCGCGGATAATCAACATATCATCAATGCGCCCTTTAACACGACTCATTTTTGTTGTAGTTCGTCCACAAGCGCACGTCCCTCTCGTAATAGAAGCAATATCGCCTGTACGGTAACGGATGATAGGCAAGGCTTCTTTAGTGAGGCTCGTAAATACTAACTCTCCATCTTCTCCATCTGGTACTTGTTCTAGTGTTTCAGGGTCTATCACCTCAACTAAAAAATGGTCTTCGGCAATGTGAAGCCCATCTTGACAATCCACACACTCCATAGCGACCCCAGGTCCCATAATTTCACTTAGGCCATATATGTCTGACGCTTTTAAATCGAACATTTTTTCAATGGTATGTCTCATTTCCTCAGACCAGGGTTCTGCGCCAAGTATTGCGTATTTCAAAGAAGTAGAAGCAGGATCAATCCCTTTACTCTTCATGGTTTCTCCAATGTTCAACAAATAAGAGGGCGTACAGCAAATAACCCGTGGCTTAAAATCTTGAATGAGTGTGATTTGCTTGGTTGTATTCCCGCCTGAAATGGGGATGGTGGCACAACCTAGATTTTCGGACCCAACGTGGATACCTAATCCACCGGTAAATAGGCCATAACCGTAGGCGTTATGAAGAACATCCTCTTGACGTCCTCCCCCCATATAAATAGCACGAGCTGCGATCTCTCCCCAGTTTTCCATATCGTTTCTTGTATAGGCAACTACAGTTGGTTTCCCGCTTGTACCAGATGATGCATGTAATCGTACAACATCTTTCATGGGAGCGGCCAACAAATTAAAAGGATAATTCTCACGTAAATGATGTTTTCTGGTGAAAGGGAGCTTTTGTACATCTTCCCATGACTGAATATGGTCAGGGGTAATATTTAATTGCTGAAAACTCTCCCGATAAAAAGGGACTTCATTATAAACACGTCCAATTGTCTTCTTCAAGCCTTCCCATTGAAACTCTTTCATTCTTGAGGGACTCCAAGTTTCTTTTTGTGAAAAAGTAGACATTTTATGATCTCCTCCCATGATATAAATTGTACGTTGTACTAAAAACTGTCATATTAAAGATATCTGGTAATGAAAACGCTGTCAATATAATTAGAAAATTTAAACACTTAAAATAACCGTTTTGATCACTATTGTAAAGCGGTTTTTAGTGATGGTAAATAAAATGAAAAACTTTTAGGTGTTGATTATTATATAACGTTAAATTATAATGACGTTAAACAAACGTAACAAGGGAGTGGTGTAGTGTATAACTACGGTGGCACATTGGCTGCAAATCATACTGATGAAGATAAAGAGCAATACGCTAAGTTTATGGAGCGTATTGAGGCGGGCGAAAAAATTGAGGCTGACGACTGGATGCCAAACGAGTACCGTCAAACGCTCATTAAACTAATTTCCATGCATGGAATTAGCGAAATAATGGGGGCGCTGCCTGAAAAAGAATGGGTTCCGAAAGCGCCCACTGTTAAAAGGAAACTAGGGATCATGGCTAAAGTTCAGGATGAAATGGGCCATGGGCAACTGCTTTTAAGAGTAGCTGAAGACTTAATGAAACCTTCTGGAAAAAACAGGGAAAGCCTAATGGAAGATCTATTAAAGGGAGATCTGAAATTCCATAACGTATTTCATATGCCGACGAAAACCTGGGCAGATGCAGGTATGGTTGGATGGTTAGTTGATGGGGCAGCGATTATTTCGCAAACGAATATGTTGGACGCTTCATACGGACCATACCAACGAGCTCTTAAGCGGATCTGTCAGGAAGAAGTTTTCCACGCTCAACATGGTGAAGCGGTGATTATGGCGCTAGCTGAAGGCACGGAGGCTCAGAGACAAATCCTGCAAGAATCACTGAATCGCTGGTGGCCCTCACTCTTAATGTTCTTCGGTCCTGAATCTGCAGCAACTACTGGATCATCTAAGCAAGAAGTTACGACTAAATATCGCATTCGTAAGAGTTCTAATGAAGAATTGCGTCAGGCTTTTCTAGATAAATACTTACCTCGGGTATTCTCATTAGGATTAACGGTCCCTGATGAAACCGTCCACTATGACGAAGAAAAAGGTCATTGGGTGTATCAGCAGCCAGATTGGAATGAGTTCAAGCAAATTATCAGCAATAACGGACCGCGATCAAAAGAACGTTTGCGATTAAGGGAAATTGCCTATGAAAATAATCGTTGGGTCAGGCAGGCATTGGCTCCGCAGGTGGTTGTCTCATAGGGATAAAGGAAGGGAGAGAAGGATGATGGAAAAGCAGAATGAATCTACCTTTTATCAAGAATATGAAGTGTTCAGCAAAAAAAATGAAAAATCGCCAATCCAACACCAATTCAGCTTGCTGGCTCCAAATGATGAGATGGCGCTGAATATGGCACAGGAAAATTTCATGCGCCGGGAAAAGGTGCTCGATGTCTGGGTGGTGCAGCGAGATAATATCCGCTCGATGACCAGTGAAGAGCGGCAACAATGGACATATCGTTTAAATAATAAAGAATACCGCAATACAAAAGGTTATGGGTACTTAAGGAAAAAATGGAGTGAAAAAGAACAGGGAATGTTAGATGAGAAAGAAATCATGTCCTGGAAAGAGGTGAAAAAATCATGAAATCGATCGAAACAGCGGATCAAGCGAAACAAGACACGTCTTATTATCAGGCCTTAACTGAATTGCTTTATCAGTTAGCCGATGATGACTTTATCATTTCATTCCGTGGGTCTGAATGGTTGGGGCTCGCTCCTCATATTGAAGAAGATGTTGCTTTTTCATCGATTACGCAGAACACGATGGGGCACGCGTTTCTCTACTACCAATTGTTAGAGGAATTAGGGGAGGGGGAGGTTGATGTACTTGCTCACGAACGGCCTCCCGAGCAAAGGCGAAACGCCAGCTATTTTGAGAAGAGAAATGGAGAGGGCTCTTACATGGGAGAGCCGCGGTATGATTGGGCACTGACTGTTGTTCGGCAATTTTTATATGAAACTATGAAAAAGGTAAAACTTGAAGCGGCAGTGAAAAGCTCATATCAACCACTAGCGAATACCGCGCAGAAAGTGTTAATGGAGCAGCCTTATCATTTAGCCCACTGGAAAATGTGGATGCAACAACTTCAAGCCTCAACCGAAGAAGCGAAAACAAAGATTTACTCACGGTTAGAAGAGGCGTGGAGCGAGGGTCAGGACATCTTGGAATTAGGGCCTCAGGCTCAGGAGCTGGAACACCATCAATTAATTGCTGGTGAAGACTATTTGAGAAATCAGTGGTTGAAAGAAGTGCAAGCTACAATAAAAACTCCACCGGCATCCCCGCTAGGTAAAAAGTTTGGCAGTGGAAGATCAGGAGAGCATACTCCAGATTTAGAACAAGCCCTTCAAACGCTTGCTGAAGTGTATGATAGCGATCGAAATGCCGTGTGGTAAGACTTTTTAAGGAGGGATAAGCGTGAATGATGAACAAAAGCACCAGAAGGTTCATGCCATTTTAAAAACTGTTGATGATCCAGAGCTCCCCTCGGTTAGCGTTGCAGATCTCGGGATGGTTCATGAAGTCGTGGTAGACCAAAATAAGGTGTCGATTACCATGGTCCCAACTTTTGCAGGGTGTCCCGCCCTCGATTTTATTGAGAAAAATGTGAAACATGCGGTAGAAAATATGAACTGGGTGGAGGGGTGTCAGGTCGACTTTTCATTTCAGGAAAAGTGGTCAACCGATGCCATTACAGATGAAGGGAAAGAACAATTGAAAAAACATGGCGTGTCACCTCCTCCGGAAAACTACCGGCCTGGGGAAGAATGGTCTGTCGATTGTCCGTATTGTGGATCTTCTTTTACATCTATGGACAATGTGTTTGGACCCACGGCATGTCGCAGTATTCTCTACTGTGGATCCTGTAAAAATCCTTTTGAAGCGATGAAGCCAGTGGTAGACTACTCTGTTGTTTAAATAAAGAAAGGGGATTGAATGATGGTAAAACTTATAGCGTTATATAAACAGCCAGAAGATCAAGAGGCGTTTGACGAGCACTATTTTAATACACATACTCCGATTACAAAAGAGATTCCTGGCTTAAGAGACATGAAAGTGACAAAAATAGTTGGCTCTCCCATGGGAGAAAGCAAGTATTACTTACTTTGTGAAATGTTTTACGATGACCATGAATCTCTCCAAAAAGGGATGAAATCGGATGAAGGGAAGGCTTCTGGGAAAGATCTGATGGGATTTGCCGGGGACATGGTTACGCTGATGATCGGTGAAGAATTAGATGAGTAATAGATTTATAAAAACATCTGTCGAGAATAAAGCAGGAATCATTCAGTTAAATAGGCCTGACGTAGCCAACGCACTGAATCGGCAAATGGTTGACGAAATCGTAGGGCAAATGGAAACGTTCGACCGTGATGATTCGATTCGAGCTATTGTAGTAAAGGGTAACAAAAAGGCTTTTGCTGCAGGGGCTGACATTGATGAGATGATGGAAGACTCGCCGCTGTCCCTAGAGCTATCCAATCCTTTTGCTGTCTGGGATCGAATAATGCTTATTAAAAAGCCGATTATCGCAGCTGTAAATGGTTTCGCATTAGGTGGAGGTTTTGAATTAGCGCTACACTGTGACCTTATCGTCGCCGCTGAGAATGCAAGCTTCGGCTTTCCGGAAGTTACTTTGGGCGTCATGCCAGGAGCTGGGGGAACACAACTATTAACAAAAGCAATGGGTCGGGCGAAAGCGTTGGAATGGATATGGTTAGGTCAGCCAATGAGTGCTCAGGAAGCACTGCAATACGGTGTGGTTAATCGAGTGGTTGCACCTGAGATGGTTGAGGAAGAAACGATGAGGCTTACCAACCAGATTGCCGAACAGGCACCTGTCGCCGTCCGCCTGATTAAAGAATCAGTAGATGAGGCTGTGGATACGCCGATAGAAGATGGATTGAAATTAGAACGGAAAAATTTCTATTTGGCCTTTGCTTCTCAGGATCAAAAAGAGGGAATGCAGGCATTTACAGAAAAGCGTTCTCCTTCTTTTAAAGGGGTGTGACGAATGGGGAATGAATTTCAGACCATTATTTATGAACAAAGCAAAGGTGTAGCGACCATCGTGTTAAACCGGCCATCTGCCTACAATGCTTTCACAGAGGACATGAACAAAGAGATCATTAAGGCCCTGAAAATAGCGGGCAAAGATGATGAAGTAAGAAGTATTGTGATTACTGGAGAAGGTAAGGCGTTTTGTGCGGGGGAAGATTTGGGCGGAGTGGATGAACATACGAATCACGCTGAGTTCCTTCGTAACCGCTATCATCCTATGATGAAAGCCATTAAGCAAACACCTAAGCCTATTGTTGCCGCTGTTAACGGTACGGCAGCGGGGGCGGGGATGAGTCTAGCATTAGCGGCCGATTTTCGTTTAGTTCAACCAGAAGTTAAATTTGTAAGCGCATTTATGGGTATTGGTTTAATCCCTGATTCTGGCTTTCTGTATGTCCTGCCCCGTCTAGTTGGTTATGCCAAAGCATTAGAGGTAGCTTTGCTCGATAAACCGATTACGGGGGCAGAAGCGTATCAGTTGGGACTCGCAACCGAGGTGATCGAGGCGTCGGAATGGGAGGAAGAGGTAACTCGATTCTCCGAGAAACTAGCCTCCTTGCCTACACGATCTATTTCTCTAGTGAAACGATACATGATGGATGGCATGAATTCTACGTTTGAAGAGATGCTTGAAAAAGAAGCCCAAGCGCAGCGTATAGCAGGTCGGTCCCGTGATCATCAAGAGGGGCTGCAGGCATTCAAAGAAAAACGCAAGCCAAAATTTATTGGAAACTAATTTAAAGGAGTGTTGAAATATGACAAGCACAGTAACAGCGGAAGCAGTGACAAAAGTTGGAGAGATGAAGCGTGACCATTATGGAATGATTATCAACGGTGAGCGTGTGGAGAGCGCCTCTGGCGAGACATTTGAAGTGTATAACCCAGCAAAAGGCGAGGTACTGGCGACAGTGGCTAAAGCCAATCAAGAGGATGCTGAGAAGGCCGTACGAGCAGCTAGGCAAGCATTTGATAACGGGAAATGGAGTAATAAATACCCGGTTGGCAAACGTTCACGCGTGCTGAATAACATTGCGGCCATTATGCGGGAACGTTTTAACGAATTGGTAGAAGCGGAAGTCTTAAATAGCGGAAAGTCTGTGGGTGCTGCACAAGTTCAAATTAATCAGTCAATTGAGGACTTTGAATTTTACGCTGGGGCGATTGTAGGCCACCGAGGTGCGGTAAATAATATGCCAAATGGCTTTTTTAACTATACGCATAAAGAGCCTGTTGGTGTCTGTGCCCAGATTATTCCTTGGAACTACCCTATGATGATGGCAGCTTGGAAAATAGCCCCGGCTATTGCAGCTGGCTGCTCTGTCATTATTAAACCAGCCAGTTTGACACCGATTACAGCGATTATTCTTAATGAAATTTGTCATGAAGCGGGGGTACCGGAAGGCGTCGTAAACACCCTCCCAGGGTCAGGTAAAGTCGTTGGTGACTATCTTGTTGAACACAAAGATATCAATAAGGTAGCCTTTACAGGGTCAACGCCGACAGGAAGAGATATTATGAGTAAATCTTCAGAGACGTTAAAACGACTCACCCTCGAGCTAGGTGGAAAATCACCAAATATCGTTTTTGAAGATGCAGACTTAGACGCGGCTGTACCGGGCTCTTTATTTGGCATTTTCTTTAACACTGGTCAATCCTGCGAAGCACGCTCACGCATGTTTGTCCACGAATCTATTTACGATGAATTTATGCAACAATTTATTGCGAAAACAGAGAAGCTGAAGTCTGGTGATCCTTTTGACAAAGGAACTCACCTCGGTTCGATTATCAGCCGCAACCAACTGGAAGTGATTGATGGATATGTTCAATCCGCCAGAGAAGAAGGGGCTACTATTGCTACAGGTGGTAAACCAATGACAATTGAAGGGTTTGAAAACGGTCATTGGTATGAGCCTACTGTGATTACAGATGTCACATCTGATATGAAAGCTGTGAAAGAAGAAATCTTCGGGCCAGTCGTTGTAGTAGAAAAATTCACTGATGAAAAAGATGTGATCAAACGGGCAAACGATACTGAATATGGATTAGGCTCAGCGGTATGGACAACAAATCAAGGAAGAGCAACTCGTGTATCCCACCAAATTGAAGCGGGAATCGTCATGGTCAACACTCCATTCTCAGCCTTCCCTGGCACACCTTTTGGAGGATATAAACAATCCGGATTCGGAAGAGAGCTTTGTGTTGAAACACTAGACCTATATATGGAAGATAAAAGTGTTCTTTCCTATTACGGACCAAAACCTTTAAATCCATTTGGGGTATAAACTAGAAAGGAAGGGCTTACCATGACCATACAAAACGTTGCGGTTGTGGGGGCTGGTGTAATGGGGCGAGGCATAGCTTATGCCTCGGCCCTTGCTGGCTTTCATACAACATTAGTAGACGTATCGGAAAAGCAGCGGCGAGATGCATATAGCTTTGCTGAACACACAACACAAAAAGGAATTAAAAAAGAAAAAATAACCGAATCACAGGCCAAAGATCTGTTAGCTAATCTAACTACCTCCTCAGATCTTGAATCAACAGTGAATAAGGCTGATCTTCTAATCGAAGCAGTACCAGAAAAGCGGGAGCTTAAGAAAAAAATATTGGAGACCGCGGATCAACATGCCCCAGAGCATACTCTTTTTGCTTCAAATACGTCGACCATCAGTCCTACAGAACTTGGTTCCTATACAAATCGAGCCTCGCAAGTGGTCGTCATGCACTTTTTCAACCCTGTTCACCGCATGCCTTTAGTGGAAATTGTCAAAGGGTTAGAAACGAGTGAACAAACGGTTGATCTTATTAAATTCTCTTCAGAAAAAATGGGAAAAGAAACCGTTGAGGTGAATGAATTTCCGGGTTTTGTAACGAGCAGGATCAGTGCCCTCGTTGGAAATGAAGCGTTCCACATGCTGCAGGAAGGCGTGGCCACAGCAGAAGATATTGATAAAGCGGTTCGGCTAGGATTGAACTATCCAATGGGGCCGCTGGAGCTTGGAGATTTAGTCGGTTTAGATGCACGTCTGAACAACTTAAAGTATTTACACGAAACCCTTGGTGAAAAATATCGACCTGCACCTTTGTTGGAGCAACTCGTTCAAGCGGGCAGGTTGGGGAAAAAAAGTGGCCGCGGTATTTATAAGTATAACGCGTAAGGGGGCTAAATAAATGGAGGAAGTTGTAATTGTTGATGCAGTTAGAACTCCAGTTGGGCGATATAATGGGGCTTTAAAAAGTGTTCGACCAGATGATTTAGGTGCACATGTTCTTCGCTCCTTAAGAGAACGCAACCCAAAGCTTCCTGTTGAAGAAATAGAGGAGGTCATCCTCGGAAATGCCAATGGGGCTGGGGAAGATAATCGAAATGTCGCACGTATGTCGACACTTCTTGCCGGATATCCAATAGGTGTGGCGGGAACAACGATCAACCGATTATGTGGTTCTGGTTTAGACGCTGTGACTTATGCGGCCCGGGCGATAGCTGTAGGGCAAGGAGATATTATGATCGCAGGTGGCACGGAAAGCATGACGAGGGCCCCTTATGTTATGGGAAAGCCAGATAAAGGTTTCAAACGGGGTGATCAACAGCTCCAGGATACGACAATCGGCTGGCGTTTTACCCACCCTTCTATGGAAGAAATGTATGGTACGGACTCCATGCCAGAAACGGCTCAAAATGTG
This sequence comes from Halobacillus naozhouensis, assembly GCF_029714185.1. NCBI lineage: Bacteria > Bacillati > Bacillota > Bacilli > Caryophanales > Bacillaceae > Halobacillus > Halobacillus naozhouensis. Next base: position 3,498,427 of record NZ_CP121671.1, on the reverse strand, counting down.
GCTGAGTTATATAACATCTCCCGTGCTGATCAAGATGAGTTTGCGTATCAAAGTCAACTACGAGCCAAAGAAGCGATGGAAAGTGGCCGTTTAAAAGAAGAAATCACACCCATATCCATCCATGACCGTAAAGCAGGTACATATGAGGTGGCTGAAGATGAACACCCTAGGCCGTCCACTACCATCGCGAAACTCAATAAACTTCCCTCGTTATTTTCGAATGGAAGTATTACTGCTGGGAATGCATCTGGGGTTAATGATGGGGCTTCGGCTGTTTTACTGATGAGTCGTAAGAAAGCAGAGTCACTTGGGCTAGAACCGCTTGCTGCGTATGTGACCTCGGCTACAGCAGGAGTGGAACCAAAAATTATGGGGATTGGCCCCATTGATGCAACACAGAAAGCTCTTGATCGTGCGAAGATGACCGTTAACGATTTAGATTTGATCGAGTTGAATGAAGCTTTTGCTGCCCAGTCACTCGCATGCATCCGTGAACTGGATTTAGACCAGGAGCGGGTTAATGTTAACGGGGGCTCCATTGCCTATGGTCATCCTCTTGGAGCTAGTGGGGCTAGAATTCTAACGACATTATTGCATGAAATGAAAAAGAGGGATAGTAAGCATGGGTTAGCAACGATGTGCATCGGGGTAGGTCAAGGTATTTCTATGATTGTAAAAAGGGATTGAGTCCAATCCTAGTAAATCTATGATTCAACTTTTTTGTAAATAATTAATCTATAGTTAGGAAAGGAGCCCTTCACTTGGCTTTTGTGATAACATCACCCTGCAAAGACGAAAAGGCGGCCGAATGCTTAGAAGTTTGTCCGGTAGATTGTATAGAAGAAGGGGAGGATATGTTTCATATTGACCCAGAGGTATGTATTGAATGTGGTGCATGTGAGGCAGCCTGCCCCGTAGAAGCTATCTATATGGAAGACGAAGTTCCTGAAGAAGAAAATGAATATGTTCAATTGAATCGCAAATTTTTTGAAGCAGGGTAGAGCATAATTGTAAAAGTAATTTATAGGAAGAGGGGACTGATGGTGTTTCAGTTCTCTCATAATTTATTGCAGAATTTATTTTATAGCAATTAAGCTTAGAAAAGCGGCTACTATTTCGAGTAGCCGCTTTTACATTACGTTCACATTTCTGCTGTAGTCTTCCTATCTACCATCTTTCATTACTTCGAAACAACAGAATCCTCATTTACTTCTAAATCGACTTGCTCGTTCGTTCTCAAACTTACAACGATAAATACAACTGTTGAGAGGGGAAGAGCGTAAAATAACGGATTAATATGGGTCATCGGAAATCCTAATAAAGTGTCTACTCCAAAGACTGCGTTGGATAACCCGATGGCAGCAGCTTCTTTTTGATGGAAAAATAGGAATCCAAGAATACTGACAGCAAAACCGACAACGATACTTGAGATGGCGCCGCTTCTAGTTGAATTTTTCCAATATAAACTGCCGACGAGTACGGGTAAAAACCCTGCGGCGCAAATACCAAACCAGAAGGAGGTTGCCTGAGCTATGACCCCACCCGGCAGGATATAGGCTAATATGATGGCAGCACACATACCGATGATCACGCCTAGTCGTGACAAACTGATTTTGTTGCTAAATACTGAGTTGATCCCGATGTTTTTTAAAATATCTTCGCTAAAAGAAGCTGACTGGACGTGAATTAACGAACTAACCGTTGAGATGACTGCTGATAACGCTGTTAATGTAAACAAATAAACAAACCAATCTGGCATCATGTCATTGATAAATGTCGGGATCACAAGGTCCACATTTCCGCCTGCAGCACTTAAGGCAATTTCACCCGTCGTATTATAAAAATAAAGATTGCTGAGCGGGCCTATCATAAAAACTGCACCAGTCATAAAGAATATAAATATACCGCCCACTAGTACGGAACGATTTAAGGCACGATCGTCCTTCACAGTCATACATCGCATGGTAAGCTGCGGCTGGGCCAATACACCAATTCCAACACCCATGATCAATGTACTAACTAGTGTCCACCAGATCGGTGATCCAAACGCCGGCATAGAAGTCCAGCCACGGTGTCCTTGTTCTGCAAGAGCGTCGGGAACGAGATCTTTCAACGCTGTTAATCCGCTGTGTCCTGCTGTCAATCCTCCAACTGCTTGATAAGTTCCGAACAGAAAGATGATCATCATGACAAGCATAACAACTGCCGCAAATGCATCGGTGTACATGACGGCTTTAAGTCCGCCGCTGATTACATAGACGCCAACGATAAATGCCAATACTATCAAAGCAATATTATAATCAATCGCTAGGGTTTCTTCTAAAAATCGACCGCCGCCAATGAGAACAATACTCGTGTAGGCCGGCATGAACACAAAGATCATAATCCCCGAAAATACCGTGATGAATTTAGAGTTATATCTTTCTCCTAAAAAAGACGGGAAGGTAAACACGTTCATTTCAGCTGATAGTTTTCTGATTCTTGTCCCAAATAGTGCAAAAGCTACAAAAATCCCCAAAACAATATTGAGAAAAGCCAGCCATAACATCCCAAACCCGTATAGAGCCGAAACACCGCCAAAACCGACAAGCGCGGAAGTACTAATAAATGTCGCTCCATAGGAGAGGGCCATAACAACAGGGTTAATACTACGTCCTGCGACAAGATAATCTGCCTCCGTATTTGTTTTTCGGTAACCGTAATAGGCGAGCCCGGACATGATGACTATGTAAACAACTAATAGTGGGATAAGTGCTGATAAATTCATTTGGAATCACCTCCTCCTTTGTGCCAGTTTATTAACCCAAAAATGACACAGCCGAGTGCAGATAAAACTGTTCCAACCCAAGCACATACAATAATCAAACCGTCCATTCCTAGCATGGCTATCTCTCCTTTTCTATAAAACTTAAAAACTCAATGCAGATTAACTATTTTGTAAGCCCTTACAAAATAGTTAAATATAATACGTTAATTTAACGTTATTAATTAAACTCATTATTTATCGGTCGATAAGATCCCGAGCAAAAACTGAACTTAGCTTTTTTAGGACAAATGTTTAACGTATGGATCTAAGTACTATCGGGTTTTTTGAATCTATGCAGCGAGTGAGTTAGCTAAGATGAGTGGATTTTTTGTTAAAACGTTGATGTGGGGAGGTAGCGTTTATCTATGCTCGATCTACTGCCTAATCTTGTTCTCCGAAAGACCATCATGGGATAGGCAGGAACATTTTGGTCTCAATTTTCCGGGTTTGTACGAAAAGAGATTATAACTTTCAGCTTCTAATATTTATTTCAGCATTTTAGTTCCTCCTCCATATTTATAATACAAATATTTTAATAACGTTATACAAACGTTATATTAACATATAGTTTAATAATTTGCAAAGAATTTTCTGATAATTACTTATAAAAAAGATCCTAAAGTACCTTTTAAGTACTTTAGGATTCAGCTTGTAGAGAAACCCCTTGTTTTCTGCAAGCTATTTTTCTGTGCGTACGTGCGGGTGAAACCACTCGCTTTCCGCGGACGAACGCCCAAGCCTCCTCGTGAAACCCACACTGTGGGGTCTCGGATCGCTCGTTTTTCCGCTGGAGGCTCGCAGGCCGCCCGTGGAAAGCGAAGTGTGTATCAACGGCGGACCCAGACAACTATCTATGCGAACACAGTTAAACCAAAAATAGGGATTTCTAGACTTTCTCGACAGACTGGATCCTATAGGATTGGCGATATACGTGAATTAACGGAAGGCGACAGGATCTACTTAAAAAGGGGAATTATTAAATTTACTGTAATTTCGGATCTTTCAACATACCTGACTTCTTATTGATCACCCACATAAGCGAACGCACACAAATCAAGAAAGTAAACACAGTAATTAAAGTAAAATACCACTTCCATTGATGGTATTCGATGAGATCCGTGTATCTCTCCAAGAAGAATTCAATGATCGTCATAACACTACTATAGGATGCTGCTTGCCATATAAATCCGAAAACATTGGAATGGTAGGATGTTTGGTAATAATACATACTTAACACGGGTAATAACAGAAACTCAAAGAGAACGCTGGACTGAAAGGGTGGTTTAAGAAATGTTACCGGATAAGAAATGAGGTTTTTTTCAACTACAAGAGCTCCTATAAAGCTTCCGAAGTAGGCTGTAACAAAAAAGATAAGCAGCCAATCCTTCTGTGGCGGTCTTCGTAAAGCCAATATAAAGAGTCCCACTCCAATAAAGAGAAACATACGCAGCATTATGATTTCCATAGTAATGTCTCCTCATGCAGGGAAGCCCAAGGTACATCAAACCAATTAATTAAGAAAATAATAATGATCACTGAAGCTAAATAGGCAAGAAACGGCCGCTTATAATGGAGGAACAGCATAGGGAACATGACGATCACAAATAAGAATGACCATCCCAATGCCCAGCCATTATTATAATGAATAGCTCCAGCTAAATGACCAATCCATTCGGTACCAATGTATAGTATGACCCATTTTCCAACATGAATAATTTGTCTGCCCAGTTTATTCGGATAGTTGGATAGGAAAAGGATAACTGTGCAGGGAAAGACAATAAACGTGTATAACAATGCTACTCCAGTATGGGGGATTCCGAAATGTGATTGAACCGTCCATAATAGGTAATCATGTGTAAAGTAAAAGTATAATAAATCCATTGCCGGCATGTAGAGCATCGTCGCGTGAAATTCACGGAACCGGCTCCAATCAGCCCAGCGCCAGGCTGCTAACATGGCCCAAAGTACTATTAGAATGTGCATATGACCCCGCCTTGGTTAAAATCTGTTTTAAATTTAGAATATCCAATCGGTGGTCAGTTATGTATCTTATCCAGTACAAAGCGCTTTATGGGGTATAAACTAGATATTGATTGAAGGGGCTTTATCTTGCTCATCTTCTCTCCTGGAAAGTTGCTATGCTACAATATAGGAACTGAAATCCATAATAGTGTATTCAATTATCTAGTAACCCCATAAGTAGAGGTGAGACATAGTGCCCAAGCCACGGTTTAAGTTAAGTACCATCATCTTGCTTTTAGTCTGCCTCGTGGTATTAGTGTCTTTGCTCATTACGGACCTCCTCATCACAGACTCCACAAGTAAAAACATCCACGATCAATTAGAGGAGAAGGCGGCTATTGTCTCTCGGACGGTTGCAGAGTCCCAAGTTGTTAAAAAAGGATTACAGGGGGAAGTGGATCAAGATAAGATCCAGGAATATGCTATGACGATTCAAGAGGAAACCAATGTCTTGTTCGTTGTAGTAATGGATATGAACGGGATCCGCAAGTCACACCCTGAACCTGATCGAATTGGGAGGCATTTCGTAGGTGGAGATGAGGGGCGCGTGCTTCAGGGGGAGGAATATATTTCTTCATCAACAGGTACGTTAGGAAAATCCTTAAGAGCTTTCACCCCGATCTATGACCAAAACCAGAATCAAATTGGCGCTGTAGCAGTGGGTATTTCTTTGCAAGCTGTCCAGGATTCGATTCAGCAAAGTCATAAACGGGTCATCATCGGCTCGATTGCCGGTGTGTTAGTAGGCATCATTGGTGCTATTTTTTTAGCTAGGTATATTAAGAATAGTCTTTTTGGCCTTGAGCCCCATGCTATTGCACGTATTCACGAGGAACGGAATCGGATGCTGCATTCTGTGCGTGAAGGCATTATCGCGATTGACAAAGAAGCCACAATTGTACTTGTGAACAAGTCTGCGCGGCAAATTTTCCAAAAGGCGGGGTTAATGGATCAGGAGCCGGTAGGAATGAAAATCAATGACTTTTTACCAGGTACCATGCTGCAGCATGTCTTAGATGAAGAAATAACGGAATTAGACGAAGAGCAAACGATTAATGGAGTTTCGATTATTACGAACCGTGTTCCCTTAGTTGTGCAAGACCAGGTTGTTGGGGCGATCGCTACGTTTCGTGATAAAACAGAGGTGAATCAGTTAGCGGAACAGCTGACAGGTGTACAAATGTATGCGGATACGTTAAGGGCCCAGTCTCATGAGTTTATGAACCAGCTTCATGTACTACTCGGCTTGATTAAAATGGAGGACTACGAGGAAGTGAACCATTTCATCAGTAAACTGGTTCATCATCAAGCACATGAAGTGGGAAACGTTACCCGGCATATTAAGGACCCGGCACTTGCCGGTTTCATGATTGGTAAAATGAGTGCCGCTAGAGAATCGCATGTGCATCTGAGTATCGAATGTGAAACAGAAATTCCCCAGCCTAAGGATCCTGAGAACACCCATGAGCTGATTACGATCCTTGGGAATCTTATTGATAATGCCATTGATAGTGTGTGGGAGAGCATACAGAAACAAATTGATGTCCGTCTGTCTTATATAGATGAGCTATTGACCATTACAGTGATGGATACTGGTTCAGGAATTCCGGAGGACAAACAGGAGGATATTTTTCACAAGGGAGTATCATCAAAAGAAGGGAATCATCGTGGATTTGGTCTTTACCTTACCAAACAGAGTGTGGAGAAAATGGAGGGTTCGATCGACATAGAATCCAATTCGGAACATGGTACAACCTTTACGTTGATTATTCCTTTTGAAGCAGGAGGTGAGCGAACGTGATCAACGTTTTAATCGTGGAGGATGACCCGATGGTAGCTCAATTGAATAAAAATTACATAGAGCAAATAGACGGGTTCACACTCAGTGGCATCGCTGCCAATACAGACGAGGCGATTGAGCATATGGCTAAAATGGAATTAGACCTCATGTTGCTGGATGTCTATTTGCCAGGTCTGAATGGAATTGATTTTCTAACCCGGATCCGTGAACAAAATCAGGATATTGACGTTATATTGATCACCGCTGCGTCGGATATCCACCAGATTCAACAGTCATTAAGACTTGGTGCTGTGGATTATTTAATCAAACCGTTTGAATTTGAACGCTTTAAGAAATCGCTCACTCAGTATAAAAACAGTCATTATAAGATAACCGACATAGATAAGGTCAACCAGCACGAAATTGATCGGTTGCTTCGGAAGCCAAGCACCAGGGCAGAGGGAGCAAAGAGACAGGGATTGCCGAAGGGCCTTACGAAAAACACATTAGATACGATCAACAATGTTATTCTCACTAAGGAACGGGATCCTTTTTCTACGGATGAGATTGCAGAAGCTGCCCAGATTTCCAGGGTTTCTGTAAGAAAGTACTTGAAATTTCTTAGTGACATTGAGTATTTGGAAGAGACTTTGATCTATGGTGTCGGGAGACCGATTTATCAATATAAACTGAATGAATCCATGCGTGATCGAATCGATCATTATTTGTAAAGCAGCCAACTTCGGCTGCTTTTTTTAATTACAATAACATTATTAATTTTATAATGTGTGAATTTTTTGTGAATTTCATTAAGATAAGTTTAATGAAAGCGTTTACCGACGCTTTGAGCATTTATTCGTCATTTTAGTACAAATGAAAAGGAGTGGTTAAAATGTCACAACCAGCTCAAGAGCTGAACTATGATAACGGACAAGTCACGGAAATGCAGGACGGAAAGAAAGGCTTTAGTATTTTTGAAATTCCAGTCTTATGGTTCGCCATTTTTACGGCGATTACCCTGATTAGTCTTTATACCGGCAATCTTCCAGGCGGGATGATCGGAAGCCTGCTCGTGATGATTGTATTTGGGGAACTATTTGGCTGGATAGGAGACCATACCCCGATCGTCAAAACATTTCTCGGCGGTGGAGCGATCATCGCCATCTTCGGAGCAGCATTCATGGTGTACGCAGGCTGGCTGCCAGATTCTTCGGTGACCACTATGACGACATTCATGAAAGACGGAGGCTTCTTGAACTTTTACATCGCTGCACTAATTACAGGGAGTATCCTTGGCATGAACAAAAAAATTCTAATGAAAGTAGGCCTGCGTTACTTTTTGCCGATTATGGGTGCGGTTATCGGAGCTGTGGTTATTGCTGGTCTACTAGGATCTCTGGTCGGATTCTCTTTACGTGATGCAGTTCTTGTCATCACGATGCCAATCATGGGAGGAGGCATGGGAGCAGGTGCTGTGCCAATGAGCCAAATCTATTCAGAGTTGATGGGAAATAGTCCAAGCTATTATATATCTATGCTCGTTCCTGCTCTGGCATTAGGCAATGTATTCGCTATTGTGCTCGCAAGCATGCTCAATTTGCTCGGGAAAAAAGTACCCTCACTGACGGGGAATGGTCAACTGATTCACGGTTTTCATTACAAAGAGGAAAAGCCGACCTATGATATTCAGAAAATGGGGATTGGCTTACTGGCTGCTGTTTCATTCTTTGCGGTCGGTACGCTACTTGGAGATTATATTCCCATTCACCCTTACGCCTTGATGATTATTATTGTCGCTGTCGCGAAAATAGCAGATGTGATCCCCCGAAATGTGATTGAAGGGGCGAGCCAATGGTATAAATTCGTGGCCAACAACTGGACGCTCGCTTTGCTGTTCGGAATCGGAATCGCTTATACCGATTTGAACACGGTGATTGAAGCCTTGACCCTGCAGTATATTCTGACGGTATTTGGGGTTGTATTCGGAGCGATCATCGGAGCTGGGCTGATCGGAAAACTTGTTGGTTTCTATCCAATCGAAGCCGCGATCACTGCCGGGCTGTGTATGGCCAATATGGGCGGTACTGGTGATGTCGCTGTTCTTTCTGCCTCGAAGAGAATGGAACTGATGCCTTTTGCTCAGATATCTTCCAGGTTAGGCGGAGCATTAATTTTGTTGCTAGCTGGTTTGATTATACCGCTGTTTAATTAAGGTATATAGTGCTTGTTAGTAAAAACCTTTAATGGTTGGGCCTTGCAGTTTTTTCTGCAAGGCTTTTTTTTGTGAATAGGCTAATGGCTGGCCGCTCGTTTAAAGACGAAAAAATACAATACAAAAAAGGATGGTCTTCTGTTTAAGAAAACCATCCTTTGTCCAATAGTTCGGGTTTGCCATTTACCCGTTATTGTTATTTTGTTCTTCGTCTAACTCATCATCACCTTGGTTTTGTTGCTCTGAAGGCTCTTCGCTAGGATCTGGTTCTTGCTCATCATTGTTTTGATTTTGTTGTTCGGAAGGTTCTTCGGTTGGATCCGGCTCTTGTTCGTCATTGTTTCCGCCTTCGTAATTTTGATCAGTAGGCTGCTGTTCATTTGGGGCTGGCTCTTGTTCCTCAGTAGCGTTGCCACATCCCGTCAATAATCCGGCGGATAGAATGACTGTAAGTAGACTAAATGTTAGTTTATTCCATTTCATGTTCTCACCTCATTAAATCATTTTGTCTCCTATTATTTCCAAGTTATTTTTATTTATTCAATATATTAAAATTCTCCGACTTCCTCCAAAGCATTACGCAGCTTTTTCTTCGCATGACGGCCCCAATTCTTCACGGCATCCCTCGTCACGCCCTCTACCTTTGCAATCTGGTCAACCGACAAGTCGTGGATGATAAAATAGTAGACCCATTTCCATTGATTTGATGTCAGTATTCCTTTTACTTGTTCCCACATGTAGTGGTCTTCAATGAGGTCTTCGGTATGGAGCGGGGAGGTGATTTGCTCCTGGATATAGAGTTGGTCATACTTTGAGGTGGTCGCTTCTTTGCGGATGGCGTCGATGAGGGCGTTGCGGATTTTCCAGCTTATGTAGGTTGAGAATTTTCCCATGGCGGGGTTGTAGCTTTGGGATGCTTTCCAAAGGGCTTCTAATCCTTCAGCAAAAAAATCTCCGTTGCGATCTTTGATGTGCAGTTTGTGGATATGGAAATGAATCAGCTGCTTATTTTCTCTAACAATCTCCTCGAAGTCTATGCACATGTGGTCAGTCACCTTTTCCGATTTATTTTTTCATAACTATTATCGTGTCGAAAAAGGGTTTTGGTGTCATAAGTACTGTTAATTTTTGAAAAGTTGACAAATATTTTAAATAATTCTTCCATTTTTGTGGTTCTTAGGTAATAATAAGGGGGTGCACAAATTCAAGATTGGATATCCAATAGAAATGGAAACTAGAATTGAATGAACCCTACGCATCCTATCAAGGCCTCGTCTACTTAGTCCTGTACAAGTTAAACGTTCGGAAACCTCATGAGGATTATCTCCAGGAAGCTTTTTTCATTTATGATGAATGCAAGAAAAGCTTCGACCCTTCCCGGGCAAATTTTTCTACGTATTTTACCAACCGGCTCATCTTTTACTTTAAATCCCTGTTTCGTAAGCAAAAGTTTCAATCGTCGCGGCTGTCTTCGCTCTGCCGATATGACGGTTCTTATTCACCAGATCCGATTATGGATTGGCTTTTCTTCCACGATATTTTCCATTATTGCTGTTTAAATGAGTTTGAAAAGAATGTTCTTCGCTTATCTCTTCAAGGCTGTACGGTTGGGCAGATCGCTGCTGCTGAAGCGGTCAGTCCAGCTACGGTGAAGCGTGCGAGAAAAGCGATTAGGGAAAAGACAAGGCACCGTCTCCGCCCTTAATCGATTCCTGATTTCTCCCTCTCTCACGTACTATTTTCCTTTCTCTAAAAAACAGAATACTTGATAACTTGCTTCATACTTCACTCAGTAAGATGCAGGTATTTTTCTGGAGGGAAAAATTATGTTACATGGATGACACCTCACTCGGGGCTCGTCCGATTATAGGTCATGAAGGGGGAATTTTTTTCAACGTAAAAGGAACCCTTCCACACACAAATCAAGGAGGAACACAAGATGAACTATGTAAATGAGATTCAAGCATTCTATGAGCAGGTGGAACTTAAGCCGCTTTCGGCATCGGCGGCCAGCTTATGGCACACGATGTTGTATTTCCACCACAAATCGGGCTGGCGTAAGGAATTCAGGGTCGGGGCGCTGGTGTTATGTGTGAAGTCGGGATTGGGGGAAAGCACGTTCAAGAAGGCACGCCGAGAATTGAGGGAGAAAGGCTACCTTATTCACATCGCTGGTGAGCCGAAAGAAATCCCTACTTATCAAATGATTTCATTGCAGAAAGAGGGAGGACATTAAGTGAATTACCTTAAGGAGATCAATGCGTTTTATAAAAAACTGGAACAAACTCCGCTGTCAGGTTCAGCTATATCGTTATGGCATGCTTTTATGAATGTTAACAATCTTGCCGATTGGAAGGAAGAATTTACAGTTGCATCATGGGTCGTTCGTGCCAAGGCAGGGTTAAGTGAGGGGACCTTTAAGCGGGCCCGAAATGAATTGAAGGAGTATGGTTATCTGATCCACAGAGCACGGGGATCGCGCTTGAGTGCGGCTTACCAAATGGTCTCTTTGCAAGCCACAATGGACCGTAATGTGTACGATAAAACGGCCCCATTAGTTAAACAGAAAAAGAAACAGAAAGAAATAGTAGTGGTGGAAGGGGGACCGCATTCTTTTTATGAACAAAATATGGGCATGCTGACGCCGTTCATTGCGGAATCCATTACGAAATGGTGTGAGGAGCTGTCGGATGAACTGGTGATGGAGTCTATGAAAATTGCAGTCAAGCAGAATAAGCTGTTATTTCAGTATTGTGAGGGGATTTTGAAACAATGGGAGAAGCGCGGAGTAAAGACCGTACAGACAGCTAACCTAGTGGAATGGGAATCGAAAAAGGTCCCATCCCGTAAATCGAAAAAAGCGGCGAATCAAAGTATTTTTGACGAACTGAGGGCGGAGGGCGACAAATGGATCACAGAGAAGCGTTAGAAGTGCTGGAAACGATTAGTGAATTGTATTCCAATAAGTTCGAGATTACAAAAAGGGTAGCGGACATCCTGATTCCAGAGCTGATGGAAATGGACTTTCCTGGGGTGATGAAAAAACTGTCAGCCTTTGCTGCGCGTAACGTTTTTCCTCCGACCCTCTCGGAAATCGCGGTGTATCCACCGGAGAAAAACACAACCCTGGAAAAAATACAGCAATGGGAGCAGGAAGCAGCTAGTGTATCGGCAGAAACGAAACAGCGTTTTCTAAAGCAGCTGCAGCAACTGGTGGAGGGGATGTCACGTGATTCATAATCGTGAAGCAGAACAAGCGGTGCTCGGGGCGATTCTACAGGAAGGGGCTCTCGTGAAAGATGTGTTTCTGCTCACGGCACACTTTGAGAGCCGTGATCATCAGGATATTTTTCAAGCGATTAAAAAAGTGGATGAGGCGGAGCAGCCGGTCACGATCGTGTCGGTCACGACTGAGTTAGGAGAACGGGTGGGCCAAGCCGGTGGAGTCCAATACTTGCTGGACCTGGCTGGATCGGTTCCAACTACGATTACGCTCAAGCATGATCAGCGGCTGGTCTTGGAAGCTTATCGCAACCGAAAAACGAAGGAACTGGCCTTAACGTACGCCGGCAACCCTACAGATGAATCCCTCGATCAGCTGATGGGCCGGCTGGAGGAGGTGCGCCACACTGGAATCGAGCCGAACCAGACAACAGTGTACGAGCACCTGATTGAAATCGCACAAGAAATGACCCACCCTCCTGACGGCGGGCTAACCGGTCTCTCAACCGGCTACCTGCAACTCGACCAGATGACAGGCGGATCGCAGCGAGGGGATTTAACCATCGTTGCCGCCCGTCCTTCCATGGGGAAAACAGCTTTCGCTTTGAACATGGCAGCCCATCACTGCAGGACAGGGGGAACAGTCCATTTGTTCAGTTTAGAGATGGGTGTCAAATCACTATTGCAGCGGCTCATCTCAATGGAAGCGGTGGTCGATGGGCAAAAATGGCGTTCGATGAGTTTTTCCACTCGAGATTATGAACAGGCCATGAAATCGATAGGGGAGATCGCGCACTGGTCGTTGAATATTCATGAACAGCATCGGACTGTCCATGAGATCCGGGCGAGTGTTCGTCAAGCGATGCAGGACGATAAGGAAGGCCGCAACCATATGGTAATCATCGACTACCTGCAATTGTTGACACCGCCGAAAGGCCGCTACGAACGCCGTGATATGGAAATTGGGGTGATGACGAGAGAACTAAAGCTGCTCGCCCGCGAATTGAACGTGCCGATCATTCTGTTATCACAATTGTCGAGAAAGGTAGAACAACGGCCGGATAAACGTCCGTTAATGTCTGACTTAAGGGAGTCCGGCAACATTGAGCAAGACGCAGATGTAGTATATTTCCTATATCGTGATGACTATTATGAAAAGGATTCGGAGCTGAAGGATCGTGTAGAAATTTTGTTAATGAAGCAGCGGAATGGTCCGGTAGGGAATGTGGAGTTAAGGTTTGTGAAAGAGTATGGAAGGTTTGAAAGTTTAGGAGAAAGGAATAATCATCTACTTCATTGGAAAAGTAGCAAATCGAAAACCATATAAAAAATTAGAACCAAAGGTATAGTTTCATTTCGGAGACTTTTCTTCTTTATTCCGACTATAATGTGGAAAGTTTTATCTAATATTGAGAAGATAAGGACAGCAAGTAAAGGCAAAAGGGTGAATACAAAATGATTATCTCTCAACAAGTGGCCCAATCTATTGTGGAGGAAGTCCAAAAAGTCGTAAGCGTAAATATAAACTTTATGAATAATGAAGGCAAGATTATTGCGAGTATGAATAAAAACCGGATTGGCGATTTTCATGAGGGTGCCTTTAGAGTTATTGAAACAAAGGAAACAGTTGTCATTCAGACGGATGAGAAATGGGTCGGGGCCAAGCAGGGGCTCAATCTGCCAGTTTTTCTGCATCATCAAATTGTTGGCGTCATTGGGATCACAGGAGATCCTGATGAGTATAGTCAGATGGCCGAAATTATTCGAAAGATGACAGAAGTGTTAGTCCGAGAAGCTTATCTTGATAAGCAGTTTGAGTTAGAGGAGAGGGCGAAGCAGTCTTATATTGAGGAATGGATTGAAGGGAATTGGGAGGATGACAAGCTGTTCGCTTCCCGTGGCTGGATCCTAGGGATTAATATCCAGGTACCGAGAATAGCTGTCATTATTGATTTAGTCGGGTTTAATGATTGGATTTATCAAAAACTTAGAAATTACCAGGCGGATGTCGGTGGGGAGCTTGAAGTGCAGCGTATTCGCAGGGAAATACTCAGGTTAATTCAAGATCATTTTCCTGAGCAAAGCCAGCATGTAATTGTCCCTTCAGGTAGTACGAGATACACGCTGCTGTTATCAGTAGATGAGAAAATCACCTTGAAAAAACGCTGGGAAAAAGTCAATTATCGGTTAAGTAAAATTCAGAAGGCGATCGCATCTTCGTATCCATTTCAATCTGTCGCAGGTATTGGGCGCATGTATGTGGAACCGCGGGAAATAAGGAAGTCAGAGAAGGAAGCTTATCTTGCCTTACAATACGCAAAAACTCAGCAAAAGCAGGCCTATTCGTATGATCAGCTTGGGATCGAGTCTTTCGTGTATGAGTTAGATCCTGAAGTGAGAAACGATTACGTTTACCGCATTCTTCAGCCGGATGAGTTCCCTCGTTTAAATCAGACACTTGAGACCATGGATGTTTTTTTTCAAGAGAATGGCTCCATCAATCGTGCAGCAGAGAAACTATTTATTCATAAAAACACACTCCAATACCGTTTGAAAAAGATTTATACGATCACGGGGTATGACCCGCGAGTTATTTCAGATGCAGTTCTGTTAAAAATCGCTGCAGCTTTTTACCAAGCGAACGAACTATTTTCTAAAGAGTAGCTATCAGGCTGCTTTTTTTGTTATATGTACCAATAAAAACTCCTATTATACAAGATAATATGTTACTAGTACCATTGATATCGCTTTCAATGAGTATGTAAAATAAGATGCATCATGAATAAAACAGGTGATATTTAATGGTATTAACAATTGAAAAAAGAAGTAGTTTACAACGGAAGTTATCGGAAGTGTATGGTGAGGAAGTCTGTTCTCGCTTACTCGATAGAATAGAAGATTTGATGGAATCTTATGCTAATCTGCCAGCGAAATCAAAGACTTGGGTAGATGAACAGGATGTCATGTTGATTTCCTATGGGGACTCTCTAGTAGAGGAAGGAAAGGCCCCTTTACAGAGTTTGCAGCAATTTTTGGAGAAGCAAGTGGGGGATGTTGTGAATGCAGTCCATTTGCTCCCTTTTTACCCTTATTCATCAGATGATGGCTTTTCGGTGATTGACTATTTAAAGGTGAATCCGGAGCTTGGAGGTTGGTCGGATGTCCATCAATTTGCCGCAAAGTTTGACCTTATGTTTGATGCCGTCATTAATCATATTTCACAAAAAAGTGAGTGGTTCCAAGAATATGTAAAAGGAAATTCGGATTACCGTAACTTTTTTATAGAAGCGGATCCAAATGAGGATTACAGTTCTGTTGTACGTCCAAGAGCTTTACCATTACTGACAGAATTTCAAACGAATCAAGGCTCCAAACATGTATGGACAACGTTTAGTGAGGATCAGATTGACCTCAACTATAAGAGCGAAGATTTACTTATTACGGTGATTGATATTTTACTAAAGTATGTGGAAAACGGGGCGCGTTTCCTGCGGTTGGATGCGATTGGTTTCTTATGGAAGCAACTTGGGACTTCTAGTATTCACCTTGAAGAGACACATAAAATTGTGCAAGTTATGAGAGAAGTTCTTGAAAACGTGAGTCCTGGTACGATCATGATTACGGAAACCAATGTGCCTCATAAAGAAAATATCAGTTATTTCGGCAATGGCCATAATGAGGCTCACATGGTGTACCAGTTCCCGTTACCTCCCTTAACCTTGCATGCTTTGCAAACAGGAGATGCTTCAAAGCTGTCCGGCTGGGCACAATCCCTTGAAGCTACAACGGAGGACACTACATTCTTTAACTTTTTAGCTTCCCATGATGGGATAGGTGTCCGCCCTGTGGAAGGGATTTTATCAAAAGAAGAGGTACAAGCCATGGTTGATCGGGTGCAGGATCGTGGCGGCTTCGTTTCCTATAAAGATAATGGGGATGGCACCAAAAGCCCCTATGAATTAAATATTAATTACCTTGAGGCTTTATCGAATAGCCATGATGCAAACAAGGAGAAAGCCAAGCGCTTTATGGCCGCACAAAGTATTTTGCTATCGATGGCTGGGGTCCCTGGGATTTATATTCACAGTCTGCTCGGTTCGACCAATGATCTAAAAGGGGTAGAGGAAACGGGACGCTATCGCTCCATTAATCGTGAGACGTTAAACCGTCAGGAAGTTGAAGCGGAGTTATCAGAGCAGAGCACATTGAGATATTTAGTGTTTAACGACTTCAAACCATTCCTTCATGCAAGAAGGAATGAAAAAGCCTTTGCGCCGAATGCGAGTCAGGAAGTAGTTACGGCGGATAATAGAATATTCTCTGTCATACGGACAAATGAGCAAACACGTGATCAAGTCCAAGTGTTTACCAACGTGTCTAATGAAGTGGTTCACGTTCCTATTCGTATAGGTGGACAGAAGTTTACGAATCTACTTGGGGATGAAGAAACAGCTTCCCCAACGATTTCGCTTCAACCTTATGAAGTGAAATGGATGAAACCTGTTAAGGAGATGGACTAATGGACGTACTTATTGCACCAGATTCTTTTAAAGGGTCGATGTCTAGTATGGAAGCAGCGAATCGTATCGCCTCGGGATTAAAAGAAGTAGATTCATCTATCCACGTCACCAAAGTTCCAATGGCTGATGGTGGGGAAGGTACGATTGAGGCGATCTGTGAAGTGTTAGAGGGGGAAATCATTGAGAAATGCGTAAAGGACCCGCTGGATCGGCCCGTAAAGGCTGCCTTTGGCTGGGTAGAGAAACAAAAGCTGGCTGTGATTGAAACGGCAGCGGCTTCTGGGCTGCCGCTTTTAAAAAAAGAGGAACTTGATCCCTATCGTGCTTCAACCTATGGCACAGGTGAGCTTATGAAGGAAGCTTTGGACATGGGCGCCGAAAAAATAATCATCGGTTTAGGAGGCAGTGCCACAGTAGATGGTGGAACTGGTTGTCTCCAAGCGCTTGGGGTCGAGTTTTACGATGCCTCTTCTAATAAACTGCGGGCCTCAGGTGGAACACTGAACCAGATTGCGTCCCTCAACTCGGACCATTTTGATGAACGGTTAAGAAGTGTAGAAATCGTCGTAGCATCAGATGTAACCAATACTTTATTAGGGGATGAAGGAGCCGTCACTATATTTGGTCCGCAAAAAGGTGTGATGGCAGATGAGTTGGCTTTCTTTGAAGCCGGGATGGAGAATTTCGCCCGCCATGTTGCTGAACACACAGGTCATGATTATAAATTTGCTGAGGGGAGCGGGGCAGCAGGTGGGTTTGGCTTTGGACTGCAATCTTTCTTTCATCCTACTTTTGAGAGCGGATTCGCACTGATTGCTCGATTAAGTAACCTTGAAGAAAAGATTCAATCAGCAGATTTAGTGATCACCGGCGAAGGAAAATTTGATTCCCAATCCTTTTATGGAAAAGTGCCCGTTGAGGTCGCTCGCGTAGCGAAGAAGCATCATGTTCCAGCGATTTCATTTGCTGGAGCGATTGAAGAGGATAGAGTCAAAGCTGAAGAATTTGGATTGTCTCTAATTTATCCGATCGTGGATAAACCGATGACGCTGGAGGCAGCCCTTACCAATGGAAGCATCCTCTTACAAAGGGCTAGCACTCGTTTATTTGAAAGTATTGAGTTTGCAAAAGGCTGGAAGGGAGACACGGAGTCATGAGTAATTTTACGACGCTTGATTATACAGTATTAATCGTATATATAGCTGCCATTGCTTTACTAGGTGCAGCTTTTAGTAAAAATCAAAATACTACAAAAGATTATTTTCTAGGGGGAAGAAGTATCCCGTGGTGGGCAATTGGATTATCTGTTATGGCCACTCAAGCCAGTGCCATTACATTTATCGGTGCCCCAGGCTGGGGATATGAAGGCGGACTTGAGCGCATTAACACATTTATTAATGTTCCACTTGCCATGGCCTTTCTGATTGCGACGATTGTTCCGTTCTTTTATCGTACAGAAGTATACACTGCTTATGAATATTTAGAGAAACGGTTTGATGTTAAAACTCGTACATTAACAGCAGCCTTATTTTTAGTTGCTCGAGGTTTAGCGACTGGGGTTGTGCTATATGCACCCGCCCTCGTATTATCTGTTGTAACGGGATGGGATCTTACATTAACGATAATTCTTATGGCTGTAATCTCCGTCGCTTATACTGTGCTAGGGGGAATCAGTGCGGTTATTTGGACAGATGTGATACAAATGCTCGTGCTATGGTTAGGTGCAGCGATTAGTATTGTTGTAATCCTGACGACGATTCCAGGCGGGATGTCAGAAGTCATTAATACGGCTACATCAGCAGGCATGCTGGATTCCCTGGATTTTTCCTTTGATCTATCTGTAGAATACAGTGTTTGGGCTGGGGTTATAGGAGGTTTCTTCCTGCACGTCGCCTATTTTGGTACAGACCAAAGTCAAATTCAGCGTGTGCTTACAAGTAAATCGATTAGAGAAAGTAAACTTTCCCTGATGCTCGGTGGTTTCCTCATGATCCCGCAGATGTTGCTGTTCTTATTTATTGGTATTCTATTATATGCTTATTATCAAAATGTCGGCGATCCAAATATCGATAATCTTAACGAATTATTTCCTTTATTCGTTGTGAACGAACTACCGTCTGGTGTATCTGGTTTAATTATTGCAGGGGTTTTTGCTGCGGCTATGTCCAGCCTTGACTCAGCCTTAAACTCTTTATCAGCTGTTTCCATTCGAGACTTTTATAGCAAGTTTTTTAAGAAAAATGCATCAGAAGCTCATTACCTGAAGGCATCACGATGGGCGACCGTATTTTGGGGAATCTATGCCACGATTTTTGCATTTTTTGCTTCAAATCTCGGGCCGGTGATTGAGGCCGTCAACAAAGTCGGTTCCTATTTTTATGGAGCCTTACTAGGTGTTTTCCTCCTGGCTATTTTTACGAGAAAAGCAAATGGTACCGGATCATTTGTCGGAGTTATTGCCGGAATGGTTGCTGTTTGGGCTACGACCCAGTTCCTGGCTATTTCGTGGCTTTATAACAACTTTGTCGGAGCGGTGGTGGCCGTAGTGGTCGGCTATGGAGTTAGTCTATTAGGGAAGCAGCCAACAAAAGAGAAACTCGCAGGCCTCACCATCCAGACGAGAAGCGAAGAAATGCAACAAGCTCTTTCAAGCCGTTCGGAAGCCGCTGCTGCTATTGAAGAAGAGATGAAAGAAGAGCGAAAAACAAGTCTATGGCCATTGTATTTAGTTCTGTATTTTGTCTTGGCCCTGCTATTCTTGTTGTTCCTACAGAATCTATAACCATAGAAAGGAATCCATGTGATGTGTATTCAATCCTATGTTAAACCCGAATTAGATAAAGATGAAGCGGTTCACAGCATTATGCAACATCGATCTGGTTTGGTTATGAAGCTTTTTGACCATAACCGTAAAAAGCTGAAATCTATAGAACTAGTTTATCTCCCATTTTGGTGTTACGGCTATCGGTTAGTAAGTAATACTCTTAAAGATGGAATCAAAGGGAAAGTTGCAATCGAACCGATTACAAATCAGTCTGCCATTCTCCCTGTAGAATATCCGACTTATCCTATTGAAACCGTATTAAATACATTTGAGGTCACTAAGGAGAAAGATCCGAGTGCTGCTCACCAAGTCATCTACTGGGAGGCCTTTTACAAGGAGAAGAAACGTGAAAAGATTGATGTAGAAATTAATTCAGCATGGATTCTTTATATGCCATATTGGATCGGATATCTGCAATCTGATGAGATCGATATTCTCGCCGTTGATGCTGTAACAGGGAAGGTAGATCTGTCGATAAAAGATGCATTATTACAGCATATTGCTCATGCGTCTGCTATTTAAAAATAATGGTTTAAGTTAAAGTGAAGTAGGGTATGAGGTTATGATCCTAGAAGTGTTAGAGCAAAGCCAGGGAAATACTTGGCTTTGCCTTTTTTACAGCAGGGAAATTATTTTTACAAGGTTACTGTTGATCCATATACATGGTCTTAAAATTGTGATGGACACTCGGTAGTAGTACATGATGATTTTCTTCTGAAAAGGAGAATATCATCGATGTACGTGAAATAAGGATAGTCACACGGAGAAAAAGTCGAACAAGAAGGAGTGCAGGAATTTGTTTCTCAACGAAGTAAAACATCTTCAATTTTATAGTCAGCTTTCCTTACACCAAGTAGAGGACCGCCTTTTGATTACGGCAGACTTTCCTCAAGACTTCCTTTTGGAGAACAGCTTAGAAAACCCTTTTTTATACGTGACTTTGTATGTTCGCGGTGGCTCGAGAATTAAACTGATTGACGAAGATACAGCACAACTTTACACACTGACAAAAAAAGATGTCGCGCCTGAAACTTATCATCAAATTATTACGTTTGCCAGGGAACATGCACCACAATTTAAACACCTTTCCAATTCATAGTTAAAGTAAACAAAGGTAGAAAAAGAGATTTCGAAAAAGCATCCTATTAAACGGTAGGGTGCTTTTTTATGTGCTCGTATCGGCCTTCGCCTCAACACACCAGCCTGAAGTGAGCAAAAGAGGAAAGCTGTAATGCATTAATTTATTGAATGACGTAGGTTTTAGTCCCCCTTTGTTGTGGGAACAGTTCCATAAAATGTTAGAGGAAGGAGGATCCCCAGTGCAACAATTATTTAACTTAGATGAATATCAGCAGAGACTTAGCCAGGTGAAAACAAGGATGGAAGAACAGGGAGTGGACGTTCTGTTCGTCTCCAATCCATCCAATATCAATTACCTATCTGGTTATAATGCGTATTCCTTCTACGTCGTGCAAGCATTAATTGTGATCAAAGAGCACGATCAGCCGATTTGGATCGGCAGAAGGGAAGATGCAAACGGTGCCAAATTAACCACCTGGCTGGATGATGATCGCATCTATCATTATACGGACGACTATCTTCATTCGAATACGAAGCACCCGATGGATGTCATCACCGACTTACTCAAAAAACTGAATCAGGATCAGCGGCGCATCGGGGTAGAGCTGGGCAGTTATTATTTTTCGGCTATGAATTATGAAAACTTCAAAGGCTGGTTACCAGATGCCAGTTTTATCGATGCCACCACTTTAGTCCCTAATGTGCGGATGATTAAGTCGAAGCAAGAGCTGCACTACATGAGAAATGCCGCTGCTAATGCAGAACATGCGATGGAAGTCGGCATAAATTCAATCCGTGAAGGTGTGAGCGAAAATGAAGTGGCTGCTGACATTTATCATGCTCAGATTAACGGAGCCGAAGGGATTGATGGGGATTATCCATCCATTGTTCCGTTATTGCTCTCAGGGGTTAAAACGTCCAGCCCTCATTTGACGTGGGATGGGACAGCTTTTCAAGGAGATGAGATTATTACTCTTGAACTGGCTGGTGTCCATAAACGTTATCACTCCCCACTCGCAAGAACGATCAAGCTCGGGCAGCCGAATTCAAGAGAGAAACGGCTGAAGGATGCTGTGAAAGAAGGGATTAATGAGACACTTGCAGCTGTTAAACCAGGCAAAACGTGCGGTGAGGTGGCTATGGTATGGAGTGAGGTCATCAAGAAACATGGATTTGAAAAGTATGACAGGCTCGGCTATTCCATTGGCTTAAGTTATCCGCCGAATTGGAGCGAGCATACAGCGAGTATCAGGCAAGGAAATGAAACCGTTTTACAGCCTAATATGACGTTTCATTTAATCCCTGGCCTCTGGGAAGAAGACTGCGGGGTTGAATTCAGTGAAACGTTCGTCGTGACGGAAAATGGCTGTGAAACTCTCGCCGATTATCCACGTGAACTGATTATTAAGGAAGGCAGGGAGACAACTTTTTCTTAAAGGATAAACCGATGATCAAGGGAGGAATGAATGATGGTTAATCAGTATGATTGGGATTATGGAACACAGTCTGTTTGGGCTGGTGAAGACCGTTATTTGCTGCAAGGTGCCACTCAAGTTCCCGTCGTTCACAGTGTTTCCTTTGGCTATAGCGATATTGATGATTGGTATGACGTTGCCTTAAATAAACAGGAAGGGCATATTTATGCGAGAAATACGAATCCAACGGTTGATGCGTTTGAAGAAAAAGTAAGGCTGTTGGAAAATGCTGAGGCCGTGACCAGCTCCTCAACGGGGATGTCTGCCATCAGCAATACACTGTTTGCCTTGCTCTCCTCAGGTGATCGAGTGGTGTCCATAAAGGATACGTATGGCGGCACCAATAAAATTTTCTCAGAGTTTTTACCAGAATTTAATGTCGATGTGGAGCTTTGCGATACGACAGACTTTGAAGCCATAGAGAGGGAGATTGAAAAAGGCTGTGATCTCCTCTATTTGGAATCGCCTACGAATCCAACGTTAAAAATTGTGGATCTTGACAGGTTGGTCACAGCGGCCAAGCGTGAGGACGCGTTGGTGATTGTCGACAACACGTTTGCCACTCCGATCAATCAGCATCCATTAGCGCTCGGAGCTGACCTCGTAATTCATAGTGCAACAAAATTCCTCGGCGGCCATGCTGATGCGCTTGGCGGAGTCGTCTGTGGTCCTAAAGAACTCGTCGATAAAGTGTATCACTTTCGTGAAATCAATGGGTCAACACTCGACCCTATGTCCGCTTACTTGCTGCTCCGAGGCATGAAAACACTAGATCTTCGCCTTAAACAGCAAGAAGCGAGTGCCCTTGAAATCGCCCATTATTTAGAACGTCAGCCACTCGTTGAGGAGGTCTTTTATCCGGGACTTCCATCACATCAGGGACATGACATTGCGGCACAGCAAATGGAAGGCTTCGGCAGCATGCTCAGCTTTTCATTGAAAGGCGGTCTTGATGCTGTCCGTGAATTCCTTCCCACTCTTAATCACGCCCACCTGGCAGCCAATTTAGGGGCTGTTGAAACTATTGCCAGCATACCGAGAACCTCAAGTCATGTTGAAAGTTCAGCTGAAGAACGGAAAGCCATGGGTATTCCTGAAGGGCTGATTCGTTATTCAACAGGGGTGGAAAACACCGAAGACTTAATTGCTGATTTAGATCAAGCTTTCGAAAAACTTTCTGAAAAACAACTGGAATATACCAACCGTTAAGAAAGGAAGATGATCCAATTGGCACGCAGCCATCCGATAACGGAACGTGCAAATGAGCTTTCAGATCAACTGAAACGCTTTCGACGGCATATTCATCAACATCCTGAACTTAGTTTTCAAGAACATGATACGTCATCCTTTGTGGAAGATAAACTGAGAGAAATCGGCGGAATGGAAGTCGAAACGGGAATTGCCGGAACAGGTGTAGTAGCGACACTTTCTAATGGGGAAGGGCCGACGATTGCGGTAAGAGCGGATATGGATGCCCTGCCGATTGAGGAACAAGGCTCACATGATTATCGTTCCCAGAATGATGGTGTCATGCATGCCTGTGGTCACGATGCTCATACGGCCATTTTACTTGGTGTTGCTCAGTTGTTAGGTGAATCTTTTAACCAAAATGAATGTAAAGGGACGGTGAAGCTTCTGTTCCAACCGGCAGAAGAGGCACCTGATGACAACGGCCATACGGGGTCTAGTTACGTTGTTCAAGAAGGCGTATTGGATGAGGCGGATGCCGCTTTTGCCCTGCATATGTGCCCATGGCGGGAAGTGGGAGAAGCCCAAGTGAATGATGGAGACAGCATGGCTAATATCGATATGTTCAAAGGAACGATCCGCGGGAGCGGCGGTCATGGGGCTTACCCCCAGCAATGTCAGGACCCGATCTGGATGCTCGGTCCAGCCATGCAAGCTTTATACGGCATTATTTCACGAAAATTATCACCTCTCGAGTCAGGTGTTTTAACAATTGGCCAAGTTCATGGCGGGACCTCAACCAATGTGATTCCCTCAGAGGTCGAGGTAGAAGGTACGCTTCGAAGTTACAACCCTGAAGTAAGGGAATTTCTCGTGGACGAGGTGGAGAAAGCTTTTTCCATCGTTGAATCGCTTGGGGGCGAGGCTGACGTGGAGATTACGCACGGAGAACCTGCTTTAAAAAATAATCCGCAGGTGAATACGTGGTTGAAGCAAACGATGGAAGAACTTTATCCATCCTTCCAGGTGTATGAAGGGCCATTCGGTCTTGGCGGTGAGGATTTTAGCATAGTGACGAAAGAAATGCCCGGGGTGATGTTCTTCCTTGGCTGTAAAAGCTCTGATGATCAGCAGCGTGATTTACACACCCCGGAATTTGATATTGACGAAGCATGCCTGCCTTATGGTGCCGCCATTTTAGCGGAAACGGCCCTGAGGTATTTGTCAGGTCGTTATAAGTTGGAAGATCAAAATCAGGAGGTGACAACAAGTGACGCATAAACTGGCGTTTGTTGGATTCGGTGTTGTCGGCAGTGGATTAGCGGAAATCCTGTTGGACAAGCAGGACATGCTGGCGAATCAAGTTGGTTTAGAGGCAGAGATTGTTGCGATTTCAGACTTGAACCTGGGTTCCATTTATCACCCAGATGGACTAAATCTACAGACATTGTTAGATGTGGTGGAGGAGGATAATAGTCTGGAGAATTACCCTGAACACCCCGGCTTAATTAGAGGGTGGGACAGTCTTCAAACCATTAGGCAAACGAACGCGGATACCATTGTTGAAGTAACCCCGACGGATGTAGAAACAGGACAGCCGGCGATCGATCATTGCCGGGAGGCTTTTCAAAATAAGAAAAACCTGATTACCACAAATAAAGGTCCTGTTGCCCTTCAATACAAAGAATTATCTGCCCTTGCAGAGGAGAATGGTGTTGGGTGGGGATTCGAAGGCACGGTTATGAGCGGAACCCCAACACTGCGGATGCCCACTGTATCACTTTCCGGAAATACCATCAACGAAATCCGCGGGATCCTCAACGGAACAACGAATTTTATTTTATCCAAAATGGAAGAAGACATGACGTATGATGACGCATTAGCGCAAGCTCAGGAACGCGGCTATGCAGAAGCTGATCCGACAAGTGATGTGGAAGGTCATGACATTTTATATAAGGTAGTTATTTTAGCAAACGTTGTAATGGATGTACCTCTAGCAAAAGATGAAGTGGAATGCCAGGGAATGAAGGACCTTACTGCTGAAGATATTGACGAAGCGAAGTCAGAAGGAAAGAGATGGAAGCTGCTCGCGCGAATTACCCATCAAGACGGTAAAGTTCAAGCATCCGTTAAACCAGAAAAGCTTTCCCTTGATGAATCGCTTTCTTCGGTGATGGGAGCCACAAATGCAATCACCTATGAATGTGATTTGTCGGGACCGATTACCGTCACAGGTGCAGGGGCCGGCCGACTGGAAACAGGGTTTTCTCTGTTGACGGATTTAATCAATATGAACAAAACACGAATCTATGAAATGAGGTGAACGAGTATGACAACAGAGGTAACAGGTCAAAAGATGTTAATTGCCGGTGAATGGAAAGAGAAGGATGAGACCATTGAAGTTCGTGATCCAGGGGATAACAGCCTGATTGATACCGTCCCGGCTGCTTCAGCGAACGATATGAACGAAGCGATTGAGTGGGCGAAACAGGAAATCGACCAAAAGAGAAGGCTGCCTGTTCATCAACGCATTGAAATCTTAAACCGAGCAGCGGATAACGTCAACGAACGAAAGGAAACGTTTGCTACCATTATTGCGCGAGAAGGAAGCAAGACGATCAATGAAGCGCGAGATGAAGTAGACCGAACGATTCAAATTCTAAGAATCAGTGCCGAAGAAGCTCGAAGGATTCAGGGCGAAACGATTTCCTTCGACCAGGTGCCAGGAAGTGAGAATCGAGTTGGCTACTATACCTATTTTCCAGTTGGCATCGTGGGCGCCATTACGGCCTTTAATGACCCGTTAAATCTAGTAGCTCATAAGGTTGGCCCGGCGCTTGCCTCTGGAAACGCTGTGGTCGTCAAGCCGACAAGTGTCACCCCTTTGAGTGCCCTTTATTTAGGGGAAGCACTGCTCGATGCAGGACTGCCATCTGCGCTGCTCTCGGTTGTGACGGGAAAAGGAAGTGAACTCGGAGATCCGCTCGTGAAGCATCCTGATATAAGAATGGTTTCGTTTACCGGCGGACTTGAAACCGGAGAACAAATTACCCAGAAATCTGGCGTTAAAAAGCTGCGAATGGAACTAGGGTCAAACTCACCCGTCATTGTGCTGAACGATGCTGATCTTGAAAGTGCCGTTGAAAAAACTGTGAGCGGTAGCTTTTCAGCTGCAGGTCAAAACTGTATCGGGGTCCAGCGTGTTTTTATTGAAAAAGATGTCGTGGACACTTTTACTGAGCAGTTCGTTCATGAAACAAAGCAGCTGACAATGGGTGACAAACTTTCAGAAGACACGGACATGGGACCTATGATTAGCGAAGACGAAGCAAAACGCATTGAACAGTGGGTAAATGAAGCAGTCGAAGAAGGTGCGGAAATCCTTTGCGGAGGCGAGCGCCAGGGCGCCTATTATACGCCGACTGTTCTTACCAACGTTCCTAAACACTCCAAGATTGCGTGTGAAGAAGCATTTGCTCCCGTCGTCTCCCTCTTTTCTGTAGAAGATTTGGAAGAGGCCATTAAGCAGGCAAATGATGTTAACTTTGGTCTGCAAGCAGGTATTTTCACCCCTAATATCGATAAAGCACACGAAGCTATTGAGAAATTAGAGGTCGGCGGTGTGATCGTCAATGACAGTAGTGACTACCGCATCGATGCGATGCCGTTCGGCGGTGTCAAAGGTTCAGGGATAGGACGTGAAGGTGTTCGGTTTGCGATTGAATCGATGACGGAGAAGAAAGTGGCTTGCTTTAATTTGGCCAGGTAAAGAACAAAGGGGTTATAACTTAATAGAAAATTTATGACCCAGAATCCCAACCATACAAGTTTCTAGGTAAGTCTTGTATGGTTGGGATTTCTTTTAAGGAAGTGTTGTTTCAGTTTCTCTTTCGTTTTGGTAACTCTGTGTCTTAAGGCTTTTTAAACGTTTCATAACGTTGTTAACGCCTCTACCAAAGTAATCTGATAAAGTACGATATTCATTGTACAATTCTTTATAGATTTGAACATTTTCCGGAATAGGATTGTAAACCTTTTCGTTCAGTTGGTTCATATGTTTCATAGCTTTTTCTAAAGAATCATAGCCGTATTGGCTTTCACCAGCTGCTACTGTGCCTAAAATGGCCGCCCCTACTGCAGATACATATGGATTTGATGCGATGCGAACAGGACAATTCGTTACATCAGCATAAATTTGTACAAATCGTTTATTTCTAGCTGGCAGCCCTCCACTCGCATAGATGGTATCCGTAGGGATTCCTCCTTCTTGATAAGCTTCCATGATCACTTTAGCTCCAAAGGCTGTAGCTTCCATTAAAGCTAAAAATATTTCTTCCGGTTTAGTATTTAATGTTTGACCAATCATCATCCCAGTGAGGTTAGGATCATTTAAGACAGAACGATTTCCGTTATGCCAATCTAAAGCTAAAAGCCCTGTTTCCCCGGGTTTTATGTTTTGGGATAGTATTTCTAGATAAGAGAAAACATCGAGGTTTTCTCTTTTTGCTTCATATTCAATGTAAGCAGGAACCTGATTCTTTTTAAACCACGCAAAAATATCCCCTACGGCAGATTGACCAGCTTCATAGGCATACAATCCAGGTATAATTCCATCTTCTACCATTCCAGAGATGCCGGGAACAGCTTGTTTTTTATCACTAAGTGTAATGTGACATGTGGAAGTTCCCATTACCATCACCATAGTTTTTGCTTCAGACGCTCCCATCCCAAGAACAGCAGAATGGGCATCAATAATTGAAGTAGCGACTGAAGTTTCTGATGAAAGCCCCCAACTATGAGCATATGAATTATGAAGTAAGCCAGCTCTTGTTCCCACTTGGTGGATTTCCCCTCGTAATTTCGTATGCTCTAGCTGTCCAATTACTGGACTAATTTTTTCAAAGAAATCAGTTGGATACCCACGAGTCTTATCCCAAAATGATTTAAAACCTGCAGCACAATTACTTCGGACTAGCTTACCTGTAAGTACGGAAATTATCCAGTCACCCGCTTCTATAAAATATTCTGCTGCTTCATAGCAAGCCGGTGCCCGCTCAGCAAGTTCTACACATTTTGGTATCATCCACTCCACGGAAATTGAACCTCCATAATATGATAAAAACTTTTGACGAGTACCTGTGGCCAAAGCATTTAGAATATCTGTTTCACGTGATGGACCGTGGTGTTTCCATAACTTAGCATAAGCGTGAGGCTCATCTTCCCATTCTTTTTTAAAACATAAAGGTGTCAAGTTTTCATCTGTTGGGATCATAGTGGAAGATGTAAAGTCTACTCCCATTCCGATAATTTGTTCTCCGATCACATCAGCTTTTGACATAGCAACTGGAATAGATTTATTTAGAACGTTTAAATAGTCCTGGGGATGCTGAAGGGAATAATCGGGTGGAAGAGACATGCGGGCTTCAGGCAGATTCTCATTAATAACCCCATGTTCATATGAAGTTACATCACTGCCAACGATTTCCCCAGTCTCTACGTTAACAATAACAACTCTCCCAGAGTCAGTTCCAAAATCAATGCCAATTGAAAAGTGTTCATTCATTTTCTTTCCCCCTCTGAAGACAGCGCTTTCAGTAAATATTTAATTTTATGATAAATTAAATATTTTATTAAATCAAGCAAAAATGAACATTAATATTAATTAAATAAACAATTGACAAGCGTTTTATTTTTATTTATGCTCATTTACAAGCAAAAATAAACTTTTTGGAAATTTACGAAGGAGGAAATATTTCGCTTATGTCAATAAAGACGGTAGAGGATGTAAAATCAAAAACCTACAGCTTAACTGCCCCCTGGATATTCAAGGAAGAAGAATTATCCAGAGAAGTTTCTGAAGGAGATGTAGTTGTAAAGCCTGTACTTGCAAGTGTTTGCCATGCTGATTTACGTTATTTCACTGGAAAGCGCAGGAAGGAAGCATTGCAGAAGAAATTACCTATGGCACTTTTTCATGAAGGTGTTGGAGTGATTGTTAAGAGTAATCATCCAGATCGTAAAGTTGGTGAGCGAGTGGTAATTGTTCCGAATATTCCAGAGTACCTAGTGGAAGGAACAACTAAAGAAGAATGTTGTAGTTCCTGCAAGAGAGGTTTAGCGGATAATTACTGTGAGCAAGGAGTTTTTATGGGGAGTGGATACGATGGAATTGGTCAAGAACATGTTGTCATACCTAGCGAGTGTGCTGTATTAATACCAGAGGAAGTTCCAGAAGAAATTGCTGTTTTAGCGGAGCTTAGTACGGTTTCTTTACATGCTATTGAGAGAACGGCTGCGTCACTCGACGATTCTCAGGTAGCTGTATTTGGCGATGGGCCTGTGGGCTATCTTACGGCAGTGATGCTTCACTATGTATTCCATGTGCCTAAAGATCGACTTCGTGTCTTTGGAGCAGTTAGAGAAAAATTAGAGCAATTTACGTTTGCTGAAACACATCTTGTCCAGGAATATGACTTTAAGTCGGCAGAGCCCGTTCATCTAGCTATTGAATGTGCGGGAGGACCATTTTCGGAAAGTGCTTCCAACCAAGCAATCGATCTTTTAGCACGTGGAGGGGATCTTGTATTAATGGGTGTTACCGAAGAACGTGTACCAATAAACACCCGAGATCTATTAGAGAAAGGTCTTTCCCTTCACGGGAGTAGTCGTTCGAGTGTGCCAGACTATCAACGTGTGATAGAAGCAATGAGGCAAAGAGATTGCCGGGAAGCATTTAAGAAACTCTTACCCAATAATCATGTAATAGTTAAAGGTGTGAATGACTTAAATGAAGTTATGAAACAGACAGCAGAACATAAAGCGTGGAAAAAAACAATTATATCATTTGAGTGGTAGAAAGGTAGGGGTACGCCCTCTACCTATCATGAAAGAGCTAAACTAGATGTATTGAAATAGAGGTGAAATTTTACTTAACATAGAATGTGATTTCACTATTCAACCAACTCCTGAATTCATCATTGTATACGGGGACAATTGACAGACGTTATTTTGTTCTCAAGTTCTTGGAGGAAGCCAATAGGAACTGGGAGTATATAGGTACACTTAAAAATATAATGAATTTCAACTACAATAGAAAAAGATTAATGATGAGGAGTTGGCTATTATGATTGCTGTAGAAAGAAAGCAAAGAATCATTGAATATGTTAAACAGCACTACCTTGCATCAGTTGCACAACTAGCAAAAGAATTTGACGTTCACGAAGCTACCATTCGGCGTGATTTGTCAGAAATCGAGAAAGAAGGGACTTTACGTCGAACTCATGGGGGAGTTGTACTAGCGCAAGACATTAGTTCCGAACCAAACTTTTCGGAAAGAGTTATGGAAAATACCAATGAAAAAGAAAGAATCGGGGCTTTAGCTGCATCTTTAATTGAAGAAGGGGACACAATCATCCTAGACTCAGGCACAACTACGTTGCAAATTGTAAAGCATATACTGAATTTTAATCAGTTAACCATTATAACAAATGATATAAATATTGCTGTGGAACTAAGAAATGCTTCACATTTAAAAGTATTTGTAACAGGAGGGGTGCTAACTCCGGGAAGTTTTATGCTAAATGGTATGCATACAAATGAAATGCTTCGTACAGTACAAGTTAATAAGGCATTTATTGGAACACCTGCTATAAATGCCAGGTCAGGATTAATGCATTTTGACGATCAACTTGTTCCAGCAAAAAAAGAAATGATTCGAGTAGCTCGAGAAATTATAGTTGTTGCCGACCATACAAAGCTTGGTCGAGTCTCTTTGCATAATGTAAGTTCGATTAATGATGTACATCATTTAGTTACGGATGTTGGAGCTAGTAAAGAGGAGATTGATTTATTTAAACAAGAAAATGTACAAATCTTTCAGGCTTAAGGTGTAAATGGAGATATGGAGTAGTGGTATCCCGTGGTGATATATAGTAATTGGAAGAAGTGCAATGTTTGGTATGTCTGAAACATCGCACTCCTTGTAGTAAATTATAGAGCTTAACCTAGTGTTATTTAATCGTGTTGCCACCATCCATGACAATATTTTCGCCAGTAATCATGTTCGTAGCATCACTTGCTAAAAACAAGGCAATAGCTGCCACTTCTTCTGGGTAACCAAAGCGCCCTAGTGGAATTTCTCTCTTTGCTTTTTCTCCTTTTTCTCCGGCCCAAGCTTTTTTACCCAGTTCGGTTAAAACGACGGTTGGAGAAATAGCGTTTACATTAATATTATATTGCGCCCATTCATAGGCAAGGCTTTTTGTGATACTCAAAATCCCAGCCTTGCTCGCTGAGTAAGCAATATGGTTATCCAGCGCAATGAGAGCAGCTTGTGAGGCTAAGTTTATGATGGAGCCGCCTTTTCCTTCTTTAATCATTACTTTTCCGACCTTTTGGGACATTTTAAAGGAAGCTGTTAAGTTAAGGTCAATTGTCGTTTGCCACTCATTATCTGAAAGGTTTTCGGCGTCATCTAAAAAGACTACCCCTGCACAGTTAACTAAAATGTCAATTTTTCCGAATTGATTTTTAACCTCTCCGATCGCATGGTCCATACTCTTATTATCTGTTATGTCACAAGTAATTCCTAGTGCTTTGTCGCCACCTAATTCTTTCGCGACTTGACTTACGTCCTTATTAATATCAAAAAGAGCGACTTTTGCCCCTTTGTCTATATATAATGAAGCAATCGCTTTGCCTATTCCACTAGCACCACCAGTAATAATCGCTACCTTATCCGTGATATTAAAGTTTTTATCAAATCCATTAAAATCCATGATAAGCCTCCTATTTATATATTTCATTTAAACGCTTACAAAATAATTCATTACTCCACAAAAAAGCATTCTTTATTTTTGTGAAGTTAAAGAGGGTGCTAGTACATCAATCTGATTTTCTGACAGTTGTTTAGACGATTGATCATCCAACGGCTTATCCGTGACTAACATATCAATTTCATTAGGTGTTGCAAAAACTGCACTTGAAGTCGTTCCTATTTTTGAGGAATCTACGATTGCTACTAGTTTATTAGATCGCTTAACGAGTTGTTTCTTCAACTCAACTTCATACAAATTAAAGTCTGTCAGTCCTTTATCTACTGAAAAACCATTTCCTGAGGTAAACATCATATCAATATTTACATGGTCTAAAATATCTAATCCTAAAGTCCCCTCGATAGATGAAGAGCGGTTGGTTACAACTCCACCGATCATGATGACGGTTAGATCTGGGTTCTCTTTTAATTCTAATGCAGTTAATACTCCACTAGTTACAACAGTAAGTCGCATAGGTTGGGTTTTTAAGTACCGGGCCAATTCTAACGCAGTAGAACTTGCATCTAACAAGATACATTGTTTTTCTTCAATTAATTCAAAGGCCCTGTCAGCAATGACCGTTTTTTGTTCCTTATTTTTCTTTTCACGGGCGGTAAAACTAGTTTCATTATCTGACTCTTCTTTTAGCGTAGCCCCTCCATGAGTTCTAGTTAGGAGACCATCTGTTTCCATTTTATTGAGATCTGCACGAAGAGTTGCTTCAGATACTCCTATATGAGAAGACAGTTCTTTAACAGTAACCCGTTTTTTTTCATTTAAAAGTTGCATAATTTTGTTTCTTCTTTCGCTTACAAACATTTTCATTACATTTCATCCTCTTGGTCTATTGTAGTTTTATGTTATTTGATTTTTAATGATTTATCAACAGTTTTACCAATTTCATTATCGATATACGAATCATCGGCCTTTAAAAAACCAATAAATGAAAATATTCGAAAATTAATTTGACAAAACAAAAATTAATGATAAGATTGATTCAACTATTGAAACCGATTACAAAAGTATTATTTGAGTATCGGTTGCATGATTTTCTATAACTATTTAATAGAGGGAGAGAGACGAGATGAATGAGACAGTGACAGGTAAGCAAGAAGTGATTAAAGAGATTCCGGAAACAATGAAGGCGATTGTTGCATACGGTCCGAAGGATTATCGTTATGAGGAGGTAGAAACCCCGAAATTAGAAAATGAAGAAGAAATTATTGTAAAGGTAGAAGCTTGTGGCATTTGTGCCGGTGATATTAAGGCATATGATGGGGCGCCGAGTTTCTGGGGAGATGAACAACAGCCGTCCTATATTAAGGCTCCAATGATTCCTGGGCATGAATTTGTTGCTAGAGTAGTTCGAAAAGGGGAAGCCGTTAAAGATTTTGAAATAGGAGACCGAGTTATTTCTGAACAGATCGTTCCATGCTGGGAATGCCGATTCTGTAATAGAGGTCAATATTGGATGTGTGAAAAACATGATTTATATGGGTTTCAAAATAATGTGAACGGCGGGATGGCTGAATATATGAAATTTACGAAAGAAGCCATTAATTACAAGGTTCCAGAAGACTTACCGATTGAAAAAGCGATTTTAATAGAGCCATATGCTTGTAGTCTTCATGCTGTTCAAAGAGCTCAGGTTCAATTAGGAGATGTAGTCGTGTTGTCTGGGGCTGGAACGCTTGGACTAGGAATGGTTGGAGCGCTTAAAAAATCAGGGGCTGAAAAATTAGTGGTCCTTGACTTAAAAGAAGACCGCTTGGAACTGGCTAAGCAATTTGGTGCAGACATTGTTTTAAACCCAAGTGAAGTTGATGTAGTTCAAGAAATAAAAGATATGACAGAAGGATACGGATGTGATGTGTACATTGAAGCTACCGGGCATCCAAAATCAGTAGAGCAAGGGCTTCATATGATTAGAAAGTTAGGCCGGTTTGTAGAGTTTTCTGTGTTTGGTGAACCTGTATCAGTTGACTGGAGCATTATTAGCGACAGGAAAGAACTAGATTTACTAGGTTCTCATTTAGGGCCTTACTGCTACCCGTTAGTTATCGATGGGATTGCGAATGGGGATTTCCCTACAGAAAATGTCGTTACACACCAGCTAGACTTAAAGGACTTTGAAGAAGGTTTTGAATTGATGAAGAAGGGTGAAAAATCTCTGAAAATAATTTTGCAGCCGTAAACTTTGAATAAAGATGGGGAGGGATTGCGTGGAAAATTTAGCCCATAAAGATACGTTTCTGGACAGAATTGGTTTACCATCTCATTTAATTTGGGGATACATTGGAGTTTTAATTTTTATGATGGGAGATGGTTTGGAGCTTGCTTGGATTAGCCCTTACTTAGTTGAGGAAGGTCTATCTGTGCAGCAAGCAGCCTTTCTTACAACTGCCTACGGTGTAACTATTGCTATCGGTGCTTGGTTTTCAGGTGTATTGGTAGAAGCGATAGGACCTAGAAGAACAATGCTATTGGGAGTATTCATGTATGTCTTAGGACACAGTCTGTTTGTCGGGCTTGCTATACCAGCATTTGATTACTCCTTAATGATTCCGACTTATGCCATTAGAGGTTTTGGTTATCCGTTATTTGCCTATGCTTTTCTAGTTTGGATTACTTATCGAACTCCTCAACATCAACTTGGTAAGGCAGTTGGATGGTTCTGGTTTGTATTTACTGGAGGTTTAAGTGTATTAGGTGCTTATTATTCTAGTTGGTCGATTCAAATGTTTGGGCATATTCCTACACTATGGAGCGCGTTGATCTGGGTATTTATTGGCGCATTCTTAGCCATTGTGGTGAATCGTGATAAATTTGAACTCGAAAAGAAATCAGATCATTCATCAAAACTAAAAGAATTGCTCAATGGTGTTATGATCGTGAAAAGGGAACCTAAAGTTGGAATAGCCGGTATTGTACGAATTGTTAACCAAGCAGCACAATATGCGTTCCCTCTCTTTCTGCCTATTTATTTAGCTAGCCAAGGTGTTAGTACAACGGTGTGGTTAAATATTTGGGGGACCATTTTCATCTCCAATATTGCTTTTAACCTTATTTTCGGTTTCGTAGGAGATAAATTTGGTTGGAGGAATACAGTAACTTGGTTTGGTGCAGTTGGTTGCGGAGTTTTCACTATCATGTTGTTTTATATGCCGCAAATATTTACTGGGAGTATCTTTGTCGTTGGCTTAATTGGAATGCTGTGGGGAGCGTGTTTAGCTGGGTTTGTTCCTCTATCCGCTTTAACCCCTTCGCTAGTCGGTGATGGAGACAAGGGAGCTGCGATGTCTATTTTAAATTTAGGAGCAGGGTTATGTGTGTTCGTCGGTCCGGCACTAGTAGCCTTGTTCTATGGTTTGGTAAATACGCAAGGAATGATGTGGATCCTAGGAGGGCTATACTTCGGAGCGGCGATTTTAACAAGGTTCTTAGAGGTACCTACTGCTAATGAAAAAGATTATGTAGAAGAAGATAGTCATTCTGTTGTCTAATGTTAAGCCCTCCCTATAGAGGAGGGCTGTCCATTTATTTAATCAACTGATTTGTTAAAAAAATATAAGGTTTAGGCTTTGAATATATTTTATTTAATAGGGGTGTCTAGCGATGAAAAAACTTGTTAATAATCCGGTTAACGTCGTAGAGGAAATGGTTGAGGGATATGTTCGTGCCCATCCCGACTACATAAAGCAACTACAAAGTAACGACCGTGCATTAGTAAATGCTCGTGAAACAAAAGAAAATAAAGTTGGAATATTAATCGGAGGCGGGTCCGGTCATGAGCCGGGATTTCTAGGATATGTTGGCGAAGGGATGGCCGATGGTGTCGCAGTAGGAAATATTTTTGCTTCCCCATCACCAGATCCGATCTTAGAAGTAACGAAGGCAATTGATAAAGGAGCGGGTGTCGTTTATTTATATGGTAACTATGCTGGAGACGTAATGAACTTTGGGATGGCAGCTGAAATGGCAGATTTGGAAGAGGACATTAAAGTAGGTATGGCCCTAGCAACTGATGATGTTGCTTCTGCTCCAAAAGAAGAAAAAGATAAACGCCGAGGCATTGCGGGTGAATTTTTTATCTATAAAGCTGCGGGAGCGGCTGCTGACTTTGGGTACGATTTAGAAGAAGTAGTCCGGATTGCGAAGAAAGCTAATCAAAATACTAGGTCAATGGGAGTGGGAACGAGCCCTTGCTACCTTCCTCAAACGGGGGAACCAAGCTTTGAAATTGGTGATAATGAAATGGAAATTGGATTAGGCCATCATGGAGAACCTGGTATAGAAAAAGGTCCATTGGAAACGGCGGATAAAATAGCTGATCGACTTGTAAATGACATCCTAGCAGATATTGAGATTACAAAAGGCGAGGAAGTAGCTGTGTTAGTTAATGGACTAGGCTCTACTCCAAAAATGGATTTATATATTGTTTATCGGAGAGTCGAACAAATTTTAAGTGAACGTGGAATTAAGATTTACCGCTCATACGTTGGAGATTATATTACTTCTTTAGAAATGGGAGGGTGCTCCGTTACTCTTATGAAGTTAGACAAAGAGCTGACGGACACGATTGACCACCCTGTAAATTGTCCTATGTTTGTACAAAAATAAATGAAAGGTAGTGTTCAACGTGGAACTTACATCTAGTGGATTAAAAGATTTCTTTAAAGAAGTTGTAGAAATGATTGAAAAAGAGAAGGACTACCTTTGTGAATTAGATCGTAAATTAGGAGATGGAGATCACGGAGTAACTATGTCTATTGGGTGGCAAGCGGTTAATAACAAATTAAATAACGAGCTTGCAGATATAGAAGACTGTGGAAAGGTAAGTATAACGGTAGGAAAGACATTTCTAAATGCAGTGGGTTCTTCTGTAGGTCCTTTATATGCTACGGGTTTTATGAGGGGGGCTAAAATAGCAAAAAATAAAACGGTATTAAATGAACGTGACTTAACAGAGTATTGGGTAGCTTTTGCAAAAGGAGTAAAAGAAAGAGGACAAGCAGAAGTTGGAGATAAAACAATGGTGGATACGCTTGAACCATTTGCGAACACACTTGAGGTTAGTATTAATAACTCCCAGGAATTCGAGGCGGCATTTTCAGACGCTGTGAAAGCTGCAGAAAAAGGAATGAATTCAACAAAGGATATTATATCAAAAAAAGGTCGTTCCAGCCGTTTGGGTGATCGGTCGATTGGTGTTCAAGATCCAGGAGCAACATCCGCTTATTTCATTTTATCTAAGTTTTTGCATTTTATTAAAAGCAATTCTGCTAAAACAGTGTGACTTTAGGAGATAAATGGAGAGTAATTGAAAATAGAATATAGGAGAATCAGGGCTACACAGATAGCTTCTGATTCTTTTTTTATCGTTTTTTCACATTTATTATTAATTACGAAACAATAAACGAAAATAAATGAAAAATAAAATTAATTATCGTTGAAAAACAATAATATTTGATTTAAAATGAAAACAGATAAAACTTAACGAAAGAAGGGGAAGTCATGAAATTAGGTATTGGCAGTGATCATAATGGCTTTGAATTTAAGGAAGGAATTAAAAAGTTTGTTGAGGAGACAACAGAACACGAGGTGATTGATTATGGTTGTCATTCTTGCTCAGCAGTAGACTATCCAGATGTTGCCTTTGAAGTATCTAAAGATATCCATGACGGTGAGTTAGATCGGGCAATTCTTATATGTGGAACAGGGATTGGAGTATCGATTGCAGCTAATAAATATCCAGGCATCCGGGCGGCGTTAGCACATGATACGTATTCTGCTGAAAGGGCGCAGTTAAGTAACAATGCACAAATTATTACAATGGGTGCTCAAATTATCGGTGTAGAGGTAGGGAAAAAAGTAGTAGGTGCTTACTTGAATTCTGAATGGTCGGAAGGCTCCAAAAGAAAAGTAGACAAAATCAATGAGAAAGAAAAGGAATTTAAAAAAGAGGATGTTCCTGAACCTGTTTCTGGAAACCAATGCGGTTAGACACCTTGAGGAGGGAACTTTCATGAAGCCACTTATGTTAGATTTTTTGAAAGTCACAGAATCGGCTGCTATGGCTGCGATACCTTGGATAGGTAGTGGAGATAAAATAAAAGCTGATGGAGCTGCTACACATGCAATGCGAGAAAAATTAAATAAGATAAACATGGATGGAAGAATTGTTATTGGAGAAGGGGAAATAGATGAGGCACCGATGCTATTTATTGGTGAGAAACTAGGGACGGGTGATCCCCCAGAAGTAGATATTGCTGTAGATCCTATTGAGGGAACAACTCCAACAGTAAATGGACAAAGTAATGCCATGACAGTCATTGCAGCTGCACCAAAAGGAACACTTCTCCATGCACCTGATATGTATATGATGAAGCTAGCTGTAGGACCTTCTGCAAAAGGACAAATAGATATTGATGCTCCTTTATCAGAGAATATAAAAACAGTCGCTAAAGCAAAAGGTAAAGAAATAAACGAATTAAATGTGCTTATACAAGATAGGCCCAGACATCAACAATACGTTAATGAAATAAGAGAAATGGGGGCTAAAGTACATTTGTTTAAAGATGGAGATGTTATTTACGCAACTGCTACTTGTTTAGATCATTTAGATGTTGATATGTTTCTTGGAATCGGTGGGGCACCTGAAGGAGTTTTGGGTGCTGTGGCAATTAAAGGTCTAGGCGGAGAGATGCAGGGGAAATTATTACCAAGGAATAATGGGGAATATGACCGTTGTAAAGAAATGGGCCTTGATCATCCTGAGGCCAAGTTAAATCATAATCAGCTTGTCCGTACAAACAATTGCGTTTTTGTTGCTACAGGTATTACAGAAAATATGTTTTTAAAAGGCATTCAATCTTCCCCAGAGTACTATGTAACCCATTCTATTTTAATTGGGGGAACAGAACGTCAAGTTAGATTAATAGAAAGCAAGCACAGGAAACATGAACGGGTGAACGGTTAATGAGGAGGTTTTACAGATGGAGTTTTTCTTAGATACAGCTAATATGGACGAGATTAATAGAATTAAAAAAATAGGATTGGTTAATGGAATTACTACGAACCCAACTATTATTTCCAAGGAAAACAGGGATTTTAAAGAAATTATTATTGAAATTTGTGATGCGATTAAAGGTCCAGTTAGCGCGGAAGTCATTGGACTTTCAGTGGAAGAAATGATCAATGAAGCAAGAGATATCGCGCAATGGGCTCCAAACATCGTAGTGAAAATCCCTATGACAGAGGCCGGGTTGGAAGCAGTAAGTATTTTGGCAAAAGAAGGGATTAAAACTAATGTAACGCTAATCTTCTCAGTAGCCCAGGGGTTAATGGCTGCAAAAGCAGGGGCTACTTATATCAGCCCGTTTATTGGAAGGATCGATGATATGGGAGAAGATGGCATAGAGCTGATTAGGAATTTAAAACAAACCTTGAGTAACTACGATTATCATACAAAAATCATTACGGCAAGTATTAGAACTATTAATCATTTAGAAAAAGCAGCTGTTGCTGGAGCGGATATTGCTACCATTCCAGGTTCTATTTTTCCAAAATTATGGAGCCATCCCCTAACTGATAAAGGTATTAAGCAATTCTCAGAAGACTGGGGTAATGTTCCAAACACAGTAAAATCTTAAAGGAGTGAATATAGTGGCAGTTACCGAAACATCAATTGAACAGCTATCGATTAATACGATCCGTACTTTGTCTATTGATGCCATCGAACAAGCGGAATCTGGTCACCCTGGGTTACCAATGGGAGCAGCACCGATGGCCTATACGTTGTGGGCTGAATTTATGCAGCATAATCCGAAAAATTCAAGTTGGTTTAACCGCGATCGTTTTGTGTTATCAGCAGGGCATGGATCCATGCTGCTCTACGGACTATTACATTTATCAGGGTATGACGTAACCATTGATGATTTGAAAAGTTTCCGCCAGTGGGGATCTAAAACTCCGGGGCATCCAGAAGTACATCATACAGATGGAGTTGAGGCAACAACAGGGCCACTAGGGCAAGGAGTAGCAATATCTGTAGGGATGGCGATGGCTGAAGCACATCTCGCAGCCACATATAACCGCGGTATTTCAGTCATTAACCATTATACCTATGCCTTGATTAGTGATGGTGACGTCATGGAAGGAATATCACATGAGGCAGCTTCTCTGGCAGGCCACCTTGGCCTAGGAAAATTAATAATGCTTTATGATTCTAATGATATTTCTTTGGATGGTGATCTAGATCGTTCGTTTTCAGATAATACGGAAAAACGTTTCGAAGCATACGGGTGGCAAGTTATACGTGTTGAGGATGGAAATGACCTTGACGAAATTCGTAAGGCGATTAAGAAAGCCAAAACCAATACAGATCAGCCCACTTTAATTGAAGTTAAAACTGTGATCGGTTATGGTTCACCAAATAAATCTGCATCAGCTGCATCACATGGTGCTCCGCTTGGTCAAGATGAAGTGAAATTGACCAAAGAATATTATAATTGGACACATGAGCATTTTCATGTTCCCGATGAAGTTTACGATGATTTTTATCAAAAAATCGTGGATGAAGGTACTAAAGCGGAGGAAGACTGGAACCAAAACTTTGGAAAGTATAAAGCAAATTATCCGGGACTTGCAACTGAGCTCGAACTTGCCATAAAAGGTGACCTTCCTAAGAACTGGGATGAAAAGCTTCCAGTTTATGAGCAAGAGGATCCTGAAAAGGCAACTCGCGCTTCATCGGGAGAAGTCTTAAATGAAATTTCGAAAGCTGTTCCGTATTTTTTTGGGGGCAGTGCAGATCTCGCGGGGTCTAACAAAACGACGCTTAAAGGACAAAATGATTTTTCACGTCAAAACTATGCGGGTCGGAATATATGGTTCGGAGTGCGGGAATTTGCCATGGCTGCTGCAGTAAATGGAATGGCACTGCATGGCGGGATAAAGCCATATGCTGGGACCTTCTTCGTATTCAGTGATTATTTACGTCCGGCTATTCGCCTTTCTTCAATTATGAAAACTCCAGTCACCTATGTATTCACTCATGATTCCATTGCAGTAGGGGAAGACGGCCCGACGCACGAACCAATTGAACAACTAGCCTCATTAAGAGCAATGCCAGGTCTTTCATTATTCCGTCCAGCTGATGGTAATGAAGTGAGGGAAGCATGGAAGTCTGCAATGGAAACGAGCGAAAAACCTACAGCACTTGTTTTGTCAAGGCAAGGCTTACCTACTATCCAAGGCTCCATAAAACATGCTCGTGAAGGTGTTAAAAAAGGAGCCTATATTATAAGTAAAGCTGAAAGTGAAGTGCCTGATGTACTGCTTCTTGCTACGGGGTCAGAGGTACAACTTGCCGTTAAAGCACAGGAAGCGCTGAGAGAAAAAGGTATAGATGCATCTGTTGTGAGTATGCCTTCGTGGGACCGATTCAATGAACAAGATCAAGAATATAAAAATCAGGTCATTCCACCAGAAATTAAAAATCGAGTGGCCATTGAAATGGCATCATCATTTGGGTGGGACCGATATACTGGTGAACACGGTAAAGTAATTGGAATTGACAGGTTTGGTGCCTCTGGTAATGGTGAAAAAATTATGAAGGAATATGGGTTTACGGTTGAAAATGTTGTGAAAGAGGTAGAAGAATTAGTGAGGTAAATCCTCATCCTATATGTAAGCAATCTAACCTTTCAAAAAAATGAGCAGCTATTTCTTCAAGGGAGTAGCTGCTCATTATTGGAATGTCAACAAAAACCCAGACAATTTTGTTAACGTGTTTCTTCTTGTATTCAACAGGGCTAAGGTATCCTAACGTCCCGTTTAAACGAATTTGATTGTACCAGTGGACATAATAAAATAAGGCCAATTCGAGTTCGTCTTACGTCCCGAAATGTTGTCTTCCGTAAACTTTATTTTAATTACCTTAAATGTAGCCTCCATCATTGTTTCCATTCGATTAGGAATCATTACGAAAAAGAGTTTTTCCCTCAAAGAGCTTCGTACACAAAGAACCTCTCACCAAAATACGGCGAGAGGTTCTTTGACTCTGTAAATGGAGATCCTTAAAGATGAACTTATATATTATTTATCTCGATTTCGAATCTTCAAGATAAAAGGATAGAAGCTAAAGATAAAGTCTTCATGAAAGAGCGTAATTGCAGAAGGTTGCATACTTTTTCGAGAAACCTTAGTGTGGAACGTCCAATTCATAAATAATCTTTTTAAACCATACTAAAAAATCGTATGGTTTTTATATATCCACCAACTTTTTGCCCAGGGATCAGCCCTTTATGACAAATAGCTCTCAAATTAACCGGGCCATTTATCACTGAAATTCACAACAAATCCTATGCTTCGGATACTTGTATCAAAAACGAACATTTGAGATTTTATCTCAAGAAGGGCACCTTTCTCAAAAGAGTTTGAGAGTTTTTTTAATAAACCTTAACTCAAAATTAATAATAGATTTACAACTTTCAAGTATTCTAGCAAATGAAATAAATAATCTACAAATTTCGACAAACGGAGGGGAAAATATGAATAAGAGATTTAAAACGTTAGCTGGGGTTACTATGGCAAGCGTTATAAGTATATCAGGACTAATTTCTGGACTGGATGCTGAAGCAAAAGTTGATTCTTCAGTAAAATCTAATCAAAAGAAGGCAGAAAATGTAATTCTGTTAGTCGGTGACGGTATGGGACCAAGCCAAGTTTCTGCTGCTGCCTACCTGAAAGGAAAGGGATACGGTGCAGGTGAATTAACAATGGATCAATTCTCAAACGTGGGTTATGCAAGAACCTTCTCTCACGATAATACCGTAACGGATTCAGCTGCCGCTGCAACAGCATTTTCCTCTGCGCATAAAACGGATAACGGGGTCGTTGGCAAAGCGCCAAAAACGGCTGAACACAGTGAGAACGAAGATCACTTTAATGTTGAATCTGTCCTTGAATCCGCTGAGCAAGCTGGTAAGTCGACAGGGCTTGTTTCAACAGCTAGAATTACTCATGCCACACCGGCCGCTTTTGCTTCTCATGTAGAGAACCGGGATAACGAAAATGAAATTGCTAAACAAATGTTATTAGACCATGACATCGAGGTCCTTCTGGGTGGCGGAAAGCGTCATTTCCTTCCTAAAGATGATGGGGGTAAACGCGAGGACGGCAAAAACATAATTGATGCAGCTAAAAAGAAAGGTTACGAGTTTGTTGACCACAAAGAAGAACTGAAAAATAAAAATGCTGACAAACTTCTTGGCCTATTTAATAAAAGCCACATGACTTATGAAATGGATCGCGAATTAACAGAAGAACCGAGTCTTGCTGCCATGACTAAGAAATCTCTTAAAGTGCTAAAAGACGATAAAGATGGATTCTTTTTAATGGTAGAAGGTGGTCGAATTGACCATGCAGGACATGCTAACTTTCCAGCTGCCAATATGCATGAAACCTTAGCCTTTGACAAAGCCGTAAAAGTTGCTTACGAATATGCTAAAAATGATCCAAACACACAAGTCATTGTGACAGCTGACCACGCTACCGGCGGAATGTCCGTTGGTGCCAATGGAACTTATGGATTTAACAAGGATGTCATTAGAAATGTAAAACACTCCGCTGAATTTATGGGAGAGAAAGTAAACAGTGAACGTTCTAATATTGAAGAAGTGATGGCTAAATATGCTGGAATCAATGACTTAACAAAGAAAGAAAAAACTGCAATTAAAACATCAAAAGATGCAGCAAGTGCGATTGCCCAAGTGATTAGTGACCGTGCATTGATTGGGTGGACCACAACAGGTCATACGGCTACCAATGTCCCTGTCTATTCGTATGGACCTCAATCGGATAAACTAACCGGAACGATCAACAACACAAAAATTGCCGAAGTTATATCAAACGCTATGAAAGTAAAATAAATGACCTAAACTAGGGGAGGGTGAACTTAAAAAGTTCACTCTCTTTTTTCGTGATTTCTCCGTGCTTCGTCCAGCAAGGGATCGAGTCAGGAAAATAAGATCCATATCTTCGCTCAATTTTACATAAAAGGAAAGATCCCTAAATAAGAGGTTCATAATCTTTGATTAAACTAGAATGGAAACTATTATAAGAAGGAGTGGTATAGTGCAAAAGATATTATTTGCTTTGCTTGCTGTTGTGTTATTTGTACCTTTGACAAACTCAGGATCTAGTGTTTTTGCTGAAAAAGAAGAGTTTTCGCGTGGAGAATCAGTCAACGTTAAGGTGATGTCCTACAACATACATCACGCTGAAGGTGAAGACGGTATTTTAAACCTAGAGAGAATTGCGCAGGTTATAGAAGGAACAGATGCTGATATTATTGGCTTGCAGGA
Source organism: Halobacillus naozhouensis (assembly GCF_029714185.1). Classification (NCBI taxonomy): domain Bacteria; kingdom Bacillati; phylum Bacillota; class Bacilli; order Caryophanales; family Bacillaceae; genus Halobacillus; species Halobacillus naozhouensis. Next base: position 3,454,117 of record NZ_CP121671.1, on the reverse strand, counting down.
AGTAGATAAGCACTGGTCTTCCCGCAGCGATTTTAAGGATCAGGCAAAACTGCTTGCGGAACGACTTGGCATGTTCTATACATACGCTGCAAACCTTGACTATGAATCTTCAAAAGAGGATGCGGCCAACAGACAATATGGAACAGCAATTTTAAGTAGGTATCCAATTATAGATTCTGTAAATCATTCCCTTCCTAAAATCGGAAATACAGAACAACGAGGGCTCCTTGAAGCTACTATTAATGTAAAAGGGACGCATCTTCAATTTTATAACACTCACCTTGCTTTGACTTCCGAAGAACGGAACATGCAAATTAAAGAGATTATCGATATTGCCGGCCGATCAGACGGACCAAAAGTAATAATGGGAGATCTGAATGCAGCACCGACAAGTGAAGAAATGAGGGCGATGTATACCCATTACAGTGATGCTTTCGCAGGGCAAAATAAGGCTTATACTTATTCTGCGACAAACCCTACGAAAAGAATTGACTACATATTCACTTCGAAAGATATGAAAACAAAAAACGGCCAAGTGATTGAAACACTGGCATCTGATCATCTTCCAATCACCTTGGAAATTACTTTGGATCGGTCTGAGCCTTATTACAAATAAACGAAAAAGTAGTAACTCTTACTGGCCAACAAAACGATAAAGTCTTGAGGAACAATGGTATCTTCAGTAAATGAATAGTAAAATAATTGAAAAACACCCCCTGAATCGTGCTCAATTTGCAATTGAGGGGGCCATGCTTTTTGTATTTATTATTTCCCACTTCTCCTAGGTATTCAATGAATATTCTAGGAAAGTATAAAAAAGTAATTGTCCATTCCCTTAAACGTATATTTGACATGTTTTGTTTTCTTATCCCAGTAAATAATCATATAATCATCCTGTTGGTCTATCACCTTTTTACCATACGGCAAGTGAGGGTAATCTTCTATTGTTATGTCGTCCATTGTCACTAACTGAGCAAGTACATATTGAATGTGCCCTTTTTGATCCATGCAATCTCCCTTTTTAGCGAACGTTACACATATTACCGTGACGTTACCTTAATATTACCAAAGTATTAACTACTTTAATCCCTTTGAAACGTATGTATGGAAATTAGAGGTCTGGTAGAAAACAAAACATCTATTCTTCTTCAAGGTGAGTAAATGAAATACGATGGATAATCCCCTTATAACAGGAGTTAAATAGGTTAATTTATGAAAAGGAGCGCAATTCTGAAGTAAGAATCGCGCTCTTTATTTATCTATAGGGCTAGATTGGGGATAATTAACAGAACCCTGGCTAGATGCAGTAAACTTTGAAGCATAGTTCTAAAATAGGGATAATTAGTTAAGCGACATACAATCTATCTGAATACACACAAACTCTTTAATCTTTATTCATCAAAGGGGCGCAATTCTGAAGCAAAGGATTGCGCTTTTATTAATGTATTGGAACAACAGATTGTGGAGGGGTGGATTTTACTAACTCCTATAATTTAGTGTAAACTGAATTTACAATTATGTAAGCGATTTATTAAAAAACAAATACCATTATGAGTAAAAATAATAAGGAGGCAAATTGACATGACAGAGAGTAGTAAAATCAGCAATAAAAAGGAGTTGTCACTAGAGCAACGTGAAGAATTATACAGAGTATTGAAAGCCCGTTTTGAGAAAAACATGAACCGCCATAAAGATCTTGAATGGTCTAAAGTCCAAGCAAAGCTGGATGCTAATACTGAAAAGCTGTGGTCACTCAATGAAATGGAGAGAACTGGCGGTGAGCCAGATGTTGTTGATTATGATAAAAACAAGGACGAATTCATTTTTTATGATTGTTCAGCGGAAAGTCCTAAAGGTCGCAGAAGTGTTTGTTACGACCGTGAAGCACTGGAGTCAAGGAAAAAACATAAACCGGAAAATAATGCTATTGATATGGCAACGACCATGGGCATTGAACTTTTAACGGAAGAACAATATCGCGCGTTGCAGAAACATGAAAACCTCGATAAGAAAACGTCGAGTTGGGTGCAAACACCATCTGATATTAGAGAGCGTGGCGGTGCTCTTTTTTGCGATTTTCGCTTCGGGCACGTTTTCGTGTATCACAACGGAGCAGAATCCTACTATGCTGCTAGGGGGTTCCGTGGCTCGCTAAGGGTCTAAATTCTGGACAAACAGCTAAATTTGCTCAAGAAGCAGAAGAATAAAAGAAAATCTAAGGAGTCTCATCTATTTGCTGATCAAATAGATGAGGCTTTTTTCTGGATATCCCTTACTTCCTTTTCTCCACAATAGGTTTCTGTTACAAAAAAAGAAGCGATTAAACCTGCAAAGCTTATAGCAAAGGTTAACCATAAACCACTCCTATAATTTTCAAACGAATATTGCCTTGCACCATCCATCCATGCACCACTCCAACTAAGGTCTATCATCAATCCGAACAAAGGTTGGATTAAACTCACAGCTAAGAAAACGCCCGTATTTACCAATGCAAGAGCCATCCCTGCTACCCAGGATGGAACCACTTCTTTCACAACGGCAAAAGAAACGACCATTTGAGCTGCTGCTAAACCAATCATTAAATACAGTAAAATCCCAGACCACCCTGGTTGCCAAGGCAGAATGATTAATCCCAACCAGCCCAATGCGGAAATTAGGGAACTTCCAATTACAAAAGGTTTCCTTGTTCCAGCTTTATCCGACCACCATCCGATCACAAGTGAGAAGAATCCGTAAGCTGTTAAACCTATAGTAGTGTTTAGGGATGCTTGCTTATTTGATAGGTCAAAACTATCCGTTAGTAAGGGAATGCCCCACAAGCCTGCAAAAGCGTAGAATGTTGCGTTTGTTCCTATACTAGCAATAAAAATCGGCCAAATATCTTTATTTAAAAATACCTGTATTAACTCTTTATACCATTTTTCCTTCATTCCTTCTGTCCTAGAATCGTTCATGTTCTGATTAAAACCTGCATCCTTAGGACTGTTTTCTACAAAAAGATATATCAAAATTCCTAATGATATAGCGGTGACACCGGTAGTAAGGAAAGTATTTCTCCAAGTAACGTAACTTAAAAGAACTGCCAGTGGACCTGCACTTATCGCTGCCCCAAGGTTGCCTAATAATAATGTGACCCCACTAATCATGCCATAATTTTTCTTATTGAACCATTGAGTATTAAATTTCATAATACCAATAAATACTGTGGCTCCTCCAAGTCCAACAAGAAATCTACCGAAACTAATCAACGCAAGAGTAGGGGATAAACTAAATATTAGTGAACCAAGACCTGCAATAATTGCGCCCGTACTTACAATTTTCTTTGGACCTACACGATCAGCTAAAACTCCTGCTGGGATTTGTAAAGCGGTATAGGTAACAAAATAAACGGCTGTTATAGACCCTAGAGTAGCACCGGTGATTTTAAATTCAACCATCAAATCAGATGCAAATGCTCCAGGAGCAAATCTCTCAAAAAAACCAAGCATGAAGATAAAGACTAATAAAATGTACATACACAATCTAATTCGAATAAACCTTTTATTTTGTACCTCGTCTAATGTATTAATCATTTAACCAGCCTTTCTATTAGAACGTTAAAAAGGAGACAACATCCTAATATTGCAAAGAAGACATCATTGATCAGATACTTGATTTCCACCTTTAGCTATAACAATCACTTCCTACTCCCTCTTATAATAATAAAATACATTTAAGGTAAAACATGGTACAAACTTACCATAGCAGTATGCGTGAGCGCTTTCAATAATGTTCAGTAAAGTACTAAAGGGGGGATTCAGTGAGTGGCTACGAGTTAAGTTGCAAATGAGATGAAGTAATTTTTCAACACTTAACGAATAATTGATTCTCCATTTAAGTGTTCACCCAATAACTTGAGCCAGTGGAAGCTGGCAGTTTGTTTGTAAAAATGTACTTAAACAAACGGGCTCTTTAATAGAGTAACGAAAAAAGCCCAATTTCTTAGTATTAATACTAAGAAATTGGGCTTTCATATTGGAGTTTCCTTAACGTCGTAAATACGTATTTTCCTGACGCTACCACTACATGACCATACATTTGCCTTGTGAAATAGGTTTTTTCTTGTACATTATGATCCATCATAGCGATGGGCGCGTAAATAAATTGATAAAAATATAAAACTGTGGTAGATTTATATAGATATACGCTGTTAATGGATTTCCGTATAATTTCCCTTATTTTAATTATACCTCGCGAAATTCTTTTCAGTCAACCCCTATTTTTATTTTTTTAAAAAGGAGTGTTTGCTAGGAACATGGAACTTCGCCAGGAGCAGGAACGAGTGGACAGTGTAATTGGTTGATCAGATGCCCAATTTTTTTCGTATGATTCGTATTGGTATTGAGTGATAAATGGGAGGGGAAGAAATGAAACCATATGTATTAGAGTTTCGGGAGATTGATAAAACGAGACAAATGTTAGTCGGTGGCAAAGGGATGAATTTGGGCGAATGTTCGAGGATTGAAGGAACACTTGTACCAGAGGGATTTTGTGTTACCACTGAGGCATATAAAAGAGTCATTGGAGAAAATGTGGAGCTTCATCAATTACTGGATCAACTAGCAGTTCTAAAAGTGGAGGAACGAGAAAGAATTAGTGAAGTCAGCAGGAAGATTCGTGAGTTGATTGAGGGGACCGGGATCGAGAAGGGGATCGAAGAAGAGATCGATCGCTGTCTCTCAACTTTTGGCGCCGAGCATGCCTATGCTGTTCGTTCAAGTGCTACAGCCGAGGATCTTCCATTTGCCTCCTTTGCTGGTCAACAGGACACCTATTTAAACATCAAAGGAAAGGACACCATTTTACAACATATTAGTAAGTGCTGGGCTTCACTATTTACTGATCGTGCTGTGATTTATCGAATGAAAAACGAATTTGACCATCGCAAGGTTTATCTGTCTGTTGTTATTCAAAGGATGATCTTTCCACAAGCTTCCGGAATATTATTTACAGCTGATCCAGTTACCTCAAACCGTAAGATGCTGTCAATCGATGCTAGCTTTGGACTCGGTGAGGCACTTGTCTCTGGCTTAGTATCTGCGGATTGTTATAAAGTACAGGAAGAGGAAGTCGTCGATAAGATGATAGCAACTAAAAAACTAGCCATCTATGCCTTAAAAGAAGGCGGAACAGAGACACAGCAGATCGAGCCTGGTCAGCAAAAGACTCAAACCCTTACTGACCGACAAATTTTACAACTAGCAAAGATCGGTAGACAGATCGAAGCTTATTTTGGTTGCCCACAAGACATTGAATGGTGTTTGGTTGATGATACATTTTACATTGTTCAGAGTCGTCCAATTACGACTCTATACCCCATCCCTGAAACGAATGTCCAAGAAAATCACGTCTATGTATCTGTTGGACATCAACAAATGATGACCGACCCCATGAAACCATTGGGAATGTCTCTATTCCTGTTAACCACTCCTGCACCCATGCGTAAAGCTGGTGGAAGGTTGTTTGTTGATGTAACACCTATGTTGGCTTCACCTGTTAGCAGGAGAAATATAGTAGATACCTTGGGGCAATCCGATCCGCTCATAAAAGACGCGCTCATGACTATAGCAGAGCGAGAAGGTTTTATAAGATCGATATCAAATGGTGAAGAAGAAAAAGCTCCGAGTCACAGTGAAAGCAATAGAGATACGTCTGAGAGTTTTCTAGAAAAAATGGAAAACGATCCGACAATCGTTCATGAATTGATTAAGAGTAGTCAAACATCGATAGAAGAGTTAAAACAAAACATCCAAACGAAATCAGGACCGGAATTATTTAGGTTTATTCTAGAAGATATCCAGCAATTAAAGAAAGTTTTATTTGACCCACAAAGTTTGGAAGTGATTAGGGCTGCTATGGACGCTTCATCATGGATCAATGAAAAAATGAATGAGTGGTTGGGTGAAAAGAACGTAGCAGACACGCTATCTCAATCTGTACCAAACAATATTACTTCGGAAATGGGGCTAGCACTGCTGGATGTCGCAGATGTGATTCGTCCTTATCCAGAAGTAGTTGATTATTTACACCATGTAAAAGAGGAAGATGATGACTTTTTAAATGAATTGATAAAGTTCGATGGTGGAAAGGAAGCACAAGCCGCTATCTATGAATATCTCAACAAATATGGCATGCGGTGTGTCGGAGAAATCGATATTACTAAAACCCGTTGGAGCGAAAAACCAACTACACTTGTCCCCATGATTCTCAGTAACATCAAAAATTTTGAGCCAAATGCTAGCAATCAGATATTTGATCAAGGACGACAGAAGGCTTTGAGAAAAGAACAAGAGTTATTAGATCGTTTGAAACAATTACCGGATGGTGAACAAAAAGCCAAAAAAACAAAACGTATGATCAGCCTAATACGGAATTTCATCGGTTATCGTGAATATCCAAAATACGGCATGATTAATCGCTACTTCCTTTATAAGCAGGCTTTACTGAAAGAAGCTGAACAACTCGTACAAGCCAACGTTATTCATGAAAAAGAAGATATATACTACCTCACTTTTGAAGAACTTCACGAAGTCGTCCGCACAAATAAATTGGATTACCAGATCAACAGCAAACGAAAAGACGAGCACAAACTATATGAAAAACTAACTCCTCCACGTGTTATTACGTCTGATGGTGAAATCATTACAGGGCAGTACAAACGAGAAAATCTCCCAGCCGGAGCTATTGTAGGTCTCCCCGTTTCTTCGGGAGTTATAGAAGGACGAGCACGTGTCATCTTAAACATGAAAGATGCTGATCTAGAAGATGGAGATATATTAATCACCGCCTTTACTGACCCTAGCTGGACACCATTGTTTGTATCCATTAAAGGTCTGGTCACCGAAGTGGGGGGACTGATGACCCATGGAGCGGTTATCGCACGTGAATATGGCTTACCAGCAGTTGTCGGAGTGGAAAATGCTACGAAGTTGATCAAGGATGGACAAAGGATCAGGGTGAATGGAACAGAAGGGTATATAGAAATACTATAATTGATACATTTTAGATCGTAAAAGAAAAGCATTCGAATTAGGAGAATCATTATTAAGAACCTTATCACTAGGACATACAAGGGGATAGTAACTGAAGATCGATATTAATGTCGTTATGGTTATCTTGAAATCGGATCTTCTGTTAAAAGGAGCGCAATTCTGGAGTGAGAATTGCGCTCTTTCATTATGGAAAGGATCATATTCGTGAATACTAGACTGTGAAACTGGTGACAATTTGAAATAATTGTTGTTAAGCTAAACTTTAACATAATGGGAGATGGGATACATTTGTTAAAAAATAAACATTTTCAAATAATTATTGGAGTAATTATGAAGCCAGTGGAGTTATGTTCTATTTCCTCGAAAAAATCCCTTAATCGCTGAAGATATAGCTACGACTGGGATAAGTGGGATAACTGCCAACATAGGATACAAGCCACGTTCATCCGTGAAAAAATACTGGAGCAAGGTGTTTTGCTCCTACAAGTGTTCCGATCATTATTAATACTCCCAGAGAAACTCGTAGTGCATAACGAAACGATAAGTATCTTTTTGATTTTTTATAATCCTTTTTCACTTCAGCTTCTGCTACAAGTTTGTGTATGACAACTGCAAGCTCCTTCGTGGTAAGTGTAATTAAGAGTCCTGTAATTGGCAAAGCCATCATATTTGTTTAGACTATCTCGAAATCAAGTCTTCAAGATAAGGGCCAGATTGTTGAATAAGGATTATTAAAGACATAGCGATTTTTTGTTTCCATTTTGTGTTAAAACGGAAACAAATTTTGAAAAATTTGTAGTATATAGTAAGAATTTAATTGAAGGTTTAACGGATAGGGGGAGACTATTGAAAAAGGTTCTTTTTGTATTTATGGTTATATTTATCAGTTCAATTTTAGTTGCTTGTGGAGGTTATTCACCTGAAAACAACTGGGTTTTGGAAAAAAGCAGGTTGGGTGAAGTAGGTGAAATTGAAACATATGTAACGAAACTGCAGAATAATTCGGATACCAGAGGATTTAAAGTATTTACAATATCAGAAGGTAAAAAAATGGTTGTAGTATCATCTGGAAATGAAAATAAATCATTGGAGTTAGATAATGTAGATATAGTTTTAGGGGATACCAAAATTACTCTATCTGAGAGCGAAAAGAAAAATGGCGAAAATAACCCGTATATAATGGTAGGACTAGGTGCTATAGAGGGTGAGTTGTCTGTAGAGAATGTAGATGGAAATAGTTTTGAGGAAACGTATCTAGGTAAGGGAGATTAGTTCTGAAATCAAATCTTCTGTAAAAAGGCGCAAGAATTGGATAAGACTTGCGCTACTTTTGCTTTAATACGAAGGTCCAGATAACTGAATAACTCATTGCAAAAACAAAGCCAATTTGAAATAATTGGTATAATATTTTCATCTTGATTATACCTTACTGGAGTGTTGTTTATATGAATGAAATTGTTTGGAGTGATATTGTAGTCCAATTAATTACTTTTGCAATTTTAATACTAACCATTGTACTAATTGTGTTAGCTTTTCGAGAAACGATTAAACGATCTAAACAGATTGATAATATGCCAATTATATACATAGTCATTGATATAGCACTTATATTGTTACTTTGGTTTGTTCTCGATTTTATAGGAGTCAACATATCATATGTAGTTCCAAATTTAATGGAATGGGCGACAAAATTTATACTTCCTTGGATAGTATTATATTGGCTTATAAGACTTATTAAGAGTTTTGAGAAGAAATAAATCATATTTCCTCCGTTAACGGGGCGCGTTTATCGAGTAACGCGTCTTTTTTACATTTTGGACCAGTTTGTTGAACAAGAATAATTGAAGAAAGAAGGAAATGATTATTCCATTTTATGTTAGAATGAAATGGCTTTCATAATTCTTATAAAAGGAGGCAAATTGTATTCTCATAATAATTGGCGCTCTTTCTTTATGAAAAGGGCCATTTTGTTGAAAAGCTTTTGTTTTAAACTGATGAACTTGAAAGGAAATATGCTGAAAGTGAAGGTAAAGCATATATGGGGTATTAGAGAATGATATGGACGTATTTTATTATTTTTTTATTAGCAGCAATCCCTTTTTTTGAGGTAGCAATGATAGTACCGATTGCAATTATAGGTGGTATTCCAGCAATCCCAGTTATTATTATTGCATTTTTAGGCAATTTATTAACGCTAGTTTTACTTATTGTGTTTGTAGACTCAGTTCGCAATTGGCGTAAGAAGAAAATAGGCAATAAAGAAAAAAGTGACTCTAAAAATAAACGTGCGAAGAATATTTGGGATAAATACGGTTTGCCTGGCTTAGCATTCATTGGACCGTTTTTTGTAGGTAGTCATTTAACAGCACTACTAGCTGTCTCATTTGGCGGTACACGTTCAAAAACCTTAGCATTAATGACGGCTAGTATCGCATTTTGGGCAATTTTACTTGGTAGTGCAGCTTATTTGGGTTTTGATTTTCTAGTAAAAGATGATGATAATTTTGGTTTTATCACAAGACTTTTAAATCAATAACAAACATTGTTCCATTAACGGGGGCAATAGTGGAAGATCACTATTATTGGCTTTTAAAATTATCTTGAAATCAAGTATTCTGTTATCGGGCGCTTATCCGGAATAAGGATTTGCGCTCTTTTGCATGAAATGGGCCAGATTGTTGAAGATCCTTTCAAAAGATATTTGGATATTTATGTTAAAATAGATACAGATTGCGAGGGGGAAGGAAGAAAAGGTGATAAATATTGTTTAAAATTAGTAGAATTATCTTGGCACTGGTCGTTGTTTTTCTATCAGGATATAGTTTGTTTAATCAAACCCCTGAATTACAGCCGTTTACGATGTTATCCCTAGGAGCGTTCTTGTTAGTAATAGGGTTAGACGAACTTCAAAAACACAGAAATGACCTTCATAAAACCAATAAAAGATTTTGGGGGTATGCGAACATAATTGTTTCTTTATTTGTTTTTTTCGTTGCTATACAGGGATTCTTGTTAAACTAAAGGGCGCAATTCTCGAGCAAAGAATTGCGCTTTTCTTAATGTATAGGGCCATTTGTTAAGGAGAAATTTAGAAAGAAAAAATGAAGGTGGGATGAAATATGATTGATGCTGGTTGGCTTAACGTCGGAAGTTTGATACTTGGATTAGTAGCTTGGATAATTCCTATTATTAATCTTGCGGGAGATAAAAAACAGAAGAATATGAAATGGATTGCTCTTTCTATTATCAGTTTCAGCGCTTGCGCTATCGCAATATGTTTACAAATTTTTTATAACCTTCACTTGGTAAAAATTGAAGACTGGGCTGCTCTGGGGGATACAATGCGTGGTGTAGCTGTTGCTTCAACAGTACTTGTCATTGTTACCATTTTATTAAATGCACTTACGTTGTTTTTATATCGGGATAGGGGCGCATTGTAAAACAATCGGGCGCTTATCTTGAATAAAGGTAAGCGCCCTTCTTACATATAAGGGCAAGATAGTTGAAGACTTGATTTCGAGGTAATAGTCAGTTGAAACTAAATTGGATTGGTATCGTATCTATAATAATAGGTGTTAAATCCGAAATGTATTGGACATATAATTTAAGTTTTGGGGGGTTTTTTATGATAGGAATAAAAGTAAAAGAGAGTAACGAAAATATTATTGTTTCATGGCAGCTTAGCAAAGTAGAGATACCGAAAAATGAAACCATAGAAGTCATTAGTGATGAAACATATGGTGGGGAAGAGCAAACTGCTATGAGAATTGGATATCCTTATGCTACGACGGAAAGGGTTGTAATAAAAACAAGTAAACAGAATTACATTCTTTTTACTAACGACACATCCATAAAAAACAAAATAGATCGAATGATTAAATAAGTACATAGATTCGTGAATGACGGGAGATTAACTCAGTATCAAGTTTTTATGTATTGAGGGCGGAATGCTAAAAAGATGATTTTTCCTAATTATTTAAGCACAGGGACTATTATAGATGTATCTTTAAAGGGGATTACCAAATGTTAAAAAGCAAGATGTTCTTCATTATTGCAGCTTTAGCTATTACTTTGATAGGTTGTTCACAGGTTGAAGAAGGAACATTTATTCAAGGAGAAATAAAAGAAATCAATAAAAAAAGTGGGGATATGGAAATTGAAATCAAATCATGGACAACAGTTGGCGATGCAGGATTCTCTACAGAGTCATATGAATTTGAAAATAAGCCAGATTCACAAACTATACGAGTGACCAATCCAAAGAAATATGGTGAAGGGCAAAAAGTACAGGTGAAGGTTATCAAAAATTATGATGAAGATGTCTGGGATTTAGATAGATTAAATTTTGAAGTAGATACGGTGAATTAGATTATTAACCTATTGGATGCGTTAATTGAAGATCTTGAAGATATCTTAAAATCAAGTCTTCCGTGATAGGGGCGCGTTTGTGGAACAATCGGGCAGGATAGTTGAAGACTCAGTTTCGAGATAATATTAAATTCATCCTTAGTTATTTACGTAATTCTTTTAAAAGGATTGAGCTTTTTTTATAGAATTCTTTAGCCTAATGAAGAGTTTTTAGGCGTAGATGTGATTGAAGGGATCCCAGCAATTTATGGTCACAAAGGAATGTTTCGTTTTCCTTAATAATTAATCATGTAGAAAGGGCGAATAGTTATGATTTCGAAAGAACTCATGTTACTTGACCGGCAGCCTGAACGATCTCGAAATCAATCTCTGATGTTGGCGGGGTATGGTGTATTCATTTGGTCAATTGCCTATATGCTGCCCCACCTTTATTGGGCTATGGCGGAACAGTGGGTTTTTCGCTTCTAAAACCATCTGTTGCTGAACTTCCAGAATTTCAGCTGATAAACTGGGTAGCTTCAGTCATCCTTACAGCTGCAGGGTTTCTTGGTCTGGCCTTTGTTCATCTTAAGAAAAGAAGAATTCTAACCTGGTTGCTGCTCACAATAGCTTTGATCGGTTGTGCTATTTCTACTTCCCATGGCATTTATGGAATTATTTATCGGATTCTTCAAATGACAGGTGTGGTGGGGTTGGAATCAGAAACCTTTAACATAAGTGAACATGCCTATGTACTTTGGGATCTACTCCTATTTGAACCATGGTTTATAATTGAAGGTCTCCTATTAGGAGTCGTCGGTTGGCATTACCATACGAAGCCGAGTAATAAACAGATTTGGCTGATTTTATGTACAATAGGGATAATTACTGGCCTGGTTACAGGTCTGTTAGGTGTAAGGTTTGCATAGTTCTTAAATCGCAATATTATCCTGAATTCGAGTCTTAAAGAAACGGGCTAGAATGGAACAAGCCGAACATAATTTGCAATCGCCCTTTTTTTCACTGATAATATTGTTAGAGAATAGCTTTGACACAGAGTACCATAGTGGTATACTGATATATAGGAGAAATATGGAAGGTGGAATTGATTTGCCAACAACTTGTAATGGTTAAAAAGTAACTCAATAGTACATTTTTTCTTAGCATTTTTAGTCATAGGATAAGTGTGTCTATTTTTAACCATTACAGGGAACGCGGGATAATCAGTTGGTTTAATTCCTAGCGGGATCCCTATAAGGTATCCCGCTTTTCAAAATGGGAAATCTTTCTCCATTCAACCGTTATTGGCGTTCCTCTGAATTACAGGAGGAGCGATGTATGAGCGTTTATGATTTATTAACATATGAGATTATTCCTCAAGAAATACCCAACGTAATCAGGAACTGTAGTAAATGTAAAAGGGATACAGAATTCTATTGTAGTGAGAAATTCAGGATAAATTCAAATCAAAAAATGGTTGATGTTTGGGTCATTTATAACTGTACACATTGTGAGGGAACTTGGAATTTACCTATTTTATCTAGAGTACACGTAAACAAAATTAATTCTGAACTATATTACAAATTTATGGATAATGATAAAGAGACAATCTGGCACTATGCTTTTCAATTCACTCATTTGCGAAAACTATGTAATGAAGTGAATACAAATATACGTTTCGAGTTAAAGGAGGAAAGGCTTGAATCAAAATCTCACAATCTCATCATTAGGTTTTACTCTAAATATGATTTTGATCTTAGAATTGATAAACTATTGGCAGAAATACTTGGCATTTCAAGGTCCAATCTAAAAAAACTGGAGATTGATGGAATGTTAATGCTAAATCCAAATATAAATATGAAGAAAAAAATTATTGATAATTTACAAGTAACAGTTGCAGGTAGTTTGTATAAAAGTTAAGGCTGTGATTTATTCATGAAAGTCTTCAGTTATTATGTTATTTGGGCTTTAATAAGTAATTAAAGGGGCTAACTCTCAGAAGGAGTTCAGCCCCTTCTTCAATACCAAAAAAGCTTTTGTTGAGGCCTTGGGGGAAGAAAGCTATGAATCCTGTTTAGGGAAAATCTTTTTTTATTGGTAAATCCAGCTAGGAATGGGGTTTTAACAAGATGATTTCTTTAAGAAATGTTCAAGATGCAGATTTAGAACAGTTATTACTTATTGAGAATGAGGGCTTTTCGTTAGAAGAAGCTGCACCAAAAGAAATATTTTTGGAGAGTCAGTTGATAGCTGATACCTTTATTGTGGCAGAAAGGGATGGGGAGATTCTTGGATATATTAATGGACCTGTTATTAATCAACCTTACATAACCGATAATCTTTTTACGGAAATCAAAGAGAATCCGAAAAAAGGAGGATATCAGAGTGTTTTAGGATTAGCAGTGTCCAAACAAGCAAGAAGTCAAAGGATTGCAAAGAATTTAATTGATAGAATGGAAGAATTTGTAAAAGAAAATGAAAGAGAAGGAATTACTTTAACTTGTAAACAGGAATTAGTATCTTTTTATGAAAAATTAAGGTTTGATAACCATGGCATGTCTGAATCAAAACATGGTGGAGTAAGTTGGTATAACATGGTCAAATTAAGAGAGGGTATGAATTGATATTTTTTCATGTAGCTGATAATGAAGAAATCTATTAGTAACCTGGAAAATCTGGTTAATAATAATATACGAGGGGGCGATTATTCAATAAGAATAGTTGCCTTTTTTTTATCTTAAGAATTGTGCAGGAAAATGGAAAAACACATTGAATATTTTGGTAAGTGGGTATTTAAAATTCCTTTGAGAATTCTGTATGGTTTTATCTATTAAACTGATTAAATTGGAGGGAATGGGAAATGGAGGTAAAAACACTTTTGTTACAACAATGGGCAAGCTGCTTAGATGAAGAAGATTGGTTTCCGCCACTTGAAAAAGTGCTAGAGGATATTACCTTTGAACAGGCAATTTGGAAACCAGCTAATGGGACAATGAATTCCATTTGGGAATTAGTTAGTCATTTACTTTTCTATGAAAAGAGATATCTGATGCGATTTCTTGGTGAAACAGCGAATGAACCACAGGCAGAAAATAATGAATCTACATTTCGATTACCAACTGAGACGGTAGAAAATTGGAAGGAAACAAAACAAGAATACTTTTATGTTCATCGCGAACTTGAAAAAATACTAGCAAAATCAGAACATGTAGATTTGTATAGAAAGGTTCCAGGAGAAGATAATTCACTAGTGCTTGAATTGAAGAGTTTAGCAATGCACGACGCATATCATATTGGGCAAATTGTATTCCTTAGTAAAATGCAGGGAGCTTGGGCAGGGAAACGCAGCTTTTAAAAAGGCTTCATTAGCTTTACAGTTTTTCCATTATAGGGGGCTAAAACGGAAGATTATATATGAATTACCTCGAAATCAATACTTCAAGATAAGGGGCGCGTTTATCGAATAACGTGTCCTTTTTTTAATTTAAGGGCCATATTATGGAATAAGGAATTGTGGAAATGGTGGAATTTTGAAATAATTGTTAGTAATGTTAACGCGGTATAGGGAGAATTTATCTGATTTAGAATAACCACCATCATTTGAGTTACTAATAACGCAGATATAGAAAGGGGACAAGATGAAAAAAATACTTAGTTTAGTGACGATAATATGCCTATTACTAATTGGTTGTTCAAAACAAGAGCCAACCATTAAGACTGAAAACTGGGAAGTGAGCGGAACATTAGTAAGGGAAGTTGTAGTCACTGATGATGGGCAAAAAGGTGATTTTGTATTTAGGATTGGTAATAATGGCAAATTAGGTTTTGCAGAGTATGGACCGTTTATTGAAGGCGAAAAACAGAAATATATGTGGCATTTTTGGGGCGAACAAAAAGTATTAACGCAATCGTTTAAAGTTATTGCGGTAAGTAAAGAAACAGGTGAAAACCTAACCGTTTTTGAAACCCCAAATAACAATCCCGATCTTACACCTCATATGGGTGCAGACCATCATATTCCTTCATTGATGATGTTACCGAGTCCAGGATTATGGAAGTTAAAAGCATACTTTGGTGAGAATTTATTTGGAAGTGTGGTAATTAATGTAGAAGAGAAATAAATTTGTCTTCATTTCTTATGCTAACGGCTGCCATACTTTAAAGTCTTAGAAACATTCTTCCGGAATAGGGCGCGTTTATCAAATAACGCGTCCTCTCTACATTTTAAGGGCTATATTGGGAGGAATAAATTCCAAAGTTTGTTATAATGATACTAAATTTTGAGGGGGTGGGAAAATTGTTAGGGTATTACAGCACACTATCATCTGAAGTGTACGATATGGATAAACCTATTGGTCATTCATTTGGGGATGTAGAATTTTACATAGATAGATTAACCTCTGTCAAAGGACACATTCTTGAACCTGCTACAGGCACAGGGCGTGTTCTCATTCCACTTTTGGAAAAGGGAATGAATGTTGATGGTTTTGATAGTTCCTCCGATATGTTAGAAATATGCCGTAAAAACTGCGAAAAAAGAAGTTTGACTACTAAGCTTTTCGAAGCACAAATGGAATCTTTCTCAGTGGATACTGAATATGAAGCTATTATTGTCCCAACGGGAACATTTTTGTTATTGCACGAAAGGGAAAAGTCCATCAAAGCATTAAAGAATTTTTTTCAGCATCTTTGCAATGGTGGAAAGCTCATTCTCGATATTTTCTTACAAACTGAAATACCAATGGGGGAAGTTTCTACGAGGACATGGCAGTGTTCCAATGGGGATATTATCACATTGGAAGATAGAAATGTGGAAGTAGATTATGTTCAACAATATACAGTTTCCCATGGACGATTCGAGAAATGGAGAAATGGGAGACTTATACAAACTGAACTGGAACGCTTTCCACTAAGATGGTATGGGATTGAAGAATTCAAAATGATTCTTAAGGAAATTGGCTTTGTGAACATTGAAATTTCATCAGACTATAATTTTGGAGAATACCCAAAATCCCCAGATCAAATAGTTACCTTTGAGGCCGTAGCAAGCAAAGGGTAAACTTTATTTTATTAAACAATACCAGCTAATAGAAGGTCAATGGCTAAAGGTAAAAAAGATTAATTTGACATGGTAAAATAAAAAAGAACATACTAAATAAACTTCAATATTAATGGATTTGAAGTATTTTCTATAAAAGTATTTTATTGGTTCCTTTTAAACCACATAGGCCTTTTTACTTTTTAAGATGGCATAAATCCAGTGAATGAGCTTGTTTGCACAAGCAATGATCGCCACTTTATGTGGTTTGCCTTCTTCTCGCTTTTTATCGTAATATGCTCTTAATTTTGGGTTGCGATTCTTGGTTATTCCACATTGGACCGCGTTATATAGACTTTGTCGCAGGCGAGCCGATCCTCTTTTTGTAATTCGGTTAATGGTTGCTTTAAACTGTCCAGATTCATGGACGCTCGGGTCCATTCCTGCGTAGGCGACGAGTTTCTTAGGGTGGTTAAACTGGTCAATCTCCCCAATCTCGGAAAGGATTGTTGCCGCAATCTTTCCACCAATACCGGGAAGTGATCGGATAATTTCATACTCATCAAATTCTTCAGCCAAGGCATCTATCTCTTTCAGTAGCTTCGATAGGTGCCTTTGGTATTGAAGAAGAAGTTGAATAAACATCGTTAAACTCACCACATGGCTCGTATATAAATTACGTCTGAAAGGGTCTCGCTCAGCTGCCTCTTTTAGCTGATGGGCTTTATCTAATGCCCATCCATAGGAGCGTTTAACCCCTTGTTGGAGAATCACTTCAGCGATTTTTTCCTTCGTTTCCTCCTTAACACCTTGAGGTGTTTGATAGTGGAGTAACGTTCGTAAGGAGGTGGGTGAATAGAGTGCTCCAAAGACAGTTTTATATTCCGGAAAGACTTGATCCAATACGGTTTGGAACTGAAGTTTAACTTGTACATAAGTTCCTGTTAACGCGTCATGTTGGCGCGTTAGATTCCTCAAATTCATGATTTTGACGGTTTTCTTTTTGAAAGGTTGGAGGTCATCATATAGATAATACATCTCCCCTAAACGAAAGGCATCAATGGCGTCGGTTTTTACTTTCCTTAAGCTCATCTTCTTAGCTTCATGGGAAAGAACCGGATTCACCAAATAATAGACAATTTGATGGTCCTCTAAGAACTGCAAAACTGGTTCATGGTAATGGCCAGTAGATTCAAAAACGACGACCGGAGGTCGCCCTGTGATTTCTTCCACCTCTAACCAAAACTGATAAAAATCATGTAAGCCTAAAACGTTATGCTCGAAAACAAAGCTTTTCTTATAAGGATCTTTTTTCTGTAAAAAGGCTTGTACTTGGCTTTTTCCCTTCGCAATATCCAGGCCAATGACTGGATCCATTCATTATCACGTCTCCTTTTGTTAGTTTCGCCGGCAGCCCCTATATCTAGCTTGTAGTGTCATAGCTTCGCTTGTTATGCGGGATCTAGGTCCCAACCAGCCTCAATCATGTTTCTACAAGTAGGGGGTGGACAGTATTGCGGACGGGATCAGAGTCCCACGGGCGCGAGCGTCCTACCCCGGCTACCTAAAGAATAACCTATAAGAAATAGGTCAACCAGATAAACTGGTTAACCTTATAATACGAACGGGCGCTTATCTTGAATAAAGGTAAGCGCCCTTCTTACATATAAGGGCCATATTCTGGAATGTTTGATTTCGAGATATTGACGTGAATTTAGGTCTATGTAAATTCTGAAACGTATTCTTGATTAAAGACGTACAAGTATTTTACTAACCTTTAGTCATTAAGGACGTGATTGAATGATCGAATTTAGGTTTATTCCATACTTATCTACATGCAGCTTAAGTATAGGTAGGCACGTCCTCATTAGAAAAGTTAGGTCAGCTCCTGTTATTAAAGAGCTGACCTTCTTTTGTTTAGTGATTAGGTAAATCCACTTTGACAGGCTCCATCTTAATAGAATCATTCATTCCGAAAATCCCAAACGGCACCATAAGCGAGTAATCATCCATCGTGAATTTTTCCGGCTTGTCGAGCTTAAACCGTGATTGAAAGTGCAATTCTTCTTGGTTGATTACTTTTCCTTTTTTACCTAAAATGAGGGAATCCTCTTTTAAAGCTTCATACTGGTCTTGACCATCACCATTTGAAATCACATCTTCAGATCGAATAAGTTTGATTTGATCAGCGAAATTTTGAAAAATATCCTTTTGGTAGCTTTCTGAATCAACATTCTTGATATAATAATCAATGATAAAATGTTGGTCTTGTTTTAAAACTTTGTTTACAACGATCTTGTATCCAAAGCGATCGCTCTCCACTTCAAATGTAGTGTCTTGAATAGCATGAATCGTATCGAATTCGTCTCTACTTACTTCAGGATAAATCATTAAATAATCATCATTTACATCTATTGCACTCGTAAAAAGAGAGCGCTCTTGAACTTGTATCGTGCCACTTTTTTCTTCTATACTCATTGTCTTTCCAATGTTTCTCCCCGACAGCCGATTCCCCTCGTCGTCAAACACATCAATGTTGATATGATCGTTCTTACCGCCTTTTGGCCGAATGGTTTTATAATCTAAAATCGTTGTAGCTTTTCCTTTCGTTATCGAATTCATAATGAGGGAGTAGGAACCATCCTTTGTGCTTGTTTCACCTTCAACCATAATCTTCTCAGCTGGCCTTTTTTCAATAGGAACTTCAAATCTCCATGTTCCTTTTTCTCCTAATATGGAAGTGAAGGTTATCGGGAGGGTAAAGTTACTGGCAATGGGTTGATCCGATTTATAAAATTCCAAAGTACCAATAAATCCATCCTCTGTTTCTTTCAGTCTGCTCATCGATCCTGACAATTGGTTTTGTTCCTTACCATCAAATAAATAGTATCCATACCCTGATTGGGGGCTGTTTCTTTTATCCAAGTTTTCGATAGAAAGCTGATCTCCTTCTACTTTAAAGGTAATACCTAGTACGTGGTTGTCGTAATAGGCGCTCGTAATCGTGATATCAACACCATTATCTGTTGCCTTTTCATCAAGTTCTGTAACTAAATCACTTGCGAACAGTTGACTCCCAACCGATGTAGTGATCTCATCATATATGAGATTGAGCAAAGGAACCTTTGCAAGCACTTCCGTAACAGGTGAGAAAAATAAACCAGAGGCTAGGACGAGTGAAGCAGCAGCCGATGAAATGATAGTCGTTGATTTCAAGCGCTTTCTCTTATGCTTCGCTCGCTTTCCTGATTGAATGCCATTCGTAATAGCCTGGTTCAACTCCTCTTGAGGTACTTCCATGTCGTTCCATTGCTTGTTAAACCATTCTTTTTTCATCGAGATTCACTCCCCCTAACAACTTTTTTATTTCACCTTTGGCACGGTAAAGATAGGTTTTTATCGTTCCTTCAGGCTTATCCATCGATTCAGCAATACTTTTTATCGACTGGTCGTGAAAATAGAAAAGGATAATGACCGTTTTATAATTATGACTTAATGTAGAAATAGCTGAGAGCAAGTCGAGCTTTTCTTCATAACCTACGCGTTCTTCGTCTTTAAACGTGGAAAAGTCATCAGTAAGAACAACCTTCTTTTTCTTGTGAAGAAGATCATATGCTGTATGAATTAAAATTTTCATGAGCCAAGCACTGAAAAGCTCAGGTTTCTTAAGTTGATGGATAGATATGAATGCTTTTGTAACAGCCTCCTGAACGACATCCAGGGCATCATCTTTATTGCGGACGTAGAGAAAAGCCGATTTGTATAACTTATCCCCTTCTTCTTTAATCAATAATTCAAAGGCCTCTTCATCACCTTTGATGGCTTTTACGACTTTTTTATGTAACAATGAAACACCTCCTTACCCATATGAGTGATTATCCTCAAAAAAAGTTTCAAATTCTTTAGGGATTTTACTGAATCTTTTTAGTCTACCATGTGTTCACATGAACTACCCTCAGGATTAAAGGAAATCACCGAAATGCCATAGGGGTTTGGTTGCTCATCGAAGGAAAGCCAAAGCAGAAAATGGCTAGTATGTTTTTTTACATTTAAGAACCATATTCCGGAATTAGGAATAACTTAATGTTATTGGACATCTCCTTATAGGGGGGATTCAAATGAAGAAAGTCCATTTTGTAGCATTAAGTCTATTAATTTCTTGTGTGATTCTTGGATCACTTATGGTATTTAATAATTCATCGAGTAGTGAAGGAAAAATAAATGTCGGTGGTAAACATTTTGAAGAAGATTATATTGATGATTTAAGACAGAGGACTGTTGAGTTAATACCCTTTATTGAAGACGGTTTAAAGGAAAAAGATATAAATGTTAGACTAAGTGCTATTGAATTTGATGTAGAAAATTTCCCGAAGTTACTGATTTACATTAATCCAGTGGCTAGTAGCCAAGAGGGCCGTGA
The DNA here is from genome assembly GCF_029714185.1 of Halobacillus naozhouensis. Classification (NCBI taxonomy): domain Bacteria; kingdom Bacillati; phylum Bacillota; class Bacilli; order Caryophanales; family Bacillaceae; genus Halobacillus; species Halobacillus naozhouensis. The sequence goes on along the minus strand of NZ_CP121671.1, from coordinate 3,433,281 downwards.
AGTCGTTGAAAGAAAGGTTAATGATATTGTTCAGTTAGCAAAAGAAAAATCACTACTACAAGAGAACGAGGATTATGAAATTATTGTAAGAGAACAAAAGAAGAATACAACTAACAGCCTGTCTATCGAGGAGTATTCCAATATTAATCTTCTGATTCAAGAAGATTTAAAAGAGGTTTTTAAGGATTATAAAACTAGTGGATATATAACTATTGACAATAAATTAATTAGAATTCAAACATCAATGCAAAGTTCCAATAAAAGCATAAACGATTTAGGGAACGAAATTCAAAAATTGGTTGGAGATGTTTTAGAGTCTAAAAATGAGACATCCCCCGTCGAGATCTATAGTGAAGACGGTGAGAAAATAAATTAAGTATGCGGGAAAAATTTAGTTAAAGACTTCAGGCATTATCTTGAAATTGAGTCTTCAGCATAAGGGCGGGTTTATCGAATAGCGCGTCCGTTTTACATTTAAGGGACATAAAATTGAATAAACGATTGCATAAAAATAATTGGTGTTAATATTATTGATAATTACGAACTGGAAATTAAAGGGGATTTAACAGAGAATTAGCGAATTCAATTAGTGGAGCATATTTTTTAGAAAGGGTGAGGGAAATAAAGACCATCTACATAATTAACACGATTATAAGTGGATGTATCGCAGCCTTAATTGCAGGTTTTTTTGCTGCGGGAACAATTGCTGAGAACTATACTGACGAGACTTGGATAGCACCCGAGTTTTTTGTGGTAATACCAATATGGGCTATCGGGGCTTTAATTGGATTGTTAACCTTTACAAAATTCTTCTTCCCTAAACTTTTTCTTTTTGCCTCTATTATTGTTACGTGGGGAGCTATACCTTGGGGGTTAGAAATTGGAAGAAGTTTAGCTACATAACTTCTTAAATATAAATATGAAAAGTTACTCCGTTAAAGGGCGCTTTCGCGGGATAAGCATTGCCCCCATTTTGCATATAAGAGACAATTTGTGGAATTAATTATTGTGAGATTAATGGAGATTTGAAATAATCGATGTTAAGTAAATGTTTACTCTGATTGTATATCTTGTCAGAACTACAAAAAAGGATGTCAAATTCCAGAGGGTGGTGGAAACTCAATGAGAGGGCTTGGCCTTTTTTTACTTCTTGTTTCAATAGGAATAATGTTAGTTAATATAAATATTGGAATCGTTATATTTGGAGCAGCAATGATTTTATTTGGAATACATAATTTGCGAGTCAAAAATAAAGGAATGTCCTACATATACTTTGTCGGTGGTCTTGTTTTTATTGCGGGAACTATTATAGAAAGTATCTAAATAGCAGTCTTCAACAATAGGCGCAAATCTGGGGTAAGACTTGCGCTTTTTCTTTGTGAGAAGGTCCATATTCTGGAATAAAGTATTGTTCCAATGAGTAAAGTTTGAAATAGTTGTTAATAAGCTAAAGGGTAGAACAGTTGAATAAGAAATTATGGAATTATGGTATAATTAAGCAGGAATAGTTAGGGTGACCTTTATGGAATTGATTATTAATATACTGATTAATGTTGGTATTGTTTTATTTGTGCTTTTTTCCTTTTATGTCTTTGTTACTTTTAAAGATAGAAAATAAAGGTATGTGAGGTACAAAGAGGGATAAGGGATTATCAGCATTTGCGTATTCCAAATTTAGTTTGAGGAATGAATAAAATGAGTGTTACATTGTTTCTGGTCTTTCATTTAATTATAGGCTTGGCTTTAATTTATTTTTACGAAAAGTTACCCAATGGATTAACTACTTTTCTGACTGTGTTTTTTGTTATGAGCTTTATTTATTTTGGATCAATCATTTTCTTTTAATCCTATTAAAGAAACGGGCGCGTTTAGTGGATAACGTGTCTTTTTTACATTTAAGGGCCGTATAGTTGAATAAAAACTGTATAATCATCCTTGCTTTGTGAAACTTATTAGAATGCTCCCCCTTCGAAAACGTTCAAACAAGGACTATTCGGTTTAAAGTATAATAAAAAACGCTAGGTTGGTTACCCTACCTATTGGTAAGAATATCTTATAGGAGGTTAGAAGATGGGTATGTTTAGCGGTAACCAAAAACAGGAGCCAATGCACTATGGTGAAGTTTTTGGGGTATGGTCGGCATTGGCTATGGCCAAAGGGCAACTAGCTGCTTACCAAGTGTATTATAACCATGCGGGTGATGAAGATTTAAAGAAGCTAATTGGAGAGATAGTAGAAAATATTATTAAGCCAGGCATTGAGGAAAATGAGACCCTTTTAAAACAAAATAGCGTTGGTCTACCTATTGCCCCGCCTGAACGATCTGAAGCTAACAGGGAAGATATTCCTGTAGGGGCACGGGTTATGGACCCGGAGATCGCAGCCGTTATTTCAAAAGATATTGCTCAAGGATTAGTCGCGGACAGTACGCTTATTGGACAATGTATTAGAGAAGACATTGCCATGATGTATGGTCAATTTCACATGAAAAAAGCCCAAATGGGAGCAAAGTTGTTAAAAATGAATAAGGAGAAAGGTTGGTTAGTTCCGCCTCCTCTTCATAAAAAAAGCAAAAGGAATCAGACTGATTAATGATGAATGAAGCCTCCGTTCTCCAAAGGAGGCTTCATTCATTTATTGTGTTTATTTAACTACTAGAAGTTGAACGATCCTCCCTAATCGGGCGCTTTAATGGAATATGTAGAAAGGACCAGAGTTAAACTCTGGTCCTTTCTTTAGGCTTCTACTGGTGTAAGTTCATGATCATTCAATCCGCATTCCGGGCATTGACACCACAGAAGAGTGCCTGTCTTTTCATTGAGGTCCTTTTCATCAACCTTAATAATTTGCGACTCGTTATGAAAACATTTTCTGCATCGTTTTTGAATCCATTCTCCTACCTGGTACTGACTCATTTTATCCCTCCAGAAAATGGGTGGGTTACAATAAAACGGTAACACAAGGAAGCAAAAGATAAAATGTCGATACTATAACATTTTTATTACAGCGGGAGTCCATCCCCAATAATAAATCCATGTGCAGATTAGAACACGACAAAGGGGGGGATAGAGGGAATATCATGTCCTTAAAGGAGTGGCGAGATGAAGAATCGGAATAAACTCCAAAATAAAAAGAAGTACAAAAACATGTCAAAAAGAGAGAAATGGCACTAGATTTACTCAAACCTTTGGGTTACGCCGATTATGTATGCAGGGTTATCATTATTGCTTTTTGCCTTAACCGTGTGGGCAGACCTGAAGATGGAGTTTGGCAACATGTTGCCTTCGATTCTAAGTGCAAATTATCAATTAACCAAAACCATATTAAGTACTCTAACAGGAGGACTTTTATCATTAAATTCCTTTACCTTTTATGGGGTGTTAACAGCTCTAACGACCTTCGCCGGCCAATATTCACCAAGAATCCTAAAGAACTTTATGATGACGAAAGTGACCCAGCGAACACTTGGGATTTTTAACGGGGAAACAGCTTCTCAATATTTCTTGATTCCCGTAACAGCTACATTTCTGACGGCTTTATGTATCGGGACGTTTGCTTTTTTTATTAATCACATTGTCACCTGGCTTCAAGTATCCAATATGACGGGTGAAATGAAAAGGGAATCCATCGGAATTATTGAGAATTCCTTGCTTAGTGAGCTTGAGCCTTACAGGGTAGAGGATGAAAAGACAATAAAGGGCCAAATCCAGGAATACCAGGGACATCGAATAGGGATTGATTCTTCTGGTTATTTACAAACCATTGATTTTATTCCATTGATTGAGGAGGCACGTAGGGATGAACTCATTATTCGGTTAGAGTACAAAGTTGGGAATATTATGCAAGAGATAACGTGGTCATTACTGTTGAGTTACTGAAAGTTCTCAATGCGATTGCGCGGGCAGTGAGTAAACGAGATGAGCAATTTGTCTGGGAATTTGCCGTATATACGGCTAACGGGTTTGAATATGAGTATATGCACCATTTGGATGAAAGAAAATTTTATAATGAGCTGTTAAATATCGCACAAGCAACGGGAAATGAGGACGATTATAGGAGTCTTATGGAGGAGGTCTCCAAACAATATGAAGGGTCCTCTGTAAAATATAACGACAGTATATTACAGAAAAATTAAATTGATCCATTTATGGATAATATATGTTTTAATTCCAAGCTAAGAAGGAATAGTCTATATATAACACAAAAGGAGGAATTGAAAATGGCTAAACAAAACAATAGCAATCGCAAAATGACTGTAGAGGAAGCAGGTCAAAAGGGCGGAAACAAGACCTCCAAGGAACACGATAAGGAATTCTATCAAGATATTGGCCAAAAAGGCGGAGAAACAACATCCCAAGAACATGACAAGGAATTCTATCAAGATATTGGCCAAAAAGGCGGAGAAACAACATCCCAAGAACATGATCAAGAATTTTATGAGGAAATCGGGTCAAAAGGCGGTAAGCAAAATAATAATAGAAAAAGCTCATAAAATTAGAGAGAAGGCCTGTTCTAAATAGTGGACGGGTCTTCTATAGCATTTGAACATAATTAAATGCTAACGGTTTGGATCAATCATAAAAGACACTTAAAAGTTGAAGAAGATTATCTGAGTGTAAGCAAGATCTTTACTTTAAAAAAGGAGGAGAGACACCATGGAACATGTAAAGGCGCTTGCAATTAAAGGGATTATGACACTGGTAGTCCTATACTTGATCCTTAGTTTAGGTTTTGAAGTTTCTTTCATTAACATGCTCATTTTAACTGCCGTGATAGGTGCTGTTTCCTATCCACTAGGGGATCTCTATATTTTACCTAAAACCAATAATATGACAGCTACTATGGCAGACTTAGGAGTCACCTTCATAATTGTTTGGCTGCTTGGGTTCGTTTTAACAGGCATGGACCTAGGGGAAATGGCTTGGGCAGCTGCTATTTCAGCTATAGCAATTGCTGTAGGTGAATACTTCTTCCATTTTTATATTTCAAAGAAACATCTCGGCGCCAACAAGGGATTAAGAGCTTCATATAGTCATTAAAGCCACTAAAGAGTAGCTCTGAATAGGGCTACTCTTTTTTTACAATAAATCTATAAAATAATGGTTCTTTTGGTCCTTCAGAGGAACTAAAAAAAGAGCTTCACTTATGTGGAAGCTCTTTTACTTAATTTTTTTAATTGGCCAGAATAGAACACGTTGGGAGAATGCGTAATGAAAAAGAGATTCTTTAATTAAAAAGGTATCAGGTGAAAAAGGAATCATGTGCTGATCTTCTATAGGAGCTACCGCATCATGAATTTTCCATTGTTTATGATGAATGCCTCCTCTAAATAAAGCCTTTTTTTATAGGACCATAAATAATACTTTTCTAGCAGCCAGTAGGAAAGGCTTCCTTTTTCCGGGTAATAAGCTTCGGAAATTGGTCCCTTATTTCGACCCTTATCATTTTATTTACATATATTTGTGTTAATTACCACAAAAAGATAAAGTTTTTTTCTTCACTTTTATTAAAAGAGGGAGGTCACAAAAACTTTGCGGCCCCCAAAAAAAGTGAATATACAGAGAGAATCAATTGTTCCCTTTTCCTTTAGATACCTCACTTACTATATTTCCGGCTACTTGATCAGCATGTTCCACTCCTAAATCACCTAGCGTGACAACACCATTGATGGTCTCATCATCTACCACTAATAGGCGCTTAATCTGGTGCTCCTGCATTAATTTCGCAGCTTCCTCCACTTCCATGTTAGGAGACCCTGTGACTACGTTTTCTGTCATAATGTCCTCTGCTTTTCCTGTGCCCTTAGCTAACCCTTTTACTACAATATCTCGATCCGTTACTACTCCGGCATATTTTTCGTTTTCAACAATCGGAAGAAATCCCACATCATCTTTTTCCATCTTCTCTGCTAACGTTTTCAAATCATCGGAAGTTTTACTACTCTCAACGTTCGTGGTCATATATTCTTTCAATAAAGCCATTACTGTTGCACCCTTTCTATCATTAAAGTTTTAATTTTATCCATGTTTCATTTCCTTAAAACTGATTTAAAAAGTACCTGGGGGAAGAACTCCCTTCTTCCCCCAGGTACTTATCTATCTTTTTAAATAGTTATGAGACTTTTACCCAGTTTGCAGCATCGTTACTTGATGGAGAAGGGGGGAACTGCTCTCCTTCCTCTACCTTGACTTCCGTGTCATCTTGATTAGAAGAACCACCGTTGACTAAACTCTGTACTTTGTACTTACCGCTTTCTGGTGCTTTTTCACCTGTTTTATACGTCTGATTGTTATTAGTCATCTTACTCCACCTCCGATATAAATTTTAGAAAAGAAATTAAGCTGTTCTCTTTTCTACTAAACTTGTTCCCTCCACTTAAGGGATTAAACGTCTTTAAGGATGAATTCCTGTTTGTAAATAAAATGTAATTATATTACGGACCATAACTTATGGCTAATAACCGTAAAACTTGATTACTCACTATCATCACCTTTTGTTATAGAAATAAAAAAGAGACTGACTTAGTCAAGAGTCAGTCTCTTTTAATAGATTAGATCCATCGCTAAGGAAGTAGACTGCTCAATATCTACCGGCTGACAGAAGCTTTGTGTTTCAAATATTATCTTGAACCCAAGTATTCTCTTAAAGGAGCGCGTTTATCGAATAACGCCTCCGTTTTACATTTAAGGGCCAGATTAAGTAATAAAAATGATTTCTAAAATTATTACAAAAGAGCAATGTATAAATTAAAAAGACCAGTCAATATCTTCTTAGCTGTGTAGTGCAATATAGAAGTACAGAGATGTGCAATGAAAACGTACATAACTCTGCACTTCTTTTTTAGATAAAAAAAAGCCTTGCCAGCCATCCAATATAACTCTACTGTAATTGGTGTCGAATCAAACACAGTGGAGGTCGAGAGGATTGCTAGCAATGACTAAAATCAATCATATCAAAACTTTACGAAATCATGAAGACGTTTCTATTAATGAAATCGCTAATCGAGCTCAAGTGAATTGGCGTACCGCCAAGAAATATGCGGATGAAGAGCAAGTCCCAAAAGAAAAACAGATGGCTCGAAAAGGAATGATGTATGAGGAACATTGGGGAGAAATCGTAACGGACTGGCTTATAGAAGATCGAAAACTAAAGCTAAAACTGAGAAGGAAAAATAAGACCATATTTCAACAACTTCAAGGTCATGGGTTTGAAGGGTCCTACCGGACCGTCTGTTATTTCATTGCTGAGTGGAAAGAAGGAAAGAATAATTCAGAGGAAATTAAAGATAAAAATAGTGAAAGGTTAAATCACCCCCCGGCTGAAGCCCAAGTGGACTTTGGAATAACTGAAGCTGTTAAAGACGGTAAATTTATCGATGTTCATTGTTTAGTGATGAGCCTACCTTATAGTAATGCAGCTTTAACTGTTCCTCTCCCGGGGGAAAATCAGGAATGCTTTTTATACGGGTTAAAGAAGATCTTCGAGCGACTGGGTGGAGTACCGCGAAAGCTTAGAATCGATAATTTGAAAGCCGCCGTTATTAAAGCAAGGGATAAGGATGGCGAAGCCATCTTTACAGATGAATTTCTTCAGTTCGCTAATTTCTATAGATTTGAAATCCAAGCGTGTAATGTGCGTAAGGGGAATGAGAAAGGGCACGTTGAAAATAAAGTAGGATATGTAAGATATAACTTCGTTACTCCTTCTCCAATCATAGAAAGCTATGAGGATCTAACCAATATCTTAAATGAAAAACTAGTACAAGATCGTCAGCGAATTCACTACTCAAAGGAAGTCCGTATTCAAGAATTGCTTGATGAAGAAATGAACCATGCCCTAGCTCTGCCGGAGGAAGATTATCCGATATTTAAAGAAATGAAGGTGACGGCTAACAAGTATGGAGAAATCACTATAGACAGCAAGAAAGAGCATATTCCTAAAGGATATAATTTTAGTTATCTTCATCTAGTACTTTATTGGGACCGTTATAAAGTGGTCTCTCCTTACGGAGAAATTCTGCACTCGGACTTTCGTCCATATATGAACAAAAGTCGAAATATTCCTTGGCTTTCCATTATGAGAGCCTGGGCGTCCAAACCAAGATCAGTTCCTTATTCAAGATATAACCCATATTTGCCAGGGCGCATAGCAGCTTATCTAAATATTGAATCACTTACTTTACGAAAAGAACGATTGCATTGGTTGATCAACCTATTAATCAATCATGATATGGAGGAAATTAATGAAAGGTTTTATGATCTCCTCCAACACCAACCTGAAAGAATCTCTGATTCTACTTCCCATCCTTACGACGTTGATTGGTCCAAATACGACCTATTACAACCAAGCGCGAAAGAGGATGGTGAGCAGCGAATATGAACATTAGGGATATGTGTAAAAGCTTACGATTGGCTTATGTAGCTGACATTTACGAAAAAATTCCATTTGAAAATGAAACGCAATACTTAGAAGCACTCTTCCGTAAGGAATTTGAATTAAGAGAAGAAGCAAAAGCTGAACGTCTGATTAAAAAAGCAAAGTTCGTTAATTATAAAAACCTTGCGGATTTTCAATGGGGAGATCAAATAAGGTTTCCTCCTCAGCTAGATCGTACTGAATTGATAGATCTACACTTTATTTCTCAGAAAGAGAATGTAGTTCTAACAGGTTCTCCAGGTACAGGGAAGACTCATTTAGCGACAGGGTTAGGCCGGGAGGCGTGTAAGAAAGGCTATGAGGTCCGATTCTACCGAGTGTCTGATCTAGTTGATATGTTAGAAAGAATGTGGAGAGAAGGAAAGCTCCAACAGTTTAGGAATCGCTTTAAAAAAGTGGATCTAATCATTTTAGATGAGATGGGATACATTCCATTTAGTAAAGAAGGAGCCGAGCTGCTTTTTCAACTCATCACCGATTGGTATGAACAGAAGAGCATCATAATCACTTCAAACCTGGAATTTAGTCAATGGAATCGTATTTTTGTGGACTCGAGACTTACGGCAGCTTTGGTTGACCGGGTTATACATCATGCCCATGTACTTACATTTGCGGGAGATAGTTACAGAGTCAGCCATGCTTTATCAAGGCAAAACAACTGAACAAAATCGGCTGGCAAGCTTATGTATTTTTCATTGCATTATTATGTACTTTTCTATTGCAAAACACATTAGCTGACTGGTCTAATATGGTAAATGGGGATTTAACGGAATAATCAAAGTTTATCGCTAACTATTTTTTTCTTTTACTGGCATCCAAATTTCACTATATACATTTTCCGAAGTACCATTGTGGTTGGTAAAAGAAATCCCAGGTATATCTGCTACTTCATAACCTGAAGAAGGCAACCATTCAGAATAAATTTTAGCGGTAGTTTCTTGAAGCGTAGAAGGAAATGGTCCTTCATTCGGAAAAATCGCCCATAAACTTTCTTCAATGGACAGTTGTTCTAAATCATCGAAAGGATTTTCTTTTGTAGTTGCCAAACCAATCATATGAGTTAGGTTCCCTCTTTCTTCCAAGTAACCATTGTCGAAATCATAAGATACATTCAGGACTTGATGAGGGTATAAATCAGCTAACTGATGCATCTCATTTCTTTGTTGTTCGGTAATTGACTGGGCTAGTTCTAAGATCGCATTATTTTCACCTTCGAATTGAATTGGCACCCTTTTCGATACACCTACTATATTAAACTTCGCTTTCATTTCAATTTTAAATTCCATTGATTTTCCTCCTCTTATATCTATAAAAAATGAAAATTTGGGAAATGATTTTCGAATTTTGTTTTTAGTTACTTCTGAAGGTAAAAAACCACTCCATTCACGAAAGGCTCTCGAGAATCCTTCTATAGATTGAAAACCGTATTTATAGGCAATATCTGTCACTCTTGCTCCTTTAATTAATTCAACATTTGCAACGGACAATCTCCTGTTTTTGATGTACTCATTCAATGACATTCCAGCCATATACGAAAACATCCTTTTAAAATGATAATCAGATATTCCTACAATTTTTGATATATCTTTTCCAGAGATTTCTTCCGTCAAATGTGCTTCAATATAGTCCATCAATTTATTGAATTTCTCTAACATTCATTTCCCTCCTTTACAAATACATAATATCGGTGAAATTCATTTTTTACTCGATATTTTATATACGGAGTTTATCGGAACTTGTCTTTCATTATTATTACAGTCACTTAAATAATCATTTCATAACATTCTTTATTAGTTATCCGTGGCGGCGTTAATAGCTATTAAACATACTTAACTTGTCTTAAACGAATATGATTATTGGAAGGCAACAATCATTATTTGGTGTTCCAGAAAAGGGGCGCTTATTACTTCTTGATAAAACTGATGAAATGTATGTAGCCCTTGTAGATGGTGCGCAAACTTAAAGATTTTTTTATATGGTTTTTACCTTTGTAAAAAGGCTTGAACCTGGCTTTTAGCTTAAGTTATTTGTTTTATTTGGTATTGCTTATCGCACTACTCACAGGATGTAGTAGCAATGAGAAAATGACAATAAATAATAGTTATTTATCGTTGTCTGGTGAAAGTGAAAGTTGGAAAGTAAAATCCTACGATATAGAAATGACACCAAATATGTCTAGAGCTGGGAATGGAAAGGTTATTATGAAAGATAAAACAAATTATAATACTGATTTGTTTAGTATTAGAGTCCACGCTGTTATTGATAATAACGATAAAATTATTCAGGGGAAATCAGTAACTTCGAGTGGGGGAAAAATTGATATAGCACAGGAAACTACTGGAACCACAGAAATTACGGAACCTATTCCTGTTGATAATATTAACAATATTTATATGGTTATCAAATGGCAGGATACAAATAAAAATAAGACCTCAGAAGAAAGAATAAATTTATTTAGTAAGAAAACCTTCTTCAACTGAACAAGGAGACGTTCTTCCTGAAACGGGGCTTTGTAAGATAAATATTTATAGACTGATCGGTTTTACCGTTCAGTCCATTTTATTTCATTAGGGTTTATCTATTGCCAAGTAACGATTTATTGTTTTTAAACGCTGAGAAGGGTCTCAAATACATTTATCAAAATCGTTTAAATGGTATTAATTCCCATAGTGGCGCTTCATTCTAAGAATCGTTGCCGTACCCCTATGTGGTGTATATTAGGTTTTCTTAAGGGAAAGTATAAGGACGTATCTATAACTGTTGCTTTAGAAGAAAAAGAGAGGGAAAGGCATGTTCTGAATAGCAAGTGCAATAAATATGTATATTGGTCCTATTTTATAAAAAGAAACCTCTCCCTATTCATTCGAAAATTCTATCCACTTTCACAAACGTTAAAATCATCTTCAACCCATTCAAACCATATAGGTTAGACAAATTTTACGTGTACAAAAGATAAATCAGGAATAGACAAAAAAGATGATGAAAGGAAATGTTGACTTTTATGAAGATGAATAAATCAAATTTAACATCAGCAGAAATGGGAAAGCTTTGGGCGTCGTACGTTGGGAATAGTATGGGTAAATGTGTGCTTAGTTACTATCTGAAGCATGTGGATGATCCAGACATTAAAAAAGTTTTAGAATATGCTTTGAGTTTAACTAAGTCATATACCCGGGATATTAAAACGATTTTTGATAAGGAGGATTTCCCAATACCCGTTGGATTTACTGATGACGATGTGGACTTAGAGGCGCCTAAGCTATTTGAGGATGAGTTTTATCTTTATTACTTGCAATATTTAGGGAAAGCAGGAATGAGTCTTTATAGTGTCGCTATTCCATTGGTGACAAGGAAAGATGTAAGGGATTTTTTTGTCAATGGCCTTAGTCATACTGTCAAATTGATGACAGATGTGAGTGACATCTTAAAATCAAAAGGCATTTTAATGAATGCACCACCCATACCGAAGCCTAAAAGAGTAGATTTCGTAACCAAACAAAATTTTTTGAATGGCTTTATTAGAGACATGAGGCCTCTTCATGGGTTAGAAATTGCTCATCTTTTCGGTAACATTAACAATGATATCACAAGCAAAGCGCTCATTAATGGGTTTGAACAAGGAGCACGAGATGAAGAGGTAAGAAAGTATTTAGCGCGTGGGAAGAATATTAATACAAAGCATATAGAAAAGATGTCAAAAAAGTTAACAGAGTCTCACTTGCCTTCACCTACACTTTTAGACCATTTAGTGACTTCCTCTACCACGCCTCCGTTTTCAGATAAACTCATGGTTTTTCATAAAATTGACATGTTCTCAATGAAGATAAGAGAATATTCCAATGGGGCATCACTCAATGGAAGAAGTGATATCGGGGCTTTATATGCCCGTTGTTTATTGGATGTATCGTTATATGTAGAGGATGGTGCTAATATCATGATTGACCACGGATGGATGGAACAACCCCCAGAAGCAGTTGACCGAGATAACCTACAAAATTAATAGGTGTTAAGGGTGGAGTCTTTTTAAATAAATTAATCTTCAACTGAGGTGTTCTCAGTAAAATCAGATGTCACCATCATTAATTTAGTTTTCAGCAACCAGCTAATAGAAGGTCAATGGCTAAAGGTAAAAAAGATTAATTTGACATGGTACAATAAAAAAGAACATACTAAAACTTCAATATTAATGGATTTGAAGTATTTTCTATAAAAGTATTTTATTGGTTCCTTTTAAACCACATAGGCCTTTTTACTTTTTAAGATGGCATAAATCCAGTGAATGAGCTTGTTTGCACAAGCAATGATCGCCACTTTATGTGGTTTGCCTTCTTCTCGCTTTTTATCGTAATATGCTCTTAATTTTGGGTTGCGATTCTTGGTTATTCCACATTGGACCGCGTTATATAGACTTTGTCGCAGGCGAGCCGATCCTCTTTTTGTAATTCGGTTAATGGTTGCTTTAAACTGTCCAGATTCATGGACGCTTGGGTCCATCCCTGCGTAGGCGACGAGTTTCTTAGGGTGGTTAAACTGGTCAATCTCCCCAATCTCGGAAAGGATTGTTGCTGCAATCTTTCCACCAATACCGGGAAGTGATCGGATAATTTCATACTCATCAAATTCTTCAGCCAAGGCATCTATCTCTTTCAGTAGCTTCGATAGGTGCCTTTGGTATTGAAGAAGAAGTTGAATAAACATCGTTAAACTCACCACATGGCTCGTATATAAATTACGTTTGAAAGGGTCTCGCTCAGCTGCCTCTTTTAGCTGATGGGCTTTATCTAATGCCCATCCATAGGAGCGTTTAACCCCTTGTTGGAGAATCACTTCAGCGATTTTTTCCTTCGTTTCCTCCTTAACACCTTGAGGTGTTTGATAGTGGAGTAACGTTCGTAAGGAGGTGGGTGAATAGAGTGCTCCAAAGACAGTTTTATATTCCGGAAAGACTTGATCCAATACGGTTTGGAACTGAAGTTTAACTTGTACATAAGTTCCTGTTAACGGTCATGTTGGCGCGTTAGCTGAGGAATTCTCAAGGAAGGGGTTAACTGGGTTTGAGTGGTTTTGTAGTGAAATTCGTCAATTTTGTCATAGCTATTTTCTTCTTTGTATTATATTGGAATATTTGTGAGTATATATTTAACTCCTTTGTGCCTCTAAATCCAAAGACACACATTTTATCTCTGTTTATTATATTGCTTCTTATTCCACTTTCAATGATTTCTACATATGTGGTTGGTAGTACATTTAAAAAACATAGGTGAGTAATCTCCATGGAATGACTATAAAAAAATAGTCCATTGCCGTTTTTATTCAATTATAGGGCAGTTATCTGGAAATACACGGACAATTTTAAAAAATCTTTCTGAAATAAACAGAAAATTAGATATTAGAGAAGAAAGAAGCTCCTTTATTGATAATGATTTCGATAATGATTAAAAACTATTACTCAGTTAGGATGGGGCTTTATCTGGAACATCAGAGAAGCCTATACATTCTAAGGTCTTCAGCAAACAGGGCAATTTTGAAAGTGAAGGAGAGAACTTATTAAAATGGATCAAAGAGCATTAAAAATAATGAGAATAAAGCAATTAGTTAGCACAAACGCTCTAGTTATAGCTCTTTTTGCGATTTATTTAGCGCTCTTGAGTGCTTTTGAGGTAAGGATGTCACAAATGTTTTTCGTATTAGGAGCTATTGTCTTTGCTCAAACCTTGTTGAGATGGATAAGTAGAAAGTCGACGAAATCAGTTATTCCATTTTTTGAGCAAGTGGCGATCTATGAAAAACAAAAAATGGGAAATGAATGGAGAAAGCAATATAATACAGGCTTAATATGTAACTTCTTTTTGAGTGGTATATTTTTGTTGCAGGCATTTTGGTCCCGCGGATCAACTGATATTGCTATCCAAATGGAACTTCGTTTTATGCTGTTGCTGGCTCTATGTTTGGTGATTATGATCAATATAGCATTATGTATACATATAAGAAAAGTTGATCGTTCAAAATTACAATCGGATTTTAAGGGGTACACATTGAAGACCAACATTATAGGGGCAGTGGTGGGATTAGTAGTAGCCTTTGCAATGTTTGTTGGGATCACTTTTTATGTGCTCACGCTTAGTTAATACTTCGATAGAGGCACAAATAGTTACTATACACAAAGTAGTGGTGATCTTATGTATAGAGAGTCATATCAGAATACAGAAATGGAAACGGATTGTTAGATAAAGGTTGTTAAATCAAGGGGCAGATATTATTGATGTGGCTTTTGAGAACTGTGATTTGTCTAATACCAGCTTTTTGGAAGGTGTGTTGCACAGGGCCACCTTTAAAAATTGTAAATTGGTTGTGGTTATGAGACTTTTAGTCACATAACATATCCGATATTAAAAGTGAATAAAAAACTTGCAGGCTGTCGAGACTTTCTCGACAGCCTGAGGAACTTCCCATCATTTTTTCACATTTGGTTCTAGATCAATTCTTTATGGCTAGCGTTTTCTTGGTTGTTTCTCTTCTTTCCTTGCATGTTGCTGTGCGTTTTTATTTGAGAGCTTTTTGTTTCCTTGAGCCATGTTTTTCACTCCCCTCACTTTTATTATTTCAAGAACTAGTCGTTTTATTGATTGAAATGAAAGAAAATCCTAAAACCTAATAATTTGAGACTGAATAAAACACCTTCCAAAATGAGGCTACTGTTGGGTTTCAGGTGGGAACTAAAATGAACTTACATTTCTAATTTAAAAACAAGAAAGCGACTGGAAAGTTATTGTTGGACATGATTTTTAAGCTGAATATATAAATAGTTCTTACTAAACAAAAGGGCGCAGTTCAGAATAGGATCAACGTCCGTTTAGCATATTAGGACACTTCCTGAATACGGGTGCATCTTTTCTGAACTACTATCACATATATCTTAAATTTGAGGGGAGTATAAGAAAAAAACTAAGAGGGATTTTATGAAAAAAAGCGTTATAACAATATTCATAACAATTGTAATGACAATTATGCTCTCTCACTCCCAAGCTCATGCCGAAGTTGACACCTCCAAACCGAAGGAATTATTGTATCATGACATATTTATTTCTATGCTTCTGCCAAATATTCAAAAACAAACACACAAATATTACTCAACGATACTTACTAAAAGTCCAGTTGTTTATCCTTACATGGTTTATGTTGAGAATGCGGAAAGAAATCATTTCCGTGGTTTTAGTTTCTCAGTAACACTTAAGGTTATTCCTGTAGTCGGTCCGCATATTTCAGTAGGAATTGACAAATTTACATTTAAAATTGACAGTTCAAAAGTGGAACTTGAAAATTTTAATCACATAAAGACCTGTGAACTTCCTCCAAATTGGCAACACATCGTTAAATAAAAAACATGACTGTAGAGAGGATGTCATTATTCCAACCCAGCTAATAGAAGGTTGATAATTGCTTTGTGCAATATTATCTTGAATCGGAGTCTTGACTGGGTTAGGTTCATAGCAATTGCATTACCATCTCTCTACATAATAACAATGTCAATTCTGCCATACTCATCTTTGGGTGAAGGCTCCATCCCTATACCAGAGATAATTCTAATTGGAAGTCCGACAATTAAAACAGTAGCTGGGATTGTTTTTGGGTACGTCTTATTAGACAGTTTTTAAAAAAAGGTCTTCAACGAATTAGCATAATAACTAATTTCGAAGTCCTTTTAAACTTTTCGATCTTCCGTAAGCGGGGTGCAAATCTGGAATAAGACTTGCGCTCTTTCTTTATGAAAAAGTTCAAATTGATAAGGATAACTTTACATTTTGTATTCTTGGTGAAACGAATTACCTTTTTCTTCGTATCAATAGGGAGGGTGCACCATTTTAATAACATGGTTTATCTTCTTCGTACAAAGAAAAGGGCAGTTTCTTGGAGGATTGAATTAACAATTTAACAGTATTAAGGAGAGAAGAATTTGAAAGTGTCTGCGTGGGTTCTATTATTTTTTCATACAGCTATCTTAATACTTTGGATAATGAACTCTGGATACTTATTTTCGTTGATTGGAGTAGTGTTTTGGATTATTTCTGTTGCCGTAGGTTTTATTGTCCAAAAACAGATAAATGAGCAATCGTTGGTAAAAAAACTACTATTGTCATCAAGTTACTTTATGGTTTTTCTGACTGTAATTACTATTGGGATATATTTTGTTACAAGTTCTATGCCTTGATTTTTTATTCCACAATGATTTGCAGGGGTTGTAAAGTTTTGTATAGAAGTTGACTCAGACCTCTTCGGACTTTTTTAGTTTTTTTAGCCCAGCCTAATGACTTTCTATTAGCTGGTACTGCTGTATAAGACAATCGATAGTTACATACTCAGGTTAGCAGGATTGTAGAATTAATAAGCAAGATAGACTAAGTACGTAGTGTTGTGAGGTGAGAAGGAATGAAAAAGAGATTGATTGAATTGCCATGGAAAGATATCATTCTAGGTTCTTTATTTGTTATTACTCTTTATTTTACATTACCATATTTCGGGGCTGACACTTTTTCTATAACGGTAATACTTATTGGGGTAGTAGAATGGTTAACAAAATTTATACTTCCGTGGATTGTCTTATACTGGATCATAAGGATAATAAAGGACTTTGAAGCGAACTAGCAGCTCTTCTTCTACAGTTGGAAGCTGGTTGAACCTTTGTAATTGTAACCATTTGTAAGATGACATATGCACTAGGGAGAGAAGCTTATTTAAGAGTATCCTTTAAGTTATTTTTATGAGATTACATATACTTCTCGAACTTTAATTGGATTTACAATAGTGAAAGGGATGATTGGATGAAGAAACGAAAAACTATTTTTTATTATAATGTTGCCCTATTATTGCTCATTCTATTGCTTGTTGGGTGTAGTGATAAGACTCAAGAGGCGAAAACAGATTCTTCTGAGAATGCCTCTGCTTCTCAATCCGAAAAGAAGACTGACGATACAGAAGAAAGCAACCTAGACAAGAAGGAAGATAAATCGGTATCCACAACAGAGTCAGAAAAAACCGCAACTAACGATTCAAATCAAACCTCTTCAGAAGAAACAAGAAACGAGGAGTCAAATAATACAGCTAAAAGTGAAGAAGATAATGCGTTGTCTAGATATTCTTCCGAGGAAATCGAATACGCTCGAGTTTGGTTAGAGCTTGGAGTTATAGAGGATGTAGATGAATTGAATGTTCGACATATTCCAGCTGGCACATTACTTAATCCTGAGGATGAAACCAGTGCAAGCTATCCGGAAGATGTGATTCAGCTAGCAGGTAGTCGCTTAGTGGCTGGTTCGGTAACTTACAGTGGTAATGGGGATGGCACGATTAATGTCTACAACGTTCCATTACGGTGGGATGGCAAGAATCCTGCTGGTGAAAAATTTTATACAGGTATTATTGAAAATACAAAACAAGTGCCTATTGACCAGAGCGATGATGAAAAAATCATAGAATTAATCAAATCCCTAAATGTCCATCATTAAGCTAACGGGCGCTTTAATCTTAGAATGAGCTTAACGATTAGCATTAGTACTATGCTAATTTACGTTATATGGGCGACGGATTATTACCTTCAACTTAAACAATCAGCTGTGAAGAACTTTATAATTATTCTGGTAGCTTTATTGATAATCCAGGCGCTGTACTTTTTTACATTTATTATGGTAGTACGTTTTTCGAACTTTTCTTAGAATAAGTGAAGAAACGGACAGTATTATTGAAGATTCAGTTTTTGAGATAAATTCGGGTTTAAAAAGCAGTACAGGAGGATTACAAACTAAATCAAAAGCTCTGATAGGCTATTGAAAAGGACTAGTTAATGTTCTATTAAGCTGAGGCGATTTCTGCATAAGGAATTGCCTTTTTTACATAGTTAGGGAATAGGGTGGGCTTTTCTTGAATAAAGTCAGTGCCTGTTTTAATTGAGTTTAGTCTTTCAAGGGAAATTAGATGTATAACAAGGATTATTTGTAGTTATTGTAGAAATTAATAGCAACTGAGAGGTGATAAGAATGAGGATTAAACGAATTGTTGCCAATGTGGAAACACAGGATTTAACCAAAGCAAGGTACTTCTACGAGGAAGTACTTGGACTTGATCAATTAATGAATATGGAATTTATTGCAACCTACGGCTCGCATGAGAAAATGGACACCCAAATTAGTTTCCTTTCAGAAGGTGGCTCCGGGACACCGGTGCCTGATTTGTCAATTGAGGTTGATGATCTTGATCATGCATTAGCTCGGATAAAAGAAGCTGAAATTCCAATTGAGTACGGACCAACTCAGGAGCCTTGGGGTGTGCGGCGTTTTTACGTGAGAGATCCGTTCGGGAAACTCGTCAATATTTTAGTCCATCTATAAATGAATGCGTTGATAGGCGCATTTCAAGCATAACACAAACGGAGTTTCGTCTTCTGAACGTAGGCTTTTGACAGGCCAAAGGGGTTACCCCGTTCTAATCATTTTTCTGAATTTTAAGCAACCTATGAAACCTTTTTGCGCTCCATTCGTAACGTTAGAAAGATGAAGGAGTTTGGTTATCGCAGAGAGGATGAGTCGATGAATAGGAAGGGGAAAATCATTGGTCTACTGCTTGCTATCATGCTATTGATGATAGGCTGCAGCAGCCAATCCGATCAAAGCCAAACGGATCAGCGTAAATCAGAAGATGGAGGAGTGCCCATGGAAGGTCTGGAAGGCAGTTGGAGTGGAACGATAAATGTACCTAATCAGCCATTACCCATCATGACTACTTTTGAAAAAGGGGACGGATGGAATGGAGCGATAAGCAATCCGGTCCAGGGTGTAAAGGACTATCCGTTTTCTGAGGTAAAGGTTAATGCGTCAGCTATTTTTTTTCACATGGAGTTAGCTGGCCAAACGATCAGCTTTGAGGGGGAGAAAGAGGGAGATACGATAGCAGGAACCTTTACACAGCAAGGTCAATCGTTTCCTTTTGAACTGAAAAAGGGATCGTCTGAAACGGATGCTGAAGAGGAGGAAAAGGGGCAATTTCTTAGTGTCGATACGAATGAAGGGAAGTTGTATGGGGAGCTTGAGACTCCAGAAGAAGAGGGGCCACATCCAGTGGTGGTCATTATTCCGGGTTCAGGACCCACTGACCGTAACGGTAATTCTGCCACCCTTCAAGGAAAAAACAACAGTTTGAAGCTTTTAGCTGAGTCATTAGCTGAACAAGGAATAGCTAGTGTGCGCTACGATAAGCGTGGTGTAGGGAAAAACCAAGGTGCGGCGATTCCTGAAACTGAACTTCGGTTTGATCAATTTGCCCAGGATGCTCAGGCCTGGATAGACATGTTAAACGAGAAGGGTCAATTTTCTAAAGTAGGTGTGATGGGGCATAGTCAAGGGTCTCTCGTTGGCATGCTGGCAATAGCCGAAGCAGACGTTGACGCCTTTGTATCGATCGCAGGTGCTGGTCGCCCGATCAATGAAGTTCTCTATGATCAGCTAAAAGCTAGCCTCCCCGAAGACTTGAAAAAGCAAAGCAAGCAAATTCTAGAAGAGCTAAAGGCAGGTGAACGGGTAGAGCAGGTACCGAAGGAATTACAAAGCGTATTCCGCTCGTCTGTTCAACCTTTCCTGTCTTCATGGATGCAGTATAACCCTGCTCAGGAAATACAGAAACTAGATATCCCAGTCCTGATCATTAATGGAAAGCGCGATCTTCAAGTTCCCATTTCAGAGGCTGAAGAGTTACATGAGGCAAAAGCCGATGCTGAACTATTATTAATCGAAAAAATGAATCACGTGTTAAAAGAGGCTCCTGAGGATCGAACGGGGAATTTACAGACGTATTCCAATCCAGACCTGCCGTTAGCAGATGGCCTGGTAAAAGGAATAGTCAATTTTTTTAGGAATACTGAATTTTTAAAATAAGGGAAGAATCATGAAAAATAAAGCATCGGCCGTTTGATAAAAATGAATTTGATGATAAGTAGTGTTTTTCTAACATACTGAAAAAATGAGCGCAATTCAGTTATATGAATTGCGCTTTTTCTGTGCGGATGTTTGCTACATCCATTCCATAACATTTGATTGGAGTTGCCATTCCTGTATAATGGTAAGCTGTCGAACAAAATGGGGTTCGTTTCTTCTATTTTCATATAACTAAACACCCAGCGGTGAATGTGAAGACATAATCGAGTGTGATCGGGGAGTCGAAGTTCTTTTGCAGAGGCAATGAAAGATTCTTGATGGACAGGGATGAAACCTTGCGATCAAGTATATTACTTATATGGGGTGAATGGATGTCAAATGGTGATCAGGTTTCGTTAAAAGAGAAAGTGAATTGGCCCGTTTTTATACTAAGCGGCGGCCTTCTTCTTCTCTTTGTTTTACTTTCGATCGTTAAAGTGGATATGGTTAAACACTACGTAGATATAGGTTTTGAATTATCGATTCGTTATTTTGGAGCTTATTGGCAGCTGCTCTTGTTAGCGACTTTTATTGTAGGGGCTGTGATCGCTTTTTCAAAATACGGACAAGTAAAACTTGGTGAT
This sequence comes from Halobacillus naozhouensis, assembly GCF_029714185.1. NCBI lineage: Bacteria > Bacillati > Bacillota > Bacilli > Caryophanales > Bacillaceae > Halobacillus > Halobacillus naozhouensis. The sequence continues at coordinate 3,412,301 of NZ_CP121671.1, read as the reverse complement.
CCGGGCAAGCAGCCGGAGATGAGCCTTTTTAAATTTATTGCGATTGTCGTTACTTCAGGACTTGGGGCTGGCGGGGTTTTCTGGGCTGCTGCCGAGCCGATGTATTATTTTATGGAAGTTCCGCCCATGCATTCAGGGATTATAGCTGCGACACAAGAAGCCGTGGCGCCGGCACTTGCTCAGTGCTATATGTCATGGGGCTTCACGGCCTGGGCGGTTTATGGGGCGATTAGTACCATCGTGATTATGTATGCCCATCACCATAAGGGAATGCCGCTAAAGCCGAGAACACTGTTGTACCCTATTTTTGGCGAAAAAATTCGTGACAGCATTTGGGGAACACTGGCTGATGTGTTCTGTATTATTGGAGCAGCGGCTGGAACGATCGGCCCTATTGGCTTCCTTGGCTTACAAGTTAGTTATGGGGTCAATGCGGTATTTGGATGGCCTGATACATTTACGACACAGGTGTTCATCATTTTAGCTCTCATTACTGTTGTTTTAATCTCTACGTTAACTGGTATTGAAAAAGGAATCCAATGGTTAAGTAAAGTAAATGTGGTGATGGCAGTGACCATTGCTTTCTTCTTATTGCTATTTGGCCCCGGCGGGTTTATCATTGATTCCTTTATCTCATCTTTTGGAATGTACACAAATGAATTTATTTCGATTAGTACGTTTCGCGCTGATCAGGAATGGCTGGGCAGCTGGATGCTCTTTTTCTTCGGCTGGTTTATAGGTTTTGGCCCGCTAGTTTCTCTGCTTGTGGCTAGAATCGCTGGAGGGCGCAAGATCAGAGAGGTGTTCCTTGTGGTCGCTATTATCGCACCCTTGGCCGCCAACTTTTGGTTTACCATTCTAGGCGGAACAGGCATTTATCAGGAGTTGAAAAATGCTGGTTCCATCAGCGCTCCATTAATGGAAGGCGGACTGCCAGCGGCGATCATCGCCATTGCAGAGAAAATGCCATTAGGATTTATGATGCCATTCGTCTTTTTGATTTTAACCATGCTCTTCGTCGTCACGACCGTTGACTCGATGGCCTATTCGATCTCAATGAGTGTGACAGGGACAGGGAATCCTCCGAAAATGATTCGTGTGTTCTGGGCCGTGATTATGGCTGTGATTGCTACGATTTTAATTAAAATTGGCGGGGGAGGAATAGGGGCCTTACAGTCATTTGTCGTGATTGCGGCTGTGCCCGTCTCGATTTTAATGCTTCCTTTGTTATGGCACGCGCCTCGGATTGCAAAGAAGCTAGCTAAAGAACAAGGTATCATTGAAGAAACACGGAATAAAGATTCATAGGGCTTTTTTGCGAAATGGAATGAACTCCGACACCTTAGGAAAGGTTGTCGGAGTTTTTTAGTTTGTATGAGTTAAATAAGCTAAATCTTTACTAAATATTCCTTTAAAGGAATATTCTTTATGAAGTATACTGTATTCATAAGAAGACACAGTCTCATACAAGACTGCGTCCAATATATAAAGGGGAGGTTACAATGGCAGAAAGCAATGAATTGGCAACCCTTACTACAAACGTTGGGGAGAGGGGATTCACCCTAGAGCGTATCTTTAATGCACCGCGTGAACTTGTTTTTAAGGCATTCACTGAGCCCGAGCATGTATCTCAATGGTGGGCACCAGGTGGATTTACGATGCCAGTCTGCAGCATTGATCTTCGCCCTGGTGGTATCTGGCACTATTGCTTTGAATCGCCTGAGGGTGACAGACATTGGTCCAGATGTGTATATCAAGAAATTGTGGAGCCTGAGAAGATCGTTTACACCAGCACCTTATCAGATGAAAAAGCTAACCCAATTGAAGGCCCTCTTCCTGAGCACTAGGCTACAGTGACGTTCGTGGAAAAGGAAGGACAGACCAAACTTACAGTCAATATTCAATTGCCGTCGGCTCAAGATCTTAGAGCAACCATGGATATGGGAATGATGGAAGGTCTAAAAGAGACCATTAACAACTTGGGAAAACATTTAGGAGAAATTCAGTAAACTAGCCAAATACATGGTGTTACGTTGAATCGGGAAGAAAGAAGAAGCGACCATGAATATAACATTTAAGACTTTATCTGAACCGAATCGTTTACAGATTGTTGAACTTTTGAAAGATGGCCCTCTTTCTGTAGGGGAAGTTGCCAAGTGTCTTGGACTCAATCAACCGCAAACTTCCAAGCATCTTCGTGTGCTAATGGATGCTGGGCTTGTAGAGGTGGATGCGATGCCAATCGTCGAATTTATAAGCTTCGCCCACAACCGTTCCAGGAACTTAACGACTGGCTGCACTCTTTCCAGAACGTTTGGAATGAGCGGTTTAATCGCTTGGACGATTATCTGGAGGATTTGCAAAGAAACAAAAGGACCAAGACGAAGAGCAGTAAGTAACAGTGACTTTTGATGAACAAGACAATCATACCGAGCTCATTATGCGCATGGTTTTTCCATCTTTTGCGGAATTGGAAAAGGCGGTTAAGAAGTACGGGGCAATAGATGGAGCAAAGTCAACGATGGGTCTTCTTGAGGAACAATTAACTGAGATTTGAGTTTATTTATGAAGTGGGCGCACTATTCGAATAGTGCGCCCTTTTTAATCTGTGTGTGTTGGCCGAGAATTTATTTGTTGGAAAAAAGGAATCTTGAGTACGGAAGTCGAAAGAATGAAGCGGATGAACAAGAGGAAGAAAATGATGAAGGTAATGATAAAGACAGAGGCAATCCTAAATGCTAATTATGGGAAGTCACAATTACATATAAGTGACCGTCCTCTTTCCGCCAGAATTGTAGCAGGATTGTGGGAGAACAGAGCTCATAAAAAAAATGGAGGATAAGCGTGAAGTTTTATATTGCATCAAGTTTCAAAAATATAGATAAAGTACGGTACGTTAGTGAACAGTTGAAGGCTCAGGGTTACGTACATACATATGATTGGACACAGCATGAAAAAGCATCAACACTTGAAGACCTAAAGCAAATTGGCCAACAAGAAATGAATGCTGTGGCGGAGTCTGATTTTATCGTTGTTTTATTGCCAGCAGGAAAAGGGAGCCACATTGAATTAGGAATAGCCCTGGGACTTAATAAAAAAGTTATCCTTTATTCACCTAATAACGAAATTAATAATTTTACTACCACAAGCACATTTTATCACCTATCTGAGGTTGAGAAGTTTATAGGTTCGTTAGATGGGTTAGTTGAATTTTTAAAATCGAGTGCAGAGAAGACCTTCAACTATACTAAGGACAAGCTTATTTAATAAGACGTTTTTCTAATTAACCACCCAACTAGTAAAGGAAAGAAATTTCAGTCAGTCCATTCCTATCATTAACAAAGTAAATGGCTTTTCAACCTACTTATCCTAATGTAATTAAGTCTGTAAACGGAGCGCGATAACTGAGGATTGTCCGAGAGATCTTCAGCTTTTCTTTTATCCAATAACTGGGAGGGAACTGTGTAATGCCAAAGCTGCTAAAAAGAACCAGAAGGTATGAGGTATTTGAAAATAATACTTATTTTTTTAGGTAACCTTACTCTTTTATTATTGTTTTTAGCTGGGTGCGACATGAAAAGTAAACCTGAAGAAGAAAACGCTAATAGTATGGAATTGACTTATGAAGGAGCCGTAATTGAACTAAAGGATGAATATAATGAGTGGAACCTAACCCCAACATTTAATTATGAAACTAGCTCTTACAGTGGTGAAAGGGTAATCTACGAAGTTATCGGAAAGAAAAATAGTTTTGGCATAACTGGCAGTTTCCCGATTGTGTCCAGTAAAGACCAAAAGATTTTTTGGTTTTATTGGGGGAAAGAAAATATTAAGAATCAACCAGTTAAAATAATGGCGTATAAAAAGGGATCCGAAGAATTAATCAAGGTATTTTCAGGGGAATTCTACGAAGGTGCCCAAATTAATGAGGATGAAGTAAATATGCCATCAAATTTAAGGTTTCCAACCGCAGGGGTTTGGAATCTTCTCGTTTATATAAATGATGAACTTTCAGGGAATATTGTGGTAGAAGTTGTTGCAGGAGGCTAGCTGTGTTTTGCAATAGAAAAGTACATAATAATGCAATGAAAAATACATAAGCTTGCCAGCCGATTTTGTTCAGTTGTTTTGCCTTGATAAAGCATGGCTGACTCTGTAACTATCTCCTGTAAATGTAAGTGCATGGGCATGATGTATAACCCGGTCACCCAATTTAATTCAACTCTCTTTCATTACTTATGGATTTTCAGCCTTACTGCAATTGTTCCTCTCGTAACCGTGAAACAGGGGGGACAGGATTAGGTTTAGCGATAACAAAAGAAATTGTAGACCATCATAATGGAAGGGTTGGCGTCAGTTCAAGAGGTACTCACCATACCTTCTGGTTTATTTTACCTCTTTGTTAATATTGATTTCCAAGTACTTCTCAGCAAAGGGCATTCTTATGTTAAAACACCAATAGGTAGATCCAATAAGTAATTTAGTAAAGTTAAGTCATGATGTTTGAAATGTCCGATAAATTGTTACATATACTATCAAAGCGAGGATGCATTGGATAAAAATGATTTCCTCTTAGAGCCCTTTCTTGATTCTTGAACAATAATAACGGCAGCAATAACCATAACTATACCGAGGTATTGCCACAAATTTAATTTTTCGTGAAAGATTAAAAAGCCCACTAGAGTAGCAACTACTGGTTCGATTGTTGCGATTATAGATGCCTGACTTGATTCTACTGTGTTTAATCCTTTTGTATAAAAAATAAATGGTAGCATGGTTGAGAGAAAACCAAGACCTATTATATAAATCCATACTGTAAGATCTGAAAATAGAGGAATTATAGACCACAATCCACTAAAAGGTGTGATCGCAACGGTTGCAAACAAAAAGGTATAGACAGTAACGGTTAAAGACTTATATTTCCTGAGTGCGATTTTTCCAAATACACTATAAAGCGCGTAGAAGAGACCTGAACCAAGACCAAGGATTAATCCATATAAAGATGTCGATCCATTCGCGTTTGGTAATATGCCAATAACAAAAGAGCAGCCGACAATCGTTATAAGTAAAGCTGCAACTTTTCGTGTTGTTAGTGATTCTTTAAATATAAGTCTTGAAAAAAGAGTCACAAAGGCAGGTGCCGTATAAAGAAGGATGGTTGCAATGGAAACAGATGTTTCTTCAATTGCACTGAACAAACACCAATTAAAAAGGATAATACTAAAAATACCTGTCCCTACAAAGTATTTACAATCTGATATTTTAATTTTTAGGAGTTGACGATTCTTAAACAGAGCATAAACAATTAGAAATAAAGTTGCGGATAAAACACGCATTGTAACAACTTGTGTTGGTGTAAAGCCTATTTCATAAAGATACGTTACAAATACACTGATTATTCCCCATAACGATGCCCCGGCACCAATAAATAGCAATGCGGATTTATTTTCCATCGGTCTATTCCTCCACTAAATTTTTATGTCTTTTTATTACTTATACAAATGAAGAGACAGTTGCCCCTCAGGATACTTTCTGTGTTGCTGCATATAGTTCAATCTCTTTCTTTGGTATGGTTAAGAAAATGACAGCAACAATAATGAAAATACCTCCTAACAGTTGGTAGGCTCCGAATGATTCGTTTAACCAGGTTACTGAAATGATTGCGGCAACCAGAGGTTCAATGCTAGCTAAAATGCTGGTTTCTGTTGGAGATAGGTATTTTAAGATTCCGATATAAAATAGAAATGAAAGGGTTCCGGTTATAATAATTAGGATCATCATAGAGAAAGTGTTGATGGTTAATGTTTCGGTTAGGGAGTAGACACTAAATGTTTGGTGAGATAAAAATAATACGATCCCTCCAATGAACATGCCCCAGCCGACAATGACTATGGTCCCCCACTGTTTGATAAGAGACTCAGGGTGGAGTGTATAGAAAGTAAAACCAAGCATCGTTAGTACACCAAAGGCGATGGCTTTTTTTGATAGCACAACATTTTCCACTGATCCGTTGGTAATCAAAAAATAGAGTCCCGTTAATGCTGTAATGATAGCTAGGAATTGCGTAAGAGATGGCAGTCTTTTAATCTGAATGGCAACGTAAATGGTGATCAAAACGGGTCCAAAGAATTGAAACAGCATCGCAGTGACGGCATTGCTTACGTGGATGGCTTCAATGAAGACATATTGAGCTCCCAGCATGCCAAAAACCGCAAAAATAATAAGTTGGATCCAATGACGTGGGAGCTTCCAAATCCCGAAAATATTCTTCTTTCGGAAAAATAGGTAACTCAAGATAAAAAAACCTGCTAACAACAATCGAACGACCAAAAAGCTTATGGATGATAATTCAGTATGATGAAAGAACCATTGAATCATAGGACCAGACAGTCCCCATAACGTTGCGCCACTAATAATCATAATAAGACCTATACGACGGGATTTCTTCATGATGGAGTCCCCCTCTTAATTTTTTCTTGATTTCCACAAAAAGAACTGGTTAATATGGAGGTATTATAATTAAGTTCTGATACTATTGTAAGTATCAGTTTTATAAAAATTAATGGGGTCAGTTATATGTTGGAATTAACACTGAAGCTTAATCCTCATGGTGGAGAACCGTTATATGAACAGTTATATCACCATATTAAACAAGAAATGGAATTGGGAAATTTAACATCTGGGACAAAGCTGCCCTCTAAGCGAAAGCTGTCCCATCATCTGCAAATCAGTCAGAACACAATTGAAACAGCTTACGGACAGCTTGTTGCGGAAGGCTACATAGAAGCACGCCCTCGCAAAGGGTTCTTTGTATGTGAAATGGAGCAAAATCTATTCGAAATACAGAGAAGCGTCCAGTACGTAGAAGAAAGATTATACGGTGGTAGTGATTATACCTTTAATTTTGCTTATACAGGAGTGGATACCGATTCATTTCCATTTGGACTATACCGTAAGTTAGCAAGTGAAGTAATACAAAACGATAATAAAGATGTGCTGATGATGGGGCACCCGCAGGGTGAATGGGAGCTGCGACAAACCATTGCAGAATATATATACGAATCCCGAGGTGTGCGATGTTCTCCAAGTCAAATTATTGTCGGATCCGGGACGCAATATTTAATGAAAATTTTATTTCAGTTGTTGCGGGGAAGTATTTTTGCTGTGGAAGATCCTAGTTATCACCGTAAAATGGTTACGTTCGAAAAAGAAACAAAGCAGGTAGAAATGGTTCCGCTCGATGGAGATGGGATGCTTATCTCCCATTTAGAGGAAAGCGAGGCGGGTGTGGCACTTGTTACACCATCCCATCAATTTCCATGCGGAATGATCATGCCGATTTCAAGGCGAATGCAGCTGCTAAATTGGGCGGAAGAGAAGGAAGAACGTTATATTATTGAAGATGATTATGACAGTGAGTTTCGCTATACAGGGAAGCCAATTCCGGCATTGCAAGGATTGGACTCAAATGACAATGTGATATATATGAGCACATTTTCCAAAGCATTACTGCCATCGTTGCGTATGAGTTATATGATTCTACCTAAATCGCTTGCTCAAGTGTACCAAAAAGACTATTTCTTTTATGCGCAGACCGTTTCACGAATCGATCAGGAAATTTTACAGAGGTTTTTGCAGGACAGGTACTGGGAAAGACATATCCAGAAAATGAGGGGCGTCTATCGTAAGAAAAGAGATGCACTTGTTTCAGCGATTTCAACATATTTTCCGAAATGCGCCGAAATCATTGGTCAAGATTCGGGTTTGCATTTATTGGTGCGTGCCAACAATGGCATGACAGAGCATGAACTCATTGATCAGGCGGCAATATATAGTGTAAAAGTATACCCTGTTTCAGATTATGGGATGAATGATAACAAAACAGTACTACTCGGCTTTGCGACTTTGTCGGAGAAAAAAATACAGAACGCCGTTCAGCTGTTGTCGGAAGCATGGTTTGGTTAAATTTCAAATAAATAGTAGGCTAAGCTCAACTTCGAGATAAGATAGGGAGGGGAAACCAAAGAACTTAAAGGCTTTCTTGATGGCATTCATCACAATTATGATATGGGGATCTACCTTTGCTGCTATTCGTGCCAGCTTACATGGTGGCTACACTCCAGGCCATTTAGTACTTATACGTTATCTTATAGCATCAGGAGCTTTTCTCCTTTATGCTCTGTGGCCAAGCGTCCATTTTCGGTTACCGAAAATGGACGACCTAATCAATATCTTCATCCTTGGATGGATTGGTATTAGGATCTATCATACTTCGATAACACCGTTTACATGGTAAAGCGAATACATTTGTTGCTTGGTGTTGTTTAAGTCGGATGGTACGGACTAGATCAGCATCCCATTTATCTAAATCGGAGAGCAGGCATACGCCTGCTTTTTATTATGGTTGTTTTTCCTTTTGCCCTTCGAATCGTAAAACAGCCTCTAATCTTCCAATGGGGCAAGTACCGGGTATGCCTTTCCCCATTGGAAGATTAAAAACCATCAATACACTTTTACGGCATTTCCATCTTTCAGATTAATCTTATCATCTTTGTAAATAACAACTATTAATTATCCGTATAATTTCAAGGCCATTTTCTGTGCTATGGTAAAAAAAAGATGGAAAGGAGCATGGAAAAATGGCACAACAACCAATTGCGGAAAAGTTAGATGAGGTACCTTCTTCAGGGCAACAGAAGAAATTAGGGAAGAGACCAAATCGGGCGTTACCGTGGATCGGCGGAATTGCATTCACTTTTTTCATTGCATTATTGGGGCTTGGGTTAGCAAAAATACCTGGGTTTGACCGTGTAGGCCCTCTTGCTTGTGCAATTATAATCGCCATCATTTGCCGTCAAATTTGGGAATATCCTGAAAAAATCCGTCCAGGCATCGAATTTTCCTCCAAGAAATTACTTCGGTATGCCATTGTGTTATACGGATTAAAGCTTAATATTGCCGTTATCTTTAACCAGGGTATGCCCTTGCTTGTACGAGACATTGGAACCATTGTTTTTGCTATGGCAGTCATGCTGTTGATAGCGAAATGGTTAAAGGCAGATTTTGTATTATCCCTTCTCCTTGCGGTCGGGACGGCCGTTTGCGGTGCAGCAGCTATTGCGGCTGTATCCCCCATCGTAAAATCTGAAGAGGAGGATACGGCGATCGGGGTGGGGATTATTGCTTTAGCAGGAACGATTTTCGCTCTGCTTTACACTGTGATTCGCCCTTTTTTGCCAATAACAAATGCCGATTACGGGGTTTGGTCCGGAGTGAGCCTACATGAAATTGCCCATGTGGCCTTGGCTGCTGCACCTGGAGGGGAAGATGCCTTAGCGATTGCTTTATTAGCTAAATTAGGTCGAGTTTTTTTATTGGTTCCTTTATGTTTTATTTTAATGTACTGGATGAAGAAAAAAAACGCGAATGGCGCTGAGAAAACAAAAGTTGATTTCCCTTGGTTTTTAATTGGCTTTATAGGCATGAGTCTCTTCGGAAGCTACGTCATCGGAGAGCACATTCAAATACCAGCAGCTATCATGGATGGCGTGGCTGATTTATCTACTTTTATTTTAACCATGGCAATGGTTGGGCTCGGGTTAAATGTCAGTTTCCAGGCTTTACGAACAAAAGCTTCCCGTCCGTTTATTGCGATGCTTATCACATCTCTACTGTTGTCTTTCATAACCTTTTTCACCTTATAGTTGATTTTTAAAAAGGCCTCTAGCTCAAAACAAATGCATATTCTACGTGGCTTGGCTCGGGAACATGCTTATAAAAGGGGGTCATCATGAAAGGTGTGGAAAATGATGCAATATGGCTCGCTTTATAACATTTCCCTATCTCAATTATTAAGGATTCTGATATCAGAATTTATTGAAGATTGTGAAGACTGTAGTTTATAATCAGATATAGAGAAACTAAAAACTCATTGTAAAAGTGGGATGGAGTGGAAAGGGGAGTGATGGAAGAATAAAGAGGGTAATTTTTTCGCTAAATTGAAACCGTTTACAGATAGGGTGCTTAATTTTCAAAAAAGTGGAGGTCTCAACAATGTCTTTAGATCATACAAACCCAATTCCACTTCATATTCAACTGAAGGAGATCCTGGAAAAGAAAATTTTTGATGGAGAATATAAAACCAGAATCCCCAGTGAAAGGGAGTTTATGGAGCAGTTCTCGATTAGCCGTAGCACAGTTAGAGAGGCTATTAATCTGTTAGTCAGGGATGGTGTTCTAGAAAAAAGAAAGGGTAAAGGGACGTTTGTTTCATTTAAGCCCATTCAAGAGTGGTTAGGGTACTTGAGTAGTACGACGGAAACGATTCGAGGAATGGGAATGAAGCCGGGAGCAAAACTAATTGATCACGGTATTATTAAACCTGATAAATCAGTTAGTACATTAACCGGACTTGATGTTGCATACTTTATTAAAAGGGTTCGATATGCAGACGATAGCCCAATCGCTATAGAAAATCAGTACTATCCTGTCGAGATTGGGAGAAAGCTTGAGAAATATGACCTGGATAACGCAACCCTTTACGATTTACTTGAGAAAAAATTAGAAATCAATTTTGCAGATGCGGAACAAATGATCACGAGTGGTCCATTTCATGAAAACGATGCAAATCTTTTAGGTGTATCTCCGGCTTCATGTACTTTGATCATCAATCGGATGATTTATGATAACGAAGGGGACGTCGTTGAATATCAAGAAGGCTTCTACCGTTCAGACATGTATTCGTTTTCTATAAATTTATCAAGAAGAAATAGCTGACTAGGATAATTTTATCTTTAAACTGGTCCGGACAATGTGATGTCCGAATGACATTATGGGAATAAGGTGCAGATGAAGAATGAATGATTAATTATAAAGAGGGAGGAAAGCAAATGATTATAGGGATACCTAGAGAGTTAAAGAATAACGAAAAACGTGTGGCTATTACACCTGCTGGCATAACGGCTTATAGAAAGGAGGGCCATGAAATTTGGGTGGAAAGTGGTGCGGGAGTAGGTAGTGGGATTTCTGATTCAGAGTATAAGGCAGCTGGAGCCACAATTATGCCTTCACCGCAAGATGTTTGGGAAGCTGAAATGGTGCTCAAAGTGAAGGAACCGCAGCCAGAGGAATATCAATACTTCCGTGAGGGATTAATCTTGTTCACTTATCTTCACCTTGCTGCGGAACCGGACCTTACCGAGGCGCTTCTTGAAAGCAGGGTTACCGCCATCGCCTATGAAACCATCCAACTTAATAATGGCGCCCTTCCATTACTAACGCCTATGAGCGAGGTAGCTGGAAGAATGTCTATACAAATTGGAGCTCATTTTTTAGAAAAGTTAAATGGAGGTAGAGGCACCCTTTTAGGTGGAGTTCCCGGGGTTCAAGCAGGGGAAGTCGTCATTATCGGTGGAGGCATAGTAGGGACGAATGCGGCTAAGATGGCACTCGGTTTAGGTGCAAATGTTACGTTGCTGGATATTAACCCAAACAGACTAAGAGAACTGGATAATGAATTTAGCGGCAGAATCAACACGGTTATGTCAAATGAATTCAATATTGCAGCGGCAGTGGAAAAAGCGGATTTATTGATTGGCGCTGTATTAATCCCCGGCGCAAAGGCTCCTCAACTGGTTGTAGAGGACATGGTCAAAACGATGAGAGATGGTTCAGTAATTGTTGATGTAGCTATTGACCAGGGGGGGTCTATTGAGACAGCCAATCGAATTTCGACTCATGATAAGCCAACGTATGTAAAGCATGGTGTCGTTCATTATGCAGTCGCAAATATCCCCGGGGCAGTATCAAGTACATCGACTTATGCATTAACAAACGTGACGACTCAGTACGGTTTATTGCTTGCAAGTAAAGGATATAAGCAAGCAGCAAACGAAAATAAAGCCTTAGCACAAGGGATTAACACGTTAAAGGGATATGTAACGCATCCAGCGGTAGCCAAAGCCTTAGGTTTACCTTATCACCCGGCCGAGTTATTGCTAGAGGATTTAGCCACCACTTCATCATGATTTATTCGTAAAGAAAAGATATTAGAGGTAGCTTGATGTTTCTGTTGCCGATTTCTAGAGCTTGTATATTAATCATCTGTTTAAAGGAGATGAATGTGATGAAGGTAAAAGAAGAAATGGATAGTTTGGTGAAAAAGGATACGGATCATCTATGGCATGCCATGCATCGTCATGTTGAAAATCAACCGACAATGGTCGCGGAGTCTGGTGAGGGTGCATGGTTTACAGATGTGAATGGGAATAGATACTTAGATGGTGTATCAGGTTTATGGTGTTTGAATTTAGGTCATGGACGTCAAGAAATAATCGATGCTGCGTCTGAGCAGATGAAGCAATTATCCTATTTTCCATTGACGTTGAGTCATGTCCCGGCCATTAACCTTTCTGCGAAAATCAGTCAGCTTTTAGGGGGATCCTATAAAACCTTTTTTTCCAATAGTGGATCAGAAGCAAATGAGGCTGCTTTTAAAATTGCCCGGCAATATCATGATCAAAATGGGAACCCGGGAAAATACAAATTCATTTCAAGATACCGAGCCTACCATGGAACAACTCTAGGGGCGTTAAGTGCAACAGCTCAAGCGAATCGCCGCATGAAATATGATCCAGGTGTACCGGGTTTCCTTCATACCACGCCTCCATATAGTTACCGTAGCCTTTTTGATCAAGATGCGGAAAAAAGTGATTTAATCGCTGCAGAAATGATTGATCAAATGATTACGTGGGAGGGGGCAGATTCCGTAGCCGGTGTCATTATGGAGCCGTTTATTTCTGGCGGAGGTGTCATTATCCCATCTAAAGCCTACTTAAAACGAGTTTCTGAGATTTGTAAAAAACATGATGTGCTTCTCATAATGGATGAAGTGGTTTCAGGCTTCGGACGTACCGGGAAGATGTTTGGCTTCATGCACACAGAAGATGTTGAACCAGATATCGTTACCATGGCAAAAGGATTGACAAGTGGCTACTTGCCTTTAGGTGCAACCGCAGTTAAATCAGACATCTATGAAAAGTTTAAAGAAACAGGCGACCATAACCACTTCAGGCATGTTTCCACATATGGGGGGCATCCAGCATCATGTGCGGTTGCCTTGAAAAATATAGAAATTATTGAGAGAGAAAATCTCGTAAATCGAGTCGATGAACTAGGTAATTCCATTTTAGGGAAACTAAAAGAGTTGATCGAACACGAAAATGTAGGGGAGGTAAGGAGTGTTGGTTTCCTTTACGGTATTGAAATGGTAGAGGATAAGCAGACCAAGAAACCAGCATCTGACGAACTGATCGGGTCCATTATTGGAAAATGTAAAGAGAACGGATTAATTATTGGTCGCAATGGCGACACCATACCAGGTTATAATAACGTACTAATTGTTGCACCACCTCTATCCTCAACAGAAGATGATTTAGAGTTTTTAGTAGATACAGTGAAGTCAGCGTTTTATGGTTTAAAAGCCTACGTTAAAATTCAAAAAACTAGAAAAAATTGAATTCACAGCTTATTATTAGGTGTTTTTGAACACTCTCTCATAGAAAGGTGAGCGATTATGAACTATGAGAAGCTACAAACCTTCATCACAGTGGCTGATAAAAAAAGCTTTTCTGAAGCAGCTAAATTACTCTATTTATCCCAACCAACGATCACATCCCAGATAAAATCACTAGAAAAAGACTTGAATACAACATTGTTCGAACGAACGACGAAACAGGTTCAACTGACACAGGCTGCCAACGTTCTTTATCGTTATGCCAAAGAAATCATCAAAATAAGCGAAACAGCTGAAAAGGAAATTATGAGAATGTCTGAACAAGTTTATGGGGATCTAAAGATCGCCTGCAGCCTAACGATTGGAGAGAATATTCTCCCACAAATTTTAGGGGAGTTTAGAAAAGAATATCCTTTAATCAAAATGAGTGTAGACATCTCAAACACGAGTCGAATTTTGGATAAGATTAAAGACCATGTCCTGGATCTTGGTTTAATTGAAGCGCCAATTGAAGATCCGGAACTATACCTAGAACCTTTTCTAGAAGATGAACTAATTTTAGTTGCAGCGCCTCACTATTTTGAAGAAGAGAAAGCATCCGTTACGTTGGAAGAATTAAAGGAAATCCCACTAGTACTAAGAGAAAGTGGATCGGGTACCCGAACAGTCATGAACCAGCATCTGATAAACAGCGGTTTAAATCCTTCCAACTTAAAAGTTGAATTCGAATTAGGTAGTACGGAATCTGTCAAATCAGCGATAGAATCCGGACTGGGTCTTTCCATTTTATCCAAAAGTGCAATCAAGAAAGAATTACAATTAGGTTTGTTGAAAATGTATCCTATTGAGGATCTATCTTTTTTGAGGAATTTCTATATAGTCTATCATCGGGATGTAGTGTTGAAGTCTACAGCAGAAGTATTTCTTCATTCTATTACACCTTTAAATAAAGAACTAACGTTAGAATCCCCATTATGCTAGATAGGGGAATGAATATAAAAAATTATTAAATGAGGAGGAATTCAATATGGCAAAAGTAGAATCCGAAATGAAGCAACTAAGAGGGCAAAAGGTTAAAATGACGCCAAGTGAAGCGATTGTAGAAACATTAGTCGCAGAAGGAGTAAAAGAGGTTTATGGAATTTTAGGATCAGCGTTTATGGATATGCTTGATCTATTACCTACAGCCGATATTCGATTCTTACCGGTACGTCATGAACAAACAACGGCTCATATGGCTGATGCCTATACTCGTGTAACTGGAGTGGCAGGTGTAGTAGTTGGTCAGAATGGGCCGGGGATTACCAACATGGTAACTTCTGTCGCTGCAGCGAATCAGGCACACACGCCTATGGTCGTTATTTCACCATCTGCAGGTACACCAACAGTTGGGTGGGACGGCTTCCAAGAATGTAATCAAGTCTCAGTGTTTGAGGACATTACGAAGGAAACGGTTCAGGTAACCCATGTTAGCCGCGTAGCTGATTGCCTGCGTACAGCGTTTAGAATCGCATATGCAGAACGAGGACCAGTATTATTCGATATCCCGCGTGACTATTTTTATGGTGAACTAGAAGATCAGATTTTGGAACCTTATCAATATCGTGTGGATTCACGTGGAAGCGGTGATCCTGGCCAGTTGGATAACGCAGTTGAATTGCTAAAGAAAGCAGAGTATCCAGTCATTATCTCAGGCCGAGGAACCGTAGATTCTGATGGGATTAATGCGGTCAAAGAAATTGCCGAACATTTAACAGCCCCTGTGGCGGTATCCTACATGCATAACGATGCATTTCCGGATAATCATCCATTAGCTGTCGGTCCAATTGGGTATATGGGTTCAAAAGCTGCCATGAATACGTTGAAAAAAGCAGACGTCGTACTCGCCATCGGCACAAGGTTATCGGTGTTTGGAACGTTACCTTGCTATGACATTGATTATTTTCCTAAGGACGCTAAAATTATTCAAGTTGATATTAACCCTCGAAATATTGCACGGACACATCCGATTGAGGTCGGTTTAATCGCCGATGCAAAAGCGGCATGTGATGAACTTAATAAACGGTTGCAGGCTGATAACCCTCATTCGGTACAAAACCAAGAGCGTTTACAAGAAGTCACACATGAAAGAGAAAAATGGGAAAAAGAGCTTGTCTCCTTAGCAATGGAAGACGGAAATCCTATAAACCCTCGCCGCGCCTTACTTGAGTTGACGAGAGCCGTCCCAGAAGGAACAATGATCTCAACTGATATTGGCAACGTCTCTTCTACAGCCAACGCTTATTTGAAATTCAATCAGGGAAGAAAGCATATTGCCGCACTTACGTTTGGTAATACAGGATTTGCTTATCCGGCAGCATTAGGTGCGCAATTGGGAGACCCGGATAGTCCGACTGTGGCTATTGTCGGTGATGGCGCATGGGGTATGAGTCTGCATGAAGTTAGTACAGCAGTAGAACAAAATATTCCAGTAGTCGCATGCGTATTCAATAATAACGCATGGTGTGCCGAGAAGAAGAACCAAGTAGATTACTACGATAATCGCTTTGTAGGTGCAGATATTGATTCCCCTGATTTTGCTGAAGTGGCTAGATCAATGGGAGCCCAAGGGTACAGAGTAGATAAACCAGAGGATGTCGGGCCAGTAATAGCTGAAGCCATTAAATCCAAAAAGCCAACTGTTATCGATATACAAGTAGATGGTACTCAACTGGCGCCACCATTTAGGAAAGATGCATTGAAAATGCCAACACGTCACCTACCTAAATATAAGCACCTGGATTTTGAAAGCTGGGGTAAAGAATAAATGATTAGTAAAGAGGCTGTCTTGTTAAAGGTCCGCAATTTGCGGCCTTTAGTGACAGCCTCTTTTTATGTATTATGGGGGAGTGTTAGGAAGAAATGCGTAGCTAAAGGGCTTTTTATAATGACATTAAACAAGCTGACCCCTTTTTAATACAGGGTCAGCCCACCATATAAATAATAGCCTGTTATCTTAGTGTACTAGTCTAGGAAATTTGGACACCTAGACTATACAATGCTTTTTATCTTATTTGTCCAAACAATTTTTCCATCAATAATCGTACTTAAAATAGGGATATCTTTAATTTCTTCTGGTAGGCAGGATAATGGACTATCTTCTAATACAACAAAGTCCGCTTTCTTTCCAACCTCAATTGTTCCTTGGTCATTTTCCTCAAAGTTTATTGCTGCTCCATAGCTTGTCATGGACCTTAAAGCAGTTAAAACGTCTATTTTTTGAGATTCTCCTAAAACATTTCCTTTACTCGCTGCTTTTTGCGCACCTAAAAAGATATCTCTGTGCCGTTCTCCCCAATAATAAACATGATTAATAAAGAATGAAGCCGCAATACCAAGCTTTTTCGTTAGTTTTAAGTCATAAAAAGAAGCTGTCTGAACATGCTCAATTCGATGACGATGATCTTCCCTTGGAGCCATAGTAAGGGCTTCTTGAAGCGCGTTGATATTTGATTCAATGGCCTTATCTCCATTGCCATGGATTGCAATCCGAAAGCCCCGTTCATGTAAACCTAATATTTCCTCATTAAATGCCCTTTGATCATGTAGCAGGTTCCCTTTAACCGACTCGTCACTATAATATGGTTCCCTAAGTGCCGCTGTATAGCCCTGAATGGATCCATCTTGAAATAATTTCGCACTGTCCAGGTTAACTTTGTTATTCGTTCTCCTATGTCTAGCCCAACTCCTGCATCTGTACAAGTAGTAATACCTTGAGATAGATAGGATTGTGCAGCTTTCCCGATATTTTCTATATTTTCTTCTTCATTATATACTGGCAGGATAGTGGATATTTTTTTCAATGCAGGGGTCTAATGGATAAATCCATTTAATCTTCCGGAGTTTTCCTGTCCAAAGAAGCCACCATCTGGATTGGGCGTTTCATCTGAAATGCCAGCCAATTCTAATGTTTTAGAATTTTAGACCTGAGCAATATTAAACAAAAGAGTCGAAATTAAGCACCCAAAACAGCTTTGTTATCTAGTCCCGAAGTCAATACACCCATTATAAAAAAAAGAGTTCAAGTTGCCCACTGACTAGGGGTAGCTTGAACTCTTTTAATTTTGTTCTTAGCAACTAAGCATCCTTTTTGGCAATATCATTTTCATCGCTCAGCGGTGCAGACCCGTGATCAAGTGTCTTGCCGAATACATTGTAGTCAAGTGTTTCTTTGCGAATACTAGCGAGGTCTTTACGTTTTACTGCGAAAAAAACCAGACCCAAAATAACCCATATAACGAGGGCGACCCAAGATGGTTTACCTAAAAATCCTGGTGATCCGGGTACGATGAGTAATAATAGGAAACCTATACTGCTAACCAGACCTAATAGCGTCATAAATTTTTTAAAAGGTGAGACAGCTAATGTTTTGTTGTTTCCTGATTCAGACCATCTAAACAGTCGGTATGCCACCGCACAACAATAGAAATAAGCTATGGTTACACCAATGGCTGACATATCAACCACCCACAACAATGCCTGTCTACCAAAAAATGGTGCAAATAAAGTTATGATACATGTAAAGGCAATCCCCACATAAGGGGTTTCGTATTTCGGGTGTAGCTTAGCAAAAGCGCGCGGGAGAATACTTGCTCTTCCCATAGCGAAAAGTAGTCTACTGGTTGATACATAAAAGCCGTTTAATCCTGTGAAAATTCCCATACACAACGATAAAGACAGTAACAATACGCCAATCGTACCGTAAGCGTTATTAACGACGTCACCGGTCCCCCATATCGTTTCTTGGTTAATCAACGTTTGCCATGGCATTGCAACAGCTGTAGCTATAATGGTCAATGAATAAGTAACAGCGGCACAAATTAGTGCAATAACGATAAGCTTAAAGGCTTTCTGTGGAGAAAAGTTGAATTCTTCGGCTGCTTGTGGAATATTGTCAAACCCCACATAAGCCCAAGGGGAAATGGCGACAATCGCGATAACAGCGGCGACAGCACTCACCCCTGGTTTAAAAAGAGGTTGTATGTTTGTAAATGAACTAGAAGGATGAAGGATCATGGATATAACTAATAAAATTACGCCCACAATTAATGTAATGCAGAAGATAAATTGCATAAGCCCAGATAAGCTAGTACCTCGGATGTTTAAGTAGGCAAAAGCAATGAGCGCAATGCAAGCGATCAAAACCTCACCAGCATATACATCCCAGCCAGCAATATTATACATCAGTCCCTGCATCGCTACGCTAGGGAGCACAAATTTTACTAACAGGGCAAGTGCTGATGCATTTAAGGCTACAATACACATATAACCTAAGGTTAAAAACCACCCACAAAAGAAAGCATGGTAGCGCCCAAACCCATAATAAGCATAAGCAAATTCTCCACCTGAAACAGGGAGTTTTTTAATGAGATACCCGTAACTAACCCCGATTAATATCATCAAAATTGCACCGATACTAAAACCGATAATAACTCCAAGAGGACCGGCTGCTGACATCCAATCCATAGGTAAAACAAAAGCTCCCCAGCCTACAGCTGAACCAAACGCAATTGCCCAGACCCAGTGTGGCTTCAACGTCTTTTTCAATTCACTTCTTTCCTCCATATTTTTTCTCCCTTCAGTATACTTTTTGTAAGCGTTATCATACATGGTCGAACAAATCACTAAGCCTTAAAACTTTGAGTTGACTTAATTAAACCAGAGTCTTTAAATTGATTCAATATTATCGATAAGTTTCGATTATTCAAAATACGGATAATGTTTATTTTGAATTTTGATAAGGAGGGAAGGGGAAAGGAATAGGACCTATGAGGAATACGTGGTATTAGGAAGATTATTTGTTTTGCCTATGAAGTAGTATCATGGGTCTTGCACTGAGCAGAGCAAACAACGATCAAGAGGACAATAAGTGCTTCTAAGTATCCCCGCCTCTCCTACACCTTCTCAAGCATTTTGAATACCTTCATACATGAATGAAGGAGATACGGAAACGACTGGAGAAATGGGGGGCCTTTTATCAATACCTATTGTATCAAACTCTGTAATAAATACTAAATAATGGACTCAGGTTTGTCTTATCATCTTTTTATATAACAGCCATTAATGACTCGTATAATTTAAGGGCCAATTTCTATGGTATGGTAAAAAAAAGTTGGAGAGGAGCATGTAGAAAGTGCCCCACCAACGAGAATATTCTTAGGAGGTTTTTTAGATGGGAAAGCAAAAATCATTGTTCTTAACAACAGTCTTGATGGCTATAGTGGTTCTGGCGGCATGTTCGAGTGACAGCGAAGGTGCTGCAAACAACGCAGGCCAAAGTGAAAAAAAGAATAAGGTTGCAGAATCAGGCCTTAAGGTAATGGAAAACGAAAAAGTCGGGAGATATTTGTCAGATTCGGAAGGCATGACGTTGTACATATTCAAGAATGATGAAAAAGGTCTCAGTAATTGCACGGGAAAGTGCCTCAGCAATTGGCCCGCTTTTTACTCCAAGGATTTCGAGGTACCCAAAGGGTATGACAAAAGTGAATTCGGGACAATTACCAGGAAAGATACAGGTGAAAAACAAACAACGTACAAAGGTATCCCCTTTATTACTTTGTAAAGGACAAAGAAAAAGGCAACGTGAAAGGTCAAGGTGTTAAAGGTGTCTGGTATGTGGTCAATAGCCAGACCTTTAGAAAACATGTAGATCAAGACGTTTCGTTAACAGAAGGAATCGATAAGGTATTAACCTCTCTTCAAGATTTAAAAGGCACGCTTCAGTCCTCGCCTAATGATGCCAAAAAGATAAACAATCAAGGGGAAGCTCTGTCGGAAAGCTGGGAGCCTATTGAAAAAGTGGTTGAAAGACGAAGTGCTGAGGCTTATGAACATATCGAAAAGAGTTTGTATCCCCTCATCGCTGAAGCAAAAAGAAAACAGCCAGATGCAACGGCTGGTTGAAGAGACTACGGACAAACTCAAAGGGCTCAAACAGCAAATAGACTCATCTTCTTAATCAAACGGAGAACAATCATCAAACTCATTAATGTGTGGTTTATTTTTAAAATGGATTTCAAAAAAGGAGAGATTTCGTGATATCTAGTGACCACATCAAGAGTATAAAAGGTGCCCCATTTCTGTTGTTATCCGTATTACTCTTATCAGGGTGCAGTAGTGGTGATCATAGCGAATCGACCAGTTCAAGTTCGGATAAGGAAAAAGAAGATCAACAGGTCACTCACTCCAGGGAAATGGATTAAGAGCACATGTTGTACGTAAACGATCGCGGGGACTTCATCCTTCAGATGTCTAAAGATTTCATCTTATCAAGGGGGAGTGCGAAGAGACTAATAGGTGTCTATATTCATAGCCCCATGCATATTATTTAGTAAACGATATAGGAGTGATAATATGGACACCCCTAGAAAAGCCGCCTGGAACAAGGATGAGGATCTTCTGTTAGCAGACACCGTACTAAGGTATGTTCGGGAAGGAAATACACAACTGTCAGCCTTTCAAGAAGTTGGACAACGTTTAAATAGGACGCCATCAGCATGTGGATTTAGATGGAATGCAACCGTACGGCAAGAATACCAAGAAAAAATTAAAGAAGCGAAACAAGATAGAGAAGGGAAACGTGCAGTGTTCGTAGCAACTAATCCAGCCGAAGAAACGCTCATATCTTTTGATGAAGCTATATCCTTTTTAAAGGAAATGAAAAAGGAAAAATATGAACATCAAGGACGGAAAAAGCTAGAAGAGGAGATTGAGCGATTACAAGAGGATAACCGTCAATTAAAAAATCAAATAAAGAAATTAGAAGATTCGTGGATTGAAATGGATAAATTAGTCTATGGAGTAAAAGAAAAACAAAAAATTAAATAGTACACGTCCATATCTCCATACCCTCCCTTAGACATTTGTAATTATGGAAGTCTCTTTAAATAGAAACGATAACATCATCTTTTTATTCATGATTACTAATGTTTCTATCTCAACTTTATATCCATTTGTTCAGCATAGTAGAACCGTCGTACACGGTCACGTGGGCACATGACATTCTACAAAACACAAACGTAAATGTTTACGTTTGTGTTTTGTCATTTCTCAAGGTAAACGAATTGAATATATGTTGGTCTATCGAGTGGATGTTCAATAAAATATGCCCATCCGAGCGAATAGTATGGATTTTTGATTAATCCTTTTTCAAAAGTACGATTTTCCCTCTAAATCAGTTATTATAGGCTAACTTTAAACCTTCCCAGATTTCTAATTATCTTTATTAAGGATAATCGAAAACAAAGTACGTTTTTCCTCATTCCCTACGTGTCGCTTCGGTACTAAACAGATCGATAACCACGGCCTGTACGGCTAACGCCTACATTCCTTAGGTTCCTGTCCTGTTTGCCTTTGGCTATACCGAACGAGTCGAAGGTCAAAATTGGATACAAGAATTCGGCAGCAGGCCTACGCCTAACCTTTCCTGCTGTAAGCTAAGAAAATGAAAACACCTTTCACGGCATAGCCAACGCTTTCGCTACGGTATTCCATTATGTATTGACGGTGTTTTATGTGTGTTTTGAGATTCTCCGTAGCAAAAGGGAAAAATAATTCCCTTTTGGGAACGCACTTCGCTCGGGGTCTAAAGGAAAAATCATTTAAGCGTTTCCAGAAAAACAATCACAACTTTGAAAAAAATCTAAAAATTCAGTTTTAAAAACGCCTTCATTATGATAAAATCTCACTAAACCGATTTAATGAACCGATTTAGTGAATCGGTTTAGTAGATCTAACTTCTTTCCAAGAAAAAGAAAAGTTAACAAGAAATACTTTAAGAATCACTTTAATTATCAAGGGATGTAGCGGTTCTTTCTCTGATGAACTTTATACAAATGAATAGTACTTGAAATTCGATTAGGAAGTAGGGGATAAGTCATGAATGATGTAATTACCATCGGAGATGCCATGATCACATTCGATCCTTCAACTACTGGTCCGCTTCGCCATTCCGATTCATTCAAGCGGAAGGTCGGAGGAGCCGAATTAAATGTAGCGATCGGCTGCGCAAGACTTGGTCTTCATACGGGCTGGATCAGCCGGTTAGGAAAAGATGAGTTCGGTCGGTACATTTATAACTTTGCCCGTGGAGAGGGCATCGACGTTTCTGAGGTGCAATTGATGGAAGGGTACCCGACTTCGCTCAACTTTAAAGAAATCAGGGCGGACGGTACAGGGAAGACGAACTATTACCGTAATCAGTCACCAACCTCGACCATGACTGCGGACTCATTAAATGAGGATTATTTTGAAAGCGCTAAAATTCTCCATATCACGGGAGTATTTCCATCCATCGGGGAGAAAAATATCAAGATTATTGAGAGAGCGATCTCGTTAGCCAAAAAACATGAATTGAAGATTTCCATGGATCCGAATATCCGTTTGAAGCTGTGGAGTAAGGAACAGGCACGTACGACACTGCTGCAGTGGCTGCCAGATGTGGATTACTTGTTAACCGGTTTGGAAGAAGCCGAATTATTGTTTGGAACGAGTGATACCAATGAGATTATCGAACATGTGAAGCGTTATGATCTATCGCAATTGTACTTGAAGCTGGGGAAAGATGGTTCGAGAGTCTGGAAAAAAGGTGATAGTCGGGTCATGGACGCTCCTCCTGTAAAACTGGAAACCGTTGCAGACACGGTAGGAGCTGGCGATGGCTTCGTTGCTGGTGTTCTGTATGGACTGATAAACAAATGGGAGCCCGAAAGGATTCTTCCGTTCGCCAACACGATCGGTGCGATGGTTGTCAGTGTCTATGGAGACAATGAAGGGCTACCTTATTATGAGGAAGTGCTCGAGAAGCTCGGTGAAAAAACACTCATTGAACGATAATACTTACTACTTGATCAATCAATCTACGAAACAATCATTTTGAAAAAGGAGGAAGGGGAGCATCTTGTCAGAGATCATACTTCAAAAAGAAGAACTTAAATCACTAGTCGTTGGTAAATTAATAGAATCGAAAGTAAGTGAAGGGCATGCAAAAGTAGTAGCAGATATTCTTGTTCATGCCGATTTAAGGGGAGTCAGCAGCCATGGTGTACTAAGAACCGAGCACTATGTCAAGCGCTTATCAAAAGGTGGAATGAACCCGAAACCCGACTTCAAGGTAGAGAAAAAAGGGTCATCGGCAGTGCTTTTTGACGGGGACGATGGGTTAGGCCATGTCGTAACGAAGGAAGCGGTGGGAGAAGCGATCAAACTCTCGAAAGAAAACGGGATCGGCATTGTCGGTATCGTCAAGAGCAGTCATTGCGGGGCATTGTCCTATTATGCTGAACAAGCAGCCGAACAAGATACTATCAGTATGATTATGACACATACTGATAGTGCGGTCGTACCCTTTGGCGGGGCTGAAGCCTTTTTCGGTACCAATCCGATCGCTTATGGCTTTCCCGCGAGTCAACGTAAGCCAATCATTTTGGATATGGCGACCAGTAATGTTGCACTCGGAAAAGTGCTTCATGCAAGAGAAACAGGAAGTGAGATCCCGGACAACTGGGGCGTAGACGAAAACGGAAAACCGGTGACGGACCCGAACCTGGTGAAGCATTTATTACCGGTAAGTGGGCCGAAAGGGTATGGGCTCGCCATGGTTGTCGATATATTGACAGGAGTATTGACTGGTTCCGCTTTCGGACCGGGGATATCGAAGATGTACGGGGATTACAATCAGTACCGAAAATTGAGTCATACCATCGTCACGATCGACCCTGGTTTGTTTATTGATAAAAATGAATTCCTGAAAAATATCGACCGAATGATCGATGAACTGCATGATATCAAGCCAGCAGAAGGGTTTTCTTCTGTGATGGTCCCTGGTGAGCCGGAACAACGGAAAGAGGAAGCACGGAAGAAGGAAGGGATTCCGATTCCTCAGAGCATCTATGAATATTTGAAATCAAGCTAAGGTCATAAAGGTGATTCGCCTTTAAATATAAAGATAACTAGGAGGTCTAAATTATGAAAAAAACAGTAAGTTTTCTGTCTTTATTAATGTTGGTATTGGTATTAGCGGCATGCGGCGGTGATGAGGGAGCATCTGGAAACTCAAGTGAAACAATTACATGGAAATTGGCACACTTATCTAACGAAGACCATATGTGGCATAAAACTGCAGAGAAATTTGCAGAGCTGGTTGATGAAAAGACAGATGGTAAGTTGCAGATAGAAATTTATCCAAATGAACAGTTAGGATCTGAGACAGAAGTGCTCAATGGAATTGAGGCTGGGACAGTAGATATGACTATCTCGGGGGAGACAATGCAAAATTGGGCACCTGAGGCGGCACTACTGGCAGTGCCATATTTATTTAAAAATGAAGAGCACGTTAAAAAGGTAGTAGAAGGTGAGATAGGTAAGGGAATTGAAAGCGCAATCAAAGAGAAAGTCGGCGTTACTCCACTTTATTATCATTTAAGAGCCCCACGTAACCTGACGTCAAATAAACCAATTAAATCACCTGCTGATTTAGAAGGGTTTAAAATGAGGGTTCCTAATGTTCCTTTATTTATGGATGCATGGGAAGCTGCTGGAGCTCGTCCACAAGTAATGGGTTTTAGTGAAGTATTTACAGCTTTACAACAAGGTGTGATTGATGGACAAGAGAATCCAGTTGATTTAATTCATAGTGCTAGTTTTTATGAAGTACAGGATTATGTAAATAAAACACAACATGTTCGTAGCTGGATCTATGTAGTGGTTGGTAATAAACAGTTCAATTCATTAGATGAAGATATGCAAAAAGCAGTTAGGGAAGCTGCTAAAGAAGCTCAGAAATTCGGTATGGAACTTTATCAAAAAGAAACAAACGAATACAAGAACATGTTGAAGGATGAGGGTATGAAATTTGTTGATGTTGATCAGGAGGCTTTTTCAGAAGCTATGAAACCAGCAGTTAAGAAAAGTCTTTCTGAAGAACAATTAGCATTATATGAAAAAATTCAGAACATAGCACAGTAGAGAAAATAGGAACATCCCAAATGGGATGTTCCCCCCCTAATCATCTTAAAAGAGGTGAAATTGCTTATGAAAGCAGTAAAAGTTCTTAGTGGGTTATTGGAAACGTTAACGGTTATTATGTTTTCAGGTGTGATGATCGTAGTTATTATTCAAATACTTGGCAGATACTCACCGTTCACTTTTGTATGGACAGAAGAACTTACGAGATATTTCTTTATTTATGCCGTTGCTTTTGGTGCTCCAGTAGCCATGAAAAGAAGAGAATATATTAGAGTGGATCTACTTGTTGAGTTACTGCCTAACAAAGTAAAGAAATATTATAATGCATTTATTTATCTAGTACTGGGAGTTTTCTCTTCAATGCTAGTTACATATGCATATAGATTTGCAAAACTTGGAGAAGGTCAGACTTCTGCAACACTCGAAATTGATATGTTTTATATATATTTCAGTATGGTTATTACTCTTATATTTTTAGCAATATACAGCTTCTTAAATATATATCAAAGCCTTACGGAAAACACAGAAGAGGAGAAGGAGGGTGTTGAGTTATGATGGCGTTAATATTGTTTATATCCTTTTTAGTTTTGATTTTTGTTGGTATGCCAATAGCATTTAGCTTGGGTTTGTCATCATTAATTTACCTTCTCTTAACTGATATTCCGTTAAACATTATCCCGCAAAAAATGTTTGAAGGGATTAACTCATTTGTTCTCCTATGTATTCCTGGCTTTATTTTAGCAGGGAATTTAATGAATGCAGGAGGAATTACAGCTAGAATAATTAAATTCACAAATAATGTAATAGGCCATATTCGTGGCGGTCTTGGCTTAGCTAATGTTGGTGCATCAATGGGTTTTGCTGGGATTTCAGGTACAGCCCTTGCTGATACGGCCAGTATTGGTTCAGTAATGATTCCCTCCATGAAAAAAGAGGGGTATGATGCACCTTTTTCTGTCGCTGTAACTTCATCATCTTCTACTATTGGTCCTATAATTCCACCATCACTGCCTATGATTATATTAGGGACTTTGGCAACCGTTTCTATAGGGGATTTATTTATAGCGGGTGTGATTCCTGGGATATTACTTGGTGGAGGGTTGATGACTGTTACGTATATTATGTCAGCGAAACGTAAATATCCACGTGGGGAACGCCAAAGCATATCAGTAATATTTAAGTCATTCTGGGGAGCCTTCTGGGCCTTATTGATGACAGTAGTCATATTATTCGGAATTTTGAGTGGCTATTTTACGCCTACTGAAGCATCCATTGTAGCAGTTGTTTATGCCTTAATTGTTGGGCTTTTCATCTACAGAGACTTAAAAGTAAGTGAAATACCTAAGATAATTCTGAATTCCATGGTAGATGCAGCTGGGATAATGATATTAGTAGGATTTGCGAATTTATTCGGATGGATTTTAGTTAGCGAACGAATACCTCAGCTTGTTGCTGACGTGATATTGTCTATATCAGAGAATCCAATCATTGTTATTTTATTAATAAACTTGTTATTACTTTTCGTAGGAATGTTCCTTGAAACCATTGCGGCTATCGTTATCTTGTTTCCAGTACTTTTACCAATTGCAACACAAATGGGGATGGACCCAATTCATTTTGGTGTCATGATGGTATTGAACTTAATGATTGGACTTTCAACACCACCAGTTGGGGTTTGTTTATTTGTAGCTTCTGGTATTGGCAAAATATCTATAGGACGAGCTTCGGTAGCACTACTACCATTTCTTGGTGTCAGCTTAGTCGTATTATTACTAGTTAGTTTTATACCGGAAATAACGCTATTTTTGCCAAGTCTTTTTAAATAATTAAAGAAGGGTGTTTTACTATGAAAGCGATACAGGTAACAGAGCCCAATAACTTACGTGTGGTTGAATTAGAAGAACCAGAATTAAGTGAACCTAATGATGTTAAAATTCGAATGAAAGCGATGGGGATCTGTGGTTCGGATATGCACATCCTCCATGGAGAAAACCCGTTTGCCAGCTATCCTAGAATCATCGGTCATGAAGTCTCAGGAGAAATCATTGAGACAGGAGAATCCGTGTCAGATTTGGCAGTCGGGGACAAAGTCGTCGTAGAACCGATGACTGCCTGTGGAGAATGCTACGCCTGCCGTCAGGGCCGTCCTAATGTTTGTGAAAATGTCGAAGTGTACGGTGTCCATCGCGAAGGCGGCGGTCGTGAAGTGATGGTAATGCCGGAGCATTTGGTCCATCGGGTGGATGATTCCCTGAACTGGGAAGAGATTGCTTTGATCGAGCCTTTTACGATTGGTGCGCAGTCAATCTATCGTAGCCAAGTTCAAGAAGGGGATTATGTTTTCCTCATCGGGGCTGGACCGATCGGGTTATGCTGCTTAAAAATGGCCAAGCAGGCGGGAGCTCATGTAGCTATTTCTGACTTTAACGAAAAACGTTTGGAATTTGCCAAAGGCTGGGGGGCAGACTGTGTCATCCATCCTCAAACCCAAGTAGTCGAAGACGAGATTGACAAGTGGACAGCCGGCATGGGAGCGAATGTCGTTATCGATGCCGTCGGACTTCCGAAAACCGTGGAACAGGCGATTGAAGTCACTTCTGTGGCCGCCCGTGTGGTTCTGTTAGGATTCGATCAAAAAGTGTCAGAAATCGCTCAAGTTGGCATTACGAAAAAAGAGCTTACGATTTGCGGCTCTCGGCTGCAGACCCACCGTTTTCCTAAGGTGATCGAGCTGTTCAATTCTTCAGCATTTGATGTGAAGGATTTAGTCAGCCATCAGTTTCCGTTAAGTGAAGCAAAAGATGCCTTTCAACTGATGGAAGAGGCACCGCCGGAAGTTCGGAAGGTCATCATCCGCTTATAAGTGATCCAAGTAGAACGTAAGGAGTGACAATCTATGAAAATGACGATGCGCTGGTTCGGTGAAGAAAATGACCAGGTATCATTGCAGGATATTAAACAAATTCCTGGAGTGGAAGGAGTCGTCTGGTCCTTGTATGACGTACCTGTAGGAGAGGAATGGCCGCTAGAAAAAATTAAGAAAGTACAAGAACAGGCTGGGAGTTATGGTCTGAATATCGATGTTGTCGAGAGTGTTAATGTCCATGAAGATATCAAGCTCGGTCTGCCGAAACGCGATTACTATATTGATAACTATATCAAGACAATCGAAAAACTGGCCCAGGTCGGTGTGAAGGTGATCTGTTATAATTTTATGCCTGTGTTCGACTGGACGAGGACGAATCTCTTTGAAGAGATGGAGGATGGTTCAACCGCTTTATTTTTCAAGAATGAAAAATTGCAGGATATCGATCCTATGGAACTCGTGAACACGATTTCCAAGAACTCCGCCTATACGATGCCAGGGTGGGAACCGGAACGCCTGAAGCACTTGGCCGACCTTTTTGAACAGTATAAAGATGTGACAGAGGAAGATTTATGGGAGAATCTCCGCTATTTCCTAGAAAAAGTTATTCCTGTAGCTAAACAGCATGATATCAAAATGGGAATTCATCCAGATGATCCGCCTTGGTCTGTGTTCGGATTACCACGCATCATTACGAGTAAAGAAAAACTGGAGAGATTTTTGAACCTGGTCGATGATCCGTATAATGGCCTTACTTTGTGCAGTGGATCCTTAGGAGCGAATCCAGATAACGATGTTGCTGACATGGTCCGGACCTTCGCCGATCGGATTCATTTTGCTCATATAAGAAATGTAAAAACGTATGAGAATGGCGATTTTATTGAAACCTCCCACCGGACTGAAGATGGTTCTGTCGATATCAATGGAATTGTAAAAGCTTACCATGACATCGGTTTTACCGGCTATGCTCGACCAGATCATGGCCGCCACATATGGGGGGAAGAGTGCAGACCTGGCTATGGTCTCTATGATCGCGGGTTAGGGGTTATGTATTTATGGGGGCTCTGGGATGCATTTGAACGCACGAAAGGAAAGGTGAACGCCTGATGTTGATGCTGAATGAGAATCTGAAAGGGAAAGTTGCCGTCATCACAGGCGGGAGTGGTGTACTTTGCAGTGCGATGGCAAGAGAACTTGGCAGGCAGGGGGCCAAAGTTGCGATCCTGAACCGCAACGTAGACGCCGGTGAGAAAGTCGAACAGGATATAAAAGCAGAAGGTGGAGAAGCACTAGCGATCTCCTGTGACGTGTTGGACCGGAACAGTGTCCAACAAGCAGAGGAGAAGGTGAACTCTGAATTTGGTGTCTGTGACATCTTGCTAAACGGGGCTGGCGGCAATCATCCTGACGGGGCGACAGAGAAGGAAACTCTGAATGAAACGGACCTAAATGAGGAGGATTTGTCGACATTTTACGATATGACCACCGAAGGCTTTCAATTCGTGTTCAACTTGAATTTAGTCGGCACATTCATCCCGACGCAAGTCTTCTCTAAAAAAATGATCAACCGTGAAGGCGCGACGATTATCAATATGTCATCAATGAGTGCACCTTCCCCGATGACCAAGGTGCCCGCCTATAGTGCAGCTAAAGCTGGAATCAATAACTTCACCCAGTGGCTGGCCGTTCATATGGCAGATGTCGGCATCCGTGTCAACGCAATCGCACCAGGATTTTTCCTGACCAATCAGAACCGTAACTTACTGAAAAATGAAGATGGTTCGTTAACCGAACGCTCGAATAAAATCATCAGTCACACCCCATTGCAAAGGTTCGGAACACCGGAAGATCTGCTGGGAACCCTTATCTGGCTGGTCGATGAAAATATGTCTGGTTTCGTAACCGGCATTACGATTCCAGTCGATGGTGGCTTCTTAGCCTATTCAGGTGTGTAAACGGAATGAAAGGAGGAGCTTGAAATGAGTAAGCTAGATCAGATGCTATCGTCAAAAATTGTCGCTGTGATCCGGAAGGTCGAACCAGAAAAAGTGAAGCCGCTCGTGCAGGCGTTAGTCAAAGGTGGAGTCACCGGCATTGAAGTGACAATGGATTCCGATGATTCACTCCGACTCATTGAAGAGCTGAAAGCGGAGCATGGAGACCAAGCGGTGATCGGCGCCGGCACCGTAATGAACAAGAATGAAGCAAAAAATGCGATTGCTGCAGGTGCTGATTTCATTTTTGCCCCGATTCTTGATCAAGAGACGATCCAGTTCACCAAAGAACAAGGCGTCATC
The DNA here is from genome assembly GCF_029714185.1 of Halobacillus naozhouensis. Taxonomy (NCBI): domain Bacteria; kingdom Bacillati; phylum Bacillota; class Bacilli; order Caryophanales; family Bacillaceae; genus Halobacillus; species Halobacillus naozhouensis. The sequence continues at coordinate 3,381,619 of NZ_CP121671.1, read as the reverse complement.
ATGATTCCAGGTGTATTCACACCAACAGAAATCCATCAAGCTGATCTCTGGGGCGCCGATATGGTGAAGGTCTTCCCGGCCAGTGTCGTCGGACCGCAATTCATCAAAGATGCCAGAGGGCCACTCGGTCATATTTCAATGATGCCGACAGGCGGAGTTAATCTGGGTAATATCGAGTCCTTTATGAAAGCTGGGGCTGTTGCGGTGGGAGTCGGAGGATCGCTCGTCAATAAATCATTGATCGGACAGGAGAATTGGCGGGAATTAGAAAAGCTCGCCAAGGAGTATGTAGAGAGCGTTCAGTTATAAATGTATAAGTGATGAAACGACCCTATTTTATCCATAAAGCACCTGTCGCTCGCTCAAAGACGGGTGTTTTCTCTCTATGGCGAATTCTTACACAGAGTGGGATTTTCATTGATGGGGAGAGAACTCTATAATAGTAATAGTACAAAGACTAAACCGTTTTATGAAACGGAATCTATTTACAGATATGGAGAGTTTAAATGAAAACGGTAACGATATCAGATGTTGCTACTCATGCGAAAGTATCGAAGAGCACAGTATCTCATTATTTGAATAGACGGTACGACTCCATGAGGGAAAACACGAAGCAACGAATTGAAGAAGCCATCGAAACACTCGGTTATCAGCCGAATATCGTCGCGCGTAGTTTAAAACTGAAATCGACGAGGTCAATTGGCGTCATCGTCGCCAATATCCTTCATAATTTTACAACAGAGGTCGTACGCGCTATTGAAGATGCTTGCATCAGTTCCGACTATCACACGATTATTTGTAATGCAGATGACGACCCGCTCAAAGAAAAGCATTATATTGAAATGCTGCGAGCGAAACAGGTTGATGGCTTGATCATCTTCCCGACAGGCAACAACCGGGATTTATATCAGCAGATGTTGAACGCGCGTTACCCGGTCGTTTTTCTAGACCGGACGGTAGAAGATATCTCAATTCCATCGATATTGCTAGATAATCTTCAAGCATCCAAACTCGCGGTTGAACACTTCGTTGAACAAGGTTATCGCCGGATCGGCATCATCACGACATCGATCATTAATCATATTACTCCACGGATTGAACGGATCAAAGGGTATGAAAAAGCAATGAGCGAACAAGGATTACCGATCATCGATAATTATGTGCGAACTTCAAAATCGACGGACATCCAACAGGCCATGGCAGATTTACTGAAATTGGATGAACCGCCTCAAGCTATCCTGGCTGGAAACGACCTGGTCCTAATCGAAATCTTGAAATATGTTAAACAACATGGGTTGCGGATCCCTGAGGACCTGGCTGTGATTGGGATTGATGATGTATCCTTCGCCAGCTTCTACACTCCTGCTATCACTACTATCGCCCAGCCGACCTTTGAGATCGGAAAAAGGGGAGCGGAGGCGTTGTTGAAAAAAATTAACCAAAAGGACGTGGAAGATTACGGCAACTTCCGCTTCGAACCAGAATTGAAGATCAGAGATTCCGTGTAGGAAGATGACCAAAACGACCTGGGATTTGAGTTTATTTATGAAGTGGGCGCACTATTCGAATAGTGCGCCCTTTTTAATCTGTGTGCTGACTGAGAATTTGTTTGGAGGAAAAAGGAGTTTTGAGTACGGAAGTCGAACCATGCTATTAGGATACTCTGACCTAAATAGATTTGATATCTTTACTACTACAACCACCTTTTATTACCTAACTGAGGTTGAGAAGTTTATAGGTTCGTTAGATGAGTTAGTTAGGTTTTTAACATCGAGTGCAGAGAAGACTCTAAAATATACTTGGTGTGAATGGATTTATGTTTGATACATTTCCATTTGTTACATTGCTTCTACTTTATTGATGTTAACCCTTTCTAAGGGAAAGTTTTTAAGGAGATGATTAGATTGACTGATACTATATTATCGTCTTTTTCCATACCTGAATTGGATCAGGATGCCGGAGGACGTGTAAAAAGACATTTAGATTCTCTCACCGTACCGCTTGGCAGCTTAGGTCGCCTTGAGGAGGTAATCGTTGAGTTGGCTGAGATAACGGGAAGTTCTTTCCCAGAGGTCTCAAAACCGGGGGTAATCGTATTTGCAGCCGATCATGGTGTGACGGCTGAAAGGGTTTCTGCTTATCCAAAAGAGGTAACCGAACAAATGGTCCGGAACTTTTTAAACAATGGAGCAGCCATAAATGTTCTTAGCAGATCCATCGATGCTTATTTTAATATTGTCGATATTGGTATCGACTCGGATATCGAAGAGGAAGGATTAACTGCAAAAAAGGTACGGCACGGAACAGGTAATTTTGCGAAAGAAAATGCCATGACACGGAATGAAGTCATCGAAGCGCTGGAAATAGGTTATGAGCAAGGACAGAAGATGATTGAACAAGGAGCAAAATGCCTGATTCTCGGTGAAATGGGAATTGGAAATACGTCAGCTAGTCGGCCATTATTTCAGTTGTGAGTGGTGAACAGATTGATACACTGGTGGGCAGGGGTACAGGTCTTTCAAAAGAAAGTGTTATACATAAAAGGAACGTCATTGAAAAGGCTATTTTAAACAGAAAGCCAGATCGGAATGACCCGATTGATCTATTGTCGAAGGTTGGTGGTTTGGAAATTGTCGGGATGACAGGGGCAATGCTTGCCGCAGCCAGTTACCGTATTCCCATATTGGTGGATGGGTTTATCTCGACCACGGCCGCGGTTGTTGCAAAATTATTTACACCAAGAGTGATAGATTATATGTTTATCGGCCACCAGTCTATTGAACCTGGCCACGAAAAAGCGATTGAATTAATTGGAAAACAACCCCTGATCAATATGGGGATGAGGGTTGGTGAAGGAACGGGTGCAGCCGTCGCATTCCCTATTTTAAAAGCGGCAACCTTATTGTTGAAGGAAATGGCTACATTTGAATCGGCAGGAGTTTCTTCAAAAGACAAAAGTGAATAGGCTAAGAGATAACACGTGTAATGGTAAGAAGATGCCTCCGGGAAGGTACAAGCTTATAATTGAAGCATTTGAAATTGAATATTTGGATTTCAATCCAAGTAGGTGGTAATCTTAAAATAATAGGAAAGGAGTGACGGGTTATGGGTAAATCAATCCCGGAGATTACGCTTAATGATGGTGTAACTTTGCCGGTTATAGGTTTGGGTACATATAAACTTAATGGAAATGAAGGTGTCCATGCTATCAATAGTGCCATTGATCAAGGTTATCGGCTCATTGATACGGCCTATAATTATGAAAATGAAGGCACGGTAGGTGAAGCCGTTCGGCGCAGTTCGATTCCGAGGGAAGAATTAAAAATAACTTCCAAATTACCAGGACGTTATCAGGAATACGATAAAGCTCTCACTACCATTCAAGAATCTTTGTATCGCGCAAATCTGGATTATTATGATTTATATTTGATCCATTGGCCCAACCCTAAGCAAGGTCTCTATGTAGAAGCCTGGCAAGCATTAATTGACGCTAAAAAATGGGGACTCATCCGTTCGATTGGTGTTTGTAATTTCTTACCTGAACATATGGAGCGACTAGAAAAAAAAACCGGTGTAATACCGAGCATTAACCAAATCGAACTGCATCCATTTTTCAATCAGGAACAGCAAAGAGCATGGCACGAAGAGAACAACGTTAAAACAGAATCCTGGAGTCCGTTAGCTCGAGCCAATGACGTATTACAAAATGAAACGATTAGAAAGATTGCTGAGAATCATAACAAGACGATTTCGCAAGTTATTTTGCGTTGGCACTATCAACTGGGGAGCATTCCCATTCCTAAATCCTCATCTCCTCAACGTCAAATCGAAAATCTATCCATTTTTGATTTTTCACTAGACGAGGCCGAAATGAATATGATTGCAGAATTGACTCGCCCGGATGGCAGAATTAAAGATCAAGACCCTGCTATTTATGAAGAGTTTTAACAATTAGATGCAACCTATCAGCCCACACTTGTTTGAATGAGTGATGGGCTTTTTTTGGTAAAAAGTTTTATAAAATAAAAGGTTACATTGTGTGGTTATTGATTCTTAAGTAATATCTTTTTAACATCCTAAATGTATCAAAAGCCTCATCCTATAAAGGGTGATTTTGGGCTTGTATAATAACTAATCAAATTAGAGATAACATTGATAGATTTAATAACTTTTCTAGATAAAAGAGGCTTTATGATCCAATGGGCTTCAAGGTTCTGGGCTGCTATGGCTACAATAATAGATTTAGAAACCCCTATAAGATGAAGTCTGCCTTTCATTGTGCTGCGCGCTGAAGTAGTCTTTGGCAGTACAAATCGAATAGTTATTTATACCTAGTAAAAAATACGGATATCCCCATTTATAAGATTGATTTTCTGCTTCCGTTTTTACATTTATAAATTCCAAATTCAGAAAGTTATGATAAAATATTTTAAACGTTCATATCCAGAACTTTTTGAACATTTTGGATACAACTAGCAGTACCAAATGCTAAGTTCAATTGTCTCTTAAACAATTTAAAAAGGAGGGAGAATTAGTTACCGCAAGCAAAGGAACACATCTATTATTTTATAAAATGGGGGCGTACAAAACATGGAAGTCAGTTTCCTATCTATCTTGTTATTTGGTTTTTTGTTAGGGATAAAGCATTCGTTAGAACCAGATCATGTGATTGCTGTTTCAAACATCGCCAGTGAGACCAAAACGTTAAGACGTTCATCAATTACAGGGGTGAGTTGGGGTGTTGGTCACACGTTTACCCTGCTCATTATTGGGTTGACTGTCATCATGATGAAGGTTCAAATTGCTGAAGTCTGGGCGATGTCCTTTGAGTTTCTCGTTGGTTTGATGCTGATTTATTTAGGAATTAAAGGATTGTTTGCATATCGAAGTGCTCATGTACAGAAAGATTCGGGAAATATGACAGTAATGAAATCATTTGTAATAGGCTTCGTTCATGGATTAGCCGGCAGTGCTGCGATGATTTTGTTAACGGCATCAACGGTATCAAGCGTCTGGGAAGGTGCTGTCTACATACTTGTGTTTGGTTTGGGTACGGTTGCCGGTATGCTGCTATTTACAACGATTATCGGGGTTCCTTTTGTTTTAAGCGCGGGCAGAAAACGCCTGAACAGAACGCTTACGGGAGCGACCGGATTTATAAGTATGGGTTTCGGTCTTTACTATGTTTATAATTTGGGCATTACGGAAGGCCTATTTAAGCTATGGATGAGCTAATAATCTAGATAAGGTGGTGGGATATATGACTAAGGGACAATCTATTGAAATGATATTAGAAAAAGTACGTTTGGGAGAACTCGATATTGGACAAGCTGCCTCGTTATTGAAATCGTATGAAGATCTTGGTTTTGCCAAACTTGATCATCACCGTCAGGAAAGAACAGGTTTCCCGGAAGTTGTGTTTGGTGAGGGAAAAACGGTTGAACAGCTTATCGTGATTTTAAAGCGATTGGTGAAAACAAATAAGAGTGTGCTGGCCACTCGTATAGCCCCAGAAAAAGCAGAGGTTATTTTACAAGAGCTCCCCTATTTCAGCTATCAAGCAACAGCTAGAGCCCTTTATTCAAAAACTCAGGAACTGCCTTTAGTGCGGTCAAATGGATATATTGCTGTGGTTTGTGCAGGAACATCAGATTTAGCTGTGGCAGAAGAAGCTGCGGTGACCGCTGAAGTATTCGGCTGTGAAGTACAACGTGTATATGATGTGGGGGTAGCGGGGATTCATCGGTTGTTTGAAAATCTTGACACCATTAAGAGTGCTTCGGCCTCTATTGTAGTGGCAGGAATGGAGGGAGCTTTAGCAAGTGTCTTAGGCGGTCTTGTTGATCACCCTGTATTTGCTGTACCGACGAGTGTTGGGTATGGGGCTAATTTTGAAGGGATGTCCGCTTTACTATCCATGCTGAATGCGTGTGCCCCTGGAATCAGTGTGGTCAATATCGATAATGGATTTGGAGCAGGTTACAATGCAACATTAATCCAGCGAATAACAGAAAAGCAGGTGAAGGTATGAAAACATTATATTTCGATTGTTTTTCAGGAATCAGCGGAGATATGACGATAGGAGCTTTAGTCGATGCAGGGGTTGCCCCAGACATCATTGAGCTGGAGTTAAGAAAACTTGATATTGAATCAGAGTATCGACTAGAGTGGACGAAGGTTGTGAAGAACGACATTTCCGCCACAAAGTTTGATGTTCACCTTACTGAAGAACAACGTACTGAGGACAGCCATCATCATCACAGACACCATGCGGATATTGTCCACATGATTAAATCTGCCGGCTTCGAAGACAAGGTGAGAGATACGGCATTGAGTATTTTTGAGAAAATAGGTCGGGCAGAAGCTAAAATACATGACATTCCATTTGAAAAAGTTCATTTTCACGAGGTAGGGGCAATTGATTCCATTGTTGATATTGTCGGTACAGCTATCGCCCTTGAACAGTTAGGAGTAAATCAGATTATCTCTTCACCTATACCAACAGGTAGCGGCAAAATCCATATCGACCATGGAATTTATCCAGTACCGGCTCCGGCGACGATGGAAATATTAAAAGGTATTCCCCTGCAGCAAACTGAAGTGAAAGGAGAGCTCACAACACCAACGGGTGCCGGGATAATTGCTGCACTTGTTCAGTCATTCGGAGCGGTTCCGTCGATTAAGGTAGACACTGTAGGCTATGGAGCGGGAACGAAAGATTTTCAAGATCATCCCAATGTCCTTCGGGTCATGATCGGGGAAACGTACTAATCAAGGGGGAGCAGTAGTGACATTTTCTCATAAAGATGAACACATCGATGCCAACATGCTGAAAATTGAAGTAAACCTCGATGATATTCCTGGTGAGTGGCTGGGACATGTGATGGATTTACTGTTGGAAGCGGGAGTGAATGATGTATTTTACCTTCCGATTTACATGAAAAAGAACCGGCCTGGTGTGATGATGCAAATTTTAGCGGAACGAGGGAAACTTGGCGAAGTGAGGAGCATTTTATTTCAGGAAACGACAACACTTGGGATTCGGTACTTCCCTGTCTCCGTGCATCGTTTGGAGCGGCGATTTTATAAAGTGTCCACAACATGGGGGGAAGTTTCAGTAAAAGAAGGGCGGTACGGTGGTGAAGTTGTTCAGAGGGCTCCTGAATATGAAGATTGTCGAAAAATATCTGCACAACACAATATTCCTTTAAAAAACGTTTATCAAGAGGTATGGAGCAATATGTAAAAGGACTCAAAACAAGTGGTAATGGCTCAACCACGGTCTTCGGCAATGGGTGTTAAAATAGTTAGAAAATTGCTAATTGTCGTTGACTTGTTTTGTAAGATCATGTAATATCTTATTTGTAATATCTATATAGAACTAAGTTTTATAATGTAAAACAAATTGAAGTCGCCATTGAGCAGGACAACCTAACACATTACGGAGGGATGCTTATGGGAAAAAAAGGAGAAATCAAATCACCAAGGATTAACAATTCCGTTAATCCTTACCGAGACAATGTCCAAGGTAAAGCCAACGAACCGATTACGGTGGCTGGATTACTGGATCGCGCGAAGCAGCTTCTCGGCTACACTGAGGTAGAATCTGATTGGACACTAGGGGAAATTTATAATCGACTACATGAGAATGCACCAAGGATAGCTATTATTGGAGGATCGTCTGACCATCCTGCCCATATTTTAGACATGGAGACCGTCTCAAGGGCAGCCATTAAGATCTGGCAGGAAGGCGGAGTTCCATTTTACTTCAGTACACCGGTACTATGCGATGGAACCGCGCAAAGTAATATGGGAATGTCATATTCTCTCCAGAGCCGCAATGCGATTGCTGAGATGGTCGTTAATCAGATGGAGGCTCATAGTTATCATGGTGCTTTCGTTATTCAGGGGTGTGATAAGCAGCCGCTGGGTGTATTAAGTGGACTAGCACTACTTGATCGGGTCCGCCGTTTACGTGGGGAAGCGCCGGTATTTGCCACTTTTGCTCCATCACATGTGTTAAAAGGTGGAGAAATCCCGCAAGATTTACAGGAGGATCTAAAGTCGGTTGCGGAAAAAGCTTCACAAATGGGGGAGCAAAATATTGCCGATGATTTGTACGACGCCCTAAGTTACATTTTACAATGCAGCTCGAATACGCAGTTTCAAGGTGTTTTAACTCGTGCTGTTGAAAGCGGTATCATCAACTCGAAGCGGCATAATTACTTTGAGAAAAGGCTCGCTGTTAATACTTGTGATGCAGCTGGCGGGATTTGTGCCTTTCACGGGACGGGTAATAGTTCACGGGACGTGATGGCGGGTCTCGGATTAGCTCATCCGAACTTAGAAATTTTAACAGAACCGCCTACCCAGGAGCAGTTGAATCCAGCAATTGAATCACTGTTTTCCATTGTGAACCGTCCTGAGTGCAGTGTTGCTGAGTTAGTCGGAGCTAATATGAAGAATGCGATTTGCATCCATAGTTCCGGTGGTGGGTCATCCAATTTAATGATGCACATTGTCGGGGCGATGATTTATGCAGGATATGAATTTAGCCTATGGGATGTTGAGAAAATCCATCAGCTGAATCCAATACCTGATTTGTTTAATTACAGTTTAACCGAGGGCAGAGATATTTTCGCTTTGGCCCAGCAATGTTGTTCCGGTGATATCAGAGGGACGGAGACACTTTTTTATGAATTAATGGAAAATGGAGTGCCGATGGATGTCGATGCACTGACCGTTACTGGACAGACATGGAAAGAAAGACTGAGCAACACAGAGGGATTGAGCGCAGATGGGGTAAAAGAAAATCCTATTATCTTAAGCCAACCGCGAAGGAACTTTAGTGGTGTTGATGTGTTAAGTGGTAATTTCTTTGAAAGCGCTGTCGTTAAAATTAGTGGAATGCCTACACATCAGCTGGATCAGTTTGATGAGAAGATTTCTTTCGTGCTTTATTTTGAGAATGAGGAAGAAGCGAATGAGCAGCTTCTCAATGACAAACTATTAAGTGAATTACGGGACGAGAAAGCCTTCCCGCAGGAGCACTTACGGCAGATGTGGGAATACAATAGTCCAGACACATACTCTGAATCGTCACCGTTAACCTATAATCAACTGTTTGACCGTATGGTGGAAGATGAAACCTTGAAGTTATCGGTTATTATCGCCGGGCAAGGTCCAGAGGCCTTTGGAATGCCGGAGATGTTTACACCCATGCAACATATTAATGCAAACCGCCAATTAAGACGCCTTGCTATTCTGATTAGCGATGGCCGGTATTCAGGAGTCTCTTATGGAGCTGCGATCGGGCATATGACACCGGAATCCTATCATGGCGGCGGAGTTTTATACTTGCAACAGGGGGATGTCCTCCATTTACGTTTTCGTTCAAGACGAATCGAATTGCTTGATCATCACCAATTTAATAAGGGAGAAATCGAGTACTATCAAGGTGAGTTGAACGAAGACAGGGAAGAACTTGGCAAGCAGAGAAAATCTGTAATGAAAAAACGCCAAAAGACAGTGGCCGCTTCTAATCGCTTTATAGGATGTACGGATGCAGCTGAAGGGGTAGTTCCGTTGGCTGTTAAGGAAGATGCCGATATTCCATTTACGGTAGAGGGCAAGACAGAATCTCGTGTTGTGAAGTAGTATTTTAGGGAACATCCATGACCTATCTGCAACCAAATAACAGAACTTAGTTTTATAATATGGAACAATGAGGAGGAGACGATGAGACTTAAATCGAGCTTGGTGTATGTTTTCATTTCGTTGGTTGCTGTAGCCGCTTTTCTCGCAGGATGTGGAAGTGACAGTGCTTCAGGTGGAACGGGAGGAGGAAAGGTCACCATCAAGGTGGCCAACTACTTCGCACCTGACCACCCGCAAAATATTGCTTTAAAAGAAGTGTTTAAGCCTACTGTTGAAGAACAATCGAATGGAAAAATTAAAGTGGAGATCTATCCGAACAGCCAATTAGGCGCTGAGCAAGAATTTTATGACGGCGTTCGTAACGGAACCATTGAGATGGGGATCCCCGGAATGATTATGCAGAACACCCTTCCTAAATTGGGGGTTCCAGAGTGGCCGTTTCTCTTTGAAGACTTTGAACATGTGAAAAAGGTGTTAACAGGTCCGATTGGAGCGGAACTCCTGGCTAATCTTGAGGAAAAGCATGGGGTTCATCCTCTAGCTTGGAGTGCGAACGGCTTTAGGATGTTCTCAAGTAACCAGCCTATTGAAAGCATGGAGGATTTTGATGGCCTGCGTTTAAGAATGCCGAAGATTGATTCCTATATTAATGTAGGAAAAGCTTTAGGCGCTAATGTGACCCCTATGCCGATCTCAGAAGTATTTTCAGCGTTGGAACAAGGAGTTATTGATGGTCAGGATAATCCAATCGCAACAGTAAGAGCTTCCAAGTGGTATGAAGTACAGACTCATGAGCTGGAATCGCGTCACATGTTCAGTCCGAATCTGTATATCATCAACAGTAAATTCTGGGACAGCTTATCTAAAGAGCAGCAGGAAATTATAGAAAAAGCTGCGAAGAAATCAGCCAATCACGAATGGGAGTTGCTTGCGGAAAGCTACAAAGAGGATAAGAAATATCTTCAAAAGCATGGAATGGAGTTTATAACACCAAGCAAGGAATTCAAGGAAAAGATGAAAGAAGCCGTACAACCCTTATATGAAGAACACTATAAAAAATACCCTTGGGCAAAGGATCTAGTAGAGAGAATCAGAAAAGCAGCGGAATAGAGGTGGGATAAGGATGTTAAACAAACTAGGCAAGGTTCTGCATCACACATTAGGTGTTACCATATTCATTTGTTTATCAACGATGTTTGTTCTGGTGTTTGCTAATGTGGTGTTGCGTTATGCATTTAACTCCGGGATTACTTGGTCTTCTGAAATGTCCCGTTACTTGTTTGTCTGGCTGGTCTTCCTAGGAGCCATTGCAGCAATGAAGGATAATATGCATTTAAATATGGATATTGTTACAGAGATTTTGCCGCCAAAGGCCAAGAAAGTATTTTTCATCATCAGCAATCTCCTTGTTCTTGGTACGCTGGGACTTTTCCTTAAAGGGAGCTGGTCGATGACGATGCTAACGATGCAGCGACTTTCTCCAGCTACAAATATCCCGCTTGGGTATGTATACGGCGTTGGAATTATCGCGAGTATTGCAATGGGTGGTATCGTCCTGGTGAGACTGGTGAGGGCATTGATTCAAGACAAGCCGGCATCTCAAATGGACGAGCAAGTAGAGCAAACGGATTACAAAGTAGAAAACTATTAATGGGAAAGAAGGTGAAATGAATGGCTTTAGGTGTCTTCTTAGGATCGCTATTTGGTGCCCTGACACTCGGCGTTCCTATCGCATTTGCGCTGATTCTAAGTGCCGTCGCCTTAATGTTTTTGCTAGGGATGGTTGATAGTCAAATCGTCGCCCAAAACCTGATTAGTGGAGCAAACAGCTTTTCATTAATGGCTATTCCTTTCTTTATTCTGGCAGGTGAACTGATGAACGCCGGAGGGATTTCCAGAAGAGTTGTAGACTTTGCGATGGCATTGGTCGGCCACATTAGAGGAGGGCTCGGTTATGTTGCTATTATTGCCAGTGTATTGTTTGCCGGTTTGTCCGGATCGGCTGTAGCAGATACAGCTGCACTCGGTGCCATCCTTATCCCGATGATGACGGCGCGCAGCTATAGCAAAAATAGATCGACAGGGTTAGTAGCAGCTGCGGGAATCATTGCAGTCGTCATCCCGCCGAGCATTCCGATGATTCTATTTGGAGTAACAGGCAGTGTCTCCATTTCCCAATTATTCATGGGGGGGATCGTTCCAGGAATTCTTATGGCAGGCGGATTAGGGGCAGTATGGCTATTTATCTCAAGAAAAAATGATGAAAGTGAATTGCCCGAACGAAAAAGTATGAAAGAAATTTGGCAAGTTACAAAACCGACTTTGTGGGCTCTGACGTTGCCGGTTGTTATTATCGGCGGAATCCGTGCAGGTGTTTTTACACCAACAGAAGCATCTGTAGTAGCTGTGTTTTTTGCCCTGGCTATTGGGATGTTCGTCTATAAGGAGTTAAAAATCAGTGACCTTTATAACGTGTTTGTTGCGTCGGCTAAAACAACCAGTGTCGTCATGTTGGTGGCCGCTGCAGCTATTGTCGCTGCCTGGTTAATCACGGTAGCGCATGTGCCTCAGGATATGGCGAATTTGTTATCACCCTTTATGGATAATCAAATTCTCCTCATGATTGTGATCTCTGTTTTACTACTAGCAGTTGGTTGTGTAATGGATTTAACTCCAGCGATTTTGATTTTCACCCCGGTGCTGCTGCCGATCGCTGAAATGGCCAGTATTGATCCTGTTTATTTCGGGATTGTGATGATCATCAATCTAAGTATCGGACTAATTACACCGCCGGTTGGCACTGTTCTCTATGTGGCTTGTGGAATAAGTAAAATCAGTATAGTGGAGTTGACGAAAGGGATATGGCCGTTTCTATTGGTCCATGTAACTGTTCTATTTTTACTAATTGTCTTCCCAGAAATCGTAACAGTTCCGCTCGGATGGTTTACTTAACGTGGAGAATTTAACTTATTAATGAAAGGAACGAAATCTATTATGGGTAAATGGAAAGTCGTGGTGACAGATTGGGAGTTTGAAAGCTTAAATTATGAAATGGACATTCTCGAACACGATCAAATTGAGGTGCTTCCTGTTCAATGCAAATCAGAAGACGAGGTAATTGCTTATTGCCAGGACGCTGATGCGATCATTAATCAATATGCTCCTATCAGCCGTAATGTCATAGAATCCTTGCAGCATTGTAAGGTGATTGCTCGCTATGGAGTTGGCGTAAATACTATTGATGTGACTGCAGCGACAGAAAAGGGAATCTGTGTGACCAATGTTCCCGACTACTGTATGGACGAAGTTTCCGACCATGCCCTGGCTTTATTATTGAGCTGGACTAGAAAGATTCCAATGGCAGATAAAGAAACGAAGCAAAATCAATGGGACTTTAAGAAGACGAGGCCGATTCATAGATTGAGAGAGCGTACACTCGGCTTGATAGGATTCGGGAAAATCCCTCAGGCACTGGCCGAAAAAGTTAAAGCTCTCGGGTTGAATGTCCTCTCGTATGATCCTTATTTTCCGGAAGAGGAGGCAGCCAAACATGGAGTGAAATTAGTTTCATTGGAAGATCTATGCCGGGAATCCGATATAGTTTCCGTACATGCTCCTCTCACTGAAAGCACAAGAGGTTTACTTGGGGATCAGGAATTCAAATTGATGAAAGACCATGCTTTTTTGATTAACACATCAAGAGGGCCGGTTGTCGATGAAACTTCATTGATTGATGCGCTTGAAAACAACCTGATAGCAGGTGCAGCCCTAGATGTCGTGGAAACAGAGCCAATTAGCCGTGATCATCCATTCTTAACAATGGAGGGAGTTATTTTGACCCCTCACATGGCCTGGTACTCTGAGGAAGCTGAAAAAGAAATGCGTTCGAAAGTGGCTATGGGAGTTGCGGATGTCCTTTTACACGATCAGTATCCTAAATATTTGATTAATCAAAAGGTGAAAGAAACGTTACGTCTTCAATCAAATGATGGAGGCGGGCGTTACGCACTTTTATCAAATTAATAAATGGAGGGAAGTACATGAAGAAAAAGCTGAAAGGTCTAATGATTGGTTTAGCGATTCCTTGTTTGGTAGTACTTGGGGCATGTGGCAGCACGGAAACCAGCGGCTCGAGTGAAACAGGCATTCAGGAACGTACGCTTCGCGCGGGGATCGGATTGCCGAAAGAACATCCAGAGGGGCAGGGATTGGCTAAGTTCAAAGAAATAGTCGAGGAAAAAACGGACGGTAAAATTACAATTGACGCCTATTATAATGCCCAATTAGGTGATGACCAAAAGATGGTAGGAGGACTTCAGGCGGGTACTCTGGATATTACCATTCCGTCTACATCCCCAATGGTCGGTACCATTAAGCAATTTGGTATTTTTGATTTTCCGTTCCTATTTAACAGTGGTGAAGAAGCGGACGCTGTTCTTGACGGACCAGTGGGTCAAAAGGTGCTGGATAAATTACCACAGCATGGTCTGGTCGGGTTAGCTTACTGGGAGAATGGCTTTAGAAACTTGACGAATAGTGTCCATCCCGTGGATAGCGTAGAAGACTTTGAAGGATTAAAAATCCGAACCATGCAAAATGAAGTTCATTTAGATGTCTTTAAAAAGCTCGGTGCGAATCCAACACCGATGCCTTTTTCCGAAGTTTTTACAGCACTTGAAGGGCAAACGATTGATGGGCAGGAAAACCCACTGGCAACGATTTTGTCAAACAAATTCTACGAAGTGCAGGATTACCTCAGCTTAACGAAACATGTTTATACGCCATTCGTCTTTTTGATCAGTAAGATGACATGGGACGATCTTTCGGAAGAAGAGCAGAAAATCATTAAGGAAGCAGCAATTGAAGCAGGTGAATATCAGAGAAAGGCGAACCGGAAGGCAAACGAAGAAGCGCTTGAAGAATTAAAAGCAGAAGGTATAAAGGTGAACGAGTTTTCTCAGAAAGAGAAAGAAAAAATCAAAGAACTGATTCAGCCGGTTATTGACAAATATTCTAAGAAATACGGTGAAGACCTGTATCAGCAAATGAATGAACAGCTGAAGAAAATGCGCGGCGAAAACTAAACAAGGAGGTTTCCATGGAAACTGTAAACAGGTTGGTGCGAGATACACCAATTCCTCGAATGGCAAAGGTGAGGCAAAGGTTTAATGACACGGAAATCCCTGATGTCTCAGAGGAAGTAAGGGAACAAATCCGGGAGTCCGGCGTGCTGTCATCCATTTCAGAAAGGGATCAGGTTGCGTTGGCTGTAGGGAGCAGGGGGGTAGCCGATCTCCCCATCCTGGTACGAGAGGTCGCCCGGGCGGTTAAATCAGCGGGCGGCGTCCCTTTTGTAGTACCGGCAATGGGGAGTCACGGCGGTGCAACAGCTGAAGGCCAGATCAAGGTCCTTGAGCAGTTAGGAGTGACCGAAGAATTTGTTGGATCGCCGATAAAGTCCAGTATGGATGTTGTGGAGGTAGGGAGTCTGCCCAATGGACTCCCCATCTTCACGGATAAAAACGCATACCAGGCCGATAAAGTCATTGTAATTAACCGAATTAAGCCGCATACGGCTTTTCGGGGGCCGATTGAAAGCGGTCTGATGAAGATGATTACCATTGGACTTGGGAAGCAAAGGGGGGCAGAGGCTGCACATTCCTATGGTTTTAAGTATATGGCGGATCACGTGCCCGAGATGGCCAAGATCGTCATGGATAAAACACCGGTTATCTTTGGGCTGGGCACGATCGAAAATGCCTATGATCGTCCTGCCAAAATTATTGTAGTCCCGGCAGATAAAATGTTTGAAGTTGAGCCCGAGCTACTGCTTGAAGCGAAGCGTCTTATGCCGAGAATCTTGTTTGATACAGCAGATGTTCTAGTAGTTGATGAGCTGGGAAAAGATATTTCGGGCGACGGTATGGACCCTAATATTACCGGGAACTACGCCACCCCCTATGCTAGCGGGGGCCTTGATGCGAAACGGATTGTCGTTCTTGGGTTAACAGAGAAAACTCATGGTAACGCCAATGGCATTGGTCTGGCAGATATCACAACAAAGAGAGTATTTGATAGTATTGATTTCGCGCAAGGATACGCCAACGCATTGACTAGTACAGTCGTGGGAACTGTAAAAGTTCCTATGTTTCTCCAAACGGAGGAACTTGCTGTGAAAGCAGCCATTAAAACGTGCAACGCGCTCGACCTAAGTGAGGTCAGAATGATTCGGATTCGCAACACCCTTGACATTAAGGACATATGGATATCAGAAAGTATGCTTCCAGAAACGGAGGGTCGGGATGACCTAGAAATGTTAACGAGGCCTGACGATCCTGATTTTTCATGGCTTGAGAAAAGCTATATCAAGTAAAGGGAGGGTTTTGTAACTATGGAGCAAACGAGACGTAAATTAAAAGAATTAGGTTTTCCGGATTCGGATGCCTATGACTTGCCAAGTTCGGCAAAAACGTTTCCCGATGGTGCGCAATATCGTGTAGAAATTCCAAGTGTTGAAGGGCCAAGGTCATTTGAAGCGGTCCTTGAGGCTTGTAGTAAGTATGATCTTTCCATCCATCGTATATCCCAGGGAAGCGGCATTATGCTATTAACGGATGAAGAACTGAAGGAAATGGCCGATTTAGGCAGAAAGGAACAGCTTGAGGTTAGTTTGTTCGTTGGTCCACGAGGAAGCTGGGATGTCACTGCCATGCAATGGACAGGTGGAGGAAAAATAGCAGGACATCGTGTCCAGGGAATGGATCAGCTTGTGTATTCCCTAGAGGATGTCAAGCGTGCGTGCGACCTGGGAATCCGCAGCATTTTAGTTGCTGATGAGGGACTGTTATGGTTAGTCAATGAATTTAAGAAGTCAGGGGAACTGCCACATGATTTGGTTGTCAAAGTCTCTGTACAAATGGGGCAGTCCAACCCGATATCGATTCACATGATGGAGAATCATGGGGCCAATACCTTTAATGTACCGACTGACCTGACGCTTGCTCGACTCTCAGCCATCAGGCAAGTTGTAGATATTCCGCTTGATATTTACGTAGAAGTCCCAGATGATATCGGCGGTTTTATCAGACATTACGAAATTCCGGAAATCATCCGTGTGGCGGCCCCGGTGTACATTAAATTTGGTTTGCGAAATGCACCGAACATTTATCCATCGGGCACCCATATTGAGGATACCTCTATCGCACTGTCTAAGGAACGTGTCCGCCGAGCGCGTATCGGGATGGACCTGCTTCATAGATATAGTCTACACCTCAAAGTTTCAGAAAGAGGTGCTGAGGGATTGGGGCTTCCCGTAGATAAAATACGCGTACCATAACTTGTTGCGATATCTTCTGTCCACAAAAAATAAAACTCTATATGATATTATAGAACTAACTTACGTCAAAAAAGGATGATCAAAATGCCAATTATACAATCTGTGGACAGAGCACTCTCTATTCTAAATTTGTTTGACGAGTACTCTCCAGAATTAAAGATTACCGAAATCAGTGAACGCATGCATTTAAATAAAAGTACGATCCACTCCCTTTTGAAAACGCTTCAAAAGAACCACTATATTGAACAAAATATGGAGAATGGTAAATATAAGTTAGGGATGAAGCTTTTTGAGCGAGGGAACTTTGTGATTCACAATCTTGACATTCGCTCAACCGCTAAAAGGCATCTTATTGACCTTTCCATGAAGACAGGTCATACCATTAACCTTGTCATATTAGATGATAAGGAAGGTGTTTATATAGACAAAGTGGAAGGAACCTCCGGGACGATTCTTTATTCTCGTATCGGCCGCAGAATTCCGGTGCACTGCAGTGCTGTCGGGAAAGCGTTAGTTGCCTTTAAGGGAGAGGAAGAACTAAACAGAATTCTTGATGGATATATTTATAAAAAACAAACACCTCATACGATTACGAGCGAGAAATCGTTTCGTAATGAGTTAGAAGAAGTTAAAAAACGTGATTATGCATTTGAAAAGGAAGAAAATGAGCCAGGAGTATGTTGCTTTGCTGTTCCGGTCAGAGATCACATGAACCAGGTGGTTGCTGCCGTTAGCCTTTCCATGCCTTCAGCAAGAATGAAGATGGAGGATTTGGATGCTGTCATCTTACAGCTGAAAAAAACAGGAGAAAACATCTCCGCTCAAATGGGGTATAACCACAGCTCATTTATGAGAAATTAATTTTTTTAAAAGAACAAGAGCCTTCGTTCGCTATGTCTATAAATAAAAACTAAGTTTTATAATATAAAACTAATTGGAGGATGAGAAATTGCGTATTATCCGGTATTCAAATCAAGAAAATAAACCAGCTCTAGCTGCAGTAACAGACGAGGACAAAATATACGATTTACCTTTTGAAGATTTTTTGGAGATTGTTAGACAAGCTGAGGATAAAGAGTCTACTGCGCTTCAAGTCGTTGAGGAAATCATCAGCCAGTCTCTTCCCCTTGAGATACCGTACGATGAGTTGTCGCTGCTTGTCCCGATTGAAGCACAAGAAGTATGGGCTTCGGGCGTTACTTTTGAAAAAAGTCGTGATGAACGGAACTATGAAGCTACTGGCGGAAAACTGGATGCAGCGACATTCTACGATAAAGTGTACGATGCCGAGAGACCGGAAATTTTTTTTAAATCAACTAATAAACGAACGGTTGGACCAGAAGAAGATGTTTATTTAAGAAGCGATTCCAATTGGCAAATCCCAGAACCCGAAGTTGGTCTCGTGCTGGGCAATAAAGGTCAGATTCTTGGCTTCACGATCGGAAATGATATGAGCTGTCGAGATATCGAAGGGGAAAATCCGCTATATTTACCGCAGGCAAAGGTATGGAAAAACTCATGTGCGCTCGGACCGGCGATTCGTCTATCCGAGACGGTGGAAGATCCTTATGAGCTGGAAATCACCTGTCGGATTTACCGTGATCAGGAGAAGCATTTTGAAGGAACCGCCAGTATGAAACAGCTGAAAAGAAAGTTTGATGAACTTGCTGCTTATCTTTTAAAGGATAATACAGTGTTTGATGGCACCGTGCTTTTAACAGGTACGTGTATCGTTCCGCCTAATGAATTCAGCCTGAGGGATGGAGATCAAATTGAAATTGAAGTACCTGGGATTGGTGTTCTCGTCAACAGTGTAAAAAGCCAGGTCAGCCAGCTTGTTTTTGACCGCGAATAGAAGTGTTCTTTGTGAGATGTAAGGGCGGACTAACGGTTCGGGGAATTTTATCAAAACGTACTACGGAAAGGAAAGTGACTTAAATGACTGTTCAAACAACTGCAGTGACCTATCAAAACTTTATTAATAATCAGTGGGTGAACTCAACATCTGAAGATCTTATCTCTAGTTTAAACCCAGCGAATAGAAATGAGATTGTTGGTTATATCCAGAACTCTACCGAGGAAGATGTTGACAGGGCAGTAGAGGCAGCTAAAAAAGCTAAAAAAGGCTGGAGGAAACTTTCTGGAGCGGAGCGAGGTAACTATCTTTACAAGATAGCCTCTGTTATGGAAGAAAGACATAAGGAGATTGCCGAAACTCTGACGAAAGAAATGGGGAAAACCCTACTAGAGGCAAAAGGAGAAACTTCAAGGGGAATTGCGATTCTCCGCTACTTTGCAGGCGAAGGCATGAGGGACACGGGAGATGTCATCCCTGCTTCAGACAGTAAAGCACTCATGTACACCAATCGCGTTCCGCTCGGAGTTGCCGGAATTATTACCCCATGGAACTTCCCGGTAGCAATCCCGATCTGGAAAATGGCGCCGGCGCTTATTTATGGGAATACAGTGGTGATTAAACCTGCCCAGGAAGCAGCTATTACAGCAGCAAAGATTATTGAATGTATGGAAGAAGCAGGGGTGCCTGAGGGTGTCGTTAATCTGGTCACTGGCAGAGGCTCAATTGTTGGTCAGCGAATCATTGAGCATACTGGTGTAAACGGGCTTACATTCACCGGTTCAAATAAAGTTGGGAAAAGTGTAGCAGAAGGAGCGGTAGCACGAGGAGCAAAATTCCAACTGGAAATGGGCGGGAAAAACCCAATCATTGTGGCCGATGATGCAGACCTGGAACAGGCTGTTGAAGCAACGATTAGCGGTGGTCTGCGTTCGACCGGACAAAAGTGTACGGCGACTAGCCGGGTGATCGTACAAGAAGGAATTTATGAACAATTCAGAGAAAGGTTACTAGAAAGGACACGAGAAATTACCGTCGGGGATGGAATGAAAGACCATGTGTGGATGGGACCTTGTGTCAATGAAAACCAGTTAAATACCGTTCTTTCTTACATTGAAACAGGGAAGGAAGAAGGAGCCACACTGTCTCTGGGAGGTGAAAGGCCAAGGGACCCTGAACTGGAAAATGGCTTTTATGTTGAACCCACTATTTTTGAAGATGTAAATCAAGACATGACCATTGCTCAGGAAGAGATTTTCGGACCTGTTCTGGCTTTAATGAAAGTCGATACCATTGAGAAGGCGTTAGAAATGGCCAATGACGTCACATTCGGACTAAGTGCATCGATCTTCACGAAGAATATCGATAATATGTTTGAGTTTATCGACGAAGTGGAGGCAGGTTTAGTCCGTGTGAATTTTGAAACGGCCGGCGTAGAGCTCCAGGCTCCATTCGGCGGGATGAAAGACTCAAGCTCCGGCTCACGCGAGCAAGGTACAGCTGCTAAAGAGTTTTTCACATCTATTAAGACCGTTTATGTGAAACCTTAATGAAACAATTTTCAGAAGAGATATGGGGTAATCGCCACCTCATATCTCTTCTGATTACAATGGAGGGAAGTCCAATGAGAACGGTGATGTATCAAACGCATCATGGCCTAAAAATGGGCGTGAAGACGGACAGGGGAATCCTTGATGTGGACGCTGCTGCCAAAACATTCGCAGGTTATTCAGAAGTGCCAATCACTGCCACTGAGCTCCTTTATTCAGGAGGAAAGGGCAGAGAACTGTTGCAAGAGCTGGTCCTACAAGCTTTACAGGAAGGGGAATCATCGCTTTTTCATAAGGAAGAAACACTTGAATTTGGCCCGTGTGTTGACAATCCTCAAAAGATTATTTGTATAGGATTAAATTACCGGAACCATGCGGCAGAGTCGAATATGCCGATCCCAGAAGTCCCGATTGTATTTAGTAAGTTTAGCAACGCTCTCACAGGTGACGGTGCAGATATCAAGCTGCCTGTAAAATCGCAGCAGGTGGATTATGAAGCTGAACTAGCGATTGTTATTGGTGCTGAGGTAAGCCGTGTTAAGGAGGAAGAGGCGCTTTCCTACGTGTACGGTTATTGTAATGCGAATGACTTGTCGGCAAGGGATTTGCAAATGAAAACACCTCAATGGCTGCTCGGTAAAACATGTGATGGATTCGCACCTGTCGGACCTTACTTAGTCAGCAAAGATGAAATTCCTGACCCAAATCAACTATCCATAAGTACTGTAGTCAATGGAGAAGTCCGGCAATCCTCACAAACATCGGATATGATTTTCTCCTGCGAGGAAATCATCGCTTATCTATCTGATCACATGACCCTTTATCCTGGCGATATGATTATGACGGGGACGCCGGAGGGTGTGATTATGGGATACCCTGAGGAGAAACAAAGCTGGCTTAAGGCCGGAGATGAAGTGACAATCGAGATTGAAAATATTGGTTCGTTAACGAATCAATTTATTGACGGGCAGGAGTAGGCCCCTACTAAGGAGAAACTAGGAAAGAAGGGAGGGTCTGTTTTGGAAAATCAACACATTTTATTCAAGGGAGTTTTCCCACCGGTAGTTACTTTGTTTGACCAGAATGGAGAATTTGACTGGGATGAAAACCAAAGGTTAACAGACGTCCTGATCGATCAAGGAGTACACGGACTTTTATATTTGGGAAGTACTGGAGAATTTTCAGCTTTGACGAAAGAGGAACGAAAGCAATTCGCTGAAGAGATGGTTCGGCACGTAAATGGAAGAGTTCCTGTCCTTGTTGGCACGGGGACTACGTCTTTAAAGGAAACCATTGAACTGTCTCAGCATGCAGAGTCTGTCGGGGCTGACGGGGTCTTAATCGTGAACCCTTATTACTGGAAGTATTCAGAAGATCAACTATACCATTACTACACCACCATCGCGGACCATGTATCAACTTCTATCATGTTATATAATATTCCTCAATTAACCGGGCAAAATTTGTCCAGTGACTTGGTTTGCCGACTTGCTAAGGACCATCAGAACATTGTTGGAATCAAAGAAACGGTAGCAGATATCGGGCATATCAGAGATATGATTTTATCGATAAAACCGGTGCGTCCGGACTTTTCCGTGTTTGCTGCTTTCGATGAACATCTTCTGCCAGCTTTGCAAATTGGAGCAGATGGCTCGATAAATGGTACCGCCGTTTTTGAACCACGCTTATCTGTCCAGCTTTATGAAGCATTTCAGAAAGAAGAATACTTAGAAACGATCCAATACCATCAGAAATTGATTGAATTAATGCCAATCTATCAATATAGTGATCCATTATTTATGGCCATAAAAGAGGCTGTCCATCAACATGTGTTAGAAAATGAAACGGGTTCCAGGTCTCCTTGTCTGCCAAGTACCAATGAATTGAAACAAAGAGTCAGCAAACTATTAAAAGAATATACTTTTTCAAACTGAAGTGCTGCGTTGGCAGCTTAGAGGAAGAGTCGGATTTGCATCGGGCTCTTTTTTTTAAAAAACTAACTCATAGCTTTAGGGAAAGAAAGGGGAGATTAGCCCATGGACAATTACTTTGAAGGATATGTAAGAAACGATGGAACCGCGGGTACACGAAATTATATCGGTGTGGTTTGTTCAGTGATTTGTTCCAGTGTGATTGCCAAGGAGATTTCGGACCAATTACCCGAAGCGATTCCCCTTATCCATTCGAACGGATGCGCACAACTTGGAGATGATTTTCATGTAACCAAAAATATGCTGGTAGGTGTAGCTTCCAATCCAAATCTGTATTCAGCACTTCTTGTAGGATTAGGGTGTGAGACGAACCAGATTTCAGGATTACTTGATAGCATTCCGAAAACGAAGCCGATTGAAGGAATCGGTATTCAGCAATTAGCTGGCGGAGAAAATACGATTAGAAAAGGTGTCCATATCGCGGAGAAGTGGTCAGAAGCGGCTGAACGAAATAGAGAGCGCCTGCCCCTGTCCTATTTGACGGTTGGGATTGTTACGGTTGATATAGATGAAGAATCCTTAGAGCAGGTCTATCCGGTAGTAAGTGAAGTGATTGATAGATTAGTAAAACAAGATGCGAAGGTTGTTATGGCTCTCACAGATCGTCTAGAACCAGCCGGCCGCTCGCTTGCAGACCGGGCAGAAAAAGAGGAGGTAAAAGCTAGATTATCAGACTTAGGAAGCGGCATGCAGCGCAAACGTTGGAAAGATGCCAATCAGGAGCTAATCTCCCCTCGTCCGTTTTCCGATCAGGAAAAAGCTTTAGCAGCTCTTGAGGAAAAAATGTCAGGAACAAGCCCTATAAAAAGCTTGCTTCACTATAATGAGCGGCCTGAAGGAAGCGGGTTTTATATGACGAAAGCATCCAGTAACCTCGTTGAGACGTTATCAAATATGGCTTCATGCGGATGTAATATTGCGTTAGTCGTCAGCAGCAGAGGGACCTTGACAGGATCCATCGCTCTTCCATGTATGACGCTTACACCACAAAGTGCCAGTGGTACGTTTGACGAACTTGTTGATTATACGGTTACTGGGGAGGACTTTTCAATACAGGCGAGAAAAGTAATACAAGAGCTGCTGGACATCAGTTCAGGAAAACAGACAAAGCTGGAAGAGTTTGAACTGGGCGAATTTTCGATTCCTCATGTAGGGACAACATTCTGATCCATGGTAGGAGGAAGCAAAATGGAACAAACATTTAATGCACTTCAGTTAAATGAGAAGGATAATGTAGCCGTTGCCTTAAGAACGATTAAATCTGGTGAAATGCTTTCCATCCAGGGAGTAAAGGAAACGATTAAAGTGAAGGAAAGCATTGCGTATGGGCACAAAATAGCAATCTCATTTATTGATAAGGAGGAGAAGGTTATTAAGTACGGAGAGTGCATGGGGATGTCCACAGAGGAAATTCCTCCAGGTTATCATGTTCACGTGTTTAATGTCCGCGGTCTGAAAAACAATGAGCGATTAAGTACAGCGGAGGTTAAGTGAACTCTGGTGAAGTATCATCTATTTCTTCTGAAGGAAGGTGCGATATGAGAACATTCGAAGGGTATCGGAGACCAAATGGAAGTATTGGTGTGAGAAACCATGTAATCGTAATGAACACGGCAGGGGAACTAAGCAGTCTGACTAAAAAAATAGCTCAACTCGTTCCGGGGGTTATTCCTGTCGTACAGCAAGGTGGCAGGGCCCAGTATAAAGAGGATCTAAATCAGACCATCCGTACGTTAACAGGGACAGTTGGACATCCAAATGTAAGTGGTGCGCTTCTCTTAGGGATGGGGGAGGACGACATTGCGGAAGAGGTCAAGGAGGACCTAAAGGAGCAGCATCACCATGTTGAGGCGATGTATTTTAATAAAGGTAAATCGTTATCTGAAGTTCTTAACAAAGGGAAGCAATGGCTGGAAAAAGCCGTTGAGAAAAGTAAAAGGGAAAAGAAAGTTACAGCTGATGTAACGGAGTTAAGGATCGGACTCAATTGTGGAGGATCAGATGCCTGGTCAGGAATTACGGCAAATCCAGCTATCGGCTCGTTCTCGGACGCTATTGTCAGGGATGGCGGAACGAGTATTCTAGCTGAGACAACAGAAGCCATTGGAGCGGAACATATTTTAGCAAAACAGGCGATCAACCCAGATGTAGGTCAACAGTTTCTTCAGATTGTCCAGGACTACGAAGCAAGAATTAAAGAAACAGGTGAAGATATACGCTCAGCGAATCCTTCCCCGGGCAACATGACAGGCGGGTTAACAACATTGGAGGAAAAATCTTTAGGGTGTATTAAAAAAGGCGGAAATTCACCTTTAAGAGAAGTGATTGGCTACGCTGAATCGCCAGCAGAGAAAGGGTTCATTTTTATGGATACTCCTGGTTATGATGTAGAGTCAGTGTCTGGCCTGACAGCCGGCGGAGCCCAGATTGTTTTATTTTCAACAGGAAAAGGCTCACCGACAGGGTCACCTATTGCTCCGGTTATAAAAATTGGTACGAACCCCCGAGTCTGCCGAACAATGTCTGAACATATTGATGTGAATGCCGGGAAAATCATTGAGGGGATAAGCACAATCGAAGAAATTGGTGAGGAAATCTATCAGAAGGTGATAGAAACAGCAAATGGTGCCATAACGGCCGCTGAGAACCATAAAAACCAGGAGTTTGCGATTTGGAGATTAGCTGAAACGATATGAAAAAATCGATACCTGTTGAAAGGGGGGGCTGTATGAATCTAGAATTACTTTATGGAAAACATGGGGTTTCAATAGATTTACCCGATAATACCCATATAATAGAACCGGATAACTTGCCCGGTTTACCAAATGTTGAAGAAGCAATACGTCAGGCTGTGAGACATCCAATTGGAACGAAGCCGTTAAGGGAATCGGTAAAATCAACAGACACCGTATCGATTGTAATCAGTGACATTACCAGACCCACGCCTAATCATATCTTAGTCCCACTATTGATCAAAGAATTAAATCATGTTCCTTTAGAAAACTTCGTCATTATTAATGGAACAGGGACACACCGTGATCAAACGAGGGAAGAATTTGTACAGATGCTTGGTCAGTGGGTTGTCGATCACATTCGTATTATCAATAACCATTGTCATGATAAAGACACACTCGTCAATCTTGGTAAGAGTGAGTTCGGTTGTGACATCTATCTAAATAAAGAATATGTAGAATCTGACTTCCGGATTGTAACTGGTTTTATCGAACCGCATTTCTTTGCAGGATTCTCCGGCGGCCCCAAAGGGGTGATGCCGGGGATTGCCGGAATTGAAACAATCATGACGTTTCATAATTCACGAATGATCGGTGACCCCCTTTCTACTTGGGGGAATATGGTGAACAATCCTGTTCAGGATATGACTCGTGAAATAAATCGGTTGTGCAAACCTGATTTTATGCTCAACGTGACCTTAAACCGAGAAAAGGAGATCACAGAGGTGTTTGCCGGAGAACTTTATGAAGCACACAAAAAGGGGTGTGAATTTGTCAGGGAACATTCGATGCATCGATGTGAGGAGCGATTTGACGTCGTTATCACTTCGAATTCGGGCTATCCTTTGGATCAAAATCTGTACCAGGCGGTAAAAGGTATGAGTGCTGCCCACAAGATTGTTAAAGAGGGAGGAGCTATTATTGTAGCATCCGAGTGTTCTGACGGATTACCGAATCATGGCAACTACTCCAAACTATTTGAAATGGCTGAAACACCCGGGGAATTACTCGACATGATTAACGCTCCAGACTTCAAAATGTTTGACCAGTGGCAAGTTCAAAAGCAGGCGGTGGTCCAGGTTTGGGCAGATGTTTATATCTACTCTAAGCTTACTGACGATCAGGTGGAAGGGGCCATGCTAAAACCAACCCATAACATTGAACAAACGATAGAAGACTTGAAGAAGAAATACGGAGAGGATATGACCATAGCTGTCCTGCCGCTCGGTCCTTTAACGATTCCGTTTGTTGAAGAGAAAGCATTGTCTTAAAAAGCTAATCAAATTACAAAACGAAATGGGGCGAAAAGCATGAAAAAGACGAGTACTGAGAAAAATCAACACTTAGGTGAAATTCTTGCAGGCATGAACCGTGTGATCGTAGCGTTTTCCGGCGGAGTTGACAGTACACTTGTCGTTAAACGGGCCCAGCAGGAGTTAGGAACCGCAAACGTGCTGGCTGTTGTGGTGGGATCTGAATTATTCCGTAAAGAGGAATTTGAAGGTGCTGTTGAACTGGGAGAAAAGATGGGGATTAACGTCTATCAGACCGAAATCAACGAACTGGAAGACGAGGGAATTGTCAATAACACACCAGACAGCTGGTATTACAGTAAAAAGTTACTTTATGCTCATTTAAATCAGCTGGCAGAGGAATTAGGATACGCCCATGTTGTCGATGGAATGATTATGGATGACCTCGATGATTTCCGACCAGGATTAAGAGCCAGAACCGAAGCAGGGGTCCGTAGTGTTCTGCAGGAAGCAAATCTTTATAAACAGGAAGTTCGAGATCTGTCGAAACAACTGGAGATTCCGATCTGGAATAAGCCCGCCTCATGCAGTCTGGCCTCCAGAATTCCTTATGGAACAAAACTAGATAAGCGTAAAATTGAGCAAGTAGATCAAGCAGAACAATTCCTATCTAAACTAGGATTCAATCGCGTGCGTTTACGCCACCATGGCAGTGTTGCACGTATTGAGGTGGATCAGGAAGAAGTTTCAGAACTGCTGAACCACCGGGATAACATTCACAAACAACTGATTTCCCTTGGGTTTAACTATGTTTCCGTGGATCTGCTTGGTTATCGTACAGGCAGCATGAACGAAACAATAGTGGATAAGGCAGAGGAAGCAGAAGTTAGTTGATCATTAAAATCCTCCAAGAACTTTTATACGTGAAAGATAGTAGCCTTATGGAATTCGTTCTCCATAGGGCTACTTTTGTAAGGGGGGTCGTTATGGGAAGCTGGATTATATCAAAAGCCCCATCTTCAAAAAGGCAACTTTCGACGCAAGGAATCACCGATCTCCATGGAGAAACTATGAATAGATGCCACAATTTGTCTGGTAAAGCAGACTTTTAGTTTTATTTGTGCTAGCACGTTTCTAGTATTCTTTCCATTTTTAAAAGGAGGATTTATATGGTTCCAAAGAGTCGTTGTTTACAAAAACCAGCGTACAAGATGCTGGCTTGCTTAAGTTTCGTTTCCTTAGTGTTGCTAGTTTTTTTACCTGTGAAGTCTTACGCTAAAGAAAAGGCTGACTGCTATGATTCTAGTGTTCCGTTGACGCTTGAGGAGCAGCGGATAACTGAAGGGGGCCCTTATGCAAAGGAGATCCTTCATGATAGTCAATTTGATCAATTCGTAGAAAAGTTTGAGAAGCAGCTATGTTCAGCCCCAAATTTAACGAACGCCGAGAACATTATTACTAAGCATGGATCCCAAATATGGGAGACGGCTGTGGCTCGTGCTCAAGGGGAGCGGCCGAATATGGGAAAGTTAGATCAATACGATGATCGTCCTTTGTATTGGGCACGCCTGTCGATGACGAAGGCATTACGTCAATGGAGTCCGGGCTTTGGGGTGACGGATGGCCAACGTCAAGCATTGATCAAGCAACTCGAATACACATCCAGGGGAATTACTTCTGTCCAGTTCCCTAAAGGGAATGGAGTTCAGCGGATCCTGGTCAGTGGCTTTGATCCGTACGGGTTCGGGACGGAATATGGAGCTCGCCACAGCAATCCGTCCGGTGCTATTGCGTTACAACTCGACGGTCTTCGTGTTGAGACAGACGAAGGGCCGGCTGTAGTTCAGGCTGTTAATTTCCCCGTGCGTTGGAAGGATTTTGAACAGGGAATTGTTGAGGATGCTTTTGGGCCTTATTTGCAGCAATTGGATTTAATGATGACGATCAGTCAGGGCGGACCTGGTGATATGGAAATCGAAGGGTACCATGGCAGATGGCATGTGGGGACAGGTAATAATGGCAGTTGGAGGGAAGGGGTAATCCCAACCATTTCTGATTGGCCGATGCCTGAAGAGCTTCCGGAATTTATCGAAACGACTCTCCCGGCTGAGGCGATGGTCGAAGCGGACACAGGCCCTTTACCTGTTAAGCGCGATGATCATGTGTGTGAATGGCTCGCGCCTGAATATAAAACTGAACCGTATGTTTGCAGTGACGATGGTCCTGCGTCAAATTCACAGGCACGCGCAGGCGGTGGAGGAAGTTATCTTTCGAATGAAGTAGGCTACCGTTCCAATCGTCTCCGCCTTGGTTTCGGTTTAGAAGAACTTCCAGGTGGACACCTGCATGTCGCATCACTGGATTATCCCGAAGATCCGTTGGCTTATATTGATGAGGAATTAAAGCAGCAACGCAGAGTGATTGTTGATCAAGGAGTTGAGCTTGTGAAGGCTGCTGCGAAAGCAATAGAATAATGTGATAAAGAAATGGGCATTGCCGTAAGCGGTGGTGCCCTGATAGATTTTAGCTAAACAGAGAATAGGAACTTCTTGATATTTGTTTCATATTGATTTAAAATCAATTACAGGTAGTAAAGGTCTTTCTAAGCTTTTAACAAAACTTGTTAAGGAAGGACTATTTAATCTCTTTTTAATGGTGGAAATAATATAGTAGGAACATCTAGCTATATTTTTTTAAATCAATTATAGATATTAAAGGTCTATAAAGTATTTATTAAAACCCAAAGATGATGGATACTCTTACGGAACCTAATAAGGGCAGGTGACTTCTGTGAGGCATGGCATCATCAAACAATGGAGGCGATCAACAATGAAAGAAGAATTTGCATTTAATTCCAAAGTAGCTAAGGCATATGAGAAAAACACCCGAATCTCAGTTCCGACATATGATACGTTATTCGATATGGTTCAATCTTATTTTCGAGCTCAATTGGGAGACAAAGCAGCATCACTGCTCGTAGTCGGCGCGGGCGGTGGAAATGAATTTTCCGCATGGGGGCCCTCTAACCCGAAATGGGCGTTTACTGGAGTCGATCCTTCTGAAGATATGCTCAAGATGGCTAAAAATAATGCAGTTCAACTAGGTTTGGAAAGCCGTATCAGACTCATTCAAGGAACGGTTGATGACCTGCCGCCTGCAGATACGAAGTTCGATGCGGCAAGTTGTATCTTGGTTCTTCACTTTATAGACGATGATCAAGAGAAGTTAAAACTGCTCAGAACCATTAAAGATAATTTAAAATCGGGAGCACCATTCGTACTCGTCAGCGCGTATGGAGACCGTGATGATGCCGAACTTCATAACAGATTAAATGTATGGAAAAGTTTTTTCTTGGACGAAGGGCATGAACCATCTAAAGTAGACGAGATGGAAGATAGAATCATTATGAATATTTCTCTCATTCCTGAAAAACAAATCGAATGGCTGTTGGAGGAATCCGGTTTTACGAATATAGCGAGGTTTTATGCTACAGGGCTTTTTGCCGGATGGATTTGCCATGCAGAATGATTTATCGACCATACAATGTTAAAGGTTCATTTGTGCTGTCAGGGCTTTGCTGGAATAACAAGCAAAGCCCTTTTCTTATACAAGTAACGGGCTTACCTGGAATGAAATTTGTTGAATGCAGAAAAGATTCACATGATAAATAAAAGGGTTTAGGCCCTCATTGGAAGAACATTTTATAAGAACAATGTTGCTCAATAAACGTAAGTGGAGGCGATTTAGGCATGCTGAAATTATTTGAGTACAATTGGCAAGTTCGGGATGACTGGTTTACATGGTGTGAAACGGTTCCTGAAGAAGAATTATTGGTGAAAAGAATAGGGGGAGTCGGCAGTATTCTATATACCCTGTTTCACATCGTGGAAGTTGAGTACAGTTGGATTTGCGGACTGCAAGGCAAACCAGAGCCGACAGAACCACCGTTTGAATCCTATGCAAACTTATCCAAAGTCCGGGATCTTTCGCGCCGGTACCATGGGGAAGTAGAGTCATTCGTGACATCGTGGACGGACGAAATGGAAGACTGGAAACTTACAGAAACTGATTCCAATGGTGAAACGGTCAGTTTCAAATATGGAGAAATAATCCGTCATGTCATTGCCCACGAAATCCACCACATAGGTCAATTATCTGTATGGTCACGCGAAATGGGATGGAAGCCTGTTACGGCAAATCTAATTGACAGAGAATTATTTGAGTAAAGGAGATGACTATGGGCCAAATATCGACTCATTTTATCGAATAATAAAATTGAAGTGGCCTGCTGTGCTCACTGCGGGCTTCTTCGCCACCGCCAACTGGGTGACGAGGTAATTCAGGCTATTAGTCACGATTTTCTAAAACATACGACGATCAGTGCACCTTTAGCCTGGTATGTCATGGACACCTCGATTCATATAGAATGCTGTCAACCACAGGTTTTAGCATTCGAATGGCAGGAACATGCAGATAAATTTACTAAAGGGTTTGGAGGAAGTGTGTATTCATTTCGTGAAGCCACGGAGGTTGTTTTTCAAAAGATGAAAGGAAACGGACCAGGTTGCTGTAAACACCAATAAGCATCCTGATAAACCCAAGGGATGACAGTGGGAGAAAAGTGGCAACAGGGACCACCCTCCGGAGACTAACTATTTCTCCGAAGGGTGGTCTTTCTTATCAATATCCGCGTTTCCGGTCCACCAACCCGTGTAAAGGTTGTCCCTCTAGGAATCGCTTTACATTTTCTACAAAAAAATGACTTACTCCTTCTGTGGTGCTTGGTCCCGATAAATGAGGAGTGATATACACATTTGGCATGGAGTAGAAGGGATGGTCTTCTGGTAAAGGTTCTTTTTCAAATACATCAAGGACTGCAGCCTGAAGATGTCCTGAGCGCATCACCGCTTGCAAATCTTCTTCAGCGATCAATTCACCACGGCCGACGTTGACAAGGCTGGCATTTGACTTCATGGCTGAAAGAATGTCGCGGTTTACAATGTGGTGTGTTGCACGAGTAAGAGGAAGCGTTAAGACTAAATAGTCAAGCTCTTTTACAAAATCTTCCCACTCATCCGCTGTGAAATGGCGGTCCACTAGATGAGCTTGTTTGCCGCTAAAGCTTAATCCGTGCACATCCATATCAAAAGCCCGAGCTTTGCGGACAATTTCGGCTCCGATTGATCCGATCCCGGCTATCCCGATTGTTTTCCCTGTCAAAGATTCAGAGGTGAAAGGGTCCCAGCTGCGGTCAATTTGCGACTGTCTTATGCGGGGGACATCTTTTAACAGGTATAAGAGAAACGTAAATACATATTCAGAAATATACGTGCCAAACTGATTGACAATTCGGGTTATGGGCAAGTTCTCAGGTATCGATGGGTCGGCCATTAAATCATCAACTCCGGCTCCGATCGATTGAAACCAGCGGACAGATGAAGCAGCTGGTTTATGTAGTAGTTGGGTAGGAAAATTCCAGCCCAGAATAACTTCGGTGCCAGGTAATTGGTTTTCTGCCTCCTCCGGGGTGGAGGCGGTCTTTACTGAGGTAAATCCATAATCATGGATACAGGCGGCATATTCTTTTGACTGGTTGGGATGGAACACAAGGATCGTAGGCTGGGATGTATTCATTGAATCTCTCCTTTTTGTTTACGTTCTTAGTTCATTATAGAAGGTACAGGTTTTCTTTTAAATAGATTAACGTGTTCTTTGAATAGGTAGTAGGTTAAGTTAATCATTAAAGGGTGTTCTTGAGGAGAGAGGGAATAGGAAAACAGGACATTGATTCCACAATGCCCTGCTTCAAGTATGCTTTCGTACTCGTATAAAAAAGTGATAGATTTAGGCCTTTATAAAAGGGCGGTAAAGCTCTTGAGGGTCTTTATGTTGTGAGTGATAGAATGCCTCTACATTTCGAAGGGCTTGGACAAACTTTCCGTTTAAGAACCAATATTCTTCTTCAGGGACCAGGCTTTCTCGCTCTTCCTCACTCACATATAATCCGGTATCGGCCAATGTATAATCTACTGTCTTCATTTCATCCACATCTCCTTTGTGAATAGTGATTGATAGTTTCATGGTTTCCGAAATACGGATGAAATATACGATAGGTCAGTCTTTTGTAGATGAAATAAGGAAGCTGCTCAAGGAGACAGCTTCCTTTATTTTTATCCTAGATAAGTTCCTTTACGACCTGTTTTTGTTCCTGTTTAATAGTAGCTTGAGCCGCTGCAAGACGTGCCAGCGGGATTCGGTATGGGGAACAGCTTACGTAATCCAAGCCCGTTTCATGGCAGAATTGGATCGAATCCTTCTCTCCACCGTGTTCTCCGCAAATCCCTGTCTTTAATCCCGGCTTTGTGTCTCTCCCAAGTTTTACCCCTGTTTCGACCAGTTTGCCTACACCGTCCTGGTCGAGGGAGGCGAACGGGTTTTCTAAGAGCACTTTGTTTTCAATATACGTTTGCAGGAACTTACCTTCCGCATCATCACGACTGTATCCGAAGGTCGTTTGGGTTAAATCATTTGTGCCAAAGGAGAAAAAGTCCGCTTCTTGCGCAATTTGATCTGCGGTGAGGGCAGCTCGCGGAACTTCAATCATCGTACCCACGAGATAATCGTAGTGCTGCCCGGATTCATCTTGAATTTGCTCTCCCGTTTTAATCACCAGTTGACGCATTTCCTTCAACTCATTGACGTGTCCGACTAAAGGAATCATAATTTCCGGACTGACGTTTATTCCTTTTTCCATCACTTTGGAAATCGCATAAAAGATGGCCTTTGCCTGCATGACGTAAATTTCAGGATAAATCATTCCTAATCGGCAGCCGCGGTGTCCGAGCATCGGATTCGATTCGTCTAGCACACGCACTTTTCTTAACAGCTCTTCCTTATCCTTTAATTCCTTACAGTCTGGATCTGTGATTTGCAGCTTGGTTACGTCGACAAGCAGTTCTTCTTTATCAGGTAAAAACTCGTGAAGAGGGGGATCCAGTAAACGAATCGTGATGGGATGGCCTTGCATCGTTTCAAAGATTCCTTCAAAATCCTCCTGCTGCATCGGTAATAGCTTTGTAAGAGCTTCTTCTCGCTCTGGATAGGTTTCAGCCAGGATCATGTCCTGAACAATTGGAATCCGGCGGGCATCCATAAACATATGTTCAGTCCGGCACAATCCAATTCCACCTGCTCCGAATTCCAGCGCTTTTGCAGCGTCCTTAGGATTGTCTGCATTGGCCCTAACACCAAGCTTCCGCTCTTCATCTGCCCAGGTAAGCAGCTGTTGAAAGTCGGCGGAAAGCTGGGGCTCAATCATAGGAATCTCACCTAACATAATGTCACCTGTTGACCCATCAATGGTAATCTTATCCCCCTGGTTCACGATCGTATTTTCTACCTTAAACTGCTTACTTTTTAAATCAATGGTTAAGGTTTCACAGCCACATATGCAGGCCTTACCCATCCCTCTGGCTACAACGGCTGCATGGCTCGTCATTCCTCCCCGGCTCGTGACTGTTGCTTGCGAGGCAACAATCCCATGAATATCATCAGGCGTCGTTTCGGGACGAACTAGAATCACCTTTACGCCATCTTTCGCTAATTGTTCCGCTTCATCTGCATCGAACACAACTTGCCCTGTTGCGGCCCCGGGGGAGGCTGGCAGACCTTTGGCTAACTGTTTCCGTTCATAGGCATCGTCAATTCGGTGATGGAGCAGCTGACTAAGCTGATCAGGATCAACACGTAGAAGTGCTTCTGCCTTACTGATAATGTTTTCTTCTGCTAATTCAACAGCAATGGTAATGGCAGCCTGGGCGGTTCTTTTACCTGTTCTTGTTTGAAGAATAAACAGCTGGCCGCGTTCTACTGTAAACTCAATGTCCTGCATGTCTTGATAGTGTTCTTCGAGAAGATTACAAGTTTCTACAAACTGTTGATAAACTTCTGGCATTTCATCCTGAAGGGTTGCGATGGGCTGCGGTGTACGAATCCCGGCCACTACATCCTCACCTTGCGCATTGATCAAGTATTCTCCATAGAGCTTCGCTTCACCGGTTGATGGGTTTCGTGTAAAGGCCACTCCGGTCCCGGAATCGTTGCCCATATTACCAAACACCATGCTTTGAATGTTCACGGCTGTTCCAAGGTGACCAGGGATCTTTTGAAGACGGCGGTAAACAACAGCCCGCTGGTTATTCCAAGAATCAAAAACAGCCCGAATGGAAAGGAATAATTGTTCTTTTGGATCCTCTGGAAAATCCCTTTTCGTATGTTTTCGCACAATCGTTTTATATCCTTTGATCACTTCCTGCCAATCTGCAGCAGACATTTCAGGGTCGGAATCATAGCCATTTTCTTCTCTGTATTCTTCTAAAAATTGCTCAAAATAAAAGTTATCGACATCAAGGACAACATCACTAAACATTTGAATAAATCTTCGGTAAGAATCATAAGCAAAACGTGCATTTTCTGTAAGGTGTGCCACTCCTTTTACCGTGTCATCGTTCATTCCGAGGTTTAAAACGGTATCCATCATTCCCGGCATCGAATGGACGGCTCCGGAACGAACCGAAACGAGCAGGGGATTGGACGGGTCACCGAGTATTTTCCCTGTTTGCTGTTCAAGGATTTGAAGTGATTCTAATACTTGAAATTCAATCTCGGCAGGAATAGATTCCCCTGCATCGTAGTATGAATTGCAAGCCTCTGTTGAGATGGTAAACCCATAAGGAACGGGCAAACCAATTCGGGTCATTTCGGCTAAATTAGCGCCCTTCCCGCCCAAAAGCTCCTTTTTCTCGCTTCCTCCTTGATCGAACATATAGACAAGTTTATTCATGGTACATAACTCTCCTTTTTTTTAACATGGCTAATATCAAATCGGCTGTCTCTTCTACCGCTTTGTTGGAGACATTAATGATGGGACAGCCTATTCGTTTCATAATCTTCTCTGAATAATCCAGTTCCTCAAGGATCCGATCTAGTTTTGCATAGTTCGCCTGGGTGGTTAATCCTAAGTGTTTTAATCGTTCTTCACGAATTTCATTTAACTTATCTGGTGTGATCACTAAACCGATACAGTTGCTTTTTGGAATATCAAAAAGTTCATCAGGTGGAGGTATTTCTGGGACTAGCGGCACATTGGCCACCTTGAACTTTTTGTTGGCCAAATACATGGAGAGGGGAGTCTTTGATGTCCTGGAAACCCCAATTAATACAATGTCTGCCCGCTTAATTCCTCGGATGTCCTGCCCATCATCGTACTTTACCGCAAACTCAATGGCTTCAACTCTTCGAAAATAGTTATCATCCAACTTTCTCATTAACCCTGGCTGCCGTTCGGGCGCCGCATCAAATTTTTGCATAAATGCCTGCATAAGCGGATTCATTAAATCCACTGCAATTATTCCTTCCTCACGTGTTCTTTCGTCAAGATATTGCTTTAAAGAGGGAATGACGATCGTGTAGGCAATGATAGAATGAGTATATTTCGCGACAGCAATAACATTGTTAAGATCCTGAGTATCCTCCACATAGGAGATATGCTGGATCTCTACGTCGCTCTTATTAAATTGACTTGAAACGGCTTTTACCATCAGCTCGGCCGTTTCTCCGACGGAATCAGAAACTACATAGACAATTTCTTTATTTTTCACATCCGACCTTCCTATTCTGTTAGAGTTTAGTGTTCGCTCGATCACTTAGCCGTTCTTGGTTGCGTTGTGGTTTGCTAGTCTGCTAGATAGGCACCTTGTATGTACTCGCTAAAGTAGACAAAGGATTCTAAAACCATTAAGCAGTAATTTGCCTCGTTAAAGTATTGTGTCATACCAATATTCGAGATATCACTTAAATATGTCATACTGTTTAGTTGAATAGTATATTATCATTAAATTTGATTCGTTACAATCTTTTTTGCAGAACTATGATTCTATTCTTTTGGTTTTACCTACATATCCCTTTTGTCAGAGCAGTATGCCAAGAAAGAATTGATTAAATCGTTCATTATGATAGAATTAAGCCTAGCTCTTACTTGAATATTTTAAATTTTCTTATCAAGAGAGGTTGAGGGACTGACCCTATGAAGCCTCGGCAACCGGCAGATCCATCTACGGTGTACGGTGCCAATTTCAGAGGAAGGCGAAAGCTATTCCGAAGATGAGAATCGATTGGCAAACGGTAAAACGGTTGCATTCGACCCTTCTCTCTTCGTGAGTGAAGGGTTTTTTTATATTTAAAAGGAGGGCTGGTGAAAAGTTATTAATTGATGTTCGTATCTGAATAGGAGCGGGCAACATTCAGAGGGGAGGGATTTTCATATGGTAATAGCGATGATGACTTGGGTGGGGACGATGGTTTTTTCCTTTCTATTAGGTACATTCCTCTGTTACAAAGTCGAAAAATCAGGTGTTAAACGGTGGGGGGCCACTGGGCGATTATTCAAGTACAAATAAGGTTTTAGGAAGGAAGTTGGTTACACATGATATGGTATTTGGTTGTATTCAGTTTTTATATAATCTTTCTAATATGGGCAAATGTAAAAAGCTTGAAAACTGCAGAATCAGTCGATGATTATACGACTGGTGGACATAGAATGGGATTAATCATGGGGATTGGCACGACGGCAGCAACATGGGTCAGTGTGGCTTCGGTCGTGGGGGTCCCTGGCTATTTGTACAGTTCAGGTGTGGCAGCTGTCATAGGCTGGGTAGCGGGCTGGTGCTTTGGAGGAGCGTTAATCCCCATTGTGGCCTACAAAATAAGGCGGCCAGAAAAACCAGCCAGGACTTTTCCGGAATTTATTCGTCTTAGGTTTGAACCCTTCCAGAAAAAAAGCACGCTGCAAGCGATTGTCGGCATCTTAATGTTTATTGGTTATTTGTTGTTAGTTAATATCCAGGTGACTGGCTTTGGAATTGTGTTTTCCAGCATAACAGGCATTGATTATAAACTAGCAATCTTTGGCTTCTTAATATTTATCTTAATCACAAGTGTTGGAGGATTTTGGTCTGTTGCTGCGACAGATACTTTAAACACCGTTTTGATTGCCATCGGAGTATTACTGGCGAGCGGCGTAGTATGGTCGCTAACAGGTGGACTCGGAAATATAGTAGAAACGCTTGCGACGACTACAGCGCCTACAAATGTAGGTGGGCCGCCCCTTGATGAGGGCATTTTGCTGTCTCCTTTAGGGACATTTGGCTTTGGTACATTGTTTTCCATTTTTATCTCCAATTCATTAGGAACTCCTTCTTCACCGCACTGGGTAACACGGATGCTGGCTCCTAAAAATGTCAAAGTTGCGATATTGCAGGTCATGGGAACCATTCTAGTTCTAATTTTTATCATGGGTCCATTAATCGTCATTGGATTAGGGGCGAAAGTTCTGTTACCTAGCATACCTGCAGGGAAAACGACAGACTACATTATTCCATTAGTTATCCAGGAGTACACACCACCTATTGTCGGGGGCATTACACTGGTTGCTATTTGTGCGGCTGCCATATCTACTGCGAATTCAATGCTGCTGCACTGTGCCACTTCTCTCTATTATGATGTGTATTTGAATATATCTCCAAAAAGGATCAGTGACCGAAAATTTAAGAACTGGCTGCGAATCAGTATATTTGCTATTGCAACCGCAGCGGTAATTCTGGCTATTAATCCACCTTGGTTCTTAGCCATGGGCTTTGTCTATGTTTATGGAGGATTTGGTGCGGCGTTTTTCCTGGTTGTCTTCCTGGGACTTTACTGGAAGAGAATGAATAGGGCAGGAGCCTATGCTGGGATCATCATTGGCTCAGTTGTTTATATTGTGGCGAAGGCTATGGGTAATACGACGCCATTCGTAATAGCGGTTTCAGCATCATTAATAGGGGTGTTACTCGCCGTATATTTCACTAAAAAGGCCCCGCTTGAAGCCTATGAGCCATATTTTAAGGCAGAAGTCAGCGATTCTACTAATCAGGTGATGAAAACGATTAGAGACAATTCCCATGAAGAATCTCAAGATAAAGCTGATCATTCTGAACTAGGATAGGCATTGAAATTATAGGGTGGATATTCACTTATTGCATGCACCATAACTTCGGCTGATTCATATTGGGAAATCTAATGTCTTTAAGTTGTCACGTGAAATGGTTGATAGTATTCTTTTAATAGATTTAAATTTTTCAGAAAATTACTGGAGGGGAAATCATGACTCAAGACGTCTTGTATCAACAATCTAACTTCAATCGACTTGGAGAGTTCGAACAACTTGCCCCTGATGCTTTTCGCGCCTTTGGCAATTTTGACCAAAAGGCTTTAGCTGCTGGAAAGCTCTCGGCGAAAGTAAAGGAGTTAATAGCCGTTGCTGTTGCCCATACGACGGGGTGCCCGTACTGTATTGACCTTCATGTGAAAAATGTTAAAAAACAAGAGGCGTCAAAGGAGGAAATGGGTGAGGCCATTATGGTCGCTACCACGTTGAAGGCTGGGTCTGCGATTGCCCATGGTGTAAACGCGTTAAATGCCTATGACGAAAACGGACAAGAGGAACTTTATCGTAAAGAATACTTTAAAAGGTTGAAAGAATTCTCTGAGTTGAACGGTGATGCATTTAAGGCGTTTGTTGATTTCGACAAACAGGCGATGAAGCCGGGCTTAATTGGAGCAATGGAGAAGGAATTGATCGCACTTGCCGTTGCTCATACGACAGGCTGCCCCTATTGCATAGACATCCATACAAGGGGTTCGAAAAAACAAGGGGCTGGTAAGGAAGAAATAGCTGAAGCTATTATGGTTGCCACTGCACTTAAAGCTGGCTCTGCTCTTGCTCACGGCGTGAACGCATTAAATGCTTATGATGATGAATAGTTCTTAACAAAACTTATCCCGCTTGGTGTTCACCAGGTGGGATAGATATGTAAAAATAGTTCAAAAATCGGCGCGCTTCTTTTGTATGAGAGGGCGTCTTTTGCATGGGTTCAATTACCATTATGTGTTAAACTATATGCTGCCCATGATACATGGGGATAGGTTGAGCAATCGATTAACTCGATGCAATAACAGAAGGTTAGGAAGATGCGGTTTTGCAGGGTTCAGTAAGACAAACGATATATTACCTTTATACAAAATTAATAGGAGCTGGCTTTTCATTATCGATATTTGCTCTTTATGCATTAATGCTTGCCTCATTTGACATGTATGATTTCGTTGAAACAGCTTCCAACCCGATATTTTGGTTATTCTTTTATGGGTATGGAATTAGTTGTTCAATTCTAATTGATGGTCTGTTAAGGGTCGTCCCATCGGTAAAACGTTATAGACTCCTTCTTTATATCACAGCAGGATGTGCGATATTCTTTGTGTTATATAAGGGTTCATTGGAATACGTATTGATAGCTGGTCCGCTTGGATCGCTTGCAGCCGTATTATTTTATGTTGGTGTAAAACTTTTTGCCAAAAGACTGAAATGGGCGTGGTTATTTGCTCTTGTCATTCCAACCTGTGTGGCCATTTCATTGACCATCGATTTTACTGAAAAACAGCACTGGACAGCAGACCGAACAAAAACTAGTTTTCAAGCGTCCTTCTCCTATTTTGATGGCATGCATGAGATTCCTATTCATCTCGAAAAAGGTGAAAAGCTCTTATTCAATATTGAATCCGAAAGGGGAAGAATCGGGCACTCTGTAGAAAACGAAAGTGGTAAGAAAGTGCCCATGAAACCACGCGGAGAAAGAATGATGGTGGCAGCGGAAACTAAAGGAACCTATTATATTGTAGTGACTGGAAATGGTGTATCCTTAGGAAGATTTAAGGTGGAATGGGAGATTAACGTTTAACTTACGGGTGGTGATGGTATCAACCCCTTCTTATTACTAGTTCCGATTACGATGATCGCATATTTATGTATAAAGGAATTTTACTTGAAGAGACGATTCAAAATTAAGCATAAGGGATTATTAGATGAGGATAGGAAAAGAATATACATAGTGATTGAATCTATCATCTACATACTTATTATTTTGTGTATTTTCTCTATGGCCAATTCCGAGAGTGTAACGCCAGCCCTCATGTTCTTATTATTTTGCGCCATATTTATAGCAAGAGGTTTTGAAGAATGGAAGGAAGACAGGC
Source organism: Halobacillus naozhouensis (assembly GCF_029714185.1). Taxonomy (NCBI): domain Bacteria; kingdom Bacillati; phylum Bacillota; class Bacilli; order Caryophanales; family Bacillaceae; genus Halobacillus; species Halobacillus naozhouensis. Next base: position 3,341,118 of record NZ_CP121671.1, on the reverse strand, counting down.
AGTCCAAAGCTTATTATCACGAATGGTTATTGGCTGCAACCATTGCTATTCTGTATATCACCAGTCTCATAATGAATTAAGATTATAGATTTAGAAGCTTTTAGGTGAACAAAAATTTACATTTTATGGTAAATAAATAGAAGGTCACACACGTTAGTCCTAACTAACATGTGTGACCCTTTTTCTTTTCCTAACGCAAAATAAGACTTAAACCTTTGCAATTTAACTAATAAATTGATACTAAATGGTGGTGTGGTTTGATGAATTTTCTCACCCATAGGGATTTCGATTGATCCAAAATCATTTATATCCAAGAACACCCACTATATCGAAGTTATTCAATTCACTTTAGGGCGTTAAGTGCGACCTTGGCAGCACGCGCAATCAGCGCATCATTATATTGAGCATCTTTCGTATCATGGCGGGACATAACCGCAATGGCGATTGGTTCTCTGTTTGGGGGCCAAACAATTGCAATGTCATTCCTCGTTCCGTAACTTCCGGCCCCACTCTTATCACCGACCACCCATCCTTCAGGTGCGCCCGCGCGAATCAGGGCATCTCCTGTAGCATTGCCCCGCAACCAATCCGTGAACATTTCACGTTTATCACCAGAAAGCAAATCGCCGACTGCGAATGCCTGTAGACTGGTAGCAAGGGCTCGCGGTGTGCTGGTATCACGACTATCTTCAGGAGTGAATTCATTCAAGTGTGGTTCGTATCGATCAGATTGGGTCACGTTATCGCCGATTTGCCTTAAGGCATCTTCAAATCCATCGGGGCCTCCCAGCGCCTTAAGTAAGAGGTTCCCCGCGGTGTTGTCGCTGGTCCGGACCGCTGCTTCACTTAGTTCCAAAATTGTCATGCCGGTATCCACGTGTTTCTTGGTAACTGGAGAATAGGTAACTAAATCCTCCTCGGTGTAAGTAATGACTTTCTTAAGATCTTCTATAGAGTTCTGCTGAAGCATGATGGCTGCTGCCAAAGCTTTGTAGGTGGATGCAAAGGCGAATCGCTCATCTGCTCGATATTCGATGGTCTGATTCGTTCCCGTATCGATCGCATAGACACCGATTTGAGCGTCAAACTTATTCTCGAGTTCGGCAAACTTCTCATCTCTATTTACTGTTTGCCCCTCTTCGTTCTCCTCTTTAGATGGGGAAGCGGTTGAACTGTTTTCATTCACGCAAGCGGTGAGTGTAATTAATGCGAGTACCGACATAAACAGTGTAAATTTATGCATAATGGATTTGTATTGAGATGTTTTTTTCAAATTGATAACCTCTTTCTTCTTTTTATCTTTTAAAAAGTTAACTGAATGATTTGACCTGAAATGACTAACTTGTACCGTATTCATCTATGACTGTACATAAATCTCAATGGTTTCCGAAGAACAAATTAAAATTAATACCCCCCTTTTCAAATTCATTGACTACAACTGTAATACAATATTACAATTGTAGTCAATGAAATGTCAATCCCATTAAATCCAAATATAGGAATATATAACTTTCTTTTAAAAAGCCACTGAGCTCGGAGTATGATAGATCCCAACAATTTTAACTGAAAACTGATAAACTAATAATGGATTATTAGACTTCAAATGCCCACAGAGAAATTATTCAACAACAATTGGGGATGAGGTTGTTAACCCTTCCTGGAAGAAATCAGCGGCAGTCATAGTTTCGGAAAATGGAGGTAAGAAAAATGTTTTTCACTCATTTAGTAACTAGTTTTATAGTGTCCTCTATTACTATAGTGATGATTATGCTGATTAAGAAATTATTTTCGAAACACCTTTCAGCGAAATGGCAATACAATATATGGTTTTTATTGTTAATCGCGTTGACACTTCCATTTATACCGAAGCAGTTGATTCATTTTGAAAATCATTTCTTTTCATTCGATATGAATCAAAGCAATAGAATGAGCACTCCTTTTATCAACAACACAGATGGTGCAGGGCTTAGTAACGAAAACTGGATGAAAGACTTTACGGTATCTGTCAATCGTCTCAATCTGGATTTTTTGAATATTGCATTAGCCAGCATTTGGGTTGCAGGCATGTTGGTTATGGCTGGTCTGGCCCTGCATGCTTGGTTCAAATTAAAGAAAATTAAAGATACAGCAACTGTCCTGCACAATGAAGACGTTTTACAGCTATTTGAAGAGTGCAAGCATCGTTTAAAGATATCTAAACCTTTATTCGTAGGAGAATCATCGCTAGTCAAATCTCCAATGACGTTCGGGCTGTTTAAGACTTGCATTTTACTGCCGAGGCATCTCGATGAAAAGATGTCTACAGAAAATATTAAATACATTTTTATGCATGAACTGTATCACTATAAAACCAGAGATATCGCAACGAATTACCTCACCATCCTTTATCAAATTTTTTACTGGTTTAATCCACTTGTGTGGATGGCTTTTAAAGAAATGAGGTTAGACCGTGAGATTGCTTGTGATACGGCTGTTTTAAAATCTTTGGATGAGCATTGTTATCTAGACTATGGGAATACGATTATTCATTTCGTGGATCCAGCATCGCACTCGAAGAATTATACTTGGACTAATCAGTTTAATGGCCCCAAGAATCAAATTAAAAAACGAATTGAAAAAATTGCAGCGTTTACGACTGAATCGAAGTGGTTGAAGCTGAAGAGTATTTCAATTTTTACTCTTGCGGGTGTCATTATAGCAAGTCAGCTACCATTTATTTCTGCCATGGCGGCGAATAATAGCCGTTATGATTTTAATAATGAAGGCACGCATTATGAGGATTTAAGCGAATATTTTGATGGGTATAATGGAAGTTTTGTTTTGTATGATATGAAATCTGACCAATATACCATCTATGATAAAGGTAAAAGTACGCTGAGAGTTTCCCCGAATTCTACTTACAAAATTTATATCGCATTAATTGGATTAGAGTTAGGGGTAATAACACGTGACCACTCCACAATGAAATGGAATGGCACGAAATATCCTTATGAATCTTGGAATAAGGACCATAACTTATCGACAGCTATGAAAAACTCAGTAACCTGGTATTTTAGGGAATTAGACCAAAAAGTCCCGCGAGATACCACCCAAGCTTATTTGAAACAGATAGGTTATGGGAATTATAATATTTCTGGTGGAACAGACTATTGGCTGGAATCTTCATTAAAAATTTCTCCAGTCGAACAAGTACAATTATTGATGGCGTTTTATACAAATCAGTTTGGATTCGAAAGTAAGAATATCCAAAAAGTTAAAGATTCTCTTTTATTAGAAATATACGATGAGGCAAGGCTCTCCGGGAAAACTGGTACCGGCAATGTTAATGGAAAGAATATAAACGGTTGGTTTATTGGATATGTAGAGACCAAGGACAATACTTATTTCTTTGCAACTAATATACAAAATCAAGATAATAGTTATGGAAGCAAGGCGGCAAAAATCACGTTAGCTATTTTGAGAGATAAAGGAATCATTAAGGAATAAGAGAAGAATCATTAGATATAACCATGTGTCCAAAAGAGGAGGGAGGATAAGGATGACGAAGAAAATCCCTAAAATTTCAGAATCGGAATGGGAAGTTATGCATGTACTTTGGAAAAAGACTCCACAAACGGCCAATGAAGTTATATCCTCTATACAGGAGCAAACGGATTGGAAGGCAAAAACTGTACGGACTCTTTTGGATCGTCTTGTTCACAAAGAAGTGGTTGGGGTTAATAAAGATCAGAGGATCTATACGTTTGTCCCGCTTTATTCGCAAGAAGAGTGTCAGCGCGCCGAGGCACAGTCCTTTCTTAAACGAATTTATGGCGGAACGTTAAAGTCAATGCTGGTTCAGTTTATCAAGGAGGATTCTTTATCAGAAGACGATATTAAAGAATTACGTTCCATTTTGGACGAAAAGCCTAAAAAAAAATAAACTGAACTCGAATTTGCTGCTAGGTAACTCTGTGTTTAGAGTGCTTGTTAAAGTTTACACACTTACTTGCTGCAACCAAGGTATGAGCGCTCCAATATATAAGTATTTTTAGTGAACAGGATAGGTGAAAGAACTTATGGATATTCGACACCTGAAGTATTTTATAGAAGTTTCACGATTTAGCAGTTTTACCCGAGCTGCAGATCATCTGTTTTTAACACAGCCGACGATCAGTAAAATGATTAAAAACTTAGAGGAAGAGCTTGGGGTTGAGCTGTTTGATCGGTCCAGAAAGAAACTTGTCCTAACCGATGCCGGCCGCGTGATTCTCGATCAAGCTCAAACGATTGATCGAGCTTTTGATAATCTGAAGACTGAATTGGATGATTTATTAGGTTTGCAAAAGGGTCATATTCGAATTGGTCTGCCTCCGATTATGGATGCCGATCATTTTATCCGTATTCTAGGAGAGTTTCATCAGCTTTACCCGAACATTACCTTTCAGCTATTGGAAAATGGAACGAAGAAAATTGAAGAGGATATATTCAATGATCAGTTAGATGTTGGGATCACGGTGCTGCCAACAGAGGAGGAGAACTTCCGTTATTTTTCTTTTATGAAAGAGGGCTTGAAAGTAATAGTCCCTCCGTCTCATCGCCTTGCGTCAAGGAAACAAGTGAAGCTTGAAGAATTGAAAGATGAACCATTGATTCTGTTCAACAAAGATTTCGCTTTAAATGACCGAATTAAAGAGGCGTGTAAGGAAGCGGGGTTTTTGCCGCATGTCGTTTCCGAGAGTACCCAGTGGGACTTTATTGGAAAAATGATTGCGGCCGATTTAGGGATATCAATCTTGCCGCACAGTGTATCGATGCTTCTTAAGGAAGATGTCCACAGAATTAAAGTAGTGAAGCCGATGATAGAATGGGATCTTGCTTTGATTTGGAAGAAAGATCATTATCAATCTTATGCCACGAAAGAGTGGCTGAAGTTTACCCAGGAGCGTTTAACATTGGGGAGTTTTTCTAATTAGTTTGTGTGCTAGAAGATGAGTCTGGAGTTTTCCAGACTCATTTTTTTATAAAAATTTTCTACATTATTATGCCAATTGTATTCCTATATGGTATGGGTGGATGCGTTTCCATAGATAAGATCTATTGTTTAGATGAGGAATAACCATTTCACTTATCTTTCACACCGTTCTACACTGGGTAATGTCAATGCATTGAACACCATAAAAGGCAAGGAAGGGAATACAATGACGATCAAAACGAGAAACCCGAAAGAAAGTCTAATTGTGAATACTGATCAAGTGATGATCAATGACCTGAATAATTACAATACACTATTTGGCGGCGTATTGATGAAGAAACTCGATAACAACGCCACCCTGTCCGCCCGCCGTCATGCCAGGGTCAAGGAATGTGTAACGGCTTCTACTGATTCCATTGACTTCCTGCATCCTATCCATCAAACTGATTCGGTTTGTGTAGAATCATTCGTCTCCTACACAGGCAGCAAATCGATGGAAATTTTCTGCAAAGTAATTGCTGAAGACATGATCTCAGGGGAACGTCGCATGGCAGCAACCGCATTTCTTACGTTCGTAGCCCTGGATGAGAATAAACATCCGATTAAAGTTCCGGATCTTGTGCCTGAAACAGAAGAGGAGAGATTCCTTTACGAATCTGGAAAAGAACGTGCAGAAACACGGAGGATCCGTAGAAAACACAGTCAGGAATTAACCGAAATCATTGGTCTAGAGAAACCATGGGAAAAAGGAGTTGAAGCATAATGGCACTAGCGGTAGCCGGTCTAAATGACATTTGTAAGGCAAGGAATGACTTAGAGGAAATAAAGCGGCAGCATTCCGAGCTCTATGAACAATTGCTTCATGTGGTCAGTTTAACTAGACAATTACAACTAAAATATGGATATATGGGTTCCTTATTAATGGATGAGGAACTTCCGGAATATAAGCCAAAGTTTGTTAGGGAATCGGTTCTTCGACTTTACCATTGTGAAGTACAGACCCTGAAGGAATGTTCGGACATTCATGTTGTCAAAGCCTTCATGACAAAGCATCGGAAAATAGGGGACTCCAGAATATTTCTGTTGATTCTTGGGGCGAAACCGGAACGGCTTCATGGCTCCACGATAATGAAATAGACGGAAGGGTGCACTTCCAGGAAAAAGGACCTGTGCAAGCATTTAACCGGTAAGAAAGAACACAAAGGAAGAATGTTCACGTTTGCACCAATATCGGTTGTGGTTTAAAACCAAATGTGTTTATTTATAGGAAGCAAAGCCTAGGCAGAAGACTAGTTCTGCCTAGGCTTTGCTTTTTTAGTGTATGATTGTTCAATTTCTGTGTTTCTCGATGTAAATCACGATATTGTACATTAAATGTACGCTTACTTGAGATGAAAGCGTATACATTACGAGTTTTCTGAATGCTACAATAAATTTGAAAAGGGGGGCTAAGGTTGTCACTTGATGAGAGAAGTAAGCGGATTTTGGATGAATTGGTCAGCAATCCAAGCATCACAAGCCTGGCCATAGAGAAGAAATATAACTTAACTCGTCGCCAGCTTGGATACAGCTTTAACAAAATCAATGAGTGGCTTATGGTCGAGAACCTTCCAGTAATAGAAAGAACGAGGAAAGGTCATTTTATCATCGACCAATCCGTTTTTACGAAACTCTGCTGTGAAGAAGAAAGTACTCCTTTAAAGCTAACTGCTCTCACGGAAAGCCAACGTGTTGATCTTATCATCATGATGCTCTTGAGCAGTAAAGAAGAACTGTCACTTAACCATTTTACGAGTGAACTTGACGTTAGCAAAAATACGGTTCTTAGTGATTTAAAGCAAGTACAGAAACAGTTAGACGAATATAGATTGCTGATTCGCTATTCAAGGGCATCGGGTTATTTGATCGAAGGAAAAGAGTTTCAAATTCGAAAATTACTTATTACGATCACCTATCAACTCCTGCAGGTCCATGGTGGACAGAAGAGGATAAGACAATTAGCGAATATTGATACGGAAGAAATCAATGAGTTTAATCAGCGAATTGAGAACGTCGAGAGCAAGCTGAATTTGAAATTCACCGATGAAAAATTAGACACGATGCCTTATATTCTTATCTTAATTCTAAGAAGGATCCAGCAAGGTAATGAGGTCGATTCATTTTCTATCGAGTATGAGGAATTATCTGATACGAAGGAATATTTGGCGACCGAGGAGATTTTCCATGATGCCAGGCAAATTCCAGTCGTAGAACGTTTATTCATTACCCTCCATCTGTTAACGACCAATGTTTATTGGTCGGAGTATTTAACGAATGATGATGCTATTCCAGAATTAATTCCTGCCATTGATGACATGCTGCGCTTATTTGAGAAGAGTGCTTGTATCTATTTGCAGGATCGACAGCAGCTGATGAATAAGCTGTTCCAGCATATTAAGCCTGCTTATTATCGAATTAAGTACCAGCTAACTGAAACCATGGATGTTCAGGACTCTTTAAATAAGGAGTTCAAGGAATTGCACCATCTGGTCAAACGGTCAACAGGGCCGCTTCAAGATTTAATCGGCATGGCTATTCCCGAAAGCGAAACGATTTATATCACGATGCTTATTGGCGGGTGGATGACCAGGCAGGGAGATAGTATTGAGGAAAAAATAAAGGCAGTGGTTGTCTGCCCTCAAGGTGTTTCGGTATCAAGACTGATGTTCAACGAATTAAGGGAGTTATTTCCGGGATTTATCTTTCTTGATTCCTTATCTGTACGTGAATTTCTCAATTACAACTTAGATTACGATATTGTCTTCTCTCCAACATCACTAGAGACAGATAAAAAAATGTTCATTTCCAGTGCGTTTTTGGCAGAAGATGAAAAATACCGTCTTCGAAAACAGGTCATGCTGGAATTGCACGGCTATATTCCAAAAGACATGAATGTGAATCACTTAATCGATATTATCAGAAATCATGCCGTGATTGAAAATGAGAAGTCACTCGCTGAGGATTTGCAAACGTACATTGATCGCGATGAGGAATCCTCGGTTAAACAGTCTGTCAAAAAAAGAGATATGAATATTAATGACTTAATTCCTCAACGTCATATTACAGTAAGGAATTCTGTTGCTTCCTGGGAGGAGGCACTTCGAGTAAGTGCCCAGCCATTAATAGATAAAGGTAAGATCGAAGCGGAATATGTGGAAGCGATGATTCATCGTACAGTAGAGGATCCCTATATTGTGATCGGGCCAAATATCGCTATTCCACACGCAGCTCCAGAGGAGGGCGTAAATGAAGTGGGAATGAGTCTTCTCAGGCTCAAGGAGGGGGTTGATTTTACAGGGGACTATCAGATAAACCTCATCATTGTTATTGCTGCAGTTGATAAACAGCAGCATATCCATGCTCTAATGCAGCTGATGAAGCTCGCCGGCTCGGAAGAAGATCGAAATCGCATCATAAGCTCTAACTCAGTCAAAGAGATTTATAAAATAATTAAATCCTATTCTATGGATTGAACCAGCAGTCATTACAAAAGAAGATCGTGGGGGTAGAAAATGAGTGAAATCTTTTTTAATGAATCCGTCATCCTGCTAGATTTAGAAGGCACACTGAAAGAAGATGTTTTAACTACAATGGCCCGTAATTTAGTAGACAGAAATCTAGTAAAAGAAAGCTTTATCCAAGCTGTGATCGAAAGAGAAGGTGAATTTCCGACAGGTTTACCCACAGCAGGGGTATCTGTTGCGATTCCACACACTGACGTGGAGCATGTGAATAAAAAAACAATTAGTATAGGCGTTTTAAAACAGGCTGTTGATTTCGGCGTTATGGGGGATGATAGCGAAACTACACCCGTGAAACTAGTGTTTATGCTGGCCATGGATGAGGCCCATTCACAGTTATCCCTTCTGCAAACACTGATGCAAATCTTTCAGAATGAAGACACCTTGAAATATTTAATAAGTGAACGAGATAAAACAAAGATTAAATGTTTATTAGAAGAAAAATTAGACTTTATTGCACTTAAAGGAGATGAGTAAACATGGAAAAGAAACAAGTATTGGTAGCATGCGGAGCAGGTATCGCAACATCAACGGTGGTGAATGGGGCAATTGAAGAAATGGTTAAAGATAATAACCTGAAAGTTGATTTAGTTCAAATTAAGATTGCAGAGATAGGCGGCTACGTAGACACAGCTGATTTACTAGTCACGACGGCGATGACGAAAAAAGATTATCCATTCCCGGTGATTAACGCCCAATCTTTCCTGACAGGAATTGGAACGGAAAATACAAAACAGCAGATCTTAGAAGAACTGAAAAAATAGGCGGCTGCAAGACTAGAAGACTGTCTAATTGACGAATGAGGTTCACTTTAAATAAGTGGGGAGGAAACGAACATGCAAGGGTTTGTTGATGTAATACAAAGCTTTTTAGACTTAGGTGCAACAGTCATATTACCGGTTGCCATTTTCTTGTTAGGGTTACTATTCGGCCAGAAACCCGGCAAAGCCTTTCGTTCTGGTTTAACGATCGGTGTGGCTTTCGTTGGTATTTTCTTAGTGGTAGATTTGCTCGTTAATAATCTTGGTCCTGCAGCCCAGGGAATGGTTGATCGATTAGGAGTGGAGTTAAATGTGATTGATGTAGGCTGGCCGGCCACATCCTCGATTGCATGGGCATCTGTTGTAGCGGCCTTTATTATTCCACTGGGTCTAGTTGTAAACGTTGTCATGCTTGTTACGAAGACGACGAAAACGATGAACGTGGACATCTGGAACTATTGGCACTATACCTTCATGGCAGCGCTGGTTTACGCCATTTCCGGGAGTATTATCCAAGGTCTGATCGCAGCGGTATTATTCCAGATTGTCTGTTTGAAAGTCGCCGATTGGACAGCACCAATGGTCAGTGACTTTTATGAATTACCCGGAGTATCCATTGCTACAGGCAGTACGATTTCTTACGCTCCAGGAATTTTCCTGGTCCAACTACTGCAAAAGACTCCCGTTATAAAAAAATGGGATGCAGATCCTGATACGATTCAAAAACGGTTTGGTATCTTTGGAGAATCCATTTTCATTGGATTGTTCCTTGGTGCAGCCATTGGCTTATTGGCAGGATACAATGCTGGGGAAGTCATTGAAATCGGTATGGCAATGGCTGCAGTTATGGTACTGATGCCGCGTATGGTTAAGATTCTGATGGAAGGATTAATGCCTGTGTCTGAATCTGCTCGCGAATGGTTATCAAAACGATTTGGTGAAAGAGAAATTTACATTGGACTTGATGCAGCCGTGTTACTCGGCCACCCTGCTGTCATCTCCACAGCCCTTATCCTCGTTCCTATTACAGTTGTATTGGCCGTTATTTTACCGGGGAACGCTTTGCTGCCATTTGGTGACCTGGCTACTATTCCATTTATTGTGGCTTTTATCGTCGGTGGCGCGAAAGGAAATATTGTTCATTCTGTTCTTGTAGGGACAGTTATGATTGCGTTGTCTCTTTATATGGCAACAGATATCGCACCTATTTTCACGGAAATGGCCCTTAATACAGATTTTAATATGCCAGAAGGGTCAACCAGGATTTCGAGTATTGACCAAGGTGGGAACTTAGTGAATTGGATCATCTTTAAGCTGTTTAGTCTATTTAATTAATCCTTTTATATTTACAGAAATAGATCAAACTGGAGGAGTTCAAATGAAAGCACTAGTAAAAAAGGAACTCGGATTTGGTTGTCTGGAAATTCAAGATAAAGAAGAGCCGCAAGTCGGTCGTGATCAAGTGAAAATTGAAGTGGTTTATGCAGGGATCTGTGGGTCTGATATTCATACCTATGAAGGACATTACAAGGTGAGAGTGCCTGTTACGTTAGGACATGAGTTTTCAGGCAAGGTTGTGGAAGTCGGTGAAGGAGTTCATGAATTTAATGTTGGCGATAGAGTGACCTCAGAAACGACCTTTTATATTTGCGGGGAATGTGAGTACTGTCAATCCGGTGACTTTAACTTATGTAACCATCGTAAAGGGCTTGGCACTCAGCAGGATGGAGGTTTTGCCAAGTACTTAATCGCCCGTAAAGACAGCGTTCATCGCCTTCCTGAAAAAGTCGATTACCACTCTGCAGCAATGACTGAGCCTTTAGCTTGTACGTATCATGCTGTGGCAAAAACAGAGATCAACGATGGCGATGTTGTCGTTGTGATGGGGCCAGGTCCAATTGGTCTGTTTACAGCACAAGTGGCTCAGAGTTACGGGGCTCAAGTTCTAATCACAGGATTAACCAGCGATAAAGTCCGCCTGGACAAAGCAAGAGAATTAGGAATCGACTACGCCGTGAATACGCAGGAGCAGGATATTCAAGAACTGGTGAACCGCCTGACTGACGGATATGGAGCAGATGTTGTATTTGAGTGCTCTGGAGCGGTCCCAGCAGCCCAACAAGGATTGGATCTGCTGCGTAAAAAAGGTCAATATGGTCAGGTTGGCATTTTTCCTCAACCAGAAGTGCCATTCGACCTTGAAAAAATTATTCAAAAGGAAATCCGTGTAGTAGGGAGCAGGAGTCAAAAGCCAGCAGATTGGGAGCCATCTCTTGAGTTAATGAACAATGGCAGTGTGAATGCTAAAGCAATGGTGACACATGAATTTGATATTACCCAGTGGGAAGAAGCTTATCAAGCCATTAAAAGCGGAGAAGCGATCAAAGTTTTATTAACTCCTGTTGAGTAACAATATTTGTGGAAATGAGGGGATTAGATGGTAGATGATCTATTAGACTTTATGCTAGGACCTATGAGAGTGATAGGGGATGTTTACTACGAATACCAGGTTATTTTTAACTCACTTGTCGTAGGATACGCCTTATACAGCATCATTTTCAGAGGAAAAAGGACTCAACAATCATCGGCAAACTAGTAAGAGATTGATAGAAAGGGGAAAGAGAGATGAAGTCCCTGAATCTTTATGATGAACGTGATATTCGTTTTGAAGAATCGCCAGAGCCAGTTATTGAGCAGGCAGATGATGTGATTGTCAAAGTGAAAGCGGTTGGGATCTGCGGGTCAGATCTCTCCAGGTATAAAAAGTTGGGACCTTATGTAGAAGGAATGACATTTGGTCACGAGTTTGCAGGGGAAGTCGCAGCGGTTGGAGCTGGTGTTGAGGAGATTAAAATCGGTGACCGAGTAGCTGGCTGTCCAACGTACCATTGTGGTAAATGTTTGAGCTGCCAAAAGGGTGAGTTATCACGATGTGAAAAATTAACCGTGATCGGTGCGCGTCATCCTGGCGCCTATGCGGAATATGTAAAGCTTCCAGCAGAACATATCGTACCACTTCCAGATCATGTGGACTACGATACAGCAGCATTGATTGAGCCATCCTCTGTTGTGGTTCACGGTTTCTACCGGACAACTATCCAGCCGGGGGCAGAAGTGGCCATTATGGGCTGCGGGAGTATTGGTTTGCTTGCGATTCAATGGGCAAAAATTTTCGGTGCGAAGAAAGTGTATGCGGTCGATATTGATGAAACAAAGCTTGAAGTAGCTAAACAAGTAGGCGCGGACGTATTAATTAATTCACTAGAGCAACCAGCCCATGAGCAGATTGTTGACTATACTAACGGGCAGGGTGTTGATTTGGCTGTAGAATCGGCAGGCTCTCCTATCACATCTGCGCAAGTATTTGCTCTCCCGAAGAAAGGTGGGGAAGTCGTCTTCATGGGGATCCCGTATGCGGATATTCATATTGAACGGTACTATTTTGAAAGAATAGTACGGAATGAACTAAGGGTACTTGGCTCATGGAATGCGATTTCCGCTCCGTTTCCAGGCAGCGAGTGGAAGGCTTCGGTTCATTATATGAGTACAGGTCAAATTAATGTAAAACCAATGATTTCGCATCAATTGGAATTGAAAGAAGGACCTGAAACGTTTGAGGATTTGATTAATAGAAGAGGTTCACATGTGAAGGTGTTATTTTATCCGGAGAGAGGGTAAGGGATGTTAAACAGAAGGACAGCGTTATGGGACCCTCATCACGCTGTCCTTCTTTATTCAAATTGGGAATACCCTGATTTCGCTAGAAAATTTGTGAGGTCAAAGATTTTTATTAAAAGTTTTATAGATTTTATGTATAAAAGCAGAAAGAAGAGGTTAGACTACTACTAATCATTCTTCCTAAACTCCCTATATAAGTTTTTGACCCACTATTCTTAGTGGGTTATTTTTTTGTCATTCTTTTTTTCTGTAGGGGTGCGTAAGATAAGGGTCCTGGTTTTTACTTTTTATTTTTTTCGAAAAATCTTGCAGTTCCTGATAAAACTCCTCAATTTCCTTGAGGGTGTCCGGCTGCTGTGGTGGGTTCTTGTCGATGTGTTCCATTATAGATTCAAGCTTTTTTAGAAAAATTTCTCCCTCGATAGTGAACTCCCCCATTTTTTAACCTAATAATAGTATAACTTTCAGTAAATGGAAAGGGATTTGTTCGAAAATTCACAAAACCCCTCGAGTTCCTAATTATTCGATGACTTGAGGGGTTCTTCTTTTCGACTATTTTTCTAATAAGTAAAATCCTATGTATTCAAGAGCTGATTCGAGATTAGGAACAGTCTTGACCTTGGAGAATATCAGTTGCTTATTGCTGCCATCGTGTCTGGCAATTTCGGGTGTTATGCCAGTAATGATGGTCTCGATTCCCATGACCTGAAGTGCTTTAACGAGATCGACGATGACATGAGGAAAGAAGTCGTCGAGGATGACGAGGCCTGAAACATCAATAATGAAGTAATCAATTTGATGCTCTGCACTATAGCTCAACACTTCCTGCATGATTTTTTCGGCTCTGTATGAATCAATGATTCCTTGAAGAGTGAGAATCGAAATTCCCTTTGTAATCGGGATAATTGGGACGTTTAAAAAGGTCATATTATATTTTGTCTGATCCAATTCAATGATGTGGGATAAGATATCAGCCATCGACTTAAGGTACTCTCTATCTTTCTCACTGAATTCTTTTTCCTCTTTATCCATCACACACAATGTTCCAAATACTTCTCCATTTAAATCCATCAGGGTGACTCCGAGAAATCCCTTGACTTGCAATTGGTCGGTAACTTCCAATTGCCGGGTCACCTCGTCCTTTGTCAGATTCGCCTTGTTTAAGGCATTGTTCTCATTCATGATAATGAGCCGGCAATACGTACCACCATATTCCACAGAATAGCCTTCCGGAATAATCTCTTCATCATGGTTATAGGAACTAAGCACAGTCATCTCTGTTTCGCTCTTTTTTGTGATGTAAGCTGTGTTCACATTTAATTGTTTGCTAATCGCTGCAAACATTTTTTTAGATACGGTTTTTAGTGAGTTGAAGGTAGAGGAGTCTAAATTATAATTGTTTACCATGAACATATCCCCTTCAGTGGTTATTTATCTTTGTAAGTCTATCGATCTGTAAATAGACGATGGGTTCGTGTAGAACGCTTGTTAAGTCTCAAAGACTGTAAGAAGAACCATCTTACAACTATTATACGCTTTGCTTCATTAATTTGAAACTTTAAGCTTAAAAAGCAAAGCACTCCAGAGGTACGTTCACAGCTATCATCCAAGCAATTACAGGAGAATACGTAACAACCTGTGGTAGGATAGAATAACCAACGAAAGGGGAGTGCTATTTTTGAAAAAAGTCAAATTAGGCAACAGCGAATTAGAAGTTGGAGAAATTTCATTAGGGTGCATGCGCATTCACGAACTTGGGAAAAAAGAGGCCGCCTATGTGATCGAAAATGCGATGGACGCCGGGGTCGATTTGTTCGACCATGCTGATATTTATGGCAAGGGAAAATCGGAGGAGGTTTTCTCAGAAGCAATTGATATGAATGACGATGTGCGGGAAAATATGAAGCTGCAGACGAAATGTGGTATTCGAAAGGGGTTCTTTGATTTTTCGAAAGAACATATTCTGGAATCAGTCGAAGGCAGCCTGCGCAGGTTGAAAACCGACTATGTCGACAGTTTGCTGCTCCATCGTCCGGATGCTTTAATGGAACCTGAAGAGGTAGCCGAAGCATTTTCTATCTTAAAAGAGAGTGGTAAAGTACGCCATTTTGGTGTAAGCAACCAGAATCCGATGCAAATCGAATTGCTGCAAAAGTATTTAGATGAAGATTTAATTGTTAACCAGATGCAGTTGAGTGTTGTACATACACCGATGATTGATGCAGGATTCAATGTGAACATGAGTCATGATCCGGCTATTGTCCGAGATAGCAATGTGCTAGATTACTGTCGGTTGAATGATATAACGGTACAAGCGTGGTCGCCGTTTCAACACGGTATGATCGAAGGGCCATTTGTGGGGAATAAACAGTTTCCAGAAGTGAATGCGAAGCTGCAGGAACTAGCTGAGAAGAAGGATGTAACGGATTCTGCCATTGCGATTGCCTGGATCCTACGTCACCCTGCGAAGATTCAACCTGTGGTCGGAACGATGAATCCAGAACGTTTAAGAGATATTGTGAAGGCTTCTGATATTGAACTAACGAGGGAAGAATGGTACGAACTCTATCGTGCTGCAGGGAACGAACTGCCATAGTTTTCAAAGATGGAAAAAGCCTCGAGTCAACTTTGATGACTTGAGGCTTTCTTAGAATCTCTACTCAGCTCGTTTAAGATGATTGTCCAGCTTGCCCAATTGCGATGAAAACCCCTGAACGATCCCCATATCCAGAATAGCTTGCAGTGTTTCCTCGGAGGCAAATTGATTCTGGGCCTTCAGTTTCGTCTGTCCATCCTGTTCCAAGAAGGTATAAGTGACCTGGACCTCTGGCATTCCTTCCACAGCTTTTCCTTCTTCATCGGCGAATACATCGCTGTACACAATTTTCTCTGGTGCATCAATTTCCTTGTAAACAGCTTTCCCCCAGGATTCCTGGCCATAGAAATCTCCCTGTTCCTTATCAACACAGCGCATGCAATAATGCCATACACCGTCAGGCTTAAAATCAAAGGTGCGATTCTCTGTTTGCCAGCCTTGTGGTCCCCACCAGTCGGCCAATTGGTCAGACTCAGAAAAAGCTTTAAATACAAGTTCCCGCGGGGCGGCAAAGGTCCGCTCCATAACGAGGTTGCGTCCCTCTACACTTGTTTTCAAATCGCTAGTTTCTTTGTTACCTGCCATATCGTTTCCTCCTCCTATCCATTTTTCAAGAGAAAATGTACTCTAGCATCTTCTTTCTATGAATGGTTACGTTTATTATACAGAAAGTCATGAACAATGGAGGACCTTTTTTATTTCTTTCATGTTTGCGCTGCCTATTCCTCTGCGTTTAAAGCAAAATAGAAGTCAGTCTCCAGTACAATGTAATCTGGAATTAAAAAGCCGTCCAAACACTTTAAAGGTTTTGGACGGCTTGTTCTTTTTTGGATAAGACTTCTGGGGTTATTATTTCTTAAATAACTCCAAATCAACAAAAGCTTTATGCAGGCTGCTTGTAATTGAGATACTCTGAAGATCAATCCCTAGTTCTACTATGGTTGTAGATATGGCTGGACTCAACCCTGTTATAATTACCTTAACTCCCATGATCTTCAAGGCCTCGGCCGTGTTGAGTAAATGCTGTGCTACAAACGTATTGACTGATGTAACACCTGAGAGGTCCAAAATTAAGTAAGCAATACCAGCCTCCTTGGTTCTACTTAAAGAGGTTTCCATTAATAAGTTTGCTCTTTCATCATCTATCTCTCCAATTAATGGGCATATGGCAATTTCTTTATAGACTTGAATAATGGGAATGGATAATTCAGTTAGTTTTTTGTTGAAGTCCTCTTTTTGCCTAGTATTATTCTCAACAAAACTCGAAACATAATAGTACGAGAACTCACTTATTAGAGGGTTGATAATCTGGTTAAGTTCAATTACTTCCGAAACACTAAAATCCAATTCGAGGCATTTTTCTTTGAAGAATTCCCAAATTCCTTTTTCAATGAATGGAATGGTGCTTAATGTAGTGGTTACCAGCTGTTCATTAATCGCAGCCTCGTCTCCCTTTGTTCCTGCTAAATTCCTGACACCTTTGGTTCCTTCGTTATTTTGTAACTTACTTCCTATATACTCAATTAAAGAATTTGTTGTCTCTTGGGTGATTTGTGTTTGGAGGGACTTATTAACTTGGGATTTGAATTCTACAAACTCTTGCGCTTCTAAGGCTTTCTCTGCAATGCTGTCACTATGTTGATATAAAGAAGACCCTAATTCATTAAATTTGTTTTGCATAAAGCACCGTCCCCATCTTTACTTATTTACTTTACGTGTTAGCCTATGACTCTTTGTTTTTATCGATATAAACTTGGCAAATCTTGTGGTAAGCGGGTTTTACAATATTTACCTTGCGTGACATTTCGATGTTTTTCGTTAACTTTCTTTCTTATTTTACCAATTGTAACATTAGTCCATGAGGCTGGTCATGTTTAGTGGCAAGGTTATTTGGATTTAGCTTGATACCACCTGTTCTAGAGGTAGCATGGGAGCAAAGCTTATCAAAAATCATTCTGTACTGGAATTTTTACATTTTCGATACATTTTTTTCAAATTCATTACACAATTCATCCTTAGAATGGAAACTAGACATCATAAAGATGTACTAAAATCCTAAGGAGGTTATCAAGCATGAAAATGAAAAAGTTCTTATTGTCTATTTCTCTTGGAACCGGGTTGCTGCTAGCTGGATGTTCTGAAGGTGAATCTGAGGAACCGTCTGATGCTGAACAGGACAATCCTCAGGAAAAAAATGAAGAAACGAATACGGATCAGGAATCTACCGATGGTAACAGCAGTGAGGAGACCGAGAAACAGGAGCCTGCCGCTGGTGAAGAATCTGCAGAAGAAACAGGTAATGCGGGGGCAGACACTGAAGAGTCAGACATGGATGAGGAACCCGCAGAAGGTGGCAATACGGGCGCTGATGCCGAGGAGCCAGATCTAGATAAGGAACCAGCCGAAGAAACGAATTCCTAACATGAATCAAAGCTGAATGGAGAGGAGTCCTTTGACTTTTTTCCATTCAGCTTTTTTGCTGGGTAATGTTTTTTGCGGATAGAGTTATACATGTTGAAACTTGGGTAGAAAAGAGGGGAAGTTTGTCGATCTACCGTCTATGAGATAGAATGAAAGTGATTTCATAGTACAGAAGGTGTAGAAATGAACGACAGACAAAAAGAACTTGTCCGCATATTGATTCTGAATACAAATGAATTTACTCATGTCCACGACTTAGCAGACTCTCTCCGTTGTTCTGAAAAGACGGTTCGTAATGATTTGAAGGTGATAGAGGAGTTTCTAAAAGAGTATCCTGCTGCCGCTCTTAATCGCAAGCCAGGAGTTGGAATTCGGCTGTTAGTTGAGCCCGAAGAGAAATCTCGCTTGTTCGATCGACTTTCGCAAACAGAGCCAAAGTCTCAGGAAGATCGTCTTATCGAAATCACGTATCAGTTACTAGTCAGTCAAAAGCCGGTTACTTTAGGCGATCTGTCCAGACAGTATTTCACGAACAAGTCGACTGTTAAAGGAGATTTGAACGAGGTTGCCCGCTGGCTTGAACGTTTTGATTTGGAACTGGTCTCGAGGCAGCGCCTCGGTCATGTCGTGAAAGGGGAAGAGTTACAGAAACGAAATGCATTGGCTCGATTACCTGAATTGGCCTCATCTCATTCCTCCACTAGCAAGGAGATGTTAAGTCTCTTCTCTTCTTATGAAGTAAAGGTTGTTCGCAAGCTGCTCCGTGATATGCAGCACCACTTCTCTGTTTTTTCTACGGCAGGTGATTATGAAAGCATGCTGATCCATACTCTTGTCATGATTAAACGCACCACACAGCGTTCCCCGATTACGCTCGATGAGTCAGAAGGGAACTCTGTATTTCATACGGAGGAGTATGGAATGGCGGATTGGTTTTTGAAACGGTTAGAGCGGGTTCTTCGGGTCGTTTTTCCGGAGGAGGAACGTATTTATTTTACGAGACATCTGATCAGTAGTAAAAGAACCCCTCGTTCATCGAAAAAGGCTTCCAATCGTTTAATAGAAGATATGGTTGACCGGTTGATTTCCCGAATGGAGAATTTTACGATGATCGATTTTTCCGATGACCAAACTTTAAAGGACGGACTGTACACTCACCTAGAGTCGACAATCCATCGTCTGCATTATGGGTTCACAATCCATAATCCGATGCTGGAGGAAATCAAAAAGATGTATCCTTATATGTTCCGTATGGTTGTGCTTGCTCTGGAAGAAGTGGCACCCCCATATAAGCTCATCATTCCTGAAGATGAAGCGGCTTATATTGTCCTGCATTTCCAAGCATCAGTTGAACGGCTGCAGAAACAGAGAAACAAGGTGAAGAAAGTGCTGATCGTTTGTGACTTGGGTGTTGGGATGTCTCATTTGCTACAGGCCAAATTGGAACAAACGTACAAGGGATTTGATATTATCGACTGTGTCGGGATGTGGGAAATTGAAGCGGTCTTAGCCAAACAACCCATCGATTTGATTATCTCAACAAAATCACTGCAGCATCAGACGCTCCCTGTGATCGTCGTTTCCCCCCTGCTAGAAGGTGAAGATAAACAACGCTTGGATCAGTTCTTGAAGTCCATTGTGCAAGATAGCAGCTCAGAGCAGGATTCAGGGGCAATTGATCGATTCGTTGAGGATGAGCTCATTTATCTGGGGGTACATCTCGAGCACCGTTTTAAAGTGGTAGAATTACTTGCCAATGGGCTCGTCAAAAAAGGGAGCGTCACACAGTCATTCCCGCACAGTGCTTTACTGCGAGAGCGATCATCTGCTACTTCCATTGGGGGAGGAATCGCCATTCCTCATGCCCATCCAGAAGAAGTGCTTCATTCAACAGTAGCCGTTGCGGTTCTTCAAGAACCATTGGAATGGGGACACGAATATGTTTCCGTGGTGTTTCTTTTGGCAATGACCAAACAGGATCGATCCTTGATCAAGCCGCTAATTCAAGGGATTGCAAACATGAGCGAAGACCCTGATCTGATCCAGAATCTGAAAGAAGCACAAGATTTGTCATCCATTCGCCAGATTCTCCGGCAATAATTCATTTTTACCGCAGCTGTGGTAAAAATGAATTATTTTTTATGAGTAAAGCTATCGTAAAATGAACGTATAGCAAAGTAGTGAGGGAGGAAATGCTTATGAAAATACTAGCTGTTACAGCCTGTCCAGTCGGCATTGCTCATACGTATATGGCTGCTGAGAACCTTCAGAAAGCCGGCGATGGGATGGATGTTGACATGAAAGTGGAAACACAGGGCTCCATCGGTGTGGAAAACGCCTTGACGGAAAAAGACATTGAGGAAGCAGACGGTGTCATTATTGCCAGTGATAAGGATGTTTCTAAAGAACGATTTGCCGGGAAGAAACTGATCGTTGTCGGGGTTCAGGAAGGGATACGTCAGCCTGAAACATTAATTCAGCGGATTGTGGACGGAGATGTATCCGTTTACAAGGGTGAGATGCCTTCAGCGGAAGCTGTTAAACAGAAGAAGAAGCAAAAAGAAAATCCGATTTACCGTCACTTAATGAATGGGGTTTCCTACATGATTCCGTTCATCGTTGTAGGAGGGTTGCTGATCGCGATTGCTCTGGCACTTGGAGGCGAACAGACGAATGGCGGTATTGTCATTCCTGAAGGGTCATTCTGGAAGCAAATTGAAAGCTTAGGAGCCGCTTCATTCAGCTTCATGGTACCGATCTTAGCCGGGTTCATTGCGGTAAGTATTGCGGATCGCCCGGGATTAGCGCCAGGGGTGATTGGCGGATTTATCGCTGCCAATGGTAGTTTTTATGGCAGTGAAGCGGGTGCAGGATTCATTGGAGGCATTATTGCTGGGTTTCTAGCTGGATATGTAGTGCTTGGCATTAAGAAAATCAAGGTACCTCAGGCGGTTCAGCCGGTAATGCCGATCATTTTCATTCCGATCATCGCTTCATTGATCGTCGGATTGTCTTTCATTTTTGTCATTGGTGCGCCTGTGGCTGCAATTTTCGAAGGATTAACTCAGTGGCTTGAAGGGATGCAAGGAACTAGTTCGATTGTGCTTGCCCTCATCCTTGGAGGAATGATTGCGATTGATATGGGAGGACCTTTTAATAAAGTAGCCTTCTTATTCGGAGCCGCGATGATTGCAGAAGGAAATTATGAAATCATGGGACCGATTGCCGTGGCGATCTGTATCCCGCCGCTTGGTATGGGACTTGCAACATTTTTGAACAAGAAAAAATATAACCAGGCCGAGCAGGAAACGGGGAAAGCTTCCTTCACTATGGGATTATTCGGGATTACCGAGGGAGCCATCCCCTTTGCCGCCCAGGATCCACTTCGTGTCATACCGAGTATCGTCGTTGGTTCAATGGCCGGCTCAGTCGTAGCCATGCTGAGCAGCGTCGGGGATCGCGTTGCCCACGGCGGACCAATCGTAGCGGTGTTAGGGGCTGTCGATAACGTACTCATGTTCTTCGTTGCTGCAGCAATTGGTGTCGTCATTACAGCATTTATGGTGAACGCATTGAAAAAAGATGTGGCCCCTGCTGGAATGCCAGTAGGGGAAGTAACTGAATCTACCTTTGACCTAGCTCCTGAAGAAGCTGGTAAAGAAAAGGAAAAGGTGGACAGCCATCCATCTCAAGCACAAGAACACATCGATATTACTAAGCTTACAGATATCACTACACCAGACCTTATTCAAATAGATTTGAATGGCTCCACTCGGGATGAAGTGATCGATGAGCTTATTCAAACCCTAGATGAACAGGATGTCTTGCAATCCTCTGAATCTTTTAAAGAAGCGATTGTGAATCGTGAACAGGAAGGCACTACAGGGCTCGGTATGAATATCGCGATTCCACACGGGAAATCTTCAGCCGTTAAAAAACCTGCCGTGGTGTTTGGTATTAAACGAAAAGGTATCGACTGGAATAGCATGGACGGAACGGATGCGAAACTGATTTTTATGATTGCGGTTCCGAAAGAAAGAGAAGGAGACGATCATTTGAAGATTCTCCAAATGCTTTCGCGCCGTTTGATGAATGAGAGTTTCAGGGAAGAACTATTACACGTGTCGTCGAAAGAGGAAGCGTATCGGCTGCTGGAAACGATTCAATAGAAAGCTATTTCGAATAACTGCTAATTTCTCGGCCAACGGTGTCCCTGCATCGTTGGCCTTTTTGTATTGAGATCGTGTAGGAAAAACATACCATAACTTATTTACTGTTTTAGGAATTTTCAGAAGAAACTTAGTTCATCCACTGGATGAACTAAGTTGATGCAGGTATAATGAAAGTGCTTACATAACTGACAGACATTCCTCGCTCGTTCATGAGAGTGAATAACTTCCAACCATTAGATAAATTTTCTTCAGTGATTTGCATATATGTACCTCCAGAGTGATCTTTACAGCTGTTCTCAAGTTTGTAAACTATTGCTATTGTAATGGAGAGAAGCACTAAATTTACTGCAGTTTTTATTATACTATGAATAATTAAACCCTACATGTTTTCGTTCTTTCGCCACAAGAAAAGTCTACTGACAAACAGACAGTAGACTTTATCCCCTCGTAAAATCATCCCTTTGAAAGCGCCGGAAATTTTATGAACTTATGCTGCAGTTTTCCGAAGGGAGGACACAAGCAACTTGGATAAGAAATAAATAATTAACCCACAGATTAGCGCTAAAACAAACCCTAATATGGTGGCTTCAGATACAAAATGTTGTCCTTCTATTTCAATGCTATATAAGGTGGCACCGAATAGAGACGGGTTTGAAGTAATATTAGAATAACCAAGTAATAACAGGACGATAGGACTTACAAACACTACAAACAAATACAATAAAGCAAAACTTATGCCACTTGAAATAGCTTTAAAAAATTTAACCATCTACTTTTTTCCCCCATTCGTTAAGTGAACTTATAATGTTCTTGCCATCAGGCAGATTGGGATGGAGCATAATCAGATTGGCAAAAGACAAAAGTGTAAAAATGTTACTAAACTGATTATCGAACGTTAACAATAAAGCTATTGATAACGCAATCGGGAATAGCGAACCGGATACGGCAACAACTAAATTTTTAAAGGGAGCCTCAAACTTCTCATGGATAACATAGAAGTATTTGAAACTCCATTCAAAGCCAAGATGATAGAAAGGTATATTCTCAGTACCATTTAGAATCATAATAGCCAGTACATGACCTAATTCATGCATGATAAACACTAAAGCTAATGCCAATAGAAAGTCTATCATTTAATGATGGGTCTCCTTATATACATGGATTGAATAAAGTAAAAGATAAACAGGGTCAACCCTAAATAGGCGGACTGCAGAAGAAGCGCTTCTTTCATGACCTGGTGGATAACGAGGTCAAACCCGTTTACAAATACAAGCAGGAAAATAACTACAAATGTTTTGTTAAAATCATCTATTTTTATAACAAAGGCAGTCAAAATAGAAATCATCGTGATAAAGCCTATTGAAATCAATGCGCTAAGTATTCCGCCAGCGTCTACCCCAAACCATACCCTTGTAAGTAGTAAAAAGGAAAAGTAGGTGAAACAATTTACGACATAAATAAAAATTACTCTAGTAACAAAATATGAATGTTTACCAGAATTTAAATGATAAATGGCAAACTTATAATTTTTAAAATGGATGCCGATAGTTAATGGCAGCATGATCAGAATCTCTTTCAGGCCAAATTGAATGATGAACGAGTATAATGTAAAGAAGCTAGTCGAATCAAAGGTATAATAGGTTCCGATCATAATCATGACCAGTATAATTAAGAGTAAACCTTGCTCTTTAAAAACTTGATTGCGAAAAAAATTCAACCATTCCACTTTAGTCTGTAGCATGTATGGATTACTGTGATTTAAATGATTGGTTTCATACCTTTTTAATAATGTGCCTGCATTTTTTTGCCTGAACGTTTGAGTTAAAAAATTAGTTGCAGTTCTTCTCAAAGCATAAGCGGTAATAACAAGGAGAAATGCAACCAAAAGAAAATGAATCAAACTTCTTTGTTCAAGAAAATTTTTAAGATAAGTCTCAGCCGCTATTAAAATACCAAACATTATGATTAACAAGGAGATGGTATTGGCAGTTAAATGCTCTTTCTCAACACTTGTCAGCTTCATAATAAGCAGTTTAACAATGACCCACACGGTAACGGTTAGTATAAATAATAAGATTAGGGTGAAAATTAATAACGGGAAGTAGAGAGGGTCAATGGTTTTATCTTGTATAATAATTCCCAATAAAGCAGGGAAGAACGTTAACATTATGATAACCATGTAGAAAAGAAAGAGATAAAACATACTTCCCACAATTGTTTGATAGCCATTGATATTTGTATTTAAATATAAAAATATGTAACTGTTATTCTTTAATTTATTTCTTGATATAACAATACAAAAGCAAGCGAGAACGGTTGCGACTCCAAGAAGATTTAAATAAAGATCGTCCATCTTGATTTCCACTCGGGTAATCGTTCTTAAGGTGAATACTGTATATATTGTATATACTAATAAAAGTCCAACTACCATTGTCATCACATGAGGTAAGTGGCTCGTTAGGTAATCCTTAATTTTACTTGTCAGCCTCGGGGTTTCAATATCTCTTACTATTTGAATCCATGTCATTTAGCAATCCCTCAACGTATTCGTAATATTCTTCATTGACTTTAGTATATGTTTCCTCCAAAGTTATGTTCCCAAATATGTCTTGGATATCTTCTCTTCTTTTATTCAATTTGATTTCGCCATCTCGCAGAATGATGGCATTGTCAAATAGATCTTGCCCAAAGTTTAAATTATGGGTAGATAAGAGGATCCCCACGCCCTGGGCTTTTAACTTTTCCAGCACTTTTTTTAAAATGATGATCATATCTGGGTCAAGACCATTTGTGGGTTCATCGAATACAATAAACTCACTTTTTCTTAAAAGTTGTGACACAATCTGGGTCTTTTTTTGGTTTCCGTGGGAGAGATTAAGAATGGGTATATTTAAGTATTTTTCAAGTTCAAATATATCGATTAAATTTTGTAAAAAGCTTTCATTTTTTTCACTTCCAAATGAGCTCTTCATCAACTGAAAATATTCTCTGGGTGTTAAGTAATCCAGTAAAGAAATATCGTCTGGTATGTAGGCCAAGCGTTTTTTGAAAAAATCCACATCCTCCTGAGAATTGAAAGAAATATCATGTCCATCCATCAAAACCTTGCCTTCAAACGTTAACAGGCCAAACATTGATTTAATAATGGTTGTTTTGCCTGCACCATTATGCCCTAAAAGAAGATTTATTTCTCCCCTGTTGATATCAATTGGTATATCAGTTAACTCAAATGAATCAAATGCTTTCTTCTCAATGTGTAGTGAAATCATTGCAAATCTCCTAATATATCCATTATAATTTTATCTAGAACTGCCCAGTTGCTTAGTGGTGTAAGCAACTGAGCAATCCTAAAGTGGTTTTAGCCACACTTGATTTTGATGTAGATACCCATGAATTTAAATTCTCCCAGGAAACTAGCGCCGTTTCCATAGTGGTTACATGCCCAAATTAATGCAGCTATACTAGCTACTCCTAATATAATAAACAATACTGTGATCCAAAATGCTGCATTTTTTTGGGTTCTTTCTGAATTTCTTAATTCATGCTGGGACAAAGTTATGTTGTGGTAGAAATTCATAACTAAAAAGTATAATTGTGCAAGAACCGTATTTGTTTTGTTTAAGTAGGCCGTCATATCTTCACCTCCTTTTCTCTTAGTGCTGCTGTTTGGTAAACAGCAGTTTTTTATTGATAAACTTTTGAACTAGTTACTTGTGTTCAAAAGTCAATCAAGCTTTTCTCATAGATTTATAGTCTCTCTCTGGAAGTATGTACCTTAAAAGAATTTCCCTCAAATCGCTTTCTTTGATGTTTTCAGAACTTTATGATAAATACTGACAATTAAAGGCTACCACCATCACCTGCTAAAAACAATATAATTTCCAGAAAAAGGTCATAAAGGTATTATTATACTAATTGGTTTTGGTGCTCACAGTAAAATTGGACTACTAGAGGGGGGAGAAGTCTTTCTTGCTTGAAGAAAAAGTCACGAGGTAGAAACCTAATGATAGAGATTTTGATGCTGAAGCTTGTTTTGTGGGACCGTTAGCTTTGTTAGGGTCTTTTTAAATGTGAAAAAACTGTAGATATCTTAAATGAGGAAAAGTGTGGAATGATCCAGACAAGGGAGAGTGAAATTCTGTCCCCTTAGTCGGGAATTCCTTTTAGGCAGCTCCATGTTTCCGCCAGCCCGCTAAATATTTCTTTCGGTATTTGCTGTCTTTGACGTTGTCGATTAATTCCAACGTCTGTCGCTCAATCTCTTCATCCTTCACTTCATTACATAGATGGCGTAAACTATATCATTTCGAATTAACGTATGATTCTTTTCGTCCTCACAGTTTAGAAAACGGTCTATGAGATGATCGACTACCATTTTCTTTTGCTCAGGGCCGGCCAATCCTACCTTCCAAATAGCTTGCAGACTGTGGCTAGCCGTAACAAACTTAGGATCCTTCGTCACTTCCCATACAGCCGGAAAGTCCTCTAGCATTCTCTTCGCAGGGTCGCTTTTCGCTAAGCTGGCTAAAAATTGAGCCGCTCTTGAACGCCGATGGTTATCACGGTGCGTTAGATCGTCTTTAAGCTGATCCCATACTTCATAACCCCAGTCTATTTGTTCTTCGGTCGCCTCCATAATATTACTGTAGGCCTCGTATTGAAGGGGTTTGTCTTTAGATTCTAAGTTTGCAAAAAATGTTTCCATGTTGTTGTCCATGCTTCCATCTCTTAGGATTATCCGTATGCCCTTTGAACGCAAAGAACTATTGCTGAAAAGTAATTCGTACTACTATGCTTGGGATTGGACGTCGTGTATAATAATGTCCAGTTCAAATAGGCAGGCTGACGCAATATCCCGGCATATTTCCTATTTGAACTCTATCAAACCAACAGCAATGAGGTGAACACATGAGCAAGCAAAAGGAGCATTCCACGTTTTCCAGACTCTTAAATGGAATTGAACGTGTCGGCAATAAATTACCAGATCCCTTCATCTTATTTGTCTACCTGGCAGTCGGCGTTATAATCGTATCCTGGATTATTTCTTTATTTAATGTAACGTTTACAGTGCCGGGCAAGGAAGAAGAAGTAGCAATCAAAAACTTAATTTCCAGTGAAGGTCTTCAGTACATGCTGACGTCTATGCTGGATAATTTTGTCGGGTTCAAACCACTTGGCATTGTATTAGCAATGATGCTCGGGATTGGACTGGCTGATAAAGTCGGCTTAATTGAAACGTTTATCAAAAATACGATCTTAAAAGCACCGAAATCTCTGATCACTTATGCAGTGATTTTTACAGGGATTTTAGGGAACCTCGCAGCAGATGCCGCGTTCGTAATTGTCCCGCCACTTGCCGCGATGGTTTTCTACAATGTAGGGCGACACCCGCTGGCAGGTTTGGCGGCTGGGTTCGCCGGTGTTGGTTCTGGTTTTACAGCGAATATCCTCGTCACGAACACCGATGCAGTTCTTTCAGGAATTTCCTCTGAAGTTATGGCAACTATTGATACAGCAGCTACCGTAACTCCAGTCGATAACTACTACTTTATGTTAGTGTCGGTTGTCGTCTTATCTGTTGCAGGTGCTTTCATTACTGAAAAGGTGGTAGAAACCCGTCTCGGTGTATATGAAGGAAATGCCCAAAAAGAATTTGAGGATACCACACCGATCGAGAGAAAAGGGTTACGAAATGCTGGGTTAGCCAGTTTGGTTTATATTGGATTGATCGTGCTTCTGCTTTTCATCCCAAATTCACCGCTGAGAAACGAAGAGGGAGGCCTTATCCCATCCCCATTTCTGGATGGAATTGTACCGATTCTCATGCTCTTCTTTATTACTATTGGCGTGGCCTATGGCGTGACGGTTGGGAAAATTGAATCCACTCGCTCGATTGCGAAATTTATGGGAGAAGCGATGAAAGATATGTCTGGATTTATCGTTCTCATCTTTGCAGCCGCTCAGTTCATCGCTTATTTTGAATGGACGAATATCGGCTCTTGGCTGGCTGTAAGTGGAGCTCAATTTTTAGAATCTATAGGAGTGACAGGACTCGGCGTAGTGGTAGGGTTTGTGTTACTAACGGCTTTACTAAGCATATTTATTTTCAGCGGATCTGCTCTCTGGGCGCTGGAAGCACCAATTTTTCTGAAAATGTTTTCCTTTCTTGGCTATCATCCGGCATTCATTCAGGCTGCGTATCGGATCGCGGATTCTTCTACAAATATCATTACACCGATGAATCCGTATATTATTATCGTGCTCGCATTCATGAGGGAATATGATAAGAAGGCTGGTTTAGGGACGTTAATTGCATTAATGCTTCCTTATAGTTTAACTTTCCTTTTCGTTTGGATTGTATTGTTATTGGCTTTTGTGTTCTTGGGAATCCCGTTTGGACCGGGAGTCGAAGTGTATTTGTAGGAAAACAGTATAATTGGACACACATGTTCATGAAAAAGCAAAGTCAGGTAGGAGTAAACCTACCTATGGCTTTGCTTTTTGCCTTTAGCAATAACACCTTCTAAATACCGATTGTAGTCATTTTTGATTTTTTAAGATGGCAGGCGAGTTGTATCTCTAGAAGATCTTCATTATCACGTAAATCAACACGTAAGACGTCTTCTATTTTCTTTAATCTTTGATAAAGTGTATTGATATGAATATGCAAATGTTCAGCTGTTTTATTGGCTGAGCGATTCAGCTCGATGTATGTGAACAGTGTTTTTTCGAGCTCTTTATGTTTTTCATTAGCAGTTGATAAGGGGGAGAAGGTTTCATTAATAAACTGTTCGATTTCTTCTGTAGATTGGTTTAGAAATAAACGATTTAACCCAATGTCTTCATACCGAATAATCCCGGTACTGGCAAGTTGGTCTACGTAATCCAATGTTTTATTAGCTTCTTCATAACATTTCTTTATACTCTCAAGCCCCCTATAAGCATTGCTCATCCCACCCCGAAACATCGGATTGTCACTACTTTCCCATTCGTCTCTGATTCCATCCAGTTTGTCCTTTATGTGATTCGCCTCAGCTGGCCCTGGAAGGGAGATCAATAAAAAGATTTTATTATAAAACCCGTAAACAAGTTTTTCTAAGGAAGGGAATTCCTTGTTTATTTTAGAGATGAGTTGATAAATAACGATGTCTAAATAGTGTACATCGACGGCGCGTTTTGGAATTTCTAAAATACTAATCATCCAATAAGAAGAAGGATTGAGGTCAAACTCTTTGCCGAGTTTCATCAAGTGAGCAGGGTCTTCATACATTAACAATTCTTGAAACTTTTCATACGCCTTTCGATTATAAAGGGTTGTAATGGTTTGTCTTTTAACTAGCTCTAACGCTAGAATAGAACTGCCTTGTTCGAGGGTGATTTGGTCAGATTTAGATAGGGAGTCGTCGATTTGGATGATGAGGCACCCTAGAAAGACGTCTCCGTTATAAATAGGGTATAAATAAAACGTTTTATCCGATTCTCCACCGACTTTCACGTGGGAAGCCTGACGCTTCTTTGAAAATATGGTTTTCATTTCGAACATACTGAAATAAGGATTTTCACCTGGGGTAGGGCAATAAAATGTATTGTCCAGACCGTTAAATAATAACACCGTTCGGTTCATCATGTTTTTCAGCTCATGAACAAGCACTTTTATTCCTCTATTTCTAATCGAAATGTTCATTAATGTCTCATGGACTTCCTGCCTTTTTTCGAGTTGAGTATTTTTAATCGTTAGTTTCTTACTCAATGCAGTAATTTCCTGTAATTTGTCATTAGTTTCTGTATGAAACCGGGCATTTTGAATCGCCACTGCCGCTTGTCCCGCGAAACCTTGTAATAAATTCAAGTCATGTTCCGTCAAATTTCGCTTGATCTTCCATTGATGAATAATCATAACGCCGATTCTTTCTTCTTCGATTGAGATAGGTACACAAATGGCACCCTCGGTATAGTGAGCTGATCGATTAATATACGCAAGGTTTTCATCCGAAATATTATGGGTATGCATCTCTTCAAAAAGCTCCTGTCGTGAGTTGAATATCC
This sequence comes from Halobacillus naozhouensis, assembly GCF_029714185.1. Classification (NCBI taxonomy): domain Bacteria; kingdom Bacillati; phylum Bacillota; class Bacilli; order Caryophanales; family Bacillaceae; genus Halobacillus; species Halobacillus naozhouensis. Next base: position 3,310,930 of record NZ_CP121671.1, on the reverse strand, counting down.
TTCCTTTCCCATCTTCAAAAACCTTCCCTGTAATGGATTCACCAACTTTTACTTTAAATTGGTAAATTAAATCATTAAATCCTACAGGGGCTTTAGATATAAGTTTTTCTTCATCCGGATCATAGAGCATTAAATACCCTGCATCTGCTGCTGGGATAACTTTTAACGCATTTCGAATGATATTTTCTAATACTTGATCAAGATGAAGGGAGGAGGTAATGGAACGAAGACTATCCACCATGGTTTCCATTTCTTGTGTTTTTAGTTGAATCGTCTGCTCTAGATCGAATACACGCATGAGGTTAAAGACGTATTTCACTTCTTCCTTTGTCAAAGGAATCGACTCCTGAAAAATACATACATCTATTTGAAACCCTCGTTCATAATAAAATCTTAAGGTTACTGAGCTTTGTTGTTTAATGATTTTATACCCATACTCATCCAATGAAAAATCGGAAAACTTGGGCGGCTCAGCTTGTTGATGGTCGCAACCGTAAATGAAGCGGGTTTCGTTTTTATAGCAATCATATCCCCAAATACAAAAGTTACTATGATTTAACTTATTCTTTAAAAATTGGTACCCATATTCAAGCAGCTTCATTGATATCTCTCTCCCTTTATTATGTAAAAACCTCTATAAATCACTAGTAAATTGTAGAGGAATCCACATTGTTTTCCTGTTACGCTAAGTGTATAGTAAACAGAATAATTTGAAAATATTAAAAGTTAAAATGTATGCGTTCACATACTTGGGAATTTTGCACTAGAGATCCAGAGCACTAGTACTTATTTTTTTGAAAAGGGGCGATGATTTTGGAAGATGTCATGAGACTGGCGAATAGTGGTGTCGTTTGGATTATTGCAACACTCGTCTTAACTGTTGTTATTTTTCAAGCTATTAAGTTTATCATGCTGGCCGCTGGAGCAAGTAAAGAGATAGGCATGAGCAGGGGGGAGGTACATAGTGCACTTAAAACGGGAGCCATCGCGGCAATAGGCCCTTCATTCGCAATTATCATCGTCGCCATCTCTCTAATTCCGCTTCTTGGTGATCCTCTGACATTGATGAGAATTGGAATTATCGGTTCAGCACCGATCGAATCCGTAGGGGCGACCCTTGGTGCAGAGGCCTATGGAACGGAATTAGGTAGTTCCGGTTTTAACTATCAAGCGTTTACTACCGTGGTCTGGACATTATGTCTTGGAGGAGTAGGGTGGTTAGTTTTTACTGCTTTAGCTACCAAGTCGATGAGCAGAGTCGAGAAAAAAGTAACGAATAAAAGTGAAAAGAGTAAAAAAACGATGACGATCATCACCACAGCAGCAATGGTTGCTGCCTTCGGTAATTTAGCAAGTGCCGAAATGATTAAAGGGTTTGCCTATGTTTTAGTCGTTATCACATCAAGTCTAACCATGATTCTGTTTACATCACTTGCCAATAAACATCAACTTAATTGGCTGCGAGAGTGGTCACTTGGATTTTCAATTATTGCCGGGTTATTCGTCGGATACTTTGCATTATAAGGAGGCTGAATTATGGGTATCAACCAAGAAAGGGTTGTAAATGAGGAACGTTCCACTAGTGCTCAAGAGGCTGCCATGGAAAATTTTCATGGAAAAGCTCATTTTTGGGGCCGATTAACGCTTTGGTCTGCTATTATTCTAACGCTTTCATTACCGGTGATTCTATCATTCGTTCTTGGCTATCATCCAGGCTGGAGCGTTATTCTGGCTGGCTTTATTGCGTACGCTAGTATTGTGGCTGCTGTATGGGTATTAGAGCCCATCATGTATTTCCCTGTTTTAGGTGTATCTGGAACATATATCAGTTTTCTTACAGGAAATATAGGCAACATGTGTCTTCCTTCTGCAGCAGCAGCTCAACATGCTGTCGGCGCAGAGCCGGGCACAAAAAAAGGAGAAATCACAGCAACCCTGGGAATAGGAGCGGCCTCGATCGTAAATAAACTTTTTCTTATTCCGATTATTTTAGGAGGATCCGTGCTTATCTCTACCATTCCGGAAAACATACAACGAATTTTCCCGCTTGTTTTACCGGCAATTTTCGGAGGAGTGTTAGCCCAGTTTGCTATAAAGAAGCCTATTTATGGAGTCATTGCTTTAGCAGTTGGGCTGCTTGTTAACCTGACCTCACTCGTCGTCTATTTAAAAATGTTACTTTGTATTATGCTAACCATTGTTATTTGTGTTTTGTTAGAAAAAAGGAGAGCCGGGGAGTAAAATTGTAAAGGGGAGTGAGTCATCTTGAGTAAAACAAATTTATTACAATGGATTGAACAAAACGAAGAGACATTCACGGAAATGGCGCAAAACATTTGGGATAACCCTCAGCTTGCTTTCGAAGAAGAATATGCGGCTCATTTACAAATGACTACGTTAAAAGAAGCTGATTTTCGTGTGAACAATCCTGTTGGCGATGTGAATACAGCGTTTGTCGCTGAATACGGAAGCGGTAAACCGATTATCGGTCTATTGGGTGAGTTTGATGCCTTACCGGGGCTTTCCCAACAAGCGGCTTATACACAAGAAGAAGTTGTTCCAGGGGGACCTGGTCATGGGTGCGGCCATAATTTATTGGGTACGGCCGGCGTGGAAGCAGTGATCGCCTTAAAAGAAAAGATGGCACAGGAAAACTTAAGTGGTACCATTCGCTATTACGGCTGCCCAGCAGAGGAAGTTCTTTCAGGAAAAACTTATATGGCTAAAGCTGGGGTTTTTGATGATTTGGATTGTGCTTTAACATGGCATCCTGGCAACTCAAATACTGTCATGAATATGAGTATGCAAGCGATGGTTTCCATTAAATTTCATTTTAAAGGAATTACAGCCCACGCTGCTGCAGCACCACATGCGGGGAGGAGTGCCCTTGATGGTGTGGAACTCATGAATGTCGGAACAAACTATTTACGAGAACATGTCAAAGATGGGACACGCATTCACTATGTGATAACAAATGGAGGACTGGCCCCTAATATTGTACCTGAAGCAGCCAGTGTTTGGTACTATATAAGGGCTGAATCAAAAAGTCAGGTTGAGGATATTCTCAAAAGGGTAAAAAAGGTTGCAGAAGGAGCAGCGCTGATGACCGAAACAGAAGTCGAACATGAAATTACGGCGTTCCCTTATGATACACTGCCAAATGATCAATTAAATGAGTTAATGTACAGCAACATGGAAGAAAATCATTCGCTCGATTTCACAGAAGATGAGCAAACATTTGCGGAAAAATTAGTAGAAACGATTAATACCCAAAACAACAGGGGTACATTTGGCAATAAAGTAGATAGCTTATTACCTGTCGATCTCTATTATGACAAACAATTAGCCGGCAAATCTATTCAAGGTTCAACGGATGTAGGGGATGTAAGTTGGATTACCCCTACGGGAATGGTCAGTACTACGTGTGCGCCAGTTGGGGTCCAGCTTCATTCCTGGCAGGCTACTGCTTCATTTGGCTCCTCTATTGGTTATAAAGGAATGCACTTAGCCGCAAAAACCATGTCGCTAACAGCTTATGACCTATTAGTGAATAAACACGACACCCTTGAAAAGGCGAAGGAAGAATTTAACGACCGAACAAAAGGTGAAAAATATACAGCCGGGGTTTAGGAAATAAAATAGAATCATTTAAAAAGCCACTTTCTTTAAACGAGAAAGTGGCTTTTTAAATGATTCTGTCTTTACTAGTTATTTATGATCAGTAGCAAAGTTTCAAAGTGTCATTTTTGTAGAACTTTACTGTAGAATATTGCTAGAATTTGGTTGTCTCCCCCGCATGAAGGGGGGTGATAACTTGAATACTAGAGACGTTGTTAAAAGGTTCACCAATTCTGAGTTGATTGTGATGCATGACTGCACTCTTAAACATCGTGGGCGTCATGGATCTGAGGTCTTAGAATTCCTAGATTACCTTTTGGATCTATTGGCTGACGAAATTCAACAAAGAGACCTTGGGTGAAATCAGAATCCTCATGTCTGATTGAGTGTTCGTTAAGACTATAGTGAGAAAGGGGGAGGCGAATATCATGTTTGTACATAAAATAACTTTAATGGTTAGTCATTGGAAAAACATACGAAAACCAATCACAATGAGTAAGACGGACAGCATTTGTATAACGATTTTACCAGGTATTCTCTTTGCTAACACGACACCGAGCTGGGCTCCGATCATTACACCCATCCCTCCCCATAAAACGGTTATCCAATCGATACTGTTATAAAAGAGCTGGGCCGCGACACCGACTGACGTATACAAGCAAAGTGAAAAAATTGAGGTGGCCGTTGCGGTATGTGTTGGTATTTTAAATACATAAATAAGAATCGGAACGAGCAGCCAACCGCCGCCAATCCCTAAATAACTGGATAGGATACCCATCAAAAAGCCGAGGGGCACGAACCACATCGACGGATCGCCGAGTTGTGTCGATGGTTCGGTTGTTTTGGTTCTCTTTACAATAGAATTTTTAATCAGTAAGAATACTCCCAGTCCGACCAGAATCGATGCGAATATGACATAAAAGTAGCTAGATGAATACACTTGGAGCAGCCAAACGCCTATGAGGGCTCCTGGAAGGGCTCCAAGCGCGATGGTCAGACCAGCTTTGTAATGAATTTTGCCTTGCCGCGCATAGCCTTGTATGCCAGATAAGGAGTTGATGAATACGATGACTAACCCTGATGCTGCTGCAATAGCCGGATCCATATGCAGCAAGAGGAGTAAGGCGGGCACGAAGATAAATCCTCCGCCTGCTCCTACGATAGTTCCGTATGCTCCGGCGATTATGCCTATGAATAAGAGTAGTAGCCCTGTTGCTAATTCCATTGAATCACTCCTGAGGTCCTCTTAGATGATACGTACTGCCTCTTTAAATGTAACAGAGGAGCGAGGCCATGACCACGAAGTCATCATAAATGTGGAAGAGGATGAGACATAAGTAAAGCGATGTTGGCAAAAAACGTGAATTGTATAAACGTAGATAATTAGCGTAGTCAAAATACGGAGACTCCTGCGGGAACAGCGTGAGCCAAAGATCCCGCTGGAAAGCGTCCTTTGCTTTCCGAGGAAGCTGAGGCCGTGCCCGCGGAAAGCGAAGCATTTTGACGTGATGGTAGAAACTCTTTCTTGGCCTGCAAATAATCCGGGCTGATTTCAATAGAATCGTTCGGATTATTTTATGCCTTATTCAGTTTTGTCTCAGCCGCGTATCTTAATTAGTCCTCTTATACTTTTTTCGCCTTACAAAAAGAACCGCCAGTGTGATACTTACAATGGATATAACTAAACAAATTTTAAAAAAGGGTGGATAGTAGACAACCTCAATGTGATTGATGCCTTCTTTGATCGGGAACCCGACGAATGAATAGTTCACTTTTTTCAGGGGCTGCTTTTGATGGTTAATCTCAACTTGCCACCCTCGTTCATAAGGGATGGGCAGCATCATATAACGATCATGACCTTGATTATTATAGGTGATCGTAAGTTTGTTATCTACCCACTTGAATTGCGCAGACGTTGATGCTTGTTTTTTCGCTGTTTCTAATGTTTGATAATTTTCTTCGTATAAGGCAAGGTCTGTTAGAATGTACTCTCCTTCTGGCACGCGAATGGAAATCTTCTCGGCTGCGGCTACTCGAATTGTAAGGTCATCCACGTACGTTTTATAGATCGATTGATTGTGTTTGCGAGTCGTCCTATAGTCATTGACTTTTACAGCAAAGCCCTCACTTTCGGCTAAACTTTCAAGGTGGAAGCTGACGTAGTAATCTTTTGTGTCTGCTTTCGGCTGCTGGACTATAAGGTCGAGTCCGCCCTCTTTCTCTGTGACTGTGAGTTTGTTGTGCTTAAAGGAGGAGCCGACGGTTTCGATCGTAACCTGGTCAATGATATTAGGAACCTCGTGTGTGTTCCCGTTTGTTTTCTGCTTAGGATCAGCGACAATTACGCCTTCTAACATGGCATGCTCTCTTTCCAGTATTACTGCATCTCCCATTTCTTTTTCAGAAAAGACTTCGTCTGTCGTACGGACAAACGGCAGGATATTTGTATTCTCGAAAGCGACATAGTGCTCAGACTCCATGATTTTCTTAAAACCATATGGAATGTCATCGGCGTTTTCCTTTTCTCTCATCATGTATTTACCTTGAAGTAAACTGTATAAGTTTGCCCGGTTTCCGAGCGTAGAAAAACGGCTGACGCTCTCCCGACCCATGTCGATGTTTAAATCGTACAAATACAAATAGAGCAGGTTCTGATTGAGAATGCTTGAATAGGCACTGAATCCATTAAAGTCTTGAACAATCGGTGTATTATTTAAATAACCAATTGTCCAATCAATTCGGTAAAAGGGACTAGTATTCCGCTCCTTAATTTTCTGTAACAATGTTCGTTGTTCTTCGCCGTTGTAATCCTTACTGGTCAAATAGCTTTTGGATACTTTCTTAACGCTATGTTCTGAAATTGCGTATTGGGTCACATTGGCCAGGCCGATATTGGTTAGCAGCACAAAGGTACACAATAGAAGCTGCCAATGTTTGCGGCGATTCCAGCTTAGTACGAAAGCCAGGGTTAGGGTGAGCAGCATGACGGAAACCATTCCGACGCCTCTGGCCGAAAGAAATTCTATAGAGGGATCAGCCAGACAGCCGATCAGGTAAGTGAGCCCTACCAAAATACTTGCTCGGATGATATTCTGTTTCCCTGCTTGCTGTAAATATTGTAATCCTGCAGCCACGGTGCCGCCCATCGTAAAGGACAGTAAGTATTCCCAGCGGTATTGGGGTGCGGAAAATCCGTTAAAGGCACTTGCGACATACGGACTGAAGTGGAGCAAAATAAACATGGCACTTATGGCAGCGAATACGCGGAATATCGGAATCTTATATAAGGAAAAAGTGAAGAGAAACAGTAAGAAAATCGCTGGAACGACTACATAAGGACTTGTATAGATAATATTGTACGGAGCGTCGATCATTTCAATTGGCAAAGGATAAGTGGGGCGGTAATTATGAAGGTAACCGTACACAGCCGGAATAAATCCTACTGAACTGATCCCAAATCCCAGCAGTCCACTAATGATATATAGTCTGCATTGCTTTCCCTTGCTCGTTTCGCTGCTTTCCAGATGAATGATCATTCGAAATACAACATAAATCGCAACGAAAATCAGATTGACATAAGCGAAGTAAAAATTGTTGAAAAGTGTGATCGCGATAGCTGCAATTAACCATCCACATCGTGCTTCCCGGATAACTTTTTCCACACCGAGGACAAGCAGCGGAACCCAAAGCATGGCATCCGCAAAGAACTCCCAGAAGACGACATGACGGAAGTAGATGACGGACAAGGCATACACACTAGCCCCGACAAACCCAGGCAGCCATTGGATTTTCATATAGCGAAATACGAGGGTGGTAATCCCAATAATTAATGTCAGCCGGCAAATACTAATGAAAACAGCAGCCTGTGCCCAGAAGAGTGTATCAGGTGTGCCGACTAGGTTCAGGGATTCTAATACGAAGACAATCCCTGTTGTTATGATAAACACAAAAGCTGTGGCGAAATAAAAGGACAGTTGGCTGTATGTACCCCCTCCTAAACCGAACTGATAGGAGTAGAAGAAATTCCCACTTGTATATTGTTCATAAAGGAGTTTTTTAAAGGTTACCATTTGCTGCAAACCGTCATTTGGCCCTACCATGTATTGCTCTTGTGTCCATTCTTTTAAAAAGAACAAATGGGCCAGAATCGTGAGGACAAGACTTACAACAAACAAGATGGCCAGGTTTCGTTTGGTTATCATGTTATATTCTCCGTTACTTTTTTAAAATTTTGCCCGTTATAATAAAGGTGAGCGGTACGGTTATAAAAATGGATAGAATAGGAGCGATCGTACTATCGATTAGAAAGTGTTCCACGAATAAATAAACGAATATAGAGGAAACTGCGATATTGAACAGCTGGGTGAGCGGGAATTGCAAGAATTTAGCCAGCGTCGGTTTTATTTTAAAAGTATAGTAAGAGTTTAAGAAGAAGGAGATCACGAAACTGAACCCAAAGCTTGCGATATGTGCCGTCATATAACCGATATCCCATATTTCGTGTAAACATAAATAGCAAACATAGTAATTGGCCGTATTAATGATCCCCACTACGATAAATCTGATAAATTCCTGGCTGATTCCCTTCATCATGTTCTCCATTTGATAAATTTGTCTCCTCGATTAAATAATGAGGCCGTTTCTTCGTTTCATAATAAATCCTCCCAATGTATTCACCAATGACCCCAAGACTGAACAGTTGAACGCCACCAAAGAACAGAAATACTGAAATCATGGGTAAGAATCCTTGTACGTCAACGCCATCCCTAATGAGGATTATGGCTGTTGTGACTATACAAAGCAGGGATAGAAGTAGAAGGAATGCCCCAATGTAAAAACATATTCGGAGGGGGCGGTTATTAAACGAAAGGACGCCGTCCATGCCGTAATTCAGCAGCTTTGAAAACGACCACTTTGTTTTCCCTTTCTGACGAGTGACATTGTCGTAATCAATAATTTTCTGGCTTAACCCGATCCAGGAAAACAACCCTTTTGAGAAGCGGTTTCCTTCGTTTAACAGCAAGAGGGCATCAACAGCTTGTCGGCTCAACAGCCTGAAATCTCCGACCCCATCCTTCACATCCACCTCTACAATCTTGTTCACGAGACAGTAGTAAAGCGAGGAAAGACAGGATCGAAATAAGTTGTCTCCTTTACGGTTACGCTGGGCGATCACTTGATGATACCCTTCTTCGTAACCTTCGATAAAAGGTTTAATCAAGGAACAGGGATGCTGTAGATCTGCATCCATGAGAATCACGGCATCACCTTTTACATGTTGAAAACCTGCAAGCAGGGCCACTTCTTTTCCGAAGTTTCTCGTAAACGAAATATACTTGACCTTTGCATTTGTTAACACCAGTTTTTTAATCCGCTGCAGTGTATCATCCGTACTGCCGTCGTTAATGAAACAGATTTCATAATCATAAGCGATGTCCTCGAATTCCTTATCTATAGCTTTGTAAATGAGTTCGACATTCCCAGATTCGTTGTAAGAGGGAATGATAATTGAAATAAGACCGGGGTTCATGATTGCACCTACTTTTAATGTATCTTCCATGACAAATCATAACGGTTATGGATAGTTTGCTCACGATTATCATTTTTATAAGCAATCACGAAAATGCTTAATACTGAAATGAGAAGGCTCTTTCTTAAATTGACAGCTTGTAGTAGTAAAGGACTATTCCCTGAATAAGTCGCATTTTCCGTTGATGAACACGGCTAGATGCTGTCGAAATGAAAATAACATTACTTTCGGCTAACAACCGATTGACCAGGGTGGTCTAACAGTGTTATATTCAAATCGACCACACTGGTCTATTTAGGCGAAAGCATGAATAAACCATTACAAAGGAGGTTATGGAGATCGGCCAAACATTTGAAAATCTTGATGCTAATAAACAAAAGCGAATAGTAGATGCTGCACTTAAGGAGTTTGCAGAAAACGGATTTGAGAAAGGTTCAACCAATCAAATTGTCAAAAACGCCGGGATAGGAAAAGGGATGCTCTTTTACTATTTCAACAATAAAAAAGAAATTTATCTATATCTTATTGATTATGCGATGAACATCATGACTAAAGAGTTTTTTAGTTTGATCGATACGACAGAGCCTGATTTTATAGAACGGTTAAAGCAGATAGCTCGGGTTAAAACAAAGTATTACAATGAGAATCCCGATGTGAGTAATTTTATAGCAACTGTGTTTTTAAATGATGAAATGGAAATACCAGAGAATATGGAAAAGCGGCTTGCCGACTTGCAGAAATCAGGTAATTCGATGTTGTATGACAATATTGATCCGACATTGTTCCGCGATGATATTGATGTTGATAAAGCTTTCAAACTTATCCGTTGGTCGATAGAGGGATACCAAAATGAGTTGATGAACCATTTTAAAGGTCAACAAATTGCTTCTATTGATTTAGATCCATACTGGACAGAATTTTATGATTATCTGGATGTCTTGAAAACATGCTTTTATAAAAAATGAGGGGGGTTCAAAATGAGCTTGTTGCAAGTCACTGACTTAACGAAGAAGTTTGGAAAGTTTACTGCATTAGATGGGGTTAACATAGAAGTGAATGAAGGAGAAGTGTATGGTTTCATTGGCCCAAACGGCGCGGGGAAATCGACAACCATTCGTGTGCTTCTCGGAATTTTAAAAGCAACAGAGGGACAAGTGAAAATATTCGGCAAGGATGCCTGGAAAGATGCGGTTGAGATTCACAAACGTATTGCGTATGTCCCCGGTGATGTAAATTTGTGGCCGAACTTAACAGGCGGTGAAGTAATTGACCTATTTGTGACATTGCGGGGGGGAAAGAATCAAAGCAAACGGGAACAACTGATTAAGAAGTTTGATTTGGATCCATCCAAGAAATGCAGAACCTATTCGAAAGGAAATCGCCAAAAGGTGGCATTAATTGCTGCTTTTTCATCAGATGCAGACCTTTATATTTTAGATGAACCGACCTCAGGACTTGACCCATTGATGGAACGGGTTTTTCAGGAATGTGTGATGGAGGCGAAAAACGATGGGAAGAGTGTCCTTCTCTCCAGTCATATATTATCTGAAGTCGAAAAGTTATGTGACAGGGTCGGCATAATTCGTCAGGGTAAAATGATTGAAACAGGTTCGTTAAACGAGTTACGCCATTTAACCCGTACAAATCTTCTCGTTGAAACAAAACAGCCGATGTCAGGACTAGCAGAATTAAAAGGCGTGCACGATATCGTGGAAAAAGCACAAGGTCTATCCTTCCAGGTAGATACAGAGGAAATGGATGCAGTAATAAAATATATTACGCAATACGGCATCGTTAAATTGGAAAGTGCACCGCCAACGTTGGAAGACTTGTTCATGCGCCATTATGAGGGCCCAGACAATCCTACAGAGACAGGAGCAGGAGGTGTTTCCTGATGAAAGGGAATCTGTTTAGAAGAACGGGACGGCTGTCGCGCTTCATTTTGCGACGGGATCGACTTCGTATTCCGTTATGGTTGCTTGGACTTTCCTTCTTTACGTTAATCGTACCTGGGGCCTTTAAGGACCTCTATCCCACCCAGCAGGCTAGGGACGCTATGGCTGAAACCATGCGGAATCCTGCGATGACAGCGATGGTAGGGCCCGGTAACCTTGATCATTACACTATTGGGGCGATGACAACTCATCAGATGCTGCTGCTGACGGCTGTTGTTGTCGGTCTTATGAGTATTCTGCTGGTGAACCGTCACACAAGAGCTGATGAGGAAGACGGACGAATCGAAATGATTCGTTCATTGCCGGTAGGAAGGTTATCTAATTTACATGCTACTTTATTCGTTTTGTTTGTAACTAATGTGGTTTTGGCGTTAATTACAGGCCTTGGATTATATGCCTTAGGGATAGAAAGTATGGATTTAGAAGGTTCTTTACTATATGGTGCCGCTTTAGGCGCAACAGGTATCATTTTTGCAGGTGTGACCGCTGTATTCGCACAGCTGTCAGAGAGTTCTCGGGGAACGATTGGTTATTCAATTGCAGTACTCATAATATCATATCTTGTACGTGCAATTGGGGATGTCAGTAATGAAACATTGTCGCTGCTCTCGCCTTTAGGATGGGTGCCTCAAACAGAGGCTTACTCTAGTAACCATTGGTGGCCGATCTTATTGATGATTGGCGTGTCTCTCCTATTATTTATTATTGCCTATCGTTTGAATGCTGTTCGTGACTTAGAAGCAGGTTTTCTGCCTGCAAGGCCTGGAAAAAAACATGCTTCATTCTTTTTGAAAAATCCTATAGGTCTTGCTTTAAGACTTCAACGGACAGGAATCATCGCCTGGGCTGTCGGCATGTTTGTAACGGGGCTTTCCTATGGATCTGTCCTGGGTGATTTAGAATCATTTTTTAAAAGCAGTGATATGATGAAACAGCTTTTAAAACCAGTAGAAGGCCATTCTTTAACGGAGCAGTTTATCCCGATGTTAATGGTGGTCATGGCATTGTTAGGAACGATTCCTCCTCTAATGGCCATGAATAAACTTTATGGCGAAGAAAAAAAGAATCGTATCGAACATCTGCTTGGAAGAGCAGTTTCACGTACCCGGCTGATGTTTTGTTATTATATCATCTCTGCAGTGAACGGATTTTTAATGATTTCCCTTGCTGCAATCGGCTTATGGGCTGCAGGAACCTCTGTTATGGAAGAGGGATTTGATTTTGGAATGATCTATGGTGCAGCTGTTGCTTACTACCCAGCGATGTTAGTGATGATTGGTATAGTCGTGTTATTAATTGGCTTTGCACCGAAACTAAGTATCTTCATTTGGTTGTATGTATTTTATTCATTTGTCGTTCTTTATTTAGGGGGGATATTTCAATTTCCGGATTGGGTTGGACAAATTTCACCATATGGATACATCCCTCAACTCCCGGTAGAAGAAATGGACTATTTACCGGTTACCATCCTGATGTTTCTTGCCCTTGTTCTAACGATTTTAGGATTTGTTGGCTATAATAGACGAGATATCGAAGGGTAATTTAAGGAAGGCCCCTGGTTCTATAGTTTATAGATGAACCAGGGGCCCTTTTGGTTTTTAAGCCGATCATTAACGCTATTTCATTATGCCATTCATAAGATCAGCTAATATAGACATCCGCCTGTTTCTGAGAAAGGGCGTTTTTATTGAATAATGTGTCCTTTCTAAATATCAACAAATTGTTGAATAAAAAAGTTCCCATTTTATGTTAGCGTATAGGTGTGTAAGGAGTCTCGTGGGTAAAGGAGGGAGCTGAGAGAAGTTTATTAAGTTTAGTGGGGTTGATTATTGGTGTTTTTGTAAAACTATTTATTGCTTTGTTATGTTTGTAGATATGGCGCCTTGATGTACATAAAAATATTCTAATTTCGGATAGCCATTTATTGAAAAAGAATTGGAATGAGATAAGACACAATAATTAAGGATGTTTAGGAAGTGAAAAAGTGTATATACGGAAGGGAAGTACCATGGTTGCTTGTAGTTGTATTTATAGCAATACTGGCTGGTTGTAATACCCAACATAATAATACAAATTATCATTTGACACTTATGGGGAAAAGTGAACACTGGGGTTTAATTGGGTATGAAGTTGTAATAACGCCGGAAGAGTTAAAGGCAGGTAACGGAACACTGAATATGAAAAATAAGAACAAATATATCACAAATTCTTTCCATTTTGAAACACACGCTGTCATAGCTGACAAAGATATAACAGTTCATTCTGGTTCAGTAACTGGTGCAGGGATAGATATCGCAGAAGAAACAACAGGAGCCATTGAAGGTGGAACATATCTGAATGAAAAGGGAGAGCCTATAACACTCGACAATATTAGAGCCATTTATATGATTGTTGGTTGGTGGGACATGAGTAAAGGAGAAAGCGTTAAAGAAAGAATAGATTTATATAACCAGCCTAAAAAGGAAAAAACTTTTTTGAAATAAACTCCTGAAACGGCTAAGATATTTAGTGATTTGTTGGTGGTAAAGTTTCTAACGTATTATGAAACGTTGGAGATTTTTGTTTTAAGTTTACTGCGAAATGGTGGGAAGTAGCTTGGAAAACACAAAGTATGCAGAGTCATGGGACTTAGATGTATTTTTCCCTGGAGGCAGCAAATCGACACAACTGAATGAGCGATTAGATTACTTAGAAAAAGAAGTTAGTGATTTTATGAAAAAGGTAGATACCTTTCGCACACCAGAAGATATAGGAGACGTAATTGATGTGGCAAGTGTCATTGACACCGCCAATAAAGTGCGTATGGAGCTTTCCGATGCTAGTTCATTCATAACATGTTTGATCGCACAAGACACTAAGGACAAAAAAGCAGCAGTTCTTAAGGAAAAAGTATCTACTATTAAAGCACATTTTTTTTCTTCTATGCAAAAAGTACAAAAGGTCCTTGCAAAAACAGATGACGCTGTTTGGCAATGTCTGTTAAATACAGATGAACTAAAGCGTTTTAAATTTATCTTAAACGAATGGCGCGAAAATGTAGACATGCAGCTCTCTGATAAAGAAGAAAGCAGCATTTCTTCTTTGATGGTTGATGGTTACCATGGTTGGGGGCAATTTTATAATTCGCTTGTAAGTAGTATAAGTGTTCCTGTCCATATCGATGGAGAAAAGAGTGAATTAACAGTTGCTCAAGCGATAAATCTCCGTTCACATCCCAATGAAGAGGTTCGTAAAGAGGCGCACAAGGCTTTAGAAGATATATGGGAAGAAAAAGAAGAATTATTTGCACTGATTCTTAATCATATTGCAGGTTTCCGATTACAAACGTACAAACGTAAAGGAATAGAGTATGTTATTGAAAAACCTCTTATTGACAATCGTATGAAAGAGGAAACGCTGAATGCTATGTGGACAACGGTCCGTAAGTATAAACAACCTTTTGCTGATTATCTAAACCAAAAGGCAAAAATGTTTGGCGATCAAGATATGCAATCGCATAACTTTTGGGCCACCATGACAAATAGTAATCGATATATTAGTTACGACGATGCTGTTAATTTTATTTTAGAGAACCTTAGTCAATTTGGAACGGAATTAGAAAGTTTTGCGCACCATGCATTTGATAAGGGGTGGGTAGACACAGAGGATCGCCCGAACAAATCAAATGTGGCGTTTTGTGCAGGGTTTCCGCATTCGGGTGAATCAAGAATTTGCATGACATATGGCGGTAGAATTACAAATGTATTAACTTTAGCACATGAATTAGGTCATGCATTTCATAACCATGCTATGAAGTCTGTACATGCAATGAATAAATATTATCCAATGAGTATGGCTGAAACAGCTTCAACATTTTTTGAATTGGTCGTGCTAGATGCAGCAATTGAAAATGCGAAAACTAACAAAGAAAAAGTGTTCTTACTTGATGAAAAGTTAAAGCGTAGTGTGTTGAACTTCATGAATATTCATTCTAGGTTTTTGTTTGAACAGAATTTCTACGAAAATCGAAAAAAGGGTTTTGTTTCCTCAACACGTTTAAATGAACTCATGCAAGAGGCAATAGACGATGCGTATGAAGGTTCTCTTGATCATGTCTCTATCCATTCGTGGGTCTGGACACCTCATTTTTATATTACCCATTCCCCATTCTATAACTTTCCCTATACATTCGGGTACTTATTTTCTCTAAGTATTTACGCAAAGGCAAAAGAAAATGGGAGAGATTTTGAAGAAAATTACTTAAATATACTTCATGATTCAGGAAGTATGTCTACAGAAGATTTAGTGATGAAGCATTTAGGAGAAGATATCATGCAAGAGGGCTTTTGGGAAAAGGGCATGAAATTATGCATGAAAGATGCTCAAGAGTTTATTACCTTAACATCTAATTAAGGGGTTGGCACATGCTTACCCCAGAAAAAGTAGCGTGAATTAATATAAAAGGTTGTACTCATTTATTAAAGATCAGCTCAGGGTCCTTTATCCAACCAAAGAATAGGAGATACATATGGGAAGGGTAGCATCATTTGGCACGATTTGTTTGGTTCTAGTATTACTAACGGGATGTACAAGAGAAGAATCTTTTGAGCAACACTTTAACGAAACAATGAAGGAACAAGGGAGTCCACATAGTCTAATTCATCAAGAGTTGGATGTGGTGAATAGAGATGACGCTGTAGCTATTTATAGGCAAGAAGATAAAATTTGGATTTCCTACTTTGAAAAAATTGAGAATAAGTGGAGTCATCAAGAGGGACATGGTTTAAACTGTGGTACACCTGTTAATTGGACATCAACCAATGGACATATTTTTTCTGGATTGATTTGCAACAATGATATTTCAAAAGTGTATGTAAACAACAACACAGCTAAGTTTATTACTATAGAGAATGAAAAAAAGTTTTGGTACATAGTCACTTCCAAACAACAAGATATTGAGGAAGTTGAAGTGAAATTTGTAAAAAAAGACGGTTCAGAGGATATTGTTGAGAATTACGAATCTAAATATTGAATGAAGAAGCCGCATTTTTCAATAGAAAAATGCGGCTTCATTATTTAGAAATCAAGTTTATTTTTACTGACCGTAAAAGCCCGTCCATTTAACGGGCTTTATACTATTCGGTTTAAAAAATGCGAAACGAAACGGTCCACATCAATGTCGAGGCAAACTTCGACATTTTTATTATTCTTGGAGACCTCATGCGTATTTCCTAATGAATCTCCTCGTTCTATATTCACTCCTACATGCATCGGAGTCATTTTTACAAAAGAGGGGTCAATCACGACTCCCACGGCGAGAGGATCATGCAGGGCACAACCGCCTAACGCAGGGTCGAACTGGTGATACGCGTTGATATAGTAATGACAAATTGTTTGTAAAAAGTCACTGTAATCGGAGTTGACTGCCGTCCATTTTTGAACGTCCTCAACACGTAATAAGGTTTGCATCGTGACGTCGAGCCCTACGAGTGTTACAGGCATGCATGACTCGAAGACAATAGAAGCGGCATCCGGATCTGCGTAAATATTTGCTTCAGCATACGGGGTCACATTCCCGGGTACAGTGACGGCCCCTCCCATGATCACGACGCGCTTCGCCAGATGTACAATCTCCGGTTTTTTCTGAATAGCCAATGCCATATTCGTCTGAGGGCCGACAGCTATTACTGTAATCTGGCCCGGATATTCCTCCATTTTTTCAATGATGAAGTCAGCCGCTTCATAGGGATGGGGTGTGCGTTTGGAGAAGGGAAGGCCGCTATTTCCAAGACCATCCTCTCCATGGATGCGGGTTGACTTTTCTTTGATATGCCGGCCCGATATTGGTGTAGTTGCCCCCGGAATGACAGGGATGTTTTGATCGGCATCCAGCACGTCAAGGACTTGCAGTGTGTTGCGGGTAGCCTCTTTTTGTGAAACATTTCCAAAACCAGTCGTGATTCCTAACACATTCAATTCGGGGGAGTGGACCGCGTACGCAATCGCCAACGCATCATCAATCCCCGTATCGACATCTAATATAATGTGTTCCATGTTGCCAGCTTTCCCTTATGTAAAAATTCCATTACGATTTTTTCGTGTTGATGTTAAGACTCCGAAGAGGGGTTCTTAAATGCTAGTATTTCCTGCTTATCAGGCATTCCACCTTGAGCTCCAAACTTGGTGACGGCCAGGGCAGAGACCTTACTGGCGTAACGAACGGCATCATCAAGCGACATGTTCATTCCAAGAGCGTAGCTAAGACCGGCATTAAAAGCGTCCCCAGCCCCTGTCGTGTCCACCACCGGTACCTCATATCCAGCGATCGTTTGGATATTTGAATCGTCACTCATATAGGCAGACCCTTTTTCCCCTAACGTCGTAATCACGTGTTTCACGCCAAGTTTCTGTAAGTTCCTCATGGCCTTCGATAAGTCAAAAGCATCCGGAACCATATCTGATAAGACTCCAAGCTCCGATTGATTTGGGGTAATGTAATCTACGTTCTGCAATAATTCCTGGGGTAAGCTCTGAGCAGGAGCAGGGTTTAACACAACCATCTTCCCATGCTTTTTTGCTAATCGTGCTGCTGCAATGACAGTGGGCAAAGGAATCTCCAGTTGAAGAAGGACGAGATCAGCCTGCTTTAGGACCTGTTCATCAATATCTTCACTGAGACAAGCATTGTTGGCGCCGGGCACAACAACAATACGATTGTCTCCTTCAGCTAATAAAATGGAGGCAATGCCTGTTGGTGCATCATCCACTTTCTTTATTTTCCCCGTGTCGACCCCGTTCTTTTCTAAGGATTGCAGCAAACTCGTACCAAAAGGGTCGTTTCCGATCGTGCCAAGCATTGTCGTTTCTGCACCAAGCCTGGATAAGGCTACAGCCTGGTTCGCTCCTTTTCCACCAGGGATGAAGTTTGACTGGTTTCCCATGATTGTTTCGCCTTCTAATGGGGCACGGTCAGCCTCAATGACAATGTCCATATTTAAGCTTCCGACAACGACAACAGTTGGTTCTTTCATGAGTGTTCCTCCCTCAATAAACATTTTTTCAATAGCCTCTTCTGCTAAGTAGTCTATTACCTGTAGGCATGATGATTGGTTACTCTCAGTTTAAATGAAGCATACCACTTTTTTAAGGTAATTGTATTATTTTAAGGTTACCACCAAGGTGGTAACTAAATTATATACTTAGGTTACATGAAACAAATGCTTATCGTCAAATGAGGGCGATCAACTTTTTGGATTTTTTCTTCTCTTTTAATTACGTTAC
This sequence comes from Halobacillus naozhouensis, assembly GCF_029714185.1. Taxonomy (NCBI): domain Bacteria; kingdom Bacillati; phylum Bacillota; class Bacilli; order Caryophanales; family Bacillaceae; genus Halobacillus; species Halobacillus naozhouensis. The sequence goes on along the minus strand of NZ_CP121671.1, from coordinate 3,292,567 downwards.
TTTAACGAAAGTATAAATTAACATGCTGTAAAAACAATATAAAATTAAATTAACATCAGTTTATAAGGTTTTTAGCTTTTTAATTTATAATGTTTTTTTAACGAAAGAAAAAATAATGTTGTAATTTTCTGTAGATTACTATACGATATAAGTAACATTTGGGGAGGAGGAAATTACGACTATTTTGAAAGCGTTTTCTGGTTCTTTTTCAGTCTGAAAAATGATAAGGGGGAGAAACATGAGGAAATCGGTATGTCAATTACTTTGTAGGGCAGCCTTACTGATGTTGTTGTCCGCTTGCGGAAATAGTGCGATGAACCAGTCTGGAGATTCTGCTGATGGAGAGGCATCCAGTGACTCAGATGACACGATCAAAATTGGGGCCATCTTACCTTTTTCAGGAGTCTATGCTTCCCTTGGAAAAGACTTATCTGCTGGGATGAAGTTGTATTTTGAAAGTGTCGGCTGGGAAGCGGCTGGAGAAAAGATTGAATTGATCGAAGAGGATACGGCAGCTGATCCTCAGGAAGCATTGCGACGCACGAGGAAGTTAATGGATCAGGATAACGTCGATATTTTAACGGGTGCTGTGAGTACAGCGGTGGCTTATGCGATTCGTGATGAAGTGGATTCTAATCAACTGCCATACCTGGCTTCACATGCCGGCGGAAATGATCTGACGAGAGGTGAAAGAAGCGACTATATATGGAGGTCTTCATTCTCCTCCTGGCAAATTGGTAACTCTATGGGTCAGTGGGCTTACGATAATGTAGGAGATCAAATTTATGTGGCCGCTGCAGATTACGCTTTTGGAAAAGAAGTATCCTCAGCCTTTATGGAAGCTTATGAAGCGGCAGGCGGGGAAATTGTCGGGGAAGTTTATCCACCGCTTGGAAATAATGATTATGCTTCCTATTTGACAACGATAAGTGATTCGGAAGCTGATGGAGTGTATGCCTTCTTCGCTGGAAGCGATGCTGTTCGTTTTGTTCAGCAGTTCGAGGAATATGGGTTGAAAGAGGAAATTGATTTGCTTGGTTCTGGCTGGCTAGTATCTGAAGACTTAAGAGAATCCATTGGAAGTGCGGCTGAGGGCATCTATGCTGCAAGTTTCTGGGATTACAATTTAGAAAATGAGCAAAACCAGAAATTTGTTGAAGCTTATGAAGCAGCTTACGATCGTCGCCCGACCGTTGAATCTTTAGAAGGCTATGATGCTGCCCGTATTCTGGTAGAAACAATTGAATCCTTAGATGGTGATGTTTCAGACCCGGATAAAGTCATTGAGGCTATGTCTGCTGTTGAATTTGACAGCCCCCGCGGACCTTTTGCTTTTGACCAGGAAACACATCATGTCATTCAGAACATGTATGTCCTTGAGACGGTTATGGAAGAGGGACGCACGGAAAATAAAGTGGTTGAGAAGATTGAGAATGTACAAGACCCTGGAAAATAACAACAAAGTAACGTGGAGGTGGACGAGATCGAGGTGATCATTGCTCAATTCATCAATGGATTGTCCTATGGGATGTTACTGTTTGTCCTTACATGTGGACTTGCCCTTGTCTTTGGTATATTAGGGGTTCTCAATTTGGCGCACGGTTCTTTATATATGATAGGATCCTATGTCGCTTATTCGATAACCACAACTTTTACCCAAAGTTTCTGGACAGCTCTTGTTGTGGCCCCTCTTGTCGTTGCAGTGATCGCGCTTATTATTGAGCGCACACTGTTGCGAGTGACGTATCGACTAGGACACTTATCTCAAGTGTTATTAACGTTTGGATTAGCCTACGTTTTTCACGATCTGACAAAATTGATTTGGGGGTCGAATGTGCTTTCTATACGTGTTCCAGATCTATTGTCTGGATCTGTTTCACTCGCCGGCCAGACATTTCCCCTTTATCGACTGGTGATCATCGGTGTGGGCGTGGTAGTTGCCGCTGGGCTCTGGTGGCTCCAGAACAAAACAAGATGGGGAGCCATTATCAGGGCTGGGTTAAGTGACCGTGAAATGATAGGGGCTCTCGGAATTAATATTAATTTTGTATTTACGGCCATTTTTGTGCTTGGAGGTATTTTGGCTGGTTTCGGTGGAGTCGTCGCTTCTCCTATATTAGGGCTCTATCCGGATATGGAGTTTCAGACACTGATTCTCGCTCTGATCGTGCTGGTGATTGGCGGACTAGGATCGATCGCAGGGACCTTCACGGCCAGTGTGCTTGTTGGCCTGTTGGAAACTTTTGGTCGTTATCTATTTCCTGAGTTAAGCATGTTTCTCATCTTTGGACTTATGGCCATGATCCTAGTGTGGCGTCCGAATGGCTTGTTAGGAAAGCAGGTGGTGGAAGGATGAAAAACGTCTATCTTCAAAGTGCGGTCGTTCTTCTATTGTTCGCTGCTGCTCCGTTTTTTATATCTTCGTTTCATATCACCTTGCTGACTGAAATACTTATTTTAGCAATTTTTGCCCTAAGTTTAAACGTGCTTGTTGGATATACAGGAATGGTGTCATTAGGACATGCGGCTTTTTTTGGAACAGGAGCTTACTCGGCGGGGATTATAGCACAACATATATCCGCTAATATGCTGATCACCTTGTTTGGGGCGGTCCTTTGTTCGATTGTTCTTGCTGGAATCATCGGCTTGTTTTGTATGAAGGTAAATGGTTTTTACTTTCTCATGCTTACCCTGGCCTTTTCACAAATGGTGTATTCGTTTGTCTATCAATCAACGGGATGGACGGGAGGCTCTAACGGTTTATCAGGAATTCCAAGCCCGGTCTTGTTCGGCTGGGAGATTCCCAACATCGTCTGGCTGTTTTATGTTATTGCCGCCCTGTTTATGATGCTTTATGCCGGGCTTCGAATTGTTGTCGGATCGCCTTTTGGAAAAGTATTAGTAGGGATTAGAGAAAATGAGAAGAGATTGAAGTCGATGGGGTACAACACGTATCTTTATAAATATGCGGCCTTTGTGATTTCCGGTGCTCTAGGCGGGGTGTCGGGTTCTCTCTATACCTATTTTAATGGCTTTATCGCTCCAAGCGATGTGTACTGGACGATGTCAGGAACGGTACTGATTATGGTATTAATCGGTGGATCTGGAACGATGATCGGGCCTGTCTTAGGGGCAGCGATGATCGTCATCCTTGAGACTGTTATTGCGACCTATACAGATATGTGGATGTTGATTCTTGGTTCCATATTTATTCTGTTCGTTATCTTTTTCCCTTCTGGCATTTACGGGATTTGGCAAGATATTGTTAGCCGCTTTCAAAAACAACATATCCACCCAGAGGCAGCCAAAATCAATAAGGAACGAGCTTCCTAGAGAGGAGGAATCAGGTGACCATACTAAAGGTAGACGCGGTCAATAAGAGCTTCGGCGGTCTTGAAATTTTAAAAGAGGTGTCGTTTAACGTCAATCAGGGAGAACGGATTGGCGTTATCGGACCGAATGGGGCAGGTAAAACTACGTTCTTCAACTTGCTGACTGGAGATTTGAGTCCGTCAAAAGGCACCATCTACTTTAATGGAAGCAATATTACAAAGGAACCGAACTATAGACGGGCACGACGGGGGATAGTGAGGACATTTCAAAAGAACAATTTACTTGATGAGCTATCCATTCTAGACAACCTGTTACTAGTCCTGCAGCGAAAACACGGATTAAAATATACGTGGTTTAGAATCCGTAAAGAAAAATATTATGCGAAACTTTACAGCGAGGCGGAAGAGCTGCTTGATACCTGGGGGCTCTATAAGCGGCGCCATGTTAATGTGAAAAATCTCTCTTACGGGGAACAGAGGCAAATTGAAATCATGCTAGGTATCGCCACAGACCCTTCCATCCTTCTATTAGATGAACCAACAGCAGGTATGTCCCAGTCGGAAACGGACTATATCGTCAATTTATTAACAAAACTACCCGAAGAATTAACCTTAATGATCATCGAACACGATTTAGATATCATATTTGGCCTGGCTGAACGAATGATTGTCCTGCACGACGGGCACGTGCTGATTGATGACAGCCCAGAGATCGTACGTGATCATCCACAGGTAAACGAAATTTACATGGGAAGTGAGGAGATAGTCTGATGCTTCACGTTCAAGACCTTCATGCTTATTATGGGGAAAGCCATATCCTACATGGCCTTTCTTTAAAGGTTGAAGAAGGAAAAGTAGCGGCCATTTTAGGGAGAAATGGCATGGGGAAAACAACAACCATCCATTCGATCATGGGGATGGTGGCCAGGAGAGAAGGGGTTGTTGAAGTAAATGGCCATAACTTAATTTCAGAACAAAGTTATAACATTTCAAAACTTGGTGTCGGGTTAGTCCCACAAGGCAGAAGAATTTTTCCAAATCTTACTGTAAAAGAAAACTTGTTGACCACACAGACTAATATAAAAAACGGCTGGACACTGGAAAAAGTGTTTGATCTGTTTCCGCGAATTAAAGAACGTCAGCATTCGATGGGAGGCAACCTCAGCGGGGGAGAACAGCAAATGCTTGCGATCGGCCGAGCGATTTTGACCAATCCGAGTTTACTCCTGCTTGATGAACCATCGGAAGGGCTGTCACCGCTAATGGTCGGGGAAGTTAGTGACATTATTAAGCGGCTCAAGGACGAGGGGATCACGATGCTGCTCGTGGAGCAAAATTTGGCGATGGCTAAGAAAATCGCTGATCATGTCTATATTTTAAATAAAGGCAGGGTCGTATTTGAAGGGGCTGCGGATACGTTTGACGAGGAAGTTCAACAGAAGCATCTTGCGCTAAGTTCTTAGCTAATAGAGACCTATAGACAGGCATTGCTATAATCTAAACTGATGACTATTTAAAGCTGGTTCCGGGTACTCCGGGGCCAGTTTTTCTGTACTAGAGGGAATAGCAGAATAAGAGTCATTTCTCTTATTCTGCTATTCCCATTCATTAATGTCCTCAATATTCGTGAGGAAATGATCTACTATAGTAGAGAAAGGGTAGATCGTATTATCAAATAGATATTCGATCTCGCCCTTTACAGAGATAGGTTGTACGTTACTGTTTTGAATAAAGCTCCTGGTCAACTCTAATGCTAACTTTTTGTCATTATCCAAGCTATCCACCTCCTGGTTTAATCTATTCTTTAGCAGCGGTGAATATGATCCCTAGTTAATAGGTTTGCAAATTAAAAGGTCGAATAGTAAGTTTTTCATTTTTATCGAATAGATGTCTTGAAGTAGAATAGATACTAATCAGATAATTTAATCACTTTTGAAAAAGTCATGATTTCTAGCATATTTCAGGGGGGAATAAGATGACCCAGGAGTTCATCCGAAGCTCAGAGAGAACGGTACAAAAAGAAGAGATGTTTAAGATTAAAAGATGGATGGTGCAGAACCATTCCTATATTGAAATAGATCAAACGATAAGGGAAGCAGCACATCTATTGGATCATTTAGATGTAGATTATATCCCAGTTCTGAGTGAGGGAATGAAACCGGTTGGTGTGGTTACGGAAAAGGCGATGTTAACAAGTTTATTGCGTGGAGAAGGAGAGAAATCTGTCATAACCACTATCTCGAAAAAGAATTTTGCTATCGTTCGTTCAGATGACTCTCTATTAGATATGTACACCTTGCCCTTTAACTATTTCACTGTCGTTGATGATCAGAATAGGTTAGTCGGAATGGTTTCCGGAACTGAAATTTTGAAAGGGCTTTCCTGGCATGCTAAAGAAATTCATCAATCGGAACACTCCGCCGAAACTTTAAATGTTATTTTGGAGAGTGCTTATGAAGGTGTTGTGGTGGTGGATGGAGGTGGCGTTATAAGGGAGTTTAATGAAGCATACAGCCGTTTTACGGGTATTGACCAAAAAGGAGCGATTGGCAGGCATGTGCAGCAGGTCATCGACAACACGAATTTGCATAATACAGTAAAAACAGGCATACCTGAACGAGGGGCTGTACAGTATATACAAGGGCAGGCTATGATTGTTCATCGTATCCCTATCTGGAAAAATGATCGAGTGGTCGGAGCGATCGGCATGCTCATTTTCGAAGGGGTAACGGAGTTATATCGAATTTATGAGAGATTTCAAGAAAATATGATTCAACATACAGCTGAACAGACTACTCTTCCTACTAGAGGCAAACAAAATAACAAAGTTACACTGGATCAAATCATTGGGGTTAGTCCAAGTACTTCAAATACAAAACGTATGGCCAGAAAAGTTGCTAAAACCACGGTCACCGTTTTAATTACAGGTGAAAGCGGCACGGGTAAAGAAATGTATGCTAAAGGCATCCATCACTTAAGTCCTTTCTCGGAGGGGCCGTTTATTAGTGTGAACTGCGGGGGTATTCCTGAACATTTATTTGAATCCGAATTGTTCGGATATGAAGAAGGAGCCTTTACCGGGGCTAGAAAGGGTGGTAAGCCAGGTAAATTTGACTTAGCTCAAAACGGGACATTGTTCCTGGATGAGATTGGCGAGATGCCCCTAATGATGCAGACCAAGTTATTGCGGGTTTTGCAGGATAAGGAATTTGAACCTGTCGGAGGTCTCCGGAAGGTTCAAATGGATACAAGAATAATTACTGCGACAAACCGTAATTTAGAAAAGATGGTGGAAGCGGGAGAGTTTCGAGAAGATCTTTTCTATCGACTAAATGTTATCGAATTGCCAGTTGCACCGCTTCGTCAGCGGACAGAAGATATCCCCCAAATGATTTCCCATTATCTATATGTGATTTGCAATAAGTATCAAGTGGCAGTAAAAACAATGACTTCAGAAGCAGTGGCCGCATGTCTTCATTATGGGTGGCCTGGGAATATAAGGGAGTTAGTGAACACCATTGAAAAACTTGTCGTCATGGTCGATGGAGATACCATTGATAGGTTCGATTTACCTGCGTCTGTAATTAATAAAGAGGGAAACGAGCAGTCAAATGGAAAGATGATGATTATTAGTGATGTGAAAACACTAGAACATGAGAAAGAAAAAGAACTCATTCAAAGGGTATTAAAGGATACAAAGGGGAATAAGTCAAAGGCTGCAGATGAACTGGGCATCCACCGAACCACATTATATCAAAAGATCAAGAAATATCGGTTATCCGATTGAGGGTGTAGGAGAAGGACTACAACAAATGAACGAACTGTAGCGTTTCATCTACAATTCGTAATATGGAAAGACCGACCTATCCGGTTTGAAAGTTGGCATGCCTTTTGCATGTATATAAGTGAAAGCCTAGAAAGGGGGAAGTAACTTATAATGGAAAAGCATGCTGTTTTGCACATGCCGCAGACGATTATTTATGGTCGTCACGCTTTTGAAAAAGTGGGAGTAGAAGTGGCAGCAAAAGGAAGAAAGGCCCTTATTATTAGTGATAAGGTGATGGATAGACTTGGAAATGTAAACGATTGCCGTAACTATCTATCAAATGAATATGTTGAAAGTACGGTTTATCTAGGGGTTGAATCTGAACCTACCGATACGTATGTCACAGAAGCGTTAGATTTATTTAGTAAGGGAAACTGTGATATCGTAATTTCTCTTGGTGGCGGTAGCTGTATTGATACAGCAAAAGCAGTTGCCGTTTTAGCGACAAATGGTGGCTATATAGGAGATTATATGGGGGGGACTAAAATAGCGGAAAATAAGCCAATTCCGCATATTGCGATCCCTACCACAGCAGGCACGGGTTCTGAAGCCACAGATGCAACGATTATTACGAACACAACAAATGATGTGAAAATGATGATTAAACAGCCATCATTTATGCCCGTTGTGGCTATTGTTGACCCATTACTGTCACTATCATCTCCTACACATGTCACGTCAGCGACAGGAATTGATGCTTTAAGTCACGCCATCGAAGGTTACTTATCTAAACAGTCTCATCCAATGACAGATATGATAGCGCTTTCTGCAATGAAATTAATTGTTGAGAATATTAGGATGGCCTATAAAGATGGTGAAAATATTGATGCAAGAGAAGCGATGTCCTTAGGATCCCTGCAGGCAGGTATGGCTTTTTCAAATTCTTCCGTATGTTTAGTCCATGGAATGTCTCGACCAATTGGGGCCCTTTTTCATGTTCCACACGGTTATTCTAACGCAATGTTGTTGCCGGCTGTATTAGAATTTAGCAAGGAAGCTTCCATTGGTCGATTGGCTGATTTAGGAAAGATTTTTTCAGCAGATGCGCAAAACTTTTCAAATGAAGAGGCGGCGGATCTAGCTGTATCCTCGGTTAAAAAGCTTTGTTTAGACTTAAATATTCCTAATCTTAGTGGGTGGGGTATTGATAGACAAGAGTTTGAGAGCGTTACCAGTAAGATGGCTGGAGATGCATTAGCAAGCGGGAGTCCAGCGAACAATCCAAGAGTCCCTACACAAATGGAAATTGAAGATCTCTACCATATTTGTTATGCGTACGAGTTCGCCACAGAGAATGTGAGATAAGGGGCAGGTGATAGATTCATGGATCTCATCGGAATGCTTGGATTAATTGCATCGTTAGTATTACTGGTCTACCTTACGATGAAAGGTATAAACATTATTATTGCAGCAATCTTAAGTTCAATTGTAGTGGCTGTGACGGGTGGTTTGAACCTAGGAACTGCGCTAATGGATAATTATATGACCGGTTTTACTGATTATTTTGCTTCATGGTTCCTAGTATTTTTACTTGGTGCGATTTTTGGAAAACTAATGCAGGAAACAAAGTCAGCTGAAAGTATTGCCAACTGGATCAAGCGTACATTGGGGGCGAAGCGTGCCGTATTTGCAGTTGTAGCGGCGGCAGCTATTATGACCTATGGTGGAGTTAGTTTATTTGTAGTTGGTTTCGCTGTCTACCCGATAGCTCTTTCCTTGTTTCGGGCAGCGAATTTACCACACAGATTTATACCTGCTGCCCTGGTATTTGGGTCGATCTCTTTTACCATGACTGCCCCAGGCTCTCCTGAAATTCAAAATATCATCCCAACCGAATTCTTTGGGACAACACCTACAGCTGGTGGATTTATTGGGGTGCTGAGTGCACTTCTCATTATGGTTTCCGGGGGTGTTTGGCTTGGAAGAATGGTGAAAAATGCGGTGGAAAGAGGAGAAACTTTCTCTGGATCTTTGCCAGCAGAAAATGAATTAGCATCAAGCCTAGCTGTTAAAGAAGAACAGGTGCTGGAAACAACAAAGGATTTACCTAATGTAATTCTAGCGTTTTTGCCCCTTGTGAGTGTCATTGCCTTGTTAAATACACTCTCTATATTTATCGATCCCACATCTTCCTTGTTAATTGCATTGACAACAGGGATATTCTTAGCCTGTATTTTAATGAATAAATACCTTAAACGGTTTTGGGAAGCTCTTGGAACAGGCACTCAAAATTCACTAGTTGCGCTTGCTAACACATGTGCTGTAGTAGGTTTTGGTAGTGTGGCAGCACAAGTATCGGCATTTAATAGTGTTGTCGATGCCGTAGTAGGGATGCCCGGCCCACCTTTGCTAGGGTTAGCTATTGGGGTAACGGTTGTTTGTGGCATCACAGGGTCCGCCTCAGGAGGGTTGGGCATTGCCCTGCCGATTCTAGCACCTATTTATCTTAGTCAGGGAGTAGATCCAGGGGCTATGCACAGGATCTCTGCGTTGGCTTCTGGTGGAATCGATTCACTTCCCCATAACGGCTATGTCGTGACAACAATTCGTGCCATTTGTGGAGAAACGCATAAAAGAGCCTATGCACCTATCTTTAAGTTAAGTGTCGTTGTACCCGTCGCTGTATTGTTTGTAGCGGTAGTCTTGTATTTTATTTTTTAAGAAAAAATTGTAAAATTTTAAAATCGTAAACTAATAATCAGGAGGTTTTATAAATGAGTAAGATAAAGGTTAAAATACTTCAAAATTATATTGACGGGGAATGGGTAGACGCAAAGACAGATCAAACAGAATCATTATATAATCCGGCAACAGGAGAAGTGATTGCAGAAGTTCCGATTTCAAGCGATGAAGATGTGGATGATGCAGTAAAATTAGCGGACGAAGCATTTAAAAGTTGGAAAGAGGTCCCGGTGCCTAAACGTGCTCGCATAATGTTTAAGTTTCAACAATTACTTGTTGAACATTGGGATGAGCTGGCAGAAATCATAACGATTGAAAATGGGAAAAGTTTCAAGGAAGCACAAGGAGAAGTACAACGTGGAATTGAAAACGTTGAATTTGCCGCGGGGGCCCCGAGCCTTATGATGGGTGAACAGTTGCCATCGATTGCAGCTGGCCTTGAGTCTGGTGTGTATCGCTACCCAATCGGGGTTGTGGGCGGAATCACTCCATTTAACTTTCCGATGATGGTGCCTGCTTGGATGTTCCCAATGGCCATTGTTACAGGGAATACGTTCGTCCTAAAACCATCTGAGCGCACACCATTATTGGCCAATCGTTTGGGAGAATTACTTGAAAAAGCTGGCTTGCCAAAAGGCGTATTCAATATCGTACATGGTGCACACGATGTGGTGAACGGGTTATTAGACCATAAAGATGTAGCAGCTATTTCATTCGTGGGTTCTCAACCTGTAGCTGAATACGTATACAAGCGCGGTACAGACAATCTGAAACGTGTTCAAGCGCTTGCCGGAGCTAAAAACCACTCAATTGTGCTAAAAGATGCGAACATCGACAATGCGACAACTCAAATTCTTAACGCCGCATTCGGTTCTGCTGGAGAACGGTGTATGGCAGCTTCTGTTGTAGCCGTGGAAGACTCCGTTGCCGATGAATTTATTGAATCACTTACACAAAAAACTAATGATGTGAAGATTGGAAACGGATTGGATGAAGGTGTGTTTCTTGGCCCGGTTATCCGTGATAATCATAAAGAAAGAACTCTTCAATATATTGAAACTGGGGAAAAAGAGGGGGCTAAACTTGTTCGTGACGGCCGTAATGATGAAGACGCACAACGAGAAGGTTATTTTGTAGGGCCTACCATTTTTGACAATGTAACCACAGAAATGAAAATCTGGAAGGATGAAATCTTCGCTCCGGTGCTATCCATAGCACGCGTAAATGACCTTGACGATGCGGTTGAACTAACTAATCAATCTCGCTTTGCCAACGGTGCATGTCTGTTCACAAATGATGGAGGCAGTGTACGTCAATTTCGTGAAACCATTGATGCAGGGATGTTAGGTGTGAACATAGGTGTCCCAGCTCCGATGGCTTTCTTCCCATTCTCTGGCTGGAAGGATTCCTTCTATGGGGACCTTCACGCCAACGGAAAAGATGGGATTGAATTCTATACACGTAAGAAGGTTCTTACTACTCGCTGGGTGTAAGCAGGGATTTTTTAAATAAGCTGAAGGCCTGTCCTCAAAGGGTGTACCTTACTTTGGGGCAGGCTCTCTTTAATTTAATATTAAAAAAATTGTGTATAAAGCGTTTACAAAATCCAAATCATCACTTAACATATACTTTGCATACGTATTCAAAGGAGGGTGGAAATGGAAAGAATTGCGGTGATCGGTTGTGGAACAATGGGGCACTCCATTGCTTTAAACGCAGCTTGGACTGGTTTTGACGTAAAGCTGCATGGGCTGAATGACGCTGTGTTAAGTCAGGCCTGGAGAAGCATGATGGCTAAAGCAGATGCCCTTTTAAGACATAATATGTTCGATAGTGATGAGTTGGAGAATTTGAGGAATCGAATAATTACTACCACGTCTATTAAGCAAGTGGTGGAGGATGCAACCTTTGTTATTGAAGCCATTCCAGAGAATATCGAGTTAAAAAAGGAATTATTCAACGAGGTCGACAATCTGTGTAATCCTCAGGTCGTTCTTGCGAGCAATACGTCGGGACTTAGTCCGACAGACATTGCTTCTGACATGTTTAATCCAGAGCGATTCATTGCTACACACTTTTGGAATCCTGCTCACCTCATACCGCTCGTGGAGGTCGTCCCCGGTGAAAAAACCAATGAAAGTACCATAGGTCGTTCTATGAAACTAATGGTTCAAATGAATAAAAAGCCAATCAAAGTGAATAAAGATGTTCCAGGTTTTGTAGGTAATCGCCTACAATACGCGCTTTTTCGCGAGGCGCAACATTTATTGGAAGAGGGAATTGCCTCGACAGAAGATATTGATGCTGCAGTCACTTATAGCATTGGAAGAAGGTTGCCTAAGACAGGTCCATTTATGACGGCTGATATGGGAGGGCTTGACGTCTTCTCTGCCATTTCAAACTACTTGTTTAATGATCTGAGTAAAGCAGATTCTTCTCTACCAACGATAAGTCATTTAGTAGAGGAAGGCAGTCTAGGCACGAAATCTGGAAAAGGTTTTTATCAATGGGGTTCATCTTTTTTTGAAAAAATCAATGGGGAAAGAGAGAAAGAACTTATTCATTTCTTGAAGCAGGATTTAGATAATGGTTAATCCCGAAAGGAGAAGTTATTTTAAGTGAAATATTTTCCAGACCTTGAAAATAAGTCAGTTGTGGTGACAGGAGGAAGTAAGGGTATTGGAAAAAGTATTGCCCTAGCTTTCGCTGAACATGGCTCAAAGGTATTGATTGTCGGGAGGAATGAAACAGATCTTTTGCAAACGGTGAATGAATTGAAGCAGCACAATCCAGATTGTTCCTATATTTCAGCCGATTTAACGAATGTGGATGAAATCCGTCAAATGATCGATCAAGCTGTAAGTAGGATGGGCTCACTAGATGTGTTAGTGAATAACGCTGGGGTCAACATTACGAAGCCTGCCCTCGAAATAACAGAGGAGAATTGGGATCAAGTGCTCGATATTAACTTGAAAGCATCTTTTTTTTGCAGCCAAAAAGCTGCAGAATACATGGTTCCTAATGGAGAGGGAAAGATCATTAATATTGCTTCACAAATGGCGTTTGTAGGCTATTGGAATCGTGCCTCTTACTGTTCAAGTAAAGGCGGGATGGTTCAGCTAACGAAAGCACTCGCAGTTGAATGGGCTGAACATCATGTGAACGTAAACGCGGTCGCCCCAACGTTTATAGAGACAGAGCTTACAGAAAAAATGTTTGAAGATAAAGCTTTTGAAAAGGACGTCTACAGTAGAATTCCATTAGGGAAGCTAGCTGATCCTAAGGATGTAGCTGGTGCAGTATTGTACCTTTCTTCAAATGTAAGTAAATTTATTACAGGAGATACTATTAAAGTAGATGGTGGCTGGACAGCCATTTAATTTTTTAATTTGTTTTGCATACGTATTCAAAAGTGATGAGGAGTGAATTAATATGGCAAAGTTCTTAAAAAAAGGGAAAAGTGAACAGGAGCTACAAGAAACAAGTACGAAGGTACAAGAGGCAGTAAGTGGGATTATCAAAGACATTGAAGCAAATGGTGACAAGGCTGTCCGTGAATTGTCTATAAAATTCGACAAGTGGTCTCCTGAAACCTTCCGTTTAACGGATGAACAAATTAAAGAAGTGGTTGATTCAGTGGATGAGTCAGTTAAAGAGGATATTAAGTTTGCGCAAGAACAAATTCGGTTTTTTGCCCAAAAACAGAGGGAGTCTATGAAAGATATTGAGGTAGAAACCATCCCTGGTGTTACCCTGGGTCATAAAAATATCCCTGTAAACAGTGTCGGTTGCTACATTCCTGGAGGCCGCTATCCGATGGTTGCTTCCTCCCACATGAGTATCTTAACGGCTAAAGTGGCAGGTGTTAAGAGAGTGATCGCATGTACACCGCCAATCAATGGTGAGATTCCAGCAGCGACTGTGACGGCGATGTATTTAGCGGGTGCTGATGAGATTCACATTTTAGGCGGAGTGCAAGCGATGACCGCCATGGCCGTAGGAACGGAAACGATTGATCCTGTTGATATGATTGTCGGACCTGGTAACGCGTTCGTAGCTGAAGCAAAACGTCAATTGTTTGGAAAGGTTGGAATTGACTTATTAGCGGGTCCAACGGAAACATTGGTGATTGCTGACGAAACAGCTGACGGGGAAATGATTGCAACAGATCTTCTTGGCCAGGGTGAACATGGCCCAACTTCTCCTGGAGCTTTAATCACAACCTCTGAGAAGATCGTGGAAGACACAATAAGTGAGATTGAACGTCAATTAAAAATTCTTCCTACAGCTGATGTGGCAAAGGTTTCCTGGGAAGACAACGGAACCATTATCTTAGTGGACAGCCTGGAGGAAGCTGTGGTTGAAGCTGACAAGCTAGCTTATGAACACGTTGAGATTTTAACAGAAGATCCAGATTACTTCCTGAAAAATATGACGAACTACGGAGCGCTTTTCCTTGGACCTGAAACAAACGTGGCTTATGGGGACAAAGTAATTGGAACAAACCATACGTTACCAACCCAAAAAGCGGCGAACTACACAGGTGGCTTATGGGTCGGTAAATACATTAAAACCGTTACCTACCAGAAAGCTACTCCGGAAGCCAGCGTGAAAATTGGAGAATATGCTGAACGCCTCTGTGAGCTTGAAGGATTTATGGGGCATAAGGAACAAGCTTCACTTCGTGTGAGACGCTATAAAAAGTAGAATAATCTCTGGTTAAGGATTGAAAAGGTGATAGATGATTGCTATTATTTTCTGTCTAGAAGGCAGGAGGTTTTAAGTAATGGATAAGCGAAAAGTCACCGCTACGGATGTTGCTCGACTGGCTGGAGTATCCCAGTCGAGTGTCTCCCGGGCGTTTAGTAAAAGTTCGAGTGTTACGGAAGAGAAAAGAAAGGCAATTATTGAGGCTGCCAATAAACTAGGGTATCAACCCAATGCGATTGCTAGAGGGCTTATCACAAATAAGAGCCATATTATTGGCATTGTTATGCGTGATATTAAAAATCCCTTCTACCCAGAAGTATTGGAGAAATTTTATTCAAAATTAACCAAGATAGGTTATCAACTGATCTTTATCAATTCAATGAATCACCAGATTGAGGAAGATGAAATCAGCAGGTTAATAGAATACAACGCAGAAGCCGTAATCATAACAGATGCGATATTAACATCTTCTGCTGTGGAACGGTTTGTGCGAAATGATATTCCCATTGTTTTATTTAATCGATATATTCCAGATTCAAAATGTAGTGCTGTATCATGTAAAAACTATGAAGCAGGTAAGGAAATCGGTAAATATCTTATAGAAAAAGGCCACCAGTATCCGGCTTTTATTTCTGGTCCATTTAACACGTCTACAACCATCGATCGTCAACGAGGTTATCAGGAAGCCTTGGCAAAAGGCGGGATCTCTAAATTAGTCATTGAGGATGGGAATTATACCTATGAAGGTGGCTTTAAGGCAGCTACTAATCTCTTAAGAGATCATGAGAATATAGACAGTATTTTCTGTGGGAACGATATATCTGCTTTTGGGGCCATCGATGCCATTAAGTCTGCTGGAAAGCACGTGCCAGAAGATATTTCTGTTATAGGCTTTGATGATGTACAAGTATCTAATTGGTCTCCCTACTCACTTACTACGTGGAAACAGCCCGTGGAGGAAATGGTTGAGAATACGATCCGCCTACTGATGGAGGATTTAAATGGTGAGAAAGATACACCTGAAATCATTGAATTGGATGGGTACTTGGTGACAAGGGAATCTGTAAAAGATAGAACCATACACTAGAAATCGATTTAATAAACAATGGAAATTTTGCCTCTTTTATTGTAAGCCTTTTCAAAAAAGAACTAATGAATTGTTATAACGATAGGCTTCGTTAAGGTTAACCATACAAAAGCCTGAAAAGAGGGGGAAACCATATGTTAAGTATGATTGGACTCATTGGGGGACTCTTACTCCTGATTGTTTTAACTATGAAAGGAATGAACTTGCTCATTGCGGCTCCATTTTCAGCGTTCATTGTCGCGATCTTTAGCGGCTTGCCCATTTTTCCACAATTAGCAAGTGAAGGTGAAGCCAACTTTGTAACTAATTACATGGATGGATTTGCTGGATTTGTTGCCTCGTGGTATCTCATGTTCCTGTTGGGGGCAATATTCGGGAAGTTAATGGAAGACAGTGGAGCAGCAGATAGTGTTTCTAGATGGATTATTGACAAAATCGGGGTTAAACATGCAGCATTAGCGATTGTTATTGCCTGTGCTGTTTTAACTTATGGTGGTGTTAGTTTATTTGTAGTGGCCTTTTCAGTTTACCCTATGGCATTGAGCTTATTTAAAGAAGCTGACTTGCCAAGGCGGTTTATTCCGGCGGCGCTTGCTTTTGGTTCAACGACCTTTACAATGACCTCTGCAGGTTCACCGGAAATTCAAAACTGGATTCCTATTGAATTTTTAGGAACCTCCCCATATGCTGCATGGGAAGTTAGTTTAGTCGTGGCAGTATTTATGATGATTATAGGGTATTGGTGGTTAACCCGTATGATCAAAAAGGCAGTTAATAAAGGAGAGAGCTTCGATGTAAGAGCAGATGACCCTGAGCTCACGAGAGAGAACTTGCCTAACCCCATTTTAAGTATCATTCCATTGTTTGTTGTCCTAGCCTTTTCTTTCATTTTTCACGACACATTAGGTAAATCCGCATTGATTGTGGCATTATTAGGTGGGTGTATTGCCACAATTGTCATTAGCTTTAATTACTTTAAGGATATTTGGAAGGCAGTTTCTGAGGGGACGATGGGAGCATTAATTGCTATTGCGAATACCTCCGCAGTAGTCGGATTTGGTGGTGTCGCTAAAGCCACACCTGCTTTTAATCAGACGGTAGAAGCCATGACGAGTATCCCGGGAAGTCCATTAATCGGAAGCGCTATTGCTATTTGTGTCATTGCGGGTATGACTGGTTCGGCCTCAGGTGGACAGGCGATTGCGCTGCCATTACTGGCCCCCCACTATTTAGATATAGGTGTGGATCCAGAAGAGCTGCACAGGGTTGCTGCTATTTCTTCAGGTGCACTTGATTCGCTGCCTCACGGTGGTTACGTTGTAACGACAATTCGGGCGATCGCTGGAGAGACGCATAAGGATGCTTACCCTGCGTTTGGTGCGCTGACTGTAATTGTACCATTATTAGGAGTAATATTGGCTGTTACATTATTTAGTGTTATGTAGGGTTAGAGAAGAAAAGTGATGGTGTAGAAAAGTCTAAGGTTTAAGTTTACCAAACTTAAACCTTAGACTTTTTTAATTGTTTGTTTAGTAGAAATTTCGAGAGGTGCTTGAGTCTACTGTCATTTGCTTCTAGCCGTTTATGATAGCCATATGATTCATTTAGCTTTCACCTTATTTTGACCGGAGAACTTGTATAAAATATGATAGAGGCACACTTGAGAGTAGAAAATAAACCAATGTTAGGATGTAATCGATGAAAATACTATTGGTTGAAGATGATAAAACCATCGCTTCTGGTTTAGAATATTCTTTGCAAAACGACGGCTATGAGACTATTCTTTGTCATCATTACGAGGCGGCCAAACAGGTAATAAACGAAAAGCTGGAGGATATAGACCTTTGTTTATTCGACCTCTCCCTGCCTGATGGGAGCGGCTATGATCTGTGTGCGTTTGTCAAAAAGCGGAGCGACAAACCTGTGATTTTCCTGACGGCATTTGATGACGAGGTCAATGTGGTTATGGGTCTTGATATGGGGGCGGATGATTACATCACCAAGCCATTCCGTATTCGTGAGTTGCTTTCCAGGATTAAGTCGGTTTTGCGCCGTTATAACAGGCAAGTACAATCACAGCCGAAGAATACGATTGAAATCAAGAATATTGGGATTAACACATTAGAAGGCAAGGTTTATAAAAATGGTGAAGAGGTGTTAGTGACGGCTCTGGAGTATCGATTGTTACTCATTTTTGCTAATCATATTGGCCAGGTTTTAACGAGAAGCCAGTTACTTGAACGGATTTGGGATGTAGCGGGGGATTTTGTGAACGATAATACGTTGACGGTCTACATAAAGCGACTGCGGGAAAAACTTGAAGATAACCCTCAAAAACCGAGGATTATTAAAACCGTTCGTGGACGTGGATATAAGGTTGGTGATTAGCATGTTCCGCAATAGAGAGATCCAACTTTTGCTGCTAACGCTATGTACGATCAGTTTAATTGTTGCTGGGGCAACCGCAGCTGCTTTATCTGTTCAAGCAGCCCTGTTTGTCATCGTCACTGCGGTGCTGCTCATCAGTTGCAGCTTGCTTTTTACAACCTGGCGTTATAAGGAAATCGAAAAACTGTCCGCCTATTTAAGGCAGATCAGCAGTGGCGATTATTCTTTAGATATTCGTGATAACCATGAAGGAGAGCTTAGTATATTAAAAAATGACATGTATAAGGTTACGTTAATGCTCTCTGAACATAGGTCTCTTCTGGAAAGCGACAAGATAACGTTAACGGATGCTATTTCGGATATTTCTCATCAGTTAAAAACACCGCTTACCTCGATGATGGTGATGGCAGATTTAGTAAGTGATCCTGACTTGGACGAATCAAAGAGGGGGGAATTTACGCAGAATATCCGTGTTCAATTAGAAAGGATTGAGTGGCTCGTCACTTCCTTATTAAAACTATCGAAAATAGATGCTGGCACGGCATCATTTAAGAAGGAGAAAGTTTACGTTACCGATATGGTACAGAAAGCTGTCGAACCTGTACTAATTCCTATCGATATTAAAGAGCAGCAGCTCACGGTTACAGGGGAGGAGACGGTGACCTTCCTCGGGGACTTTAACTGGACGGCTGAAGCGGTTCTCAACATTTTGAAAAATTGTGTGGAGCATACTGAAGAGGGAGGAGTGATTCATATTTCATTTTCAGAGAATACCCTTTTTACTGAGCTAACCATAAAGGATACTGGTAAAGGAATCCCAAAAGAAGATCTTCCCTATATCTTTAAACGTTTTTACAAAGGCAAGAACGCGGAAGATGATAGCGTTGGTATTGGATTAGCCATGGCTTATAGTATCGTTACCAGTCAAAATGGCGATATTGAGGTGTCGAGTAACCATGAAGAAGGAACACAGTTTGCGATCAAATTTTATAAGCGCGTGATCTGAAGCGGTCTGCTTACATCTGGTCCCGATAAACGCAGGTGACTAAATTGTCACTTTAGGAGTCACTTTAAAGTCATTTTAGGCAGATATACTGAACCTAACATCAAATTCATGGAGGTTTCACAAAATGGGAATTTTACAAATAGAAAATCTGTCTAAAGTGTACGGAAAAGGAGAAACGGCGGTTAAGGCACTTGATGATGTGTCTTTTTCAGTGGAAAAGGGCGAGTTTGTCGTCATTGTCGGTCCGTCGGGGTCGGGGAAATCGACGTTGCTTCATTTGTTAGGTGGTGTTGACCGGCCGACGAGCGGCAAGGTTTCCGTCGATAACACAGACATCTATCAGTTGGATGAAACACAGCTAGCTATTTTCAGGAGGCGGCAAATTGGCTTAATTTATCAATTTTATAACCTTATCCCGATTTTGTCAGTTGAAGAAAACATTACTCTTCCAGTGCTGTTGGATGATCACAAGGTGGATCAGAAACAGTTTCAGGATATTGTCAGCTTATTAGGACTTGATAATCGGTTAAGTCACCTGCCGAATCAGCTTTCAGGTGGTCAACAGCAGCGAGTGTCAATCGGTCGAGCCTTGATCAGCAATCCGGCTATGATGCTTGCGGATGAGCCGACGGGTAACCTGGATAGTAAGAATAGCAGCGAAATCATGGAGCTGCTCAAGATGTTTAATAAAACCTATAACCAAACGCTTATTGTGATCACCCATGATGAACGCATTGCTCTGCAAGCTGACCGGGTCATTTCCATTGAGGATGGCAAGATTGCCAAAGACGAGGTGATCAGGCCGTGAACATTGTCAATAAGTTGACCGTAAGACATTTGAAAGAAAACAAAAGAAGAACGCTGGTGACGATCTTTGGGGTCATCATCTCCGTGGCCATGGTTACGGCCGTGGTCACTCTGGCTGTTTCTTTTTTAGATTTAATGAAAAGGCAATCGATTGCAACAGATGGGGAATGGCATGTTCAATACGAGAATGTAAATCCAGGGCAGATCGAAGCGATTAAAAAAGATGAAGCAACCGACACCGTGGTCTTAGAAAACAACCTTGGCTATGCCGCTCTTCCTGATTCAGAAAGTGAAAGCAAGCCTTATTTATTTGTCAAAGCCTATAATGAACAAGGCTTCAATCAGTTCCCAATCGAATTGAGCGAGGGACATCTTCCAGAGAACGAAAATGAAATCGTCATCTCGGAAGAAGTGGCAGGCAAGGATGGCATAGGATATGAAATTGGTGATCGCCTAAAACTTGATCTTGGGAAACGTTATGCAGACGGGAAAAAGGGCCCCTTAACGCAAATGGATCCGCTGCAAACGGACCGGAGCGGTTCCATCGAATCACTGCAAATAGAAATGACAAGAACGTACAACATTGTAGGTATCATCGAACGGCCTACATGGGAACCTGCATGGTCTCCAGGTTATACAGCGATAACCTATGTTAATCAAACTCTTTTGTCACAACAAAATACCGGAAATGCCATTGTTGTGTTGAATGAGGTCACGCGTTCCCTTTTTGAACATGCTGAGAAATTGGCCGAGCAACTTCAGATCGAAAGTGTCAGTTTTAACGATTCTCTGCTTCGACTTTACGGAGTCTCCGATAATAACAGCTTAAATCGAACGATGTATTCTTTGGCAGCCATTATTATAGCCGTTATTGTCATTGGATCTGTCACTTTAATCTATAACGCTTTTGCCATTAGTGTATCGGAACGGGCGAGACATCTGGGAATGCTTTCGAGCGTGGGAGCCACGAAAAAGCAAAAGAGAAACTCAGTCTTTTTTGAGGGTGTCGTTATTGGAGGTATTAGTATCCCCATTGGTATCCTTGCGGGGTTGGCTGGGATGGCTGTGACCTTCTACTCCATTAATCATTTTATTGAAGGGGCACTCGGAATTACCGAACAGCTTCAAGTAGTGGTCACACCGCTATCTATTATAGCTGCCTGCGTGATTTCAATGGTGACGATCTTCATTTCCACCTACCTGCCAGCACGTAAAGCATCAAAGGTTTCAGCCATTGATGCCATTCGGCAGACGCAGGATATCAAGTTATCGAAAAAGAAAGTGAAAACATCTAAGCTGGTCCGGAAGATTTTCGGGATGGAAGCGGAAATTGGATTGAAAAATTTGAAAAGGAATAAAAAGAGGTACCAGGCGACAGTCATTTCGCTTATCATCAGCATTGTTCTGTTCTTAACCGTCTCCTTTTTCACGGAAAATCTAAAAAAATCATTGGAGCTTTCTCAAAGTGATATTAATTATGACATCCAAGTAATGGGCAATGCCAACTATGGGGCAGAGGACTACAGACCATTCACGAACCTGACGAATGTGACAGAATCCAGTATTGTTAAACAATCCCACTTATATACATGGATAGAGAAGTCAGCTGCTGTTGACAGGGTGAAAGAAAATCAGGGCCAAGATGCTCTTAAGAACGGAAAGTATTCTTATTATGTTCCGATCTACGGGCTCGATGAGGATAGCTTTCGCGATTATGCTGAACGGGTAGGCGCAGATGTGGAAAAACTACTTGACTCGAAGCAGCCTTCAGCTATCGTACTGAATCAGATGAGCTACCGCGATCCTGATACGGGGAAACTTATCGAGGGAGAGTCGGTCAACACTGAAGCAGGTGAAACGATCGAATTATATACCATGGATTACGAAACACAAGAAAAGCAATTCTTAAATACGGTTGAAATAGGTACTTTAACAAAAAAAGCACCAATGGGTGTCGATTCCCCTGGATTAGGAGGGGTAAGTGTTATTGTTTCTAAGGACACGTTTGATCAGCTCATCCAAAAGCAGGGTGGAAGGGAAGTCCAGACGTATTTGTACATGAACAGTTCGGATCCTATGAAAACCCAGGAAGCGCTCGATGAAGCCAAACCTTCTGATATGCAAGTGTACAATGTCTACCAAAACAGGCAGCAGGACCAACAAGTGCTATTGCTTATGTCTGTCTTTACGTATGGGTTTATCGGGTTGATTTCCGCGATATCGATCGCGAACATTTTTAATACGATTTCTACAAGTATCTCGCTTAGAAAACGGGAATTCGCCATGTTGAAGTCAGTCGGTATGACCCCGAGAGGCTTTAACAAAATGATTAATTACGAAAGTTTTTTCTATGGATTAAAGGCTCTCCTTTATGGACTTCCTATTAGTATCGCGGTGATGGCTGCAATCTATTTATCCATCAGAAACACCTTTGTATATGGGTTTGCTTTACCTTGGATGAGCATGTTGTATGTTACGATAGCAATTTTTATTATCGTTAGTTCGGCGATGTTTTATTCAAGTACTAAGATTAAGAAGCAAAATATTATTGATGCATTGAAACAGGAAAATATTTAATTCACGAAAGAAAGATGGGTCACCACCTCTTGGCTGGTGACCCTTTTTTTGTGTGAAACAGTGGCAATTTTACCCAATGGGACACCTGTACTGTGAAGCGCTCTATACCTACTTAAACCTTTTCATGCCAATGGCTTACGCTGTAGAATAAGGAATATTTATGTCAGAAACAGTCGAGTATTTTCGCTTCCTGGAAGCTTTTATGTTTAGGTGAAATCCACAGTGGATAAACAGGGAGAGAAATCAATTGTGTTATAACCATAAAACCATAGTGGAAAGATTGTGGTTTCTGCACGTTGTCTAAAGCAAGTCACAATCGTTATAATTTTCTTAACAGATGAAATTCTATGAATCTCATCGATTTGAATCCACATGGTGTCCATAAATAGACACAGATGAAGGAGTGTGGTGATCTTGGAAGCCATTAGTAAGAATTTTTTCTTATACCTTTCCAATAACAAAGTATTAGATCGTTTAGCAAAGCGGTTTGGAACGAGATTTGGGGCTGACAAGATTGTAGGGGGAGAAACGTTCTCCCAGGCAATTCCATTGATTAAGCAGCTGAACCATGATGGATTGCAAGTCACGGTTGACCACCTTGGGGAATTTGTCGAATCCGAGGCCGAATCGAGAAAGCGCTCTCAAGAATGTATCGAAACAATCCAGGCGATTGCTCATCATCAGTTGAATTCAGAAGTATCGCTGAAGTTGACGTCACTTGGTCTTGATATTAGCAAGGAGATCGTCATGGAAAACATGGAGCGAATTCTGCAGGAGGCCGAGCGTCATGATATCACAGTGACGATTGATATGGAGGATTCCACTCGATGTGGGGCAACTATAGAGATTTATAAAGCATTGAAAGAGAAATATCGCAACTTGGGAACAGTCATTCAGGCCTATCTTCATCGTTCCCATGAGGATGTTGAGGAGCTGCATGCATACGACCCTTATTTAAGGCTTGTTAAAGGAGCTTATAAGGAATCGGGCAAAGTGGCTTTTGTAGATAAGCCGGAGGTTGATGCCAATTTAAAACGACTCATTAAGAAGAATCTTTTAAATGGCCATTACACAGCTATCGCCAGCCATGATGATGCGATCATTAAGTTTACTAAAGAATTAGTGAAAGAGCATGGCATTTCAAAGGATCATTTTGAGTTTCAAATGTTGTATGGAATGAGAAACCAAACGCAGTATGATCTGTTGAAGGAAGGTTATACGGTCAGAGTGTATATGCCTTATGGTGATGATTGGTATGGATACTTTATGAGGCGTTTAGCTGAAAGACCTGCAAATATCGCATTTGCGATTAAAGGAATATTTAGTAAATAATGGAGAGGAGAATTTGACATGGTCACACCTTATAAACATGAACCATTCACAGATTTTTCAATTGAGGAAAACAAAAAAGCCTTTGAAGAGGCGTTAAAGATGGTAAAAGATGAACTAGGGAAGAAGCATGATTTGCTTGTAAACGGAGAAAGAATCCGTACTGATGAACAAATCGTTTCTACGAACCCTGCGAACACGAAGCAAGTGGTGGGCACGGTATCTAAAGCCAATTCAGAGATTGCTGAAAAAGCCGTGCAATCAGCTGCAACAGCATTCGAAGATTGGAGAAAATGGAGTGAGCGTGCTCGTGCTGAACTACTATTCCGTGCAGCGAGCATCATTAGACGCCGTAAGCACGAATTCTCTGCCTATCTTGTTTATGAAGTAGGTAAACCTTGGAAAGAAGCTGATGCAGATACAGCTGAAGCCATTGACTTCCTAGAATACTACGGTCGTCAAATGCTTGAATTAAAAGACGGCAAGCCAGTTGAAAGCCGTCCAGGGGAACAAAACCGCTACATTTACACTTCTACAGGTGTAGCAGTTGTCATTCCACCTTGGAACCTGGCCTTTGCGATCATGGCGGGTACAGCGGTTGCACCGCTTGTTACAGGAAGCACAGTTGTGCTGAAACCGGCTAGTAACAGCCCGGTTATTGCAGCGAAATTTGTGGAGGTTCTTGAAGAAGCCGGTCTTCCTAAAGGTGTCTTGAACTATGTACCAGGAAGCGGCGGCGAAGTGGGCGACTACCTTGTTGATCATCCGAAAACGGCCCTTATTTCCTTCACTGGTTCACGTGACGTTGGTACACGCATCCTCAAACGTGCCGCTGAAATTCAAGAAGGTCAAAACCACTTAAAACAAGTGATTGCTGAAATGGGCGGTAAAGACACGGTTGTTGTAGATAGCAATGCTAACCTTGAGACAGCTGCAGAAGCGATTATCGTATCTGCTTTCGGATTCTCCGGACAAAAATGTTCTTCAGGCTCACGCGCAGTCGTTCATGAAGATGTGTACGATGAGCTGCTTGATATGGTGGCGAAGCGTGCTAAAGAACTGACAGTCGGCAACGCTTCCGAAGACAATGTTTACATGGGACCTGTCGTCGACCAAGGCGCGTATGACAAAGTGATGAGCTATATCGAAATCGGTAAAGAAGAAGGCCGCTTAGTAACTGGCGGAAAAGGTGATGACTCTAAAGGGTACTTCATTGAGCCAACGATCTTTGCTGACTTGGCACCAGACTCCCGCATGCAGCAGGAAGAAATCTTTGGTCCAGTCGTTTGCTTCACGAAAGCGAAAGATTTTGACGAAGCCATTGAAATTGCCAACAATACCGAGTACGGCCTAACAGGCGCAGTTATTTCTGATAACCGCGATCATCTTGAAAAAGCGAAATACGATTTCCACGTTGGTAACTTGTATTTCAACCGTAACTGCACAGGCGCGATTGTCGGATATCAGCCATTTGGCGGATTCAAAATGTCCGGTACAGATTCTAAAGCCGGCGGTCCAGATTACTTGGCGCTTCATATGCAAGCGAAGACGATTTCAGAAAAATTCTAAGAACCTAGTTGTAAAAAGCTCTCCCGATGGCGGGGGAGCTTTTTTTGGTGCGCATTCTTGTGAGTGCTGATAAAAGGGAGTTCAGGGCCGATAAAGTGGGAGTGAACGACTGATAAAGAGGAACTGAGCTCCAATAGAAGGGGTGATCGAAGCAGGTAAACAGATGTTTCCCTTTCTCTTTCCAATGTAACTCGCTATAATAGTGTGTAATTAGGTGAGATCAATAGTCATAATAGACTAATTGGAAAGGTTAGGGTTTATATGGAAGTAAAAGAATTGATCCTCCAAGTAGAGGATATTCATAAAGCCACTGAGCTGATCAGTTCGACATTGCGTAAGCCCGTGATCATAGAGAATAAGAATTTTGAATTGATTTCCTACAGTTCATCCATGGATGAGTTCGACCAATCCTTGCAGAAGACTATTCTTTCCAAAAAATGCCCGATCTTCGTTATCGATCGCCTTAAAAAGGAAGGGATTGTTCAGCGGCTGGAACAGAGTCCAGATCCGATTCGTGTCCATCCGATTGAAGAACTGGGATTTCACCAGCGGGTCGTTACGGCTGCCAAGCATATTGGTCATACGATGGGGTACATTTGGGTACAGGAATCAGATCATCTTTTGACCAATGAGGAGTTGACTTTACTGGAAGAGGTCACCCCGCATCTTGGAAAATTGATTTACGACGTGTATGAAAAGGCCAACGCCAAAGAAGGGCGAAGAGAAGAGTTGTTGTGGAAACTGTTGCACCATGAATATGGCAGCGAGAGTCAGTTCCGTCACGATGCTTCTCTTGCCAAGCTGACCTTGCCGGAACGCTTTTCGGTAGTGGTTTTTTCGGTAACCGCTGCCCAGCATAATTACATGTTGGATTATTTGGAGAGAACGGTCCACCAATCCTCCAATAAGAAGAGCATTATTTATTTGAAAACGGAATTTCAAATGATTATTGTCCTTCATGGCGAGTCGGGGAACAAGTTGTCTACTCGGGACATGGCCAGGGAATTGATTGAAGAGGTCAAATCTGAGGCTGGGGAAGAAGAGTTTTACAACTTCCTAATCGGGGTTGGAAAAGAGTACACGACTCTGTATCAAATGAGGAAAAGTTTTCTTGAAGCACTTGAAGTGATTGAGATTGCCAACTTCATCACGCCACGTCCTGAATCGATGCCGCGCGAGTTCACCAAGCTGGGGATTTACCGTTATTTAGCTACACTTTATGAGAAAAATAGCTCAGAAGATTATTACAGTGATGATTTATTGACCTTGATCCAGAAGGATACAGAAAAACAGACGGACTTGTTGCGGACGCTTGAAGTTTATTTAGCTAATAATGGAAAAGGCAAACAGACCGCCAATGAATTGTTCATTCATCCGAACACGTTAAATTATCGGATCAAACAAATTCAGGAATTGACGGCGATTGATTTCCACGACTTTAACATGAAGACCTACCTGTATACGGAGTTGTTGCTGCTTAATAATGTGGAAGCTTATTACCAGCGATATCGGGATGCTTTGTAAATGAAAGAGAATCTATGTTTAACATGGGTTTTCTTTTTTTTGTGAAAAAAATACAACCTCTGGGTAACAAAGACTAGTATGTTATTCTAGATAGGTAAATAGTTTTGGAAGTTAAGGGGAGAAACAACACTATGAAGAAGTGGTTAATTGGAGTCTTCAGTGTGGCCGTCGTAGTCGGGGTCGCATTGATTTTTTTTAACATGCGTGAAGAACAACGAGTAGCGGGAGGAACGAGAACGGTATCAGCAGACACAGAGCTGATCACAGAACAAGCCTCGATCGAAGATGTGATTCAAACTACATACAAACAAAGAAATTATAATTTACAGGACCCATACGTTATTCCTGATCCTTATGGAATAGCTCCTTTGACGGCTCTCGTTAAATTCGAAACAGACGAGCCGCTTAAAATAACGGTTACGGTAAAAGGAAAAGATCAGGCCTCAACGATAACGAAGACATTTTCAGGGTATGAAACGAGTCATGAAATCCCGGTTCTCGGGTTATATCCTGATTATAAAAATACGGTAATTCTCGAAGGAGAAAGCAAGGATGGTACCATTACAAAGAAAGAATTAACGATCAGCACTGAGCCGCTGCCGGAAGACTTTCTCAACACGGAATTGGTTAAGGTCGAGAAGGGAAAGATGGAAAATGGGTTGACGTTCATTATCCCTAGCAGCATGTATGCGTACGCTGTAGATGCCAATGCCGATGTGCGCTGGTATTCCACCTTGTACAACAGTCATATTTTAAAAAGGATGGACAACAACAATTTTCTTTTTCTTACGAGAAAAACAGATAAATATAATCAGTTAGTAGAAATGAACATGATGGGCCAAGTTTCTAATTCCTATGTCGTCGAGGTCAGTAATTATGAGGGATGGGGAATTATTCATCACGATGCAGTGGAACTCCCGAATGGAAACTTACTGGCGACAGCACATGATACCTCACAATATATTGAAGATGAAATGGTTGAAATTGACAGGGGAACGGGGGAGTTGGTCGACCAGTTGAACATGAGAAACATTCTACCGGAAGATTTTTACGAGGAGTATGATGGTCCATCAGCAGAAGATGGCGATTGGTTTCATCAAAATGCGATTTGGTACGATGAATCAGAAGAGGACATTCTCGTCTCGAGCCGCCATCAAAGTCTCATTATGGAAATGAGTTATCCTGAAGGGGAAATTGACTGGATTTTAGCTGCCCATGAAGGATGGCCAGAGGAGTACGAACAGTATTTACTCGAACCGATTGGTGAGGATTTCAAATTTCCAGGTGGTCCTCATGCCGTCATGACCTTGCTGGATCAGGATAATGATGAAGCGACAAAGGATATTTTGCTGTTTGATAACAATATTGCGATTACAAGAGGGGACGAAAGCGTAAGTGAAGAGTACAGCCGTGGCGTTCAGTACCGTATCAACACGGAAGAGATGACGGTAAAAGAAGTCTGGTCTTACGGTAAACAACGAGGAAAATCATTCTACTCACGCATCGTCAGTGATGCGAATTATTTAAGCGAAACAGGAAACCGTCTGATTACAGCGGGTTACACGTACAGCGAAGATGACAACATGCGCAGTATCATCGTCGAGGTAACTGAGGACGATCAAGCCGAAGTTGTATATGAGTTGAAGGTGACTGGATTTGAAGAAGGAAGCCATCGCCAGATTTATCGGTCGGAACGAATGCCCCTTTATCCTGAACAAGTGAATTTTGAACTGTAGAAAGCAGTTTTAATCTCCACGGCCCTTGTACTAAACGCTCCGTGTTTCTGCATAGTTTAGTGATATAAAGGTCATCACGGGGGTGGAGGCAGCCGTGCATCAGAAGAAAAGCAAACTACCAGTCTTCCTCATAGCAGCAGTAGTGGTCATCGGACTTGTGGTGCTGGGGATATTTATACTGCGGCAATCGCCGAGTGAACAGGCAAGGGAAGCAGTTGAAACCTTTTACGACCATGAGCAAAAAGGGGAATTTGCCTCATCCTGGCAACTCTTTCACCCGCTCATGAAAGAAAGGTTTGCCAAAGGCCACTACATTCAGGACCGTGCTCATGTATTTATGAATCATTTTGGCGTCACTACTTTTACGTATTCTTTAAGTGATATGGAAAAAATAGAAGGATGGTCGATGACAAAAGAAGCGGAACCGATCGATTTGGTGTACGCCACTACTGTTACCCAAACGTATAAAGGAGAATATGGGAACTTTGCGCTGCACCAGGATGTTTTTGTTGCGAAGGTAAAAGAAGAGTGGAAGGTTTTGTGGGATTATAAGAAGTAATACTGGGCTTCTATACTTAATTTAAAAGGAGACTGTCCTAACATGTGGGACAGTCTCCTTTTCTTGCTTAGTGAATCTTTCACTTTATATGCTTAAAAAAATAGAATCACTCAACTATTAAGCATCCAAACAAACAAACCTTTAATTATTTGTTTTACTTTGTTTTATTTTTATTTATGTTGACTTTTAAATCTAATAACCTTATTCTATATACAAATGGAGTTTTCAGTTAATTAAAAATGTAACCGTTACCAATCAGGGGGATGATATGAATGATTCGAAAAGCTTTTGTAATGGCTGTTTATCCGGACAAGCACGAAGAATATGAAAAACGCCATAAGGAAATTTGGTCTGAAATGGTTGACGAACTTCATCGGCATGGAGTAAGCAATTATTCTATTTTTCTAGACGAGGAGACAGATAAACTATTTGGATATGTAGAGGTAGAGAATGAGGAAACCTGGAACAAGTTGGCTTTCACCGAAATTAATCAAAAATGGTGGGACTTTATGGAACCAGTTATGGAAACGCATTCAGATAATAGTCCGGTTTCTAAAGATCTTAAACTAGTATTTCATATGGATTAAGGAAAGGGAGACCAGTTATTAGGAGGAGAGAAGATGGCGAATAAAAGATTTGCTGCAAAAAATGTGACGGGCTGGAAAGCCACTGTTGCTGTAGCGATGGCCAATTACATTGAAGCAGGCTCCATTATAGCAGCTGCTAGCAGCTTAACGCTTTGGCAAGCATATCTTAACATTGAGAGTATGGGAGTCGGTTTATTAAGTGCCTTAAGTGCAAATGCCCTAGGTGCCGCGATCGGTGCGATAATTGGCGGTCCTTTAACCGATAAATATGGCAGGAAATTTATTTTTAGTTATGATCTACTTGTATATATGGTTGGTGTTGCTTTGATTGCTGCATCCGTTAACTTCCCGATGTTATTAATAGGTACAATTATTACAGGAATCGCTGTCGGTGTCGGAGTACCCGTTTCTTGGACATATATCGCAGAGGAAGCCCCTGAAAATAAACGTGCAGCAAGGGTTGGAACAGCCCAGCTGGCTTGGTCAATTGGTCCGATGATTACATTTGCTTTAGCCGTATTGGTAGCGCCGCTCGGATTGCTTGGTTCAAGGATTATCTTCCTTCATTTGTTAGTGATCGCCTTTGTAGCTTGGTACATAAGAAGGGGATTGGATGAATCAAAAATTTGGGAAAAACAAAAAGAACAAGAGAAGAGAGAGCTTGCGCAAGGTAAGATTCAAAAAAGCTCATTAAAAGAATTATTTACACTTAAACCCAATCGTCAAGCTTTATTCCTGCTATTTGGAATCTATTTATTTTGGAATTTAACAGCTGGAGCTATGGGATACTTCATGCCTTACATTTATGAAAATGTCGGTGGCCTGAGTACACTGCAGGCTAACTTACTACAGGCGTTTTTGTGGATGTTTACAGTCCTTACAACTTACTTTGTGTTTATGAAACTAGGTGATAAATACAGCAGGAAACTACTGTTTGGGATAGGAGCCGGAATGGGGATCGTAGCTTGGGTGATCTTGACCTTCATGCCGATGACATGGCCTACATTAATTGCGTTTGTGGTCTTGTGGGGATGTGCTGCAGGTATTGGAGCTCAGGCATTCTATGCATTATGGACAAGTGAAGTATTTCCGACGCGGTATCGTGCTAGTGCGCAGGGGATAATGTATTTCTTCGTAAGAACTGGTATCGCCATATGGTCCTTTGTCCTGCCCTCGTTAATGATGACTCTAGGGTTCAAAGTGGCTGGAATAGTCATGATTATATTCCTGATTATTCATATGGTTATTGGTTTAGCAATGGCACCCAATACAAAGGGGAAATCCTTAGAACGAATTGAAAGAGAACGTTATGGAGACCTATCTGATATGGAAAGTGAAGAGATCTCGCAATCTAAGTAAAGAAAGCAATTAAATTTGGAGTGCTACTAGTAAACTCCTTCTCCCTATAAGCAGAAGGGATGGTAAAAAGTAAATGTTCAAGGGGGATTTTATGAACAAATGTAGTTTGGCAGTGGATATAGGTGCATCCAGTGGAAGACTGATTGCAGGTTATATCCAGGGTGGCCAATTAAAGCTGACAGAAATTCATCGTTTTGATAATAAAATTATTAAAAAGAACAATCATTTTTGCTGGGATCTCGAAGTACTTTTCCTTGAGATTAAAAAAGGCATCCATCAATGTTTTAGACACGGATTTCAACCTGAAAGTATCGGCATCGATACGTGGGCAGTAGACTTTGTGCTATTAGATGAAAATGATGCGTTGCTTACAGATGCCGTGGCTTATCGTGATCCTAGAACAGATGGAATGATGGAAGAAGTTATTAAGATTGTAAGTAAAGAACGGTTGTATTTAGAAACAGGGATACAATTCCAAAAATTTAACACGATCTATCAATTGTACTATCTCCAAAAAAATAGGCCCGAATTAATTAGGAAAGCCAAATCCTTCCTCATGATTCCGGACTATTTAAATTATTTACTGACGGGGAGAAAAGTAAATGAATATACGAATGCCACGACCACACAGCTGGTTAACGCTTTTACAAAAAATTGGGACACAGAGCTATTAGATCAATTAGGTTTGAACAAGGAAATGTTCCAAGAAATACAGCCACCTAAATCTGTTTTAGGAAACCTAAGGGAGGACTTAATTGATGAATTTGGTTTCGATATGAAAGTATTGCTGCCACCCACACACGATACGGGGTCGGCTGTTGTAGCTGTACCTGAATTAGAAGATACAATTTATATTAGCTCAGGTACGTGGTCCTTAATCGGTGCAGAAAATCACTTTCCGATTTGTGTTACAAAAGCCTTGGATTACAACTTCACAAACGAAGGCGGATTTGAGTATCGCTTTCGCTTCTTAAAAAATATTATGGGCCTCTGGATGATTCAGGAAGTCAAAAGAAACTATGACGATCACTATTCTTTTGCAGAATTAGCGCGATTAGCTAATCAAGAAACTAGTTTTGATTCGAAAATTAATGTAGATGAAGATAGATTCTTAAAACCCGATCATATGATCCAGGAAATTCAAAGATACTGTGAGCAGACAGAGCAAGATGTCCCGGAGACACCTGGACAAGTGGCTAAATGTGTGTTTGATAGTCTGGCTGTTAGTTACCGGGAAGCAATCCATCAGATTGAGGAAATTTATGAAAGGGAATTCAAAACTATAAATGTCATTGGCGGGGGAGCGCAAAACGAATTGTTAAACCAATTAATCGCTGATATGACAAATAAGCAAGTAGCAGCTGGTCCAGTTGAAGCGACTTCGATTGGTAATATTGCTTCACAACTAATAACTTTAGGTGAAATAGATGGACTTAATGAGGCCAGGAAGATGATAAAGGATTCTTTTAAGATGAAGAGATATTCTAGTCAAAATAAATTGGAGGGGTTCACATGGCAGTAAAAGAAGATTTCCAGGCTGCGAAAAAACAATATGAAAAATGGGGCATCGATGTTGAAAAAGTGTTCCAACGTTTAAAAAGCATCCCGATATCGATTCATTGCTGGCAGGGAGATGATATTGCTGGCTTTGAAGTAAATCAACAAGAGTTATCAGGAGGTATTGATGTTACAGGAAACTACCCTGGTAAAGCCACTACGCCAGAAGAACTAAGGGATGATTTGGAAAAGGCTCTGTCTCTTATTCCTGGCAAACATCGTGTTAACTTACATGCGATTTATGCAGAAACAGAGGGAGAGGTAGTAGAGAGAGATCAACTAGAACCTAAGCATTTTGAAAGCTGGGTTCGTTGGGCAAAGGAAAATGGACTCGGCTTAGATTTTAACCCAACACTATTTTCCCATAAAAAAGCAGATGATGGCTTAACGCTGGCCCATCCCGATAAAAACATTAGAGATTTTTGGATTAGACATTGTATAGCTAGTCGGGAAATAGCAGCCTACTTTGGTAAGGAATTAGGCACGCCGGCTTTGACGAACATTTGGATCCCTGATGGTTATAAGGATATTCCAAGTGATCGATTAACTCCACGGAAAAGATTAAAAGAGTCCTTGGATGAGATCTATGCTGTAGAAATAGATGAAGAATATAACTTGGATGCAGTTGAAAGTAAATTATTCGGCATCGGATCCGAAGCTTATGTTGTGGGTTCTCACGAATTTTACATGGGGTATGCATTGAAAAACAATAAGTTGTGTTTGCTTGATACTGGGCATTATCACCCTTCTGAAGTCGTGTCCAATAAAATTTCAGCCATGCTGCTATACAGTGATAAGTTAGCTCTACACGTATCTAGACCGGTGAGATGGGATAGTGATCATGTAGTCATTTTAGATGACGAACTCCGTGAAATCGGTTTAGAGCTTGTTCGAAATAATGCGTTAGATAAAGTGTCGATCGGGCTGGATTTCTTTGATGCTAGTATTAATCGAGTTGCAGCGTGGACGATTGGTACTCGGAATATGATAAAAGCTTTGTTATATGCACTGCTAACACCTAACGAACATCTTAAACAACTGCAAGAAGAAGGCAATTTCACAGAAAGATTAGCATTGATGGAAGAATTCAAAACCTATCCTTTTGGTGCAATATGGAATTATTATTGTGATGAAATGGGGGTACCTGTAGGGGAAGAGTGGTTGGAGGAAGTTAAGAGTTATGAAGAATCAGTCCTTTCTAAGAGAGGATAGTTTTATACGAATCGCTTAGATTAATTTTTTAGAAAGGATATTTGGTTTTGCTTCTTTTAGATCCCTTCAACAAAGAATTAAACAAACATAAAAATAATAATTCAAAAACAAACAGAAACATGATATGCTGTTTAAAACAAACAAAACCAGGAGGAATTTCAATTGGTACAAAATCGATGGAACGATAGTGAATCAAGCCTTGAAGATGGTTTAGATGAGTTAGTATATCGATCAAATTTATTAGGGAAAGACAGGTCAGTGGCCAATTGGGGTGGTGGAAATACTTCTGCAAAATCCACAGAAACGGACTTTCGGGGTCATGAAATTGAGGTAATGTGGGTAAAAGGAAGCGGTTCAGACTTAGCTACAATGAAAAGTAAGAACTTTACCGGGTTAAGAATGGATCACATTAAACCGTTAATGGAAAGAGATGATATGACAGACGAAGAAATGGTTGACTATTTAGCTCATTGTATGATTGATGCTAAACATCCACGTTCTTCTATAGAAACACTTCTGCATGCGTTTCTACCTTACAAACATGTCGATCATACCCATCCAGATGCAATTATCAGTATTGCATGTGCAGACAATGGGCAAGAGATTGCAAAGGAGATTTATGGTGATCGTTTTGTATGGGTGCCATACATACGTCCAGGATTCAAGCTATCAAAGATGATTGCTGAAGGTGTCCAAAACAATCCAAATGCCGAACTAGTTATCATGGAGAAACATGGTCTTGTTACCTGGGGGGAAACGTCTAAAGAAAGTTATCATAAAACCATTTCCATCATTCAAGAAGCTGAGGATTATATAGAAACTAAAGCAGAAGGAAAACAACTCTTTGGGGGGAGAAAATATAACTCATTGACTCAGGAGGAGAGAGACGAAATACTGAGTCGTGTGCTTTCTGTTATAAGAGGTCAAGTTAGCGAAGAGAAGAAGATGATCGTTACGAATGATGATCATGAAAATATACTTTCTTTTGTAAATAGTAAAGACGCTAAGGAGCTGTCACAAGTTGGAGCAGCGTGTCCTGATCACTTAGTACATACAAAAAGAGTACCGTTGTATGTGGAGTGGGATCCAGCCAGCAAGGATGTGGACCGTTTAATTGAAAGTGTTAAAGAAGGAATTAATGCCTTTAAGGAGGAGTACGTTGCTTACTTTAACCGGAACAAATCTGAAGGAGATCAAATGGTTGAAGCAGTTCCTCGTGTTTTATTAATTCCTGGTATTGGTATGATTAATACAGGAAAAAGTTGGAGTGCGGCAAATGTAAGTCAATCTTTATTTCATAGGGCAGTATCTGTAATGAGAGGTGCCACTATCCTTGGTAACTTTGTATCGTTAAATGAAGCAGAGTCGTTTGCAATTGAATATTGGCCGTTAGAACTTTACAAGTTAAGCTTAGCTCCACCGGAAGCAGAGTTTTCACGTCATGTAGCATTTGTAACGGGCGGTGCTGGTGGAATAGGTAGTGCAACTTGTTATCGTCTGCTAACGGAAGGTGCGCACGTTGTCGTAGCTGATATTAATCACGAAGGAGCAGAACAGCTTGCTTCTGAAATGAATGAGCGTTTCGATGAAAATCGAGTCCTCGCAGTCAAGATGGATGTGACTAAGGAAGAGGAAGTCAGTGCTGCTCTCCAAACAGCTGTCTTAAAATATGGTGGTTTAGATATTATTGTGAATAACGCTGGATTAGCAAGTTCAAGCCCGTTTGAAGAAACCACCATTGATAAATGGAATGTAAATATGAATGTATTAGTGACTGGTTACTTCCTTGTCGCAAGAGAAGCATTTAAGTTGATGAAGGATCAAGCTATTGGTGGTAGTATGGTATTTGTTGGATCTAAAAATTCAATCTATGCAGGAAAAAATGCTGCAGCTTACAGTACTGCAAAGGCAGCAGAAGTACACCTTGCCAGAACAATTGCTGCTGATGGTGGCCAATATGGTATTCGTGTAAACTCAGTACTGCCTGATGCTGTGATTCGCGGATCAAAAATTTGGGATTCTGAGTGGAAGGAAGAAAGGGCATCATCTTACGGCATTGAGGCGGATCAATTAGAAGAGCATTATCGTAAAAGAACTCTATTAAATGAAAATATCCTGCCACAAGATATTGCTGAATCGATTGCTTTCCTAGCCTCTACTAAAGCAGCCAAAACAACAGGCTGTATGGTAACTGTTGATGGGGGAGTAGCAGCAGCGTTTACTAGATAAAGAAGTATAAATGATAGATTTCTTGTTTTGGCAGGAAGTCTATCATTTAATATAAAACTATTGCCGTAAAGGTATCCAGGTAAGAAAGAAGGGGAAAAATGCTCGTTGCTGAGAGACAACAAAAAATTGTTGAACTTGTAAATGAACGAAAAAGTATTCGTGTTACGGAATTAAGTCAGGCCTTTTCCGTTACAGAAGAAACCATTCGCAGAGATTTAGAGAAATTGGAAAGAGAGAAAAAGCTATCTAGAAGTCATGGTGGTGCAATAAGTGTTAATTCTTCGGACTCTCTTGAGATCCCATATGCTGAAAGGGAAGTAACTAATGTAGAGGAGAAAAAAGAAATAGCTCTCGAGGCAGTCAAGCAAGTCCATGAAGGAGATAAAGTTATTTTAGATGCTAGTACTACGGCTTGGTATATGGCTAAAGCATTACCAGATATACAGATAACTGTATTGACCAATTCGATAAAAGTAGCCATGGAATTGAGTTCTAAAAAACAAGTCACTGTGATCTCAACGGGTGGTGTCTTGTTACCCAAATCGTTGTCCTATGTTGGTCCTTTAGCTGAAGCATCATTAGACACCTATCATGTAAATAAAGCATTTATCTCATGCAAAGGGGTTCATTTAGAACGGGGTATTAGTGAATCAAATGAACAGCAGGCTCGAATTAAGAAAAAAATGATTGATAGTGCTGATGTGGTTTTCATTATGATTGATTCTAGTAAATTTGGTGTACAAGCCTTTTCAAAACTTTATGATTTGGAAGTTGTAGACCATATTATTACGGATCAAAAAATGGATAGCCGTATTGTTCAACAACTACACGATAAATCATTAAATTTAATAAGAGTTTAAATAGAAAGGGTAGGGAGGCTCATAATTATGGCCTCTTTTTTATAACTTTCTTTGAATGTTATTACTCACTGCTGAAGCCACAGTTATTAAAATGTATTGACACATCGACCTTTATTTAGCTCTTTCAGTGAGGAGGAATAAAAGTGTATGACCACACAGGAAATAAACGTTCTGCTATCATCTCTCTTTATGAAAGTAAACACAATGAAAATGATAGAGTGAAGTCACATCATCATAGGACTCATCAAATTTTGTACACATTGGAGGGAAAAGGGAAATGTACGCTGGATGAGCATCCATATCAAATTGCACGAGACAGTTTTATTATTATCCCCCCTTTGACCGAACATTCAATAGCCGCAGAGTCAAAAATGACTGTCTTAGTGCTTGAGTTTGACGCAACAGTGTTGGGTGATGATATTCAGCAACAATTAGTTGAGTCAGTTTTCCAAAAGGCATGGGTACAAAAACTCAATATGTTTGATAGCAGTGAGCTTCGCCAACTTCTTCGGAAGATGTTATATGAACAGTCCCACGGTGATCGCCTTTGGAAAATGGGGTTAAAGTTATATATGGCAGAACTGCTTTTCACCATAGCACGATCTCCTCAGGATACGCCTCAAACGGATATGAATACCTTACGAGTAGAACAGTTACGTCATTATATCGATACACGTTATTTTGATATCAAAAATGCAGAGGATATTGCGAATCGAATGGGTATGAGTAAACGTTATATGCAAAGTATTTTTAACGACTATTATGATAGTACGCCAATGCAATATTTGACAGAGGTTCGTCTAGGCTTAGTGAAGCAATTACTAGTAGAAACAGAAAAAGATATTGTCTCCATATGTTTTGAAGTTGGCTTTGAATCCCTTTCAACTTTTTATCGCTTATTTAAAAGACACATAGGTGTCCCCCCCAATATGTACCGTACCACGCAAAGAGGTAAATGAGTTTTTCAAAAGTCCCTGCCCTAATCATTAGCATTTAAATTAAATGATTTCCGAAATTGAGAATTAGCTTCCCCTTCTAATAAGACACCGCTTACAGTTAGGTTTACACTAAATGTAACCATTAGAGGAGGGAATCATATGAGTACACATAATATAGGAATCATCATGAATGGGGTAACCGGCCGCATGGGAACGAGACAACACTTAATCCGTTCTATAGTCGCAATCCGTGAACAGGGAGGAGTTGCACTCGGTAACGGAGATTACATCATGCCAGACCCAATCCTTGTCGGTCGTAATGAAGGGAAATTAAAAACACTTGCTGAGAAATATGCTATCGAACGTTGGACAACTGATCTATCAGAAGCATTAGCAGATGAGAATAATGTCATTTACTTTGACTCTCAAACAACTACCCGAAGAGAAGAAGCTATTAAACAGGCTATCCAAGCAAACAAACATATTTATTGTGAAAAACCGACATCTACTTCATTAGAGGGTTCTCTTGAGCTGGCAGAGCTTGCAAAAGAAGCTGGCGTGAAAAATGGTGTGGTTCAAGATAAATTGTTTTTACCAGGTGTCATGAAACTGAAAAGGTTAATAGATGCAGGGTTTTTTGGAGATATTTTATCCGTTCGTATGGAATTCGGTTATTGGGTGTTTGAAGGAGATTGGCAAGAGTGTCAACGACCTTCTTGGAACTATAAAAAAGAAGACGGCGGAGGGATCGTTGTTGATATGTTCCCTCACTGGCGTTATGTACTGGATCACCTATTCGGGTCTGTTCAAGCATTATCGGCAGTGACAGCTACACATATTGCCGAGCGAGTAGATGAGGCTGGAAATACTTATAATGCTACCGCTGATGATGCAGCGTACGCTACTTTTGAACTTGAAAATGGTGTCATAGCCAGTGTGAATTCTTCATGGACGGTTCGCGTGGATCGTGATGACCTGCTGACGATTCAAGTAGATGGGACGGAAGGAAGTGCTGTAGCGGGACTTAGAGGCTGTAAAACCCAGCATAGAGTGAACACACCAAAGCCAGTTTGGAACCCAGATTTAGAAAACACGATAGATTTTCAAGATCAGTGGGTAGAGGTTCCAGATAATCAACTCTTTGAAAATGCATTTAAAATCCAATGGGAGATGTTTTTAAAGCATGTGTATCAAGATGAAGCTTTCCCGTGGGATCTATTAGAAGGGGCTAAAGGGACCCAGTTAGCTGACCTAGGTCTGCAGTCTTCCAAAGAACGCTGCTGGCTTGACGTACCCAGCTTGAATGTGTGAAGGAGGTATAGTTTATGACTCATTTTATTTATTTGCCTAAACAAGACGGGTCCACGTATAAATACGAATTGTCACAAAAAGAACCATTACCTGAACCTTCTGAAGGCACCTTTAAATCTCGTGTTGCTTATTCAGCGGCACATGTAGTGGCAAATCCGTTTGGAAGTGATGACCCGGTAAAAAAGCCAGCGATAGACTGGGAGCAAACCATGCAATACCGCCATTATTTATGGTCGCTTGGTCTGTCGGTGGCTGAAGCAATGGATACCGCACAACGCGGAATGGGGCTGCAATGGAAACACGCCAAAGAATTAATTACTCGCTCAGTAAAAGAAGCCAAAAGTGTGGGCGGAAAGATTGCCAGTGGAGCTGGTACCGATCACCTAGAGCCAAGGCCAAATATAAGTTTAGAAGATGTTGTAAACGCTTATGAAGAGCAAGTTTCACATGTCGAAGGAGTCGGAAGTAAAGTTATCTTAATGGCTAGCCGCGCTCTTGCAGCGTGTGCTAAGTCACCAGAAGATTATGAATACGTTTACGGCAAAATATTAGACCAAGTATCCCAGCCGGTCATCCTGCATTGGCTAGGTGAAATGTTTGATCCTAATTTATCTGGATATTGGGGACACCATGATTCAGATAAAGCCATGGAGGTTTGCCTCCGTATAATCGAAATGCATGCCGATAAAATTGAGGGGATCAAAATATCGTTATTAGACGATCAAAAAGAAATAAAGATGCGCAGGCGCCTGCCGGAGAGCGTGAGAATGTACACGGGGGATGATTTTAACTACCCATCCCTGATTGAAGGAGATGAACAAGGGTATAGTCACGCCCTGTTAGGAATTTTTGATGCGATTGCACCAGCTGCTTCTGCTGCCTTACAGGAGTTGGATCAGGGAGATGTGAAAGGTTTCCGGGAAACGTTAGATCGTACGGTTCCGCTAGCTCGTCACATTTTTCAAAACCCTACTTATGCGTATAAGACGGGTGTAGTATTTTTGGCGTATTTGAACGGACATCAGCCTCATTTTCGAATGATTGCAGGAGCGGAAAGTGCACGGTCTATCCTGCATTTTACGGAGCTGTTTGAACTAGCGGATAAAGCAAATGTACTGATTGATCCGGAGCAAGCGATTGCAAGGATGCATCCGGTTCTTCAATTAGCCGGTGTTCAGCAAATGGAGGCCGTAAAATGAGTGGAGTTGTAAATGTAAATCGAATCAGTTTAAATCAAATTACGACAGAAAATTGGTCACTAAGGGAAGCCATAGACGGCTGTGTTCGAAATGAAATTCCTACGATATCCGTGTGGCGTCACAAAATCTCTGAAGTTGGCTTGAAAGAAAGCAAGAAAATGATAAAAGAATCTGGACTTGGTGTTTCAAGCGTCTGTCGTGGAGGTATGTTTCCAGCACTTACAGCTTCAGAGCGCGTGCAGCGTATTGATGACAATAAACGAGCAATTGAAGAGGCTGCTGAACTGGGTACTGATGTGCTTGTACTAGTATGTGGGGCTGCCCCGGATAAAAATTTACCAGAAAGCCGCAAGTGGGTACAGGAAGGGATTGAAACACTTATTCCCTTTGCCGAACAACATAAGGTGAAATTGGGCATTGAACCGCTGCACCCAATGTATGCTGCTGACAGGTCTGTGATTACGACACTTGGGGAAGCAAATGCCTTGCAGAACTCACTGGCCAGCTCCCAAGTTGGTGTCATAGTCGATGTATTTCATGTTTGGTGGGACCCTTTTTTATATCAAGAAATAGAGAACGCGAGGGGAAATATTTTAGGTTTTCACGTTTCAGATTGGAAAGTACCACTTCCAGATATTTTTAAAGGACGTTCCATGATGGGGGATGGTGTGATTGAGATTCCTCGGATTAGGCAGGCAGTAGAAGAGAATGATTATCATGGTCCAATCGAAGTTGAAATTATTAATCAGGACATTTGGGATATGCCTGGAGATGAGACTTTAAAGCTAATGAAGAAAAGCTTTGTTGAACATGTATAACTAAAAGTGGAACGGGGCAATTCATTGCTCCGTTCTCTTTCGTTCCTAATTAATGGAGTGCAAAGGAGGAGATAGATTATGTCGAACGCAACAGAATCCACACAGCATACAAAATTTGAACCTGAACATCACCAGGAGACACCTGTAAAGGAAAATAGGCTTTTTATTGGAGCCTTCGGTTTAGAGCATGGCCATATTTACAGCATGTGCAAGGGAATGAAGGAGGCAGGAGCGACTATTCGTTGGGTTTGGGATGAAGATCCAAAGAAAATAGAAGCTTTTCAGCAAGTGTTTCCTGAGGCCAGTCAAGCCACATCCCTTTCACAAATTTTACAGGATCAATCCGTGCAAATGGTGGCTAGTGCTGCCATACCTTCAACCCGTTGTGATATAGGATTACAAGTATTGGATGCTGACAAGCACTTCTTTTCAGCAAAAGCTCCTTTTACGACAATGAGTCAACTGAGAGCGGCTGAACAAAAGGTAAAAGAAACAGGGCTTCACTGGGCAGTATTTTACAGCGAACGTTTGCAAGTTGAATGTGCCGGTTTTGCCGAACAACTTATAGACAAAGGAGCTATCGGTGATGTTGTACAAGTACTTGGCATGGGACCGCATAGATTAAATATCGACCAACGTCCCGAGTGGTTCTTCTGGAAAGAAACGTATGGAGGGATTGTGTGCGATATCGGCAGCCACCAAATTGAACAGTTTCTCTGGTTTGCGAAAGCTAACAATGCGAGGATACTAAGCAGCACAGCCATAAATATGTCTCACCCCGAATACCCGGAATTTGAGGATTATGGTGATGCTCATTTGGTTGCAGATAACGGTGCTGTCCATTATTTTCGAGTGGATTGGTTTACACCAGATGGACTGAGAAACTGGGGAGACGGTCGAACGACAATACTGGGCACAGATGGATATATTGAATTGCGAAAATATATTGATATCACCCATCAGTCCGAAGGGGAACAGTTATATTTAGTAAATCATGGAGGAGAAAGGAAATATGGTTTGAAGGGAAAAGTGGGGTACCCGTATTTTTACAGACTCGCCCATGATGTCCTGGAGAATACGTCAAACGCTATGCCACAAAATCATATTTTTAAAGCTGCTGAGCTCTGTTTGTTGGCCCAGGAGCAGGCAACTAATTTTCAAAGAAAGGGAGGTGAGGGCGTATGAAGGAAAAGTGCGGGATTGTATTAGTAGGAATAGCTGGCTATGGTGAAATATATTTAAAAGCGCTCTACGAGCAGAATAGGCTTTCTTGGGTTGAGGGAGTGGTTGATATTAATCCAGAGCGTAGTG
The DNA here is from genome assembly GCF_029714185.1 of Halobacillus naozhouensis. NCBI lineage: Bacteria > Bacillati > Bacillota > Bacilli > Caryophanales > Bacillaceae > Halobacillus > Halobacillus naozhouensis. Next base: position 3,250,054 of record NZ_CP121671.1, on the reverse strand, counting down.
CTTTTTTTGACCAAATAAAGAAGCAAAAAATTCCGATTTACTCCACACTCGAATCATTTTATCAGAATCATACAGCAGACTTGGCCATTATCTCAACGCCTATTCATTTACACGCCCCACAGGCAATAACGGCGATGGAGAATGGTAGTCACGTCCTTTGCGAGAAGCCGATGACTGGATCATGGGAGGAAGCGGAGCACATGCGCCATGTGCGTAATCGGACTGGACGCTTTGTAGCGATCGGGTTTAATTGGTCCTTTAGTCAATCGGTTCAAGAATGGAAGCAGGACATTCAAAAAGGCTTGTTCGGTGCACCAATTCGAGGGAAGACCATTGTATTATGGCCCAGGAATCAACATTATTATAATCGCTCTCACTGGGCTGGAAAACTTCAAGGTCCAAATGGGGAGGCTATTTTCGACAGTATCGCTAATAATGCTGCTTCTCATTTCCTGCACAATTTGCTTTATGTATTGGGAGACTCCAAGGAACACAGTGCCAAATTACGATCAATGAATATAGAGTTATATCGAGCCAACCCGATCGAAACATTTGACACATGCGCACTGCGTGCAAAGACGGATCAGTCCGTAGAACTTTCCTATATTGCCTCTCATGCCATTAACCAGGAGAGTGGACCTCAATTTGAGATGGAATTTGAAAAAGCCACTATACGTTATGAGGATGGGGATACGATGAAAGCCCGTTGGGGGGATGGGTCAGTTAAGGATTATGGTGATCCAGAAACCGAACATATTCGCAAGTTGGAAGTCTGTATACAAGCCGTATTAAAAGGGCACCAGGAAATCTGTTGTGGTATAGAAGCATCTTACTCTCAATTACTTGCTATTAAGGGTATGCATGAAGCCGTACCAGAAGTACCGGCTTTTCCGCCAAAACTAGTGAAAAAAGATCCAGAAACTATGACTACATATGTACCGGGTTTAGCTGAAGCTCTTTTGAATTGCTACAAAGAATGGGAGCTGCCAAGTGAAAGGGGATACCCATGGGCTCAAACCGGTAAACATGTTGTCATTTCAAATAGAGATTACACTTATTAATAAAATCAAGCCTAAATGCTCGCCCCTTGCAGGTTATGAAGGGAACATTTGTGAAAATTATATCCTTATTTCCGAAATTGAGAGTGAAATTCTTATATTAATAAGACTTGTATTTTGAAAGCGCTTAAAATGGAGGTAATAATTTGAAAAGTCAAACGAGTTGCAAATGGAAAAATTGAAAGGGGTTACAACATGAGTAGAAGGCGTTTAATAAAAAGCGGTTTGGCTGTAGCGGTTACGTCGTTATTACTGGTATTAGGAGCCTGTTCCGGTGCGGAAAAGGTGGCTTCCGGTAGTGGTACTTCAACTAAAGAAACTCAAACACTCACACTGGCCCATATTCATAATGATGCAAGTCCGGTTTATCACAGTCTAGAAGCATTTGCAGATAAGGTAGAGGAAAAAACGAATGGTAGTGTAAAAGTGAAAATTTATGCCGAAGGGGTTTTGGGCGGCGAGACAAAAGTAATGGAACTAGTACAGAGCGGTGTTATTGATATGACCAAGGTAAACGGAGGGGTTGTATCAAAATTTGATGAAAAGTTCGCTGCATTTAGTCTTCCTTACGTTTTCCAAAGTGATGAGCATTTCCGTAATTTTATGAAGACCGATACAGTTCAACAGATGTACAAAAGTCTAGAGGAGATACAGTTGCGTGGAATTACGTATTATGATGCCGGGGCAAGAAGTTTCTATACGGCCAGTACAAAAATTAAAACTCCTGAGGATCTCAAAGGCTTGAAAATTAGAGTGATGAACAACGTGACAGCTATTAAGATGGTAGAAATGTTAGGGGCAGCACCGACGCCAATGTCTGCTACTGAAGTGTACACCAGCTTACAACAAGGAATTATTGATGGGGCTGAAAGTAGTCCAATCGCGTTGACCGATGCCAATCACGGGGAAGTGGCCAAGCAGTTTTCATTCGATAAGCATACACGAATTCCCGACTTCCTTATTATGAGTGACGCTTCATGGGACAAATTAAGTGGGTCGGAGCAGCAAGCAATCATAGAAGCAGGGAGAGAAACCACGAAGGCGCACAATAAGCGATGGGATAAGATGATTCAAGAAAGTATAGAAAAGGCGAAAAAGGAAATGGGAGTGGAGTTCTCACATCCAGATCAAGCACCTTTCCGTGAAAAAGTAGAACCACTCATTGAAGAACAACGTGAAGAGAATCCCGAGATAGATAGACTATTAGATAAAATTGAAGCATTACAATAAATGTTAGGTGAGAGGGGTACTGCTTTGAATAATTTTAAACGTTGGCTGGATCTAGTGTTATTAACAGTTGCCAGCATTCTTATTTTATTTTTAGTTGTAGGTGCGATTTGGCAGGTGTTTACTCGTTTTGTATTGCAGGATCCGAGTATTATTACCCAAGAGGTACTGAGATTTTCCCTGATTTGGATTGCTTTTATTGGAGCCACATACGCCTTTGGTCAGGACGAACATTTAGCATTAACATTTATGAGAGATAAAATAAAAGGTCAATCACACAAAGTACTGCGCTGGTTGATTGATTTATTAGTCATTGCCTTTGCTCTATTTGTATTAGTCATTGGAGGATTTAAAATATCCAATGCAACGATGGCTGAACTATCTCCTATTCTGAGCATACCGATGGGAATGATTTATGGTATTTTACCGATCTGTGGAGTCATTATTATTTTTTATCAGGTCGTAAATATGACCAAACGCAAAGAGGTAGAAGATTCAAATCCGTTGGAAGGCGGTGAGCATGAATGGATGTAACGGTTTGGACAGGAATTGTTTTATTCGGTTTGTTTTTCTTATTTCTTTTTATCGGTGTACCCATTTCAGTAAGCATTGCTGTAGCAGCCTTTGCAGCACTATTGATCGTGCTTCCTATGTCATCTTCCTTGTTGGCCATTTCCCAACAGCTAATAACAGGGGTAGATAGCACAGTTCTGTTAGCTCTTGTCTTCTTTATGTTAGCCGGAAGTATTATGAATAACGGCGGGATTGCCGATCGGTTAATTAATGTAGCTAAACTTATCGGCGGACGAATGTCTGGTTCTTTGGCCCATACGAATATAATTGGAAATATGTTATTTGGTGCTATCTCTGGATCTGCCATTGCAGCTGCTGCAACGATGGGGCGCATTATGCATCCACAAGAAACCAAGGAAGGATATGACCCCTCCTATTCAGCCGCTGTCAATATTGCTTCTGCCCCGACAGGTTTAATTATTCCCCCCAGTGGGATACCAATCATTTACTCCTTACTTAGTGGAGGGACATCAATCGGTGCTTTATTTGTTGCTGGATATTTACCAGGCATTCTTATGGCTTTATTGCTTATGATTGTTGCCTATATTTTAGCAAAAAGAGCAAATTATCCTGTCTCTTCAAAGACAAGCAGTAGGGAGGCTCTCAAAGTCGTCATGCAATCAATCCCCAGTTTGTTATTGATTGTTGTCGTAATTGGCGGGATAACATTTGGAATTTTTACAGCCACTGAAGGTGCTGCAGTGGCCGTGCTGTATGCAGCAATCCTCAGTTTGATTTATCGCCAGTTAACAATCTCGGATATCCCAAAGATACTTAAAGAAACTGTGATTTATTCCGGCATTATTTTGCTGTTGATCGGTGTATCAACATCCATGTCATGGGTGCTCGCCTATGCAGGTATCCCACAGGCGATTACGAATGCCATGCTTTCTATAACCGATAGTAAAGTTTTGATTCTATTGATTATGCTTTTAATTCTATTAATTGTCGGAACGTTTATGGATGTAGCTCCAGCATTATTAATATTTACACCAATTCTTTTCCCGGTAGCTACTCAAATGGGAATTGACCCCGTACACTTTGGAACAATTATGGCTATTGCCCTTGCGATCGGTGTAACGACACCGCCAATTGGTACCGTGCTGTTTATCGGCAGCAGTGTTAGTGGTGTTCGTATTGAAAAAGTAATTCCAAAACTAATTATTTTTTATGTCCCGTTGGTAGTTGCTTTGGTCCTAGTCACATTTATTCCGGAAATCAGTTTGTTTCTACCTCGGTTGTTTGGATTGGTGGAATAAATACAAATTGGGAAGTCCTGTAGATTATGATATAGGAAGGATGTAATAAGGGTGAGAAAACTATCAATACTTTTGGCGTTTATCATGCTTTTTTCATTGCTTCCCCAGATTGGAAGTATGGGGTACAGTAGAGCGGAAACGAAAGAAAAAGGTGCAGAAAGACATGCAGAGAAGGGAGCGATGCTAGAACATCTCGATCGAGGGCTGGTGGCTGTTACGACCTCAGAAGGTGTTTTCATAAGCTGGAGGCTTATGGCGGACGAGGTAACAGGTCACTCAGACACAGGTTTGACAGGGGCAAATTTTAATGTTTATCGAGATGGGGCGAAAATTGCTACAGTCAATGATAGCACGAATTATTTGGATGAGGAGGGGAATCTAGATTCTGAGTATGTTGTTGCTAAAGTAATAGATGGAGAAGAAGTAGAGAAAAGTTCACCGGTTTCCCCATGGAAGAATTCCTATTATGAGCTACCATTACAAAAGCCAGAAGGGGGAGTTACTCCTACAGGCGAATCATACTCTTATAATGCTAATGACATGAACGTGGGGGATGTGAATGGTGATGGTCAATATGAATTTGTAGTCAAATGGGATCCAACAAATTCAAAAGATGTATCGCAATCAGGATATACTGGAAAAACGTATATTGACACGTACACCTTTGACGGAGAATTGTTGTATAGAATTGACCTTGGGGTGAATATCAGGTCGGGTGCACACTATACTCCATTCTTAGTTTATGATTTTGATGGAAATGGAAAAGCAGAAATAATGATGAAAACCGCCCCTGGGACAAAGATCATTAAGTATGATGAGAAGGGTAATATTACCTCAGAAGAATATATCACGATGCCCCAGAAGGATAGTGAAGCAGGGTACAGTCATCAGGATGATTACCGTATGAGCAGCAAAGATTATTATGAGCATATTGTGGAGATGTTTATGGGCTGGCACGAGCATGAAGAAGTTGTGAAGGGAAACTGGCCTGAGACTCTTGAAGAATGTTTTGGAATCGAACCGAAGTATGATTATCCACTGTCAAAGGAAGATGCTGAAAGCTTGGCAGACTACTTCATTGATGAGTATGCGCCGAAAAGAAGTAGCCATAACAACCTCAGAGAATTTGAGGGCTTTATTTTAGAAGGACCAGAATACTTAACTGTTTTTGATGGAGAAACAGGTGATGAACTAGACACCATTCATTATAAGCCTGGCCGTCATGACGATGGTTTAATGTGGGGGGACTACGCGACATCGAGAATTGAACCGGGTAACCGAGTAGATCGTTTCCTTGCAGGAGTGGCCTACCTTGACGGTGAAAAACCATATGCCATATTTTCTCGCGGATATTATACAAGAGCAGCGATTGTTTCTTATAGTTGGAATGGAGAAGATTTAGAGGAGTATTGGACGGTTGATAGCGGATGGACACCCATGAGTAACCCTTTTAATGATAGTCCACATGGTACCCCTGGAACGAATAATGAATTTAGTTCCCTAACGACGCAAGGCTTCCATTCGATGAGTACAGCTGATGTGGATAATGATGGAAACCAGGAAGTAATTTATGGTTCGGCAACGATTGATCATGATGGTTCGTTGTTATATAGTTCGTTTGATACATTGCCTGAAGGAAGTGCAGACCCTGGGGCAAAAGCTCGGCTAGGTCATGGTGATGCTCTTCATGTAGCGGATATTGACCCTGATCGATCAGGGTTAGAAATATACGCAGTGCACGAACGCGCGACTTCGGCTCCATATGGTTATTCATTACGTGACGCGGAAACTGGAGAAGTCATTTATGGTAAATATACGGGGAAAGATACAGGACGTGGGATGATTGGTGATATTGACCCTAATTATAGAGGGCTGGAAACATGGGCAGTAGACCTGCGAACAACCGATGGAGAACGGCTCGCTTCCGATACTCCTGGTACAAATATGAACATCAAATGGTCTGCAGACATGACTACGCAAATCGTAAATGGTGAATTGGAGGAGACCCCTACTATTGAAAATACAGTGAAAGGGACTGTATTGACGGCTACCGGAACAAGAACAAATAACGGTACAAAAGGGAACCCGTCACTGGTCGCTGATGTCTTTGGTGACTGGAGGGAAGAGCTTCTAGTTCGAACTAAGGACAGCTCTTCGATACGAATGTATGTAAGTACGGAAGAAACAGACCACAAATTATACACACTTATGCAGGATGTTCAATATAGAACAGGAATCGCCTGGCAAAATTCAGGCTACAACCAGCCTTCCTATCCAAGTTTCTACTTTGGATCTGATATAGAATGGGGAAGTGTGCCGCTTCCGAACATACAGACTCCTAGTACTTTGTCAACTTTGCAAAAACAAGTAAACGAATATGAAGTTATTGGGGAGTTGACAGGTCCTTTAGCTGTTCAATTGAGCAAAACAATCGATCAAGCTAATCACCATCTTGAAAAAGGTTCGACTAAGAATGCTATTAGACTTGTGAAAAAATTTCTGTTTCATCTTGAACGAAAATCTAGTGCCCCCTACATTTCTAATAAGGCTAAAATTGACTTGGCTAGTCAGGCTGAATATATAGTGCGGATGTTGGAAAGTAAGTAACATAAATTTAGATTTGAGAGGCTCTGAATGGCTTTATAGCTGTTCGGAGTTTTTTTGTGTTAATAGGCTTTTTAAGCGTGCCCATAAAAGCTTTTCTCCTATTAGAAAAGTTCTAAGTCCATATTCCTTGGCATACATATCAAATTAGTAAGTAAGCTTAACTAACTAAATCGTAAGTCTAAATCCGTAGGCTAAGGGGCTCGTTCAATGCAGAGAGGAAATGCCAGTTACATTAAAAAAGTCAATCAAAAGCGAATTTTAACATGTGTACGGGAGGAGGGATCTATTTCCCGAGCCAATATTGCCAAAAAGCTTTCACTTAGCAAACCAACCGTATCCACTCTTGTTGATACATTATTGGTAGAAGGGTGGATTCGGGAGATCGGAAGTGGGGAGGCTTCCATTAATGGGGGGAGAAAGCCGGTAAATCTCACCTTTAATCCTGAAAAAGCTTTCATGATCGGAATAGACTTTGGTGGGACAAATGTAGCCCTTGGCATAACTGATTTAAATGGGCATGTTTGCGCCTATCGGGATTTTCCAACTCAGGAACATTTGAATAATGATTTGTTCAACGTCATCAAACAGCATGTGGACATCATGAAAAAGGAGTTGAATATAGATAGTCAAAAAATCCTGGGTGTTGGGGCTGGAATACCTGGGATCACCAACATAGAAACAGGAATAGTAAAAGAGGCTCCTGCCCTTAAATGGAACAGTTTCCCCGTAAGAGAAAAGCTAAAGGAGATATTTGACTTTCCCATATATATTGATAATGACGTGAATATAAATGTGCTTGGTGAGCATTGGAAAGGAGTCGGGCGCGGCAAGAATAATCTCATTTACATTGCGATCGGTACAGGAATTGGCAGTGGAATCATGGTGAACGGAAGGTTATTTAGAGGGAGTAATTATAGTGCAGGGGAGATTGGTTATTTAGTCACCGATCGAGTATATGCAGATCAATACCACCCCGTTTATGAAGGGTATGGGTTTTTGGAGAGTATAGCCAGTGGCTCATCTATTGGGAACCGGTTATCTGAACTGCTAGGTAAAAAAGTTACGGCGAAAGAGGCGTTCGACCTTTACCAGCAGCTAAACAGGCAGGCTGTAGAAGTAATAGATTTTGCCCTGGAGAATTTAGCGCTTGGGATTGCCAATTACGTGTCATTATTTGATCCCGAGCTCGTGATATTAGGGGGTGGTGTTAGCGGATCTTATTCAATCATCAGGGAGCAGATGGTGAAGATTATCGATCGTTATACTCCAGGAACATACGAAGTGCTGCCTACTGCCTTTGGTAAAGAATCGGGGGTTGTTGGAGCTGTGGCATTGTTTTTAAAAGAGTCCGATACCTTAATTGAAATTTAATAGGGGGTTGTATTATGGATAGCTTTAAAAAGAATTGGATTATCTGTTTCTTCGTAGGGGCACTACTTTTTGTTCTTGCGGGATGTATGGCAGGGGGGTCAAGTGAGGAAACACCCGAAAAAGCAAGTAAGGATGAAGGGAACGCTGGGTCCTCTGAAAAGCTGGAAGACAAGGTTGTTGTTTATTCGCCGCATGGCAGTGACATTTTAAGTGACTTTGAAAAGCAGTTCGAGGCTGAGTATGACGTTGACATGCAATTTTTAGATATGGGATCCCAGGAAATCTTAGACCGGGTTCGTTCGGAGAAAAATAATCCTCAGGCTGATGTATGGTGGGGTGCACCTCAGGTAAATTTTGATAAAGCCAAAGAAGAAGGCTTGTTGGCTAAATACAAACCTTCTTATGCAGATGCCCTTCCTGATATGTACCATGATGAGGATTGGATGTGGTCAGGAACATCCATTACGCCAGAAGTTATTTTGTACAATACAAAAGAGATCTCTCCAGAAGAAGCACCTCAGGATTGGGACGATCTTCTGGATCCTAAGTGGAAAGACGAAATCATCATTCGCTATCCCTTAGCTTCAGGGACGATGCGCACGATATTCTCAGCAATGGTTTATCGTACGTATCAAGAAACCGAAAGTCCTGAAGAAGGGTATGAGTGGCTGCAGAAACTTGATGAGAATACGAAGGAATACGCCGCTAACCCGGAAATTATGTATAACCAGGTCGCAAAAGGTGTCGGTTCCTTATCCGTCTGGAATATGCCGGACACGGTCATGTTAGCAAAAGAGAAAGGGTATCCGTTTGACTATGTTATTCCAGAGAGTGGGACACCTGTGTTGACGGAAGGAATTGCCCTTGTAAAAGATGCGCCGCACCCTAAAGCTGCTAAAGCCTTTTACGAATTTGTGAATACGAAAGAAGCTGCCAAACTATTGGCTGAAAAGTATTATCGTATTCCAACACGTGAGGATATAGAGGATTTGCCTGGTTGGATAACGGAAACTGATATTAAGCCAATGGATATTGACTGGGGTCTTTTCCAGGAGAAGTCACAAGAGTGGATGGAACACTGGGATACAAAAATAAAGAACACAGAGAAGGATAAAAGCCAGCAATAGAATTCTTTAGATAAAGGGAGTTGTTGATTCATGTCAACAGTGAATTTATCAACGATTACAAAACAATTCGGTGATGTAACGGCAGTCAGGAACCTAGATTTATTAATCGAAGAAGGCGAGTTCTTCACCTTTCTAGGTCCTAGCGGATGCGGGAAAACGACAACGCTTCGAATGATTGCCGGATTCTATTACCCTACCCGTGGTAAAGTCAAATTTAACGACAAAGATATGACGACAGTCCCGCCTGAAAAAAGGAATACGGGCATGGTGTTTCAAAACTATGCCCTTTTTCCTCATATGACTGTGTTTGAAAATGTGGCTTTTGGTTTGAAAGTAAGAAAAGTTAATAAGACGGATATGAGGAAAAGGGTGGAAGATGTCCTCAAAAAAGTTCGTCTGGATTCATTTATACAGCGTCAGGTTAGCCAGCTAAGTGGGGGACAGCAGCAACGAGTTGCCTTAGCCAGGGCACTCGTAATTGAACCTGATATTTTACTTTTAGACGAACCGCTAAGTAATTTGGATGCTAGATTGCGAGATGAAATGCGTACGGAAATCCTAAGGTTGCAGCGTGAATATGGCATTACAACCATTTATGTTACCCATGATCAAGTCGAAGCTTTAACGATGAGTGATCGAATCGCCGTATTTAAGGATGGGGAGTGCCAGCAGATGGGGACCCCAACCGATATTTATAACGAGCCTGTGAATGACTTTGTAGCGGAGTTTATTGGAGAAACCAATTTGTCACCAGTTACTTTTAAGGAGAAGCAGGAGGCGGAATTCATTTTTCATTCCGAACCTCTTGAAAGTCCCATCCGTGTGAAGGATTCTAAACAGAACATAGCAGCCTACGACGAAGGTGATGAATTGTTGATATCTATCAGACCTGAAGCAATTCATGTCAGCGATACGGCGTTAACGGATCAGCACAATGTATGGACAGGTGAAGTTTCTCTCGTGCAGTTCACGGGTGCATCTGTTCATACATTTATAAAGATAAATGAAGAAACTACAATTAGGGCTACCGGTTTAAATCAAGGACCAAGTACGTATTTCGAAGAGGGGACAACAGTCCGTGTTCACATGCCGGAGGACCAAATACGCGTGATTCCAAGGGCAAGGGAGTGACACGATGAAATTAAATGCTGAAAATAGAAAAACATTACTTCTATTAATCCCTGTACTTGTCGTATTGATAGGGTATGTCCTCTATCCATCGATCGAAACACTGCTTGAGAGTTTTAGAAAAAATGGACTTTTTTCGCTGCAAAACTATCAAGATTTCTTTGGAACAAAGGCCGCTGCCAATTTAGAAGCACTTTGGCACTCCGTCTATATTTCCCTACTATCGGTACTCTTAAGTGCTCTAATTGGGATTCCTTTAGCGTATATATTTAACCGTTATGATTTCCCGGGACGTCAATTTTTTTCAAACATTGCTATTATGCCGATTGTTCTACCTTCTCTGGTTGGGGTCATGGCCTTTATGTTTTTATATGGGGAAGCAGGATTAATTCCTAACGCGATTAAAGATTTATTCAACTTAGCTGAGATCCCCTTTAGTATCGGGGGAGTTTCCGGGATTTTACTCGTGCATGCTTATACGATGTACCCTTATTTTTATATGACCACTTCATCCGCTTTAAATAACATTGATCCTTCTTTGGAAGAAGCAGCCTACAATCTAGGATCTAGTAAAACTAGTGTGTTTAGAAAAGTGACTTTTCCTTTATTAACCCCGGGATTGGTGGCCGCCTCTTTATTAGTGTTTATGGTTTCCATGGCGTCCTTCAGTGCACCCTTTCTACTTGCAGGGGGCTATCGGGTGTTAAGTCTTCAAATCTATTTTTCAAAAGTAAATGGCAATCTGGAAATGGCAGCAACCCAATCTGTTATTCTATCAGCTGTCTCCATCTCTTTTCTATTATTTATGCGCTGGTATCAGGGGCGCAAGGATTATCGGATGGCCAGCAAAGGGATCGGTGCTCATCGCAGTGAAGTGAGTAATTCAGTATTGAAGTGGTGTCTGGTGTCACTAGGAATAGTGGCGATGATTATTTTGTTACTGCCACATGCTACTTTACTTATTCTATCCCTTGTGCCTGAGGGAGGATGGACATGGCAGACTTATCCGCAAGCCTTTAGCCTTGAAAACTTCAGGCTTTTATTTGAAGATCCAGATATTTGGGACCCAGTAAAAAATAGTTTGATCATGTCAGCACTCGCGTGTATAGGTGTGTTCATATTTGGTATTATCACGTCTTATGCCCTTGTAAAGCGTAGTTTTATAGGGAAGAATCTGCTTGATATTCTCGTTATGATTCCTTGGGCTTTACCCGCTACCGTTGTCGGTATGAATCTAATACTGGCATTTAACCAGGCGTCTCCCTTCTCATTTGGAAAAGTGCTCGTAGGGACATTCTGGATCTTGCCACTTGCCTATTTTATTCGGTTCATCCCCCTGGTGGTCAGATCAACATCTGCTGTACTAGAACAAATGGATGATTCGATTGAAGAGGCGGCACAAAATTTAGGTGCCAGGTGGCTTTACACCTTTAGACGTGTCGTTATTCCGATTATCATGCCGGGTGTGCTGAGTGGTACGTTACTCGCTTTTGTTCAAGCTGTAGGAGAATTTCCAACGTCCGTATTGCTTTATACTATTGGGAACCGGCCTATTTCGATTGAGATCATGAACCAATTAAGGCAGTTTAACATCGGTCAGGCAGCAGCCTATGGAATGATTCAGGTAAGCTTAATCGCAATCGTACTTTTTGTGGCTTACAAGTTCCTAGGTGTCAAATCTGAAAATACATTATAAATTTGAGGTGCATGTTTCTAATGAGCCGTGCAAAAGAAGATTTCGAATTGAGTGACGGGATGACTTTTCCAGGAAAAATGTATGTGGAAGCTTTACTGAAGCCTGTATTTTACGATCAAAGAGACCATTTATTTCACGCTATGTTTAGGATTCATAGGGCGCACACGATTATGCTTGAGGAACAAGGAATACTGACTCACGAAGAGAAAGTGAACATTCTAAAAGGGATTGAACAAATAGCAAGTGCTGATCCAAATCAACTAGAATATTCCTCGGCTTACGAGGATTTATTTTTTTTAGTAGAAAGCAGAATAGGTGAATGCATCGGTGAAGAATTGGCGGGAAAAATGCACATCGCTAAAAGCCGAAACGATATGGGCGAGGCAATGTATCGAATCGTGATTCGGGATTATATAAAAAGGGTGATACATGAGACAGAGAATCTTAGTGAAGCCCTTTTAACGCAGGCAGAACAACACGTTGATTCCGTAATGCCAGCACATACTCATACACAGCCAGCCCAGCCGACAACGCTAGGGCACTATTTAGTGGCGGTTTATGACAATTTGCAAAGAGATATAACACGGTTAAAGCAGGCGTATCAGACGGTTAATCAATCACCGATGGGAGCGGCGGCCATTACAACAACTGGATTCCCGATCAATCGAGAGCGGATGGTTGAGCTGCTTGGCTTTGATGGTTTGATCGAAAACTCCTATGATGCGATTGCAGCGGGAGACTATTTGATTGAAGCGGGGCAGGCACTGGTCAGCTTAATGACCAATATCGGTCGATGGATACAAGAACTACTCCGAATGGCTTCCAGGGAAGTTGGTTTGTTAAAAGTTTCCGATGCCTATGTTCAAGTCAGCAGCATCATGCCGCAAAAACGAAATCCTGTTTCGGTTGAACATTCTCGGGCGTTAGCTAGCAGTGCAGCGGCTGAAGGGATGGCGGTGGTTCATATGGTTCACAATACACCTTACGGAGATATTAATGATACGGAGGATGACTTGCAGCCGCATATTTATAATGGATACAGGAAGGGTTCACGCGTGTTACGTCTTATGCATGCTGTCATTTTAACGATGGAGTTTGACAAGGAAAGGGCCCGGAAGCAAGCCCGTGAAAATCTGATTACGATTACAGAACTGGCAGATGTGCTCGCTCGTGACTATGGGATTGCATTTAGAACAGCGCATCAAAAAGCTAGTATGATCGCCAAAAAAGCTATGCACTTGAAAAAGGAATTATACGAAGTATCGTTATCCCAAATTAATGAGTGGATAGGTGATGTGGAACTTAAGAAAGAAGATTGGGAAGCGATTATTGACCCCGTTTGTTTTGTAGAAAGAAGAAAGGTGACGGGCGGGCCAAATCCCGATGTTGTGAGGGAAATGATTACGAGAAGGAAATGATTATACTGCCTAAACCCGCTTAGGGGGTGATTCTGATTTAAGTTTCCTCATCTTCTCGAAATCTATTGAACGTGTCAACTTAGAAAGGGGAATGGGATGAAAAAGTTTTCGTTATTATTTCTGATCGTGATGTTGCTTGTTCCATTGGCTGCTCGAATATCATCATATGGGGAAGAGAAAGCGAAACCGGATGTTGAGCTCTGGAATACACTGAAGCCGTTAGATACGACACTCAGTTTCTTGAATACGGGAGCGCACCCTGACGATGAGCGCAGTCACTTGCTTGCTTATTTGTCGAGAGGACTTGGAATCCGAACAGCCAGCTTGATTGCCAATCGCGGAGAAGGCGGACAAAATGAGATCGGTAAAGAGCTTGGCAATGCATTGGGAATCATCCGCTCAAACGAAATGAAGGAAGCCTCAAAGGTTACAGGTGTCGAGGTGTTTCATTTGAGCCAAACGACCAATGATCCTATTTACGATTTTGGTTTTTCCAAGAGTCCTGAAGAGACGCTAGAAAAATGGGGAGAAGAACTTACTTACGAACGATTTATCCGTAGAATTCGAACCTATAAGCCTGATATCTTATTCCCGTCGTTTTTAAATGTTGAATCGCAGCATGGCCATCACAGGGCGATTAACCTATTAACAGTAAAAGCATTTGAGGACGCAGCCGACCCCACTGTTTTTCCAGAACAGCTTGAAGAAGGGCTGTCTACATGGCAAGTGAAGAAACTGTATCTTCCTGCCAACTCAGAAAAGGCAACAACCTCACTCGAAATTGGAAAAAAGGATCCTATTTATGGCATGACCTACCCGCAGTTGGGTGAGAAATCGCGTTATCTTCACAAGAGTCAGGGAATGGGGGAAGACATCCCGGCTGAACCTGAGACGGTGCATTTAAAACTAGCCAAATCGGTTACGGAGATTCCAAGTAAGGAAGGCATGTTTGATGGTTTAGCTTACGACTTCAAGGAAATCAGTGCTCGCCTAAAGAATGGACATCCGGCTGTTAGTGCTAAACTGACACACTTCCAGAAAACACTTGATAAAGTGATCGAACAATATCCAGATCGCTCTCAAGCTTTGAAAAAATCTCATGTAGCGCTTAAAGAAGTGAGACGTTTACAATCAAAAATTGAAGAAAGCGGTTTGAAAGCCAAGGAAAAAGAAGACATCTTGTTCCGCCTTGACGTGAAAGAGAAGCAGCTTACTGAAGTAAGTAAAGTCGCTTCCAGTTTGGAAGTTGAAACAATGGTTGAAGATGCAACACTCGTTCAAGATGGGCAGACGAAGGTAACCGTTACTATGAAAAATAATGGAAAATACCTTCTCAGAAATGTTCATGCGACTTTAAGCCTTCCTAGAGGGTGGACGATTGAACATACTTTGGAAACTTTCCATTTGAAAGCCGGGGAGAATAAAACCATAGAATTTGTTGTCAACGTCCCTTCTAACGCTGAATACTTTAAACCATATGATGATCCTAGTATTCAGTCAGAACTAACCTATTCGGTTGGTCCTACCAAGGTAAAACAAAGTTACCAGACCGAGAGTACAGTGGCTATTTTACCCGATGTTTCCGTACAGACGAATCCAACCAGCTTAGTAGTGAATACACTAGACATTCCGAAAAAAGTGACCATAGAAGCCGAAGTTCAAAATAATACTTCCGGATCGCTTAAGGCATCCGTGGAACTTGATGTACCTGATGGCTGGTCGGTAGATCCTGCAGCGAAGCCTGTAACTTTTATTGAAGAGAACGAAACAAAAACAATCGTCTTCACAGTTTCCCCTGGAGAAAAAGTTAGTAAAGGGAAATTTACTCTTCAGCCCGTAGTAAAAGCGAATGGAAAGTCGTTAAGTACACACGTACAAAAAATTGATTATGAACATATCAATACCTCGTACTACTTGCAGCCGGCTAAAATTGAAGGAGTAGCTTTCGATTTGAAACTGCCCGACAAACTAAAGGTCGGCTACATCGACAGCGGCTTTGATAAAGTAGCCAATCATTTGCAAGGCATTGGAATGGATGTCACTAAACTCGGAGTTGAAAATTTGCAATCTGGAGATTTAACCCAATATGACACCATCGTCACCGGCGTCAGGGCGTACCTATCACGTGAAGATTTGAGAAAGAATAATGAACTACTGCTTCAATATGTGGAAGATGGCGGACACCTTGTTGTACAGTACAATAAACCATGGGATAACTGGGATCCAGAACAAACACCGCCATACAACCTTGTGATTGGCCAGCCATCGATTCAGTGGCGAGTTACAGACGAAACAGCTGAAGTCGCTGTGCAAAAACCAAATCACCCACTATTTAATTATCCAAACTCCATTACAGAGAAGGATTGGTCCAATTGGATTCAAGAACGCGGTTTGTACTATCCAATGGAATGGGATGAGAGATTTGAAACGTTTGTCAGCATGGCTGATCCGAATGGAGAACATTATGAGGGCGGAATATTGATGGCAGATTACGGAGATGGAACCTACTTGTATACGAATCTTGTCTGGTATCGGCAAATTCAGAATCAGGTTCCGGGCGGCTATCGTATTTTTACCAATCTTGTGAGTTACCCATTGCATAACGAATAAGAAATTCTAGAAGGGTTACCGGTAATGACTGGTAACTCTTTTTTTATATTAGTGTAATAAATTTATGAATTTATCGAGTATATATCTGGTAATATGTCCATGCCCTAGTAAGATCCCAGTGCTTACTTAGAGATAAAGAAGGGGGCATAGAGCTCATTTACATTAAGAATAGGGGGATATTATGAGGATTTTACAGCTGGTTACTATAGGAGTATTAGTAGTTTTTCTTTTTGTGGTAGTACACAACAACCTGGGTTTAAGGGATGAACGCAAACAAGCTGAGGAAAAAGTAAACGCACTTCAACAAGAATTGAAATCAAAAGAAGATAATCAAATACCTGTTATGACCACCCCTCAGCAAAAAGCTGTCTCTATAGCTGAACGTTTTGTGCATTCTTATTTTGGGTATACTCGTCATCCTGTAAAAGAGGAAGTGGAAACGTATGTAACCGATAACCTTATGAAGGATTTAACATTCCAGGAATCAAAACGGAAATACGCTGGTGGTGTTAAGTCGACTATAAGCGATTTAACTGTTTATTATGGAATGCATACAAGCACCACTCAGTCTCTATTTTTCACGTTTAACAACAGATTTACTGTAAGTGATGTAACTAGTACTATCGATTCCTACCTTAGGGTTGAAATAATAAAAGAAAATGACAAATGGAAGGTTAACGCTATGTCGATTAATCAGTTTTAGAGGAGAAATGATCTTGGAGAAAACCCCTCTCACATGCCGTGATTTTCATTCTTTGAAATAACTTATATCTTTTACTGGATTCCATTTCTCGACATAATAAGACGAATTTATGGGTTGTATTTTCTGAAAGTTTAAAATAGTATAGAATCATGACGTACTAACCAGTCGGTATGTAATATTGAGTCTTGCATTTTTATGAAAAAATACTTAAGAGAATGGGGATTTTCATATGCATTTACGGTTAACAGATGAACAGCAAATGGTGAAAGAAACGATAAGGAAGTTTGTAGAAAAGGAGTTAATGCCTTTAGAAAATAAGGTGCTCCGCAATGAACGGGAGGGCAAGCCGAGTCTCTCGCCCGAAAAAATGCAAGAGCTGCAGCTGAAAGCGAAGGAAGCCGGGTTCTGGGGAATCAATACTCCGGAAGAATACGGTGGGGCTGATCTTGGCCAAATGATGCTGGCAATTGTTCAAATGGAGGTGGCGAGGACATTCGTACCGTTCCAGTTTGGCGGTTCGGCGGATAACATCCTTTATTATGGAAATGAGGAGCAGAAGGAGAAATACCTCCTCCCCACCATCAATGGGGAGAAAAAGTCTTGTTTTGCCATGACGGAACCGGATGCGGGTTCGGATACAAGGAATATTCGCATGACGGCTGTCAAAGATGCCAACGAGTGGGTGTTAAATGGTGAAAAAACTTTTATAACCGGCGGGAACGAGGCTGATTTTGTCATGGTGATTGCGATCACTGATAAGGAGCTGCACCAGTCTTCTGGAGGTCGTAAAGGGGTAACCTGCTTCATTGCGGATCGGTCGATGGGTTGGAAATCTGAGTATATTGATACGATGGGTGAATGGGGTCCGGCGGGGTTAGTTTTCGATAATGTCAGGGTTCCGGAGGAGAATATTTTAGGCGAAGTGAATGGTGGATATGACCTCGGTCTTGAGTGGATTGGCTTCGCGAGGTGGATTGTTGGAGCGCGTGCCGTTGGTTCAGCGGAGCGGCTGTTAAACATGGCGATTGACTATGCGAATGAGCGCAAAACGTTTGGAAAACCAATCGCGGCCAGGCAGGCGATTCAGTGGCAAATTGCCGATTCAGCTGTGGAAATTGAAGCGGCTAAATGGCTTGTGCTTAATGCGGCCTTCACACTAGATCAGGGTGAGGACAACCGTCATGCGGCTTCAATGGCTAAGTTATATGGTTCTAATATGGGAAATCGGGTTGTAGATCGTGTGTTGCAGATTCACGGTGGCATGGGCTATACAAGAGAGCTGCCGATTGAGCGCTGGTACCGGGAGGCGCGGTTGTGGAGAATTTATGATGGTACAGATGAGATCCAGCGTTTAATTATTTCTAGGAATCTATTACGGGGACATGTAAAAATAGGATAAGAGAAGGAACTTTTTCAAGGAAAATATGGGAGGTAT
This sequence comes from Halobacillus naozhouensis, assembly GCF_029714185.1. Lineage (NCBI taxonomy): Bacteria > Bacillati > Bacillota > Bacilli > Caryophanales > Bacillaceae > Halobacillus > Halobacillus naozhouensis. Next base: position 3,231,842 of record NZ_CP121671.1, on the reverse strand, counting down.
AAATGATGGCAGGTAGATTTGATAACCAGGTAGCATTTGTAACAGGTGGAAGTCGTGGGATTGGAAAAGGAATTGTGGAGCGGTTTGCCGATGAAGGCGCCAGGGTAGCGATCATCGATGTAAACGAGGAAGCCCTTAGTGAGACGAAGCATGAACTCGAAGGAAAGGGCGTCGAGGTCTTCACGCAGGTGGCCAATGTGATAGAGTTTGACGAGGTGAAAGCTGCTATGGCAGAGGCTCATGAGCGATTCGGCTCGATTGATATTCTCGTTAATAATGCCGGGGTTATTCGTGACAATATGTTGTTTAAGATGACCGATTCGGACTGGGAGACTGTGATGGACGTGCATTTGAAGGGCTCATTTAATGCTGCACGGGCAGCTCAGACGTATATGGTCGAAAATAAATATGGAAGAATCATTAATATTTCCTCAACATCAGCTCTCGGCAACCGCGGTCAGGCTAACTATGCCACGGCTAAAGCTGGGCTGCAAGGGTTTACGAAAACGCTTGCGATTGAATTAGGCAAATTTGGGATCACTGTCAATGCGGTTGCTCCAGGGTTTATTGAAACGGAAATGACGAAGGAGACGGCTGCACGCATTGGCATTTCCTTTGAAGATTTGGTGAAAGCGAGTGTGGACAAAATCCCTGCTGGAAGAAGCGGTAAGCCTGAAGATATTGCGAATGCGGTTGCTTTTTATGCGGATGAAAGGTCTTCTTTTGTGAATGGTCAGGTTCTGTATGTAGCTGGGGGTCCAAAAGATTAAAGGGTGTATCCAAATCTAAAGCGAGGTGGTCACATGTTAACGGATAGTATTGGAAAACGATCCGGAAAAGTAAAGAACATAGTCGAAAGAGGGGCGGTCAAGAAGTTTGCGGAGGCAATTGACGATGCCCATCCGATCTTCATTTGCGAGAAAACTGGGCGGCAATCACGTTATCGCGCTAACATTGCTCCGCCTACTTTTCCAAGAGTGTTTGATTATGGAGTCATCGAAGGTTTGGATTTGCCGAAAAAAGGGTTGATCCACGGTGAACAACTCTATCATTATGAACGGCCGCTGCTCGTAGGCGAGGAAATCCACTGTTATCAGGAAGTACATGACTACTATGAGCGAAATGGAAAAAGTGGTGAAATGGGATTTTTGCAAATTAAACGCTATGGGGAAGACTCTGATGGCCAGCTGATTTTTACTGAAGAGCAGGTCGTCATCATTACGGAGGCGGTTCGAAAGGGGATGAAGGTGTGAGTGTGCTAACGGAGCTAGCAGTTGGTGAGTCGCTACAGCCAGTTACGCTTGACCCAGTTTCGCGTCTGGATTTGATTAAATATGCCGGGGCATCGGGGGATTATAATCCAATTCATACAATTGATGAAGAAGCAGAGAAGGCTGGTTTGCCAGGGATTATCGCCCACGGCATGTGGACGATGGGGAATCTATCTAAACTTTTCACTCCCTATTATGAGGAAGGGTTTATCGAGGATTACACGATCAGGTTTAAAGGCATGGTTTTTCTAAACGATGAAGTAACGTTACATGCTGTTTTAATCGAAAACAAGGAAGAAAAACTGAATTTTGACGTGAAGGCGACTAATCAGGATGGCAAAGAAGTCATTAAGGGCAATGTAGCCTTTCGCAAAGCGTAAAGAAACGCGCTACATATAGGTTGGCCCATCTTAAGGAGGTTCGCTATGCAATTTGAATACTCGGAAAAAGTTCAACAGTTGCAGGAACGACTAAATGCGTTTATGGAAGAATACGTCTATCCGAATGAGTCGGTGTATGAAGAGCAGCTAAACGAGAACGCACGTTTCTCTGAAGTTCCGCCAATTATAGAAGAATTGAAAGAGAAGGCGAAGGAGCAAGGCTTGTGGAATTTATTTTTACCGGACAGCGAAGCCGGGGCTGGGTTATCGAACATCGAATATGCTCCGTTATGTGAAATTATGGGACGTTCGAGCATTGCCCCTGAGGTGTTCAATTGTGCAGCCCCTGATACAGGCAATATGGAGCTGCTGGAACGGTATGGCACAAAGGAGCAGAAGGAAAAGTGGCTGGCTCCGTTACTGGATGGAGAAATCCGTTCTTGTTTTTCTATGACAGAACCTGATGTGGCTTCTTCAGATGCGACGAACATTAAAACGAGTATTGTTCGCGACGGCGATGAGTATGTGGTCAATGGAACGAAATGGTGGTCATCCGGGGCGGGAGATCCGCGGTGCAAGATTGCCATCGTCATGGGCAAAAACAATCCAGATGCCGCAAAACATGAGCAGCAATCGATGATTCTCGTTCCTCTGGATACACCTGGGGTCACGATTAAAAGAACGCTTCCGGTGTTCGGGTATGATCATGCTCCACATGGTCATGCTGAGATTGACTACGACAACGTCCGAGTTCCTGCTGCGAATCTGATTTGGGGCGAAGGAAAGGGGTTCGCCATCGCACAAGGAAGGCTCGGACCGGGACGCATTCATCATTGCATGCGAACGATCGGTGCCGCCGAGCGGGCGCTCGAGGATCTCTGCAAGCGGGTCAATGAACGGGAGACTTTTGGCAAAAAGCTTGCTGATCAAGGTGTGATCAGGGAATGGATTGCTGATTCTCGCATCGATATTGAGCAAGCTAGATTACTAACGTTAAAAGCCGCTTACATGATGGATACGGTTGGCAACAAAGAGGCCAAAGCGGAAATCGCGATGATCAAAGTGGTAGCGCCAAACATGGCCTTAAAGGTGATTGACCGCGCCATTCAGGCCTTTGGGGCAGCGGGGGTAAGCGATGACTACTCGTTAGCCGCTAAATGGGCGAATATCCGCACATTGCGTTTAGCCGACGGGCCGGATGAAGTTCACCGCCGAGCGATTGCCCGAGCAGAACTGAAAAAATATCAATAGCAAGGGAGGAACGTTCATGCATGTACAAGAACTATTTAACCTGAAAGGTAAGACCGCCATTGTAACGGGAGGAGGTCGAGGTTTAGGAAAACAGATCGCTGAGGGATTTGCCGAATCCGGAGCCAATGTTGTCGTTTGTTCGAGGAAGCTCGAGGCGTGTCAGGAAGTGAGTGAGGCGCTTACGGAGCACGGCGTTGAGTCTCTCGCTTTACCATGTGACGTTACGAATACAGATGATATTCAACATGTGGTTGAGAAGACGGTGGAACGGTTCGGCCGCATCGATATTTTAGTGAACAATAGTGGAGCTACTTGGGGAGCACCTGTTGAGGAAATGCCACTAGAAGCTTGGCAGAAGGTCATTAATGTCAATGTGACCGGAACTTTTCTCATGTCACAGGCTGTTGGAAAAGTGATGCTTGAGCAAGGAGAAGGCAAAATTCTCAACATCGCTTCTGTAGCCGGACTTAAGGGTTCTGATCCGAAGTTCATGGATACGATCGGGTATAACTCTAGTAAAGGAGCCGTCTTGACGTTTACAAAAGACTTAGCTGTCAAATGGGGACCAAGAGGCATCCATGTCAACGCAATTGCTCCCGGATTTTTCCCTACGAAAATGTCGAAAGTGTTGATTGAACAAGGTGGGGACGCCTTTCTTGAAGCGACGCCATTAAGAAAATTTGGCGGGGAAGATGATATAAAAGGTGCAGCCGTTTTTCTAAGTTCAGCGGCCTCTAATCATATTACCGGTGATGTCGTGATTATTGATGGCGGCTCACATGCGATGTAATACGTAATACGTATTACGAACCCATTTTTTACGAAAAAGGAGTGGAAGATAAATGGAACGTGATGCTGTTATCGTCTCTGCTGTTCGAACAGCGATCGGCAGACAGGGAGGAACGTTAGCTTCGATTCCGGCCCATGTGTTAGGGGCAGAGGTAATCAAGGAAGCCGTCAGTCGTGCCCGTCTGGCTCCTGAAATGATCGAGGATGTGATTTTTGGGAACGTGTTAAGCGGCGGGGGCAATATTGCCAGGTTATCAGCACTGCAAACGGGCCTTTCGATCAACTTGCCAGGTTTGACGGTTGACCGTCAGTGTGGGTCAGGGTTAAACGCCATCCATCTAGCTGCCCAGGCTATCAAGGCGGGAGAAGGCGATGTGTATGTAGCAGGCGGCACCGAGAGCATGAGCCGTGCTCCTTATTTAATGGACCGTCCGGAGCGCGCGTATAGTCCGGTGCCTCCGAAGATTCGAAAGTCGCAGCTTTCCCCTCAGGAAGTAGGAGATCCACCGATGGGAATTACAGCGGAAAATTTAGCAGAAAAATACTTAGTGGGACGCGAGGAACAGGATGAATTTGCGCTGCAAAGCCAACAGCGCATGGCGAATGCCATGAAAGAGGGCAGGTTTGAGGAACAGATCGTTCCGATAAGTGTACCCGTGCGAAAAAGTTCTCCCATTGATTTCAGGATGGATGAACACCCTCGGCCGCAAACAACGTTGGATGGACTAGCGATGCTTCGACCGGCTTTTGTCGAAGCCGGTACGGTGACGGCAGGCAATAGTTCAGGCTTAAATGATGCCGCATCTGCTCTTGCCTTACTTTCGAGAGAAAAAGCTGATGCGCTTGGTGTCACTCCTTTAGCAACAGTCAGGGAATGTACCGTTTCCGGGGTTGACCCGAACATCATGGGAATTGGCCCCGTGCCTGCGACGAGGAAGGTTTTGCAAAAAGCGGGCCTCACGCTGGATGATATGGATGTTATCGAAATTAATGAAGCTTTTGCTGGACAGGTGCTTGCCTGTAACCGGGAACTTGACATGAAAATGGATAAGGTAAACGTAAACGGCGGGGCGATCGCTCATGGACATCCGCTCGGCGCAACAGGTGCGATTCTGACGACTAAAGCGGTTTATGAACTGAAGCGTTCCAGTGGCAGGTATGCATTAATCACCGCTTGTATCGGCGGCGGACAAGGAATCGCTATGGTAATTGAACGGGGATAAATGGCCAATTGCAGGCGAGAAGGATGGAGCTAAGTGTCCTTGAGGTATGATATAATTTGATATCATTCCTAAGTGGGGAGGACAGCGGATATGAAACAGAAAATTATCGATACATGCATTCATTTATTTGATAAAAAGGGCTTCACGGAAACATCTATTCAAGATATTGTCGATGATCTCAGCGTCACGAAGGGAACGTACTATTACTATTTCAAAAGTAAACAAGAGCTGCTAAGAGATATTCATCTTAATTTTATCGAATATTTGCTGAGTCAGCAGGAGGAGATTATTCACGATGCATCAAAAGACAGCCATGCGAAGCTGCGGGACATCGTGTATATGTTGATTCACAGCATTAGGGGGCGCAGAGGCAGTGCCAGGATATTCTTTCGCGAGATGCGAAACCTCGGCCCTGAGTACCTCGAACAGACGATGACAAAGCGCGATCAGTTTCGCAAAAACTTACAAGCCGTGGTAGAGGAGGGGATCAGCAAGGGCGTGTTTAAACATGATTTGAACCCTGATATGATTACCCGCGGTATTCTTGGAGTAGCGAACTGGAGTTATTATTGGTTCAACCCTGAAGGTGACGTGTCGGAAGAAGAATTAACGACGATTTACCTGGAAATGATTTTAAACGGAATCAATCAAGCTGATTAGCCAAAAGTAACGTCCCCAGGGAGTTCTTGTCCCATTAGGATACCAACCGGTTGGTCAGCTTGTGGAAGGAGGGAAAGGCAGTGAACCATGAATGCGAGGTTAGAGTGAGATTTTGTGAAACCGATACGGCCGGCCACGTTAACAATACGAGCTACTTCATCTATTTAGAGGAAGCGCGGGGGAAGTTCTTTGAAGACGTTTTACCGGATCATTCAGAAACGTTAGGCCGGTTCATTATCGCTTCAACGAAGTGTGATTTCCTGAGCCAGGCGTATTTTGGACAAATACTGAAGGTGTCGACATGGATATCCTATGTAGGGACGAAAAGTTTTCGATTCCATCACGAGATTAAGGCAGCGGATAGTGGAGTTGTCATCGCTAAGGCAGAAGCAGCGATCGTTTGTTTCAATTACAAGGAGCAAAAAAGTGAACCGATATCCGAAGACCTCAGGGAGATATTAACGGGACGCCTCGTTACCAATTAGGCCGAATGGTGTAAGGAAGGGAGGAGAATCAATGGGTAGATTTAAGAACGCCATTGCTGTTGTTACCGGTGCGGGAAGCGGCATTGGAGAACAAACAGCGATTCAACTGGCAAATGAAGGGGCAAAGGTCATTCTCGTCGGACGAACTCGCTCGAAACTGGAAAGGGTTGTGGATGCCATAAACAGTTCGGCAGCGGAACCTGCGGCCACGGTCTTTCAAGCAGATGTTACAAAAGAAGAAGAGATGGAACAGCTTGGGAAGTTGATCAAGCAGGAATATGGGGATCTTCATGTGGTCGTAAATAACGCCGGTTCTTCAGGGAAATCTTCCATCTTAGACATGGATGCTGATGAATGGGACCGCATCCAGGAAACCAATGTGAAAAGTGTATTTCTTGTCTCGAAAGTGCTGGGGCCAGTGATGATTGAAGCTAGTGAAAACGCAGGGCAGACGGATCCTGCAGCCAACCGCGCTATTGTGAATGTAGCTTCGTTGTCCGGCCATAAGGCAGGAGCGAAAATCCCTCATTACAGCTCGTCTAAAGCGGCTGTGATTAATTTTACAAAAGCGCTTGCCTTAGAGTTTGCACCACACGGGATCCGCGTCAATTCAGTTTCACCGGGGTTTGCAGAAACGCCTTTAACTGCTGAGGGATTGAAAAACAAACGATTTGAAGAAGCGATTCAGCGAAATACAGCTCTAAGTCGGGTGGGAAAGCCGGAAGAAATCGCCCGCGTTATTACGTTTGCGGCTTCACAGGAAGCGTCTTACATGACAGGATCAGATCTGTTAGTAGACGGAGGCTGGCTGATTAAGTAAGAAAGAGTAAAGCTATCCATTCAAATTAACTGAATATTAATTATATTCAAAAATGATAGCGTTTACAATATTGTGATTCTATCAACAAAGGAGAGATCTCATGCAGACTAGCCACTTTGAATTCTGGCCAAAGTTAACGAAGTCAATCACGGTACCTGAGACTTCGCTCTATGATAATCTCAGTGTTTCAGCGGTTCGCTATCCTGACCATGAGGCGATTTATTACTACGGCTATACCTTAACCTATCATCAATTGCTAGAGGAAGTAGATGCATTAGCTGGGTATTTGCAGCAGGATTTGCAAGTTTCCGAGGGTGAGAAGATTTTGCTTTTTATGCAAAATTCACCTCAGTTCGTTATCAGCTATTATGCGATTCTGCGCGCCGGGGCTGTTGTAGTGCCGATCAATCCTATGCTGAAGGCGAATGAACTGGAATTCTATGTAAAGGACTGTGGTATTACCACTGGCCTGATCGGTCAGGAGCTGATCGAAGAGGTTCATCCTTTACTTGAAACGACCGCACTAAAACATGTAGTACTGGCTGCCTATTCGGATTATATAGGGGATCGGTTTGACGGGGAGCTGCCAGCCGAAGTCGCTGCAAAAAGGAAAACGTTCGAGCATGAATACCACTTATGGAAGGAGGTTATACAGCAAGGGATTCAGCCAGAGGAGTTTACGTCTGGAGCGGATGACCTGGCTGTGCTGCCTTATACGTCGGGGACTACCGGGCTTCCAAAAGGCTGCATGCATACAAGCCGAACCGTTCAGGCCAACACTGTTGGTGCGTTCTATTGGTCACGTTCAACGACCCGCTCTAAGAGCCTGGCCACACTTCCCCTGTTCCATGTAACGGGCATGGTACACAGCATGCATATGCCGATTTTTGCGGGCAGTACGATGGTGCTGATGACACGTTGGGATCGTGAAACGGCCCGAAAACTGATCAAGGAACAGCAATGCACTCACTGGGTAACGATCAGTACGATGCTTATCGATTTTCTCGCTAATCCTGACGTAAAGTCTGAGGATTTAACTTCCTTGCAGGGTATTTCTGGAGGAGGAGCAGCTGTCCCGAAAGCCATTGGAGAAAAGCTTTACCACTTAACTGGGTTGGAATTTGCAGAAGGGTACGGTCTATCGGAGACAATTGCACAAACGCACTTTAATCCACCTGATCGCCCGAAAATGCAATGTTTAGGCATCCCTTCTTTTGATGTTGATTCCCGCATCATTGATCCGGCTACACAGGAAGAAGTGGCCACCGGTGAAATCGGGGAAATTGTCGTTCATGGTCCGCAAATCATGGTCGGCTACTACAATCGTGAAGACGAAAATGAGAGTGCGTTTATTGAAATCGAGGGCAAATCGTTTTTCCGAACGGGCGATATTGGACGTGTTGATGAGGAAGGGTATTACTTTATGGTCGACCGGGTCAAACGAATGATCAACGCTTCAGGTTATAACGTCTGGCCAACCGAGGTGGAATCACATTTGTATGACCATGAAGCGATTAAGCAGGCATGTGTAGTGGGCGTTCCGGATCCGCGCAAGGGCGAGAACATCAAAGCTTTTGTCATTTTGCACGATCAGTTTGCGGGACAAATATCAGAGCAGGACATTATTGAATGGGCCAAGCAGCATATGGCGGCATACAAATATCCTCGGCTTGTTGAGTTTAAAAAGGAGTTTCCAACGACAAATAGTGGCAAAATTCTTTGGCGTAAGCTCCAGGAACAGGAGCAGGACAAGGTAGAAAAGCTGAATAAATAAGACCGCTTGCCTGACACAGTTTGCATAAGGTCAGAGGATCTTCCTCCGATAAAAGGTGCTGCAGTGAATCTGACCTTGCATATTTAGAAAGGGGGAAAGCTGTATGGATATTTTAATCCAGCAATTGTTTAATGGGTTAACCATTGGAAGTGTCTACAGTCTTGTTGCATTAGGATTAACCCTCGTATATGGAATTCTTCATATTCCTAACTTTGCTCATGGCGCGTTGTATATGCTCGGAGCCTATGTCACCTTAACCACGATGCTGTTATGGGGATTTCACTATTGGCTCGCGATCGCCATTTCCGTACTCGTCGTTGGAATACTGGGTGTTTTAATGGATCGATTAGTATTTCATCCGTTACGCGATGCTCCTCCAATCCATGACAAAATTGCAGCCATCGGGATACTGCTATTTCTCGAAGCATTGGCTCAGATCATTTGGGGAGCCGATTATCGCTCCATGGACACCCCTTATGGCCAGGTGATCAATGTATTCGGCGTCACGTTTACGATGCAGCGAATTCTGATTAACGTTGGAGCCATCTCTGTCATGATATTTCTGTACTTGTTTTTGAAAAAGACCTTCATCGGCTCAACGATTATTGCCATGGCGCAAAATCGCGAAGGCGCTCACCTTGTAGGCATTAATACAAACAAAGTCGCCATGTTAACGTTTATGATCTCCGGAGGTTTGGCCGCGATCGCCGCTTCCCTGTCTGCACCTATTAATCTCGTTTTTCCTGGGATGGGACACCTCGTTATTTTAAAAGCATTTGTCATCATTATCCTTGGCGGGATGGGCAGTATCCCTGGAGCGATTATCGGCGGTTACATTATCGGGTTCAGCGAAAGCCTTGGGGCTACGTATATTTCGGGTGAATATAGTGACATCATTGCATTTGTTTTGTTAGTTGTGATTTTATCCATCAAGCCTAAAGGATTATTTTCCAGGGAGGGATTCTAATGACATCACTTCTAGGAAAAAGAATTACGATCGTCGGGTTAATTGCCGCGGCGTGTGTGTTTCCATTTATCACCTCGAATCTTTATATGCTTCACATCCTGACCTTGGCGTTTATTTGGATGATTGCTGTTTACGGACTAAATTTACTAGCAGGGTATACAGGGTATTTATCATTAGCCCAGGCAGGATTTTTTGCCATCGGCGCTTACTCGTTAGGGTTGTTAACGGTTAAAGCTGGACTTAATTACTGGCTCGCCTTCGTCCTAGCTTGTGTGATTACGAGCGCAATCGGCTTTTTAGTCGGCCTTGTTGCTTTAAGGACGAAAGAACACTTCTTTGCCATTTATACACTATGTGTCGGTTACATTATTTATCTCGTTATTGACAAATGGGATGGCTTAACAGGAGGGGTACGCGGCTTGATTGGTATTCCCGCACCTGCAAGCATTGGTCCAATTTCCTTCCAGAATCCACTCTCACAATACTATCTCATCCTATTTTTTCTTTTACTAACCATCTTTGTGATGTACCGAATTATTCATTCACTGTCTGGACGCGCCTTCATCGCCATTCGAAATAGTGAAGAACTAGCCCAGACGATCGGGATTTCAACGATGAAAGCCAAGCTGCTGGCCTTTGTACTGTCTACTTTTTTTGCAGGGCTTGCCGGCGCCTTGTATGCTTCATTCATCCGATTTCTCGGCCCAGATATTGCCTACATTACGATTGTTTTTGATTTGCTGACCTACTTGCTTGTGGGAGGAATCGGTACCCTGGCCGGTCCAATTGTCGGCACCTTCTTAGTTGTTACCGTATCCCAGTCCCTGCAATTTCTGCAGGATTATCGGATGCTGATCTTCGGACCGCTCTTAACGCTCCTGATCATTTTTTATCCGAGAGGAATCGCGGGAGCTCTTCATGACTGGATGACGAAACTGGCGAGTAAAAAGAAACAAACGCCTTCAAGAAAGCAGAAGAAGGGGAAAGATGCTTATGTTCATGAGCAGACGTCTGAGAAAAAGGTGAAGGAGGGATAGTTTTGTTCTTGGAAACGAAACAGTTAACGAAGCAATTTGGTGGGTTAGTTGCTGTAAATCAGGTTGATTTTTCAATTGAAAAAGGGAAAATCAATGCAATCATTGGTCCGAATGGGGCGGGGAAGTCAACATTTTTTAATTTGATTAGTGGTACACATTCGCCAAGCTCGGGGCAAGTGCTTTATAACGATAAAGACATTACGAAACTTCCCCCCAATAAAATTGCCGAGCTTGGGGTGGCACGAACTTTTCAAACGACAAATTTATTTGAACAGTCAACGGTGATCGATAACGTGATTGTCGGCCATCGTTTACGAACAAACTCAACATTGTTCGATGCGATTTTACGGACGAAACGGTATAAACGAGAAGAACAAAGGTGCCGCGACAAGGCGATGGAAGTTCTAGAGTTCGTCGGGTTAACGCAGGTAGCAGATCAACTGGCTGGAAGCATTACTCAAGAGGAAAAAAAGCGGGTGGCCTTTGCCCTCGCACTTGCTACCGACCCGGAAGTGGTATTTCTTGACGAACCGGCAGCCGGGATTAATCCGGAAGAAACAGAGGGGCTTGCCGAACTCATGAATAAGATGGCAGCTCGGGGCATCACGGTTTGTTTGATCGAGCACAAGATGAAAATGATTATGAAACTGGCTGATCATATTATGGTTTTGAATTACGGGGAAAAGATCGCAGAAGGTACGGCTGAGGAGATTATGAGTAATCAGGCTGTGATCGAAGCGTATTTAGGAGGGGATGCGAGTGCTTAAACTCTCAGGGTTATCTGTCAAGTATGGCAGTTACGCAGCGATCCAGGAGGTAGATATAGAAGTAGGGAATGGTGAACTGGTTGTTTTACTAGGGTCAAATGGTGCCGGAAAAAGTACGACGTTTAAAGCGATTAGCGGCCTTGAGAAGCCTAGCGCAGGAAGCATTGAATTTGAGGGGACTGCTATAGGGGGGAAATCTCCTGAACGAATCGTGCAGGCTGGCATCGTCCAATGTGCCGAAGATCGAAAGCTTTTCCCGAGAATGACTGTGTACGAGAATTTAATTATGGGGGCGTATGTGCATCGGAAAAAGAAACAAGCAGTCAAACAGTCCTTACAGCATGTGTACGAATTATTTCCGATACTGCATGAAAAGAAAGAAAACGCTGCCGGCTCGTTAAGTGGAGGGCAGCAGCAAATGCTTGCGATCGGCAGATCATTAATGTCGATGCCGAAACTAATTTTGTTAGATGAGCCTTCGATTGGACTGGCTCCCCTGATTGTGGAGCAAATGTTTGATGTGATTGAAAAGATTAATCAGGAGGGCACGACCGTGCTGTTAGCTGAACAAAATGCCAACGCTGCTTTACGAATTGCCGATCGAGGTTATGTGTTCGAAAGTGGATCCATCGTCGTTCAGGGTACATCACAAGAGCTACTAACAAATGATGAAGTTCGAAAGGCATATATCGGTGCCTGACGATAGATTGTTTGTCAAAAGGAGGAGCAGATCTTGGAATGGCTGTGTGGAACTGATTGGCCTATACACCACTTATTAAGGGGGAAATCAATGTGCGAAAACTGAGACTGTTAGCGTTTCTAATGTTGTTAGCGATTGTGTTTGTTTTAGCCGGGTGTATCGAAAATCCTTCGAACGATGCGGCGAGTAGTGAAGAGGATACAACAGAACCTTCAACGAAAGAGGGAGAAAAAGTTGTCAACATTGGGTATAGTGGTCCATTAAGCGGCCCGGCTGCTTACTACGGTGAACGGACGTTAAACGGGATGAAAATGGCTGTCGAGGAAATTAATCAGAACGGCGGCTTCGAGATTGATGGTCAGACATATAAAATGAACGTGGTAGCCCTTGATGACAAATATTTGCCGAACGAGACGGCTGCCAACGCGAAACGCTTAATTCAGGAAAGCCAGACACCCATCATCTTTACCCCGCACAGTGGTGGCGTGAAGGCGATGCAGGTGTTCAATGAAAGAGAGGAATTTATCATTGCGGCCTATACGAGTGAACCGGCTATTACTGAGGCGGGGAACTCCCTGACTGTTAGGATTCCTCCTCGCTATGATGGTTATATGGAACCATTCACGACTTATTCGATGGAACGGTTTGGCAAGAAGCTAGCTGCCTTGCCGACAGCCTCACAGTACGGCAAGGACTGGACCGAAACGTTACTGCCTTATTGGAAAGAGCAAGGCGGACAAGTGGTGTACAATTCTTCTGTTGATTTTTCCAAGGATACGGATTTCTTTACGATGGTGACCAATGCTTTAAAAAAGAATCCAGATGTCTTATTCATCGGCGGTCCGTCTGAACCAACAGCAAAACTAGCTGAACAAGCCAGAAAACTGGGCTTTGATGGCGGTTTTATCATTATGGACCAGGCGAAGCTTGATGAAATGAAGAGTATTACTGGAACGTACGAAACGTTTGAAGGAGCGATTGGGGTTATGCCGCTCGTTAACGCTGATTACCCAGGTACCCCTGAATTCGTCGAGAAGTATAAAGAAAAATTCGGTGAAACCCCTGGGTCAGAGGCAGGCTTCCATTACATCGCAACTTATATTTTTATGGAAGCGATGAAAGCAGCGGGCACCGTAGATGATCCAAAAGCCATTCGTGCGCATATGGACGAGGGGATTAAACAAATACCAAAAGAGAAACAAGTGTACACGATTAAGGGAATTGGCGAAGATGGCGGATTTATAACAGATTCAAGAGTCGCCGCTGTGGAAGAAGGAGAAATTGTACCGATTGAAATGGAGCAATAGAGAGTAAGAAAAAGGCTCAGATCCTCTGGCTTGAGGATTTGAGCCTTTTCTTTATACTATGTCAGAAACAGCAGCTACGACTTTACCCCAGATCCCGCTACTTCTTTCACAACCTCCCTAATACTATCCTCTGGGATGCGGAAAGCGATTCCAGAAGGATCAGAGTGGACAGCCGTAACGATCGCCTCGATATCCTTCACGTCTATGTTTATCCCTTTAAACGTGCTGGCAAGCCCGATATGGCTTCTAAGGCTGCGAATATACGTAGTGACTTGTTCCAGGCATTGCTTAGGGGATTCCGAGATATTTTCAATTTGTAGAGCCTCTGCAAAACCTTTGACTCTTGGCAGATACATAGGAGCTAGATTTTCCATAACACTTGGAAGCAGGACAGCATTTGCAAGACCATGAGGAATCCCATATCTTGCTCCCAGGGCATGGGCAATATTGTGAACAGGTATTGCGTTCAGGGAGAGGCTGAAGGCTGAGATGGCCATGCAGCTGGCCGTCAGCATGTTGCCTCTGGCTTCTATATTCTCTCCTTCATGCACAGCGTCAGCAATATTGTCTTTAATCATTTTTGTCGATTGTAGAGCATAAGCATCAGTCATCGCGTTGGCTTGTGGAGAGAAATATGCTTCAATAGCGTGCGTCAAGGCATCAAATCCGGTGAATGCAGTTATGTCAGCTGGTAATCCAACGGTTAGTTCCGGGTCTAGGAGAGCTAAATCTGCATTTATAAACGGATTGATGATGCTCACTTTCAAATCCGTCTTTTCGTTAAAGACGACCGAAATCGGTGAGACCTCAGCCCCAGTACCCGCTGTAGTTGGAATGGCCACATGGGGGATAGGGATCGGCTGAGCCTGAGGCCAGGCTTCGAATGTATTTCCAGCAAGGGCGTCATGGATGTCTGAGAATTGGTTATGAAGCATCCACTTCACTGCCTTGACGGTGTCCAGTACACTGCCTCCTCCAAGGGCTACTAGAACGTCAGCATCTTTTTCTTTGAAAAACTGGGCACCTTTGTTTATCACAGTTGATTTAGCATCCTGGACAATTTCATCAAAAACTCCTGCGAGCTCGATATTACCTGGCACCTGTTCAATCAACCTTGTAACTTTTCCAGTTACTCCCGCTTTAGTCAACCCTTGATCGGTAAATAAGATAACTTTTTTCCCGCCAAGCCCTTTAATCAAGTCAGAAAGCTTTGAACGGGAACCAGCTCCGTTATGCACGACGGTTCGGACAGAGAACTCAAAATTCGACGTTACCATTTCATCACCCTCTTTTTTAGTTTAGCTCATCCTTTTACACAATTTCTTTTGGTTTATAGAGTTCCTCTATGGTTTTCCCTCGTGCGCGGGCAATCTTTTCAAGACGAAGGGATAACTGATTCTGGGAAAACTGAACGGTTTCTTCGAGTGGAGTATCATAAGCGGAATGCTCTGCTCCTTCTTGGTTTAATTGTAAGGACAACGGCGCAAGTTCGTTCAATTTCCGTGTGATATGATCGTATAAGTGGGGATGCTCACACACAAGACGCTGCAGCAAAAAGGTTCCATAGGCAATATGTCTCGATTCATCCCGCTTTAAATATTCGATGCCTTTCATGAGGCCAGGCATTTTCCCAAATGAATCCAGCATTCGATAGAAGGACCAGTACCCCGTCTCCGCCAGGACACCTTCGACAAACATGTTATACACAACGGCAGCCTCAGCGAGTGCTTCAGGTGACTCGTCCGTACGAAGCCGATTCATAGCTTCGGGTAAAATCTCATAAAAAATCTGCCTGTATGTTTCCGTATGAAAGTGGGAAAGGTCTTCCCGCTCATCGATTACGTTCAATACGATACGGAAAAACTCGGTATGCTTGGCCTCCTCAAATAGAAAAGTTGTTAAAAACATTTCTTCTTCAATGCGGCCCTGTTTAGCGATAAGCATCATCTCGGGCAGCAGATCCAGCGTAACGGCTTCTTCACCTGCCTGGAATTGAGAGATCAATCTTAAAACAGATTGCTGTTGTGGTTTTGTTAATGTCTGCCAATCTTCTTTATCCTGGCTAAAATCAATATCGCGGGGATCCCATACTCCTAGTCGTTTGGCCTTTTGATACAACCGAAACGGGAAAGAATCCTCCTGAATTCCGCGTGGACTTGTCGTCAGCATTTGTTTCCTCATCACCCAGCCCCTTTACATAATTTTGAATTTACTGACCATTACTGGTAAAATGTAAGCACTTACAACCATCATAGTACAAGCCTCAGCTCGTTTACATTCCTGAAAATGTAGGGGGAGAATGGATGAATGCTGAATTGATTACCAATTATATTAAGGAAATCAATCCTCGAGAATCACACGATAAAAAGGTGCAGGAAGCTGTTCGAGGGTTTATTGAGTTGTTTCCCTTTTTACGTGTGTCATTGTTTGCTTACTCGCCTCTGACTTTCATAGGTGAAAGCATGATTAGGATCGATGCTTCAGGAACCTATACTTTGGGTGATATTCGGGAAGATGTCCGTGAGATCCCGGCTGTTCACTCAGTCGTCCACACCAAACGGGCAGCACTCGTCAGCCATGCAGGTTTTCCAGACAAATATGTAAATCGTTTTAACCTGTCATCCTTAATCATCGTTCCCGTTATGCAGTGTTCTACCGTCGTTGGCACTATTTTTCTGGACAGATACACAGGAACTGGTTCATTGACTAAAAGTTTACTGTCACCCCTTGAGCATTATGGAAAATGTTTGGGGCAGCTTCTGTATGAACCCTATGATCAGACAGTCGCCCTCAGCAAACGAGAGACAGAGGCGTTGCAACAAATAGCCTACGGCTATTCGATCAAAGAAATTGCCGTGCTGCTTGGCATCAGTCCCTTTACGGTAAGGGACTACGTAGGTTCAGCTTTGAAGAAATTGAAAGTAAAACATCGAGGACAGGGGATCGCCGAGGCGATTCGGTTAGGTTTGATTCATTAAGAGGCGGTCACTTGAACAAACCCGCAGGATTCGTGGTATGTCACCTGCTAAGATGACCTGCCATCATACAAAGGAGGGGGAGGTGCCTTTGTTCTTAAGTAACAGACCCTTTGCCACTTAAAGAAAAAGAATTAATAAATGAATCAATTTCATAATTTAAGCCCCCTGTGCCCCAAGAGATTTAAAACGTAAAAAGGAAGTACCTCCCCGAGTCTAGTCAAGCAGGATGAAATAATTTTATTACGTTAAGGGCAGGATTTTGCGGAATACTCGATTTTGAAATACTTGTGGGGATGTTTCCGTTGCCGTGGATGGAGAAGGAGATTCGGGAAATCAATTGCTTTCCGTGGCCCCACAGGACGTTTCGTTTTTAGCCGAACATCCTCTAAATGCTGAGCCTCCTCGGACTCTGTCCTCCAGGATCTCACCTGTCATGTTCATCCCACAGGAGTCTCGCAATTTCCCGGACCTCCTTATGTTTGTTAGAAGAACGGAAACACTCCAGGTTCACTATAACGTAACGGACCCAAATGTTTCGAAGTTGAGTCTTCAGGATAAGGAGGCGATTGTGAAGCAACGCTGATACAAAGTGATCGAACTTCTTTATAAACCGAAATTAAAATCTGCTGGATAAGAATCCATTTTGAACCTTTACGGAAAAGAGCCTTATATTCTACCAGTCTTTGGCGTATTAAAAAGAGCAATTATGAAATTGATTCAAATAGATGGAAATGAAAAGTCCTGGTCAGATAATCTTGACCAGGACAATTAATTCCCATTAGATTTCTTTGCGCCTTGAGGACGGCAAAATCCTTAATTCTTCCCGATACTTAGCAATGGTCCTTCTGGATACTTTCACGTCTTCCTCATTTTTAAAGTGGTCTGATATTTTCTGGTCCGAAAGCGGTCTTTTTTTATTTTCACTAGTAATGAGTTGTTTTAACAAAGTTTTCACCTTGGCCGACGATGTGCCATCTTCATTTTCCCCCAGTTTAGAAGTAAAGAACAGGCGAAGCTCATAGGTTCCTTTAGGTGTTTGTATCACTTTATTTTTCGTGGCTCGGCTCACGGTCGATTCATGAACATCGATTTCCTCTGCCACATCCTTCATCGTCATCGGTTGAAGCGCTCCCATATTTCCCGTTTCCAGAAAATCCATTTGTTTCTCAATGATCACTTTCGTCACGTTGACAATGGTGGTGCGTCGTTGTTCTATGCTCTTTAAGAGCCACATGTATCGCTGGTAATGCTTCGAAAGATAAGCGGAAGCATCGTTATTCTGCCCTAAGTAATTAGAGTACTGTTTATTCAACCTAATCCCAGGGATAAATCGATCATTAAGCGAGATCGTATACGTACCCGCCACTTTTTCAAGGATAATATCGGGTACAAGATACTTGGTTGATGGGGGCGAGATAGCAGCACCAGGCTTTGGATCAAGACTCTGAATGAGCTGTGCTATGGATTTCACTTGTTCCAATGAGATCGCAAGCAGGCTGGCGAGTTGCTTCCAATTATGTTGGGCTAACTCGTTCAGATGCTCTGAGATGACTTGTTCGGCTGCCTGGTCATGGGGATGATAAGCTCCTAATTGTAAGAGCAGGCATTCCTGTAAACTTCTCGCACCCACACCGGCTGGTTCGAGCTGCTGCAGTAAGCTGATCCCGTTTTCTACGTCTGCTTCTGATACTCGCAATAAACGCGCCGCCTCATCAGAGCAGATCGTTAAATATCCGTTTTCATCGAGGCTGAGAATCAGATAATTTAGGATAACTCGCTCTTTTTCCTGCAGATTAAGTAAGCATACCTGATCGTTTAAATGGTCTGTTAAGCATTTTTCTTCCCCGCTTAACGTGTCCAGTTGGTCTTCTTCCATATAAGAAGACGGTTTTGCCTGATAAGTGGACATTGGTATATCTTCGGAAAAAGAAACATCCTGTTTAGGCTCTTCCAGTTCGATCATCGGATTTTCCAGTGATTCTTCCTGAATGAACTGTTCCATTTCCACTGTGTTATATTGAAGCATGGTAATGGCCTGATTTAAATGAGGTGTCATGACCATTTTTTGTTTTTGTAAAAGCTCTAACTTCACTTTTTCACCCCTTTGAATACGCTTTCATGTTTGTCGACGTTCCTGCCCCGTCATAGCGTAAGCGATACCAGGATTCGAAAAAAAGTTCTCGGACCTTCCTGTGTTCTAAAAGCTGCTCATACTCCTATACTACATTATATATGTTTCAAGCTGAAATTTCATTTCCAATATTCAATGTAGACAGAAAATTAGAATAACTATATAATTAGGGTAGAAAGTTCACTTCTAGAAAGATCGCCTCTTTCATGACCAGTGAACCACGAGGAACTCGAATCAATGAATAACTGCGAATCCATGAAGGCCTTATTAGCGTAAGGAGTTTAACATGGGTCTTAGCCAGTGTATCAAGGTTTATTTGATATGGCTGGTTTTTTTATGGCATGAAAAAATTCAGGAGGGATGAATGGTGATGGATTTTGAATTAACAGAAGAACAGGAAATGGTTAGAAAAATGGTGCGTCAATTTGTTGACAAGGAAATTAACCCATATATCCAGGAGTGGGATGATCAAGGCCACTTTGAATCTTCCATCATGAAGCGGCTGGCTGATCTTGACTTAATGGGTGTTTGTATTCCCGAAGAATACGGCGGGAGCGGCATGGACTATAATACACTGGCGATCGTTTGCGAAGAGCTGGAGCGTGGTGATACCGCTTTCAGAACTGCTGTCTCCGTCCACACCGGGTTAAACAGTATGACATTATTACAGTGGGGCAATGAAGCACAAAAGAAGAAATATCTTACGGCACAGGCGAAAGGCGATAAAGTCGGGGCCTTTGGATTAACCGAGCCAAATGCCGGATCTGATGTTGCATCCCTAAAGACCACGGCCGTCAAAGAAGGGGACCATTATATTCTCAATGGACAGAAAACGTGGATCTCGCTGTGTGACCACGCGGACCACTTTCTCGTTTTTGCCTATACAGATAAAAGTAAAAAGCATAAGGGCATCTCCGCCTTTATTGTGGAACGGACGATGCCAGGCTTCGCTTCCCGGGGATTTAAAGGTAAGCTCGGGATCAGAGCAGGGAATACCGGTGAAATCTTTTTTGACAATGTGAAGGTACCGAAAGAAAACCTGGTTGGTGGAGAAGGAGAAGGCTTTAAAATCGCAATGGCGGCTTTAGATAATGGAAGGTTTACGGTAGCGGCCGGGGCCTGTGGCCAGATCCTTGCCTGTATCGAAGAAAGTGTGAAGTATTGTCATGAACGTAAAACGTTTGGAAAAGAAATCGGCAAACATCAGCTCGTCCAGCAGATGCTTGCGAAAATGGAAGCCGGGTATCAGATGTCGCGCCTGCTCGTTTTCCGTGCCGGTTCTTTAAAAAATCAAGGGAAACGAAATACGCGTGAAACGTCGCTAGCGAAATGGCAGGCTTGCGATTTTGCCAACGAAGCGGCGAATGATGCCGTGCAAATTCATGGTGCTTATGGCTACTCTAATGAGTACCCGGTGGAGAGGTTCCTGCGTAACTCTAAAGCTCCGGTCATTTATGAAGGCACGAGAGAAATTCATACGATCGTGCAAGCGGAGTATATGCTCGGATACCGCTCGGATAAACCATTATCCAACAACTTACCTGTATGGCCATTTGAGCAGTCGAAGGAAGAAGTGTAACCGCGAGAACACCTTCTGAAAAAGCAGGAGTTTACTGAGAGAAGCGAATGAAGTGAATAGAGTAAAATTTATTTCTTATAGCAAAACGAAGCTTCCGTTAAGGATTAGCGGAAGTCTTCGTTTTTCTTATTCAAAGAGGAGGTGAAACTATGATTCCTACTGAGATCGTCGAACAAATCCCTCTTCCGGCTGTCATCCTGAATAAAGATGGGGCCGTGCTGGCCTATAATCAGCAGGTCGAGGCAGCAGGGTTACTGACTAAAGGCAGCGACATAAATGAAGTTTTTTCACGATGGGAAACGGATCTTGATTCGAAAATGAGGACAGCAGTGGGGGAGAATGGGAAACGGTTTGTATTTATGCAAGGCTCATGGCCTGATACAGAAAATACGCTGTTAATTGGAACCGAAACCGCAGAGTTGTCTGCCCTGAAAAATGAGAATAAACAGCTGAAAAAATTAACGCGCGAACTCGATGCCATTATCGAAAATTCCTATGACGGCATTTACATTACGGATCACACCGGGGTGACATGGAAAACGAATTCAGCGATCGAACGGATTACCGGAATTCCGAAAGAATACTATGTCGGGAAACATGTGGATGCTTTGATGAAAAGAGGCATCTTGAAAAGTTCTGTTACTGAAAAAGTAGTGCAGCAGCGGCGCACTGTCTCCGTCGTGCAGGACAATTATGCTGGCAAAGAAACCTTAATTACCGGCGCTCCTGTTTTGAATGAAGAAGGAGAAGTGGAAAAGGTTGTCACGAATATTCGCGACTTATCCGATTTGAATGAACTGCAAACCGAGTTAAGCAAGGTGAATGAGCTGAATGATAAGTACAAAAGAGAATTGGACTTGCTTAAAAATAAACCCGAGCGTCTGGATGGCATCGTCATTCATAGTGAATCCATGAGGCGGATTTACGACACGGCTGATCGAATCGCTAATATTGATGCAACGGTCTTTATCCTTGGGGAAACAGGTGTGGGGAAAGACATTCTGGCTCAGCATATCTATAGTCACAGCCTGCGCTCGAAACAAGGCGATTTTATTAAAATCAATTGTGGGGCGATTCCGCCGGATCTGCTGGAGTCCGAACTATTTGGCTACGAAAGCGGTGCATTTACCGGTGCGAATCGGAAAGGGAAACCGGGCATGTTTGAAATGGCCGATCGGGGTGTGCTTTTCCTTGATGAAATAGCGGAATTGCCACTCATGCTGCAGGTGAAATTACTGCGCGTTCTGCAAGAAAATGAAATTCAACGAATCGGCGGCACGAAGCCGCGAACGATAGATGTCAGGATCATTGCCGCTACGAACCGTAATGTAAAAGAGATGGTAGCGACAGGAGAGTTTCGCGAAGATTTATACTATCGCCTGAATGTGTTACCGATGGCGATTCCGCCGTTGAAAGAGCGCCGTGATGATATTATTCCGCTGCAGCAGTTCTTCCTGAATCAGGCGAATGAGAAATATCAGATGAACAAGGTGATCGATTCCAAGTTAAAGGATTTCTTTTATAATCATGAATGGCCCGGTAACTTACGGGAGCTTTCCAACTTGATCGAACGGTTAGTAGTCACGACCCCAGAGGATGAGATCAAGGTGGAGCATCTGCCGCCTGAGTATAAGGAATCCAGTCAGACCGCGATCAGTCAAGCGGCGATTGTTTCGCTAAAGGAAGCGGTGGAGACCACAGAAGCACAAGTGCTGGCACTGGCGGTGGAGAAATATGATAACACCTATGATTTGGCGGAAGCATTAGAGACGAGTCAGCCTACCATCGTGAGAAAACTGAAGAAGTACAATCTTAACTGTAAAAAAGGAGTGGAATCGTCATGAAGATTGGTGTTGCAGGGGCAGGCGCGGTAGGGTCTTATTTTGGCAGTATGCTTGAAAAGGCAGGCCATCCTGTTACTTTTTTAGCCAGAGGGGCGCACCTGACAGCGATGCAAAAGCACGGATTAATCATTGCCGGGGACACTGCTAACGTTCATAGCAAGAAAGTATTTACCGCTGATATCGAAGACCTTGCGGCGTCCGAGGTCGTTTTGTTTTGTGTGAAATCAAATGATACAGCCCGGATGGCGGAGCAACTTCTGCCTATATTACAGGACGATGCCCTGATTTTGACCATGCAAAACGGTGTGGACAATGAAGAAACCCTTGAAGCCACTTTTGGTAAGAAGCGCGTCTTATCAGCAGCAACGTATATACAAGCCTTCGTCGAAGCACCGGGTAAAGTTCACCAGCGGGGAAGAGTGAAATTGCTGATCGGAGAACTGGATTCCACTATATCTAGTGCATGTGAGAGGGTGATTGAAACCTTTCAGACAGCAGGAATTGATGCGGTGCATTCTGGGCAAATTTTAAAAAGGAAATGGGATAAACTGTTATGGAATGTGACCTTCAATCCACTATCGGCGGCATCTGGAGCCCGCATAGGCCAGATTCTCGACGATCCCCGATTGAGGAAAACGGCTGTAACTATCAGTTCTGAAGCCATAGATGTCGCGATAGCAGCAGGGATTGCAGTGGATCCTGAGCCGACGGTTGAGAAGATTTTTTCCAATGCGGAGTACGCGCGCGCCCATCAGACTTCGATGCTGCAAGATCGTCTGGAAGGCAAACGGATGGAGGTAGAGTCCATGTGCGGATTTATCGTACGAAGAGCTGATGAGCTAGGTCTTGAGGTTCCTGCCCTCCAGTCGATTTACAGTACGCTCACATTTATGAATCAACAAATAGGAACGAGCTAAGTGGCTGGACTTTAATTCAATTGTGAATCCCATGATTCATTCTTGAATTAAAGTCCATGTCAACTGTCAAAGGTTCTTTGGCTCCTGTAAACGAGGGTGAGTGATTTGTTATTGAATGATTTTCACCTTTACACTTTGCGAAAGGGAACTCTTTTTTTGACGATAACAATCTGTGAAGAAACTGTTATACAGGGGAAAGGCTGCGGTAAGCAGTCTTTTTTTATATCCAAAATCAATCATTGGCACGATTGTTGCATCCTTTATTCATGAACATAAAAAAGGAAGGATGTTGTGACATGACAGTTGCTGTAACGGATGAATTGCAAGCCATGAAAACGATGGTGAAAAACTTTGTGGAAAATGAAGTCGAGCCCTATGCTCAAACCATTGAAGATGAAGATGAGATTCCTCAGCATTTAGTAGACCAAGCTAAAGAACTCGGCTTGTTTGGCATGAGTATTCCTGAAGAATATGGCGGTATCGGCCTAAATGCTGTCGGCAAAGCGGTGGTATTGGAGCAGCTCGGCCGAACTCATAATGGATTTGTTTCGTTAATCAGTGCTCACACCGGAATTGGAAGCACTGGATTAGTCAAACTTGCTTCTGAATCTTTGAAACAAAAATATCTTCCCGATATGGCGGCCGGTAAGAAAATCGCAGCCTTTGCGCTGTCAGAACCAGGGGCAGGTTCAGATGCCACCAATTTATCTACCCAAGCCGAGAAAACAGGCGATCAATGGGTGCTGAATGGGACGAAGCACTTTATTACCAACGCACCTGTCGCTGATGTATTTACGGTATTTGCTTTAACAGATAAGGAAAAGGGTGCAAAAGGCGGGATTACAGCCTTTTTAATTGAAAAGGACTTTCCAGGTCTGATCGTCGGTAAAAAGGATAAGAAAATGGGATTACGCGGTTCCTATACGGCTCAGGTAATTTTTGATAACTGTATCGTCCCAGAGGAAAACGTGATTGGCGAAGTAGGCATGGGCTACAAGAATTCGCTTCGAATCCTCGGTGAAGGCCGGATTGGGTTAGCGGCCAGGGCAGTGGGATCGTGTGACAAGTTGATTGAACTTTCGGCAAGCTATGCGAAGGAACGCGTGCAGTTTGGCAAGCCAATTGCCGATAACCAAGCGATTCAATGGATGCTGGCGGACATGGCTACCGAGACAGAAGCGGCGCGGACCTTGACGATGATGGCGGCCGAGAAAGTCGATGATGGTAAAAAAGTAATTAAAGAAGCCTCCATGGCAAAACTATTCGCTTCAGAAGTTTTCAACAAAGTGGCGGATAAAGCCGTGCAGATACACGGCGGAATTGGTTACATAGGCGAATATCCTGTTGAGCGTTTTTACCGTGATGCACGAATCACCAAAATCTATGAAGGAACGAACGAGATTCAACGATTAATCATTGCCAGACGTATTCTTGATGAAAATTAATCACCATTTAAAATCCATGTAGAAAAGAGGGATTCACATGCGTTGGGTTGTTCTCGTTATCTTATTTTTTGGAGCGATCATAAACTTCGCGGATAAATCGATCATCGGTCTAGCCGCTGTACCCATTATGGAAGACTTGGATCTTTCCTATGCCGAATGGGGTCTGGTCGGAAGCGCCTATTATTGGCTGTATCCGGTTACCGGAATTATTGGTGCCGCCTACGCTGACAAAATTGGCGCCAAGAAAGTACTCGGAGTGATCATGCTAGTCTGGGCCGTGTTACAGTTTGGAGTTTTAGCTGTTGCCGCTTTACCGTTACTTGTGGTATATCGCATTCTGCTAGGGGCATTTGAAGGGCCATACAGCCCGATTGCCTATAGCCATGCGGATAAGTGGTTTCCGCCTAAACTCCGTGGCTTCGCTAACTCCGTAATCGTTTCCGGAGGGACGGTGGGGGCCATGATTATCGCCCCTCTCCTCGTTGCGATGATTACGATGCTGGGGTGGAAGGTAGCCTTCGCCTGCCTGGGTGCGGCAAGTGTTGTCTGGGCGATCGCTTTTCAATTTTTAACGAAAGAAACCCCCGTGAAAGCTTATGAGAAGGCTAAAAAGAAAAAGAAACTTGAGAAAATCAGACTTAAAGATTTTGGCAAATTACTCGTTTCAAAGGCCGCCTTATTTACGACTTTAGCTTACTTCTCAACATACATTCTGGTCGTATGGATTGCCGTCTGGCTCCCGGTGTATCTCATTGAAGTCGTAGGGATGTCACAGGGGGAAATGGGGATAGGCGTTATGATTATCGGTATCGCCTCGGTAGCCATTTATATGAGTGTTTCCTCGTTATCTGACCGGCTATTTAAGAAAAATCAAAACTGGCGTGTGTCGCGAGTCTATATCGTAGGGGCGTCTATGATCGTTGGTGCCTTATGTCTGGCGTCGATTATTATTTTTCCGAACCCGGTGTGGGCCGTCGTGGCTATGTGTGTGGCTAAAGGGTTAACATACGCCATCTTACCGATTGGTCCAACGATTATGATTAACGAACTGCCTGAGAGAGGCGGGTTAATGACCAGTATTTTAACCTCCTCAGGTAATATTGCCGGTATTCTGGCTCCGATGGTTACCGGGCTTATTATTAACTTATCAGGCTCGAATGAAATCCTCGGCTATAACCTTTCTGTGTTATTTATGGCCGTCCTTGTTTTCGTTTTTGCCGTGCTATTTATTACCTTAGTGAAACCGACGGTCCGCCAGCAAAGTGATGAATCGGTAGAATCTCAGTCGGCAGAAAGCCTGTAACCGACCATTATCTAACGTTAGGAGGAATAAACCATGCAAGGAATTACAAGTCGTCCCTGGAAAAAGTATCATGCAGGACAACCAGATCAATCACAGTTTCCGCAAGTCTCTCTTTACGAGATGTTAACGGAGTCTGCCAAGAAATATGGTGATCAGACGGCCGTTACCTGGAATGAGCGGAAAATCACATACCGTGAATTGAAGCAGCGAACGGATAAGCTTGCCGGCAGCTGGCACAACATGAATTTTGAAAAAGGTGAACGGATTGGGTTAATGGTCGGGAACCACCCTGATTACATCGTTTCCTACTATGCTGCCCATGCGTTAGGGTTAATCGTCGTTCAGCTGAATCCTTCCTATACTCCAAGAGAATTGATGCAAATTTTAACGGATGCAGATGTTTCCTATATTGTAGCGGATGCTCGATCGGTGGATAAAATTAAGGAAATTGACAAGATTTTTTCTTTTAAAGCGATGATGGTGTCGGAAATCGATAGTGTTCCACCTGATGGCTTTCTGAAACTTGCGGATATCATCCAGTCTGGTACTAAGCTGGACTCTTCCGTCCCGATCGATCTGAAAGAGGAGGTTGCGGTGATTCAGTATACTGGTGGAACGACGGGTAAAGTGAAAGGCGCGATGCTGACACAGTATAATTTAACGACAAATGTGTATCAGAGTTATCTTATGTACAAACAACGAGCTGAGCCGGGCAAGGAAGTCATTCTAGCAGCTACTCCGCTGTACCATGTCTACGCGATGACAAGCGCTATGAATCTAGGAATCTATATGGGCGCGAACATTTTATTAATTCCGAAATTTGATGTCGATCAAGTGATGGATCTCATTAAAAAATATCAGCCAACGTTTTTTCCGGGCGTCCCGAAAATGTATATCTCGTTTGTGAATTACCCAGAAGCCGAAGCATATGGACTCGATTGTTTTAAAGTGTGTTCGTCAGGCTCAGCCCCATTGCCGGTTGAAGTACTGAAAAGATTTGAATCGGTTTCTGGTGTGAAGATTTTAGAAGGATTTGGCATGTCGGAAACCTCCCCCACCACTCATCGAACGCAGCTTAGTGGGGACATCAAGGTCGGCAGTATTGGCATCCCTGTGCCCGAAACCGATTGCTGTATTGTTGACGAGGATCATCAAGTGCTCGGCACGAATTCAGTCGGGGAACTGCTCGTGAAAGGTCCGCAAATCATGAAAGGATACTGGAATAATCCAGCCGAAACACGTCATGCCTTGCAAGACGGATGGCTGTTTACAGGGGACCTCGCCATGATGGATGAAGATGGATATTTCTATATCGTCGGCCGAAAAAAAGAAATGATTATTAACGGTGGCTTTAATATTTACCCGCAAGAAATTGAAAGCGTTTTATACGAACACCCGGATGTGAAGGAATCAGCTGTCGTCGGGATTCCGGATCGGGAAAAAGGTGAAATCGTTAAAGCCTATCTCGTCGCTAAAGATGGCCACACGATTGATCTCGAGGAAATAAAAGGGCATTGTTATCGCAACTTAACGCGCTACAAAGTTCCAAAGCAATTTGAAGTGATGGAGGAGTTGCCGAGAAATACAGTCGGAAAGCTTCTGAAACGCACGCTCGTTCAAGAAGAAAAGCGGAAATTGGCAGAGGAGGAATCTAACCATGCATGATATCAAAGAAGTTGCTGTAATTGGTGCCGGGGCAATGGGATCGCAAATCGCTATGGTTTGTGCGCTTCACGGATACAGTGTCATTCTAAACGATATTTCCGAGGACAGCCTGGCCAAAGCTAAGGAATCGCTGCAGGGGCATATGAACCGTCGGATTCAGAAAGGAAAGCTGACCGATCAGCAGGTTGAAGAAGCGTTTGGCCGCTTAACCTTTGAGGTGAATCTGGCATCTGTAAAGGACGTGGACCTCGTGATCGAAGCAGTGGTCGAGAAACTTGATATTAAAAGAGAGTTGTTCTCAACCCTTGACGACATTACTTCAGATCACACGATTCTGGCAACGAACAGCTCGACGATTGTTAGTTCGAAAATCGCCGATGCCACTACTAAGCCGGATAAAGTCTGCAATGTCCACTTTTTCAATCCGCCACTAGTGATGGAGCTGGTCGAAGTGGTTCAGGGACCACACACGTCTGAGGAAACAGCCCAGACGGCTTATGCTTTTGTCGAGCAAATAGGTAAAGTTCCTGTGCTGCTCAAGAAGGAGATTTCCGGATTTATCGCCAATCGGATTCTTGGGAAATTAATGGACGAAGCGGTCTTTTTGTTAGAAAACGGCTACGCCACACATGAAGAGATCGATACGGTGTGTACGAAAGCGTTGAACCATCCGATCGGTCCGTTTGCGCTTATGGATCTAACAGGAATTGACGTGAACTATTTTGTAAGGATGCAGCGTTATCAGGAGTCAGGTGACGAAGCAGACCAGCCTGCCAAGCTCATTCAGGAAAAAGTGGAAAAAGGTGAGCTGGGACGGAAAACAGGAAAAGGATTCTATCAATATAGCTGACTTAGGGGAGGAATGACCATGAATCTATTTGTGATTATGAAGCGTACGTTTGATACCGAAGAAAAGATCGTCATTGAAAAGGGTAGAGTTGCCGATGAAAGTGCGGAATTTATCATTAATCCTTATGATGAATATGCCGTTGAGGAAGCCGTTCAATTAAAAGAGCAGCATGGGGGCGAAGTTACAGTCGTAACGATAGGTGACGAAGAGGCCGAGAAGGAGCTGCGCACGGCCTTAGCGATGGGAGCGGATAAAGCCGTTTTAATGAATACCGAGGAAGATTTGGACGATGGGGACGCCTATACGACAGCCAAGATTTTGGCGGAATTTTTCAAGGATAAAGAAGTAGATTTGATTTTAGCTGGAAACGTCGCGATAGATGAAGGTTCCGGTCAAGTTGGACCAAGGCTGGCTGCATTTCTCGACATTCCGGCTATTACGACGATTACCAATCTTGAAATCGATGGTACGCAAGCGTTAATTGAGCGGGATGTGGAGGGAGATATTGAAAAAGTAGAGGCTGCTCTTCCAGTGCTCGTGACCGCTCAGCAAGGACTCAATGAACCTCGTTATCCATCACTTCCAGGGATTATGAAGGCGAAAAAGAAGCCGCTTGATGAGCTCGAGCTTGATGACCTAGATCTTGAGGAAGAAGAAGTAGAAGCTAAAACGAAGACGGTAGACGTTTTCCTTCCTCCTGAAAAACAAGTTGGAAGAGTATTAGAAGGTGAACTTGGTGCACAAGTCAATGAATTGGTGTCTTTACTACAAAAGGAAGCAAAAGTCATTTAACAGAGGGGGCGTACTAAGATGAGTAAAAAAGTGCTGGTACTAGGAGAAATTAGTGATGGAAGCCTGCGGAATGTATCGTTCGAAACAATTGCTGCAGCTAAAACGATTGCCGGAGATGGTGAAATTGTAGCGGTATTAGTCGGGGAAGCGGTGGAGTCTCTCGCGAAGGAAATGATCCATTATGGAGCAGATCGCGTGGTGACTGTCGAGCATGAGAACCTTGAAAACTATACTTCTGACGGCTATACACAGGCCTTAACCCCTGTCATCGATACAGAGCAGCCAGAAGGGCTTGTTTTTGCCCATACGGCTTTAGGAAAAGATCTTGCGCCAAGACTGGCGAGCAAGCTGGATACAGGACTTGTGTCTGATGTGACAGAAATTGACCAACAAGGCGATGACGTTGTTTTTACAAGACCGATCTATTCCGGGAAAGCTTTTGAAAAGAAAGTCATTACAGATGGAGTGACCTTTGCCACGATTCGGCCAAATAACATTGATCCGCTTGAAAAGGATGAAACAAGGTCGGGCGAAGTGGCCTCGATCGATGTGGAGATTGCAGACTTGCGAACGACGATTAAAGAACTGATCCGCAATACAACAGATGGAGTAGATTTATCTGAAGCCAAAGTGATTATTGCAGGCGGCCGCGGCGTGAAAAGTGAAGAAGGCTTTGCCCAGCTTCACGAGCTTGCCGACGTATTAGGCGGAGCTGTCGGGGCTTCCCGAGGCGCTTGTGATGCCGGCTATTGTGACTACGCCTTGCAAATTGGTCAAACCGGGAAGGTGGTCACACCGGATCTTTACGTTGCCTGCGGGATTTCGGGTGCGATTCAACACTTAGCAGGGATGTCGAATTCGAAGACGATTGTAGCGATTAACAAAGACCCTGAAGCCAATATCTTTAACGTAGCGGATTATGGAATCGTCGGTGACTTGTTTGATGTGGTTCCACTGTTGACGGAAGAGTTAAAAGCATTGAAAGTCGGTGTGTAAGCCGTGATTCGGAATGTGAGTGTGATTGGATTGGGAACGATGGGCAGGGGCATCGCCTTTGCCTGTGCCGCGGCCAATCTCGCTGTTGTCGTTCAGGATATCGAAGAACAGGGTCTTGAAAATTGTAAACAATACATCGACCAGCAATTCGCTAAAAGTGTCCAAAAAGGAAAGCTTACAGAGGAACAGGCGGCGCAGCGAAAACATGAAATTAAGTATACCCTCAGCGTTGAAGAGGCCGCGACACATGCCGACTTAGTGATCGAAGCTGTCCTTGAAGTTATCGATCTCAAGGTTGAGATTTTTAAACAGCTGGACCAATATGCACCGGGACACGCGATTTTGGCAACGAATACATCGACGATGAGCCCTACGGAAATCGCAGCGCAAACTAGCCGTCCCGAACAATGTATTGCGCTCCATTTTTTTAACCCGGTCCCTAAAATGAAGTTAATCGAAGTGATCTGCGGGCTGGAAACTGCGGAAGATACGATTGCGAAGTCCTTTCAGTTTGGTGCACAAATTGGCAAGGAATGCGTGCGGATTAACGAGTTCCCGGGATTCGCTGTCAGTCGCATGAATTGCCTGATTGGGAATGAAGCGATGAACATGGTAATGGAAGGTGTCGGCTCAGCTGAAGATATCGATAAAGCGATGAAATTGGGTCTCAACCATCCGATGGGACCGCTGGAGCTGGCTGATTTAGTTGGATTAGATACAAGACTCCGGAATATGGAGTACTTGCATCAAACTTTAGGGGGAAAATACCGGCCGTGTCCGATTTTAACGAAATATGTAAAGGCAGGGCGTTTAGGCAAAAAAACAGGCAAGGGTTTTTATACTTATGATTGAAGGCAGGAGGGAGAACATTGGACTTTAACTTAGGAGAAGAGATTGAGTTTTTAAAGAAGAATGTCCGAGATTTCGTCCAAACAGAAGTGGAAGCTGTAGCAATGGAGATTGAAAAAGAGAACCACATTCCTGATCGAATTATCGAAATGTCTAAGGAAATGGGCTTGTTTGGCCTCAGCATCCCGGAAGAGTACGGCGGATTAGGGATTGGAATGGTCGGAAAATGTGCGCTTTATGAGGAAATCGGCGCCACCCATAATGGCTACACGACTTTGATCGGTGCGCATACGGGCATCGGAACCGTTGGGATTGTCGAACTTGGCAATGAAGAACAAAAGCAAAAATACTTGCCCAAATTAGCGAGCGGTGAATCGATTGGTGCATTTGCCCTTACTGAGCCAAGTGCTGGCTCGAATGCAACGAACTTAAAAACGACCGCGGTTAAACAGGGAGATCACTATATTCTAAACGGGACAAAGCATTATATTACCAACGCCACAGAAGCTGATGTGTTCACGGTTATGGCAGTAACAGACGCCAGTAAAGGAGCGAAGGGGATCACCTCTTTTATCGTCGAAAAAGATTTCCCTGGCTTTCAAGTTGGCGCAGTCGAGCCGAAGATGGGGCTGCATGGCTCCCATTCAGCTGAAATCATTTTAGAAGATTGCGAGGTCCCTGTTGAAAACGTACTAGGCGAAGAAGGGCAAGGTTACGTGAACGCACTTAAAATTTTGGCCAATGGCCGTGCCGGACTGGCCGCAAGGAATTTGGGATCATGTCAAAAGCTGCTGGATTTATCGATGGAATATGTACAGGAACGCGAACAGTTTGGCGTCCCGATTATCGAGCATCAGGCAGTGGCCCACATGGTATCCGAGATGGCTGTTGAGATCGAAGCGCTCCGGTCATTTACGTATCGGACCGCTTGGATGGTGGATGAAGGAAAGAAAGTCATTAAAGAAGCGGCGATGCTGAAACTATATGGATCAGAAGTTTATAACCGTGTAGCCGATAAAGCCGTGCAAGTCCACGGAGGAATCGGCTACATTTCCGATTTTCCAATCGAACGTTTTTTCCGCGATGCCCGGATTACAAGAATCTATGAAGGAACATCGGAAATTCAAAAGAATATCATCTCTGGCCAGTTGAAAAAGGAATATAGCTAAGGAGGGATTCATATGAGAGACGATATTGTGATTGTCAGTGCAGCCCGAACACCGATTGGCCGCTATGGTGGTTCACTAAAAACGTTATCTTCCGGCCACTTAGCCGCTATTGCCATAGAAGAATCTATTAAGCGAGCAGGTATCTCTCCTGAACAAGTTGATGAAGCGATCATGGGTGAGGTACGGCAGACGACGGAGTCCTCTAACGTGGCACGAGTAGCCGCATTACGTGCCGGTATACCGGAATCCGCCACCGCCTATACAATCAACCGATTGTGTGCATCAGGCATGCAAGCTGTAGCTTCGGGTGTTCAGCAAATCACTTTTGATCTGGCGGATATTGTAGTTGCCGGCGGCGTGGAAAGCATGAGCCGCTCGCCTATCTATCTAAGAAACTCACGATTTGGCGGAGATCAGACGAAGCTAGTTGATTCAAATCTGGAAGCAGGACAGCAGCCGCAGGAAATCTACGGCAAGAATCTGGGAATGGGCATGACCGCTGAAAATGTTGCGGAGAAATATGAGGTTTCAAGAGAGGATCAGGACGCATTTGCCATCGAAAGTCAGCAGCGTGCTTCACAAGCGATAGCTGAAGGTAGGTTTAAAGAGGAGATTGTCCCCGTAGAGGTACAGGAAAAAAAGAAATCCTTTTTAGTCGATACAGATGAGCATCCACGTCCGCAAACTACTCTGGAAAAATTGTCAGGGTTGCGACCAGCTTTTAAAGAAAACGGAACGGTAACAGCCGGGAATGCGTGCGGCAGAAACGACGGAGCCACTGCGTTAGTCATTATGAAGGAATCGAAAGCCAAAGCATTGGGATTGAGTCCGCTGGCAAGGGTGGTCGACTGGGCGACGGCTGGTGTGTCACCGGAAATTATGGGAGTCGGCCCTGTTCCTGCCGTGAAGAAGCTCTTGGAAAAAACAGCTAAGCAAGTCGAGGAAATTGGGATCGTTGAGTTGAATGAAGCGTTTGCCTCTCAATCACTGGCCGTCATCAGGGAACTCGCCTTAGATCCAGACAAGGTTAACGTAAATGGAGGGGCGATCGCGCTCGGTCATCCCGTTGGCGCAAGTGGGGCGAGAATTCTTACGACCCTTTTACATGAGATGAAAAGGAGAGAGGAATCACTTGGGATCGCCACTTTATGTGCGGGCGGAGGTCAAGGTATGGCGATGATGGTTGAACTGGTTTAATCGTATGGGAGACTTAACTGCCGTTATACGGACACTGACCGCCGGATTATGTCTTTACCCCTCAAAGAAAGGAATGAAAACATGACATTTCAACAGATTGAATTAACAACAAAAAATCAGCTTGCCTACATTACCATTAATCGTCCAGATGTGCGTAACGCTTTGAACAAAGAAACTTTAGATGAAATGGTTGAAGCATTGGAGTCGCTCTCCGAAGACCCGGAAGTCGGAGCAGTTATTTTTACTGGAAAAGGAGAAAAATCCTTCGCAGCAGGGGCAGATATCAGCCAATTGACGGAAAAAACAGCGGCGGACGCTCTGGCTTCTAAAGGGATGCAATACGTGTATGATATGATCGAAAGCTATGATAAGCCAACAATTGCGATGATTAACGGTTATGCCCTGGGCGGAGGATGTGAATTAGCAATGGCTTGCGATATTCGGGTCGCCTCTACCCAGGCAAAATTAGGGCTGCCTGAACTGAATCTATCGATTATACCAGGAGCAGGTGGTACGCAGCGGCTTGCCAGACTTGTAGGCAAAGGGAAAGCCCTTGAAATGATTTTGACAGGAAAGCTTATAGATGCGCGGGAGGCGGTTCAGTTTGGCTTAGTGGCAGAGGCAGTAGAACCTGATGAGCTACCGGCTAAAGTAGAAGAAGTTGCCGGGAAGATTTTAGCGAAGGGGCCTTTAGCTGTGAAACTAGCGAAACTCTCCGTGCACATGGGAACAGAAACCGATATGAAGACAGGGTTAATGCTCGAAAAGCTGTCGCAGGCGATTCTATTTAACTCTGAAGATAAAAATGAAGGTACGCGGGCTTTTCTTGAGAAGCGGAAAGCTGAATTTCTAGGGAAATAACAAGGAGGAGGTTGGATTGACGATAACCATTGACGAAGTGCGTGAAAGCTTTGAAGCCAGTCCCTTTTTCTCACACATAGGCTTTGAAATTATTGACTTTGAAGCAGGCAACGTACTACTTAAGCTTCCTATCACAGAAAAATTGATGAACGTGAATGGCACGCTGCACGGCGGGGTGCATGCAACGATGCTGGATTTGATACTAGGAATGGCTATCCGATCCATTACGAAAACCCGCTGCTCGACCATCAACCTTAACATCAATTACTTAGCACCGAGTTCAACCGGTAATGTGGTGGCACGAGGAAGGATTTTGCAGCAAGGGTATCGGACGGTAACCGCAGAAGGGGAAATGTATGATCAAGAAGGAACTATGCTGGCAAAAGGGATCGGCACGTTCAAATTAATTCGGTAGGCACCTGACTTCTCCGGGAAGTGTAAAGGCACCGAATCAAGGCAGAGGATGTAAGATAAAGTATATTTCTGATTAGCTTCACTAAAAAGGACGCGCCGGACGCGTCCTTTTTAGTGAGCGCCGATAAAAGCAGAGTGAGAACTCCCCGCTGAGCTAGTTTCTTTTTAGAACAGCTTGTTTATCATATGATTAGACTATTAATAGAGTATTCAGGTGATAGAAATGACTAGATTTTCAAGCAAACCATGGCTGCTCGTCGTGACAATCGGTCTCGGAACCTTACTTAACCCGTTAAATTCATCGATGATTTCTGTAGCCGTCACGCGCCTGCAGCATGAGTTCGATTTGACTTTTGCCGACGCCTCCTGGTTAATATCCATTTTTTATATAGCAAGTGCCGCTGCTCAGCCTGTTATGGGGAAACTAAGTGATATGTTCGGCCCCAAACGCCTATTTTTAACTGGATTAGTTCTGGTCGCGGCCACATCCTTGCTCGCACCTTTTTCACCCAGATTCCAATGGCTATTGGTTTATCGTGCATTACAGGCCATTGGCAGTTCAACCTTATTTCCCAGCGGAATGACGATGATTCGAACAAGCATTACGAAGGGGCAAGGGAAAGCCTTAGGAACTATCGCTGTGTTCGCCTCGACATCCGCTGCATCCGGTCCATCGATTGCCGGCTTTTTAATAGACTGGTGGGACTGGCCGGCTATTTTTCTAATTAATTTACCATTTATCATCCTTTCCTTTGTTTTGGCGATTTTTGTTTTACCTAAAAAAGGACAAGGGAAGGCGGAGTTAAGCAGGATTGATTTTATTGGAATGGGGTTATTTACGACAGGGACAGTATGCTTGATTCTATTTTTTCTCTCCCTGACAAATGAAATAAAGTGGTGGGCCCTCCCCGCTGCGCTCGCAGCTTTAACAGTTTTTTATTCTTATGAAAAAAGGCAGAAGGAGCCGTTCATAGATCTCGTATCGCTCAAAAGTAACGTCCCGGTAACATGGATTTATATTCAATTTATGACGATCAACCTTATCTATTATTGTTACTTTTTTGGGTTGCCGACTTTTTTGCAGCAAGTTCGCCATTACAGTGGAAAAGAGACGGGGTTGATTATGCTGGCTATGGCGGGAGTCGGAGTTATGATTTCTCCGGTCGCTGGACGCTGGATTGATCAAAACGGCTCTAAACCTCCGTTATTATCGGGGGCCGTGACCTTGTTCATAGGTACAGCACTTTTGTTAACCTTGCACGAAACGTCCCCGCTCTGGGGGCTGCTCATCATTATGGCTGTACTAGGAGTGAGTAATGGCTTTAATAAAATTTCCATGCAAACAGCTCTTTACGATCATGTAAAGCCGGAGGAAACGGGATCAGCATCAGGACTTTTCCAAACAAGCCGGTATTATGGCTCAATTCTATCAACCTGTCTGCTCGGGATTGTCTTTACCGGCCACATGGACATTCAGCATTTACATAGCATTGCTGGTATTTGTCTGATCTTTTGTTTGTTCGTATTGGTTCTGGCTGTCCGCCATCCTCGCTTGAGGAAATAAAAATAACACTCCATCTTTAACGAAAAGATAGAGTGTTATTTTTTAATAACTATCATGTTCAATCTAAGTAAGGAGTGCTGCTTGGCCTCATTTTCTGCCTTAAGACTTTTCCGTATGTAACTGATATTGTTTATAGGAATCCTTTAAAGCAGCCTCAAGAGCATTGCCGGCCTTCCCTAAATAACCTTCATGAAGGCGTGTAAGCGGCTCTTCTATTCCATCCTTTAAACTGTAGCCCTTTAACAAAGTTTTAATGAAATCGCGTCCGTGATCCGTTGCTAACGTACAAGAGGCGTCGATAATCACCCCGTAGTTCTGATCTACTTCAAGTGTCAACGTTAACGATTCTGAAATATGGTTCGCCGCGATACCCGTGGGCAATTTTGAGTGTCCTGCTACAAATATGGTGTTCATGTGCTAAATCCCCCCACCTATAAAATATGATTTACTTCTATCATACCAGAGAGTTGGCTTCCAGGAATGATCATTTTTTACTCCTGAACAATGAATCGGGGTCCCAGTTTGACGATGTAAGACTCATTCCTAGTTACATAAGTTTTTTGTAATCAATCATTTCCGCTTTGCAACGGAAAAAATATAGGTGTAAATGTAAGCGCTTTTAAAATAAACTTAGCTTATTAGCAAAGATACTTTAAGGAGGAACAAACAATGAAGAAAATATTACTCGCTTGTTCTGCAGGCATGTCAACTAGTCTACTCGTTACAAAAATGAAAGAGGCTGCTGAAGGAAAAGGAATTGAGTGCGAAATCTGGGCGGTGGCCCAGGATAAAGCTCCAAAGGATATGAAAGAGGCGGATGTTTTGTTAATTGGCCCGCAAATGAAATTTATGAAGAAGAAATTTGAAAAGACAGCGGCCGAGGTCGGCATACCGGTGGATGTCATTGACCCGATGTCTTACGGAAGAGTAGATGGCAAAGCAGTGCTGGAAAAGGCTCTTGGATTACTAGAATCATAATTTGTAAGGGGGATGGGTACAGTGAACAAATTCATGGATGTTTTAGAAAATATTTTAATGCCTGTAGCGGATAAATTAAATAATAACCGGTACTTAACATCATTGAGAGACGGTTTTATGATCGCATTGCCATTAATTATTTTTGGTTCCATTTTTGTGGTTATTGCAAATCTGCCTTTTCTCGACCTGTTAATTGGAGAAGAAGCTTATGCCGAATATCAAGCAGCATTAGCCCCTGCTTCAGCCGGTACGCTTTCGATCATGGCTACTTTTGTGATTGTCGGGATCGGTTACAAATTGACAGAGTTTTATGAGGGAGAAGCTATTTATGGTGGAGTGACTGCTCTGGCCGCCTTTCTCATCTTAACTCCTCAAGTTTTGGGCGATGTGACTGGCGTCATAGCTGCGGAAAACTTAGGAGCAAAAGGAATGTTCTTAGGTATCTTTACAGCTTTTACAGCTGCTGAATTATATCGTTTCTTCACGGAGAAAGACTGGACGATTAAAATGCCAGATGGTGTCCCGGGTGCTGTGTCACGTTCGTTTAGTGCATTAATACCGATAACTTTTACACTATCTATCTTTTTAATGATACGTATTATTTTTAGCTACACACCGTTTGGTGATGTACAAAACTTTATTTATACAGTTGTTCAGGCCCCTCTAACGGCGCTTGGAAGTGGCCTCCCGGCTACTATCGCTGCCGTTTTACTTATTCAAATCTTTTGGTTCTTTGGGCTCCATGGGCAGATTATCGTTAACTCTGTCATGGATCCGATTTGGTATTCACTTGCGACAGAAAACCTGGCAGCGTTTCAGGCAGGGGAAGAGGTCCCTCACATCGTAAGCAAACAGTTTATTGATTCTTTCATTGTCGGCATGGGTGGATCAGGAATGACGCTAGCCGTCATCCTGGGAATCTTTTTAATCGGAAAAAGCAGGCAAATGAAAGAAATTGGTAAGATCGGAGCTCCAGCTGGAATTTTCAATGTGAATGAACCGATTATTTTTGGGTTGCCTATTATTATGAATCCAATTGTTCTTCTTCCCTGGTTAGTGGCCCCGGTCGTGGTAACGGTCATTACGTATATGGCCATGGCTTCAGGTTTAGTTCCACCGCCTACGGGGGTTATCGTACCATGGACCACTCCAACGATCCTAAACGGAGCGATCGCCACTAATTCTTGGCAGGGTGGCGTACTGCAAGCTTTCAATATCGTTGTTGTATTCTTTATTTGGTGGCCGTTCTTGAAGATCTTGGATAACCAGTACTATGAATCTGAAAGAGATGATGAAGAATCAACGAATCAGAGTGCCTAACTAATACTAAACTTCGGGAGTGAGCAGGTTAATGGAAAATAAAACAGAAAACAAAGATATCACAGAAATTTCCTTTCAAATTATTCTCTATGCAGGAAATGGTAAAGCAAATGCTATGGAAGCCATTCAACAAGCGAAAGCAGGAAATTTTGAGGAAGCGGACCGTTTAATCGAAGAGGCTGGAGAAGAGCTGGTCAAGTCACATCAGTACCAAACAAAGTTATTGCAAAAAGAGGCAAGTGGAGAGGAGAACCCGATAAATGTGTTATTGGTTCACTCTCAGGACCACTTGATGACCTCGATGACCGTTCGTGACCTGGCTGTAGAAATAATTGAAATCTATAAGAACAAGTAAGGGAGGAATTCGCTTATGTCTGTAGAATACAAATTTCCTAAAGATTTCTGGTGGGGAAGCGCAACGTCGGCTACGCAAATCGAAGGAGCTGCTAATGAAGGAGGAAAGGGCCGGAATATATGGGACTATTGGTATTCCAAAGAGCCTAATCGCTTTTTTGAAGGGGTAGGACCGGAAACGACTTCCGATTTCTATCACACGTATCAAGAAGATATTAAGAGAATGAAAGAAATCGGGCACAATACGTTCCGGCTCTCGATTTCCTGGTCAAGATTGATTCCAGGTGGGAAGGGGGAGCTCAACCAAGAAGCAGTCCTTTTTTATAATCATGTCATTAACGAATTAATAGCTCATGAAATCGAACCATTTGTCAATCTGTTTCATTTTGATATGCCACTTGAAATGCAGGAAATGGGCGGATGGGAAAATAGACAGGTTGTCGATTTATTTGTTGATTACGCCAATTCGTGCTTCGAGCTATTTGGCGACCGGGTGAAAAAATGGTTTACTTTCAATGAGCCGGTCGTTCCAGTCGAAGGCGGATACCTTTATGACTTTCATTATCCGAACATTGTGGATGCAAAGCGAGCCATCCAAGTCGGTTACCATACTATGATTGCCAATGCTAAATCTATTAAGGCATTTAGGTCCCACCATTTTAAAGACAGCCAGATTGGGATCATCTTGAATCTGACCCCTTCTTATCCAAGAAGTCAAAATCCGGCTGATCTAAAAGCGTCGCAAATAGCCGATTTATTTTTTAATAGAAGTTTCCTGGATCCGGCAGTCCTAGGCAAATATCCACAAGAGTTCATACAACTGTTAGAAGAACATGGACAGCTTCCGCAAACGGAGGAAGGTGATACCGCCTTAATTGCCGCCAATACAGTTGATTTGCTGGGCGTGAACTATTACCAGCCGCGGAGAGTGAAAGCAAAAGATCACTTACCAAACCCCTACAGTCCATTTATGCCCGATTGGTTTTTTGATAACTATGAGATGCCTGGTAGAAAAATGAACAAATACCGTGGCTGGGAGATTTATGAAAAAGGAATATACGACATCATGATGAATCTTAAAGAGAATTATGGGAACATCGAATCGTTTGTATCTGAAAACGGCATGGGTGTTCAAGATGAAGAGCGTTTCATAAAAGA
This sequence comes from Halobacillus naozhouensis, assembly GCF_029714185.1. Classification (NCBI taxonomy): domain Bacteria; kingdom Bacillati; phylum Bacillota; class Bacilli; order Caryophanales; family Bacillaceae; genus Halobacillus; species Halobacillus naozhouensis. The sequence continues at coordinate 3,192,047 of NZ_CP121671.1, read as the reverse complement.
TGGAAGAATTGAAGATGATTATCGAATTGACTTTATAGCGGGGCATTTAAAATGGCTTCATCAGGCCATTGAAGAAGGGTGTAATGCAAAAGGCTATCATTTATGGTCGTTTATGGACAACTGGTCATGGATGAATGCCTACAAAAATCGGTACGGTTTCTTCTCCGTGGATATTGAGACAAAAGAGCGTAAACCGAAGAAAAGTGCTTACTTTATGAAACGTGTTGCTGAACAGAACGGTTTTTAAAATCAATTTGTTAAATGCGGGGTGAAAAGATGGAAGGAATCAAGGTTGTTACAATTGGTGGAGGCTCCAGCTATACACCTGAATTAGTCGAAGGGTTTATTAATAGGTATGAAGAGTTGCCAATCCGCGAGCTTTGGCTGGTAGATATCCCTGAAGGAAAAGAAAAATTGGAAACGGTGGGGGCATTAGCTAGGCGAATGGTTGAAAAGGCTGGTGTATCCATCGAAATTCATTTGTCTTATAACCGCGAAGAAGCCCTGGAGCAGGCGGATTTTGTGACCACCCAAATTCGCGTCGGACTGCTGGAAGCCAGGGCGTTAGATGAATGTATTCCATTAAACTATAATGTCATCGGACAAGAGACAAACGGGCCGGGGGGTTTATTTAAAGGACTGCGAACGATACCAGTTATCCTGGATATTTGTCGGGATATGGAACGATTATGTCCAAACGCGTGGCTAATCAATTTCTCTAACCCTGCAGGCATGGTTACAGAAGCGGTTTTGCGATACAGCCCTATCACGAAAACAGTTGGTTTATGTAATGTCCCGATCGGTATGAAGATGGGTGTCGCAGAGATGATCGGAGTTGATGCGGAGCGCATTTTCATCGATTTTGCCGGGTTAAATCATATGGTGTACGGAACCGATGTTTATTTAGACGGAGTACGTATAACCGATCAGGTCATAGATAAACTTAGCAACGGTATTGGGTTAACGATGAAAAACATTGTTGATTTAGGCTGGGAACCCGAATTCATCCGGGCTCTCGGAATCTTGCCGTGTCCCTATCATCGTTACTACTATCAAACGAGTAAAATGCTCGAGGCGGAACTTGCGGAAATGAATGATACCGGTACGCGCGCGGAGGCTGTGAAGCAATTAGAGCGTGAATTACTTGAACTATACAAAGACCCTGATTTAGCAACTAAACCTCCACAATTGGAGGAGCGTGGCGGGGCTTATTATAGTGATGCTGCCTGTAGTTTAATTAGTTCCATCTATAATGATAAAGGTGATATTCAGCCTGTAAATACGAGGAACAATGGGACTATTAAAGGTTTACCAGATGATTCCGCAGTAGAGGTTAACTGCGTCATTACGAAAAACGGTCCTAAACCAATTCAAGTCGGAGAACTGCCTGTCGCAGTTAGAGGACTTGTGCAGCAAATTAAATCGTTTGAACGAGTCGCTGGTGAGGCGGCTGTTACAGGAAATTACAACAAGGCTCTGCTGGCGATGACCATCAATCCACTCGTCCCATCTGATTCAATAGCTAAACAACTAATAGATGACATGTTAGAAGCTCATCAAGACTATTTACCTCAATTCGATCATCCAGCATCAGTTAGAAAAGGATAACCGATTAAATTGTCTGAAGAAGAAGATGTACAAGAAGGTTCTGATGCTTGGTTCAGAGCCTTTTTGACACTAAATAAACACGACTGAATTTGGAAGTGAGAGGATGCAGCATGCTAAACTCCCGGATGACCATTTTATTACGTGAACTCATGGCTGCTGATACAGCTTTAACGAGCCGATATTTGGCCTGTGTTACAGATGTATCATCCCGAACAGCCAGAGAGGATATAAAGCAATTAGATGAATTGCTCGAGGGAGCCCATATAGAGTCAATCAAGGCAAAGGGGTACCAGCTTACAATCCACGATAATCAGCAGTTTCGTAGCTACTTAAAAAATGCATATCAAGAGAAACCGTTAGATGACCCCGTTATCCCTAACTCTCCTGAGGAAAGAGTTCGTTATTTAATGAAACGGCTTTTGTTAGAAGACAGCTATGTGAAGTTAGAAGATTTATCAGAGGATATGCACATTAGTAAATCAACCATTCAAAATGACCTAAAGCACGTCAAACAAATCTTAAAAAAGTACGAGATTGTACTGGACAAGCGTCCAAACTATGGACTGAAAGTAAAAGGTAGTGAATTTAAACTGCGTTTTTGTATGTCAGAATACGTATTTGAACGGGATAAAAAAGCGGAACCCCCCAACCAAATTTTAACGGATCAGCTTGATTCCTTAACAGAAGCTCAACTATCAAAGATATGGACGATTATTATCGAAGAGATCAAAGCAAACGAAATTACTCCATCGGATATAGCGATGAATAACTTATTTATCCATATCGCGATCGCCTGCAAGCGAATTAAATCAGGGCACCATGTTTCTATATATAAAATCAACTTAGATGAAATTCGCAATCAAAAAGAGTATGCCGTGGCTGACCGAATCGTTGCTAAGGTTGAGGAATGCCTTCAGCTCACTTTTCCTCATGAAGAAGTAGCATATATTGCGATTCACCTAATGGGGACGAAGATGATTTCACAGACTAATATGAAGGAGGAGGAAATTGGGAAGGTACTTGATAAAGACATTTATCAGGTCACGTTAGCGGTTTTAAATAGAATTGAAGAAAAGTTCGATCTCAATATCCGTCATGACCGTGAACTTATTGTAGGGTTGGCTCTGCATTTAAAGCCAGCTATTAACAGGTTTAAGTATGGGATGAATATCCGTAACCCTATGATTGATGATATCAAGTCTAATTACCCTTTGGTATTTGAAGCAGGAATTGCAGCGGGGATGGTCCTTGAAGAAGAGATGGGGGTAGCGATAGATGAGAATGAAATCGGCTACCTTGCCCTTCATATCGGTGCGGCTATCGAGCGGGGCAAAATAAAACAAGGGCCAAAACGCTGTTTGATTGTTTGTGCATCGGGTTTTGGTAGTGCACAATTACTAAAATACAAATTACAGTCCGAATTCGACTCCAAATTAGAAGTAGCTGCAACAACGGAATACTATAAACTTCAGCAATGCCCCCTTGAAGACATTGATTTTATCGTAAGTTCTATTCCTATTCCAGACCTCCTGCCAATTCCAGTCATTGAAGTGAACACTATTCTAGCGGAAAAAGATCTTGAGAAGATCGAAACGATGGTGTTTAAGAACACAGTGAGGATGTTTGATTACGTGAAGGAAAACCTAGTGTTTCTTGACCAGCCTTTTTCAACCAAAAAAGAAGTGCTCACCTTTATGTGCAAAGAGTTGGAAGATAAAGGATTGGTAGATGACCGTTTTCAGGAGTCTGTAGAAGAGAGAGAAGCTGTTGCACCAACAGCATTTGGGAATCTAGTTGCCGTCCCACACCCAATCACGCCCCAGTCCGATCAGACCTTTCTGACATTTTGTACACTTAAAAAACCTATTCAGTGGGGAGAAAAACGTGTTCAATTCATTTGCTTGCTGTCTGTGAAAAAGGGGAGTACAGAAGATCTCCAATCTATGTACGAAATGCTGGGGGGGATTATCGATGATATATCGCTAGTACAAGAGTTAATCAAAAGCAAATCCCGTTATGATTTTACCCAATTATTGCTATCGAAATCATGATGGGGTGACCAATCAGCTCTTTTAAACCCATCTAAAATAGCCAGCGCCGGTTAGACATCCTTACCCTTTTCCCATAAAATAGTCATAGATATGAAAATGATGGAGGATCAAGTATGACGACAATTAATGACATCGCAAAAATGGCTAACGTATCACGCACGACGGTTTCCCGGGTTCTGAACAACAGTGGATACGCCAGCGAAGAAGTGAGAAAAAGAATTCTTAGAATTGTGGAAGAAACAGGATATATGCCAATCGTTTCAGCGAAGTCGTTGCGGACGAAAAAGTCCGGGGTCATCGGTGTGATTCTTCCTAAAATCAGCACAGAAACGTCAAGTCGCGTGGTAGGTGGAATTAATGAAGTGTTATCCAGGGAAAATTTTCAAATTTTACTGACGGATACAGAACTGGATAGGGAAAAAGAAATTGAATATGTACGCTTGCTAAAAAGCAGGCAGGTAGACGGCATTATTTTGCTTTCTACGAATGTGAATGATCGATTGATTCGAGCTATTAGTGAAACCAACTTGCCGTTTATTTCACTTGGGCAAGAGCTCCCCGGTTTTCCTTCCGTTGTTTACGATGATTACAATGCTGCCGTAGATATGACAAATATGCTAGTTCAAAATAGATACCAGCGTATTGCCTTTATCGGAGTCGGCGAAGATGATCCGGCTGTTGGCGGGTTGAGGAAGCAGGCTTATATCGAGACGCTTGAGAAGAACGGATTATCTATGGAGGAGCGTTTGATGGCGGTTGGTGATTTTAGTATTGAATCAGGTTATGAAGGAATGAAGGCAATCCTCAAGCAGTGCGGGAAAGATGTGCCTGATGCTGTATTTGTCGTAACGGATCGGATGGCAATTGGGGCGATGGAATACTTAAAGGAGCAGGGGTACCGTATCCCGGAAGACATCGCTGTTGCTGGTATTGGCGCTTCAGCTTTATCCAAGTATGTTACACCATCGCTTACCACGATTGAATATCATAATAAGGAGGCGGGAAGGAAAGCTGCGGGGATCCTGCTGGCGCAAATGAAAAATCAACAAATAGAAAATAAAATTGTGCAGAACTATAGACTGATTCGGAGAGATAGTGTATAGTACTAGGTGAAGTTTGTGTGTAATCGATTACACACATATTTTTTAAAATCTGATGTAAACGCTTCAGTTTATTTTTTGACTAATGTGTAATCGATTCCCTATTAAGGTGAACTCATAAAGGAATTTTTTATTTTATTCAATATGTAATCGATCACACAATTAACAAAAAGGAGGATCTATCATGGCTAGTAATTCTGAAATTGCTAAGCAGGTTATTGAGTCAGTTGGTGGAGAGGACAACATCCAATCGATTGCCCACTGTGCTACACGACTGCGGATTATGGTGCATGACCGTGAACAAGTTAACGTGGAAGCCGTTGAGCAAATCGATAAAGTGAAAGGTGCCTTTTACAACTCTGGTCAGTATCAGATTATTTTTGGCACAGGGACAGTGAATCGGATTTATGAAGAAGTAACTAATCAAGGAGTCACTGGTACATCAAAGTCGGAGATGAAAGAGGAAACAGCTAAGCAGGGAAACGCTTTTCAACGAGCGATTCGTACGTTTGGTGATGTGTTTGTTCCGATCATTCCCGTGCTGGTCGCCACGGGTTTATTCATGGGTCTTCGAGGCCTCCTCACGCAAGAAACTGTACTAGCGTGGTTTGGTTTAGTGCCTGATGATATTTCAGAAAACTTCCTCCTGTTTACACAAGTGTTAACAGATACAGCCTTTGTGTTCTTGCCAGCTCTCGTGGCTTGGTCCACATTCAGAGTGTTCGGCGGGACACCGATTATTGGACTGGTACTCGGGCTTATGCTTGTTTCCCCGTCATTACCCAATGCCTGGGCAGTAGCAGGTGGAACAGCAGAACCGATTTATTTTCTAGGCTTTATTCCCGTCATTGGTTATCAGGGATCAGTTTTACCAGCGTTTTTTGCCGGAATTGTAGGGGCTAAATTTGAAAGATGGTGCCGGAAGCGTGTACCAGAAGCACTGGATCTGATCGTAACACCATTTCTAGTGCTGCTTGTGATGATTGTGCTGTCTCTTATGGTTCTTGGCCCGATCTTACACTTAGTAGAAAATTGGATTTTCTCAGGAACACTTGCACTGCTAGGTCTTCCATTTGGATTAAGTGGACTCATTATCGGGTTTTTTAATCAAATCATTGTCATCACAGGTGTCCACCATATATTCAACTTTTTAGAAATCCAATTGCTTGAAAACTTAGGCTACAACCCATTTAATCCTATTGTTACAGGTGCTATCGCGGCCCAAGGTGGCGCAGCCTTAGCTGTTGGTGTGAAAACACAGTCTAAAAAGTTAAAAGCGCTCGCCTTTCCCTCATCCATCTCTGCCTTTCTCGGTATTACGGAGCCAGCGATCTTTGGTGTCAACTTACGTTATGGCAAACCGTTCATAATGGGGCTGATCGGGGGAGGTATCAGCGGTTTCCTGGCTGCTATTCTAGAACTTAAAGCAACAGGGATGGCCATTACAGTTATCCCGGGAACACTGCTTTACTTGAATGAGCAAATTTTCTATTACTTGCTTGTTAATATTGTAGCCATTGGCGTGGCCTTTGTCTTAACATACATGTTCGGGTTTAGTGATAAGGATCATAATATAAACGAGAAGTAGTGTAATTATATTGAAAAAGGACCTGGTAGCGTCTACTGGGTCTTCTTTTTCATGAAGGTGGAGGAATTGTATGAGCAATGATCGAAGGTTAAGAGAACAAGCAGATACAGCTATCGAAACACATCAGGAAATCGTGAAGCAGGATCCTTACAGGCAGGCGTTTCACATGTCTCCACCAGTCGGACTGCTCAATGACCCGAACGGCTGGATCCAGTGGAAGGGTACGTATCATCTATACTTTCAATGGATGCCGTTTCACACAGGGCACGGTGCCAAGTTCTGGGGCCATTTCAGTTCCGACAATCTAGTGGAATGGAAACTGGAACCGACCGCCCTGACGCCGAGTGACTGGTTTGATCAAAGCGGCTGCTACTCAGGCAGTGCGATTGATTATGACGGGAAAATGAAAATCTATTATACTGGAAATGTGAAAGATGAAAACGGTCAACGGGAAACCTATCAATGCTCGGCTGAATCGGTCAATGGCATCGAGTTTGTTAAAAATGGTGTTGAGATTGAATTGCCGCAAGGGTACACGCCGCATTTCCGTGATCCAAAAGTGTGGAAGCATGGCGACCATTGGTACATGGTGATTGGTGCACAGACCGAGGATCTCTATGGATGTGTTGTTCTGTTTGAATCAGAGGATGCGAAGGAATGGGGGTTCAGAGGAGAATTGTCACATTCAGCGGGAAAAGAATTCGGATATCTCGGTTACATGTGGGAATGTCCCGACCTGTTTACTTTGAACGGGCAAGATGTGCTTCTCTTTTCCCCACAAGGCGTCGAAGCTGATGGTATCAATTATAATAATCTTTATCAGACAGGCTATGTTGTAGGAAAACTAGATTACCAGCAAGCGCAATTTCAGCATAACCGGTTTGAAGAACTTGACCGTGGCTTTGAATTTTATGCTCCGCAGACAACGTGTGACGACAAAGGCAGACGCCTGTTAGTTGGCTGGATGGGGTGTCCGGATCAGGAAGAAAAGGCGCAGCCGACACACCGCTACCATTGGGTTCACTGTATGACGATTCCGAGAGAGTTAAGTCTTGAAAACGACAAATTGATCCAGCGTCCAGTGACAGAACTAACAGATTTGCGAACCGTGCAACGGTATGATGAGCAGGTTGCGGAAAAAGGTATTTTTGAACTGGACAGGGTGTCTGAAATGCAAATAGACGGGCCTATTGAAGAGGTCAACCTGTTGAACTACGCACGGTTGGTTTACGAACGAGATAGTGGGCTGCTGACACTCTTGCGCCCTGCCCTCAATGGGACGGTTGAATCGCGCAGCTGTAGACTGCCGCAAGGAGTGAACCAGTTGCAGCTATACATCGATCGGTCCTCTGTTGAAATTTTCGTAAATGACGGAGAAGAAGTGTTTACGTCACGCATGTTTGCTGACACAGAAGCACGAACAGTTGAAGTGAAAATAGAAGTATCTACTACTGCGAATGTGAAGGTTTGGAGTTTGAGAGACGATGTGATTCATTTTTAAGGGAAAGGAACTGAAGCCATGAAAATAGGAGCGATTGAAGCAGGCGGTACGAAGTTTGTGTGCGCCATCGGCAATGAAGAAGGGCAAGTTTTTGAAAAGACAGTCATTCCGACTCAATACCCTGACATTACGATGCCGGCGGTGTGCCAGTTTTTCAAAGGCAAAGGAATTGAACGAATGGGAATCGGCAGTTTCGGGCCGATAGATGTAAATGAACAGAGCGACAGTTATGGGACCATCCAGGAGACACCGAAGACCGATTGGGTGGATTTCCCGCTCGTCCAACGTCTGACCGAGGAATTAGCTGTCCCAGTGAAGGTCGATACAGACGTAAATGTGGCCGCATTATCAGAGGCGGCATGGGGAAATGCCACAGATGTGGATTCGTGTCTTTATATTACAGTTGGGACAGGTATCGGGGCTGGCGCAATGGTGAACGGAGCTACGTTAAAGGGACTTTCACATCCAGAAATGGGCCATATTGCAATCAAGCGCCATGAGGAAGATTCATTTGATGGTACATGCCCTTATCACGGTGATTGCTTAGAAGGGATGGCAGCCGGACCTGCACTTGAGAAACGCTGGGGAAAAGCAGGTAAAGAATTGGCTAATGATGAAAAAGTGTGGGAAATCGAAGCGTATTATTTAGCTCAGGCTCTCGTGAATTACATTTACATTCTATCCCCAGAGCGGATTATTATGGGTGGAGGTGTCATGCAGCAGGAGCATCTCTTTGGCCTGGTTCGTAACCAAGTAGTGGACATGCTGGCGGGCTATGTCAGCTCACCATTGTTGTCCCCGGAGCATATTGATGATTATATTGTTCCGCCGGGCTTGACGGACGAAGCTGGGATTAAGGGAGCACTTTTACTAGCGGCAAACTCATAAAGGTAAAAAGAAGCCAGTTTCCAGGGTCGCCTTGGAAGCTGGCTTCTCGTTTTATTTATTTGAAACAGATGTAATGAAGGAGGCTGTGCCTTCAAGCATATAGGATTCAACGGTCGCAGGGATGATGAAGTGATCTCCTTTTACAAACGAAAAGATTCCTTTATCCGTCGTTAGCGTTCCTTCACCGTCTAACACGCTGAACAGTTGATAGTTCTCAGACGTAATACGATGGCTTTTATCCTGTAAGGTCCAGTGATGAACCGTGAAATAGGTTTCCTCGACAAGCTTTTCCTTATCTATGCCATCCTCGGACCATTGCGTACGTTCAAGCACTGGATTCACATGCGGCACATTCGTGACATCGAGCGAGCGGTCTAAATGCAGTTCGCGCTTCTCGCCATTTTTATCTGTACGATCGTAGTCATACACACGATACGTAATATCGGAGCTTTGCTGCGTTTCTAAAATTTGAATGCCTTCCCCAATCGCATGAATCGTCCCGCTTGGCACATAATAGAAATCGCCAGGTTTGACGGGGATGCGGTGCAGCAGGTCATTCCATTGGCTCTGTTCCACCATGGCTGCCAATTGTTCCTGGCTTTTCGCATGATGACCAAAAATAATTTCGGCACCTTCTTCACAATCTATCACATACCAGCATTCCGTTTTGCCGTAGTTCTGCTGTTCAACATCCCTAGCATACTCATCATTCGGGTGCACTTGAACAGACAGGTCTTTCTTTGAATCGAGAATTTTCACGAGCAGTGGAAATTCTTCGCCCTCTTCATTGTCGAAAAGTTCACGGTGATGGCTCCAGGCTTCGGCTAACGTTTTCCCTTGCAGCGGGCCGTTCTTAATTCGATTGGCTCCATTGGCATGCCCGGAAATCCCCCAGCATTCTCCGGTAGTTTCAGAGGGAATATCATAATTGAAGATCTCGTTCAGTTTCGTGCCACCCCAGATTCGTTCTTTAAACTCTGGTTGTAGAAAAATGGGTTCGTTATACATTGCAGCTTACACCTCTTTGAATAGTTGATGTCATTACAGGTATTGTACCATAATCCTGAATGCGGATATGATGTTGCCGAGATGATTTTTAACCTGATGAAGTTTTAACAGCTGGGAGTGCAGTCTCGTGTTACAATTAGACTACTTTTAACAAGATGGATTAGAGGTGACGAACGAATGAATTTGCAGGATCGTGCCCATAAGTATGAGTACAAGCTAAATGATACAGACGATCAGATTGTCAACTATATTCTTGACCATAAAACAACAGTAATCAGCACGTCGATTCAAGCTTTGGCCGAGACGCTGTACACCGTACCGAACACCATTACACGTTTGTCCAAAAAGCTTGGGTACGATGGGTTCTCCCAGTTAAAAAATAATCTGAAGGAGGAAGTTCAGGGAGAGGAAGCAGAGCAGGATAACAGCATCCAGTATAATATGAAGCGAACGCTTGAGCTGCTGGATCAAGAAAGGCTAATCCAAATTGCTAAGAAAATTCATCATTCGGAGCAAGTCTACGTATTTGGGGTTGGCGATACGGTCCCCTTTTGCGAAATTCTCTCCACTCACCTTAAAATCGGTGGAAAAGCAGCAGAGTTCTTCTTGCATCGTCATGATGCTGTGTATGCCATCAATCACGCCAATAAACATGATGTCCTCTTGTTGATCAGCATGTCCGGAGAAACGCAGCAAATATTAGAAATGGTGGACTTGGCTAAATCACGAGATGTCACCATTATCTCCCTGACACATTTCACCCGCAACACGCTGCAGGCTAACGCTGACTATAGCTTTTTCTTTTACTCTCCTAAACGGATGCTTGAGAACTACAATACTTCTGATAAAGCCCCGGTGATGCTCGCCTTGCAAGTATTATCTAATATCTTTTGGGAAACTGTATGATGTGTATAAATACACATGTAAACGGTTTCTTTTTGTTTTTTCGTGTACTTTTTTTCAAATAAGCAAGCGCTTACCTCGCCTGTGCTAAGCTAAGGTCAAGTTAAAATTATGCATGTGAGGAGGCAATAGTGATGAGATTACAAAGTTTGACCTCATCTGACTTAATCAGTACGTATCAATCCTTTTCCACAAAAGATGAAGCGATTCGTTATTTAGTCGATCAGCTGAATAACAACGGCAAGCTTCACTCCAAAGAGGATTTTTACCAGGCTGTTATAGAACGAGAAGCCTTATCTCCAACAGGATTTGAAGGAGGATTAGCGATTCCTCACGGCAAATCTAAAGCGGTTAAGGAGGCAGCTTTCGCAGTTGCCACGCTTGAAACGCCTCTAGAGGATTGGGAGAGTATTGAGGAAGAGAATCGAGTGGAACTCGTCATGCTTCTGGCTATTCCCAAAGAGGAGGCAGGGTCAACCCACTTGAATTTGCTCGCAGAACTCATGACAAGACTGGCAGATCCAACCTATAAAGAAAGACTGATGCAGGCGAAAACTAGTGACCAATTCTTTGCAGCTCTTGACCATGAAGAAGAGGAAAAAGAATCAAGCGAGCAGGAAGTAAGTAGAACCATTCTTGCGGTGACAGCTTGTCCAGCAGGGATTGCTCACACCTATATGGCAGCAGAGGCTCTCGTGAGAGCAGGGAAAGAATTGAATGTTAAAGTTGCCGTTGAAAAGCAAGGGGCAAATGGCATCGAGGATCGGCACTCAAAGCGCCATGTTATCCAGGCTGATGCGGTTATCTTTGCAGCGGATGTTGCTGTTAAAGATCCTGAGAGGTTTTCCAAATTACCTAAGGTGAAAACAACCGTTGCCGCGCCTTTAAAGAATGCGAAAGGGATCCTTGAAGAGGCAATTGCGAAATCGGATCAGGCCCCGACATCACACGATAACTTTCAGGAAATAGACGAAGAAGAAGAGCCTGAAAGTAAACCATTTAAAACAGAGATTAAAGATTCTATTATGACTGGTATTTCCTATATAATTCCGATTATTGTCGCTGGTGGAATGACACTGGCTTTTGCTGTACTTGTCTCACAGGCGTTTGGATTACAGGAGGTTTATGCAGAAGAAGGGTCCTGGCTGTGGTTGCTGCGTCAACTAGGCGGCACAATGCTTGGAACACTCATGGTTCCAGTCTTATCAGCATACATGGCTTACTCTATTGCTGATAAGCCTGCACTCGGCCCAGGTTTTGCTGCCGGGATTGCGGCGAACTTGATTGGCAGTGGCTTTTTAGGTGGTATGCTCGGTGGTTTCCTTGCCGGTTATATCATTAAGTTTCTTAAGAAAAATGTGCAAACATCAGGGACATTTGCTGGTTTCGTCAGTTTTTGGCTATATCCGGTTGTAGGGACGCTTTCCGTTGGTGCGATTATGCTATTTGTTATTGGAGAGCCTTTGGCAGCCATAAACACCGGTTTAATTAACTGGCTGGAAGGGTTGTCCGGTGGAAATGCCATCCTGCTTGGGATTATTTTAGGAGCTATGGTTTCCTTCGATCTCGGTGGTCCGGTTAATAAAGCTGCCTATACGTTCTGTATTGGTGCAATGGCAAGCGGTAATATTATGCCATATGCTGCTTTTGCTTCTGTCAAAATGGTCTCAGCCTTTGCTGTAACCGGGGCGACGATCATAGGCAGAAAATACTTTACGAAACCTGAACAGGAAGTTGGAAAACAAACATGGCTGCTTGGCCTGGCCGGGATTACAGAAGGTGCGATCCCATTTATGATTAATGATCCACTCCGAGTCATACCTTCACTGGTAGCAGGTTCAGCTGTCACAGGCGGAATTGTAGCTTACTTCGGAATAGGCTTAAACGTACCGGGAGCAGGAATCTTTTCACTCGCCCTGCTTGAAGGTCCGCCATTATTAACAGCCGCTAGTATCTGGTTCGGAGCTGCCATACTTGGCGCATTTATTTCCATGATTTTACTCATCATCACTCGTAAGAATAAATTGAAAAAACAATCCAGAACACTAGAGGCTGAAGAAAACATCGAGATGGAACCAGCCGCTAATTAAAAGAGACAAGGGGAGGGATTACGAATGAAGCAGGTGCACATCGTACCCCATATGCATTGGGATCGTGAATGGTACTTTTCAACAGAGGAATCACGAATATTACTCGTCAACAATATGGAAGAAATTATGGATCGTCTAGAACATGATCCTGATTATCCTTACTACGTATTAGATGGACAGACATCCATTTTAGAGGATTACTTTGCTGTAAAACCTGAAGCGAAGGATCGCGTGAAAAAACTAGTACAAGCAGGCAAGCTGATCATTGGTCCGTGGTACACACAAACTGATGAAATGGTGGTCGGCGGAGAATCAATTGTTCGAAATTTATTGTATGGGATTAAGGACAGCAAGGAATTTGGCAGTCCGATGAGGATCGGCTACCTGCCTGATTCTTTCGGTCAATCAGCGCAAATGCCCCATATTTTAAACGGGTTTGATATTAACTATACGATCTTCTGGCGCGGCACGTCGGAACGTCATGGAACGGATAAAACGGAATTTTACTGGGAAACGAAGGATGGCTCGAAAGTTCTTGTCCAGCTGCTCCCGCTTGGCTATGCAATTGGAAAGTATTTACCGCAAGAGGAATCCGCTCTGCAGCAGCGAATGGAAAAATACTTCCCAGTCCTTGATCGTGGAGCAACTACAGAGCATCAGCTCCTCCCTAATGGACACGACCAGATGCCAATTCAAAAGGATATCTATGAGGTCATCGAGAAATTGAAACAGCTCTATCCAGATCGGGAGTTTTTCTTAAGTAAATATGAGAATATTTTTGCTGAAATAGAAAAACAAGCCAACCTGGCGACAATATCCGGAGAATTTCTGGATGGAAAGTATATGCGTGTCCATCGCAGTATTTATTCCACAAGGATGGACATTAAGGCAGCCAACACCCGTGTCGAAAACAAGATTACAAATGTGTTGGAACCACTGGCCGCCATGGCTTATGATTTAGGATTCGAATATCACCACGGACTGATCGAGTTGATCTGGAAAGAAATCATGAAAAATCATGCCCATGACAGCATTGGCTGCTGTTGTTCCGATAAAGTCCACCGAGAAATAGCGAATCGACTCTTTTTAGCGGAGGAGAAAACCGACCAGCTGATTGAGTTTTATAAGCGCAAGATTGTGGATTCGATGGATACCAGCCATAAGATGGATCGACTAACATTGTTCAATTTTCTTCCTTATGAGCGGGAAGAGGTAGTAACAACAGAAGTCATTACGAAGTTCAACGCTTTTTCCCTGCAGAATGAAGAAGGGGAAGAGACGGATTATGAAGTGCTGCATGCAGAAGAAATTGATCCCGGCCTGATTGATCGTCAAATCGTTCATTACGGCAATTATGAACCGTTTATAAAATATAAAATCCAACTTAAGTTAACTCTGCCGGCAATGGGGTATCGAACTCTTTTCGTAATAGAGGATTCAGAATCTCGAGCGAGCAACATTCAAACAAAACAAACCATTGAAACGGATTATTACACGATCTCAGTGAATCGCAATGGAACGTTAAATTTTTGGGACAAGCAACTGGAGAAATTTTATGACCAGGTATTGTTGCTGGAAAATGGCGGCGACGATGGAGACGAGTACGATTATTCTCCATTAGAAAATGAAGAGCTGATTTTCAGCGATGATGTGAAAGCAGAGGTTGCTGTAGAGCAGAACGATTATGCTGCAACGATTCAAATCAGTTATTCCTTGAACGTACCGGAAGATATTCAGGAGAGAATGACCGGGGAGAGGACAAGTTTGGTAGACGTTCAGTTCGCCCTTCATATTCCCAATCATAAATCGCTAATTGAAGTCACATGTGAATTAGATAATCATGCAAAAGATCATAGGCTGCGTGCGTATATTCCTGCAGGGCTGGTTTCATCATTTTCTATTGCTGACAACCAATTTGGTCACATTAAAAGAGATGTGTATGATTCAGCCATGGATATTTGGGAAAAGGAAAATTGGAGTGAGCGTCCAGATGCCATTTATCCGATGTTAAACTATGTCGGGATATCGAATGAGGAACGCGGGATGAGTGTTCTGACAAACAGTACGAGAGAGTATGAAATCGTCGGAGAGCATTATGACACGATTGCGCTCACACTGTTCAGAAGTATTGGTCATTTAGGAAAAGCAAACATGCTGCGCCGCCCTGGCCGGCCTTCAGGAATTAAGCTGCCGACACCAGATTCCCAGATGATTGGGAAGCTTAAGCTTGAGTTCGCTATCCTTCCTCACAAAGGGAGCACACTGAAAGCTAATATTGCAAAAATGGCTAAGGAGTATATGACACCTGTTCATACGTACAACAAAATTCCTTACAATGCTATGAAATTAAATGATTCGGGCCTTCAGACACCTCTTACTTATCAACTTTTGAAGGAAGAGAGTGGGGGCGTTGTGTTAAGTGCCTTGAAGAAGTCTGAACAGAATGATTCATTGATTTTAAGGGTATTCAACCCTTCAGATCAAACGACTGAAGTCAGCTACTGTATAGAAGGCAGTGTGAAGCAAGCTTATCGAACAAACTTAAATGAAGACCAGCAAGAAGGATTAGCCACAGATCAAGGTATGATAACTGTTCCCCTAAAGGTTAATCAATCACAAACGATTTCAATAAAAAGGTAGAAGTAAAAGCCAGAGATCCGATCTCTGGCTTTTACTCTCTTTATATAGGAGGGGAAAAATGGATTTACCGTTGCGCCTGATCCTTTTAAAAGCAGCATTACTGCCGTCCAGGCTTCTGAAACAAGATGATTGCATGGAGAATTGGATTGAAAGCCTGCGAGTCGAAAATGGAGAAGTGTAATTACAACAGGCTAAGCAGCAACTCGTCCATCTCATCAGGTCAACGCGATGAACATTACATGAAAACTAGGCGCCCGGAACATACCGGACGCCTAATAAGTTCATGGAGCTAAGCATTTACTAGCTTGAATTTTCTTGCTTGGACATCCCTGCTATTGGGGCCGACAAACACCTCAAACTCGCCAGGATCACTCTTATAGTCAAGGTCCGGATGATAATATCGTAATTGACTTTCGGTGATTGTAAACTCTACGGTTTTTGCTTCACCAGGTTGAAGGGTTATTTTTGTAAAATCCTTTAATTCTTTAAGCGGTCTGACAACTTCTCCCACTAAATCACGAATATAAAGCTGAACGATTTCTTCTCCAGCCATTGAGCCGGTATTCTTGACATCCACATGAACTGTTAACTTCTCGGCTGGTGTGATTTGTTCAGTTGAAAGGGAAATATTACTATAATGATAGGTGTTGTAACTTAGACCATAACCAAACGGAAACAATGCTTCATTTGGAATATCCAAGTATTGAGAAACGAAACGAATTTGAGCGTCAGGGGCATCTTTAGGACGCCCAGTATTAAATTGGTTGTAGTAGATTGGTACTTGTCCTACAGAAAAGGGAAAAGACATGGAGAGCTTCCCTGATGGATTAACGTCTCCAAATAAAATATCAGCAATCGCGTTCCCGCCTTCTGTACCCGGATACCAGGCTTCTAACACGGCATCAGCATGATGTACTATATCTCGGACATCTAGTGGACGCCCATTAAATAAAACGGCTATAACTGGTTTTCCGAGTGACTTCAGTTGTTTCAGCAATTCTAATTGAATCTCAGGCAAGCGGATGTCAGCACGTGAACCAGCTTCCCCGCTCATATCCGAGTGCTCACCAAGCCCTACTACGATGACTTCCGCTTCTGAAGCGGTTTGCAACGCCTCCCGCAGCTGCTGTTCAGTACCGGTCTCAATCCCAGATCCTTTAGCGACGAGTAAATCGTCTGCATTCAGATGCTGTTTCATCCCGGTATATAAGGTGACCGTATCTTCAGCGGAGCCTCCCCAGGACCACGGTCCAAGGATATCTGTATTAGCTGCGAATGGGCCAATGAGGGCTGCTTTTTTATTTTTTTGCAACGGCAGCGCTTCCTCATTCTTAAGCATAACGACAGACTTGGCTGCAAGTTCACGAGCCGCTTTCCGATGTTCAGGAGCAAGGATAAATGTTTCTTCATCTGCTTCGTTGGCTTCGCGGAAAGGGTTCTCAAATAATCCGAGCTTGTTTTTTAAACGAAGGATTCTCAGGACGGCTTCATCAATCATACTTTCCTCTAATCGCGCTTCCTCTACTAGTGAGCCAACATGTTTGAAGTAGCAAGACGTCATCATCTCAATGTCAACACCAGCTTCAAGCGCTTTTTGAGCGGATTCTTTTTCATTTTCCGCTACTCCGTGGGGGATTAACTCTTTAACGGCGCCCCAGTCCGAAATTAATACTCCGTCAAAATTCCACTCGTCTCTTAACAGGTCCCTCATTAATTTTTTATTCCCTGTTGAAGGGATCCCGTTTAAGATGTTAAAAGCCGTCATAACCATCTCGCAGCCTTCATCGAGGGCAGCCTTGTAAGCGGGTAAATAGGATTCTCGCAGCATCCACTCAGACATATCGACGGTATTGTAGTCACGCCCCCCTTCAGGAGCACCATAGGCTGCAAAATGTTTCACACAGGAAGCGACTTTGTAGGCATCCTGTTGTAAGTCGCCTTGAAAACCTCTGACGAAAGAGCGGGCAAATGCACTGTTTAAGCATGTATCTTCACCAGTTGCTTCCATTACCCGCCCCCATCGTGGTTCTCTTGATAAATCGACCATCGGGGCAAAGGTAACGTGAACACCTGATACGGCAGCTTCTTTTGCTGCCAGGGAAGCACTTTTTTCTGCCAGCTCTAAATCCCATGAACACCCGATCGCGAGTGGTACAGGAAAGATCGTTCTAAAGCCGTGCACAATGTCTGACATAAATAGTAAGGGGAGTCCTAAACGGTGGTCTTCCATATGCTTTTTTTGAATGTTTATAGTTTCTTTGGCACCGGAAGCGCCTAACACAGAACCTGTGTTTTCAATGTCATCATGACCGATCCCCATGTCTTGCATAGGCCCGGTAATTTGTCCTTGATCAGAAGCTCCTTTAAAAAAAGGAGTAGCTAACTGCACGAGCTGTCCTACCTTTTCATGTAGTGTCATTTTGTTCAATAGAGAAGTAAGCTGGCTATCATTCATCATAGATTCCTCCTGGTAGTGTAATTGAAACGTTTCGAATAGTTTTATAGTAAGAAGTATAAGTGGATAATTAGGGTAAGTCAATAAGTTAAATACTATTATTAAAGACTTATTTAGTAAAAACAAAAATTTCAAAAAAGTTGTTGAAAGCGGATTCAATATTGAGTAGAATATATTTATCGAAACGTTTCAACAATCAAGTAAAGGGGTGGATATTGTGGTGAAAAAGAAGCTGTTCGGGTTAATGGCTATTATTGTTTTATCCAGTGTATTAGTTGCTTGCTCTGAAGAGAGCGGGTCGTCAGATGGTGATGAAAATACAATCTCCGTATGGGCCATGGGTGAGAAAGGCAAAAAGCTTAAAAAGTTTAGTAAAAAGTTTGAAGAAGAAAATCCTGATTTGAAAGTTGATGTGCAAGCTATTCCGTGGGATAGAGCACACGATAAGCTGCTTACGGCTGTAGCTTCAGGTAACGGACCCGATGTTGTGCAGCTAGGTACAACCTGGGTGGCTGAATTTGCGGAAGCCGGTGCATTAATGGACTTATCAGAATATGTGGAGGATTACCCTTCATTTGCAAAAGAAAACTACTTTAATGGATCTGTTTCCACGATGAAATACGATGATCAAATTGTCGGGATCCCGTGGTACGTAGATACTCGTGTTCTATACTATCGCACGGATCTGCTGAAAGAAGCAGGCTATGAAGAACCTCCTAAAACGTGGAAAGAATTAAAAGATGCAGCAAGTAAGCTGGCAGATCGTGGAGAAGAGTATTATGGATTAGATATTGACCGTAATGATCAGATCACTCCTTTTATTTTTGCCTGGCAAAATGGGTATAAAGCTAATTTAGAGGAAAATGACCTTAACTTTGACTCCCCAGAATTTAAAGAAGCGATTAAATACTATACCAGTTACTTTGAAGAAGGAATTGCTCAAGCTCAACAAGGTCTCGATATTGTCCAGGCGTTTAAAAAAGGGACAAAGCCAATGTTTTTCAGTGGTCCATGGATGATTAATATCATTAATGACCAGGCTCCGGATCTTGAAGGAAAATGGGCCACAGCCGTTATGCCAAAGAAAGTGACGAACACTTCCAGCATGGGCGGGGCTAATCTATCTGTCTTTCATAATTCCGATAATGTAGATGGGGCACTGAAATTCATCTCTTTTATGACACAGGTAGATACTCAGATTGAATGGTTGAAAGCTTCGAATACGCTTCCTTCCAGAACGGAAGCCTGGGAAAAACCTATTATGAAAGAAGATCCAATGTATGCGACTTTCGGCAAACAACTCGAACATACGAAGCCTGGTTTGCCAACACCACAGTTTGAACGTATTGCTCAGGAGCTGTTAAGTACGATCGAACGAATCGTAGTTGGCGGTGCTGATTTAGAGGAAGAACTTAAGAAATTTAACAAGACCGCGCAAAATTTACTCGAAGAATAATGCACGTTCTGTATGGATGATGGGGTGGAAAGGAGGTCTTCTTTCATTCCATCATCATTTTTTATCAAAAACAGAATGATTATAGATAGGTGGGTTTCCATGAACAAAAATCAGTTTAAAAACAGACACCCCTATATGTTCATAGCACCAGCCGTTATACTGCTGACAGTATTCAGCATTATTCCTATCCTCATCGCCTTTGTGATCAGCTTCACTGACCTGAATTTGAAGGGGCTGGCTGATTGGTCAACGATCACATTTATTGGATTGGAGAATTATAAAGAGCTTCTCTCGGATGAGACGTTTCTAAAATCGGTTTATAATACGGCGTTTTATGTAGTCATCGGGGTACCATTGGTTATTATATCTTCTTTATCGATAGCGTTAATGTTGAATTATGGGAGTAACTGGCTGTTTAGTACCTTTCGAGCCGTCTTCTATATGCCGTCGATTACAAATATCATCGCTGTTGCTGTAATCTGGGGATATCTTTATAACACCGAATACGGATTATTTAATTACTTACTTTCATTACTAAGTGTAGAAAATATTCCATGGCTTCAGGAGCCGACGCTTGCTAAACTGTCGCTGATCATTTTGGCTGTCTGGAAAGGGATTGGCATCAATATGATTATTTTCTTAGCTGCTTTACAAGGGATTCCGAAATCCTATTATGAGGCAGCGAGAATGGACGGGGCCAATCGATTGCAAGTGCTTTTTCATGTGACGCTTCCGCTGTTGAGATATGCTACGTTCTTTGTCACGATTACGACATTAATTGGCTGGATGCAATTTTTCGAAGAGCCGTTTGTTATGACCGATGGCGGTCCATTGAATGGAACGCTTTCGATTGCCCTGTTCATTTATAAGGAAGGTTTCCAGTTTAGTGAGTTCGGCTATGCGGCGGCAGGATCATTTGTATTGTTCATCATGATTATTATCGTGACATTAATTCAATTCAAGTTTAGAAAATCAGAAACAGAGTATTAGGAGAGGGGAGTTAAAGCTATGGCGACAGCTACAAAAAAGGGAAAGATTGAAAGATCTCTCATTATCATCCTTATGGTGATAGGCGGGGTCCTAGTGTCCATCCCTTTCATTTGGATGATCTCAAGTTCCTTCAAACCGGAGAGTGAAGTACTTGCCATTCCACCTACGTTATTTCCAGAGAATCCGACCCTCGACAACTATATTAAACTATTTACAACGATGAATTTCGCAGTTTACTTGAAAAATACGATCATTGTTGTTCTATGCTCATTTATCGGGTTACTGTTTAATGCTATGGCTGGGTATGGTTTTGCTAAATATCAATTTAAAGGGCGCGAGAAGATCTTTTATTTAGTGTTAGCGACGATGATGATTCCAGGTCAAGTGACGATGATTCCCGTTTACCTGCTATTAAATGAGATGGGGCTGACGAATACCATGACGGGAATTGTACTGCCAGGTCTTGCGGTCGCGTTCAGTATCTTTTTATTCCGGCAGTTTATGACGACCATCCCTAATGATTTGCTAGAAGCAGCCAGATTAGATGGGGCGGGAGAGTTTTATATCTTTTTCAGATTGGTTATACCAATAGCCAAACCGATTTTTGCTGTGCAAGGGATATTAACCTTCATAGCTGGCTGGAACAGCTTCTTATGGCCTTTGATCATCGCAAACGATGAGAGTCTTTACACATTATCTGTTGGCCTTTCCTTATTACAGGGTCAGTATGCCAACAATTTCGCTCTGCAGATGGCTGGGGCAGCATTTATGGTTGTGCCAATTATTATCATCTTTTCTTTTTTTCAAAAGTATATTGTGGAAGGCTTTACGATGTCAGGAATCAAATAACTCTATAATCTATTTGTCTATAAGTTACAATAGATGTAACGAATTGGTTAATATGGGGGAGTACGATGGCGACGATTAAGGATGTTGCGAAAAGAGCAGGAGTAGCTGTATCCACTGCCTCCTACGCTCTTAACGGAATTGAAAAAGTAAGTGCCGCGACAATTGACAAAGTACTGCGAGCGGCAGAAGAGTTAAATTATCAAAAGAATGGATTTGCTTCAGATTTAAAACGAACGAAAACCAATACGATTGCGTTACTATTAAGTGATCTATCAGGGCCATATTTCTCCGAGTTAATCAAAGGGGTTCAAGAAGTAACAGCCTCTAATGGATTTGACCTCATTGCCTGCAGTTCAGTAGGCGGAGAAAAATCAACTGCCTCAAAGTTTTTAAAGGAAAAAAGAGTTGACGGTGCGATCATCCTTGCGCAGAACATAAGCACTGAGGTGATCAGATCTTCCGCCAGAAAAGACTTTCCTATTGTAGTCCTGGACAGGAAAGTCGACAATCCATTTGTGATCCACGTAGAAGTGAACAATCGCCAGGGTGGTTATGATGCAACAGAATATCTAATAGAAAAAGGTCATCGTTCCATAGCGTATGTCAGCGGACCGTTGAACTCCCACGATAATGAGGAAAGATTTCAAGGGTATCAGCAGGCTCTCAAGGACCATAAGATACCCAGTCAATCACGTTTGAAAATAAACGGAGATTTCACACGTGAAGGGGGCTATCGCTCAACGAAAATGCTGATCGCACAGCAGAATTTACCTGCTGCCATTTTTTACGCAAATGATGAAATGGCCATAGGTGGACTCAAAGCTTTTTCGGAAAAGAACATAAAAGTCCCTGATGATATTTCCATTATTGGTTTTGATGACATTCTGCTGGCTGAGTATGTGACACCGCCGTTATCTACGGTAAGGCAGCCTAAATATGAAGCTGGGGCCTTGTCTGTGCATATGATTTTCCAAATGCTTGCAGGTGAGGAAGTTGAAAAATCATTTAATCTGCCAACTGATTTGGTCGAACGACAGTCGGTTACAGGACATGAAAGGTTGGATAAGGATTAAATAACTAGTTATTATGAAGGCGCCCTTTCTGCTTGTTGAAAGGGCGCCTTTTGCATGAGGTGTTAAGTGGAATATTCAATATCTAGGGATTACTTAATTGAAAACTCTTCCTTAATCAACAACTCTTCAGGGTTTTTGCCGATTTTGTCCTGGTGAAAGTAGTCTCTTATAACCCCGTCTAGTAAATAGTTTACGATTGACACCATTGTCATGCCCTGGTCTAAGGCCAGATATGCGTTGGTGACTTTGCCTGTTTCTACATTAACTGAATCAAGAAATCCGTATTTCCCATAGGCATCAAAACGTTTCAATGTTTGAATGTTTTCAAAGGCTTCCATGGGCGCGTATTCTAATGCTAAAAACGTAGCGTGAGGAGTGACGGTTCCATCGGATTTGTATCCTTCTATTCCCAATGGTGTTGCACCAAATTCAGAATACCCTTCCGGCGTGGCTGCTGGTGACATACCCCAAGCTGCATAGCCTTGATCTTCGGCATATTCAATTTGAATGTCAGTATGACGCTGATTATTTAGACCAAGGGCATCTTTTCCTAATTCCTTTTCTTTAAGAACTAGTGATGGCATCAAAGCTTCGAACATGCTTCCTCCCCAACTCGGCACAAATTCTTTACCTTTATAGGTGTAATGTCCTTCGAATACTTCTACCCCATCATAGGTTTCGGTATAGCCTTCGGGTGTTTGTGACTGCCAGTCCCAGCTCTCAGGCATGGTTCGATACATTTTCCACCAGTGTTCTTTGGGGACGTCTCCTTTGCCGATAGCGATATAGCTTGCCAACCTAGGTTCCGTATAGAAAGCGCCGTAATGGTGAGCTGTGTAACTCTCGGTTTCAACATCATATCCGCCCCGCATTTGACCTACTTCCGGGTCATACAGTGTAGAATAATCCATTGCCTTTACGATCTTATTTACCTGAGGATATAGCTCTGGGTATGCTTGCCCGGTAACAATTAGTCCCGCTGAAAGCCATCCATTGTCTACAGTCGAAATAAACTGTCCCCAATCTGTCATCAAAGATCCATCATCTGTGTAGTACCAGTTATAGTACAGTCCATTCCAAGTTTTCATTTCCTCCAAGGTATGAAGAGTGGTGGTTATTTTATCAATAGCTTCTTCTTTAGAAATAAAACCCATTTCTTCCGCTGAAATCGTACTCATTAAATACATTCCAATGTTAGTAGGGGAGGTGTGTTTTTGAGCGGTAACTTCACCATTGTTAAGTCTTACTGCATCATAAGTCAGCCCAGTATCTTCATCAGTAAAGTCTTCAAAATAACGGTAGGTTTGTTTCGATATGGCTTCCAGTTGTTTAGATAAAGCTATTTCCTTTCCAGGAGGAGAAGATATCGCAACAACGGAAGAAGGAAGAGTTACATGTGCCATTAAAACGAATCCGAACACTAATAAACATAGTTTCTTCAAAGTATTAACCATCCTTTCATACATTTAGTGAAACGTTTCGAATACAGTATACAAAGGAAAACGAGCGGAGTAAACGATATAACCAGGATAATTTGTCTGAATATTAAAAACAGTTAGGAAGTAGTGTGGAATTTGACCCATAAATTGTTTTTTTCCGGTTTCATAATGATGTGAATTATGTAACGGTTCTATTATAATGAAGTAAAGTCCAAGTTCAACATTTTTAATAATGATAGGAGGGGAAGATTAACGATGAATCCAAAGCAGCAGCGCGAAACATTCCGCATCAATAAGTACACGGGTACAACATCCGGCATGTGCGATAACTACTTACAGGCGAATATGATCATGTTGCCGAAAGAATATGCGTTTGAATTTCTGCTGTTCTGTCAGCGTAATCCACGATCTTGTCCGATTGTGGATGTGCTCGAAGCAGGCGTAACACACCCACGGATCGCTGAGGCAGACATTCGAACGGATCTGCCCAAGTATCGAATCTATCGTAACGGTAAACTTGATAAAGAAGTTTCGGATATCAAAGGGGAATGGAGAGAGGATTTTGTAACATTTCTTATAGGGTGCAGTTTTACGTTTGAAAAAGCGCTGCGAGAAGAAGGGATCGGGCTTCTTCATCAGGAGCAGCAACGGGTGGTGCCGATGTACAAGACAAACATTCCTTGTGAAAAAGCTGGCCGCTTTGAAGGAAATATGGTGGTGAGCATGCGGGCTTTGAAGCCAGAGGAGATTGATAAAGCTGTGGCAATTACGGAGAAATTTGAAACTTCTCACGGTGGTCCGGTTCATATCGGTAACCCAGCGGAAATTGGCATCTCTGATATTAATCATCCCGATTATGGAGAAAGTGTTTCTTTTGACGAAAATGAAAGGACCCCTGTATTTTGGGCATGTGGTGTTACACCGCAAAATGTGGGGTTGAATGTAAAGCCAGCGATCATGATCGCGCATGCTCCGGGACATATGCTTATTACAGATCAACTGGAAGAAAAGTAATTCTTATAAAAGAAGTCGGCAGCGATTGTTCTCGCTGCCGATTTCTTTTGGTAAATTAACTAAATAATTGTGGAATCCCAGTCAAGAGCGTTCGAACCCCCATATACGTCATAGCAATGACGATGATGATTCCAAAGATTGTCATCCAGACTGGGTGTTTATAGTCACCGACAATCTTTTTCTTATGTGCCGCAAGCAGCATGACACCTAAGGCAATCGGTAAGATCAACCCGTTGACGGATCCAACTAAGACTAAGATACTAACAGGCTGCCCGACAAATACGAACACAAGGGTGGAGATTGTAATAAAACTGATCGTCAGCCATCTGTGGTTTTTCTCTAATGCCGGACTGAATGAGCGTAAGAATGAGACCGAAGTATAAGCAGCTCCTACAACCGAGGTAACGGCAGCTGACCACATGACGACACCGAAAATCTTATACCCTATTGTCCCGGCTGCATGCTGAAACACAGATGCAGGCGGGTTGCTTTCATCTAAAACTAAGCCCTGAGATACGACTCCGAGTACTGCCAGGAAGAGGAAAATCCTCATAATTGATGCAACACCAATCGCGTATACGGAGCTTC
Organism: Halobacillus naozhouensis; assembly: GCF_029714185.1. NCBI lineage: Bacteria > Bacillati > Bacillota > Bacilli > Caryophanales > Bacillaceae > Halobacillus > Halobacillus naozhouensis. The sequence continues at coordinate 3,166,806 of NZ_CP121671.1, read as the reverse complement.
GGGTAACCTCTGGAATCGCTTCTCTTCCCTTAAGGCCCGCATCGATCAGTCGATGCCCCCCGGCGAAAGTAATGTAGCCGCCGACCGTTCCGCCTACCAACGTGACAATGGCTAGAAAGTCTATAGTATCGGGAACGAATGTTTTTACGACAGCTTCTCCAACAGGCGGCTGAGCCGTGAACATTACATATACCGTAAGCCCGATCATGACAAAACCGAGTATCTGAGTGAAGCGGTCCATGACTCGACCGGCTTCTTTTACTGTAAAAATACCAATCGCAAGCACCCCACTGAGGATTGCCCCCAATTTAGGAGAAATGCCGAGCAGTACGTTCGTCCCTAATCCGGCACCCGCGATATTTCCAATGTTAAAAGCAAGTCCGCCGGCTACAACTAAGGCTGCTAAAAAATACCCAAGTCCCGGGAGCACATCATTGGCAATATCCTGCGCACGTTTTTCACTAACGGCGATGATCCGCCAAATGTTCATCTGAGCGCCAATATCGATAATAATAGAAATAAGAATAACAAAGCCAAAGCTTGCCGCAAGAGCTTCCGTGAAGACCGTCGTTTGCGTTAGAAAACCTGGTCCGATGGCAGAAGTAGCCATCAGGAAGGCGGCACCAATCAAAATACTGCGGTTGGTGTTTTTCATCAGATACGACTCCTATCTATAACGTTATAGTGTGTCTTTAATAGGTTTAATTTGGATATCGGCTTCTTTCAGGGTGGCAGAAATGTTCTGAGCAAATTCTAAGGCTGTAACTCCATCTCCATGAATACAGATCGTATCGGCTTCAATCGCAATATCCGATCCTTGCACACAGCATACTTGCTGTTCTTTGACCATGCGGATCACTTGTTTGATAGCCTCATCAGGGTCTGTAATGAGCGCATTAGGCTCAGTTCTTGAAGTGAGTGATCCATCTTCTTGATAGGTTCGGTCAGAGAATACTTCACTCGCTGTTTTCAATCCTGCGTTCCTTCCTGCTTTGACGAGTTCGCTTCCCGATAATCCGAATAATATCAATTCAGGGTCGACGTCATAAACACCTTCGGCAATCGCTTCAGCGAGCACTGCGTCTTTGGCCGCCATATTAAATAATGCGCCGTGTGGCTTCACGTGTTGCATCGTACCTCCTTCTGCTTTGATAAAACCAGAAAGCGCGCCAATTTGGTAAACGACCAGATCATAAGCCTCTTTTGCGGAAATATTCATATTCCGGCGACCGAAGCCAGCTAAATCCTGGAGACCAGGATGCGCTCCGAGTCCGACATTTTTATCGAGGGCAAGCTTAACCGTCTTTCTCATCGTGGAAGGATCCCCCGCATGAAACCCGCAGGCTATATTGGCTGAGGTCACATAATCTAGAATCTCTTCATCACGGCCAACCGTATAGGCGCCAAAACTTTCCCCCATATCACAATTGATATCTACTACATAACTCATTTATAATTCCTCCTTGCTTTTTAAAATAATGGACCGCTTCAAAATTTGGATGGACTGCTCTTGTTTGATGAGTGCCTTCTGTGCTTCTTCGAGTGTAATTTCTTTGAAGCTCATCTTGTCCCCTGGCTTCAACTGACTGACGAGCGACAAGTCAACCGAAGCAATTTGTCCGATTTTTGGATAGCCGCCGGTCGTCTGGCGATCCGCCATGAGTATGATTGGGTTGCCATCAGACGGGACCTGGATTGATCCAAAGGCAACGGCTTCAGAAATGAGCTCCTTTGGTTCCGTTAGTGAGAGAGGGGAACCTTCCAATCGATACCCCATTCGATCGGATTGTGATGATACAGAATAGGATTCTTCAAAAATGTTCCGCTGGCTCTGCTCATTGAATAACGCATATTGTGGTCCTTTCAACATTTGGATGACTGGTTGAGAGGAATAAGGAGGGGTCATGTCAGCAGCGGGCATCCAATCTGTTTCATAGAAATGGTCACCGTCCATTTGCTGGCGCATAGCCTCCATTATTTTTTTCTGATTATCATTTGGCTCACACATGGGAAGTTGATCTCCGGATTTAAGGGCCCGCCCCTGATAGCCGCCTAACTCCGCTCGAAGGTATGTCGATTGGCTGTCCATAACTTCTGGGACATCTAATCCACCAGCTACAGCGATATAGGCTCTGCATCCCGTGCGGCTTTTTCCAAACTTAAGCACTGACCCTTCCTTAACAAAAATGGACCGCCAAGTATTTACTTTCTGACCATTAATGGCTGGGGAAAGGTCTCCTCCGCAAATTGCAATCATGGAATCTTGTTTGAATTCGATCTCAGGACCTAATAGAGTAGCTTCCAGAGTAGCTGCATTTTCCTCGTTTCCGACTAGAAGATTCGCGATCCGGTGAGCATAAGAGTCCATACTCCCGCTTACAATAACCCCATATTTTTGATAGCTTGTCCGGCCCAGATCTTGCACACTTGTCAGCATTCCTTCTTTAATAATCTTCAGCATGGCTAGCGTCCTCCCAGCTGTAATACTCATCCTCACTTATTTCCTTAAAATGAATCCTATCCCCAGCACGCAGCAGACTCGGAATGTCTTGCTCAGGCGTAAATAGTTTCATGGGCGTTCGGCCGATTAATTGCCAGCCGCCGGGCGTTTCAATGGGATATACTCCAGTCTGCATCCCGGCAATTCCCACCGTGCGTTCAGGAATCTTTAAACGGGGGGAGTCCCTTCTTGGCGCGGCAATTTTTTCTGACATTCCCCCTATAAAAGGAAATCCAGGGGCAAAGCCAATCATGTAGACGGTGTATTCTCCGCCACTATGGATTTGAATTACTTCTTCGCGGGTGAGATTATTGTGCTCAGCCACAAAGTCTAAATCAGGACCGAACTCTCCGCCATAACAAACAGGGATTTCAATCGTTCTAGCCTCTTCTGTTTCACCTGTGCTTACGGTAGACATCAGAGCATCAACTTTCCTGCTGACCACTTCATATGGTAATTCATCAGCATGGCTAAAGTGGACAGCGCTATAAAACAAGGTAACAGTGGTGAAAGCAGGTATGTATTCAATCATCCACTCAGGGTTTTCCTGATCTAATAAGTGCGAGAGGATGCGCACTTTATGTTGGGTATCTTCATTAATCTCATCACCTAACGAAATGACAACGGCCTGATCGCCAAGGGGAGATAAAGAATAATTCATTGTTTCACCTCCATTTATGAATGTGTAATTATTCAGAAATATATTTCAATTATAGAATATCGGACAAAATGTGACAAACTGGTAGTTCAAAGTGAGTCAAAATAAGTGTTTTTATTAGAAAAGCACACCAGTGCATTTCTTTATTCGTCAATCTTTTATATACTAAATGTTAATAATATGGAAAAAAGTTGATGCTTAAGAAAGCGTTTGAAGGATTATAGGGTCAATTTACTCACGATCGGAATATGTAGGGTGAGATAAAAGTATATTTTCACTTTGTGGTAAAAAACTGTACCTTGAAGTAATAGCCATCAATACCATGGTAAAATTCTTCAAAGTCACGAGTTGTTAAGAAGAAGAGGTGAACAAGTGAATGGATAATGAAATAATAGTGTCGAACTTGTATAATGATATTTCCGCACTTCGTAATCAATTGAACAATAACCAAGAAAAAATACAGCGTTTGCGTTTAGCAAAAACAGAGATAGCAAATGAACAGGGGATACTTTCAGCACAAGGAAGGCTTTTATCTGAACCCGATTTATCACCATCCCTTTGGGCGGGGAAACATGCGAGTGAATTTTTAAATATACGTGAAAATATAGAGCAATCCTACATAAACATGACTACACAACAAGTCGAGGCGATCCTAGAAGAGATTGAAGGGGAAATCGCACGATTAGAGTCTGCCAACCATGGGATTTCAGGTAGCATAAACTCCAAAAGTGACCATATAACTCAATTAAAAACTACATAACGGAGGGAGAGATAATATGGCAGAAATAAAGGTTGATCAAAGCATAGCCGAACCAGCCTTCATCGATTTGAAATCAAAAATTAATGATGTGGATACAACAAAACCAAGCTTGGAACTCAACCAATCCACTCTAGATTTTATTCAAAAAATAGAAGAAATTGAAAATACATACTATCAAACGATCCTAAAATATAAAGACACGCTAGTAAAAGCAGAAAATGATTCATGGTCGAGTATTGAATCATTCATTCAAGTAGAAGAATCCATAGGCAGCGACATTAGTAAGGGGTCAGGACGATGAAGGTTTTAAAAGTATCGGAAGCTCTAACAGGTATTGAGCAATCGATTACTAAGAAGGAAAAGGAACAAGAACAACTCCTTTCTCTTCGCGAGGCGATGCATAAGGTGATAGACTTAGAAGATGCATTAAAAGGGGAAGGCGGGACCGCCATCAAAGAATACTTCAAAGTTTTACATATCCCAGTCCTGCTGCTTCTCAACCAATTCTTAGATCAATATATTCAAAGCTTAAAAGACATACAAATGAATGTTAGAAATTACGAGACAGAAGATGGAATGGTACGAGAGGATTTTATTACGACAGAAGTAAAAAATGGCCTCAACAAGGCTGTTCAAATGACTCAAGAATCAATCGATACTATCAATGATCGATTTATGGAAGTAAGTGACTTGATCGGTGGTTCATTAGTATCTACATCCCTATTTGATTCACAGATTGATAGTGCGAGAAACCACAATCAACAGACCATGGACGGCCTGAGGACAGTAGATGAACAGAGCACCTTGAAACTCCGTGAAGCTTCAAGTAGTTTACAAGGTGTTCAGCAGCTGGTCAGTAGGATTCAAGGGTGGTCCAAAAGCGGTGTTTTCTTAAATAGCAAAGAAATTAATGAAGTGACAGACTATTACCTGAAAACGGATACCATAAGGGATATGATTGAAGAAGCGGTAATATTATCAACACCAATTAATTCGACAATAGGTGGTAAACATCGCATAGATAGTTCAGGAGTAGATTCAGCTAAATTCGAAACTCTTGCTACTATGCAAAGAGTAACAAACAATTTATCGGTATCTAATCCTCAAGCATGCGTACCAGAAGAATATAGAAATAGTACTGAACAGACGTTTAGTAATGGATTAGAAACTTTAGGGCTGGTTGCTGGGAGGCCGATCAAATCTGGTAGTACGTTAATGCAAAATATTTATGGTGCTTCTCAAGCAGCTAAACATGCGAAATTAAAGGCTATGGGTGCTAGTGTTAGAAAAGAGAAATACTTTACTGCTCAAGGTAAGGAAAGGTTTAGACTTAAAATAACAAAACCTGAATTGTTCGGAGTTAAGAAGAATACCTATACAGGATACAACACTAACCATGGCAAAGTAGCGAATGTTCGTGGTTTAGTTGACGGCAAAGTTGGTTTGAAAAATAGCTTTAAGGGGACTGCTGGAAAAATTGGTTATCTAGGAATAGGACTTTCTGCAATTTCTGATGTTACCTATGGTATAAATCAAAATCAGTCGGGGAGTAAAATTGCTGGTAATGTGGTTAGTAGTATATCAGTTGGCGTTGTTTCAATAGCCTCCTCAGCGTACTTGGGGGGGCAAATTGGTGCATATGCAGGAGCTTGGGCAGGTCCTGTTGGAGTGGCAGCAGGCTTCATTGTTGGTTTGGGTGTATCTTATGTTTTAAGTGAGGTTAAACCATTAGACATAGATGGTGATGGGGTGTCTGATTCAATAGGGGATATTATCCAAATAGGTACCACTAACGCAATCGAAGGTGTTAAGGACTTTTTTGGGCATGTATTTTAAAGAGGAAGACGTGATTATAGTACCATGAAGAAAAGTATTTACAACAATTATTTAAAACTAGAAGAACATGGTGAAGTTAGGTCAAGAGGTATTCTGCATGTTTTAATTTTAACTGACTTGATGGGACTTTTTACTTTACTTGGTCCTTCAGAATTAACATTTGCATTACCGATCGCAACAGTTCTTGGAATTATTTTGAACGTTTGGGCTTTGTTATATTTGATTGCTCCTTACAGGTTTGAAAGTTCATTTTTCTTATTCTTCGGAACTTGGGGATTATTTACTTCATTTATAATGTTTTTAGTTATTCAAAAGTTTCTTTACAACATTTTTCAGTATCATTCACTTCAATTTTTCTATATTTCTTTAACTCTATATATTCTCTGTATTATTGGCGTACAAGTACTTCATTTATTATTTTTATATGAAAGGTTGACCCCTCCAAAAGGCCCAAGGCGAAACTGGACTCCTTTGGTGGCTATCACCCCTGCTCTAAGTTACGTAATAGGCCAGCTTGTTTATTCAATGATAGTAAGCGAAGATATTAAAGCATTAATCTTTGTAGCATGTGAATCTCTACTTATTCTTTATCCTATTTTTTGTATTAAATTTATACACCAATATTACTTTTTAATAAAAAACAAGCAGTCTTTGAATGAGAAATATCCTAATTTGAATTTACCTAAAAAAAACAGGAAATTGGGCTAATAAGTAGAATCAATTACATTCAATTATTTAAGCTAGTCGTAAACTTCTGGTAATTTAAGCAGGAAAGCACTTTAGAGTTTTAATGATTAATGGAGGAGTGAGATGGATAAACAAAAGGGAACTTTCAAAATATTTAACAATAAACTATTCTACATCAGAAATTAGATCCATGGCTATTTTTCATGTCTTATTATTTACTGATTTTATGGGGTTATATATGTTATTTGGCCATTCAGAATTAGGCTTTATATTTAATATAGGGTTAATTCCAGTCATAATTTTAAACCTTTGGTCTATTTTATACGTTGTAGCTCCTTATCGATTTGAACTATCTTTTGTGCTTTTTTATGGGATATGGGGATTGTTAACATCTTTTCTACACTTTTTGGTCATCCAAAAGTTTTTATATAATATTGTTCAGTTTGAATCACTTCTATTTTTTTACCTTGGGTTAACATTTTATCTCTTTAGTATTATCAGTGTTTTAGTGATACAGCATTTATCCTTATATGACAAAATTAAAATACCAGAGGGGCCAGGGGCATGGCCCAAATGGGTAGCCATTATTCCGGGTTTTAGCTTTTTGTTTGCTCAATTGGTGTTTTCGGCAATTAATAGCGAGGATGTCAAAGCATTAATTTTTGTTGGCGGTCTTACTTTAGTAATGATTTATCCAGTATTAGCTGTAAAATTAGTTCATCAGTACTTTTTCCTCAAAAAACATAAAAAAGAGTTAAGCGCTAGATATTCAGGCTTAGGAAAGTCAAAAAAAGATAGAATATTCAATGGGAAGAAGTCAAAAAGACATAAACAAAAAGCACAAGGAAGCTAGTGATACTAAAATAATTGAAATAGAGTAAACGGAGTGTGCAGTAGTTATTCTTGACCTTAACGATGACTTATCTGATGAGAAAATTGAAGATGTAGTTTATGAAATTGGATATTATTCTGAAGTAGACGATCTTGACCTACTTGTTATGAAAAGGGAATATATTACTGCGGAACAAGATCAGGTTATTAAAGAAAAAATAATCCCTAATCAATATCCTTATTTTCTAATTACTAGAGGTGAAAATGAAGAGGTAATTAGAATGAAGAAAGAATTTAAGAAAAGACATCCAATACGGAATTTTCTTGGGATGCTACCTCTAGATAAATTACAATGTGCTACTCAAGATTATTTTCTTAACTTTGAACACACAGTATTTCATGCTGATAATACAAAGGAAATCATAGAGTATCTTGTTGAGAATTCAGAAATAGTGGATGAGAGCCTTTCAGAATAAAAAGTAAAAAGGGCAATTCAATACCCTATAGGTACTGAATTGCCTGAAAAGTTTCATGCTCGTTTATTTTGATATTATGTAATCTTTATCCTTTAGTGTACGTTCCAACACTGCCCCATATTCCTTTGTAAGGCCAAGTAAATCAACCTGTTTAGCTTGCAGATACTCCTTACCGTCTTTTTCGATCATTCTAAGTGTCCAATTGTTTGAAGGGGAAAACACCGCAAAAACGCCTTCAACTTTCCAATTATTATCGGTAAAATAATACATCACCATGCGGCTAATTCGCTCACTTCGGTTTAAGGATTTTTTTAGATCTTTCCATAAACTTAGACTCTGATTACTATCATTGAGGTTTCTAACATTTTCATCGTCTATATTGAGATAGCTTTTGTTGTCGATGCATTCGTTTATAAAAGTTCCAGGTAACGTGAGAATTCCTGATTTAGATGCATTCTTATGATCAAGGCCTACTCTTGGAAGGATCACGTTTTTTATAGCAACATTTGGTTCATCAAGTTGTTGCAATCTAAATAGTTTATTATTTAGTTTCTCACATTCTATCACAAATTCTTCCGCGACATAGAAGGTAGAGTGAGATGTCATTTTATAAAGAGAGTCCACCTGTATAACCACATTGGAATAGGCCATAACGGACAATGAGGTGATCATATCTTCATCGATCCAGAATTCGCCGTCTTCGTCCTTTCCTAAGAGGTTTCTATCCCTTAGGCTTATAATGACTCCCTCCCATTCTTTCTTCACCTCTTCATTTGATAAAGCAAGAAAAGGGGCATCTATGCCAAAAGCAATTGGGGCTTTTATCAATCCTAGCAATACATATATTTCATTATGTGTTAAATATAAAGATTCTTTGTTTTCCATATATCCATTACTCCCTTAATTTAAATCTCATTTGTTATTAACCAATGATTCAAGTATTATTCTTTATGTATATTTGTCTCTACCTATAGTAGCATACCTAGAAATGGAAAAAACACTGATAATTGAGTGTTAAGAATAATACATATACCCATTGGATAGTTGTTACACTTATCACTTAGAACTTTTTCTTTTCTGTAATTAAATGGTAACAAAATAGCTATAATTATGTGTCACTGGATAAACTGACTAGGTAAATATTACTGATTGCATATAATCAATTGACTGGTAAAATTATCAAGGGTAACATAAAAACAAACTGGAAAAGGAGTGACTTTTATGTCGAATAATATCCGTTTGACACCAGATGAACTTAGAGAGTTTGCTAGACAGTATAATACCGAGAGTTCTAATGTACAAGAATTGATCTCACGCTTGGATGGCATGAGCGGCCAGTTACAAGAAATCTGGGAAGGTGCTTCTAGTGAAGCGTTTGCTTCTCAGTATCAGGAGCTGCGTCCTTCATTTGAAAGAATGAGCACATTGCTAGCTGAGGTTTCTCAACAGCTGAACAGCACAGCTACTACATTAGAAGATACAGATCAACAAATTGCTGGACAAATTCGCGGCTAATGATTTTACAGGAAAAAGCACCCTATTGTGGTGCTTTTTCCTTGTATTCCCTTTTTGTATTACTTAGCAGGTACAAAAAGGGAATACAGGTGAGTTCTAGAGCGGAGAGTAGAAATAACCTAATTGAGGTTGAAGGAGTGTGGGGTGGTTGTGAGTCATGAAATCAAGTTAAAGATGAATGATGTAGAGCAGGGATTGTCTGGTTTACAAACAGCCACACAAGCATTGGAGGCTTCGCTCGAAAATGATATGGCTGTTGAAAACCAGCTGGAGATTGTTCATCAATTAAATGAGTTGAATACAGGTCTTGCTCGGTTAATCGAAAATTATAAAGGATTGCTTTTGAAAAATGAAGCAGCCACCCAGCAATCTGTGGAAACGTTGTTCGAAATGGATGAGTTACTATCAAACACCATGAAGTGAAAGAAGTGCTTCAAACCGCCCGTGAAATTCTCCAAAATAGGTCATAATTTAATTGATGAAATATGGAGAATTTTAGGATGGATTGATGTATCATTTAAGTGAGGCTTTTTTTAATTACATAATGTGTTAAATAGCTGTAACGGTATAAAGGGGAGAGGCTTGTGTACATCCAAGTATCTATCGATTTACAAAACTATCATAAAAAAGAACTAGATTTACGATTATCCAGCCGTTCCACGGTGAAAAGATTAATCGATATTGTTTGGCAAGTATCTCAACTAGATACGCCCCCTCGCGACGGGGATTGGGTACGTGTGGTGAATAAGCAGATGGTTTGTGCTGGAAATGTCACTTTGGAAGAGAGTGGCATCACTTCTGGAGATAAATTAGAAATTTTGTAAGCATTCAAAAGGAGCAGCGTGCGATGTCAGATGTAAAACAATCCTATTTTCATGAAAAAACGGAAGCCGTTCTGGAGAAACAGGATGGTTCTTATCTTATTACATTTCAAAGAGCTCGGCTTAGACTGCAAGAACAGCTTGAAATTGAATTAATTCGTGATGCTGATCATGAGTTAGCTAAAGAAATCCAAATGGATGAAGATGAGTTAAACATAACAGTACATATTCCTTCGTCGTTTATCAGTTTTAAGCACATACATAAAAAGCAGGAATATGCTAAATGGCTGTTTGCTGATCAATTGGCCAAAAAAGTGGAAGACCATCGTGTGAAAAGGTTAAATTTGTTGGTGTGTCCTGAAAATATCGTTGTTGATTCAAGTATGACACCCTATTTTCTGCATTACGGTGTGACGGAGAGTCTTCCTCCTTATGAGAAGGAGGAAGAGCGGGTGTTTGAAGAACTTAAAGCTGCTGTAGCTGCGGCTGTTGATGGGTCGGAAAGCTTTGAAAGGTACTTGAAATATCGGGATACATTGAAGCTGTCCGATGCGGTAAAAGAAATCTTGTTTGCTGAGGATACCCGTACTTTACGCGAATTGATCGGACGTCACATTCGCAGTCTTGAAAACAAAGAAAAAGAGCTGGTTAAGGAACCAAAGAAAAAGTGGAAAATTCGTAAGTATATGTTAATCGGAAGCATAGTGTTGCTTGTTCCTATTCTAGTATTTACGATTTATTCGATCTTTTTTATTCAGCCTAAACAAGAAGCGTACATAGAGACTAGTGAATTCTTTTTAAATAGTAATTATAGCGAAGTGGTTGAGACATTGGATGGTTATGATGCTGAAGGTATGCCGTATGTTACACAGTTTCAGCTGGCTACTTCCTATATTGTAAATGAGTCGCTTACCGCTGAGCAAAAGAAGAACATTCAGAACACGATCACACTTCAATCGGATAATCGATATTTTCTATATTGGATTCATGTTGGACGCGGTATGAACGAAAAAGCGGTTGATCTGGCCAGGTCGCTTGAGGATCGTGATCTCATTATGTTTGCGTTGTTGAACCTGCGAGAGGATGTTAAGGATAATGACAGCCTTTCGGGAGAAGAGAAACAACAGAAACTGGACAGTATCCAAACTGAGCTGGATGAGTATGTGAAGGAACAAGAACAACAGCAACAGGAGGAACAAAACCAACAATCTGACCAGAATTCTTCTAACAGTGAAGAGCAGCAGAAAAATGAGGAATAACTCGTTCAGGGAGAGAATGTAATGAGTCAATTATATATTTTTCATCAAAATCAATATCAATGTCATCCCCTCCATGACGACCAGGAGTTTCATATGAGTATAGGGGAAAGTGACCAGTGTGAGGTCACTTTACGGGACTTGGAGTTGAATGAAGGTGCGATTACTGTACAAAAAGGCATGCAGGATGGTTATTTAACCATTACCCAGGGCGAGAAACTGCTAGGAAAGCTAGCAGTTAGAGAACATATGACGGTTCCTGCAGGTGCTGATTCATTAACGATTGTTCATACATCAAGCAGTACCTCTGCTGATACTTATTATGTTGGCCAGCAAGACGAGGTGACGGTCGGGTCTCTTGATACTTCCATGATCAAAAAGGATCGTGCTCAAGAAGAAAGCCCTGTTGGATTCAGCTTTCTTCGGAGAAAACGTGGCTGGTTATTAGAAGCCGCGACTACTGAACGTGTATTTTTGAACGGCCATCAAGTAAAAGGGAAAACGAACATTACTGTAGGGGATGTAGTATTTTTCCCTTACATGACGCTAACGTTTACGGATGACGATATGTTGCAGGTTGTTAGTGAAGAGGAGCATCAAAGCAACTTGCCTGCTTCAAAATTGCCTATATCGGAAATGAAAAAACAATATCCACAATACCGTAGAACACCTCGGATGATTTTTGATCTTCCTGATGATAGGGTAACGTTCTCGTTTCCAGGGCAAGAAGGGGACGACAATCAACGCTCGTTATGGCTGATTATTTTACCGCCGCTTGTCATGTTGATTGTCATGGGGATTGTTGCCCTGGTGATTCCGCGAGGTATTTTTATTATCATTTCGATCATGATGTTTACGACGACGTTAATCACATCGACCGTTCAATATTTTAAAGAACGTCGCAGAACAAAAGAAAGAGAAGAGAAACGTCACCGGGTTTATAACAATTATTTAGAACAAAAAAGAGAAGAGTTGCAATCATTACGGGAAAAGCAAAAAGAAGTTCTCTTTTACCATTTTCCTTCATTTGAACGAATGAAGTATTTGACCTCTTACGTTAGTGATCGAATTTGGGAGCGGACGCTGGAAAGTGAAGACTTTTTAGAATTAAGAATTGGTAAAGCCACCGTGCCTTCCAGTTATGAAGTATCGGTAGGATCAGGGGACTTTGCTAATCGTGAAATCGATGACCTTCTTGAGAAGTCCCAGCAAATGGTTCAAGCTTATAGTTATTTATCTAATGTTCCTCTGTCCATCAGGCTTGCTGAAGGTCCTTTAGGCATGGTGGGTAAGAAAAGTATTGTTCGAAAAGAGATCCATCAGCTCATTGGTCAGTTGGCTTTTTTCCATAGTTATCATGATGTCAGGTTCATCACTATTTTTGAAGAAGACGAGTATGAAGAATGGGAATGGGTGAAGTGGCTTCCCCATATTCAACTTCCTCAATCCTTCGCTAAAGGGATGATTTATAACGAAAAAACACGGGATCAGCTGCTTTCTTCGATTTATGCCATGGTTAGGGATCGCGATCTGGATGAAGACAAAAGTAAAAAGATATTCTCACCACATTTAATTTTCATTGTGACGAACCAACAGTTGATCTCAGAACACGTGATTATGGAGTACTTAGAAAGTGAAGCTGAAAACCTTGGGATTTCAATCATTTTCGCGACCGAAACAAAGGAAAGCTTATCCAACCACATTCACACGCTAGTGCGCTATGTGAATGATCGGGAAGGAGAAATATTAATCGAAGAAGGCAAAGCCGCTCATAAGCCATTTAGTTTAGATTCGCATCGCCATGAAGGAAATGAATCTTATGCAAGAATGCTGCACTCACTGGACCATCAGACCGGAATCAATAATTCCATTCCAGAAGTCGTTTCCTTCTTAGATCTGCTGCGTGCAAAGGAAGCGGACCAATTGCCCATTCAGCAAAATTGGATAACCAATCAGTCTTCTAAATCCTTAGCCGTTCCAATTGGATTAAAGGGGAAGGAAGATATCGTCGAATTAAATTTACATGAGAAAGCCCACGGACCACATGGCCTGCTTGCAGGTACAACGGGTTCTGGTAAAAGTGAATTACTGCAAACGTACATCCTTTCGCTCGCTGTGCACTACCACCCACATGAAGTAGCTTTTCTGCTGATCGATTATAAAGGTGGCGGCATGGCTCAGCCTTTCGAGAACATACCTCATCTGCTGGGAACGATTACAAATATAAATGAAAGCAAAAACTTTAGTACGCGTGCCTTAGCCTCGATCAACAGTGAGCTTAAGCGACGCCAGACGCTGTTTGATAAATATAAAGTTAATCACATTAACGATTACACGAACCTTTATAAAGAGGGTAAAGCTGCCGATCCATTGCCTCATTTATTCTTAATTTCTGATGAATTTGCTGAATTGAAGAATGAAGAGCCGGAGTTTATCCGCGAGCTCGTGAGTACAGCGAGAATCGGGCGTAGTTTGGGAGTTCACTTAATTTTAGCTACCCAAAAACCTGGGGGAATTATCGATGATCAAATTTGGAGTAACTCCAGGTTTAGAATCGCTCTGCAGGTTCAGGACGCTAATGATAGTAAGGAAATCCTGAAAAATACCGACGCAGCTGACTTGAAAGTAACAGGGCGCGGCTATTTACAGGTAGGAAATAATGAGATTTATGAGCTGTTTCAATCAGCATGGAGCGGTGCACCATATCAACTAGATACATATGAAGGAGAAGACGAGGTATCGATTGTCACCGATTTAGGTCTCATTCGTGTTTCAAATGTTGAAGCGCCAACTGATCAGAAACCAGCTCGTAAGCTAACTGAAATCGAAGCGACGGTGGAACAAATTTCAAACACCCAAGAAGTAATGGGCATTAGAAAATTAGCAAGTCCATGGCTGCCTCCGCTTCCTGCTAGATTATTCAGGGAAAAAGAAACCGAGCTTGCCGAGGGGCAATTTGCCATCGCCTATAAAGATGAGCCGGAGAAACAAAGCCAGAATCCTTATATTTATGAGTTCATGGATGACGGAAACCTCGGTATTTTCGGGTCTCCAGGCTTCGGGAAATCTACGACAGCGATGACGTTGTTACTTGATTTTGCCAAAACGTACAGTCCAGAACAACTTCATTACTACATTTTTGATTTCGGGAATGGTGCACTGTTACCACTGCGGCAACTGCCGCACACGGCAGATTATTTCCGTTATGATAGTCATAGAAAAATTGAGAAGTTTATGAACTTAATGAAGTCAGAAATCGAACGGCGTAAACAGCTATTTCTCGAAGCAGAAGTCAGTTCCATTCGACTGTATAATCAGCTGGCTGAAGAAAAGCTGCCAACTATTTTTATTACAATTGATAATTTTGATCTCGTTAAGGAAGAATTGCAGGACTTGGAAAATCAGTTCATTCAATTTGCCAGAGATGGGCAGACACTTGGAATCTTTATGGTCTTTACAGCGACCCGAATCAATTCAGTTCGTCAGCCGCTGATGAATAATTTAAAAACAAAAGTGATCCATTATTTGATGGATGCTTCAGAGAAGTATTCATTAGTAGGGCGTACGCCATATGAGGTGGAAGCTGTACCAGGAAGGGCCATTATTAATAAAGAAAAATCGTATTTAACCCAAATATTCCTTCCAGCTCATGGTGAAGATGACCTTGCCGTTCTAAACCATGTAAAAGAGCAAGTTCAGGACATCAAACAAAGCTACCAAGACAGCAAGGGGCCGGAGCCTATTCCAATGCTTCCGACTCGTCTGGAATACGATACCTTTATTGAGTCCTATGTGACGTTACCTGCACGGGATCAAGTAGCGGTAGGGCTGGATGAGGAATCCGTCAAACCGGTTGCGATTGATCTGACCTCACATTGTATTGTGACGGGGCAATCACGTAATGGGAAGACGAATGTTCTCCGCATTATCATCCGGCAGCTGCTATACCAGTCAGTAGATTCGATGGCTATTTTTGACGGAACAGACCGTGGTCTATCTGCCTTCAATAAGGAAGAGAATGTGTCTTATCTTGAAACAAAAGAAAACATTCAGAACTGGCTGGCACATGTGGAACAGCTTCTTTTACAAAAAGAACAAGCATTCTTGAATAAGATTCATGATCATTCAGAGCATGATGATCAACATCATGGACCGATTTATTTGCTTGTGGACAGCATGTCAAGGTTCCATCAGTCGATCGACAGCACGATTCAAGGCAAACTGGCCTCCTTGATGAAGCAATACAGTCATTTAGGTTTCAGGGTGATCGCTGCAGGTAATATCAATGAATTTACGAAAGGCTTTGACCCTTTATCCAATGAATTGAAACAAATTCGTCAGGCCATTCTGCTCATGAAGAAATCAGAGCAAAGTTTATTTACATTACCATTTTCACGAAAAGAAGCCGAAGTACAACCAGGATATGGCTACTATATTTCAAATGGAAAAGAACGAAAAATCCAAATTCCTTCATGTGAGTCAGTAGGAGTGAACGTATGAAAAATAAAGGGAGTACAATAAAACTAGTTATCGTCATGGTGGCAATTCTTGTTTTACCGACGTTGTATTTTAACTACATTGGTGAAAATCCTTTGCAAGAAAGTGAAAAAGCCACGGGGAAAATTGCCTTTGTCAATGAAGATAATGGAACAGAGGTTGCAGGTGAACCTGTAACCTTTGGCCAGGATCTAACAGCGTTAGTGGCGGGTCAGTCAGATTATCAGTGGGAAACGGTAAGTCGTAACACAGCTCAGGAAGGGCTTGCAGATGGAGAATATGACGCTATTTTCCATGTGAAATCTAATTTCTCTGAACATGTGATGTCCTACAAAGAACAGCAGCCGACAAGGGCTTCAGTCGATTACCGGATTCAGCCGAATTTAGAAGTGAAGAATCAGGAAGAGGTAAAGAATGCGTTAGAATCTGCCGGAAAAACTATCAACGCAGAAATTTCTTCTTTATACTGGAGTAGTGTTTCACAGGAAATTGCCGATCTCCGTGAGAAGTTCGATACTATTGTGGAACGCGAAATAGCTTTCCAGGAAACCATGTACAACTTTTATTCACCGAATTCGCAAGATATCGCCCAAGAAATTGAAAGACAGCGAAATATGCTCAAGGATTTATTTTCTACCGTAGAAACGGCAGAGAGCACTTCTTCCAGTTCACTAGAATCTTTACAAGCGACGGAAGATCGGGTGAAATCATTCTTAAATAACGTGGAACGTTATCAAGAATATCAAGAGCAGCAAAAACAGTTATTCTTAGAAACGAACAATAAAAATATTCAACTGGTTCAGAACAAAGGAGATACCCTTAACGCAAGTTTGCAGGAGGGAGTTCAAACTGTAGGGCAAGAGATTCTTAGTGAACGGCTGACTACGAAGGAGACGGGATTGCAGGCTAATGTTTCTTCTGTATCTTCTAATCTAGGTTCGCTATTACAAAGGAACCAGACCTTGCAAAATAGTTTTGGTACTGTTCAAAGTAATGTGGACCAAATGCAGAAGTATATCAAAGCACAGGAAGAGCTCTTAATAAAGAAAGAAGAACTCATTACGAAGCAGCAGGAGATTCTTACAAATGTTAATAAGGAAGTTAATAATGCGGTTAGTAATCTCGAGGTTAAAAGGAATGAACTTAGGCAAGAGGTTATAAATACTTACTCAAATGTTCTGGATAGTTCCGGTTCTGATTCAGAGAAACCGGAACCCCCTGGCGATTTTACTCCAACTCCTCCAGACAGTTTACCTGAAGGCGGGGATCAAGCCCTGCAACAGATTAAACAGATGCAGGGTATCCTGACCACTCTTGAACAAAACTTGGGTTACTTTGCACCAGGAAAAGAGCAGCCTCCGGAGGATCATGATGTCTGGAGCGGTATTCTAACTAATATTGAAACTTTAAATACTAAACTTGCCAAGGTTGATCAAAGTGTAGGTAATAGTAATTCCGCGAAACTTAAAGAGAATTACGAGAAGCTATTCAATCAATATACATCTTTAGTGAATCAGTTAGCTGAGATGCCGGACGATTCAGGGACACTAGTGGAAATGAACAAACTGGTTAATGTCACGGTAGAAGAGGTCTTGGCTAAGGATCCATCTTTAGAAATCGCGGGAGTAAGTGGTAACCATAGTCCGGTAGCTCTTGCTTCATACTATGGCTCGCTGACAAGGTATTCTGAACACCTTGATTATGCTTCTAGTATGAAAGTCATTGCTGATCAACTTGAATCTTTACCTGAGGAAGAAAAACCTGAGAACCCTGAGGTAATTGCCCCGAAAGAAAACATTATCGACGAAAACTTAAGCAGCGTAGAACAAGGCTTAACAACAGTCGAAGATGGATTATCAAGCTCAGAAGAAAATGCAGATAAAATTTTATCTCAAATGAAAGAGTACGATGCAGCTATAAAAGAACAGCAAGAACAAATGAGAGCTGCCCTTGCTAACATCCAAGAAACCGGTCAGGAAATCACCGCTTCGATTCAAGAGGACATTGTCCAAATCGAACAAGACCCTCCGCCGATTGAGCAATTGAGAGGGGAAATCGTTCTTGAAACGCGACAGTCTACAGTAGGTTCTGTTGATCAAATTGCTGAACTCGTAAATTCTCTGTCAGAAAGACAGTCTACTGTTATTGAATATACTGGGAACCTGCAAGAACAGATTGGGTCGGTGCAAGAGCGTGCGGATACGCTGAACTCGAAATGGGCTACAAACGTGAATGCTACGCAAATGGTTGAAGAAGATGTGAATGATATTTTGGATAATACGATGGTGGACGGCCAAGTTAACAGTTATGTGTACAATTACTTGTCCACTCCTGTGAATGTAGTAGGATCTGCAACAGATGAAGCGGAGGAAACACCGGTTTCTCCTGTAGTGATGTTGATTATTGTATTGATCAGTGGGTTAATCATTGGATTTTTCGTCAATTATTATTCCGGTGTCCCTGCATTGGTTAACTTGTCTCTATTCCTGCTGCTAAACATTGCTGTAGGGTTAATTATCAGTATCTACGGGTTAAATATTTATTCCTTAGGAGAGACCGAATCTATCAAGTGGACAGTATTCACAGTATTAGTGTTGTTTATGTGTTCCAGCTTAGTTAGATTGGCCTTTTCTGTAGGACCATTCCTTGGTTGGTTTACCGGCATATTGTTAGTGGTCTTTTTCGTCACACCGTTATTAAATGTGATTTTGCCTAACTTTAGTATTAGCCATCCTGTTGCTGAGGTATATATGTCGATTCAATATGGAGACCAATCAAGTTTTTATCCGGCAGTCATTGTGCTGGCTTTGATTACTGTATTGGCTGGAGCTATTCCTTATATCGTGAAATACCTTCATAGTAAAAAGGAAGAGACCGATGACATTCAAGAAGCTTAATCTATTTTTGCTAATGGTGGCTGCAGTATTCTTCCTGCCGCCGGTTGTGAATGCAGACGAAGGGGAATTAAATATTGAGCCTCATTATTATGAAGAAAAGAGAATTATTTTAGAGATTGATCGTCATTCGGACGATCAATCTCAACGAATTGAATCTTTGCCCGAGGAGATTATGAATCTTACCTTTGATAGTGGGGGCAAAGCTACTTATCAAGAAATAAAAAACATTCTCTTTTCCAGCAGTAATACAGAGGATGATTCGATTAAAGGGAAAGCTAGTCGGCTTGATTTATTTACAGCAGCCGAAGAAGACGAGAGCAGCAGTTTATCAGGAAAAGTCGAAGCCGATACAGCACAAGGAAATCAACTTGGCCTTTCCATTTTACTTGGTCTGATTGTTCTACTGCTTGTTTTTGCCTTATTTTTTCTACTGCTTCCGCGCATGAAGGAGCAAACGAATTGAAGTAAAAAACAGGGACTGTTCCATAAATTCGGAACAGTCCCTGTTTTTTACTGTCTATGAAATGATACACATTATGAGGTAGTCGCTTCCTGTGGTCCAGGTCCGTCCTTCTTGTTGCGGGCAAATTGTATAACTGCCACTACACCGAAGATAGCTAGACCGACTAGTGAGATCAAATAGGCAGGATAGACGAGCAGCAATCCGCCTGCAAATAAGAGAAGTCTCTCAAGCCAGTTGACTTTGCTGACAAAATGGCCAATCATCGCTGCACTGATACTGGCCATACCGAGTAATGCAGTGACGACGGCAATCGACACGTTTAAGACGTTTGCATCTCCCTGTAAGAGGAGGATCGGCTGGGAAACAAAAACATATGGGATAATGAAAGCGGCAATAGCCAGCTTGACGGCTGTGACCCCTGCCTTCATCGGGTTCGCCCCTGCGATACCTGCGCCTGCGTACGCGGCTAAGCAAACTGGTGGAGTGATATCCGCCACAATCCCAAAGTAGAATACAAACATATGAACAGCAATAACTGGGACATCAAAGGCTAATAAAGCAGGTGCCGCCATTGTAGCTGTAACAACATAGTTTGCTGTTGTAGGAAGACCCATACCCAAAATGATACACGCAATCATCGTAAAGAACATAACTAAGAAGAATTGTCCTTGAGCAAGATCGATAATTCCACCTGCAATTTTAGGTCCTAGACCCGTCGTAGTTACGGTTCCTGCAATGATCCCTGCAGTCGCACAGGCAGCGATTACAGGTAGTGCAGTTCGAGCACCTTCTTCTAGCAATTTAATAGTACCTTTTAAGGACATCCGTGTTTCTTTACGGAAAAAGCTAATGACAAACGCAGTACCTATTGCAAATAACGCTGCATAGGTTGGAGTGTATCCAACAAGAAGAAAACCTATAATGATAACCAGCGGTAAAAATAGGTCAATTCGCTTGGCCAAATTTTTGGTTTTCGGAAGTTCCTCTTTTTTAAGACCCATAATGCCTTGTTTACGAGCTTCGAAATGTGTGCCTAAGAAGACGCCGGCAAAATAAAGCACGGCAGGAATAATGGCGATCACAATAATTTCATTATAAGGAATCCCTGTATAGGAGGCCATGATAAATGCAGCAGCGCCCATGATCGGAGGCATGATTTGCCCGCCGGTGGAAGCAGAGGCCTCAGATGCCGCCGCAAAATGCGGTTTAAACCCTGCATTTTTCATCATTGGAATCGTAAAGGAGCCAGAGCCAACCGTATTGGCTACAGAACTACCGCTAACCATACCTTGCAAGCCACTGGCTGCTACAGCCGCTTTCGCTGTTCCTCCCGTATAGCGTCCCGTTAATCGTAAAGCGATATCGTTAAAGAATTGTCCGATATTTGTTTTAACCAAAATGACACCAAAGAAGAGGAATAAATAAATATAGGTCGATGAAATTTGGATCGGAATACCAAAAATAGAACTTGAGCTGTAAAACATCTCAGTGGCCAGTGTTGGCCAATCATAACCGGCATGTCCGATGACAGGAATATATTGACCTAACAATCCGTACAGCAAGGCAACGATCGCAATGATGACGATCGGGAGCCCGACTACTCGACGGGTTGCTTCTAACAATAGAATGATACCTGCTGTAGCGACAATTTGATCGAGATAGGTAAAACCAAAAATGATTGCTTCATTAATCAATCGTTCATAGTTATAAATAATATAGTAGTTAGTAAATAACGCGGCGATTGCTAAGAGTGCATCATACCAGGGAACACCGCGGTTTTTGGTCATAGAAGACTTGATGGGATATAAGAGATAGACCAGACATAGGGCAGCCCCCAAGTGAATTGCACCCTGAATCATAGATACATAAGCGCCTCTAAACGCTGTGTAAAGTTGGAATATTGTAAGAGCTCCGCCGAGAATTAGCGTAATCCATCCCCATGCTCCTAAATTCGTACGAAATGCACTTTCTTTATCATATTTGGCCATCAATTCATGTTTGTCAATTTCTTTGTTATCGTGTGCAGCCATGTTCAACCTCCATTTCACTGTAAAAAATAGTAGTGAGGTGAAAGAACCGGACATCGTGTCCGGTTCTTGCGCCAACTACTATTATTCGATAATTCCTGCCTCTTTAAAGTACTTCTCAGCACCTGGGTGAAGCGGAAGATCTTTAGCACCTGTTAATGCGCTGTCTTTAGTTATTAATTTAGCTTGGGCGATCGTCATTTCACCGGCTTTTTCATAAAGTGTCTTTGTTAACTTGTAAGCCAAATCTTCACTAACCTGGTCTTTAGAGGCTAGTAGTAAAGCCATAGCTGTAACGGTTTGGACGGGCTCCTCTTGCCACTCATAAGTTCCTGGTTCTACTGTATAAGCCTCGTATTGACTGTTCTCTGTTACTGTTTTTAGGGCTTCTCCTTCAATATTCAGGAATTTAACTTCTCCTGTTGCTGCAGCCAGCTCATCTGTAGTGGAAGAAGGGACACCGACTACCGCGAAGGAAGCATCAATTGTACCGTTTTGCAGTTTACTTTTCGCGTCGCCAAATCCTTCTTCGTAAGCTGTATAGTCGCCTTCTTCAATTCCATATGCTGAAAGAACCAGCTCTGCTGCTTCACGAGTTGCTCCGCCTGGAGGCCCAATGGCAACACGCTTGCCTTTTAAGTCTTCAATTGACTCGATTCCCGTTGAATCCAGTGTAACAACTTGCAATGCTTCAGGATAAAGAGACCCAATAACACCTACATTATCCATTTCTTTTCCTTCAAATTCTCCAGTACCTTCTGTTGCGTTGATCATGGTTGTATTTTGGGCAATTCCAAGCTGGAAATCACCTGCTTGAATCTTAGCAATATTTTCAACAGATGCCCCTGATTCTACAGAGCTCACGTCAAACCCTTCAACATCGATATTATCTGCCCAAAGGTTTGCCATTTCTCCACCTAATGGATAATAGACGCCGCCAACACTACCTGTCCCCATGGTCAGGTTTGTCATGGCTTCCCCGCCATCACCGCTATCAGTACTGCCGGAGCCGCCGCCATTTCCACTCTCGCCGCAGGCACTCAAAATCATGCCGATAGCTAAGAATAATACTAATGAAAACAATGTTCTTTTCTTCAAAAGAATTCCCCCTTAATTTATTTTTTTCATATTTAAATCATATTGGCTGCTCATCAACCAATATGTTTAAAACAAAAGCACCAATGCTTTCAAAAAAGAAAGCGTTTTATTTGTATTCTACCTTTAAACTAGGAAAACTACAAGGTACGAACGGAATAGAAGTAAAGTTCAAAATTGTTCACCTGTTCTGCAAGGAGGGATTTGTATGGCTGGGGAAGTAAGCAGAATTTGTTCTCTATTCATGCTTTACTATAATACGAGTCTTTACGTTAAATTATAACGTGATTAGGAAAAAAGTCCACCCTGAACTGGGGGGGAATATGAGGCATGATAGAAATCCCCCATATGCAAGGACTAAAGATTGATAATTTAATATATGAATAGAGTCAAATTTCAAGATAAATCATCAAAAAGACATAAAAAGAAAATGATTGATTGATGAAAGCGTTTTATTGTGCTAGTATAAATTGAGATTCACATATAGAAATCAAATTCACATATATGAATTTTGGAAGGTGTAAAGAAATGACGGTTAAATCGGCAGATCGTGTTATTCATATTCTGGATTTACTGAAGGATTTTCCAGCGGGGTTAACCCTTAAAGAAATCGCTGGTAGGCTTTCTTTGCCTCAGAGCAGCACATTCCACTTGCTCCAAACAATGGAAGCTAGGCGTTTTTTATCTTTGACAGACCGAAAAATGTACAAACTTGGGCCGAAATTAATCCAAATCGGCACGAGAGCGCTTGAGACTCTGGACGTCAATGCTGAAGCCCAGCCTTACCTTCAGGAATTAATGGAAAAGGTAGAAGAGACTGTTTTTATGGCAATTATGTTGGAGCAGGAGCTTGTCTACGTGGCTAAGGTTGATAATTATCGTTCTGTGAGAACGAGTGCCCAGATTGGGATGAGGAAGCCGATGTATTGTACCGGTCTTGGTAAAGCTTTTCTAGCTTTTCTGCCAGCTCCAGTCACAGCTAACCTCCTTTCGGAAATGGATATGCCTGCGATCACGAAAACTACCGTTACCGACCGGGCCCAGTTGAATAAACAACTGACAGAATTTCGTCAACAGGGTTTTGCTATTGACGATGAAGAGAATGAAGGTGGCCTGTATTGTTTGGCTGCTCCAGTATTCAATGCAGCAGGAGAGATGGTGGCAGCTATTAGTGTTGCAGGTCCTAAAAATCGAGTATACCCACGTCAAACAGATATTGTGGAAGAGCTGTTATCAACGGCCAGGGCAATCTCTGAGCAGACAGGCTTCTAGGAAGGAGGGGTCAATATGGACGTTATTACATTAGGGGAAACAATGGTATTATTTACCGCTAAATCTTCAGGATTGATGCGCTATGCTGGTGATTTTTCTTCAAAAATAGCCGGCGCTGAATCGAATGTGGCCATCGGTTTATCAAGACTTGGCCATCAGACTGGCTGGATTAGCAGGCTTGGAAGTGATGAGTTCGGTGAAAGAATTCAGTCCTTTATTAGAGGAGAAGGTGTTGACGTCAGTCAGGTTACGTTTGACGATACAGCGGCAACAGGGTTGTATTTTAAGGAAAAATTAACAGCCAGCGAGTTAAGGCTGAAATATTATAGACGTGATTCAGCCGCAAGCCGGATGTCAGCTTCTGATCTGGATGAAGACTATATTTCTCGTGCTCAGTTCCTGCATGTCACAGGCATCACTCCTGCACTTAGTGAGCACTGCTATGAAACCGTTTTAACAGCTGTTGAATATGCGAAAAAGAATAACGTAAAGGTCGTTTTTGACCCGAATTTACGACGAAAACTGTGGAGTGAAGATCGGGCAAGATCGGTTCTGCGTGAATTGTCGGCACTGGCAGATATTGTGCTGCCGGGAATAGACGAGGCCGAATTTATTTTCGGAAAATCAACCCCCGAAACGTTAGCTAAATCATTTTTCGATCTTGGACCGGCTACCGTAATTCTGAAACTCGGTAAGAAAGGGGCCTATGTTTTTTCAGAGGAGGAAGAAGGCTTTGTCGAAGGATTTCCTGTGGAGCAAGTAGTTGATCCAGTTGGAGCTGGAGACGGCTTCGCGGCTGGGTGTTTATCAGGGCTGATTGAAGGAATCAATGTAAAGGAGGCCGTCAGGCGCGGGAATGCGGTTGGTGCTATAGTCACGATGGCTGACGGAGATGTCGAAGGGTTACCTGAGAGAGATAGACTAATAGGATTTATCAACAAAACGGATAAAGAGGATGTTGAAAGGTAAGGAGGCTGGCCAATATGGCTGAAACATTACAGCGAATGATGGAACACAAGCTTGTTGCCGTGATACGCGGGGCAGAAGGCGAAGAAGTCCTGCCCATTGCAAGAGCCCTTCACGACGGAGGCATTCACATCTTGGAAATCACAGCGGATACACCGCAGGTAAGCGAATTGATTAGAAGTGTGAACGACGAATTTAGCGATGAAGTGATCGTAGGAGCAGGTACTGTACTAGATCCTGAAACGGCAAGGGCGGCGATCATGGCAGGAGCTCGATTTATTTTTTCTCCAACTGTAAATCGTGACACGATTCAGTTGACAAAGCGCTACGGAGTCGTAAGTATTCCTGGGGCGATGACACCGACCGAAATTTTGACAGCGTATGAACACGGTGCTGACCTGATTAAAGTGTTTCCGGCTGGAACGGTGGGACCGGGCTACATAAAAGATGTTCATGGTCCGTTTCCTCATATCCCATTGATGCCAACAGGCGGCGTTAATTTGTCAAATATTCGTGAGTACTTTGAGAAGGGTGCTGTAGCTGCAGGACTTGGGGGTTCCCTTGTGAATACGAAGCAGCCAATGAATAAAGATGCTTTAGAAGATATCACTGAGAAGGCTCAACAGTTTGTAAAAGCGATAAAGGATGTGCAATAGTCATGAAAATTACTGATTATAAACTCTATCAAGTGCCGCCACGCTGGCTGTTTTTGAAAATCGAAACAGATGAAGGAATTAGTGGCTGGGGAGAGCCGGTGGTTGAAGGCCGTGCCCATACGGTAGCAGCTTGTGTTGAAGAGCTGATGGACTACTTAATTGATCAGGATCCACGTAACATTGAGGATCATTTTCAAGTGTTATACCGTGGTGGCTTTTACCGTGGAGGGCCGATTCTGATGAGTGCGATCTCGGGTATTGAGCAAGCACTCTGGGATATAAAAGGTAAGTTCTACAATATGCCTGTTCATGAAATGCTCGGAGGTGCTGTCAGGAAGGACATTCAAGTCTACTCCTGGATCGGCGGTGATCGTCCGCAAGATGTTGGTGCGGCAGCGAAAGAAAAAGCTGAAGCCGGATTTGCGGCGATTAAGATGAATGGAACTGAAGAAATGAACTATATTGATAGTTATTCGAAGGTAGATGCAGCTGTGAACCGAGTCGCTGCCATTCGAGAGGCTGTTGGAAATGACTTTGGGATTGGAATTGATTTTCATGGCCGTGTTCACAAAGCTATGGCTAAAATTTTAGTGAAAGAACTTGAACCATACCGCCCGATGTTTATTGAAGAGCCGGTACTCGTTGAAAACCTTGAGGCATTTAAAGAAATTGCCAGCCATACGACCACTCCAATTGCCACGGGCGAGCGTAATTATACGCGCTGGGGATTTAAACAAATGCTGATGGATGGAGTTGTAGATATTATCCAGCCGGATTTATCTCACACCGGAGGGATTCTTGAAGCTAAAAAAATTGCAGCGATGGCGGAGACATTCGATGTGGCTGTGGCCCCGCACGCACCGCTTGGTCCGATTAATCTGGCCGCTTCTCTACAGGTCGACGCTTGCACACCGAACTGCATTATCCAGGAACAGAGTCTCGGTATTCATTACAATAAAGGAAGCGATCTGCTGGACTACCTGGTTGATCCCACGGTATTTGAATATCAGGACGGAGCAGTCAAAATGCCAAAAGGCGCTGGTCTTGGCATCGAAATTAACGAAGAACGTGTGAAAGAAGCATCCGAAGAGGGGCATCAATGGAAGAATCCGATCTGGCGTCATAAGGACGGTACTTTCGCAGAATGGTAAATGGGAGGAATCCGGACTTCAACAATCGGATTCTATTAGATGAAAATATGAGGTTACAAACCAATGAAGGAGGAGAAGTTATATGTCTACAACTGGGTTGATTTTACTGGCAGCTTTTGGTGTCGCATTGCTATTATTCCTAGTTATCCGCGTAAAGTTACAGGCATTTATTGCATTAATTGTTGTTAGTTATATTATTGGTCTTTTAGCTGGGATGAGCCCCACTGAAGTATTTGAAGCCGTAGCTGCAGGTATGGGAGGAACCGTCGGTGAGATTGCGGTCATTATCGGTATCGGTGCCATGTTTGGTGAAATATTGAAAGTTTCAGGTGGTGCTGAACGATTAGCACTGACGCTGATGAACAAATTTGGCGAAAAACGCGTAAATTGGGCTTTAGTACTAACTGGGTTTATTATTTCGATTCCTGTATTTCTAGACGTAGCCTTTGTAATTTTAGTACCTATCTTATACAGTTTGGCACAAAAAACTGGTAAGTCATTGCTGTATTACGGTATTCCGCTGCTCGCCGGTTTAGCGGTTACACACAGTTTCGTGCCGCCTACTCCTGGGCCGATCGCGGTAGCTTCCCTATTAGGAGCGAATATTGGCTGGGTCATTCTGTTTGGTTTGATGGCCGGTATTCCAGCAGCTATTCTTGCCGGACCTGTTTTTGGGACGTATATTTCTAAAAAGATCCATGTTGAAGTACCGAAAGTGATGCTGCAAAATATGGCGGAGGAAGCAAAAGGAAAGCAATATGATAAAGAGCTTCCTAGTTTCAGCATGATTGCTGTTCTTATTCTATTACCTTTAATTCTTATTCTATTAAACACTTTTGGTGGGGTAATGCTGGCAGAGGATAGTACATTACTAACCGTGCTTACGTTCATCGGTAACCCTGGTGTGGCGTTGACCATCACTGCATTACTGACTTTCTATCTACTAGGAACACGCCGTGGATATTCTAAAGAGGAAATTCAAGAAATTGCGACGAAATCATTGGAGCCTGCTGGTATTATCATTCTAATTACCGGAGCGGGTGGCGTCTTCGGACAAGTGCTAGTTGAAACAGGAATTGGTGATGTTTTGGCAAATTCGATGAATGACTTGAACATGCCAATTATTGTATTTGCCTTCCTTGTTGCCTCAGCTGTACGAATTGCTCAAGGTTCAGCGACCGTGGCGATGGTAACAGCAGCAAGTTTAATCACTCCAGTGATCGATTCACTTGGAATTGGCGGTCCGATGCTTGCACTTCTAGTTATTACCATTGCATCAGGAGCGACAATTGCTTCTCACGTGAATGACTCAGGCTTCTGGATGGTGAACCGATTCTTCGGAATGTCCGAGAAAGATACGTTGAAATCCTGGACAGTTATGGAGACGATCATTGCCTTTGTTGGTTTTGGAGTGTCATTGATCATTAGCATGTTTATCTAAGCACAATTGATAAAAGCAAGGCCTGAACACCCAACGTGTTCAGGCTTTTTTTACTGAAAAACCATCCAATTACTGGATGACCTGAGGTGGTAATGTTTGGAACCAAAATCATGTATATGTGTTAAATCAGTACCATAGGGGAAAAACAGTAGTAGAAGTTGAGGTTTAGTTAGGAGGCGTTATGATTGGATCAAGTGACGATACTAGGAAAATCACTACAAGAATGGAAGAATGAATTACCCTTACTAAGTAAGATCATGGAATTAGAACCGGTGTTATGGAGTAATACAGGTTACAAAAAGATGGACCAGGTTCCGCCATTTTCAATCAGCAAAGCAGATATATATGAGGCAGAACAGCTGTGGAGGCGCTTTGCCCCCTTTCTTAAGAAAGCATTCGGTGAAACAGACGCTGATGAAGGTACCATAGAATCACCCATTCGCGGCATAGACAACATGGGGAAAGCAATGGGAGAAGAGTATAAAAAACATTTCGAAGGGAATTTATACTTAAAATGTGACCATGAGCTGCCGATCTCGGGCTCCATTAAGGCTCGTGGAGGGGTTTTCGAGGTGTTGAGTTATGCAGAAGAGCTTGCCTTGGAAAATGAATTCATTTCGAAAGATGATAATTATGAGGCATTTCTCGAACCGGAGATGAAGCAATTTTTTAGTCAGTACACAATAGGAGTAGGTTCAACAGGTAACCTGGCTTTAAGCATTGGGACGATCAGTGCGAAGCTTGGGTTTACAGTCCACGTGCACATGTCTGCAGATGCAAAGCAGTGGAAGAAAGAGCTGTTGCGCGAAAAAGGGGCGCATGTTTTTGAATATGAAGGAGATTTTAGTGAGGCGATCACGAATGGTCGTAGCCGAACTATCGAAAACCCTAAAGGATATTTCGTGGATGATGAAGATTCTAAAGCTCTGTTCTTAGGTTACAGCGTCGCTGCGTTAAGGCTGAAGCAGCAGCTCGCTGAAAAAGGAGTGTCCGTGGATGAAGAGCATCCGTTATTTGTCTATTTGCCCTGTGGGGTAGGTGGTTCACCTGGCGGGATTACGTTTGGATTAAAGCACGTATTCGGGGATGCTGTCCATTGCTTTTTCGTGGAACCTACCCATTCGCCGTCTGTTTTACTTGGGTTGATGACCGGTAAGAATGAAAAAATCTGTGTCCAGGACTTTGGTTTAGATAACCGCACGGAAGCAGATGGCTTAGCAGTTGGACGTCCTTCACGTTTTGCCACGGAAATAAGCAGTTACCTGGTTAGCGGACTGTACACAATTGAAGATGATGAACTTTATAAATTATTGACATTACTGTCAGACAGTGAAGCAATTGATATTGAACCTTCGGCAGCCGCGGGGCTTCTTGGACCGCTCTTACTAAAAGAGTTTGCCTATATTAGAGATCATAACCTGGTGAAAAAATTGCCCCAAGCTACCCATATCAGCTGGTCTACTGGCGGTTCCCTCGTACCTGAGGCAGACAGGAACAGATTTTATCAAAAAGGCAAATCACTGCTGTAAGCAAGAAGATGAAAAAATCTAATAAATCCAAATAATCCCACCTCAGGTCATCCAGAAAATGGATGACCTGAGGTGGTTTTTCTTGTATCCCTTTATTATCCTTTCCGACCTGTTATTTACTAAGTTTTTTCTATTGACGTGTGTAATAATCGCTAATAAAATGTGGTCACGAATTTTAGAGAAACCTCTTTAGTTCACACATTTTATAAGAGGGGAGGGGGTCGTTATGCTATATAGGGCAACGATTTACCTTCTTGGGATGGTTCTCAATTTCTTGGGAGTCACACTCATTATTAAAGCCGCACTCGGTGCGGGGTTCTGGACATCTTTCTTTATTGGCGTTTCAGATCATCTTGGGTTTACCGTAGGGTTTTGGTATGGGGTATTTCAGCTGATTATCATATTTATAAATGCAAAATTAATGAAACAGCTGCCTGAAGTTCGGGCGATTATCCCAGTATTATTAGAAAGTGTTATCTTAGACTTTTGGCTTGAAATTGTTTTTGCAAACGTCGATTTATCGACGGCACCATTTGTCCTACAAGTCGTAACACTGCTTGCAGGGGTTGCAATTGTAGGAATGGGAGTTGCTATCTATATCTTGCCGCAATTCCCGCGTGCTCCAGTGGATCAGCTCTTTCTTGCAGTCAGCCATCGCTTTAATTTGAGCTTGCAATTAGGGCAAACGATTGTCGCCGTGGTAATGACGTCATTGGCCTTCATGATTGGCGGGCCAGTAGGAATTGGAACACTGACACCAATGATTTTCCTTGGCGCAGTGATTCAACTTTGCTATACACGTTTCTACCCGCTGTATTACAAGTTTAACCCCAACAGCGAACAAGAACTGCAAAAACAATTCATGTAATATAAATGTAAATGATTACCACCTCAGGTCATCCAAATATTGGGTGGCCTTACATATATCCATCCATGGTGAAGCATTAATAGGAAACAGCCTCTTTTCCAAATCATACGGATAGCGTATATTTTGTTATAAGTACTCCCCTTATTCCTTGAAGAAAAAGAAGGTGGTGGCTCGATGGAAAGTGAAAAAAGGTTGATGAGCTTAATTCATTCCGTTCGTGTTTTGAACTCTACAAGAGACCTCTCAGAAGTGCTTCATCAGTTGATCAAGGAGGTTCACAATGTCATCGGCGGTGCCAATGCCAGTGTGTTATTTTTATATGATAAACAGTCGGATATGCTCTATGCTAAAAGCGCTATTGGATTCGATATGGAGTTTATGAAGCATGCTCGTTTACGCCCTGGGGAAGGAATGAGCGGGCGAACATACTTATTAAAAAAAGGAAACATTTTTTACTCAGGAGAAGATACAGCATATGGGATGTCTAATATTCCAGAGGAGACGGAGACCTATTATGCGAAAGCATTAGGCAAGATGGAATATCCTAAAAGTGCGATCTGTGTCCCGCTAATCTCTAACGACGAATGTATCGGCGTGTTGACGGTTGATATTTATGAAGAGGATATTCAATTTGACGAAGCGGATCTGCAGCTACTTGAGACGTTTGCTGGACAAGCGGCTATAGCGATTGAGAATGCCACACTATTCTCCCAAAATGAACGGACCAAACGTATTCATGAAGAACTATCGAAGGTGTCGCTGTCAAAAGGGGGACTAAGTGATATTACTCGATCGCTTGCGAGTCTGATTGATAATCACGTATTGGTGTTCAATCAGTTCATGGAGTCATTGGCGGTATCAAGTCAAGAAGCTAAACCGTTAGCCCATGACTTGAAAGATAAATATGGCTCACTATTGGAAGAAAGCCTGACTAAATCGGGGTTTTCTTCACATCGCATCAACCTGTTCCAACAAGGGCATTTCATTTATTTTTTCCCTATTAAAACGGAAAAAATGACCCTTGGCCTGCTGACAATTATCATAGAGGATTTTTCCGAATTGGACCCACTGGATAAGATTGCCATTGAACAAGCCATCCCGATTTTCGCGATGGAAATTGACCGTCAGGAACGTCTGCTGGCAGAGGATTTCAATAATTCTGGATCCATCCTAGAACAGTTGATTCATGCCCCGTATGATGAGCTCTCTTCTAATCATCTTGCAAAGCTTAATTTTCCTGAGCATAACTCTCATAA
Organism: Halobacillus naozhouensis; assembly: GCF_029714185.1. Taxonomy (NCBI): domain Bacteria; kingdom Bacillati; phylum Bacillota; class Bacilli; order Caryophanales; family Bacillaceae; genus Halobacillus; species Halobacillus naozhouensis. The sequence continues at coordinate 3,135,348 of NZ_CP121671.1, read as the reverse complement.
TTATGTTATTGTACAGCTCTTTATTAAAAATCCGCTGCTGGCTTTTGAAAAAATTAGTAGTAAGAAGCAGCAGCTCATGCGGATCATATATCGGGAAGTCTCAAATCTTCCATATAAAACACTCGTTTATGATAAAAACATGGAGATTACGTTGATGTTCACGGTTTCTTCTTCTTTGGGTGAAGAGCAAGTATTCCAACGCCTGGAAAAACTTTTCAGCCAAATTATTAAGACATCTTCGGAAAAATTATCACTAGCCAATTTAGCAGGTTCTGGTCAAGTAGTGAAGAAATTAAAGGATGTTCACCTTTCTTACAGAGATGCCACACGGTGTGTTCAATATTTGCAAACGGCTTATAAAGGAGAATCTTTGCTGACGTATAAACAGCTCGGGCCTTATCGTCTCTTTTTGAAATTCGACCGAAAAGAGTTGAAGGAATATGCCGAGGCTATTCTTGGTGTAATTATAAACTATGACCACAACCATGATACGGAGTTGTTAAAAACGTTACAGGTTTACCTAGAATCAAATCAGAATATGGAGAAGAGTTCTAAGCAGTTGTTTGTTCATGTAAACACCGTTAAGTACCGTTTAAAAACAATTTATAAAATCTTGCGTGTTGAGGAGTTATCAGGCAGGGAAGCGTTTGAATTGCAGCTAGGACTCCGTATCTTAGAATATTTAGATATGAAAGTTTAACAATTATGGATAACCGACAAATTATCAGGTGATATTTTGTCGGTTATCCATATATTTTATTAGATTGAATTATCATATAATTTTGACTATTAACCTTTTTAAACAAACAAGAAAGGATGTGTAGGAATGGCGCCAATATTTATTGTTTTAATTCTCGTTTCTATTATTGCATTAGGGGAAGTGCTTTCCCTGTCTTCAAGGGCGAAGATTCCTACATTACTAGTCGTTGTAGCCGTTACTTTTGTGCTGCTGCAAACCGGGCTGCTGCCGGAATCATATATTGAGGCATCAACCTTCGTGGCTGCCGGAGGTGTGCTGGTTCCAGTATTAATTGTGCATCTTGGGACAATGATCCCCTTATCTGTTATCAAAAAGCAATACAAAGCCGTACTGATCACACTAATAGGACTGATCGTTTCAGTCTTAGCTATGCTCATCATCATATCGCTTGTTTTCGGTTATCAGACGGCTGTAGCCGGAGCGGGACCACTGACTGGAGGGATTATTGCCTATATTGTGACACAGGAAGGACTGACGGAAGCTGGTTTCGTCTCACTTGCCGCTATTCCCGTTGTTGTGTTTACCCTTCAAAATCTAGTTGGCATGCCGCTTACTTCCACGCTTTTAAGTAAGTACGCCGTAACCATAAGGGATGATTTTTCTAATGAAAAATTCTCCAGCCAAAAAGGTGACGAAATGAAAGGAGATCTAGGAAGTAAGAAAAAGGAATTGTTACTTCCAGAACGCTTTATGCAAAGTAATTTCTTTCTTCTGTTCCTATTATTCATTGGCGGTGCCCTTGCTACCTGGCTGGGTGAAATAACCGGCATCAACTATAGTCTCTGGTCGCTCGCTATTGGGATAATAGGTTTTGCTTTCCGAATTTACCCTGACAAGGCGCTGGACCGCTCCAATAGCTCAGGACTTGCCATGGTGGCTTTGATCATAGTTGTTATCAATTCACTCGTTGGGATCACATGGGATCAAGTCGTATCTTCCCTGATACCTGTACTATGCGTCATCGTAATAGGGACGAGCGGCCTAATCATCGGTGGAATGATTGGAGCTAAAATCTTTAAGTGGAAACCAACAAAGGCTGTACCTGTTGTGTTGACTGCGCTTTATGGATTCCCGGGGGATTACTTGATCGTAGAAGAAGTGAGTCGAAGTATTGGACGTAATGAAGCCGAACAGAACAGGATTATGAATGAATTACTTGCCCCGATGCTGATCGGAGGTTTCACTTCTGTAACGGTAGGGTCAATCGTCATTGCAAGTATTTTAATAGGTACACTTTAACTAAAAGGAGAGATTCATAATGTCATATACTTTAATAACAAATGGAACATTAATCGATGGACAAGGAAATGAACCGGTTACCAATGCATCCGTATTAATCAACGATAACTATATTGAGAAAGTAGGAAAATCAGGGGATATCCAGGCTCCAGATGCCGCTGCTGTTATTGATGCGGAAGGCCAATACATTTTACCAGGGTTGATTGATACCCATGTGCACATGGCGATGGAATTGAGAAATGTTCAGGATGCTATTCTTACCCCTTTTTCTTACCGATTTTACGAAAGTGTTGAATTTTTAAAACGAACATTGAATGTTGGGATCACCTCTGTTCGTGATGCAGGATTTTCAGATTTGGGCATGAAAAAGGCTGTAGAGGACGGGTTGATTGAAGGTCCGCGTATGCAAGTCAGTATTAACCCGTTAACGATTACCGGCGGGCACGGGGATAGTTGGAACCGTTCCGGAGTAGATACGACACTACAGACGTATCCCGGCATGCCGAACGCTATCTGTGATGGGAAAGAAGCTGTACGTAAAACCGTACGGGAAATGCTGCGGGCGGGAGCGGAAGTGATTAAGGTGCACGCTACTGGAGGGGTCTCAAGCCCTACCGATCACCCGGAGTTTACCCAATTCTCTCAAGAAGAGCTGGAAGTTATGGTGGAAGAGGCCCATTTTCGCAAAGGGATAAAAGTGATGGCCCATGCTCAAGGGGCAGAAGGCATAAAGAATGCGATTCGAGCGGGCATTTATTCCATCGAACATGGGATTTATATTGATGATGAAGCTATTGAATTGATGCTGAAAAACGGTACCTTTTTAGTTCCAACATTACTCGCTCCGATTTCCGTTCTGGAGTCTAGTGAAAAAGACAATAAGATGGCTCCTTATGCTGTTGAAAAATCAAAAGAGGTAGTAGAGGCCCATAAGGAAAGTATCGCAAAGGCATATCAAGCTGGGGTCAAGATTGCAATGGGGACCGATGCAGGAGTGATGGCGCACGGTACCAATCTCCGCGAGCTTGGGCTGATGTGTGACATCGGTATGTCACACATGGAGGCACTTGTGGCTACTACAAAAACGGCAGCAGAATGCCTTGGCTGGGAAGCCCAGGTCGGAACAATCGAAGCAGGAAAACTTGCCGACATCATTTTGACGGATGTGGATCCACTTAGTGATATTCGCTCCCTGGAAAACAGCGATCATATCGTGATGGTAATGAAAAACGGAACGGTCTATAAAAATCTTCTGCAAAGGAAGGGTTCCCATGTGTAAAGACTGGGATTTATATGGGAGATTAATAGAAGACTATAATCCATCTCTGTCTTTCGACGGGATTGATGGTGACAGGATAGCTAAAAGATTGCATGAAATCTCCAAAATTGGTCTAACTGAAGACGGGGGAAGTCTTAGAGTTGGCTTCTCCCAGGAAGAAAAAAAGGCCAAAACATTAGTTAAAGGATGGATGGAAGAACTAGGGCTTTCTGTCAGAGAGGATGGGGCCGGAAATGTGTTCGGCCGTTTGGAAGGGAAAGACACTTCCTTGCCAGCCATCGTCAGCGGATCACATCTAGATAGCGTACCGAATGGCGGTCATTTTGACGGTCCGCTAGGCGTGCTTTCTTCGCTCGAGCTTGTCGAGTCCTGGAGGATAACGGGGTATCAGCCAACCAGGCCATATGAAGTGGTGATTTTTTCCGATGAAGAAGGTTCCCGCTTTAACAGTGGCCTGACAGGAAGCAGGGCGATGACCGGCGACGTAGACATGGAACTCCAGAGTAGTTTGGTTGACTCAAACGGACACTCTTTTGAACGAGTGATGAATGAAACTGGATTATCAGAAGAAAGCTTCGCTGGTGCTGTACGGAACTTAAAGGAAATAGAATCGTTTGTCGAGGTTCACATTGAACAGGGTAAAAAGTTAGAACAACAAAATCTTCCGGTCGGAATCGTATCTGGCATCGCAGGTCCAAGCTGGCTTGAAGTCGAATTTCGCGGCAGTGCAGGACATGCCGGCAACACACCAATGACGGAACGACAAGACGCGTTAGTTGCTGCTGGAGAATTTATTAGCAACATTCACGAACTGCCAGGTCGTGTAAGTGATTCTGCGGTCGCTACGGTAGGGAAGCTTCATGTTTATCCGAACGGAATCAATGTCATTCCAGGGAAAGTGGCTTTGCATGTTGATATTCGCGATATTCATGAAGAAACACGCACAGAATTGATTAAACTCATCATAACAGAAGCTGAGAAAGCCTCTGATAAATTTGGAGTTCGTTGTAATCATAAACAAACATTACAAGTCACCCCAGTACCAATTCAGTCTGGCATAAAGCAGCACTTACGCCAAGCTATGGCCGAGCACAACATTAGAGCTGCAGAACTTCCAAGTGGTGCAGGACACGACGCCTTGATCATCGGGCGCCACCTTCCAGCAGCGATGTTATTTGTGAAAAGTAAGAACGGTGTAAGCCATAATCCGGATGAATGGTCATCTTTAAATGACTGCGTGCAAGGTGTTCATGTGCTGAAGTCATACGTAGAATCAATTGATAAAGAATAATACTTTCGCAGTCAGGCCAACTCTAATCGTTGTATTAAGATGAATGACTAACTAGGAGGAGGTACGTGTATGTCTGAGGTATCCAAAAATCTATGGAAAGATTGGCGTTTACATGCCCTTGTATTCGGTATTGTATTAGTAACAGAATGGATTGGAACACACGAATTCTCGGTGGGTCCTGGTGTTATTTTGCTGCTGCCTATGCTTTATGCCATTATTATTGGTCTTGCCCTATTTTTCACTCCAGTCGTAAAAGAAAAACAATCAAAGAATGCTGAACCACTAATCGTCCTTGGTGTAACGCTTCTCATAGCTAAAATTGGCGTCATCATAGGTCCCTCACTTCCGCAAATTATTGAAGCGGGACCTGCTTTACTTCTCCAGGAATTTGGGAATCTGGGGACGATATTCCTGGCCCTGCCCATTGCCGTTTTTCTTGGGTTAAAAAGAGAAAGTATTGGCATGACTCACTCTGTTGCCCGTGAACCGAATGTTGGTCTCATTATGAATAACTATGGCTTTAATTCTCCAGAGGGTCGCGGCGTAATGGCGATCTATATCTTTGGTACAGTGTTCGGGGCCGTATTTATGGGGCTCATATCTGGTTTTTTGGCGACCATCAGCCCTCTCCATCCCTTATCTTTTGCGATGGCTTCGGGGATTGGAAGTGGCAGTATGATGGCAGCGGCCAGTGGCTCACTAGTTGCTGCTTTTCCAAGCATGGAAACGGAGATTTTGGCTTTCGCAGGGGCGAGTAACCTTTTATCACTATCTACCGGTTTATATATGAGTATCTTTATCGGACTTCCGTTAACCGAAAAATTATATAATGTGCTAACCGCACGTAGAGATAAAAAGTCGCACGTTAAGACGGGGAGAGGTGCGTAACGATGATGAAAAGTATGCAAGAGTGGATAGTGCTATTAGTAATCTTTGGTATTGTTTCACTACTTGGAAACTGGGTTGGATATGGCACATTTCCGGTAGGGGCCATTCCAGGGATGGTCATTCTGATTCTAGTCAGTTTAGTTGGTATGATTATGCAGAAGCTTATTCCAATCGATATCCCAAGCATAGCTTATGTCGCTATTGTAGGTGTCCTGATCTCGATGCCATGGATGCCCGGGTCCGAACAAATTGTAGCCATGACGAGCAGCATAAATCTATTGGCATTAACTACGCCGATTCTTGCCTATGCAGGAATTGCCATCGGCCGTTCATGGACCGACTTTGTTAAGCTCGGATGGAGAACGATTGTGGTAGCATCGTTCGTTATGATTGGCACTTTCTTGGGTTCGGCCATAATAGCGGAAGTAGTCTTGAGGATGCAAGGAATTATTTAATCATGATAAGTGATTAGGAGAGAGAAGTATTCATAGGATTCAGGCTGGTTTTTCCTTTCTATAAAAAGGCTGTTACTTATGATTCCACATGGGTAATGGCCCTTTTATTATGGCTCTTTTCGTAAATTTTGTTACGCTTTCCCCTTTCGCCGCTGATATAAATTTCGTCACAACAGCCATACCAGCGAAGGAAATACACGAAGAGACCCCACAGTGAGCGTTCTTTGCGAGCGAGAAGCCTCAGCGTAAGCCCGCGGAAAGCGTAGTGTATTTCCGAAGCCATATGTTATGATGCAGTTTATAGTTTGTGTTAAAAACAACAATCTTTTAGAATACAGCCTTTATTATCTTTAAATTATCATATCTCATAAAACATTGAACAAATGAATAGCTTATAGAAATTGTGAGAAAAACACCACAATTAAACAGAAGGGAGGCCCACTAGTGAAAGATATTACAGCCCTCCTCATTAGTTATTCCAATCAAGCCGCTCTGCATAAGGCTGTGAACTCTCTAGAAGCGATCAGCCCCCGGCTGGAATCCACAATTGTTTTGCGGAAACCAAACGTGGCCTTTCATAAAGGATTGAACCAGATTAAAGTACTCGAGAGTAATGACCTGGGACAAACACTTAATCGTATCATCCCAACTATATCCAGTTCATACGTGCTGTTTCTTCAAGAAACAGATTACCTTTCTCCCACAATCAATATGGACGCTCTCCAACTGCATCATCCGAAAACCATATTAGGGTCCTTTTACTATAATCGAGACCTCAAGATCCAACGCCCTTTGCTAGTTAGCAAGGAATTTCTTAACAAGCACCGTTTTTTATCTTCTCACCAGCTGCCCTTCGAGGAGGCTCTTTTTCCTTCCTGGTTGTCAACTATCGAACCATCTCTTACATCCTTTAAAGAGAACCTTGTAAGGCAATCCAGGAAAAATAGCTCTTCACATATCATGGAAAAGCAAAAAATTATCCAGAAGTATCAGTTGAATAAGGTCGAAGTGGATCATCCATCCCTTTCTGTTCTTATTACTAATTACAATATGGGAGAGTATGTTGAAACAGCTGTTGTTTCCTGTCTGCTGCAAAGTGAACAAGTCGAGCAGTTACTGATCATCGATGATGGATCAACGGACAGCTCTTATACACAGCTGCAACAATGGGAGGAAGGAACTCGGATAAGAGTTTTTCACAAAAAGAATGAGGGGAAAGCGAAGGCCTTAAATGATTTATTACCCTACGTAACATCCGATTTTATATTGGAACTTGATGCTGATGATTGGCTTGATCCTGACGCTGTTTCTGCGATTAAAAAACGATTAGTAGGTCTCCCTAAAGATGTTTCTGTATTGTACGGTAATTTTAGAAAATGGAAGCAGTCAGAGGGGGATGTACTTTATAAAAGGGTTATGAAAGGTCACGCTATTAAAGGCAGAGCTGATCTGCTGTCTTATCGTTTTCCACTTGGCCCAAGAATTTACCGGACTTCAATCTTACAGCAGCAAGGGGGATTTCCGGTGATTGAGTTTGAAAAGGGGAGACTTTACGAGGATGTTAGTGTGTTAAATCGCTTAATTAAAACCTCACGATTTAGTTATCAGGATTTTACTGTTTATAATATACGGGAACACACGGAAAGCATTACAAAGAGTCATTCATCCAAATGGAATGATTTCTTAAAAACTCTAGACTAAAAGAACAATGGACATTGTCTTATCCATTGTTCTTCATCAATCTTTTTACTGTTGACATAATATAATCTTGTTTTTGAAAAGAAAGCATAGGAAACATAGGGAGGGCCAATATTCTTTTAGCTGACTTCTCTGCAACAGGAAAGTCCCCCTCCTTATAGTGAAGATGCTGAAAAGCTTCCTGCAAGTGTAAGGGGATCGGATAATAAATAGCTGAAGCAATCCCCTTCTTGTTTAGTTCTGCAGCAAGTTCATCCCGATTGTCCAGTTCAATACAGTATTGATGAAAAGTATGCTCGCGGTTTTCCTGAACGGATGGAGTTTTGAAAAGATGGTGAAGGTGCTCCGTGTATCTCCTGGCAATTTCTTTCCGTTTGTGCAGGAAGATGTCTAAATAATATAACTTAACGAGCAAAATAGCTGCCTGAAGTTCATCGAGCCTGCTGTTCATTCCTATTGTGGAATGCTGATATTTGGTTTCACTCCCGTGATTACGAAGTTTACTGACCTTTTCATACAGTTCTTTCTGGTTTGTTACAACGATACCAGCATCCCCAAATGCTCCAAGGTTTTTTGAAGGGAAAAAAGAAAAACAGCCGATGTCACCTAGTGCACCAACTCTTCTGCCATCACATTCGGATCCAATAGCCTGGCAGGCATCTTCTATCACTTTCAGCTGGTGCGTTTTGGCGATCTTCATAATTTCTTTCATGTCAGCCACTTGCCCATACAAATGGACGATGATTAAAGCTTTGGTGTGAGGAGTGATCGCTGCTTCTATTTTAGCTGGATCGATATTGTAAGTTTCTTCTTCAATATCTACAAAAACAGGCTTAGCCCCTACTTGTTCAATGGCTTCTGCAGTTGCAAAGAAGGTGAATGGAGTGGTGATGACTTCATCTCCAGGACCAATATCTAGGGCCATGAGTGATAATTGTAAGGCATCTGTCCCGTTGGCTACTCCAATCCCGTAGTCTGCTCCCACATACTGGGCTACTAACTTTTCTAGTTCCTCGCTTTTCTTCCCTAATATATAATCTCCACTTTCTATGACTTCCGTTAATTCCACTAGAATTGGCTCTCTAATCAATCTCAATTCCTCTTTCAAATCAACCATGGGTATGTGGTCAAAATGGTTACTCGTCAATTGATACAACCTCCTTTCTATCTTGTTTAGCCGCCTATTCCTTCATACTTAATCCCCGACTCAATGATTTCGTTTTTATTCAGCTGATTACGGCCATCTAACACGAGCTTACAATTTGTAAATTTTTTAAAGTCTAAATGGCTGTATTCCTGATGAAACGCTTGCAGAATAACACCATCCATTTCGGATACAAGTGGATCCTGTAACGATAATGGTATTGCTCCATACTTCTCAATTTCCTTATCTGTAAACATTGGATCGTTAACGAATAGATTGGCGTTTTTGCGTCGTAGTTGTTCAATCAGCAGTAAAGTAGTCGATTTCGTCGGCTCTTTGACATTTTCTCTATACGACAATCCTAAAATTAGAATATTTTTATCCTTTAAAGAATCGATCTCTTTCTCCATCTTGGAAATGGCGTACCCGGCCATACTGTCATTGATTTTCCTGGATAGTGGTGTCAACCCTTGTTCTAATCCTTTATTGATGAAAAAGTATGGATAGATCGGGATACAATGCCCGCCGACGCCAATGCCCGGGGAATGCAGATGGGAATAGGGCTGACTATTACTGGCCCCGATCACTTCAGACATATGGACTCCTTTTTCTTCAGCAAATTGAGCGAGTTCATTAGCCAGAGCAATATTTACATCACGGTACACACACTCTGCAACTTTAGAGAATTCTGCCGTTTCCAGTGAGCTGACTTCAATCAATTCGCAATTCAAGGACTTTTTATAAAAATTGGAGGCCAGTTCTAGACTCTTTGTATTAAGTCCTCCGACGACTTTTGGATAATGCTGCAGATCCGAAATGATTCGATTGGAGTAGACTCTCTCGGGACTGTACGCAAGATAGAAGTCTTCTCCCATACGTAACCCTGAAATTTCGGCTATCTTTCTGCCGAATCGATTTCTCGTATCCCCTGGTGGCAGTGTTGTTTCAAAAATGATTAACGAGCCTTGCTTAACTCCTTTCGCGATATCCTCGACTGCTGCATCAATAAATTGATAGTCCACATTATTTTCTTTATCAACCAGTACGGGGACAATAACAACGGTGATATCTGATTGAGCCACTGCTTCTGTTGTAGATGAAGCGGCTGATAAAGTTTTACTTTTATGGGCGTCTGAGACTAACTGGTCTAATCCCGGTTCATTTTTAACGTGAGAAATTCCCTTGTTGACAGAGGAAACGACGTCACTGTTTATATCCGCACCGAAGACATTATACCCATTATTGGCGAATACAGCTGCTAAAGTAAGACCTATTTTTCCGAGTCCTATTACGGCTACATTCGGCAATGACTGGTTCTGGTCCATCATCATGTTTCAACCCCATTTCTGTGTTCTTTTAGAAGTTCTTTCATAATTTATGAGGATGAAAAACAAAATGTTTGGACTTTTCCCGGGATTATCCTGTTTCTCATGAGTAAGATTGTGAAAGGTTAATAGGGCTGCAGTAATAAGAGGGATCCGTAGGGCGATTGGGATTTCTTCATGGAAGGGAGTAACCTAAATGGCTGGATTAGGCTTTAAAGATCTTGAGAAAGGTGATCATAAACTGTAAAAAGTCTATTCTCCATGTGCTCCCAGCTGAACTGGGATTCCATTATAGCTCTGGCCTGGCGACTCATTTGAAGCAGCTTCTCTCGATTAGAATAAAGGAACAGTAGGGCTTGAACATAATCTTCAGCTGTGGCCTGACGCTTTTTAACGTTGTATCCACATTGGTAGGTTTGGATAAAGCTTTCCATATCTTTGCACTGATTCGTTAAAACAGGAACACCATTATTTAAGTAGCTAAAGAATTTATTTGGCATAGCAAAGCGGTTATTAAGCGAATGTTCAGTGTCTAAATCTACCCAGCCTACATCTACTCCCCTCATCAATGAGGGGATTGAATCATAGTTTATCCAACCAGTAAATTCCACCTTATCCTTTAAGGACTGCGGAAGGGAAAATTCCTGACTACAGTCTTTCCAGCCGCCAATAATCTTTGCTCTTAAATCGAACTTTTGATTGCACAGTTCTATGATATCTAGGAACTTATTGAAGCTGCCTCTCTGTTTACTGATGACGCCTTCATAGGCAATGATCAGATGTGATCTTGTCTCTTTATTAGATTCGAAGGAAGGTGCCAGTGGGGGGGAATTATAGATCACCTCGACAGGGAGGCGGGGGTTGATGTCGAGGTACCAGGATTTAATAGATTCCGATACGGTTACAACGAAATCTACATCTTTTAGCATCAACTCAAGCATTTGCTGTTTGCTTTTCAAGAGATTCCTCGGTTGAGCCACCAAAGGATCGGGTTCTAATTCATGGCTGTCATAAATCAATTTGCAGCGGTGCCCTTTTGCGGTTAGAGCCCGTCTAATTCCAACTCCGCAATAAAGGGAGAAAAATTCATGAGCATGATAGATATCTGCTTGTTGTGCGATACCTAACTGTGTAAGTGGGTCGTTAAATCGCTTGGAGCCCCCGGATCGGAGGTTATAAAGGAGACCTTTAATATTTTTTTCAGGATGCATTTGTTCGTACGTAATGATGTGAATCCCATCATAATTAAAGGATTGTGATTGAAATTTATCGCGAAAAGAACGGCCATCAATGTCAAACAGATAGCCGTTTTTTCTCGGAACAATCATCGTGACCTCATAGCCTTGCTTCACTAAGCTTCTAGCTTCCTTTTTATAAATACGCGCATCCAAGAAGGGATGTTCTGTTACTAAAAAGCAAACTTTTTTATTCATGATAACCTCCACTTTAGTACAAACCACATGTCATTCCTTTTAATAACGTATTAACACCCCACATGGATTATTCATACAATTAAAATGATCTGTTGTTTTCAATGTAATGAAAGAATGCTGACGTCGGCAACCATGACAGGCTGGGAGAGACAAAAATGGAGCTGAGTTTAAAAGGAAAAAAAGTGTTGATAACTGGTGGATCAAGAGGGATTGGGAAAGCGATAGCTGCTGCCTTCAAAAAGGAGGGAGCGGAAGTTGGTGTTACAGCTAGAAATCAAAGTGAACTCCTTCAAGTCAAGCAGGAATTAGGTGTAGAAACGTACCAGAAGGATCTGGAGAGTGACCAACAACGAGAGCAGCTCATCCAAGAATTCATAGCTGATTTTAACACCATTGATATCTTAGTTAATAATGCAGGGGCAAGTCATGGAGACAAAATAGCGAACACGCCTCTTGAAGTATTTGGAAAAGCAATGAAGTTAAATTTCATCTGTGCTGTTCATCTAAGTCAGTTAGCCAGTAAGCAAATGTTCCACAATGGGCGGGGAGTCATCATCAACGTGGCCTCTATTTATGGAAAAGAAGCAGGTGGAGTTCCTTCCTATAATGCATCTAAAGCTGCCCTTATTAGTTTTACAAAATCCTTCAGTTCTGAAGCTATCAAAGATAATGTTCGTGTTATAGGAATTGCTCCAGGGGCAATTTATCATCCCAACAAAGAGTGGAAGCGCAGGTTAGAGCGTGACCCAGATTTTTTGAAAAAATATGGAGATGAAAAGATCCCGGCAGGAAGGCTTGGGAGGCCTGAGGAAATTGGCAATGTTGCAGCCTTTCTGGCATCTGATAAAGCTTCATGGATTGTAGGGACCACCATTTCAGTAGATGGCGGGCAGTCCCGCTTAAATTATTAATGATTCTAAAGAAGGGGAGTGACAGATAGTGAAGCGACCGTCACTTATGAATAGTAACATATTAATTGTTGGGGGAGCTGGCTTTATCGGAAGTCATTTGGCAGATCAGATGCTAGAAGAAGGAGCAGCGCAGGTAGTTATTGTCGACAGCCTCTTCGTTGGGAAGAAGGAGAACTTAGATGATGCCCTGAGTAAGGGAGCAGTACTTCATATAGATGATGCTGAGAATCAAGATGCCCTCCATTACATCATGGAGTTTCATGATATTGATATCGTATTTAACTGTGCTACAAAAGCCTTGAATTACTCGTTTATGAACCCCGCCAATGCATATTTGACCAATGTGCTAGTCTTAAAAAACTTATTAGAACTCCAACGTAAGAAAGTCTTCCAAACCTTATGCCATTTTTCCTCATCAGAAGCGTATGGTTCTGCGCAATACGAACCTATGGATGAGAAGCATCCGCTTGTTCCTACAACGACTTATGCGGCAGGAAAGGCTTCAGCAGATTTAATGCTGCAATCGTATGTGAAAATGTTTGATTTAGATGCCTTTATTGTAAGACCTTTTAACAATTACGGGCCCAGACAAAACTTCGAAGGAGCCCTTGCCGGATTAATCCCGCTCACCATTAAGAAAATCATTGAGGGACAGTCTCCTGAAATACATGGTTCAGGAAAGCAAACAAGAGATTTTATCTATGTAGAAGACACGGTCGATATTGTTTCTGAAGTCTTCTTGAAGCTTGCGCCTGGCGACTGTGTAAACATCACCACTGATCAACAACTATCGATTGAGCAGGTAGTAGAAACGATAAGTGATGCTATGAAATTTAAAGGGAAAGTTTTAAGGAAATCTACTCGAAAAGCTGATGTTAATAGTCATAGAGGATCCGCAAGTAAATTACAAACCATGGTGGGTCAATATCCGAAAACACCGTTTAAAGAGGGTATTGCTAAGACTGTTAATTGGGTGAAAGATCGAATGACTAAAGCAAATAACAGTCATCCGTAAAAACGCTGATAAATTCTCACATCTTGTTCCGGACTGAATCTGAATTTACCAGGCCGAGACGCCTTCCCCCTTAAATAAGGGCTTACGAACATACTAGAGTAAAGGATTTGGAAGGAGTATGTCATGAAGATTTTAACTGTAGTGGGAGCAAGGCCTCAATTTATCAAGGCCAGTATGGTATCTAAAATCTTACAATCTTATTCAGCCATAGAAGAAATTATGGTACACACCGGCCAACATTATGATGATAATATGTCGGCCATTTTTTTTCAGCAATTGAATCTCCCGAAACCAGATTATTATTTAGGAGTCGGTTCTGGTTCGCATGGGAAACAAACAGCCGCCATGTTAAGTGAACTTGAAAAGGTTATAACTACGGTTCACCCAGATGTTGTACTCGTCTATGGAGATACCAATTCTACTCTTGCTGGAAGCTTGGCGGCATCGAAGCTTCACATTCCGGTAGCCCACATCGAGGCGGGGCTGCGCAGTTTTAACAAAAAAATGCCTGAAGAGATTAATAGAATGATCACGGATCATCTCTCAGAATATTTGTTTTGTCCGTCCAATATAGCTATTGAAAATCTGAGGCGAGAGGGAATTGAAAAGGGAGTTTATCAAGTAGGAGATATTATGTATGAATCTGTTTTACAATTTAAACCCTATGCGTTGCAGCAATCTTCCATCCTAAAGGACTTATCGCTTTCAGAAAACAACTATTATCTGGCCACAATTCACCGCGCTGAAAATACAGATGATCCTGCTCGTTTAACATCTATATTTGAAGCCTTGCAACAATTAGAAATGGAAGTTGTCCTTCCACTGCATCCCAGAACAAAAAGCAAAATTGGCCAATTTAAGTTAACCAGTATAATCTCATCGTCCTCTATTAAGCTAGTCGAGCCATTAAATTATCTTGATATGTTAGCCATTGCTTCCAAGGCGAGAGCGATTTTAACCGACTCTGGAGGTCTGCAAAAAGAGGCTTATATGCTTCAAGTACCTTGTATCACCCTTAGGGATGAAACAGAGTGGGAAGAAACGGTGAAGCATGGCTGGAATCATTTAGTTGGTTCCTCCACAAAGAAAATAGTAGAAATCGTAGACACTCTCCCAATCCCTAAAGAACACCCGCTTCTTTTTGGTGATGGAAAAACTTCAGAAAAAATCATCGAGATTTTGACCAAGAATTTTTGAAGGGAAGCAGCGACTGTGTCAAAAGTTAGTTCTCCCCAAAGCAAATAAATCTTGCATTACCCCTATAGTTTATTATAAATGTCTATATATTTGCTAACGACTTTCTCCGCCATATGGTTCTCTATGACATACATTCTTCCTTTATACCCTGTATTTCTTCTTTGCCTTGGGTTTCTAATTAAGCTTCCTAACACAGAAGTAATCGTATCGGGATTTGCATTTACAATGGGCAAACCAGCGGGGTACTTCTCGATAAGATCTTCTCTTATATAGCATATAACTGGTTTCCCTAATGCCATTGCTTCAGAACTAACGTAGCCATATGCACCAATTCTCAACTGGTCGATCACAATATCTGATTGAGCAAACAGATTTTTAGCTTCCTCATTGGATAATCCTTCAATTAGTTTAAATCGAAATGATAATCCTGAACGTTGCAGCTCCTGAACTGCATTTACTATGAATTCAGTACCTTTAATATGTCGTGAGGTAGGAGCATGAACGATAAGGGGAGAAGTTTGATTGACATTCGGATATTGTGGCTTAAATTGATGTACGTCGATGGTATGTGGGATCACATGGGTATGACTATATAAGTTTGAAATATATCCTTCTAGTTCAGGGTCCTGGACTATCGCGTGATCAATATATTTTGATAAGGAAGCTATATTATTATATATTTTTTCTTCTGTCCATTCAGGCTTCACTTGAACGTAAGGATTATTCTTTTGGGCTGCCGTAAGCAAGCGGATATCTGAACCGTGGTGGTGTACGACCATTTTCTTTCCTGCACGCTGCAGAATTTCCATGTCTCTTTTATCGAGGAAAAATGTTTCTCCAAAATGGAAATGGAAGATGTCATACTTAGGTATAGAGTCTTGAAAAAACTGTTCTATTCTAGTTTCTCTTTCCTGTTTTGGATGTTGATTCAGTTGTAAACATATATCAGGCTGAAATTTAAAAGGATGTTCATCGAAGTGACACGAAGAAGCCTCAATACCCTTTGACTGTAATGCCTTACACAATTCGACCATGGGGGATCCATAAGAGATATGCAGAACTCTCACTTTTATCTTTCCTTTCTGTTTACAGGGTGAGAATTAAATACTTAGCTTAAAGTTGCTGATAAATGTTACATAGCCGTTCCTCCATCTTTTCCCATGAGTACAAGTTTTCCATTACCTTGCGCCCATTCTGGCTCATCTGCTTCAAAGCGTTTTTGTTTTTATTAAGTTCCAGCACTGCGTTTGCATAATCTTGTGGGGTGACATTCGTTTTATCAACGACATACCCACATTGATGTTTCTTTATAAAAGCCTCCATATCATGGCATTTATTCACTAATACTGGAATGCCATTGTTTAAATAACTAAAGAACTTATTCGGCATGGCATAGTTGAAATTAAGCGAGTTTTCTACATTCTCCAAATCAACCCAGCCAATATCAACATCTTTCATATACTTAGGAATATCAAGGTAATCCACCCATCCGGTTAACGAGAGGTTCTTTTGAAGATGCTTGGGGATATCAAAGGGATTATCAAACCGGCTTCCTCCCATAATCTTAAATTGAAAGTCTATCTTCTTCGAGCATAACTCTACGATCCCTATCATCTTTTCTTTCATGCCTTTTTTATCATCGATGTTTCCTTCATAGCCCATCGTTAATCCAGTAGAG
Organism: Halobacillus naozhouensis; assembly: GCF_029714185.1. Lineage (NCBI taxonomy): Bacteria > Bacillati > Bacillota > Bacilli > Caryophanales > Bacillaceae > Halobacillus > Halobacillus naozhouensis. The sequence goes on along the minus strand of NZ_CP121671.1, from coordinate 3,119,035 downwards.
TTATATTCTTTAGGCAGATAATTGTTAGCGAGAGGAGGTGAGTTATAGATCACTTCCACTGGCAGTCCGGGTTTGTGAGACAGATACCAAGATTTAATGGAATCTGAAACAGTAATCACATAATCAACCTCATCAAGCATGATAAGAAGTTTCTGTTTCAACTCGTTTCTATGTTGTTCTGTATATCTCGGACTCAATGGGTCGGGAGTCAATTCATGGCTATCATAAATTAACTTTACATCTTTGCCTTTCCTTTTCCTCATTAATCGTTTTATACCTACACCAGCAAAAAGCGAAAGATACTCATGTGTATGATAAATATCTGCGTTTTGTTGAATAGCGAGCTGTGTTAATTGATTGGTAAACCCCTGTCTCTCCCAAACACTTTCATCACTTAATACTTTGCTTAATTGATCTCTGCAAGTTTCCCAGTTGTATGTGACTATTCTTATTCCATCATGGGTAAATACCTTATTCCTGAACCGATTTGTAAAAGGGGTACCATCGATGTCGAATAGATGTCCACCCTTTCTCGGAACAATCATTGTGACATGGTACCCCTTCTTCTGTAAGCTTTTAGCTTCCTTCTTGAAAATTCTCGCATCTAGAAATGGATGATAGGCAACAACCATGCAGACTCTTTTTGACACCATTCCCACCCTTTCTTGAACAGCTACATATCACGTTAAGTCTTTTCGTTAATCTTCTTTGCCGGAACACCCGCTCGTTATCACTGTTCTCGCACAGATTACTGTGACGGCCAACGGGCGCTCCGGTAAGAGAAGGCATTGTTTCCTAGCCCCTTTTTTAATAACATTATTTGGTTACACCTTTTAAATAGCCCTTCCATCTTGATAATGTTTCATTCATTTTCGGATCCTTTTCGATTGAATGCAGGGCATCCAGTAAATGAATGTGGCCGACATGATATCCCCATGTTGCAACGTTAGGGTAGCCGCCATCTGTAGTATAATGTGTGAGGTCATAGGCAGTTCGATTTCCTAAATCGTATAGAGGGAGCATACGTTTTAATGAAGCAATTCCTTCATCATAGAGCTTTCTAGTCCCCTTATCGCTGGTAGCCTTCCATAGATCGTACAACCCGATTAAGGAAAACATGAAACCATTTAATATATAGCTAGGAGGATGGGTCGGGCTTTCTTCATAAAAGAGATACTTGCTTTCAAATTTAGCAAGAACCCCGTTTTGACGGGAAGGAATTTTAAAAATGGCCGTAGCACTCAAGGCACTTTTCTTATATTTTTTATTTCCTGAAAGATGGGAGGCGCGTGCTAACACCGACATAGCCATTCCTAAACCAATGGCTGAATACCATGGAGCTTTTAAGGGAGGAAACCTTTCTGGATAATAATGATGATCAAACTGATAGGCCCAGCCTCCTCGATGGTCCTGTGTCTTCATAAACCATTCAGCAGTCTTGAAAAATTTGTTTTTACTTGATTCTTCCTTATTCTTTAAATAAAGACTGTAATGCTCCAACCCATATTGGGCAATTGTAGAAGGGTTATAGTAAGTACCATGAGAGTAGATGGTTTTAGGAATCCCTTCGTGGTCGAACGATACATTCCAATTCTCAACCTTATTCAAATCATAGTGGAGGTAATTACCATTCCAGTCATAATGATTAATGTCTAAAGATCTTGCTTTGGTGACATTGACTTTCAACATATTCTGCCTCTCCACCCATACTTTTTCTAGGCTGAATCCTTTCTCGAGAAATGTCATAGGGACATAAAATTCATTACCTATTTTCTTACCACTGGCTTCTAACTGATCCTGTTTTACCACTTTAATATCCTCAATCGGTTCTGATGCCATTACATTCCACCCCTTTTAACTATTGAAAGGTATTTCAGATGTAGTTGGAAAACTTTTAGGAATTTATTTTTTTAGCCGGAACCCCTGCAGCCACGATGTTATCTTCCGCATCCTTCGTGACCACAGCTCCCGCACCGATTATAGTATTGCTGCCCACTGTAATCCCTGGTAGGAGAGAGGCATTGTTTCCAATCTTAGCTCCTTTTTTAATATGCGGACCTTTCAGGGAATAATCTTGAGCCCCCATGTATTTATCATTGGACATTGATACACATGGACCAATAAACACATGATCCTCAAGCGTTGTATCACCTGTAACATAGGCCAGTGTTTGAATGGTACAGGACTTTCCAATACTAGTGTTTAATTCAACAATCGCAGCTCTTCCCACCACTGATTCCTCACCAACCGAAACATTTTCCCTGATACTTGCATGATCCCCAATAAACACGTTTCTTCCAATTTGGGTACCTGAATAGATGGAAACCACATGGCCGATCCGAGCACCGGATTCGATCGTAAGCTGTTTATCCATTTTTGCAATTTTACGCATTCTCTGATTGATGCTGGGCTGTATGCCAAGCACGCAATTACTGCCGACTGTGACATGGTCTCCAATTTGGGTACCTTTAAGCAGAATAGTATTATGACCGATCACTACATGTTCACCGATTATGACGTCTTCTTCAATGACTACGTTGTTCCCAAGCTGCGCACTGTTAGGAATGTTAGACATCTTAATAAAACCCCCTTCTTAGTGATGAAGAATTTCTTCTAACCGGGTAACGAGCTGTTGAGTACGTACTGTTAGGGAATGCCTTTGCCGGATAAATTCATATCCCTGGTCAGCTATAGATTCCCGTTCTGTTTCATTCTTTAAATAATAGGCCGCCTTTTCCTTAAAGTTGTTTTCATTGATTGGTACAAAATGGACCCCTGGAATAAAGCCAAGGTCCTCTAACTCTTTAAAGGTCGGTGCCAGTAACAAAGTTCTACAGGCCAGCACCTCGAAATATTTTATGACCGGATAATTAAGAATAGAGGGACTTGTGAAGAAAATTTTTGCCCGGTTGATTTCCCGTGCATACAATTCGTCAATAAAATGGCGGCTTTCCTCCCCTGCATCGAAACGTCGATAACCTGGATGGTTGTGATAGACGAACTCCTCGTTTCCTTCATACGACTCGACTATTTTTCTCCTTAAGGGATAATAATCGTCATTTACTGCCCCCATCATTAATAGGTCGATCTCTTTTTCTAACCCATAGTCCTTACATAATTCTGTATTAACGAAATGAGGAAACCATTCCATTTTATTTTTGAATTCTGGGTAGGTCTCCGCACATTTGTCTCGCACGATCGTAAAGAGATAATCAATCTTATGTTTTGCTATAAAGTTCCGCCTGAGATTTGTAAGCCGGTGAACGTCATTTACAAACAGTCCTGTTGGAATACGTACAGTAGAAAGTCCTTTAATGGTTGGGGCCATTTGTCGGTCGATATCATTTAACAGCAAGATAAAATCCGGCTGATTAGGCAGCTGTTTCAAAATGTAGTCGATATGGCCAGGTTTTCTCCACACCGTTAAGTTTACTGACTTAGCAAGTTCCTGTTCTAAATAGTAAAAGTTCTTGTGTATCATTTGTGAGGTGTCTTCTGCGATAAACAAGACATTTATCACGTACGTTATCTCCTCTCTTCTAAATAATCTAGCAGTTGACCAGATGGACAAACGCCAAATTTATGATTAACCGTTATGACAGTCTATTTCGCACAATAGCTGGAACATAGAATACATTAGTATTTATTAGAGTGAGGAGATTTATTATGAAGGTCGGTGTAATTGGAACAGGGAATATGGGAGAGAATCATGTGCGAACGTATTTGTCGATGCATGAACATTGCCAGCTTGTCGGTATATACGACAACGATCATGAACGTTGTCATCAAATGGCTGAAAAATACCAGGTCACACCATTTCAATCTATGAATGACCTATTAAATTCAGTAGATGCCGTCAGCATTGCTGTGCCGACTAAATTTCATTATGGAATTGGATTAACTTGTATTCAGCACAAGGTGCACATGCTCATGGAAAAACCGATTACGAGTACGGTTCATCAGGCAAAAGATTTGGTTAAGAAAGCCAGGGAAGCAGGGATTAAACTTCAAGTAGGGCATATTGAGCTGTTTAACCCACTCATTCAAGTTCTTAAAAAAGAAGTAGAAAGTCAGGAGATCATTGCGATCGATTTTCATAGAATGAGTCCATACAATCAAAGGGTTAGAAATGTGGATGTTGTAAAAGATTTAATGATTCACGATCTGTATATCCTAAGGGAGTTTCTGGACGATAAAGTAGTGGAATTCCATGCTTTAGGCAAAGTCATGGAAGACACACCAAAACATGCTGTGGTGATCACCAAGTCTTCACGAGGGGTGACAGCCCAGCTTACAGCAAGTTTTAAATCCAAACGCAAAGCAAGAACGATTCAAATTCTTACCGAGGATGCACTTATTGAAGCAGACATTTTGAATAGGGAAATCAAAATCACTCGTATGATGAAAGAGAATACGAGTGAGTGTTCTGTAACCATTACTGAACTTATACAGGTCGACGATACGATTCAGCCACTAAGTGTTGAATTATTGGATTTTATAACCTGTATTCAGTCTGATACAGAGCCGACTGTTTCAGGAGAAGATGGAATGAAAACCTTGGTGGTCACTAATCAAATTAGTGATGCCATCAGCAGAGATAAATCTTAAATCTAAAGAGTACACGGTTACGGTGTACTCTTTTTTTGTTCATTCATTTCACATATATGCTGGGAGCAGGATTATTATTTATTGAAATTGTTAATGTACGAGGAATGGGACTGCACTTTTTGTTTTTAGTTTAAATGAAAAACACCCTGGTTAATTGAAACCAGGGTGCTTAACTCCATTACATTCCTGTTGGGTTGTGACCCTTTATACCGTTACAAGTAAACGAACGAAGTTGATTGCATCAACAGAAATATAAAGTTTGTTATTGTCGCCATATCCGCTATCTACCTCAATGACTAAAACCAAATCTTCAGTAACTGTTGAGAGAAGACCTTCAATTAAATTGTTATCGGTAGCTACTTCAACTCTTGCCCCAACGTGTGTGGCGAGTTCGGCAGTAAATGTCGCTTCAAACATCTATATCCCTCCTTTATAGTTCACTAACTAGTTCAATTTTTTCAATACGGACAAGTACTTGAGCTCCTGAAGCTTCCACCACTACGACATAGTCGCTTCTTACGACCAACAGTGTGCCGGTAACGGTACCAAATGGAGTAGTGATTTCCACTTGTTCGTTCCGTAAACGTAGCAATACTTCAATTAGTGTGTCAGGTGTTGCTGGAGGTGTAGGAGTATCTGGAGGAGTGTCTCCTCCTAAATCAACATCTACATCGACATCTAATCCTGGTAAATCAAGTGAAACATTCGAATCCACGCCACTTGTCATGATACCTTGTGACAATTGGTTCGCCAATCTCAATAGGTTTGCCTGACTTTCTGTTAGATTTCCCAATTATATTCATCCTTTCTATGATAGTTTCTATTTACCATATGATTTTTATATTCAATCGTACGGGCGTACACATAACTTGGTAGATAATTCCGCACATAACCTATAAGGATATATTGAATACTTATTCCTTATGCAGGCTTGATTTAATTGCTTTCGCCATGGATATTTCGACCTTTATAGAAAAGCGATGAAAAAACTAATTCTTATGATGACAGGGGTCCATTCATATTTGATTAATATGAATAGACATAATGCAGAATACTTTAATCTAATGGAGTGAGAACCATGCCATTTCCGAGTGATAATCAGTCTCAGGCTTTTCTCTAAAATGGAAAGCCCATTTAGACAGCGATAGTCCCATTAACCATTAGTTGTCATCACTTAATTGCATCCGTAACTACAAATAAGAATGGATATTACAGTTTATGGGTGTGCGCCTGGGTAAATTATACAGTTACCTATATGGAAGTAGTCTAATTTAGTCCCTTGATCTTATAATGTGACGGCAGCGCCCAAAGGATTTCAATCCGTAATAATTGGTTCCGATATCGTCTCGAATGAAACAGTTGCCAATTACCATAGTATTGGAGACATTACCACCCGGAGGTTTATACGGTAAAGGTATATGCCTTCGGATTTGTAAATTATCCATATGTTTCCATAATGAGGTATGCAAAGGGAACAGTGAATTTTCACCTAGTCTTTAACCCAGCCCGGTTCGGCGGACAAATTCTTAGCGAAGAGCGAAACCCGAACTCTAATAGTTGTGTTTGGACCTGAAGAAGAGGAAACCGTAAACTTTGCATTAGAAACGGTCTTACAACCGGGTTCGATTACTGGCCGGGTCATTAATGAAAACACTTAAGAGCCTATTTCTGGAGCAACCGTGACGTTGAGGAATATACGCGGGGAAACTATAAAAGCTGTGATCACGGATCTACATGGTGTGTTTGTTTGCCAACTTACCTCCTGGTGAATATATTTTGATAGCCTCTGACCCGGACTATGTATCGAAAGCAACTGCTGTTTAGCTAGGAAGTAATGAAACGGCCAACGTGACCATTGGATTAGAACAAACGCGGCGGCCTATCATTCCTCCAACGGGTCTGCTGCCAGTTAAGCAACTCCTGGGTGAATTACAAAATCTCTTTGACTTGAGGATAAGGCCAAGGGAAAAAGAAGATCTAGGTGGGAATAATGTGACTTAGTTTTCGTGGGGCAGCATTACCATGAGCCAGATGGAAAATCGGAATATTAGTAGAATTCAGAATAAGTTCGTATTAATACAAGAAGAGAATAATGATAAATAACTATATACCAAGAAGTCCTTATGTCATTTTTCAAGGTTTTTTGGCGTGATTTTCTTCTGGAGCTAGAATTATCACTTTAGAAGCAAAAAACTGAAAATTCCATCACTTGAATGTATAATACAAATATAGAAACAAGGCCGAAGACAGATGAAATTTAATAGAGAAGGGATGGATGGGCATGGACTTGGACTTAAATGGAAAGTCGGTCGTGGTCACAGCAGCGAGCAAAGGCCTGGGGAAGGCCACCGCATTAGAGTTTGCAAAAGAAGGAGCGCATGTTTTACTATCGAGCAGAAGTGAGGACGAGCTAAGAAAGACGCAAACTGAGATCAAGGAAAGTAGCGGGAACCCACATGTCAGCTACATAGTGTGTGATGTAACGAATCCTGAGCAAATTAAACGTCTGGCACGAACTGCTGCTGAGTGGAATGGAACGATTGATGTGTTAATTAATAATGCGGGAGGGCCTCCAGCAGGAACTTTTGCTGACTTTGAAGATCAAGACTGGAATCATGCATATGAGCTAAACTTGTTAAGCTTTATCAGGACAATCCGGGAAGTACTGCCTTTTATGAAAAAGAAACAAAGCGGTAGAATAATTAATATTGCTTCTTCTTCTATTAAACAGACATTGGATAATCTGATCCTGTCGAATACATTCCGGGCGGGAATTGTAGGATTATCGAAAAGTCTGTCTCAGGAGTTGGCTAAGGATAATATTTTGATCAATACTGTAGGGCCGGGCAGGATTGCCACGGACCGTGTAGCTTCACTTGATGAGAAGAATGCTGAGAATTTAGGTGTAACGCCTGAGGAGATTAGAGAAAAAGCGGAGAAATCGATACCGATGGGACGTTATGGGGAACCTGAGGAGTTTGCGAAAGCAGTTGTTTTTCTTGCATCAGGCGGGAACACATATCTGACAGGTCAATCTCTTGTGATCGATGGCGGATTAGTAAAAGCACTTTAGTTGTAAGTCTCTAACTCAGAACATTTCTGTTCCAAGTTAGGGGCTTTTTATATGTTGACAAACTACTAGGATAGGGATATGATCACAATTGATAATGATAATCCTTATCAATTGTGATCGGAGTTATACATAATGTTTTTAGATCCAATTGAAATAAGTCAATGGAGTGGATAATGAATGACGAAGAAACTTGGGCTGTTTATCGTATTACTTTTACTAGTTATAATGGCAGCTTGTAATAAAAGTGATCAAGAAGTAAAAGACAGTAAAGCGGAAAGTGAGTCTGAACGTTCTGTAACAGTTGATACAGGATTGGGAGAGCAAACAATCCAAGGCGTACCGCAAAGGGTTGTAGTTCTCGAGTGGACTTATGTGGAGCATATGCTGCCATTAGGAATTAAACCTGTCGGTGTATCAGATGTAGAAGGTTATAATAAATGGATCAACGTAGGCGCACCGCTCCCTGAATCTACAAAAGATGTGGGGACGCGGGCAGAACCAAACCTAGAGGCCATTGCACGATTAAAGCCAGACCTCATCATTGGTGCAAAATACCGTCATGAAGCAATTATAGAAGAACTGGAATCGATAGCCCCTACTGTATTATTTGCTCCTTATTCAGAAGAAGGAGTGGAAAATCAATATCAGCATATGTTGAATGAATTTGATACAGTAGCCAAAATTTTTGATAAACAAAAAGAGGCCGAGACAGTCAAGCAGCAGTTAGAGCAGACGTTTGAAGAACAGGGGAGACGGATTGAAGAAGCTGGATTATCTGACATCAAAGCCGTAGTTACTCAGGCTTTTACATCCCAAAATTCGCCGATTATGAGGCTGTTTACAGATAACTCTGTGGTAGCAGGGGTATTAGAACAAATGGGAGTAGATAACGCCGTGGAGGTTGAAAAGCCACAGGTTTATGGATTTATTTCGTCTTCTGTAGAAGCGCTGCAAAATTACCAAAATGCCCATTTCTTTTATCTCGTTCAGGAGGATGACAACATCTTTACGAACCAATTTGCGGATAACCCTGCTTGGACGAACCTTGAATTTGTAAAAGAGGATCGCACATATGAACTTCCTGGTGATATGGGGACATTTGCAGGGCCTTTATCTGCTGAACGGTTAGCGGTTGAAGTTGCCGATGCATTAGTGGAAAAATAACCTTAATAAAATGTATTATTATCCTTTTTTTACCACCTCAGGTCATCCAATATTTGGATGACCTGAGGTGGTATTTTATAGGTTACATATTAAGTACGAATAGTTTGTCTCTTGTCATGGATTCGATGCTGCGGCGGATTCCTTGTGAACCAAGGCCGGAGTTTTTAGCACCGAGGAAGGGGAAATGATCGGGTCCACGTTCAGTTTTCGCATTATATTGTACGGAACCGACGTTTAGTTTTGCCCCAATGTCCATGGCTTTTTGAACGTTTGCTGTAAAAACGCTGGCTTGCAGGCCATAATCTGACTCATTAGCGATGGAAACAAGATCAGCTTCATCCTGTACACGAATGATTGGCAGTACTGGCCCAAAAGGTTCTTCCCAAGCCACCTTCATGTGAGGGAGTACATGATCAAGCAGTGTAGGATAAATTAAATTGCCTTCACGTTTATTACCTGTAACAAGTTCTGCTCCATTTTGTAAGGCATCATCAATTAATCCTTGTACAAAATCAGCCGCATTGGGATCGATCAATGGTGTAACGACAGCGTCATCTTCTGGGTTTCCAACAGTTAGTCCATCAACTTTTTGTGCAATTTTCTCTGACAGTTTATCTGCTACTTTCTCATCGACTAATACTCGTTTGATGGCGGTACATCGCTGTCCAGAGTAAGAAAAAGCCCCGCTGACAATTTGATCTGCAGCCAGATCAAGATCGGCATCATCGAGAACAATTGCAGGGTCTTTACCTCCTAACTCGAGAACAACAGGGATCATATTTGCTTTTTTAGAAATGGATTGACCTGTGGCAGTACTTCCGGTGAATGTAATCATACTCACTTGTGGGTGAGTAACAAGAAAATCGCCAATCTCTGAACCCTTCCCAGTTATACATTGGACGGTGTCATGGTGAAGTTCTGTCTCAAGCAGGGCTTCAATCATTAATTGACCACTTAATGCACCCTGTGAAGCAGGCTTGAATACGACGGCATTCCCTGCCATTAAAGCTGGGGCAATTTTTGAGGCTGCTAAGTTGACAGGATAGTTAAATGGAGAAATTGCTAATACAACGCCAAGCGGTTCGCGTTCGACCATAGCCATTTTCTTAGAACTTCCTCCGCGGAAAGAATCTCCTCTCAGCATGTCCCCGTGGATTCTACAGCCTTCTTCAGCTGTGTAACGGATTAAATCAGCTGTTCGGACAACCTCTTTTACTGCAGAAGAACGATTTTTCCCAACTTCTTTAGAGATCATTTCACCGATTTGCTCTTTTTTAGCGGCTAGACGGTCAGCCCAATCATGTAGAATATCAGCCCGTTTATATACTTCTGTTTTCGCCCATTTCTTTTGAGCTTGATTTGCTTTTTGAATCGAATGATCCACCTCTTCTTGAGAGTACAACGGGAAAGAGCCGAGCTCTTCATTTCCAGTTACTGAATAAACTTCCTTTTCCTTTGTGACTGTAACACTAATAGTCAACACTCCTAACAATTTAAAGATTATTCTGATTATTGAACAAATTATCCAGAACATCAAACCTTATAAAAGCGATAACATTATGCATTTAAGCGTTTTCATTCAGCGCATGATTGGAAATACTTGTGGATGCTTATTTTTACGCATTAATGTAAAAAAGTTGAAGGTTAAATTTACTAAAGATTCAACTTGATTAATAGAAGGACTGCTGGTCGTGTACCTTCATACATTCCTCATTTTTCTAAGAATTAGACAGCACAAAGTTCATTTTAATTTCCAATTTTCTGATTATAGGATAAGATGAATAGACTTTACTTTTTGGAAAGAGGCGAAGTTTATGAGATTAAAATTACTTTTCTTTGCACTGGGTCTTGTTTTATTTAGTTATGGAATTGCAGTAGCGATTAAAGTGCAGTACCTCGGGATTCACCCTTGGGATGTATTGAATATAGCCTTTTTTGAAAAGTTTGGTCTTACTATAGGGGTTTGGAATCTGATTGTTGGACTCCTGCTTGTACTTGTGTCCTTAGTCGTCGATCGTCAATACATAAGAATTGGCACATTGATCAATGCCCTTTCTGTCGGACCTATGATTGACCTGTTTTTATTCATTGATATTTTCCCGGCATCGTCCTCAACAGTAATGGATGTCATAGTTTTATTAACAGGAATTATTTTAATGGGTATTGGAGGGGGTATGTATTCCGCGGCGGGGTTTGGGGCAGGACCGCGAGATGGACTCATGTTATCGTTATCAGATAAACTCGGTTATTCTATTAGTAAAACTAGGATCGCTGTGGAGAGTATGGTATTAATGATGGGACTTTTGCTAGGGGGACCTGTTTTCGTATTTACGTTTATCTATACATTTATTCAAAGCCCGATTTTCCAGCTTTCTTTTGTAAAAGTAAACAGGTTTTTGAAGGGGATTTCAGAGGTGGATCAAACGAATGAAAAAGCAAAGTCACTATGATACGAAAAATCGTAAGGCAAATTGGAAAATTAATATATTCATCTTTTTCTAAACTAGTAGTTTTTAATGGTCCAAAATCATGATCCAGAGTGGTATAGTGAAAGAATACACAACTTAACGTTATAGAATTTTGGTGATAGGTATGAAAAGAATCTACTTTATGATCATGCTCGTCATGATGTTGTGGGGATTTAACGTCTCTGCCATTAAAGTGCTTGTATCAGCTGTTGATCCCATTCTTCTGACCTCGGTCAGAATTTTCACGGCAGGGATTGCCGTGTTAGTGGTTCTGGCCTTTATGGGAATTCTGCGAATGCCGACAAAGAAGGAAGTCTGGATTATTTTTTACATTTCTATATTTAATGTAATTGCTCACCACAGTTTCATGGCACTCGGTCTCCTGTATACCTCCGGTGTTAATGCGGGGTTGATTGTTGGGATGGGGCCATTGCTTACGATGGTGTTGTCGACATTATTGTTAAGTAAAAAAGTGACCTACTTCAAGAGTTTTGGCTTCGCACTGGGATTTGTCGGGGTAATAATTACGACTTTAACTGGGGCGGGTGGGATGACAACTGTATCGATTGGTGATGTCATGGTGTTTATTTCGATAGCTGTGCAAGCATTCAGCTTTATTTTGATCAGTAAATTGAACCCGGGTCTTGACCCACGTTTGCTAACAGGATACATGATGGTGATCGGATCGGTATTTATTTTTATCACGAGTTTATTTGTGGAATCGAATCCAGCACAGATCTTTAAACTCGTGGATGGTCAGTTAATCTTAATCTTCCTGTTTAGCGCCCTCATTTGTACAGCTTTTGGTCACATGGTTTATAACTTTGCCATCAAGCAGGTCGGACCGTCTGAATCAGCTATATTTATCAACTTTAATACATTTTTTGCATTGGTTGGAGCCGCTCTGTTCTTAAATGAATCGATTACCATCAGTCATATTATTGGTCTGGTATTGATCGTATGCGGCGTGTTAATTGGGACAGGTGCTTTCGAATTTCTGATTAAACGAAGTAGAAGACGGGCCCGTTCTGCTTAAAAAAATGCTTGTTTTCTTACGTGTAAATATGTGGGGGACGGGCATTTTTTTGTTGGCCGCGTGATTGAATGGTAATCATTGGCATGCGGTTTCTGCGACGGTTCTGGCTTTCTAATAATTCCTGAGCTTCTTTCTTATGAAAGGGAATAAGGTCATTCCTGCCTTTAGAACAGATTTCAAAAATCATTCTACATTGATTTTCCCAATGAAGCTGGTCAAACATTTCACTTATCTCTTCTAATATTTCTTTAGCAATCAGCCATGTCTGGTAAGTGATGGGGCGTGGCAGCTCTCCTTTTCCTAAAACTAATTGTAAAAGGTACAATTCTGACTTTCCTTTAAAATAATACCTTCTTTTAAGAAACTTTACGGTATCCTCCATACAGGTTCTAACCCTTCTCCGCCGGGCTAATTCAAGGTAGGGCTGATATTTATCTTCGCGATAGTTAAATTTGAGTAATTCACTTACAGGGATTTGGATGTATTTGGAAATTGCGGAGAGTGTGTAGTGGTTTAGCAGTAGTTTATCAACGATCTGGTATTTATCGTTAAATGAGGAGTTCGCTTTTCCATCTATTAAATGCTTTAAAACTTCCAAATAACGTTCACTATCGTTGGAGAAGGTTTTAAGCATGCACAGAATAGGCTCTTCAATAGTATGTTCCCGGTAAAAGTCGATGTTCTCTTTACAGGTAATGAGACGATATTGCCCGTCAGCTATTTCTTCGATCATTGGACACCCTTCAACATATCCAAAATAGTGATAAAAACGTTCTATCCTCATAGCCCCTTGATTGGTGTACCCGTAATCATAGAAGGATTCCACAATTTGTTCTGTCTCCACATGAATATAAAACAGATCCATCCCCTCCCTTGGTTAATGGCTATGCCACCACATGATCGTCCTATGTATTCGATGATATTTTTCGAAGCTGGAGGTTGAATGAATAAAATTAAGTAAAATAACAAAATTAATAAATAAGACAGGAGGGAGCATAATGGACATGGATCATCTGATCAACCAATTGAACAATGCACAGCGCGCCGTTGAACGAGCGCAGGAGGATCGTGCCGGGTTTGTCGAGGCCCAAGAGCATGTGAAATTAGCGGAAGAAGAACTTGCCAAAGCAAATCTAGATCCAACAATGAATACGCAGGAAAATGCACAACAAATTCAAAAGGCTAAAGACCAATTGAGACTGATTGAGGAAACAAACCAGGCGAATAATCGATAAGGATGAGAACACATTGTGATTTTGCAATGTGTTTTTTTGATCTCAAGTTCTTTACTCATTGTAATACAATGTTTGGTTGGCGAATACATTTGGTACAAGCTAATCACATTTTAGAGGAGTGAAAGGATTGGTAGTATTCCTAAGTTATATTTTTCTAGGACTATCCCTGGCAGCACCAATTGGTCCGATTAACGCAGCCCAAATAGACCAGGGCATTAAGAATGGCTTTTTCCATTCCTGGGTGATCGGGTTAGGATCAATTGTTGGTGAGTTGCTGTATATCTTAGCCGTTTTCTTTGGTGTCATTCACTTTCTAGAACTTCCGTTTATGAAAACATTTCTATGGTCTTTCGGTGCTTTCGTTCTAATCTATACTGGAGTTGAGAGTATTACCAGCTCGCAAAAACTTGAAATGCGTCAAAAGGGAGACAAAGACCCATTAAAAAGAACATTTGCGACTGGCTTTCTCATCTCGGTTACTAATCCACTTTCCATTTTGTTCTGGCTTGGGATTTATGGTTCCGTGTTAGCGAATACGATCACCCGCTATGATCAATTTCATCTCATCTTATATGGAGCGGCTATTATCATTGGTTTGATGTTGTGGGATATTACCATGGCCTTTGTTTCCAGCGGTTTTAGAAAATTCCTTACCCCACGTTCATTAAAAGGGATTTCTATATTATCAGGGTTTTGTATGTTTGGTTTTGCCGGTTACTTTGGCTACCAGGCCATTAAATTGCTGCTTCAATTCTAGACAAGGCTATTGCTGATTACGCCATTTTTTTCTCATCATGAAGGTGATTGTACTGATGATTCCTAAAAATATCAGACTAATGAAAAAGCCGATACGGCTTGTGGAATCGAAGAACGTTCCGCTAACAGCAGCTACGATTAAGAGGATGCCTGCACCACGTATTACATGCTCCACAGTGGTCAGTTTCATCAATTTTTTATAGGAAAACAGGATGAACAACCAATTGTATAGCAGCATTAATCCAGCAGCTGTTGTCATGTATTCGAAAACCTTCTCAGGTAAAAGTAAGGCTACAAGAATTGAGGCACCCAGCCCTGCAATCGTAAGAAACAGGGCATGGATAGGCACATCCCGTTTACTTTTGGCAGCAAAATAAGCCGGGGCATCTCCATCTTCAGACAAGGTGGCAAGAATCGATGTGATCGCATACAAAGAGGCCACCATCGTAGAAAAGCCTGCTATGATTAGGGCTCCATTGAAAACATGTGGGGCAAACGATAAGTTAAAGGGGGATAAAGCCGTAATAAAAGGACTCTCATCCGGGTTGAATTGTTCCCATGAGATAAGACATAAAGCTAGTCCCAACGAAACAACGTAAATGATTCCGAGGAGAAGCAGCATAATTCTGCCCGATTTTGAAGCATCTTTAGGATCTTTTAATTCGTTTGCCATAATCCCCATGACTTCAATCCCGCCAAATGCATAAAAGGCAAAGAGTAAAGCTGTCCAAACACCGGTAATACCCTCCGGAAATAGCTGGTTGTAGGCAAATTGGATAGTTGTTTGTTCAGGACGATTTTCAGTTAGAAGTCCAGTCAGGGCAAGGATACCGATGATGATGAACATGAAAATAGCAGCTGTTTTAATGACAGCAAAAATATTTTCAACTCGTTCAAATCCAGCTACACCTGTACATATTACCCCGATCCCTAATACTCCAAATATGGTCGACAACAGCCAGAGAGGGAGGTTTGGAAACCAGTATTGGGAGAAGATAGCGAGGGCTGTTAATTGACTGCCCATAATAAGTAATTCTGACGACCAGTACACCCAGCCATTACTAAAACCAGCCCATCTCCCAAAAGCTTTTTTTGCATATGAGCGGAATGAGCCTTTCTCCGGGTGTTCCGCTGTAAGTTTTGCCAGTGCCTGAAACACAATGTATGTGCCAATGGCAGCTAAAATGAATGCAAAAATGACAGCTGGGCCGGCATATCTAATTGCAAGTGAAGAACCGAGGAAAAAGCCAGTGCCAATGATGCAGCCTACCCCAATGAGGGAGAGCTGCCACCATTGAAGTTTCTTAGTCGTATCCGAACTCTTAGTCTTAGTCATGATAATGCCTCCGAATCCTAGTACCTGAATACATATTTTGAGCCTCAACCACCCAATTTATTCTGTTCCTAAATACCAAAAACCCCCACCTCAGGTCATCCAGATATTGGATGACCTGAGGTGGGGGTTTTTGGTAATGGTTAATGTTCTACGATTTGCTTAATTGTTATTTCTTTTTGGAAGACAGGGGAGGTTCCTTGGATTACTTTTTCATTTGTAAGTACGGAAAACCTCCAGTTTAATCCTAAATATTTTTCCGGTTTGGTGACGATCACATGGATTTGATTATCGTCATACTTAGCTTCAAGCCTGTTTTCAAGTTCCACTTTAGAGATAGCTTTGCCTACCAGTAACAAACTTATAATGAGTAAACTAGTGATGAGTAAGGGTTTATGATTAAAAATTAAAGCGGCGGAGAAAACGGCAAATAAAGCACAAACGAGCCAGATTTCTTTTTGAATAATCGTAAATTCTATAATGTCGCTAGTCAGTGGAAAGAACAATTGGACACCATTTCCGATAAAATCGATGAAAATCGCCCCAAACAATATGGTGAACAAAGAAGCAAACCATGACTTTTGAAAAGACTCCTTCGTAATCTTTCTCACATAAAAAGCTGTCAGCAGTGACAACCACGGGAGTGCAAACAGAGAATGGGCCAGATTCCCACCAGCTAACTTCGGAAGATCAGGCAGGAGTACGATGACTCCAAGGCTGATGATCTTTAATCGCTCATGAAGGAGAAAACCTTTTTTACTGAAAAAGATGTACATAATCAGTGATCCCGTCAGCAAATGTAAGGCAGTAGAAGGGATATGATTGATCAGGATGTTTATCATGTGACTCCCTTCTTTCAAAATGAATGTACCTATGGTCTATTCACGTTTATTAAGTGAAATAAACGGTAACTCGTATGTAATAAGATCATTGATTAGGAACAAAATAAGTAAAATGAAGGAGGTCGAGTGATGGTGGATAAATTGATTCCAGTAACATCGATAGCAAGCGGGATTGAACAGACCGTAGCAAATGATATTCATTGCCTGCCCATACAGGTCGTAAACGTATGTTTTCTCGGTAACCCCGAACGCCCAGGTGATTGGGTTCTAGTTGATGCAGGAATGCCGAAATCAGCGGATAAGATTATTGATACAGCAGGGGAGCTCTTTGGGTCACGATACAATCCTAAAGCCATTATTCTTACTCATGGCCATTTCGATCATGTAGGTGCTGCTAAGGAACTTGCGGAATATTGGGATGTAACGGTTTATGCCCATCAACGAGAAATGCCTTACTTGACTGGTAAAAAGGACTACCCAGAACCGGACACAACCGTAGAAGGCGGGCTCGTTTCAAAGATGTCACGTATGTTCCCTAATGAGGGTATTGACTTGAGTGACCGCGTCGAACCATTACCTGAAGACGGGACGATACCTCACTTGCCGGAATGGCGATGGATCCATACTCCCGGTCATACGGAAGGTCATGTTTCACTATTTAGAGAAAACGATCGAACGTTAATTGCGGGCGATGCATTTGTAACAGTGAAACAAGAGTATTTATTCAAAGTGTTGACTCAGGAACAAGAAATTAGTGGCCCTCCTCGATACTTAACGACAAATTGGGAGGCTGCCTGGGAATCGGTAAAAAAACTTGAGTCATTGAAACCAAACATAGCGATAACTGGACATGGGTTCCCAATGGCGGGAGAAGAATTGACAGAGAATCTAGGAAAACTTACAAGAGATTTTGATCGCATAGCTATCCCAGAACACGGGAGATTTGTTGGCAGCGATAAAAAAAAGCCCTAACTAAAGAGTTTTAGTTAGGGGGTAGTCAATTTTAATGCTTTTCTAAAATATAAATAACGCGGCAATCGTTGAAATCATTAACCCGGAGATTACCGGGATAAAGTTTTTCCGAACTAGATCCATCACCGAGACCCCACAGAACCCTGCAATCGCAATCATGGAGGACCAAGCAATAATCGTACCTCCACCCGTCCAAATCGATCCCATTTGACCAATAGCTGCTAAGGTTGCCGGATCAATATAGGAGTTCGCCAGAGATGCTGATAAAGCACCGGTCAACGGGAGGCCGGAGAAACCAGATCCGTCGAGTCCCGTGATGATTCCGATAATTAAAATACTAAAGGCAGCTAAGAAAGCACTTTGTGGTAGAAATCCTTGAGTAGATTCCACTAAATCAAATAACAGGGCCGGAGCGGTATCAGCGGAAACAGAAAGAATTTCCCCGGCAAAATCAGGACTCCCTAGAAAGAAAAAGCCGGCGATCGGGATGACAGGCCCCATTGCTTTAAATGCGAATACGAAACCTTCTGTAATATGGTCACTAATATAATCGAGGGCGCGGTGTTTTCCAAATGCTACTGTGGATAGCAGGAGCAGAACTACGGCAACTCCACCAATAAAAGCAGCACCGTTCCCACCTTCAAATCCTCCCATTCTTCCTGAACTAAGCTTCGTTGAGACCATATAAATCATTACGGCGAGCATAGATAACGGGACAAGTACAGCAAACACTTTACTCCACTTGTTGATATGTTTGTTCGTTGATTGGTGACCTTCCTGCAAACCTTGCATTGCCCTAATTTCAATTTCATTTTGTGGATCATGTCTAGATCGGAAATGTTTTTTGTTCCAGAGGTAAGCAAGGCCAATGGCTATAAAACCAGTGATGATTGACAGAACCAATGCTTGATCCATTACCGTTTCGGTACTAACTCCAGCTGCTTTAGCTGACAGACCAGGTGCGACTTGCACAACGTAATCAGAAGACAGGGCCATGCCTTGCCCGGCAAGTGCTACGGCAATAGCTGCCACCATTGCCGGAAGACCCGACCTTATTGCTGCTGGCACAAGTAAAGCACATATAAGTGGAACAGCAGGTGTCGGCCAGAAGAAAAGCGAAATGACATAGGTGACTCCAACTAATACAAAAAAAGATACATGACTATTGATCATGATTTTCTGGACAGGCATAATCATTCTTCTGTCTGCCCCGAGGTCCTTAAGGGAATGCAAAAGCGCAACCATGAAGGTAATAATAAGGAATATGTTAAAAAGTTCTTTGGCAGCGACTAGATTCGCATTAAATATTCCCATAAAACCACTGATTAAGCTGCCGTTGAAAACCCATACCACCACGAATGTACCTAGTAAGGTCGGCAGCACTACTCCTTTACGAAATATCATGGTAATAATTATTAATAGCGTAAATAAACCATATAACCAATGGGAAAGTGTTAATACCACGGTACGGAGCCTCCTCGCTTCGCCTCATACATGCCGGCGTTCTACAGTGTAGACTATGCACCACGGGCTTGATAGGTGTATAGCCCGCAATTCTCTCTTTGGCTCCGAGATTAGGTGAATTTTAGTAATAATAAGTAAATATTTTAACTTGATTGTGTGTTATAAATGTCTCCCATAATGAAATTATTGCTTTATTGCGGTTTAAAAGCAAAGATAACTTATATTATTTTCAAAAAATTTAGTTAATTAATATTGAAAGCGCTTAAATGATCTGATAGTATTTCAATATAGGATACTAAAATTCAGTAAAATATTTACTGGTTAAATAAAGAAGGGGATACTTTATGACAACAATTAAAGAAATAGCTTTACGTGCTAACTTTTCAAATACGACTGTTTCGAGAGTGTTAAACAATGATACAACACTATCGGTTGCTTCTGAAACACGTCAAAAAATATTGGATGTTGCCAAAGACATGGGATATAAAACGTTACAGGAACGTAAAAAGGAGAAGCAACCTCCGAGTGACATGAAAACAACAAAAATCGGCATTCTGCTCTGCCATTCAGTTGAGGAAGAGCTAAATGATTCTTACTTTCTATCGATCAGGCAAGGCATTGAGAATGAATGTCAGAAGAGGGGGTTGGTGACTACAGAACTGTTTCGACTAAACAATTTAACTTCTGGCCAGATCAGTAGTGACATTAAGAACCTAATAGTAGTGGGGAGGATCAATTCAGATATTCTAGATCAAATCAGTGATCAATTACAAAACATTGTCTACATCAACCATACAGTGGATGAGGATAAGTATGATTCCGTTATCATTGATTTTGAAAAAGCGACCATACGGGCATTGAACCATTTATTAGATCATGACTATAAAAAGGTTGGATTTATTGGCGGGAAGGAAAGAGAACATCTAAACGGCGGCAAGGTGGAGTTTGAAGATATAAGAAAGTCTACTTTCAAAAATTTTATGGAGGATAAGGGGTTATTCATTCCAGCATCATTTCATGTTGGTGAATTTACGATGGCTGATGGATATGAATTAATGAAATATTCTATTCAGCAAGACGACTTATCCGATGCTTATTTTATAGCTAGTGATGCCATGGCAATTGGGGCAATGAGAGCTTTGCAAGAAAGTAACTTTAAAGTTCCTGAAGATGTAGCTATCGTGAGCTTCAATGATATCGAATTGGCTCAATTTGCTAGTACTCCCTTAACTACAGTAAAAGTTCAGACTGAAGAGATGGGAAGGTTGGGAGTGAAATTAATGGTGGATCGTCTCAATGGCAGGGAGATTCCGATAAAAGTTACGGTGCCAACAAGGTTAGTTGTCAGGGATAGCTGCGGAACCAGAAATCAATCGAATGCCGTCAAATTAAAGAAAGAGGTAGGGTCATAATGGAAATTTCCCGGGAAATAAAGGAGGTGATGTCGAGTAAAAAAGGCAGAACGCGATGTGTATAGGGTGAGTCAGGTAAAAGACTGTACACCTGCCAGAGTTTAAAGAGCAAGGCAGGTGCACATGAAGTGTGCTGATAGTTTATTCTGCGAAAATAAACCTGCTTCAGCATGTCAAATTATAACTGAACTGATGCACGACTACAATTATTTGTGTTTATACATCAACGAGTTAAGGAGGAATTAAAATGAGAAAATTGGTCCTGTTACTTGTAATGATTGTTGGTATCACTTTGGCTGGTTGTTCCAGTAATGAAGCATCAGGGGATGGCAGTGGAACTACTTTGACATTTTATTCAACAGCTACCTCTGAAGAAGATAAGAAAGTGATTTCAGAAGCTGTTGCTGCATTTGAGGAGAAATATCCTGATATTGATATAGAAGATAACTATCCGGGAGACGGGTACGAAGACATGTTACGTGTGAAAATGGCAGCAAATGATCTGCCAGACTTATTTGATACCCATGGCTGGGCTAAACAGCGTTATGGAGAATATGTAGCAGACTTGAGTGCGATGGAATGGGTGAAAAATCTTGATCCAGCGCTTGATCCAATTCTAAAGGATGAGGAAGGCAAAGTATACGCTTATCCTTTAAATCAGGCAAAAGATGGCATATCTTATAACGCAACATTACTTAACGAATATGGAATAAAACCTCCGACAACATTTAAGAGTTTTATGAAAGCTTTAGAGGAAATCAAGGAGAGAAGTAAAGGTGAAGTCACTCCATTTTGGTTCAATGGTTCCGATAAATCCGCTTTAGGTCAGTACTTCGATCAGTTTGCGACACCTCTGTTAGTAACAGATGAGAAACATAATTATGAAAAAGAACTGATAAATGGAACATTTGATTGGTCTCACTATACATTTCTGCCAGAAAAGCTGTTAGAAATGAAGGAAAAGGGATTACTTAATAAAGATGTTTTAACAGCGCAAATTCAGCAGAAAGCTCAATTAATGGCTCAGGGTAAAATTGGATTTACTTTGGCAAGCAGCTCACTCGGACCAGCAGTAGAGGACCTGAATCCAGAAGTGCAAGTTGGAGTTATCCCAATGCCAACGATTCATCAAGGGGATGAACCGAGCTGGATTGGTGGAGAACGACACACTGTTGCCATTTGGAAAGATACAGAGCACATAGAAGAAGCGAAGAAATTTATTGAATTCTTGGCTCAACCTGAAATCGCTAAGAAAATTGCAGAAGGGACGTCACTTCCAGCTGGTTTGAAGAATATTGAAGCTGAAAATTATTATTCTGAGTATTATAAAAAATATGAAGATGTAAAAGTGCAGCCCTATTTTGACAGAGTCTATTTACCTAGTGGAATGTGGAATGTGATGGGGTCAACCGGACAGCAATTGCTTTCAGGGAAGATGACGCCGGAAGAAGTCTCTAAAAAAATGGCCGAAGAATATAAGAGACTATTAGACCAGTAGCCTGATAAGGAAAGTGCAGTGGTATCTCACTTGCTAAATTCAGTAAACCAAGCTTATAGGAGTGTTTCTAATATGAGTGAAATGGTCAATAAATCACAACGTGCTATTGCTCGGCAAGAGGAGGCCAAGCCCCGGAAAAAACGGCGGCAAAGATCCCTTTGGTGGATGTATCTTCCGGCCTTAGTCGTAGTCAGTGTGTTTATCATCTACCCTTTTTTAAATGGAATCCGTATTTCTTTCACAGATTGGAATGGATTTTCTCAAACTAAAAATTGGGTAGGTCTTGAGCAATATAAGCGTATGTTCCTGGATCCTAATACATGGCTGGTGGTAAAAAACACTTTACTTTATGGAATCGGAAGTACAATTTTTCAAAATGTGATCGGGCTTTTATATGCCCTGTTGCTTAATAAAAGCATTCGATTAAAGTCATTAACCCGAACAATTATTTACCTTCCTGTCATTATCAGTCCACTTGTGATGGGATATATTTGGTATTTCTTTTTTGCTTATCAGGGAGGAGCATTGAACGATG
The DNA here is from genome assembly GCF_029714185.1 of Halobacillus naozhouensis. Taxonomy (NCBI): domain Bacteria; kingdom Bacillati; phylum Bacillota; class Bacilli; order Caryophanales; family Bacillaceae; genus Halobacillus; species Halobacillus naozhouensis. Next base: position 3,096,639 of record NZ_CP121671.1, on the reverse strand, counting down.
TGTTGATGTTATTTGGTTTCGAGAAAATCAATGCATTAGGCAACCCTGACGTAAATACGTGGATTATTGTTTTTGTGAATACCTATCAATTTGTAGGTATAGCGATGATTATCTATCTGGCAGGTTTGCAAAGCATATCGAAAGATTATTACGAAGCTGCTGTGAACGATGGTGCTTCGGCGTTCCAGAAGTTTAAAAATATTACGCTGCCTTTATTAATGCCCGCCATCACCATTAATGTGATACTCAATATCATTGGAGGGTTGAAACTATTTGATGTTATTCTTGCTCTTACTGGTGGGGGGCCAGGCAATGCTTCGCAGTCGATGTCAACATTTATGTATTCCTTATATTTCAGCAGACAAGATGCGGGCTACGCAGCCACACAAGGTGTGTTAATGGCGTTTATTACTTTAGTCTTCAGCCTGCTTGCTCTAGTTTACTTTAAACGCAAGGAGGTTGATGCTTGATGAAGAATAAGGAGAAAAAATCCAGAAGATTTTTCACAGTCGTGGCCCTTATCGTAACGTTGTTTCATCTCATCCCCTTTTATATATTAATTACAACATCGCTGAAAGCTAGCAATGATTTCAGTTCTAAATGGGTACTGCCAAGCTCGATTCATATTGAAAATTTTATGAAAGCATGGGAACAAGCAAGCCTGGGCAATGCGTTTATTAACACAACCATTATTACAGCAGGTGCAGCCCTGTTATTGATTGTGTTCGGATCACTAGCAGCCTACCCGTTAGCAAGAATGAATACACGATTGAACAAATTCGTCTACTTTTTGTTTATTGCCATCATGATCGTTCCCCCACTAACAGCACTCGTTCCTTTGTACAAAATGGTCGTCGATATGGGAATGATGAATACACATGAGATAGCAATTCTAAACAATATGGCAGCATTCTTGCCGTTAACGATTTTCCTTTATGCCGGGTTTATTCGCTCTACTATTCCTAAAGAGCTTGAGGAAGCGGCGAAAATCGACGGTGCAAGTACATTAAAGATATTCTTTAAAGTAGTTTTTCCGTTGTTAAAACCGATTACTGCGACCGTATTAATCATTTCCTGTGTATTTATCTGGAATGACTATCAATTTGCGATATTCTTCCTGCAAGATGAAAGTGTTCAAACATTAACAGTTGCTTTAGCAAGCTTTTTTGGACAGAATCAAAGCAATCTTAACTTAGTCGCAGCGGCCGCCATTATGTCAATGCTGCCGATGACGATTCTGTTTCTCTTTTTACAAAAATACTTTGTGGCAGGTCTATCTTCAGGATCTGTTAAAGGATAACAACTTTTTATATAGTTAGGAGAGTGTTTATGTCGAAAATTACATTTCTAGGTGCAGGGAGTACAATTTTTGCAAAAAATGTTCTAGGAGATTGCATGTTAACACCAAGTATTCAAGGGTTTGAATTTGCTCTCTATGATATTGACCTACAACGATTAAAAGATTCCGAGAATATGTTGAATAACTTGAAGAAGAGTCTTGGCAGCGATGTTACTGTGAAATCCTATACGGATCGTAAAGAGGCGTTAAGAGACGCGAAATATGTCGTGAATGCCATTCAAGTCGGAGGGTATAAGCCTAGTACTGTGATCGACTTTGAGATTCCGAAAAAATACGGCCTTCGTCAAACAATCGGTGACACAGTTGGGGTAGGCGGAATTTTCCGATCACTTCGTACCATCCCTGTTATGCTGGATTTCGCAAAAGACATGAAGGAAGTTTGCCCGGATGCGTGGTTCTTAAATTACACAAACCCAATGGCTTCGTTAACAGGTGCGATGCTGCGGTATACAGGTATTAAAACAGTAGGGTTGTGCCACAGTGTCCAAGCTGCCATTCCAGATCTGTTTAAGTCTCTTAACATGGATACGGAAGGAGTTCAATGGAAGATCGCCGGAATTAATCACCTTGCCTGGCTGCTTGAGGTGTCTAAGGATGGGAGAGATTTGTATCCGGAAATTAAAAAACGTGCAGTGGCTAAACAACAAGAAAAACACGAAGATATGATTCGTTTTGAATTAATGAATCGATTTGGATATTATGTAACGGAATCATCAGAGCATAATGCGGAATATCATCCGTATTTTATAAAAAACAATTACCCTGACCTAATTAAGAAGTTCAATATTCCTCTTGATGAATATCCACGCCGTTGTGAAGAACAAATTGAGAAATGGGAGAAAATGAGGGAAGATGTTGTTAACAATCAAAATCTCACCCATGAACGCACTCACGAGTATGCTTCTTATATTATTGAGGCTATGGAAACAGATAAACCGTTTAGAATTCACGGCAATGTACTTAACACAGGAGGGTTAATCAGTAATTTACCTGCAAATTCCGTTGTCGAAGTGCCGTGTCTTGTTGATCGAAACGGAGTGAATCCATGTTATGTGGGAGATCTTCCCGAACAGTTGGCCGCCTTAAATCGAACCAATATTAACACCCAGCTGTTAACGATAGAAGCTGCAATGACTGGAAATCGGGAACATATTTATCATGCTGCAATGCTCGACCCACACACAGCTTCGGAGTTATCTATCGATGATATCGTCTCCCTCTGTGATGACCTTATTGAGGCCCACGGCGAAATGCTGCCGAATTTTCAACAGGAAAAAACTTTGGTATAAAGAATGTAGAAAGCCCTCGCATAAACTTATGTGCGAGGGCTTTCAGTCTAGAAAATCAACATTCAAATCGAAACTTACGCTAGGTCGTTATCTCCACAAACCGCATCATTCTCATACAACTTTCTTCCGCTCGCGATCACTTCCTTAAGACAATTCGCCAGTCCGATCGCATCATCCACTGATTGATCAACGCCAAACGATATCCGTATGAAAGTTTTCGCTTCCTCTTCAGTAACCCCCATCGACAGCAATGTTTTCGGAGCGCCGTTGTTTCCTACTTGACATGCGCTTCCTGTTGAAAAAAAGTAACCACGCCTATTTCCCTCGAGCATCACGTGTTGACCGTCGGTTTCCTGGATGCAAAGACCGACTACTGGGACAGAGGACTCCAACCCTGAACCTACCACTTTTACAGAATCCCCCATATCATCTAAGGCATTTAAAAACTCCTTCTTTAATGTCGTGATTTGCTGCTGATTGTTCTCCATATTCGTGACACTTATTTCTGCGGATGTTGTGAAAGCTGCAATACCTGGAGTGTTCAGGGTACCCTGTCGGACGCCGCTCTCGTGAGACACGTCCGGCAAAAAAGGAGTGAACGAAATGGAAGGACGTATGTACAAAGCACCCACACCTTTTGGGCCGTAGATTTTATGGCTGGAAATCGAAAAACTATCGACTAATGAAGCGACTTGACTAAGATCTATTTTTCCAAAAGATTGCACACAATCACTATGCAAGAACACTCGATTTTCCTTGCAAATCTCAGAAATAGATTCAAGCGGCTGGATCGTTCCGATATCCGAATTAACGTGCTGGATTGAGACGAATACGGTGTCTTTTCGGACCACCTGCTCTAGTTCTTGTACATCTATTGCTCCTTCCTTAGTCAATCCCACTTTACTGACTTCGTATCCTTCTTCCTCAACCAGCTTTGCCGTTATGTTATGAATCGAGGAGTGTTCACCTGCAGAGATTACTATATGCTTGCCCCTCTCGGCATGGGCGAGAGCGTATAAAGCTAACAGGTTACTTTCTGTACCACCGCTCGTAAAGGTAATTCCCTCCGCACGAACATTCAATAATTCCGCTAACCTTTTTCGACAATGTTCTGCTAATCCATCAGCTTTTGATCCTGCATCATGAACACTGCGGGTATTGCCGAAGTATTCTTGAGAAGCTTTTATGTAGGTTTGTAAAGCTTCCTCGTTCATTGGGCAAGTGGCTGCATAGTCAAAATACTTCATAATTGATGATCCCCCTTAACAAATCCCTTGTATTCCATTAAAATATATGTAAAGATATGTGTCAATACATATGTAAATAAGGAGATGGATGATTTGCGGAAAGCGGATGTCATCATTGTAGGAAGCGGGATCGCCGCCTTGCAGCTTGCCGTACATATTTCCAGGCACTCGCATGTGATTATTCTCACAAAGTCAAAAATGCAGCAAAGTAATTCTTTCTTGGCTCAAGGAGGGATTGCGGCTGCACTAGGAGAGAACGATCATCCTGCTTCGCATTATCAAGATACAATTGAAGCGGGAAGAAATGTGAATAGTCACCGGGCTGTCTGGCAACTTACTGAAGAAGCACCAGGTATCATTCAAGAGTTAATGTACTGGAAATGTCAGTTTGACTATGACGAGGAAGGAAACCTTCAACTGGGAAGAGAAGGAGCACATCGCCATGCTCGAATTATTCATGGTGGCGGTGATCAGACAGGGCGTAAGATTGTTGAGAGTCTGGTAAAAAATTTGCGGTCTAATATTCAAATATTTGAAGAGGAATCGGTATATGAGCTGCTCATTCAGAAGGATGGTTCTTGTTACGGAGTGAGAAGTAAATCGAAGGGCGGAGACGTGTACAACATCCTGGCTCCCCATGTGGTTTTGGCAACAGGAGGCTGTGGTCAGCTTTATTCATTTACGTCAAATGCCCAAGAGGTGACAGGAGACGGGATTGCGTTAGCCTACTGGGCGGGAGCTACAGTGAAGGATATGGAATACGTGCAATTCCATCCTACACTGCTGTTCAATGATGGAAAAGCACAGGGGTTGATTTCGGAAGCTGTTCGCGGAGCAGGGGCGCGGCTGGTGGATGAAGGGGGCAGCTATTTGATGGACGGTGTTCACCCTTCTCGTGATTTGGCGCCCAGACATATCGTCGCCCAAACCATTTTTAATTCGATAGAGAAGGGCCGTCCGGTTTATTTAGATGTTTCATCTATTGCTAATTTTGACCGAAAGTTTCCATCGGCAGCAAGATTGTGTACCCAATTTGGGGTGAAAGAGAAAATACCTGTTGCTCCAGGATGTCACTTTCTGATGGGTGGTGTGGAAACGGACCATGTAGGCAGAACGAATGTTCCTGGTCTCTATGCGATCGGGGAGGTGGCTTGCACGGGAGTACATGGAGCTAATCGCCTGGCCAGTAATTCTTTGCTGGAAGGGTTAGTGTATGGGCGACGGTTAGCTCAGCATTTGTCGGTACAGGACCGGCTTCCTTTTTTTCCAGGAATACCAACGCCAGCTGATCCTTCAAGCCCACCTCCCCTGAAGCTGCCTGTGAAGGAAGAGATTCAGAGAACAATGATGAACCGGGTGGGGATTGTTCGTAACGAAGACTCTCTTAAGGATCAACTCAGTTGGATTGATTCGTTTGAGATTGATAAGTGGGTGGCAGCCGATTTCAGTCATCTTACTAAAACTCAATGGGAGGTCGTTTCCATGCTGCAAACTTCCTGGCTGATTACTACAGCTGCTTTAGAACGCACGGAGAGTCGAGGAGGTCATTACAGAAGCGATTTTCCAATTGAAAATAAGGCATGGGAGAAACATCATCTAACAAAGACATTAGAAAAGAGGATCGCAAATGAATCAGTTCAAGCTTAAACGGGCCTTGGAGCATTTTTTCATTGAAGACATAGGTGATCAAGATGTGACGAGTGATTATTTATTTGAGGACAGCCATGAAGGAAGCGTTGTGTTTGAAGCAAAACAGTCAGGAGTGCTGTGTGGAACGACTATCATTTTGGCCGGCTACCGATTACTGGACCCAACGGTTAAGGTGAATCTACTGAAAGCAGAGGGTGACTGGATAAAGAAAGGTGAAACGATCGCCGTGGCTCAGGGAAAATGGGCTAGTCTATTAAAAGGGGAGCGCGTAATCCTGAATCTGATCCAGCGAATGAGTGGGATTGCTACCTTTACACGTGAAGCCGTTTCTAGACTTAATAGTGATCATACGAGGATTTGTGATACACGAAAGACGACACCCGGCCTTCGTATGTTCGAAAAATATGCTGTTCGAACTGGCGGCGGATTTAATCATAGAAACGGTTTATACGATGCGGTGATGATTAAAGACAACCATATTAGTTTTGCAGGATCTATTACCAGGGCAGTGGAAAAGGTTCGCTCTAAGACGGGCCACATGGTGAAAATTGAGGTTGAGACCGAAACGGAGTCTCAGGTGCTTGAAGCTGTCGAAGCAGGAGCAGATTGTATCATGTTCGATAATTGCAGTGTGGAAGAGATTCATAGATTCGTAGAGCTTGTTCCTGACCATATTACGACAGAGTCTTCGGGGGGGATTGCGGTGCAGGACCTTTCAAGATATAGCGACTGTGGGGTTGATTATATTTCGTTAGGGTGCTTAACACATTCTGTGCCTGCACTGGATATAAGCGTCAATGTGGAGTCAGATAAGGGGAGGATTGAGCAATGAATATTTTTGAAACACTGGAAAGTTCATCACCGACAATACCAGAAAGATATTTGGAGATGGACAACAAAGAGCTGAGTGAACGTGTTCAGCAAGTTAAAGTGCAAATGGGGACGCGTCTGTTTTTACCTGGACATCATTATCAAAAAGATGAAGTTATAGAATTTGCCGATGTCCGCGGTGACTCCTTAAAGCTCGCTCAAATTTCGGCATCTCAACATGAAGCGGAAGCCATCGTGTTTTGCGGGGTTCATTTTATGGCGGAAACAGCTGATATTTTGACAAGAGATGATCAGAAGGTGTACCTGCCAGATATGCGGGCAGGCTGTACGATGGCTGATATGGCGAATTTCACTCAAACAGAAAAGGCATGGGAACGACTTATGAAGGATTTCGATGACACGATTCTTCCTTTAACTTATGTCAATTCAACGGCTGCGATTAAAGCGTTTGTTGGAAAACACGGAGGAGCTACTGTTACCTCATCGAACGCGAAGCAAATGATTCAATGGGCGTTCACTCAAAAAGAGCGGATCTTGTTTTTGCCTGACCAGCACCTTGGTCGAAATACAGCTTACGATCTCGGTATTTCACTGGATGATATGGCTGTGTGGGATCCTATAAAAGAAGAGCTAGTCTATGAAGGGGATTTCGATGATGTCAAAGTCATCTTGTGGAAAGGTCATTGCTCGGTTCATGAAAACTTCACGGTTGCTAATGTATGGCAAGTTCGGGAACAAAATCCTGATATGAACATTATCGTTCATCCTGAGTGTCGCCGGGAAGTCGTAGCGTTGTCTGACGATGCTGGTTCTACCAACCATATCATCAAAACGATTGAACAATCACCACCAGGCAGTTCATGGGCGATCGGTACTGAGATGAATCTCGTTAATCGAATTATTAAGGAGCATCCGGACCAGCACATTATTTCTTTAAATCCTAACATGTGCCCGTGTTTGACCATGAACCGAATTGACCTGCCTCATTTGGCCTGGTCGCTTGAGTCCATCGCGCAAGGAGAGCCAACTAATTTAATAGAAGTAGATAAAGAGATTGCGATAGATGCTGAACAGGCACTTCAGCGCATGCTAGAAAGGATATAAAAAGACCGGGTGTAAACCCCGGTCTTTTTATATCGATAAAGAAGCGAGTTTTTATAAAAGTCTGCTAGTCAGTAACTCAATGCATGATTTTTACTAAATGCTATGATAATTTAAGCTGCAGATTTTTGTACGTCTGACTCTCTTGATAAAATCTGATCGACTGCCCATAGTTTGTTACCATTTAACAGAAGATAAATAGACATGGCGAATAGCGCAAGGTCAAATTCAAAGCCAGCTGCTTGTCCGCCACCAAGTAATCCATTTGCCAGCTTTACTTTAATAATAGCTACCACCATAATGATGGCAAGCAGTGCGGATACAATTCGTGTTCCTAACCCAAGGATTAAAGCAACTCCTCCAATGAGTTCTGTGAAAGCCACAACATAGGCAAGAAAACCTGGTAAGCCTAGATCAGCAAACATGCCTACCGTATTTTCAATACCACCTTGAAACTTTGCGAATCCGTGAAAAAAGAAAATAACCCCTAACGTCAGTCTTAGGACTAGACCGCCAACTTCCTGTTTCATTGCATAAATTACCTCCTGTTTTATTAGTTCAATAATTAAATTATTCAAATTTACACTTTGGCAGACCGTCAAATGACTCGATTACTGCAAAAGTAACAAAATTTAGTTGAATAGGCAAAAAAACGTGCAAGAACCTCATTGGTTCTAGCACGTTTTCAAGTTTTATAAAAGTCACCACTTGGTGTTAAAAAAGTGCCGTTTTAAGCGACTATATTGGATCATATCGGCCATTTTCTTTGTTACAGCATCAACTTTTATTTTAAAGTTTTCATTTTTTCCCGATCTCCATTTGAATCGATTCAAACAGGCTATCTAGTACTGATGTGTCTACAGCATCTTGATAAATAGAGGCAAGTTCATCGTCGTGTTGTTTTGCTTCCTTCAAGAAAGCGACTCCTTCCTTCATATAAGACTTATACCCACGTGTAAGGTTGCTAATTTCATCCGCATATTTTTCATCAGTGCCAGGTGTAACGGCTTCGGCGTACACATCGACGATTTCATCACTTTCACGTTCAGGGAAGTATTCATGTGGATCGGTACTGTCAAAAATACAAAATCCTAATTCGCGAACAATCACCATGTCTAAACTGACAGGATCAAACCCACAATGGTAAATTTCCACGTCATATCCGAGGTTTTCACCGGCAGCAGCTATTTTTTTAAGAATTGTAGACTTGCCTGTACCTGCGCGGCCTTTAATGAAATATCGTTTATTTAAATCTTCGGTTAAGTTTGGAATATAATCCGTTACCCCTTCTGGAGTGGAGGCACCAAAGAAGCGTCGCTTCACTACAGGATTGGTATCAGAAGTGCTTTTAGTGGTAAAGAGGTGGTTAATTAAGTCATTTGTTAACTGGTCAGCTTTTGCAAAATTCATTTCATCAATGTAGATTTCCTCTAACTCGTCATGTATCTCAAGCCCTTTTTTAAATGAATTAACGGCTTCAAGACGAGCTTTTTTTATTTTATTTTTTAATGATAAAATCTGGTCTTTCTGATCCTTTAATTGATCAAAGTTAATCGCTGCATTCATATTGATATACTCGACATGATCTAAATCGAAGTTTAGTAATGGGGTTTCTGCACCATAAATTCCTATTTTTAATTGAGGAATAATAATGCCGTCCAATCCCTGATTGTCAGTCGAAGTGTGAATGGCTTCTACATTGAAATCCTTTTCTTCCCATTCCTTCAGCAACTTCTTCATCACGTCAACTTTTCCTGTATAAGGTAAGCCCTGGAGCATAAAAACTTGATCAAGTCCCTGAAAACTAAAATCATATAAAGGATAAAAGCCTTTAGCTGTATAATCGCCGGCAAAATAATGAATAACTTTTCCTGGCATTTTAACACTCCTTTGAATCCATTATTCAATCCTGATCTCACTTTATAATGTAATGTATGCATTCGTCTTGTATAGGTGAATAACACGATTGGGGCACAGGGTTTCGACAGCAGTAAAAAATTGTAGAATAAACAGTTTCCTTGTTGAGAGGGCAAACAAATCTGGTACACTAAGGTAAACATATCGGTATGGAGGATGAGACATGTCTGGAAAGAATAAAGACTATCGTTTTACCATAGCAAATCGCGAGGCTTTAATTGGTATTGCGTTAGCAGTGATTAACTTTGTTTGGTGGTATGGTTTTGCGTACGGACTAGGCAGCAAATCCCCGGAAAACTATCATTTTGTACTAGGATTGCCAGCGTGGTTTTTTTATAGTTGTGTAGTAGGATTCATACTTATCGTGGCTCTCGTAATAGTAGTTGTAAAATTCTTTTTCGTGGACGTACCATTTGAAGAAGAGAAAGACAGAGGAAATGAGTCATGAATGAAGCTGTGATTGTACCATTGATCATTTTTTTAATCCTGATTTTTCTAGTTGGGTTCATAGCTAGCGGATCCTTAAGGAAATCCAATCATGACTTCTTAGAAGAATACTTCCTGGGTGGACGTGAGTTGGGTGGATTTATTTTAGCGATGACCATGACAGCTACATATGGGAGTGCAAGTAGTTTTATAGGAGGACCCGGGGTAGCTTATACAGAAGGATTAGGCTGGGTCTTGCTTGCCATGTCCCAAGTGGTTACCGGCTATTTTGTACTGATGATTTTAGGGAAAAAGTTTGCTATCATGTCACGAAGATATAACGCGGTGACTTTGACTGATTATTTAAAGGGACGTTATCAAAGTAAATGGGTCGTTCTGATCGCAGCAGTCAGCATCATTATTTTTCTATTCTCAGCGATGGCTGCTCAATGGGTAGGCGGTGCTCGATTAATCGAGTCATTAACAGGTTTGCCTTACCATACGGCATTATTCATATTTGCCTTATCTGTCCTCGTTTATGTGGTGATCGGCGGTTTCCGGGCGGTGGCGTTAACAGATGCGGTCCAAGGAGTTGTGATGTTTGGAGGAACACTGATTCTTCTCGTCGCTACGATTATCGCGGGTGGAGGTATTCCTGATATTATACAAGGATTAGCTGCAGAGAATCCAAATTTAATTACACCGTTTGGAGCAGAAGGTAGTTTGACACCTACTTATGTTTCTTCTTTCTGGATTCTTGTAGGCGTAGCAGTAGTCGGGCTGCCTCAAGTTACTGTACGGGCAATGTCCTATAAAAGCTCGAAAGCCATGCATCGGGCCTTAATTATTGGAACGATTGTCGTTGGATTTATTATGTTGAATATGCATTTAATCGGAGTATTCGCAAGACCAATTCTGCCGGGGATTGAGGTAGGCGATAAAGTGATGCCGTTGATTGCCTTAGAAGTGTTGCCTCCATGGCTGGCAGGTGTCGTCTTAGCTGCACCAATGGCAGCTATAATGTCAACAGTTGATTCATTACTGCTTCTAGTCAGTTCCTCTGTCGTTAAGGATGTTTATGTCAATTACATCAAGCCTGATGCTTCTCCCAAAAGAGTGAAAACGTTAAGTTTAGGGGTGACATCACTGCTGGGAGTCCTCGTGCTCTTAATGGCTTTAAATCCCCCAGATCTCCTGATATGGCTTAATCTGTTTGCCTTTGGCGGGTTGGAAGCAACGTTTATCTGGCCTGTTGTGATGGGGTTATATTGGAAAAAGGGTAATAAATATGGCGCACTATCCTCAATGGCTGTTGGAGTCATTTCCTATATTGTGATTCAGCAATTCTTCCCAACACCATTTGGGATGCATAGCGTCGTTTTACCGATTGCCTTATCGTTTATCGCCTATGTATTCGTCAGTCTTGCGACGAAAAATATGGCCTTGGAAGAATATGCAGCACAACAGAAAATCGAAAAAAACTTATAAATTACAATAACTACCACCTCAGGTCATCCATAAATTGGATGACCTGAGGTGGTAGTTTTATCCAGATTTCTTTGCTTTCCTTTATTACGCTGCTTCATCAGCATGATAATATGATAAAATTTACCAAATAACTATTGACAGATAATTTAGAAAGCGTTTACAATTTAAATAGCTAATAGTTAGTAGTTGATTCTTACGTTGAATTAGGTGAAGTGAATGACGCAGAAGATTCCGATTGGAAAGTTAGCCATGCTGGTCGTTTCCTTAACACCAGCAGAGTTAGAGCCATTTACTTCACAGCTGAAAGATGTGGAGTACTGTCAGGGAAGAGCAGGCTCGATGAATATGCAGAAGGTGATTTCAGCGGTAGAAACAGCCGCGAAACGCAGTCAAATTATCTCTGATGAATTATACCGAGAAACACATGCTTTGTATCACGCGATTTTAGAAGCGCTCGAAGGGGTCATGCGCGGGCAACTTGGCGCAGGAGATATGATGCGGACAGTAGGCTTACGGTTTGCGATTGTCCGAGGCTCTCCCTATGAGCAATTGGATGAAGGAGAATGGCTGGCTGTCGCTTTTTACGGAACAATTGGCGCACCAGTAAAAGGTCTCGAGCATGAAACATTCGGACTAGGGATTAATCACATAGGGTAACAGCTGCCTATAGTCATGAGTTATGAGGAGGCGGCAATGGTATTTCGTATGCCATTGCCGTCTCTTTTTTTTAAGACTGAAAGGAGTAATGAAATTGATTCAACTAAATGGTTCAGATTTAACACTACAGCAAATGAAAGGCATTATTTACGACGATGAGTTCGTAGCCATTAATCCAGATAGCATGGAAAAAGTACGGAAAAGCAGAGAAGCCGTAGAGAGAATTGTCGAAAGCGGGGACACCGTATATGGAATTAACACGGGCTTCGGAAAGTTTAGTGATGTTCGTATTAAGGATAAGGATGTTGATGAGCTGCAACTGCATTTGATTCGATCACATGCCTGCGGGGTAGGAGAAGCGTTTCCCAATGTAGTGAGTAAAGCAATGATTGTATTAAGGATGAATGCTCTACTGAAAGGATTCTCTGGAGTTCGACCATGTGTGGTGGAACGTTTGCGTGATCTCGCCAACGAGAATATTTTTCCTGTCATTCCCAGTCAAGGATCGCTCGGAGCTTCAGGAGATCTTGCTCCACTTTCCCATCTGGCCCTGGTGCTCGTAGGAGAGGGAGAAGTTCACTATCGTGGTAAAATCAGATCCACGAAAGAGGTCTATCACCTGTTGGGCTATGAACCATTGACCTTAAAAGCAAAAGAAGGACTCGCCCTTATTAACGGCACACAGGCGATGACGGCGATGGGAGTGATCAATTATCTTGCCGCAGAACGATTAATCGACCAAATTGACTGGATCGCTGCCATGACGTTGGAATCACTACAAGGAATTATCGATGCCTTTCATCCAGCTATTCATGAGGCTCGCGGGTATCCTGAACAAATGGAAGTAGCTGAAAGAATACGTGCGATTACTAGTGACAGCAAACTTATCACCCACCAGGGTGAAAAACGCGTGCAAGATGCCTATTCCCTTCGCTGCATTCCTCAAGTTCACGGGGCTTCGAGACAAAGTCTTGCCTATGTGAAAGAAAAACTGGAGATTGAAATGAATGCTGCCACCGACAACCCACTCATTTTTGATGATGGAAAAACCATCGTATCTGGTGGGAATTTTCATGGCCAGCCGATTGCCCTTGCAATGGATTTTCTAAAAATTGCTGTAGCGGAAATAGCCAATATTTCTGAACGACGTGTGGAGCGGCTCGTAAACCCACAGCTTAATGATCTGCCTGGATTCTTAAGCCCTGATCCAGGTCTTCAATCAGGAGCCATGATAATGCAGTATGTTGCTGCGTCGCTCGTATCGGAAAATAAAACACTGGCTCACCCGGCAAGTGTAGACTCAATTCCGTCATCTGCCAATCAGGAAGACCATGTTAGCATGGGTACGATTGGGGCGAGGCATGCCCATCAAATCATTGTCAATGCACAAAAAGTGGTTTCCATTGAAATGATTTGTGCGATGCAAGCCCTTGAGTATCGCGGATCTTCCTTAGCTTCTATTTCTGTTCAAAATCTATTTGCCAGAGGAAGAAAGGTGGTTCCGACCATAATCGAAGATCGTGCGTATTCAAAAGATATAGAAGCCCTTGCGACATGGTTGAGCCGTGATCAATATGATTGGACGATCCAACATAAGACGATATCTAGTTAATATGTAATCGAAATGCAGAGGGGGAATTAGATGTTCACAAATGCTGTGATTATAAGTGTTATCGTTATGGTAGTTCTAAGCTTAGTACGGATCAATGTTATTTTTGCCATCTTAATTGCAGCCATAACAGCTGGTCTGGTCTCGGGGATGAGTGTATCGGATTCGGTAGCTGTTGTGGTTTCAGGTATGGGAAATCAGTCGAATACAGCACTCAGTTACATTTTACTGGGCATATTCGCGGTCATGATTGGACTGTCAGGGATCACGAGCATTTTGGTCAACAAGATGCTCAAGGTGATTGGACACCGAAAATTGATGCTCGTTTTTACGATCGCTGGGCTCGCTTGTCTTTCTCAAAATGTCATTCCCGTCCATATCGCCTTTATCCCGATCTTAATTCCGCCTTTGCTCTCTTTATTTGATCGGATAAAACTGGACAGACGAGCTGTGGCATCGGCGTTGACATTTGGTTTGAAGGCTCCTTATATTATGATTCCTGCAGGGTTCGGCTTGATCTTTCAAGGGATCATTCGTGATGAAATGGCCGCAAATGGAATGAAAATTGCTCTAAACAAAGTGACCATGGCTATGCTGTTCCCGGGAGCAGCCATGATTGTTGGTTTATTAATCGCCTTACTTATTACATATCGCAAGGATCGGGTTAGCCGGGACGGGAAGGATGATCCGAAAATCGCTGATGATGAAAATATTCCGGAAGACGTCTTTCATCGAAAAGAGGTTTCATGGGGATTACAGCATTGGATGACGATTCTCGCTATTTTAGTAGCTCTGGGTCTTCAGCTTTATACAGATTCCCTCGTAATTGGAGCACTTGCAGGAATTATCGTTATGTTTGTGACCAGGGTTGTTAAATTTTATCAAGGTGAGCAAGTTGTTCAGGATGGGATTGGAATGATGGGAATGATAGCCTTTGTCATGCTGATTGCGTCAGGTTATGCCACTATTTTAAAAGAAACAGGTTCAGTGCAGTCACTTGTCGATCAAACGGAAGGACTTCTGAATGGATCGCATTTATTGATTGCCATCGTGATGCTTTTCGTAGGGTTATTAATCACCATGGGGATTGGTTCCTCATTTGGTACGATCCCAGTCATTGCTGCATTATATGTACCTATTTGTATGGCAGCGGGATTCTCACCAATGGCTACGGCTGCCTTAATCGGTACAGCAGGGGCGTTAGGTGATGCCGGGTCCCCTGCTTCAGACAGTACACTCGGGCCAACATCCGGTTTGAATGCAGACGGCAAGCACCATCATATTTGGGAAACATGTGTACCAACCTTTCTGCATTACAATATTCCACTATTCATCTTCGGAATCATTGCAGCAGTGATATTATAATCGCCTTTGTGAGCCATCCAAAAAGATGGATTCAGCTTGTAGAGAAACTTCTTTTTTCTCTACAAGCTTTTTTGTGCCAACATCGAACTTCCTCGTTTATGTTGCCCGAGCTTAGCTTGCTCGTGAAACCCACACTCCGGGGTCTCGGATTGCCCATTTTTCCACAAGGAGTCTCGCAGTACTAGCCCTTACGTATTCGAAAAAACCCTCCTTCACCTAGCTGGCGCAAGCTAATCCTCATACTTCTGTTGTTTATCAAAGAGAATTTAAGCAAATGCTGGGAGCCGTTGATACACGCGTAGACTCCTGCATCAACAGTGCAAAAGTTTGCCACCGTAGCACAAAAGTTCGAGGAGACTCACGGGTCACCCGCGGAAAGCGAAGTGTGTATTAATGGCGGACGTTCAAGGCAAGAACAGGGATAAGAGATTTACCGAATTTTATGTTAGAATAGTGGAGTTCGTCGAAGAAAGGATGAGGTAAGATGACACAACGTTCACCACAATTAAAGCTATTCATTGAATATTGTTATATTATTATCGGTTCAGCTTTCGTTGGCTTATCGTATAATATGTTCCTGTTACCGGCGAAGCTTGCTTCAGGCGGTGTGTCTGGAATCAGTACCATCTTATATGAATTGTACAAGTTCAACCCAGCGTACGTTCAATGGGCCATCAATATTCCATTGTTTATTTTAGGGGTTATTTTACTTGGAAAGGATTTCAGTTTAAAGACGTTAGTAGGAACATTATTTGTACCTTTTATCATATGGCTTAGTGCTGACATTCCCTTCAAAATTGATAATCCCCTGCTGGCCGCGATTTATGGCGGGATTCTGTTAGGTGTCGGACTGGGTACGGTTTATCGAGGAAAAGGATCAACAGGTGGAACAGCCATGATTGCCCAGGCTTTGAAAAAGTACACCGGACTATCGAGTGGATTTTCTCAGTTAATTGTGGATGGTTTCGTTGTCATCACTTCCGCTATTGTATTTAATCTGGAGCTCGCCCTATTCGCAATGATGTCAATATATGTAACGAGTAAGGTGATTGACTTTGTTCAGTTGCAAACATCACCATCGAAGCTCGTTCTCATTATATCTGAGAAGGAAGAGTTAATTCAGTCGATTATTAAAAATGAAATTGACCGCGGATTAACAAAAATAAGGACGGTTGGAGGTCATTCCAATACAGAGAAAACTATGATCCTGTGTGTTGTTGAACAGGAGGAAGCTATCTATTTGAAAAAAGCTCTCCAAGAGAAGGAACCCACTTCGTTTATTGTTTTCCTCAATGCGTCGGAAATCCTCGGCCGCGGTTTCTCACTATCAAAACTTTATGAAACTGGAAAATGACACTCCCCCTGATAGGATCATCTATCAGGGGTTTTTCAATTCTGTTTCATTTTCGTTACGCCGCTCACCAACAGAATATTGAGAACGAATAGATATCTCACTAGCAGCGTTTTTAAAGTGAGGTTTTTGTTATGAAACGAGTTTCAACCATCGATTTTATTAAATTTATCGCTATGTTTTTTATTGTTTATATTCATTCCCATTCCTTTAAGGAAGTGGATTTCCTCGGAATCAACGGTGAGCGAATTGACTTCTTTATTGATACATTTGCCCGCTTTGGAGTACCATTCTTCTTTATGGTGGCCGGGTATTTAGTGGTGAACCAGGTCGAACGAAAGGGCGGACATTATTTTCCTAAGTATATCTCTACTTTAATTAATTTGTACGCTGCTTGGTTCCTGTTTTTCTTTATGTATGACTTAGTCATAGTGATCGTTGAAAAGGGATTCTCGAGTGAACCGATTATTGAATATATCAGCACCTTTTTAACGTTGGATATTTTTTATTATGGAGCAGGCCACACGCAGTACCACCTTTGGTATTTACCGGCGGCGATTTGGGCCATGATTATTTTTGCTCTTTTTTACTATTTTGATAAAATCAGACTGTTACTAGTGATCAGCTTTATATTATATGTCATTGGTTTGTTTGATCAATCGTACTCAGGAATTTATAATCTTAGCTTTGAATCTCGAGATGGAACATTCTTTGGGGTTTTTTATGTAACACTTGGTGGCACAATTGGTAAGTATCAGACCTACTTTATAAAGTTCTCCCATCAATGGAAGCCATGGGTATGGGGACTGGTGTTTATAGGCCTTTCAGTTCTGCAATTCCTTGAAAGACACATCACGGCTCACGAACTTGGTGGAAGCGGCGGGAATTATTTTATTTCAACCATTTTCGTATCGTTATCTTTATTCATGTTCATCCTGAGACTGCCCCATATAGGGAAAGAGTCGACCATTAACAAAGTTGGCAAAAATACAGTAGGAATTTACGTGATCCATACAGCGGTTATGGATATAACAAACCGACTGGTTGATTATGCCGGTTTCAGCGTAATCAGGGAAAATTTACTTTGGGGGCTACTTTTCACCCCTTACTTATTCTTGGTATCTTATTTACTGTATATAAGCATTCAACGTCTAAAACCAAAGTATATATAAGATGAAACCTCATACTAATGTTAAGTATGAGGTTTTTCAATTTATAAGGCGAAGTCACTATGGAGGAGGAAATTAAGGTAGATTCTGCTACTAGTGAAATTCAGTTGCAGGCGCGAATGACTAGGCTCAAGCGTTGAAGGTGCTGTCTCATTTATTACGATTATTCCAAGGGAAGACCGTTATCAAATTTAAAAAGTTAATATCCATGAAACGAACCGAAACAACTTTAAGTAGTGGAAAGGAAGAGTGATAGAATGATTTGTTCAAATTGTAGTCATGAACAAGAATCCGGGAATTTTTGTAGGGTTTGTGGAGTAAAAATATCGGAGGAGTCTGTACCGCAGCCAGAGGGGTCCTCACGACTACAAGAACAACAGCAAGCTCATGCCGCCGTGACGGTTGTACAGCCGCAAACTGACAATATGGCAAAAGCAAAACAGCTCTCCGCCCAGTTTGGAAGAAATGCCTTGCAGATGCTTAAAAGACCGTCGACTGCTTTTAACTTAACGGAGAGGCAATTTGTTTCAAGTCTCGTAACAATGGCTATTTATATTTTGGCGTTTATGTTGAGTTTGTATTTTCTGGTCAATAAGTTATATAAAGTAACAATAGGCGGATTCGGATCCTTTATGGGTGAAGTGAATATCCAGCAATCACTCCCATTTTTCAAGGTAGCAGCGCCTATCTTTCTCTTTGTCTTTTTATTTATTACTGCAGCTACTGTTACGGTATTTCTAGTCTTGAAAATGATGAATATTAACCTTTCTTTCCCAGAAGTAGTTGCCCAATACGGCGGGCTCATGGTGCCGTTTACAGCTTTAAACGTTATAGCGATTCTGTTTGGGCTTAGCGGTTCAATTGGTTTCACGCTTGTTTCATTGAATATTTCGCTTGTATTTACTGTATTTATATTACCGGCTATTGCAGTCTATCATCATGGATTAAGCAGCCAATTTGAGACCAGAAATGTTTATTGGAGTATTGGTACAAGTGCTGTTACTATGTTACTCACTTATTTCATTGTTCAAGCCTTTGTGCTGGATTTTATGGAGCGGCTACAGGGATTGGCTAGTTTCCTATAATTAGATCCCTTCACCTTGAAAATAGTTCCCCTGTTTGTAGACTTCTAAAATGTCTGAAACTGGGGGAATTTTTTATGTTTAAAATTAGAGAGAAGGCACAAAACCAATGAAACAACAGATTTTAAAGAGTTCTGAAAATTCATGTTGCCATATCGGACAACCCGTGATATGATTTGTTTAATGAATTTGTGCAAACGTATTCACTCAATGTATCTGATATTATTAACGTATTATTATTACTTTCCATTTTACATATGGAAACGCTTTACAATTCAAAGTGCAAACGTATGCGCTTTGGAAGCGATCGAACCATTATTTTTTTAGGTGGATATGGAAGCGCATTCATTCATTAGTAAAAAACCAATCTAGGGAGTGGGTTACATGAAGGGGAAAAAGTTTTACACGGGAATTGCTTCCGCGTTGCTGGCATCGAGTATTGCATTAACAGGGTGCTCATTTTCATCAGGAGATGAGAGTGCTAGTGAATCTTCTGAGGATGCAGTAACTGTAGATGTATTTCAGTTTAAAGTTGAGTTTAAAGAGCAATTTGAAGAGCTTGTCTCTATGTATGAAGAAGAAAACCCTGATGTAAACATCAATGTTAAAACAGTAGGGGGCGGAAATGACTACGGTGCTGCCCTGAAAACATCTTTCTCTTCTGGTGAAGAGCCAGACATTTTCAATATTGGCGGACCAACTGATGTGCAGCAATACGAAAAGTATTTAGCTGACCTGTCAGATACAAAAGCTGCAGAAGCTGCCCTTGATGGCACGCTTACAAGTGTTAAAAAAGATGGCAAGATTCTAGGACTTCCGTATAATCAGGAAGGATATGGCTTGCTTTACAATAAGAAGGTCTTTGAAGAAGCAGGAATTAATCCAGATGAAATTAAGACAATGGACGATCTTGAGGCCGCTGTCAAAAAACTGGATAGTAATAAAAAAGAACTCGGTATCAAGGCACCATTCGCCTTCCCGGCTAAAGAGAAGTGGGTAATTGGGAACCACCTTGCCAATGCTTATATAGCTGAAGAATTTAATCATAGTGTGATGGATGCTTATGAAGCAGATACAATTAAATTCGAAATGGCTGACCAAATGAAACGGTTCTTAGATCTGCAGAATAACTACTCTATTCAGCCAACACTGAGTCTTGATTACTCTCAGCAAGTCGAAGAATACTTCTCGCTTGGTAAAGTAGCCATGATTCAACAAGGAAATTGGGTGTATAACACGATTGCTTCAATGGATGAAGAATTCGCGCAGAACAATGTAGGCCTTCTTCCGATTCCTGTAGAAGGTTATGAAGGAATTCCAGTAGGCGTACCGAACTACTGGGTAGTCAATAAAGAATCAGAAGATGAAGTAGTACAAGCTAGTAAAGATTTTCTTGATTGGATGTACACTTCTGAAACAGGTAAGAAGTTTGTAACTGAGAAATTTAAGTTCATCCCTGCCTACAAAGGGTATGAAGATCTTGAAATTGCGGATCCAATCTCTCAAGAAATCTATGAATATGTAAAAGCAGAAAAAACGTTAGGCTGGGTATTCTTAGGAGCGCCAATAGGCTGGACTGAGGATGCGTTTGGAGTTGCGGTACAAGAATATATCGCTGGCAATATCACATGGGAAGAAGTCCTTGAGCAATCCAGAAAAGCATGGGAAGAATCCCGTAAGTAGAAGTGTTAACAGCTGACAAATGCATCGGTTGATGTGTTTGTCAGCCACAATAAAGTATCTCCTCTATTAGAACAGCTATGATTCTAATAGACGAGATGTTTTATTTTATAAGCTGCTGAAATCGATATCATATCCATATGCATCAACTTCAGTAACAAGAGTATAAGCATTGGAGGGCGTAACATGCACAATCGCAATATATGGTTCTGGCTCTTTCTTACCCCGGTGATCTTAGGGTTGGGGTTAGTCGTTGTCGTTCCATTCATCTACGGATTCATTTTTTCCTTCACAGACTGGAACGGGATTACCGCTACGAAATTTGTCGGACTACAACACTATATCAATCTATTTCAAGAAGATGAATTCATGGCATCGATTTGGTTTACAGTAAAATTTGCCATCATTACAGTGATTATTTTGAATATTATGGGGCTTGGACTGGCTCTGCTTGTAACCCGTAATATTAAAACGAACAACTTGCTGCGAACAGTCTTTTTCATGCCGAACTTAATCGGCGGGCTGATTCTCGGGTTCATCTGGCAGTTTATTTTTGTCAGTGTCTTTAATGATATCGGGATGTTGATCGGTATGGAATCCTTGCAGGGCTGGCTCTCGACGACCCGCACCGGGTTCTGGGGACTCGTGATCCTCACGGCCTGGCAGATGGCCGGATACATTATGATCATTTATATTGCCTATTTAGAAAACATTCCGAAAGACTTGATCGAAGCGGCCAAAATTGATGGCGCCAACAGCTTCCAACGTTTTAAAAGCATTACGTTTCCATTGGTGGCTCCAGCCTTTACGGTCAGTATGTTCTTGACCCTGTCGATGGCGTTTAAAATTTATGACCAGAACTTATCGTTGACGAACGGGGGACCGTTTAATTCGACACAAATGGTGGCGATGGAAATTGTCCGGACGGCCTTCTCGGATCAGCAAATGGCGTTTGCCCAAGCGAAAGCGGTTATCTTCTTCTTAATTGTAGCCGTCATTGCGCTGACACAGGTGTATTACAACAAGAAACGGGAGGTTGAGATGTAATGAAGAAAAATACCGAAAAGCGAAATTTACTCTCAATCGAGGTCCTTGGCGTCATTCTCGGGCTGATCTGGATCGCCCCGTTTTACCTAATGATCGTGAATGCGTTTAAAACGAAAAGAGAAATTTTCAGCGGAGTGCTGGGACTTCCAGAATCATTAAATTTTGATAACTTTGTCCAGGCCTTCATTGATTTGGAATTCCTGAAATCATTATTTAACTCGGTGTTGATCACGGGATTAAGTATTGTCGTCATCATCTTGTTTTCTTCGATGGCCGGCTATGCGTTAGCTCGGAACAAAAGTAAGCTAAGCGGTGTGCTGTTCCTGATCTTCGTGGCCGCCATGTTGATCCCATTCCAATCGGTGATGATCCCGCTCGTATCCATTTTTGGACAGGTGAACATGTTGAACGCTGCGGGCTTAATTTTCATGTACCTCGGATTTGGCTGTAGTCTATCTATCTTTCTTTATCATGGAGCGATGACCGGCGTATCGAAAACGATGGATGAAGCGGCGATTATTGATGGAGCCAACCGGTTTCAACTGTTCTGGTATATCATCTTCCCGTTGTTAAAACCGATTTCGGTGACAGTCGGAATTTTAAATACGATCTGGATCTGGAATGACTACCTGTTGCCGTCCCTGGTGCTCAATGAAGCGAATGCCACGATTCCTTTGAAAATGTTCTTCTTCTTCGGGCAATATACGAAACAGTGGCACCTAGCGCTGGCGGGACTGACGATCGCGATTATCCCTGTGATTATCGGATATTTCTTCGCCCAGAAGCAAATTATTAAAGGAGTTTCTGAAGGGGCTGTCAAATAAGAACTTTAGAATACTTATTAGGAGAGTAGATGAACGTGTCGGTCACCATAAAAGATGTTGCAAAACAAGCAAATGTAGCTCCCTCCACGGTCTCACGTGTTATCTCAAACAGCCCGAGAATTAGTGAAAAAACGAAACGGAAAGTCCGTAAAGTGATGGATGAAATGGGATATCATCTGAATTTGAATGCCCGTGTTCTCGTTAGACAATCCACCCAAACTATCGGGATCGTGATGAAGAACTCCGCGAGTCACTCGTTTGAAAATCCCTTTTTCTCAGAGTTACTGCGGGGGATTAGCCAAGCTTGTCATGAACACGATTATAGTATCAACCTGACAACAGGTGAATCAGAAGAAGAGATTTTTAACGATGTTGTAAAAATGGTTCAAGGAAAGCGAGTGGACGGTGTAATTGTTCTTTACTCCAAAAAGGATGACAAAGTGGTTCCTTATTTAATGGAACACGACTTCCCGTTTGTAATGGTTGGAAAAGCAGTCATTGACTCATCCAATGTGATGTATGTCGATAACGATAATGTTCAGGCCTGTCGAGATGCAACCAATTATTTAATTAACCGTGGCCATGACAATGTTGCTCTTCTCGGTGGAGGTTCCCATTTTGAAGTAGACAAAGCACGACTGGAAGGTTTCAAATATGCCATGAACGAACATAAGTTGAACCTGCCGGATGGTTATATAACAAATATTGATACTGGGAATAGCAAGGAGATGCAGGTGATCCATGAATTAATGGACCTGCCGGAACCGCCTACAGCCTTAGTGGTCACAGACGATATTAATGCGTTAAAGGTAATGGCAGTTTTACAAGATCGAAACATTAAGATGCCGGAAGACGTCAGCATCATAAGTTTTAACAATACAATGCTTGCTAAATTGTCGAATCCCCCGCTGACGACAGTGGACACGAACTCTTATCAGCTTGGTTATGAATCCAGTAATAGTTTGATTCAATTACTAGATGAGCCTGGCATGTTAAAACGCAGTGTTATTGTACCTACCACAATTGTGGAAAGGCACTCGTGCAGCAGAAAAATGACACATAACATGGAATAACCATTATTCTGTTAACAAAAATAGAAAACCTAGCACTACATGATGAAAAAGGAGTCAATACAATGAACATTACAGTATGGAACGAATATCGCCACGAAAAGGAAAATCAAGTGGTCACAGACATTTATCCGGAAGGAATTCACTCTACAATTGCCACATTCCTTGAAGAGGACGGACATGTACTAAAAACGGCTATCCTTGATGAAGAAGAACATGGCTTGACAGAGGAAGTACTTGAAAATACAGATGTGCTCGTATGGTGGGGGCATAAAGCGCATGATGAAGTGAAAGATGAAATTGCTGAGAAAGTGAAACAACGTGTCTTAGACGGAATGGGACTAGTTGTACTGCACTCTGCTCATTTTTCAAAAGTATTCAAAAAGCTGATGGGTACTTCGTGTGATCTGAAATGGCGTGAAGCTGATGACCGGGAGCGTATGTGGGTAGTAGATCCAACACATCCGATCACAGAGGGCCTTGGGGAGTATATAGAAATTGAGAAAGAGGAAATGTACGGAGAACACTTCGATATTCCGACACCTGAAGAACTTATATTTGTCAGCTGGTTTGAAGGCGGCGAAGTATTCCGAAGCGGTGCAACATTTAAACGCGGCCGGGGTAAAATTTTCTACTTCCGTCCTGGACATGAAACGTACCCAACATACTATAATAAAGAGGTCCAGCAAGTGATTCGCAACGGTGTGAAGTGGGCGGACAATGGGGGAACACCGAAGAATGTCTACGGGAACTCTCAGCCATTAGAAAACATTTCTGAAAAGTAGGAGGAGATTGAGTTGGCTAATTTGAAAGTAGCAGTTATTGGGTGTGGAAGTATTGCACAAAATCGCCATTTGATGGAATATGAAGCGAATGAACAAGTAGACATTACAGCCGTTTGTGACATTGTCGAAGAGCGTGCCATGGTTACAGCAGAAGCTTTTGGTGCGCGTTCCTATACTGATTATGAAGAACTTTTGGCTAAAGAGAACGTAGATGCCGTAAGTGTGTGTCTGCCAAACTATTTACATGCTCCCGTTTCCATTGCTGCATTGAACGCAGGAGCTCATGTCCTCTGTGAAAAGCCGATGGCGACGTCTTCTGAAGAAGCTGAAGAAATGATTGAAGCAGCTGAGCGTAACGGCAAAAAATTGATGATTGGCCACAACCAACGCTTTGTAGCTTCTCATCAAAAGGCTCGCCAGTTGATTGAATCAGGGGAGATTGGAAAAGTGTACAGCTTCCGTACTACATTTGGACACGGAGGACCTGAAGGCTGGAGTGCTGACGGAGCTGACAGCTGGTTCTTTAAAAAAGACCAAGCGTTTATTGGAGCTATGGGCGACCTTGGTGTACATAAAGCGGATTTGCTGCGCTACTTATTAGGTGAAGAATTCGTTGATGTAGCAGGTTTTATCGAAAATAACGCGAAAGAAGGAATTTCCGTTGACGATAATGCCGTTTGTATTCTGCGTTCTGAATCTGGAGTTGTCGGTACCCTTACAGCGAGCTGGGCTTATAAGCCTGAAGAAGACAACTCTACAATTATATATGGTGAAAAAGCTACCTTGCGTTTAGAGGATGATCCCCAGTATTCGCTTATTGCTCAATATGCAACCGGAGAAGTTGTAAAGTATGAGCTTGGCCAAATTCAATCTAATGATGAAGGCGGGCAGACGAATACTAATGTGATTGATCACTTTGTGGAAAGTATTATTGATAACAAAATACCTCTGATTGATGGTTATGAAGGAAAACGTTCGCTTGAAATTATTTTAGGTGCACTGCAATCGGGGGAGACACGTAAAATTTCAAAGTTAGAGAAGTGATTTTGAATGAATAAATTGAAGATGGGAATCATCGGTGTTGGCGGAATCGCCCAACAACGGCATATACCTGCATTTGCCGGTATGGAAGAAAGAGTAGAGCTGACAGCGGTTCAAGATGTAAACAACGAGCGCGCTAAATCAGTGGCGGAAATGTTCGATATTCCACATGTTTTTGAAAATTATCAACAACTATTTGAAGTAGTGGATGCGGTGACAATTTGTACTCCAAATAAATTTCATTCAGAAATTGCCGTGGCCGCATTAAATGCCGGCGTTCACGTTCTGTGTGAAAAGCCAATGGCGATCACCACGGAAGAGTGTGAAGCTATGATTGAGGCGGCGCGGAAAAATGATCGACTGCTTTCAATTGCCTATCATTATCGCTATATGCCTGAAGCTAAATTAGCGAAGGAAGCCATATTTAATGGGGAAATAGGAGATCCGCTTGTTACCCGCGTGCAGGCGATGCGTCGGCGTAAAGTGCCAGGCTGGGGTGTATTTACCAATAAAGACTTGCAAGGAGGCGGCAGCTTGATCGACTTTGGCTGCCACTTGCTCGACCTGGCTTTATGGCTGCTTGACGATCCGAAGCCTGTGGAGGTTATTGGGAAAACCTATAATAGGTTAAGCAAAGCGCCTGGTCAGGTTAATGACTGGGGTGCTTTCGACCATAAAACATTTAATGTGGATGATCATGTTACGAGTTACATCATATTTGAAGATGGGATGTCCATGCAGTTTGAATGTTCGTGGGCTGCAAACATCAAGGAGGATCAAACGTCCTTGAGTATTTCAGGAGCAGAGGGAGGAATGGATGTCTATCCATTTGAACTCTATCAGACGAAATATGGAACAGTATGGAATACCTGGGCCAAATTACCTGAAGAAAGTTTGAGTCCAGGATTTTTACAAGCAGATAATTTTGTCGAAAGCTGTCTAGGGGATTCCGAACAGATCGTCAAGCCAGAACAGGCTTTGCGGGTAACACAGTTAATAGAAGCCATCTATAAAAGTAGTGAAACAGGTACAAGTATTAAACTAGTCTAAAATTAGGTGGGAGGAGATTAGTATGAAATTGGGCGTATTTACAGTCCTTTTTGCTGATAAGTCTTTTGAGGATATGCTTGATCATGTGAAGGATGCTGGCCTAAAAGCAGTTGAAATCGGAACAGGCGGTTATCCAGGTACAGCTCATTGTAACGTGGATGAACTGCTTGAGAGCGAAGAGAAACAAGCCGAATTCCTGGATAAGGTTCACTCTCGCGGCTTGACGATCAGTGCATTTAGCTGTCACGGCAATCCGATTTCTCCAGATGAAAAATTTGCACAGGAATCCCACGAGGCTTTTGTAAAAACAGTTAAATTAGCGAGTCAGCTCGATGTACCGGTCGTTAATACGTTTTCAGGCACTCCGGGTGGATCGGAAGCAGACACGTCACCGAACTGGCCTGTCACTCCATGGCCGGCAGAGTATTCAGATGTATTGGAATGGCAATGGAATGAGAAGCTGGTTCCGTATTGGAAGGAACAGGGGAAGCTCGCCGAAGAACACGGTATTAAGGTAGGGTTAGAACTGCATGCAGGATTTCTTGTCCATACTCCATACACGATGTTAAAACTGCGCGAAGCTACTAGTGACGCCATAGGAGCAAACCTCGATCCAAGTCATTTGTGGTGGCAGGGTATCGATCCTGTAGCAGCCATTAAAATCTTAGGAAATGCTGGAGCTATCCATCACTTCCATGCGAAGGATACGTATATTGATCAGGACAATGTAAATATGTATGGCTTAACCGACATGCAGCCATATTCTGAAGTGAAAACACGTGCCTGGAGTTTCCGTTCAGTTGGCTATGGACACGGCATCCAGGAATGGTCTAACATTGTTAGTGCACTTCGTACTTATGGATATGATCATGTGATCAGCATTGAGCATGAAGACCCTATCATGTCAATCAGTGAAGGTTTTAATCAAGCCGTGAAAAACTTAAAAGCAGTAAATATTGAAGAGCCTCCAGCTGATATGTGGTGGGCCTAGTTTAAATATGCCTTAAGAAACAGGAAGGGGGAGTCGAAAGTGAAGAATAGTTCAGGATTAGCGGGAGGTTTTTTCGCTATTAGTGAGTGGATTATGCGATTCTCCTTATCAAATTTATTATGGGCTCTGTTTAATCTGCCAATTGGGCTCCTCCTTCTCAGCTTATTATACTTAGAAAACACTTCAGGGACATTTTATCTTGCTGTCCCGCTTGTCGTTCTGCTTCCGATCTTATTTTTCCCGGCGACGACCGCCTTGTTTGCAAAAGCACGCGAATGGGTTAGAAAAGAGGAAGATGTGGGGACAACTCAATCCTTCTTGAGCCACTATAAAAATAATTATATGACCAGTTTGCAGAGCGGATTGGTGTTCATTATTTTGTGGGGGGTTCTGGCTGCTGATATTTATTACTTTTCAAGCCGGAATGGACTGCTGATGAATCTGTTTTTGGTTCTTGGCATTTTGTTATTAGTATGGACTTTAAACTTTTTCTCTGTCATGGTCCATTATGATATGAAACTAAAGGCATTATTAAAGCATTCTTTCTTTATTACGATAGGAAGCCCGCTGTTGTTTATTGCTGTGGCAGTTAGTGCGGGCATCAGTCTTTATATCAGTCTTTACATGTTTCAAGTCATTATTCCAATCTTTACGGGTTCGCTCGTTTCCTTTTTAGCATTCTCCGCGTACTATAGATTACATTTGAAACTATCAAACCAAACAAGTTAAATGAGAACCTGTCAGTCTGAACCCATCATTCAACTGACAGGTTTTTTCTTACCAAATTTAGTAACCAAAAACTACCACCTCAGGTCATCCATTTTATGGATGACCTGAGGTGGTGACTTTTACCCATTTTCCCCTTTAAAGCTTTAAATTATGATGTGGGTAATTTTAATTATTTGTAAATTTCTACTATTAAAACGATTGATTATTCTGAATAAATTGCTATATTTGTAGATAGTGATTTATTATCATATATTTTGGAAAGGAGAAATAATTTTGAAAAAGAATAGTAAGATTGTTACCTCAGCCTTGGCTCTTACCCTGGCATTAGCCCCATTTAGTTCCAGTGTATTAGCTGATTCAGGCACAGTTCAGTCCGATGTACATAAGGCACATGCTCATGAAAAGGGAGGTGCACCTTTTGATTTAGCGATCGCTAACGATGAACGGTTAATAGAGATGTTAAAGGAAAGCGGGAAGATCTCGAAAAATGCCACACCAGAAGAGGCAAAACGAGCCCTGAATAAATACTTAGATGCAAAATCAGAAGCTGCCGCTAATAAGGCCAAAAAAGAAGATAAAGGCAAGATGGATAAAGAGAAGGCAGAAAACCGTGCTAAGTTAACTGACAACGCTAAAAACAATAGCATGACAAACGGTAAAGGGAACAAGTTGGGGCAAGCCAAGAAAAATAGAGTAACCACCGTTGACGAAGAAGCATGGAACGGTGAAACACGTACTGATAATGTACTTGTTTTACTGATTGAATACCCAAACAAACCCCATAATTCGATGTCAGCTAGTGAAACAGATATGTATTATGAAGGTGAAAATGCCTATTCGAAAGAGCATTATGAAGATATGCTGTTTGGTGATGGTGGCTGGGTCGGTCCAGACGGCAAAACCTATGTATCTATGAAACAATACTATGAAAAGCAGTCTGGCGGTAGTTATTCTGTTGAAGGAACTGTAGCCGGTTGGTATGAAGCTGACCACCCAGCTGCTTATTATGGTGCAAATGATCCGGCGCCAGACGGAAGTGACATCAACGCCCGCGGTCTGGTAAAAGAAGCGCTTAACGCTGCTGCAAACGACTCTGACGTAAATTTAAGTAACTTCGATGAATGGGATCGTTATGATTTAGATGGTGACGGAAACTATATGGAATCAGATGGGTTGGTTGACCATCTTATGGTTATTCACTCTGGTGTCGGCGAGGAAGCTGGCGGAGGCTCATTAGGTTCCGATGCGATTTGGTCCCACCGTTGGAATCTTGCACAACCTACTGCTATTAAGGGAACAGAAGCAACTGTAGATTATTGGGGTGGCCAAATGGCTGCATTCGATTACACGATTGAACCAGAAGATGGAGCTGTGGGTGTTATGGCTCACGAATTCGGACATGATCTAGGTCTTCCGGATGAATACGATACGCAGTATTCTGGAGCTGGTGAACCAGTAGCCTACTGGTCTATTATGGCAAGTGGCAGCTGGGCAGGCGATATTCCCGGAACGATGCCAACAGGTTTCAGTCCTTATGCGAAAGAGATGCTTCAAGGAACGGCAGGCGGAAACTGGCTGACTGGTACAGAAATCAGTGTAGATGATGTTTCACAACAGCCTGTTGAAGTTTTAATCGACGAAGCAGTGACAAAAGGGACCAATAATGATGCCGTGAAAGTCACTTTGCCGGATAAGAAGACAGTCATTAATGAACCTGTCAGCGGGCAATACGAATACTTCAGCGGAAGTGACAATAGTTTAACGAACACAATGACAAAGACGGTTGACCTCACAAATGCTTCTAGTGCAGAGCTGACCTTTCAAGCATGGTATGATATTGAAACGAATTGGGATTATGCTTATGTGACAGTCAATGGTGAACCAATCGAAGGTGCGATCACAACAGATGAGAATCCGCACGGAAACAATCTGGGTAATGGGATAACAGGTAGTTCAGATGGATGGAAGGAAGTAAGTTTTGATCTCTCTGCTTACGCAGGGCAAAAAGTTGAAGTCGGCTTTAAGTATAAAACAGATGCAGCGGCTATTTTACCAGGATTCTATGCCGATGATATTAGCATCAAAGCTGATGGAGAAGAAATTGTTTTTGACGATGCAGAAAGCGAAAGTAATTTTGAGCTAAATGGATTTACGAAGTCAAATGGAATCAAAATGTCCGAGCATTATTATTTGCTAGAGTGGCGCAGTCATAACGGTGTCGATCGCGGGCTTGCTAACCTGCGTCGTGGAGGCAGCCTAATGGAATATGATCCAGGTTTGGTTGTGTGGTATATAGATAACAAGTACACGGAAAACTGGACAGGTTTCCATCCAGGCGAAGGCTTCCTTGGTGTAGTCGATGCAGACCAGAAAGCAATCTACTGGAGTGACGGGACAGTAGCTTCTACTCGTTACCAGGTGCATGATGCAGCTTTCACTTTAGAAAAGAAAGATAAAATGTTCATTGATTATAGTGAACTACTTGGAAGAACTATGAAAGATTATCACACGAAGCGCACGCCATTATTTGATGACAGTGAGAACTACTTGAATGAGGGACTAGTCGATGCGGGGCGTAATGTTCCTGAGTATGGCTTAAATTTCCGCGTTGCAGGTCAAAGTAAAGATGGTACTGTCGGAAAAGTGCTTATTTATAAGTAAGCAAATATCGTAAAAAAATGCCTTAATAAAGGCTAGTAAATAGTTAATAGATAAGGAAAAAGAGCTGATCCCCTGTAGCTTCAGGGGATCAGTTTTTTTCAAAATCTAAGATTAAACTTTAGTCTCTAATTACTGTACAAGTTGAAACAAATAGCTGGAAGAATTGTATGTAAGCACATAAACTATAAGTAATTTGGAAATAACCCCCACCTCAGGTCATCCAATTATTGGATGACCTGAGGTGGGGGTTATTGGAAAAGCCTTTTTATTTGGAGAATAGCTCGACTAATACTAAAGAAACCGCACCTAAGGCAGTACCATAATCGCCGAGCATGGATAGTGTAATCGGCGTTTCTTTGGCTTCTTTAGTTAGAGATCTCCGTTGGCGAATGTAGCGTACCCTAAATGCTTGTTATATAAGGAGAATGAAGGGTATGCAGGTCGTCTGGACCATCCCGCACGGCAAGATCATAGGATTATACCGGTCGATCTGGCAGGGGAGCAATGGTATTTTCAATATTCACCATATGTGTATTACAAGGAGCATTCTATTGTCTTCTCAAGTGCCCATCGGCCGATGCAAGTATCGTCGGGTGGATTTAGCAGATTGCTCGACTTTGTCGATCAATTTCCCCACTATTTTATTGGATCAAATGCGGACCTTCCAATTGTGGGCGGCTCCATTTTGAGTCACGATCATTTTCAAGGGGGTCATCATGAATTTCCAATGGCAAGAGCTGAATATGATGAGGAATTCAAAATTGATCGATTTCCTGATATTCAAATGGGCATCATCAGGTGGCCCATGTCTGTTATTCGAATCCAAGGGAAAGATAAGGCTAACTTAGCAGCAGCAACTGATTACATTCTAGGAAAGTGGCAAGTTTATAATGATGCTGATGCAGACATCTTTTCTAGAACTAATGGAGAGTCTCATCAAACGATCACACCAATAGCTAGAAAAGTTAACGGCGAATTTCAAATGGATCTCGTTCTAAGGAATAACCGCACAAATGAAGAACATCCAACGGGTATTTTTCATCCACACGAGTACGTCCATCATATAAAAAAAGAGAACGTTGGATTGATTGAAGTTATGGGGCTTGCGGTATTGCCTGGTCGACTCGTGGAGGAAATGGAGAAACTCTTAGAATATATGGTGGCTCATTCACTGGATTCAGCTTTAGGAATGAAAAAACAGCTAAACACGTGGAGTGGGCAAAAGAAATAAGGAAAAAGCATCCCGTTATCACTGAAGATAATGGGAAAGAGATCCTTAAGCATGAGGTCGGATTAAGATTTTCCGAAGTGCTGGAACATGCAGGTGTGTTCAAACGGACTAAACAAGGGAAGAAAGCTTTTAGAGATTTTATTCATAGTTTGTAAAATGGTAATCAAAAAGGAGCAGCCATGATGGCTGCTCCTTTTTTTGGTTAGCTGAGTTCTACAGTTGAACCGGGGATCACTCCTCTATGAGCTTCCTCGATTGTTTGGGTGTTTGCAAATCCACTTAATACACTAGCTACTAAAGCGGCTGCAAATGCTGTTACTATCAACTTTTTCTTCATTTTAACACCTCCCATAGCGTAAGTTCTTTGCTTGTAAAGAAATATTGAAATATTTGCTAGCTAACTCGAATTCATCCCTATCATAATAATAGGAAGCAATTTCGTCCGAGAAATCTTCTATTGTGATCCATTTATTATTCTTTTGTAAAAATGATATGGCACAATTTAAAGACCTTTCCTCAGCGTTTTTTGCAAGATAGAGTTCTTTAAGTATGGTATATAAATGGAAGTGAATTAAATCATTGGCTTCTTTACTATGTACCAAGCCTCTTTCACACAATTCTTTACCCTTTTTTCGGTTACTAATCTTAAGGAGTTCTTTTGTTAATAAGAAATAAGCCATTGATAAATCAGGATGTGAATCTTCTCTTTCTAAGGATTTTTCTATATATCTGAGAGAAGTTTTAGGTAAGTTTTTCTTAGAATACAAATGTGCCAAATTATGATAAATAGAGGTTTCAAATTCTATATCATTTCCCTTATGACTCAACGATAAGTGAAAAAACTCTTCCGCGAGATCATAATTTTTTAAATCGATATAATTTAACCCTTGGATTAATTCACAATGAGCGATCTTAGACGAATGAAAACAAGAATCATCTTTATAAATCCTTATTGCCTGTTCTAAGCAAAGCATAGATTCAATGGCACCTTCCATAAAATAATGCAAAGTTGCTTTTCTGTAATAAAAATCAGCTGTTTCAAGAGGATCTTTATTGTGATAAAGATATTTCTCTGCTTGGGTGTACCATTTCAAAGCTTTTGGATAATTTTTCTTATTTACCTCATATAAAGCTGAAACATATGCGTACATATAGTGAAGACCTTCATTAAATTTATAACTTTGGTTTCTCGCTAGCAATAGTTTTGTGTAGGCTGCTTGAATATCTCCATATTGTATATGGTACCGGGCTATTAGTATATATTTTGCACACAAATCTGAATTATTTTCAGGTAGAGATGAGTCAGGAAATTCTCTTTCTAATTCGGCTAACAATTGAGTACTTTCTTCCTGATTATAGTTTCTTAACGCAATGGTAAGTTCGCTAAACAAATCGACCGTATGTACTTGAGCAACCATGTAAATCTCCTTCTATTATTTTCCTGTAGTATATCGTACTTCCTTTTAATTACCAAGGGAAATTATGCCTATTTTCTAAAAATTCATATAGGAACGAAAAGTGAATAAATTATAAATTCCTATGATAGAAAGCTGGAAAAGTAATGAATCAGCCGTAGTTTTCTATGAAGTTATTGCAAGAAAGCGTAGAAGTATTCAAGAATATTAATTCGACACCAGCTAGGCAAAAGTGTATAGTTCTCGGTAAATAATAAGGAGGAAAGTTAGTCAATATGGATCATTTTGAGAGCTTGAATCGAAGTGTCAGAGATCTATTGGATCACCACCTGAAGATGTGTTGGAAATGTAAAGAGATGGTTGAGGAACATGATATTGTAGCCGTAACCGATGGGCGGACTTCGTGGGTTGAGTACTGCCAGGATTGCTTACGTTTTCATCGGGAGCATAAGAAGTTCTATACAGGGGCGTGAATCTTTTAGGAATAAAAATGGGACCCATCTGTTATAGAGAGGCCCCATGTTAATAGTAATCTGTTCTATTTATTGTTGCGTTTAAATGGCCACCATACTCCATTACCAAAGGAAACGGTAATAGATGGAATCAGTAATGGCAAAATAATCAAGCCATACAGGAGAAGACCAGTAATTACGATGGTAGCGATTTGTATTAAGCTTAGTACCCCTGACGGCATCATGGCTCCGAAAGTACCCGCCAGAATAATGGCTGCAGTAATGACAACCGTTCCCATTTTAGCCATAGAGGTCATCATAGCTTCTTTAACATCTATTTTTGCTTCTTCATTGAAACGATCGAGCAGGAAGATGGAGTAATCCACCCCAAGTGCAACGAGCATAACAAAGCCGAAAAATGGCACGGCCCAACTGATTCCGTCATAGTTTAATAGATTGACGAAAATCAATTCTGCAATGGAAACAGACGTGTAGTAAGTGAGCAAAAGAGATCCAATCATGTAAAGCGGCATGATCATGGAACGGAATAATATTGTAAGTACAATGAATAACCCGCTTAAGATAATGATCATCGTCCTTGTGAAATCATTTTTGGATATCTCTGATAGATCATCATTTGTAGCAGGAATCCCGCTGTACGCTATGGTCATATCTTCTAATGGTGTGCCTATGACTTGGTTCTGTACTGTTCCTTTGATGGCTTCAGTAGTATCAATAGCTTCTTTAGAGTAAGGATCGTTCTTTAAAACGACCTCCAGTATAATTCCTTTCTGATTACCAAAAGAATAACGATCGATAGATGGCTGAAATCCCTTGTTACCAAGGGTGCCTTCAGGAACAAATACCCCTGTTTTGCTCGCCGAGTTTGATTCTCCCATTGCCTTCGTAATTTCTTCAGCATCTTTAAGGCCTGACTCGATATCATTAAGGCCATCGATAGAAGCGCTGACTCCATTTGATAATTCTGTCAGTCCGTCTTTTAATCTGCTCACTTGACTTGTCTGGCCTTGTAAACTGGAAGAAGCACTGGCAAGTGATTGCTGGATTTGCCCAAGCTGCTGTTGGACTTCGGTCAATTGTGTTGAGGCGGCAGCCACATTTCCTGATTGTTGAAGACCTTGATTAATTGCGGTAAGCTGTTGGTTTATTTGATTGAGTGCGTTAGCAGCTTCGCCTAGGCCACTTGTATTAGTTGTTGTGCCAGATGGAAGCTGACTTGATATGTTATTCAAGCCTGCTTCAATCTCGGTTAGACCAGCTTTGGTTTTATTGATTCCTTCACGAGCGGAAGTTAGACCGTCGGACACTTTTTGCAGTTGATGATCAATATATAATTCTTCAAGAACTTCTCCCGTAGGTCTTGTGATCGTTCGAATGGAATCGACATTTTCATTTTTAGCTATCTCCGAACCCAATTCCTCCACGTAAGGAATAATCTGTCTTGTAACTATATCATTTTCAGACTTAATGACGATTTTTAAGGGGAGAGATTCGCCCTTGCCAAAGCCTTCCTCGATTGCTTTTAACCCTTTTACCGAACCATAATCATCACCAATTTCATCCACTGTATTAAATGACAATTGGCCGTTATAAGTTAGTAAAAATGGAACAGTAATGATAGCGACAATCACCAGGGACCAAATTGGTCTATGGACAGAGAAGCGGCTGAGTTGGGTCCACAACTTACTGTCCTTGTGTGAAGCCGATTTCTTAGAGGGCCAAAACAACTTATCTTTTAGGACAGCCATAAAAAATGGAATAAGCGTGAATAGCACAACCATTAAAACAGCGATCCCCACTGCTACACCGACAGCTGATTTGAAAATAGTAAATTCAGCAAAACCGATGGCAACAAAACCAATAAAAACAGCAATACCGCTTATTAATAAAGTACGGCCAGCGGTCTTATACGTATTCACAATCGCGGTTTCTGTAGTGTGTCCATTCGTAAGTTCTTCCTTGTAGCGACTTAACAGTAAGATACAGTAATCTGTTCCGATTCCGAATAGGACGGCAACTAAGAATATTTGCGTGTAGTTTGAAACCGGGAAACTAAACCACTCGATAAGAAATGAAACAATTGATTGGCTAAGTAAATAAGTAATCCCAACGGCAACGAGAGGGATGAATGGTGTAATGATAGAGCGGAAAACCGCAAGCAACAGTACAAAGATCAGAACGACTGTAATGATTTCAGTTCGCTCCAGCCCTTCTTGACTGCTCTCATTCACATCCTGATTAATGATCGCTTCTCCAGTAATATAAACGGTTAGATCCTCGGGAAGAATATTGGACTGAATGTGTGAAGCCAACTCGTTGATTTCTTCATCTGTCCCATCAACTGTGATTGGAACGAGGACCGTTTTCTCATCCTGTGAAACGAGCTGATCCGTTGCTTCCTTATTTTCATAAGGTGCAGCCACATTAGTAATTGAGCCATCTAATTTATTTAACTGGTCGACTACGGAAGTAATCGTTTCTTTAACTTGTTGATCAGCAGGCTCATCAAGACTGAATACAAGTGATATCGTTTCAGCGTCTGCCCCGGCTTTTTCTAAAATTTTTGCTGCCTTTTGAGAATCTGTGCCTTCGGGAAGTTGTAAGTTCCCGGCTTCTTCAGCTTGTTGAGTTAAATTGGGTGACACAATAAATAAGCCTGCCGTTAACAGGATCATGAGAGTAACAATGACCCATTTAAACTTTAATATCGTCCTCATTATTGATCGTCCTCTACTTTTAGAATAGCTTTTACTTTCTTGAATATGCGAATGAATTCATCGATTTCGGACTCTTTAAGTTCACCAGCCAGTAATTCTTCTATGTGGCTGGAAATGAGCTCGTTAGACTGTCGGATGATAGATTTTCCTTTGTCGGTCAAGGTCAGTGTTTTGCCCCGCTGGTCTTTTTCAGACTCCACTACATCTATTAATCCGTTATGGCTCAACTTTTTCAGCCTGTTAGAAACCGCACTTTTATGGACCCCTTGTAATTCTGCAAGTCTCCCTGGTGATGCTTTTTCCAACTTGAATAAAATTTGAAGCATATGAATTTGTTCTGGTGAATACAGCTCATAGATTTCGTGGTCAATTGATTTTATTATTCTCTCCGTACCGAAGATCATGACTTCTTTAAAGAGATCTACAGCTTTATCTAAGCGATCATTCATTATAAAAACCTCCAGGTGAAAATAGTTTATACCCTAAACAACATATATAGTTTAACCCCTGAACTACATTTATGCAAATGATGTGGTAAATGTCATCGCAGCTCGCTGTCAGAGCTTGATTATTAGTATTTCTAATAGTTCATCCTGATTCGATATTGTGTTAGACTAGTTGAAAACTGAATAATATCCTAGCTTTACTAGGAATGAAGAATATAATGTGATTAGGGGTTGAATAGAATGAAGAGCACAGGCGTTGTACGAAAAGTTGATGAACTTGGAAGAATTGTCATTCCAAAAGAGCTGCGTCGAACATTACAAGTAGAGGAGAAGACTCCGCTTGAAATATTTGTTGAAGATGACAAAATTATTTTGAAGAAATACAAGGCTAACAAAGAATGTGTTATAACTGGAGAAGTTAGCGAAGATAACCGTGAATTTTATAACGGTCTTGTTCTGAGCCAGAAAGGTATAGAACTATTAAAAGATGAGTTGGAAAAGATTACAAAGTAATACAATATAGTGTCAATGATCTAAAACCGTTCTTTTACAGGAACGGTTTTTTTAATGGAGTTCTGGAAATTAACATATGACTTCGGACCTCTAGAAAAGGAGTCTTTTGGTTTACATACAGGGTTTCTGAGATAGTTTTATTTTCTTGCACATAGGAGGATAGACCTTAAGTGAAAAATAATTCTCTTTAGTTTGAAAATAATCCCTATTTGGAATTTATTACAATCGATTGATTTTTACCTGCTAGTAGG
Source organism: Halobacillus naozhouensis (assembly GCF_029714185.1). Lineage (NCBI taxonomy): Bacteria > Bacillati > Bacillota > Bacilli > Caryophanales > Bacillaceae > Halobacillus > Halobacillus naozhouensis. The sequence goes on along the minus strand of NZ_CP121671.1, from coordinate 3,059,173 downwards.
AATATAATTTTACAATGCTAGAGGAATTTCGACAAATAATTTTCTGAAAATTCCTTTAAGTGGTAATGTTATGTTCACATGCATTACCTGCTTATACATCAAGGAGGTTAAAAATCGTGGCTCATTACAGCAAGGAGGAAATCGTAAACAGTGTTCCTCAAAAAGGGTTCTTTGGTCACCCTAAAGGATTGTTTACTTTATTCTTCACCGAATTCTGGGAACGTTTTTCCTATTATGGAATGCGCGCAATCCTATTATTCTATATGTATTATGAAGTATCAAAGGGCGGCCTCGGGTTAGATGAGGGAACCGCGGCTTCTATTATGGCTATTTACGGGGCACTCGTATATATGTCAGGAATAATCGGAGGTTGGATTGCTGATAGATTGCTAGGTGGGACATCCACTGTGTTTTATGGCGGTGTCCTCATTATGTTTGGACACATAGCTTTATCTTTGCCAGGCAGTTTAACGGCCTTTTTCATTTCAATGGCTCTGATCATTATAGGTACAGGTTTATTAAAACCAAACGTATCTAATGTGGTGGGAGATCTATATGCACCTGAGGATTATCGCCGAGATTCAGGTTTCAGCATTTTTTATATGGGGATTAACCTTGGAGCCTTCTTATCTCCTTTAATCGTAGGAACAGTTGGACAGGAGTTTAACTTTCATGCAGGATTTGCTATCGCTGCTGTTGGTATGTTCTTTGGATTACTTACCTTTATGGTGACGAAGAAAAAGTACCTTGGTTTAGCAGGGAAGAATGTTCCTAATCCATTAACGAAAGTGGAACGCGGCAAGACATACAAACGAGCAGGTATCGGTGCAGCCATTGTAATTGCCTTTTTTGCTATAACTATTCCGACCGGGATCATGACGATCAATCGCTTAACATATCTTGTCAGTTTTCTAGGTCTCTCTATTCCAACGGCTTATTTTATTATTATGTATCGAAATAAAAAAACAACGAAAAACGAAAAATCAAGATTGCTTGCCTACATTCCTTTGTTTGTCGCGTCAATGATGTTTTGGTCTATCCAGGAGCAAGGATCCATTATTTTAGCTCAGTATGCAGACCAGCGTGTAGACTTAAGCTTTAGTGGGCTGGGTATTCAATCTTCATGGTTCCAATCTTTAAATCCATTATTTATTATCTTCCTGGCTCCTGTATTTGCTTGGTTATGGATTCGCTTAAAAAGAAAACAGCCAAGCACACCACAGAAGTTTGCATTCGGTTTAATGTTTGCCGGAATTTCTTTCCTTGTCTTGGTTATTCCTGCGTTAACCAATGGGGATAATTTAGTCAATCCATTATGGCTTGTGCTCAGTTTCTTTATAGTTGTCATTGGGGAATTGCTATTATCTCCTGTGGGCTTGTCAGCCACAACTAAACTGGCGCCTGCAGCTTTTGCCTCACAAACAATGAGCCTATGGTTTCTTTCTAATGCAGCAGGACAAGCGATGAACGCTCAGCTTGTGAAACTTTACAATATTAACACTGAGATTGCTTACTTTGGTATTCTTGGAGGAGTTTCAATCTTATTAGGTGTTATCTTGTTTCTCTTCTCACCTAAGATTTCTAAGTTAATGAAGGGTGTTCTGTAACACCTTTTTTATAAAAAAGCTGCACCTTGTGAAGTGAGATCACATGGTGCAGCTTTTTCATATCTATCTATAAAACTTGGGTAGTAAAACATTTTATCTAAATTTTGCAAAATGCAAGGAAACGTGTAAAATAAATACTCAGAAATAATGTATAATAGTGTTGTAAAACAGAGAATATTCGGTATTGGTAGGGTTAAGGGCAAAGGGGTGTAGAAATGGCAACGCGAAAAGATAGACATAAAAAGAAAAAGAAGTGGTTATGGATTTCACTAGCGGTAGTCTTACTTATAGCGGCGGGCAGTGCTGCTTATTTATATTCCATCTATCATAATGTTAAAACAACGGTCGATAGTGAAATCCATAAAAAGGTTTCAGGCATTGATCATCAAGTTACCAAAAAGAAAGTGGAAGCGCAAAAGCCAATAAATGTTTTGCTACTCGGTGTAGATGAACGAGAACATGACACCGGACGTTCCGATACGATGATTGTGATGACACTAGACCCAGCCGATAACCGTATGCAGATGGTCAGTATTCCCAGAGATACCCGGACAAAAATTGTCGGAAAAGGAATCATGGATAAAATTAATCACGCCTATGCATTTGGCGGCAGCGATATGTCTGTCAACACAGTAGAAAATTTCCTGAATATAAGTCTGGATTACTATGTGCGAATGAATATGGAAGGCTTATCTCAGATGGTTGATCTAGTGGGCGGGATTACTGTGCAAAATGACTTTTCTTTTTCCCAGGGAGGTTACAGTTTTCCAGAAGGTCAAATTACGCTTGAAGGGAAAGAAGCCCTTGCATGGGTGCGTATGCGTTATGACGACCCTCAGGGAGATGCTGGGCGAAATGAACGGCAGCGCCAGGTAATTCAAGGTGTTATTGATAAAGGTTCATCGATTAATATTGTGAATAATATTGGTTCAATTATGGATGTCTTCGGGGAAAACGTGGCAACCAATATGAAGTTTGAGGATATGAGGAATCTAGCCATGAATTATCGGAGTGCCAGGAAGAACTTGACGACGTACCAGATGACTGGGCAGGGCACCAGAATCAACGATATTTACTATCTGCAAGTGCCGCAGTCTGAAGTGAAGAAGACACATGACATGATTAAGGAGTACAGTTCGTAGAGGGAAGGTTTGCCTTCCCTTTAATTATGATAAAATAAAGTAAAAAGGAGCGATAATTGAATGCAAAAACAAGCTAATCCTTACTTTACGTTTAACGGAAATGCAAAAGAGGCGCTGGACTTTTACAAAAGTGTTTTTGAAGGTGAAATAACAGATGTTCAAACATTTGGGGAGGCTGATTTTGATACACCTCCTGAAGCGGATGACAGAATTATGCATGCCCGTTTTACAAAAGACGGACTTTTCTTTATGGTTTCCGATACGTTTCCGGGAAGCACTTCTGAAGCAGGTAACCTGATCTCCTTAGCGTTAGAGCTAGATCATGAAGATGAAATCAATACAGTTTATAACCGTTTGAGTGAAGGCGGTACAGTGCATATGGAGCTTCAGGATACATTCTGGGGGGCGACGTTTGCCAAGGTAAAGGACCGTTTTGGGGTGACCTGGGATTTAAATTACCAGAAGTCTTAAATAACAAGTGGACAGGCAGGACTCAGAAGAAGAGTCTTGCCTTTTTATTACATAAAAGCAAAGGGAGGATTGGAAATGAAAGAATTGAAGAATGCTAGAATCGGCTGGATCGGTACAGGGGTTATGGGGAAAAGTATGGTAAACCGCTTGCTGGATGAGGGTTATCAAGTAAATGTATATACTCGGACACCTTCGAAGGCGGAAGAGTTGATTGAGAAAGGTGCCCACTGGCAGGATAATGTTAGAAGTTTGACTATGGAATCAGACATTATATTTACAATGGTCGGCTATCCGTCAGATGTAGAAGGGGTTTATTATGGAGAGAACGGGATCCTTGAACACGCTGCTGCAGGGACCTATTTGATTGATTTGACGACATCCTCTCCGGACCTTGCGAAGAAAATTAATCAAACAGCTGGGGAACGCGGTTCACTTGCTTTGGACGCCCCGGTGTCGGGTGGTGATGTTGGAGCGAAGCAAGGAACACTTTCGATTATGGTCGGAGGGGAAGAGAAGGCACTGGAATACATTCAGCCTATTCTGAACATATTAGGAGATCAAATCGTGTTGCAAGGGCCTGCAGGGGCTGGCCAATTTACAAAAATGTGCAATCAGATAGCTATTGCTTCAAATATGATGGGTGTATCCGAAGCATTGATCTATGCTGAGGCTGCGGGACTTGATCCATCCACTGTACTTGAGAGTATTAGCGGGGGCGCTGCAGGAAGTTGGTCATTAAGTAACCTCACTCCTCGGGTCATCAAAGGTGATTTGGAGCCAGGATTTTACATTAAGCATTTTATTAAAGATATGAAAATCGCAATTGAATCCGCAGAAAAAATGGAAATCGACCTCCCTGGATTAAAACTCGCCAAACAATTGTATGATCGAATTTCAGCGGACGGCTACGCCAACAGCGGAACCCAAGCTCTTTATCAATATTACAGAACAAAATAATGGATTAATCTTCCACCTCAGGTCATCCAAATATTGGATGACCTGAGGTGGTTATATTTGTAAATGTATGGGTTTTATTGTTTTTCCTTACTTGAAAAAAACCTATATAATAGATGATAGAGTATTGTAAGAGAGGAGATTTTATATGGAGAAGGTCGGTAGAAATGATCCATGTCCTTGCGGAAGTGGCAAGAAATATAAAAAGTGTCACGGGAAAACGAACGTCATTGAATTCCCTTCGAAAAAAGTTGAAGAGGAATTGGACCGTTATTTACTTCAGTTTCAGGATTACATGTATGATAATTACCCTCATTTATTCCCCTCCACGAAAGCTTCATCTCAAGAAGAAGAGATTGAACACTTTGTTCACCTTCTTTATAAAGGACTATTCGTGCCCCAGACTGATGGACAAACTGTATTTCAACACTTTTTTAAACAAAAGAAGAAATCAATGCTTCGGCCAGCTACAACGAAGGCTCTTGAGACTTGGGGATCTTCATGTCCGAGTGTCTTTCGCCTTTTAGAAGAAGATTCTGATGAATTTGTATATGTTGAAGATGCCCTAAATGGAGGACAATTCAAAGTAGGAAGAGAACGAATTCCACTGGACAACGAAGATCTTCAAGATTTCCCATATTACATGGGCATTTTAATGAATTGGGGAAGTTTTTATAATTTTATACCTCTTGCACTGCCAAATACAAAATCAGGTTATGATTATTTTATTTCTGGAGTAGAAGCAGAGTTCAACGCACAATCAAAGGCTGTTGAGCTTAGTGGCTACTTACATCACACTTTTCTAGATCAATTCCCTAAGTGGCTTTATATGGAAGATGTCGAGTCTTTAGAAGATGACTGGGATTTAACGCTTCAGCAAAATGAAGTAATTATGCTTCTTGATAAACATGTAGATGTAACTGACCAGCAGCTTGAAGCCTATTTAACACTGAAAGGCTTATGGCTGAGGTTTTGCGAGGAACAGGATCCGATTATAAGAAAACCGGCGGTATTTGCAGCAACCCTTGAATACTTTTTCTATGATGTCCCTTCTTTAGGGGGAGGGCGAATGGTTACGCAAAAAGGTGTGGCCGAAAAATATGGGATCAGCCCAAACAGTATTTCTAAACGGCACCAGGAATTAGAAGAATTCTTTTCCGAACTGATTATGAGTTATGAGGGCTTTAATGAAGGACCGGTGTTTCATTACTATGCTCCTGGTGTTCAAATAGGCGTTGAAAGAAGCACATATGAACTGAATAAAAAGGTAGAACAAATGAATTTCGATTCGATCGATGATATTAATATGAATCATCATAGGAATGATCCGTTTGTTCCTGCAAATGATACAGAACTTGCACAGATTAAGGCATACGAAGCTTATGAAACAGAAGATAAGGAAGAGAAAAGAAGGCTAGTAAATGAAGCATTGTCGTTGGATGAGAATAATATAGATGGACTTGCTTTAAGAGCAGAGTTTACAAACGTTATGGCAGAAAAACTCATATTTGTGTTAGAAGCCGTTGATACTGGTTATCGTCGTTTGGGAGAGTGGGACGATGGAGAAGATGCTATCCTTTGGCAAGTCATAGAGGCGCGACCATTTTTGCGAGCAATCGAGTTTTTGGCAGAGTTATATGAAGAAAAGGGTGAACAGAATAATGCCATTGACTCTTATGAAGATCTGATCGAACTTAATCCTAATGATAATCAAGGCATACGCTCGCAATTAATCCCACTGTATATTGAAAGGGAAAGGTATTTTGATCTACAAAAATTACTTGACTTGTTCCCTAATGAGATGTCCACGGAGCGAATGTTTACCATTGCTTTATTAAAAATCTTATTAGGGATGGATCGTAACGATAGTACGTTTGAATTAAAATCAGCGAACTCCCGAAATGAATTTGTGTATGAACTGCTTAGCGGGGAGGAAAGGATGCCAGCAGAATTGCCGGCACAATTTTCCCCAGGTACGTTTGAAGAAGCAGTTGTGTATGTACATCGTAATGGCCACCTTTGGAAATCACACCTCCATCACTTTGAGCCAATTTTGTAATGGAAATGAATGTAAGACCTGAGGTGGTAATTCATGTAAGTAAAACCTCCCTCGCCAAATTACAGGCGAAGGAGGTTTTTTGTTAGTTTCTTAGTAATCCATGGGGATCGAGGACAAATTTTCTTGGGACTCCACTGTCGAATTCACTGTATCCTTTCGGCGCGTCTTCAAGTCCGATGACCGTAGCATTAACAGCTTTAGCAATGTCTGCCTTGCCGTTTAAGATAGCTTGCATCAATTCTCGGTGATAACGCATGACGGGAGTTTGTCCGGTTACAAAGGATTGAGCTTTTGCCCATCCTAAGCCAAAATTGAGTTTCAATGCACCTTGGCGTGCGTCCTCGTCTGAGGCTCCTGGATCTTCTGTGACATATAGACCGGGGATTCCCAGTCCTCCGCCTGCTTTTGTGGCTTCCATAATAGAGTTCAAGACAACGGCAGGTGCTTCCTCATGACTATGTCCATGCGCTTCAAATCCAACGCAATCCACTGCAGCATCGACTTCGGGCACTCCTAAAATTTGTTCGATTTGTTCGGAAATATTGTCATGCTTACTAATATTAATCGTTTCACAACCGAAACTGCGTGCCTGCTCAAGTCGTTCCTCAATTAAGTCGCCGACGATGACGACTGATGCGCCCAGGAGCTGTGCTGAGTGGGCAGCGGCTAATCCGACGGGTCCTGCTCCTGCAATAAACAGTTGAGCCTATTTGGACGCCCGCTGAATACACCCCGTGAAAACCAGTTGGGAAGATATCAGAGAGCATTGTCAGGTCAAGCATTTTCTCCATTGCCTGGTCTTTATCAGGAAATTTCAACACCTGGAAGTCTGCATAGGGAACCATTACGTATTCGGCTTGTCCGCCGACCCAGCCGCCCATGTCGACATACCCGTAAGCGGAACCAGGACGGTCTGGATTTACGTTAAGGCAAATATGTGTTTTTCCTTCAATACAGTTAACACAGCGTCCGCAGGCAATATTAAAGGGAACGGAAACAAGATCTCCTTTGTGTACAAATTCAACGTCTCTTCCCGTTTCAATGACTTCACCAGTAATTTCATGACCAAGGACTAATCCTTCTGGCGCTGTAGTGCGTCCCCGAACCATGTGCTGGTCGCTTCCGCAAATATTTGTTGATACTACTTTCAGAATCACCCCATGTTCACATTTGCGTCCCACATTAGCTGGATTAACACCAGGACCATCTCTTAAAACTAACTCTGGAAAATCAATATCCTTTACTACAACGCTTCCTTCACCGTTATAGGCTACAGCACGATTATTTGTCGCCATTATATAGGCCTCCTTTAATGATGTTGTGGCTTATGGACAGAACGACCTTCAACTAAAGTTTAAGAGTCATCATTTCCTGGTTTGGTTGTCGCAAGGGTTTACTGGTATTGTGATTGAATAATGAATTGTATGTACATAAAAATTGGTTAGCATGATTGATGTAAACTATATTATCTAAGTACCCTATCCATGAAACAACTTAAACATAACTGAGAAAAATATCCACCTCAGGTCATCCATTATTTGGATGACCTGAGGTGGATATTTTTTACATGGGGTTCGGATCTTTTATGATAAAATGGGGGGTTATGGGAGGAGCGTTGTTACGGATGTCTAGGAATAAAGGGATATTATTTGTGTTGTTAGGGGCAGGGAGCTTTGGGTTTACTCCTATCTTTGTAAAGCTGGGGTTCAGAAGTGGCTATTCACTTGGCGATATAAACATCATCCAAATGTTTATCGCTTTCGTGGTTCTATGGGGGATGGTATTTCTCATTCGTGCCAAGGCAACAAGCTTAAATCCAAAATCGGTGTTTAAAATTATGGCGATGGGGAGCTTTGTTGGGTTAACGAGTATCTTTTATTATGGAGCAATCCATTATCTTTCTGCATCATTAGCTATTATTTTATTGTTTCAATTTGTCTGGATTGGTATCTTCTTTGAATGGGTATTCAATCGCAGGAAACCAACATTGCTCGCTATTTGTTCAATAGCGGTAACATTGATTGGTGTTTTTTTTGCTTCCAATATTCTTACCACTAGTGTAATCAAACTTCCTGCTATAGGCCTTGTTTTTGGCATGTTATCAGCAATTTCGTATGCTGGATTTATATTTGTTAGCGGTCAAATTGCTGTTGAGGTTGTTTCCTGGGTTCGAAGTGCAATCATGGTGACTGGTTCGCTGATTTTAGTTGTCATTACTTTTATGAAAGATATTCCTTCATTACCATTTGGAGATTTAGATTTGTGGATCGTCGGGGGAGGAGTTGCTTTTTTTGGTGCTATTATCCCGCCCTTGTTCTTTGCGTTCGGCGCTCCAAACTTATCAGATGGATTAGCTAATGTGCTAAGTGCGGTTGAACTTCCTGTCGCTCTCGTCTCGGCAAACCTCATTCTCTCCGAGTCGATCACGGCTTTGCAATGGCTCGGTGTCGTCCTAATCATTGCAGCAATTTTCTTGAACAACAGTAGAGGATTGAAAAAAAGCAGGGGCTTGAAACGACAAACTTAAGTATATGTTTGTTTAGGTTTAGACTAGTTTAAAGATGAACATAATGACAACACTTATGGTGTGTGTTCCACTTATTCCCACCTCAGGTCATCCATAAATTGGATGACCTGAGGTGGTTTTTTATGGAATTTTTCCTCAGTTGCCTGTTTATTCTGCTAAAATGGGGATTAACGGAATGGAGAGGGTGAAAGTCATGGTACAGATGTTGGCAAAAGATTCTTATGTGTATGTGATGAGAAAGGAGAATAAACCAGCTTTGAAGGTTCAAGCTGGTGAGCAGGTAGTCATGGATACGTATGATTGTTTTGAGAATCAAATACAAACCGAGGATGCAACTTTTACGAGTATTGACTGGGAGCGAATTAACCCGGCAACTGGACCGGTCTATGTGGAAGGTGCTCAGGCAGGAGATATTTTGCAAGTAAGAATAGATAACATTGAGCTTGGCGAAAAAGGTGTGATGGCGACAGGTCCAAAACTTGGTGTTATGGGACACCGAATAGATGATTTTCAAATTAAAATGGTTGAAGTAAAGGATAATGAAGTGGTATTTGATGATAAAGTTACTCTTCCTTTGCAACCGATGATTGGCGTGATTGGAGTTGCTCCAGAAAACGAAGGTGTCTCATGCGGGACGCCAGGAGCTCATGGTGGAAACATGGATACAAAGCTTGTGACTACCGGTGCAACGCTTTATTTTCCTATTTTTCAGGAAGGCGGACTTTTTTCATTAGGAGATGTACATGCGGCCATGGGTGACGGTGAGGTATGTGTCTCAGGTGTTGAAATTCCGGCGAAAGTGACTTTGACATTAGACGTGATTAAGGGGTACTCGATTGATTATCCTTATATCGAAAATGAAGCAGGTGCAGCATCACTTGTTTCTAGAGAAAGTTTAGATGAGGCTGCGGATCTTGCGGTAGAAAATATGATTGATCTATTGCAGCCACAAACAGATCTAACCTTAGCTGAATTTACGATGCTCATGAGTGCGGCTGGCGAGGTTCAGGTAAGCCAAATTGTTGACCCACTGAAAACGGCACGCTTCTTTGTTCCAAAAAGGATTCTTGAGGGGTACGGGCTGAAGTTATTTAACGAATAAAAATTTGTTAAGTATGTATAGATCTAATCCACTAATCCCTACCTCAGTTCATCCATTTTTTGGATGACTTGAGGTAGTTAAAATTAACAATTAAAATAAATAGAGAAACCGTGTTCCTACTATAGTAGGAACACGGTTTCTCTATTTAAGATCCAAAATTGACGATCAAGTCGTGTGTTTTTTGAATTTCCTGCTGAGGCATTTCTATTAGATACATGCCAGAACTAGTAATTGGGTTCCCAGACATTTGGTAAGTAGAGATGTTTTTACGCGCGCTGCTATAATTCATGGCGAGCCGGCGCATATCGCTAAATTCCATATTTGTTTTCATATTGTTCCCTAATACATTCATCACTTCATCAATTTGATTGATCATATTTAATCCAGCAGCTTTATCAATGACTCCCTGAATCACCTGGCGCTGTCGTTGATTACGTCCAAGGTCTCCTTTAGGGTCTTCTTTACGCATACGCACATAGGCTAGGGCTTCTTCGCCGGAGAGGTGCAATTGGCCTTTTGGAAATTGGAAGCCGTCCTGCGTAAAGGCCATATCATTATGGACAGTAATGCCATTTACGGCATTGACTAGCTGTGCCAGGCCTTCCATGTTCATCGTTACATAATAATCAATATGGATATCAAGGAAGTTTTCAACGGTCTTAACGGCCATGTCACTTCCACCATAAGCGTAAGCATGATTAATCCGAGTTACACGACCATCCCCTGCAATTTTTACTTTTGTATCACGGGGGATACTAACCAATTGCATTTGATCATTAGCTGGGTCAAGGGTCATCACAATCATCGTATCGGAACGTCCTTGATCATTTTCACGCTCATCTACACCAAGCAAAAGGATGTTGATGGGTTCTTTATTATCGACTTTTTTATCCGTCATCTCTGTATCTATAGAAGGTACGCCTTCGTGAAGTTTGCTATTAACTGTTTGTTTAACGTTGTTGAAAATCGTGAATGCATAGACGCCTCCCCCAACGAGCAGGAGCACAATAATGAGAAGGGCAATTTTCCACCAGCGGCCCTTTTTTCTTTTCCTTTTCTTCATTTCTTTACGTCCCATAACTCCACCTCAATTAATGTAAAATAGCATTGAACTAATTATCTATTATACTTGGAATGGCGAATCTTGTAAAAGTGATGAGTGAAAGATTGGAAAAAACCCCCACCTCAGGTCATCCATTTGGTCATCCATTTATTGGATGACCTGAGGTGGGGGAGGGATGCTTGGGTGTGCTACCATGATTAGGGGGAAGGAGGCTGGTTTATGAAAGAAATGATTATACTATTAGCTGAAATTGTTAATATGTTTCACGATCTGTTTTTAAGATTATCCCAGTCATTTGGGTGGAATCTAACTGATAAGGAGCTCCATTTCTGGATTATTGGAATACTGGGGATCATAGGGTTGATCTTCGTGGACATCCTGTTTCATGCGCTTGCTAAATGGAGCATTACGGCTATTTCATTTTTGTTCACCCTATCTATGGTTCTCGTTTTTGTGCTGGCTGTGGAAATCCAGCAAAAGATTACAGGCAGGGGAGCTATGGAGTTTAACGATGCTGCTATAAGTGTACTTGGGTTTTTAGCCTTTTGTGTTGGCTATTTCCTTATAAAAATGATCGTGAAATGGGTACGATAGATGTAAAAAACCAACCCCTGCCTCATGTTAGTGAACTGGGACAGGGGTGTTATTGCAAACCTTTATTTAGTGACTTTTCCATTGGCATCTACATAAATGGCGGTCACAATGGCGCGGTTAAATGGAACGTTTGCTATCGCTTTCCTTTTAAGGTCAATAGTAAGATTGTAGGCTCCTAGATGACTCCACTTTAGGCTTTTACTTTTTTGTGATCTATCTTTTCTAAACCTTCTGACATAACCAATACATAAATCAATTGACAACTGGCCTGTTCTAATCAATAGTAAAGAAAGAGGGCAAGGGCCCTCGAAAAAACTGAATAGGCTTTATGGTGGCTTCGTATTGAAGCTGAAAATGGGAAGATTGGTGCAAATCCAACGCGGTCCCGCCACTGTAAGGAGGAGGCCTTTCTAAATTCCACTGTTTCTACTAGAAACGGGAAGGAGAAAGAGCTGCTGATTCTTAGCCAGGAGACCTGCCATAAAGAAGAACATGTTTTTTCCTACGGGAGATAGGAGGGTGTTACGTAATGAGATATCAGCTTTTTCTTGCTGATCCATTTTGACTGCACACAATTCACATCTTCGTTAGGAAGGTGTTTTTTTGTTGCGTATGGCTCGAAAGTGGTTTACTACGGTTTGTCAAAATCAGCGTACATAGATGCGTATGGATCAGAAAGAGGGGAAAAGGAAATGGATAATGCTTTGCCAGTGCAAGTTTCAAAAATGACACAGACACGGTTGGTTCTGCCTCCAGACACCAATCATCTGGATACGATTTTTGGAGGAAAAGTGCTTGCTTATATCGATGAAATTGCTGCATTAACTGCGATGAAACATAGTAACTGTGTGGTCGTCACGGCCTCAATTGATTCAGTAGATTTCTTATCTTCTGCTAAAGTAGGGGATGCGCTGACACTTGAAGCGTGTGTCACCTCAACGGGGAAGTCCTCAATGGAAGTGTACGTAAAGGTATTTGCTGATGATTTATTAAATGGCGAGAAAATGTTAACAACGGAGTCATTTCTTACGATGGTTGCTGTAGATTCAGAAGGAAAACCGACCCCAGTTCCACAGGTTATCCCCGAAACGAGTGAAGAAATAAGGCTGCACCAAACAGCACCTGCCAGAAAAGAATACCGACGCAACCGCGCCAGCTTACGATAATATAAAGAAACTTCCACCTCAGGTCATCCAGATTCTGGATGACCTGAGGTGGAACAAATTGGTGTTAGCTGTTGTTTGGTGGAACATCACAGTTTTCGTCAGTGCAGGCTTCTCCTTGGATTTTATTTGTTAAATTTTGGAGAGAAGGGGATTGTTGTTCTTCTTCCATAATCTTTTGTAAGTTTTGTACAAAAACTTCAGTAGGTTGGGCGCCAGAAATGGCATACTTACGGTTAATGACGAAGAAAGGAACTCCTTGAACGCCGATTTCCCTTGCTTCTGCTTCTTCCGCACGAACAAGTTCCCCGAATTGCTCACCAGCCAGTACATCATGGACTTCAGCTCGGTCAAGCCCTATGTGTTCTGCAAGTTCGATAAGTGTATCGTGATCACCAACGTCCTTTCCATCCGTGAGAACAGCTTGGAAGAACTGTTCTGTCGCTTCTTTACCGACTCCTTTACTCTCTGCGAATTTAGCCAAGCGGTGAGCGTCAAATGTATTAGTAGGAACTGCTGTGTCCAAATTGTATTTTAGCCCCACACTTGAGGCTTGCTGTTCCATGTTTTTGTTCATCTGCTTTGCTTCTTCAAGACTCTTGCCATACTTGGCTGCAAGCTTTTCAGCGTTAGTCATTCCTGTGTTTTTCTCCGCTTGGGGATCAAGTTCAAAGCTCTTGTAAGCGACCTCAGTTTGCTCTCCTGCACCTATCTGTGATAACGCTTCCTCTAGGCGACACTTACCAATATAACAAAAGGGACAAACAAAGTCCGACCAAATCTCTATTTTCATATTTATCACCTCATTATTAATATCATACGTTTCTTATTTTACGGAGCTTCAGAGGTAAATTCCATTATTCTGATTGGGCAGATGACATGAGGTGGAAGTATATTCCACCTCATGTCATCCATAAATTGGATGTAATTAGGGGGAATGGTTCTAGTGGTCAGACGTCTTATGTTGTGTCTATTGATTCAATTTGAAAATTTTACAAAAAAGATAAATGTGTGAGTAGTTTATCTTTTATACTTGGGGAAGATTGATAGATTTATATGACATATTTAGGAGGAATGAAATGAGTATTAAAAAGACGGTCGTTACTGGTCTGGCCGCCGTATTGGCGTTAGGTCCATTTATAAGTGCGGTACCACAAAGTTATGCTGCGGAAGCACCGAGCGATTTATTTATCTCAGAATACATAGAAGGCAGCAGTTATAATAAAGCGGTTGAAATCTATAACGGAACAGGCAGTTCAATAGATTTATCTGCCTACACAATTGAAATGTATGCGAACGGGTCTCTGGAACCCACAGGTACCTTCGAATTGTCAGGAACGCTCTCCAGCGGTGAAGTTTTCGTTGCGGCCAATAGTCGTGCAGATGAAGAGATTTTAGCGAGTGCGGATGCTACAAACAATTCAGCAATAAATTTTAATGGAAATGATCCTGTAGTCCTGAAAAAAGACGGTGTAGTTGTTGATTCTATCGGTCAAATCGGCAGTGAAGAATCGTTTGCTGGTGATGTCACCCTTATTCGTAAGGAATCCGTGACTGCCGGAGACACAAATTTAGAAGACGGCTTTGAAACCGCAGAAGAATGGGACAGCTATGCTAAAGATACGAAAGAGTACCTAGGAAGCTATCAAATGCCGGATGTTCCTGACGTAGAAGTTCAATCCATTAAAGAGGCACGGGCGAGTGAACCTGGATCAACGGTTAAAGTGAAGGGGATTGCGACAGCTGCTTTTGAAGCAGGCGGTCAAACGAACCTTTACATTCAGGATGAAACGGGGGGTATTATTGTTCGTGTCCCTGGTTTATCAGCAGAAGCAGGCGATGAAGTGATCGCCACAGGTGAGTTCTCTGATTATTATGGAATGCAGCAAATTCTTGCTTCGTCAGCGAATGTAGAAGTCGTAACGACGGAGGCAGGTATTCCTGCTCCACAAAAAGTAACTTCACAGCAATTTTCTAAAGGTAAAGGGGAAGTAATTGAGGGAGAATTCGTGCAGGTGAGCGGAGTAGAAGTACTATCCAAAAATAGTTTCGGAGATTTCACGGTGCAGGATGCCTCAGGAACATTTACGGTTACCCCAAATGATGAGAATGCTCTGGAAGTTGGAGAAACGTATGAACAGATCTTTGGAGTTGTAAATTACAGCTATAATGAATACAAACTTATCCCTCGTAACGAGCGTGATATTGTCAAAGAAGTGTTTGCTGTTCAGGCAAATCCATCTTCAGGTTCTCTGGTAAAAGGGGAAAAAGTAGAGCTTTATACAGCTCAGTCAAACGCAACAATCCATTATACGGCAGATGGTTCGAAACCTACTGCCAGCAGCCAAGAGTACACGGAGCCAATCACAATTAATCAGGACACAACCCTAAAAGCGGTTGTTGTAAAAGAAACTGGTGTAGCAAGTCCAGTGGCCACCTTTGATTACACGATTTTAAAACCGTTGGATGATGTAGAAATTCATGACATTCAGGGGGCGAGTCATACCTCCCCATACGAAGGAAATGTCGTTAAAAGTGTAGAAGGCGTCGTCACCAAACTTGAGGGACCAAATGGTTTTTACATGCAAAGTCTTAATCCTGATAACAATGTGGCTACATCTGAAGGGATCTATGTGTATGATCGCTCAGGTACAGCAGAAGTAGGCGAACATGTTGAGGTAGCTGGCGAAGTGATTGAATGGCGTGAAGAAGGCTATTCAGATGCAGAAGATTTATTAACAACACAAATTAGTGCTTCAGAAGTTAGCGTTCTTGAGGGTGGAGCCGATCTTCCGAACCCGGTTGTGTTAGGCGTTGACCGTCAGCAGCCTACGGAAGTGATTGAAAATGATGGCATGGAGTCATTCGATGCAAAAGAAGATGGCTTGGATTTTTATGAAAGTCTTGAAGGAATGTTAATTGGGATTAAGGATGCTACGGTTGCGGCTCCGGTAAAATATGAGGAGCTTGCAGTGTACGGTGAAACAAGTGAGGATCAGCTGTTTACACGTGCTGGTGGTTTGTTGATTTCACCGGATGATTATAATCCTGAGCGTCTATTGATTGATGTGGACGGACTTGGAATTAATGCAGTTACTGGGGATTACTTTACTGAAATGATCACGGGTGTGGTCAGCTATGATTACAGTAACTTCAAGATTCGTCCGACGGGAGATTTCCCTGAATTGATGGATGGTGGAACAGAGCGAGAAGTGACAGAGCTTAAGAGTTCGAAACAGAAGCTGACTGTGGCTGGCTATAACGTTGAGAACTTTTCCGCTGCAAGTGATCCGGAGAAGGCAGCGCGTTTAGGCGGGGCATTAGTGAAGAATTTAAACAGTCCTGATATTGTCGGGCTGACTGAGATTCAGGATAATAATGGACCGAAGGATGATGGAACAATCGCTGCGGATGAAAGCTATCAAGCGCTGATTGACGCAATTGAAGCAGCAGGAGGGCCAAGTTATAAGTTCATTAACATTAACCCGGTTGATAAAATGGATGGCGGTCAGCCAGGAGGGAATATTCGTGTCGGATTCCTTTATAATCCTGAGCGAGTATCGTTGACTGATAAGCCGAAGGGCGACGCGGTCAAAGCTGTTGATGTGAACGAGAATGGCTTGACATTAAACCCGGGTCGTATTGATCCAATGAATGACGCGTTTGATGATTCTCGTAAGCCGCTGGCTGCAGAATTCAAGTTTAATGGTGAAAAAGTGATCGTGATTGCCAATCACTTCAATTCAAAAGGCGGTGATGGTGCATTGTTCGGAGCAGAACATCCTGTTGTCCTCGGCAGTGAAGAGCAGCGTATCGAACAGGCTGAAGTTGTTAACGACTTTGTTGAAGAGATCGATGAAGAAGTGAAGCGGGAAAACGTTGTTGTGCTAGGCGATCTGAATGATTTCGTATTCTCAAATCCACTACAGACACTTGCGGGCGACGATCTTACTAATATGGTTAAACAACTTCCGACTGAAGATCGCTATTCCTATATTTATCAAGGGAATTCGCAAGTCCTTGATCACATTCTTGTAAGTGACCATTTAGTAAAAGATACAGCAATTGATGCCCTTCATATTAACGCTGACTTTTCTGAAGCGACTGGACGTGCCAGTGACCATGACCCAATGGTCGCCCGAATTCATGTAAAAAAAGGCAAAGGCACCCACCCAGACTTTCACAAATAAATTACCTAAATTAACCACCTCAGATCATCCAAAAATTGGATGACCTGAGGTGGTGTTTTTTTCCATGTTATATATTTTATTTTTGTTCGTCTATTGCTGCTCGGGAGCGGTCGAGGGATTCTACGACTTCTTCATAGTAATTGGATACATAGCTCATAAATAAAATATCCACTACGTGAAGCTGGGCGAGCCTGGAACTCGTTGCAGCACTTCGGATCATCGCCTCCTGAGTTGCGGATGTGTAGAGAGGGATCTCAGCAAGTTGGGATATTGTTGAGGATCCATATTTAGTAATGCTGATCGTTTTCATGCCATTCTTTTTGGCCAGACGCAAGTATTGAATGACCTCGTTCGTCTCCCCTGAAAATGAAACAGCAATCGCGACGTCATTTTCTTTCACATTGGATAGTGTAGTATAGGCCATGTGCGGGTCCTGTAAACAAAAGGCATATCGTCCGGCACGCAGGAATTTCTGTTGGCCATCTGCCGCCACAAGACCGGATGCACCAATTCCAAACAGGTGAATGGACCCTGCTTCATGAATGGTTGCCACAGCTTCTTCTACATCTTCAAGGCGCAGCATTTCCTCGGTTTCCTTTATAATTTGAATCCCATTCTGTGTCATTTGCCCGATGATGTGGTGAACAGACTCTCCCTCATTTATATCCCTGTATTCTGCTGAGGATTGCTTTTGCACATCCCCGGCAATTCTCATTTTTAGTTCCTGAAATCCTTTTAAATCGAGTGATTTACATAAACGTATAACAGCAGCGGAGCTTGTCTTACTGCCTTCAGCTAACTGTTTGACGGTCATTGTTACGACAGTTTCTGGGGTAGACAAAATGTAGTTGGCAATTTTTTGCTCAGAAGTGGGGAGGCTGTTTACCACACTTCTTAACATAGCGAGTCCGCCGGATATGTAGGCCACGACCATTCCTCCTAAAGTCTAAATTTGCAGTTTGTTGTAGTTGTTCATTCTGAAGTCCTGTAAACATATTAGCAAATAAAAACGCTTACATCATAGAATAAGTATATGCTATAATGAAATTAAATTTCAATAAAATTTTATATTATATGAAATATTATACTGTGGGAGGCGTTTTTCATGAAAAAAAGAGCCCGAATAACTGTAATGAGACAAAAGCGGCTTCAACATTGCAAAGGGATACATCAGTGATTATTGGGATAGACGCTGGTGGAACAGCAACGAAAGGCGCGCTGATCAGTGATGAAGAAGAGGTGCTTTTTACCTTTGACTCAGGTTATGGGAATCCCTTGATTGATGAGCAAAAAGCATTTAAGCATATTGAAGTGGTTATGGAAGCATGCAGGGAAGCATCGAAGCAGCCTATCCAGCATATCGTCATCGGTATGGCCGGCTATCAAACTTTGAAAAAGAGACTCACGCTGCCGAGGACGTGGCGGAATAATCCGATAATAGATGTCATCAGTGATGCCGAGCTCGCTTATGAAGCTGGTTTACCCGATCAAGAGGGAATTCTTACGATTTCAGGAACGGGAACGATCCATGCAGGTAAGAAAAACCAAAGGCTGTTTATCAGAGGAGGCTGGGGTCACTTACTTGGAGATGAAGGAGGGGGATACGATCTTGGCAGGTCTGCTGTTCAACGTGTGCTGTATACTCTTGAAATGGACCTGAACCGAACACCTTTTTGCGAAAAAATGATGGCCTATATGGACGCTCGCGATGTAAATGAGGTAAAGGGATGGTTTTATGCGCAGAGCAAATCAGGTGTCGCTGCTATTGCTGAATATATCGATCAATTGGCGATAAAGGGAGATCAGGAGGCATGGCTGCTGCTGCAGGAAGGTGCTTGTAGACTTGCCGGACAGGTAGAGCAGCTCTACGACAGGATGGAGCTTGATGGAGAGGCCGTACTTGTAGTCGCAGGGAATGTATTGCTAAGCAGTGAACGGTTTTTTTCTGCTTTTACTAAAAAAATTACCTGCCCGTTTCGTGAGGTGAAACGTCTTGCCCGGCCTGCATATATGGGGGCTTGTTCACTGGCTGGGAAAAAGGGAAGGCGGTAGTTTTGGATATTTCACACTGCATTATTGAATAAGAGAGGGATTTGTCTATGAATATAAAGGAAATTTCTACAGAGCAAAGAAACGCGAGTACATTGACGATTGATCAAGCTAGCAGTTTGCAAATCGTGAAGTTAATGAACAAGGAGGACCGTGATGTACCACAAGCTATTGGAAAGATCCTCACCCAGATTGCCACCGCCATCGACAGGATTACCGAACGGATGTCGTTAGGGGGGCGCTTGATTTACGTGGGAGCGGGCACAAGTGGGCGACTCGGCGTTCTTGATGCTTCAGAATGTCCTCCTACATTCAGTGCAGATCCTGAACATGTTCAGGCACTTATTGCTGGCGGCCCCGCAGCCATTACAAGTGCGTTTGAAGGAGCAGAAGATGATGTAGAACAAGGCCGATTGGACATTAAAGCGAAGAACGTTAATCAACAGGATGTAGTCGTAGGTATTGCTGCGAGTGGCCGGACTCCTTATACGATTGGAGCTATGAAAGAGGCTAAGGACCATGGCGCACTTGTACTGGCAATTGTGTGCTCTCTGGGATCAGATATGGAGGAGGCTGCAGATTTAACGATGGTTGCGGAGGTAGGACCAGAGATACTCACAGGTTCGACCCGCTTAAAGGCTGGAACAGCACAAAAGTTAATCTTAAATATGCTGTCGACGGGTACCATGATTCAACAAGGAAAAGTGTACAGCAATTTAATGGTTGATTTGCAGCCAACTAATCAAAAACTGCAAATTCGCTCAAAGCATATCATCATGGAGGCAACGGGTGTTTCCGAAAAAAAAGCAGAACAGGTACTTCATGAATATGGTGCAGTTAAACCAGCTATTTTAGCTTTATTAACCTCTTTAAAAGGAGAAGAAGTACATGCTTCGCTTGACAAACATAACGGCCACATAGGAAGAGCAATCCATTCCGTATCCGAAAGTGAATAAAATTCCAAAAACCCCCACCTCAGGTCACCCATATATTGGATGACCTGAGGTGGGGGTTTTTGGATCTTATAGGACTTTTTTCATGATTGACTTTTATCGGTTTATGTCTAATAATATCAGACATAATATTCTATAAATTCTAATAATTTAAAAAATAATTTAAAGGAGGGGATCATAACCTCTTTTTCTTTTGCGTAAAATGATAGCGATTACAAAATAGGGGGACTAGCCGTGTTGCCAGTTATCATTCTTTCACTTATTACAGTTGCTTCCGTTGTACTTGCATTAAGAAGAAAGAAAATAATCTTTATGCTCGTACCGTTACTTAGCTTGTTTAGCTTTGCTTTAGTAAAAATAATCATGGTTCCTATGCCCTTCTGGGATACAGTTCGCTTTATTTTTAATTTACGTGGTTGACGTTCCTTTATTAGTTGAAGGGAGGTGGTAAAGATGAAGAAAATGGATCCAGCTAAAGCAGAGGCTTATTTTAAATATCGAACAACCATGATTCTTATTTATTTAACAATAGGCTTTTTAGCATCTTACGTAATCGTATTTTTTGCACGAGATCTTTCATCCATTACTGTTATGGGCATTCCTTTTCACTATTATATGGGGTCACAAGGAGCAGTTTTGACTTTCATCATATTGCTTTTTTTAAATGCGGTTATGAGCGACAAGATTGATAAAAAATTTGGCTTTGATCCTGAGTTTGTTGATACCAACAATAGAACAGAAGATCATTAATGGAGGGAAAATATTGTGGATGGACAGTTTATTGTATCTCTCATCCTCATAATCGCGACTTTTTCTTTATACATCGGTATTGCGGTTTTTAACAGAGCGCGCGCTACTTCAGACTTTTATGTGGCAGGTCGTGGGGTGCCACCTGTATTTAACGGGATGGCGATCGGCGCAGACTGGATGAGCGCGGCTTCTTTTATTGGAATGGCCGGTACCGTAATGGCCCTCGGTTATGATGGACTTGCCTATATAATGGGCTGGACAGGCGGTTACTTGCTTTTAACCTTCTTGTTGGCCCCGCAGCTTCGTAAATATGGCCGTTACACGGTCCCAGAGTTTATCGGAGATCGCTATAGGAGCAATACTGCTAGAATCATTGCTGCGATCGCTACTATCATTATCAGTTTTACGTATTCAGTGGGCCAGTTATCTGGATCAGGGGTTGTTATTGGACGTTTGCTTGAAGTGAACACAACGACAGGTACTTTAATTGGGGTTGTGCTGATTGCTTTCTATTCTGCTATGGGTGGTATGAAAGGGATCACATGGACCCAGGTGGCCCAATACCTCGTCCTGATCGTTGCTTATTTGATCCCGGTAATTTTCATGTCATTGCAACTGACTCAGAATCCGGCTCCCTGGTTATCTTATGGGCAAATTATTGAGGAGCTGCAAATCCTTGATAAACAACTTGGGATTACTGAATATATTGTTCCTTTTACAGGGGCGACAAAATGGCAATTTCTAGCGTTAATGTTTACATTAATGGCGGGGACTGCGGGACTGCCGCATGTAATTGTTCGCTTTTATACAGTAGCCACGATGAAAGCTGCACGTTGGAGCGGGGCATGGGCGCTTCTGTTTATCGGGCTTCTTTATTTATCTGCGCCAGCCTACGCTGCTTTTTCCCGATTTATCCTAATGACAGAGGTCGCGGGGTCCTCATTGAGCAATCTGCCAGCCTGGACGCAGCCGTGGATCAATACGGGTGAGCTGTCATTAGCTGATAGCAATAGTGACGGGATTTTGCAATGGACAGAGATCATGATCAGCAATGACATTGTGGTTATGGCCACACCTGAAATTGCGAACTTAGGTATATTTGTTGTTGGATTAATGGCTGCAGGTGCCATGGCTGCGGCGTTATCGACTGCGGGAGGACTGATGATTGCGATATCAGCAGCCCTTTCACACGATATCTATTTCAGGTCCATCAATCCTAATGCCAGTGAAAAGAAACGACTTGCGGTAGGAAGATGGTCGATTATTCTTGCAACCGTTTGTGCAGGTTTACTTGCGTTAAATCCGCCAGGAGCCATCACACAAATTGTAGCCTGGGCATTTGCCTTAGCTTCAGGGTCCTTTTTCCCAGCTTTATTCCTTGGGGTATGGTGGAAACGCGCGAATGGTCCGGGAGTAGTTGCTGGAATGATCGTCGGTTTAACGGTTACGCTAAGTTATATCTTCGCATCTAAGTACGGAGGCTTTACGATTTTAGGAATCATCGATACAGGAGCCGGGGTATTTGGAGCAAGTGCGGCGATTATAACCAATATCATCGTCTCGCTGGCTACTAAACCACCGACTCAGGAAACTCAAGATGAAGTCACAGATCTTCGCTATCCAGAACAAGTACAATATAAAAATGGAGAAGTCTGGCTCAAAGAATAGCCATTCATAGGGTAAAATTACCACCTCAGTTCATCCAAATTCTGGATGACTTGAGGTGGTTTTTAGTGGTAATTTCACAAACCAGTCGTATTCTGCTTGGGTCTTAAAATAGGAAAGTAATTTTGAGGTCGTTACGAGTGTGTTGGTTGGGTGTGAGGAAATGTAATGGGTGTAGCTGCTCCACTGATAGTCTTCAGGAGTGGGCGAAATATTGGCGCGGCAAGGATTCAGGTGGATATAACGGCTGACTTGTAGCATTCCATTCACATCATCTTGAAGATCCGCCTTGTATGGACCTTGAAAAAGATGTCCCGCATAATCATACTTCTTGTTAAAATACATCGCGTAATTGGAATGAATTTCTTTCATAAAGATACCAGGAGGGTGGTTAATCGTTTCGATTAACAAATGCACATGGTTGGTCATGAGGCAATATGCGTGAAGGTGGAAGGGGTAGCTTTGTTTGTTCTGGGCAAGGAGCTCCAGATAATAATAGCGATCTTGATCCGCGTAGAAAATATCTGCTTTTCGATTCCCGCGTGCCGTAATGTGATAGCTAGCATGAGGAAACCATATTCGTTTCGGGTTTGCCATAACAATATCCTCTCTATTTCAGTTTATACCAAGACATAGTTATATTCGCCTTTTATCCTCAAAATCCTGCATAATTAGAGAAAGGATAAATATGCCACCTCAGGTCATCCATAAATTGGATGACCTGAGGTGGCATATTATGTATGATGACTTGATTTTTGATAAACTAATAGAGTTCAAATTTTTTATTGGAGGCTTAGCCTATGACGATATTCTTCCAAGTTGTACTTCCTGTCATCATTGTCTTTATAGCAGGATTCATTTTGCAGAAGTTTCTGCACCTTGAAATTAAATCACTGTCTACGGTAGCGTTATATATCATGCTCCCGTGTCTTGTCTTTGAAACGTTCTATCAGGCTGAATTCAATAACGCATATCTGATGATGCTGTTATTTTCGATTCTATTGCTCTTTCTAATTCTATTAATAAATAAAATCGCGGCCAAAGTTATGAAGTTTGATACTTCGGTAGAAAGCGGCATGATCCTCTCTACAGCATTTATGAATGCAGGGAATTATGGGGCTCCGATTGTGCTGTTTGCCTTTGGGGAGGAAGGATTTGTGTATTCTGTTTCCTTCATGGTTTTACAGCAGATTGTCATGAACTTTTTTGGCGTATACTATGCAGCAAAGGGATCTGCAGGCATACGGATGGCCATCGCAACGGTGCTAAAAATGCCCCCAACTTATGCGGTAGCTGTTGCTCTGATTATGAAATTTTCTTCTATCTCGATTCCGGAGAATTTAATGTCGAGTGTCTCGCTGGTAGGGAACGCTACAATCCCAACTGTAATGATCCTGTTAGGGATGCAGCTAGCCAATATTACCGTTAAACATCTGGAATGGGGCAGAATTTCTTATTCAGCCACATTGCGACTAGTAGGATCACCTCTAATCGCCTGGGGGTTAACGGCCTTGTTGCCAATGAGTGATTTAATGGCTAACGTCTTAATTATATCAGCAGCGATGCCATCGGCTGCAACGACCACTATGTATGCTGTGCAGTTTGACTCAAAACCCGATCTAGTATCCAGTATTACACTCATAACAACACTTTTGAGTATCATTACCATCCCAATTGTGTTAAACATCTTAACATAGTTACAAAAAATTCCCACCTCAGGTCATCCAGTATTTGGATGCCTTGGGGTGGGAATTGTTATCTCTCTTTTTCTTCTTTTCGGCTTTTGAAGAACATGTATAGGTTTGAACAGATAAGAGCAACAGATAACACCACTGCAAAAGCAGAGAGTTCCAGTGGAGTAACATAGCCTGCTATTAAGTAAATGACGAAAAAGCAAGCGAATAATAAATAAAACATTTATGCGATCTTCCTTTCTTTTCATTATTTTAAAATAACATAGAAGATCATTATTTTTCTACAATTACTAATAAGAGACGTAACAGAAAAGCATCCTCCATTTCAAAATGGGGATGCTCAGTATAGATTAGGGGTGTTTTTAGTTTATTTCTCGATCGTGATGTTGATTTTGCTCAGCCCGAGAGCTCTGGCCGCTTTAATCATCCTAGCTGCTTCTTGCTCAGCATCATGAATAGGGATATTGTTTCTCGAGATGTTTAAAGTGGTACCATCGAATAACGGCATTGGCTCCTGAATCTTATCTTCTGATGGGAGAAGAGTAGATTGCGGTAATTCAGTTATGATGTCATGTTTGCTTCGATTGACTCGGCCGCGAATTTTTCGGCCATGATAAACAACACTTGCATAGGGACACCCGGTCTCCTGAGAAATTTCCCTATAGTTTTTACCGGTTTCCTCAATTAGTCGTTTTACTTCTTTTAAGTCATAGTCGTATTGCTTACTTTTTTTTGCCATCATCGTCTAACCCCTTTTTGAATTCTGTTATTCTATTATATCCAATTATTCACCATTTTTATAGTAGAATTTCTCGAATTTTTTCGTATGAGCAATTATTTTTCAAAAAAACACTCTCATTGGTATGAAATATAATTCAACTAGTTATCATTATTGCAAAAAGTAATTATTTTTTTAAAAAATAAGATCAGTGAATAATCACTGATCGACATGTATGGCTGTTTCTAATCCTGTTGTATCTATTGTTAACATCTCTACATGATGTTCGGGGAATTGATGGACCAATGATTTGCACAGCGCTGGGGTCAATTTTTGAAATAACCCTACCATCGTCGGGCCAGCCCCGCTAATGTAGCTGCCGTAGGATCCATTCGCTTCAAGCGTTTTTGAAACGGAAGGGAAATCCGGGATTAGTTTACGGCGATAAGGCTGATGCCACTGGTCACGATTCATCATTTTACCAACTAAATTCCAATCTCGTTTAGCTAAAGCGGCCACTAACACGTTTGCTGTTCCACTGGCTAGCACGGCTGACTTATAACTCATCGCATCAGGCAGGACCAAGCGGGCTTTTTCCGTTTCCACGTGGTAACTTGGAATAATTGTAGCAAAAGAGAGTCCCTCCAGTCCCTCCGTAAAGCGAACGTAATTTAGATCCTCACCCGTGTAGCTTGAAATGACTACACCGCCTAAAATAGCCGGTGCTACGTTATCAGGGTGCCCTTCAATCTTGCAGGCAATTTTCAGCTTCTCATCCTTATCCAGTCCCAAATTAAGAAGAGCATTGGCAAGTTCAATCCCTGCCACAACCGCCGTCGAAGAGCTGCCAAGGCCTCTTGCAACAGGGACATCATTTACCATCGATACGTGACACGGAGGCAATTCATCGAGCCCGTAGTGATAAGCTGTAAAAAGTGCGGACTTATAAATAAGGTTTGTTTCGTCGCTTGGGATATAAGGCTGATCCTTTTCTGCTACAGAAAAAGACCATTGTTCAGCTGGCTGACATTCCAGCGTGACGTATTTGGAAAGGGCTATTCCTATCGAATCGAATCCAGGCCCAAGATTGGCGGAAGTAGCTGGGACACGGATTGTAAGGCTGTTCATGAGTGTACACCTGTGATAGCATCAGAAAACTGTTTGATGTCGTTTTCGATGACGGTAGGTTTCACCAGGCTTGTATCAATCGCTGTTACAGGGTCCTTTAATCCATTGCCTGTCAGGACGTGAACGACGCTTGCCCCTTTAGGGATTGTGCCATCGTTTACTTTTTTAATCGTGCCAGCCAACGAAGCACAGGAGGCAGGCTCTGCGAAGACCCCCTCAGTTTGGGCAAGCCATTGATAGGCCTCGATGATCTCATCATCACTCACCTCATTGATACTTCCATTGGATTCAGTCGCTGCTGCAACAGCCGGCTGCCAGCTTGCCGGATTCCCTATTCTGATTGCTGTAGCCACTGTTTCAGGATTCTCAACCACTTGGTCCCGGACAATGGCAGCTGATCCACTTGCTTCAAATCCGATCATTTGCGGAAGCTGATAGCTGTGTTGTTCATGGTATTCCTTAAATCCACGCCAGTATGCGGTAATATTTCCTGCATTGCCTACTGGGATAGAGAGAAAATCCGGAGCTTTTCCAAGAGTGTCACAAACTTCAAAAGCAGCTGTCTTTTGCCCTTCAATTCTGTATGGATTTACTGAATTGACAAGCGTAACAGGTTCCTTTTCCGCAATCTCTCGGACTATTTTCAAAGCCTGGTCAAAGTTTCCTTTTATTGCAAAAATCTCAGCTCCGTACATAACGGCCTGCGCAAGTTTTCCTTCAGCGATTTTACCGTCGGGAATGACGACAATGCACCGCAGTCCAGCCCGGGCTGCGAAGGCAGCTGCAGATGCAGAAGTATTGCCTGTCGAGGCACAGATAACGGCTTTCGACCCTTCTTCAATCGCTTTAGCCATGGCTAGCACCATCCCTCGGTCTTTAAACGATCCAGTCGGGTTAGCTCCTTCTATTTTTACATAGGCTTCGATCCCCAGTTTTTCTGAAATCGTCGGAACTGGGAGAAGTGGAGTGTTTCCCTCATGCAACGTCAAGCTCGGTGTTTTTTCATTAATAGGCAAAAGTTCGTTGTAGTGATGTAATAATCCTTTCCACATGTCATTTCCCTCCATCTACTCGAAACACGCTATCAATTGATCGAATGGTGTCCAGAGCTTCCAGTTCATGGTAAGCTTTATCAAAATCTTCTTCACTTACTTGGTGTGTAATCATCATTAGTTCACGTTCGTCGTTCTGATCCGCCTGACGCTGAATGATTTGGTCAAATGAAATTCCGTATTGCGCAAAAATCTTTGTGAGTTCCATTAACATGCCTGGCTGATCCATGACATGAAGGCGGATGTATTTCTTAGTGAGCTGATCTTTCCGGGATTTCAATTGTTTTGTAAACTGTGGCTGTACATAAGCTGTACCAGACACACCGAGGCGTAAATTTTTAATGACGGCAATTAGATCTGACACGACAGCGGTCGCAGTGGGGAGTTTGCCTGCTCCGGGTCCGTAAAACATCGTTTCCCCGACTGCATCCCCATATACATAGACTGCATTGTACTCATCATGGACAGAGGAAAGCGGGTGTTCAACAGGAAGCAGCGTCGGCTCAACACTAACAGAAGCACCGTTCTCGTTATGGTCGGCAATTCCTATTAGTTTAATAGAATAACCCAACTGCTTGGCATATTTTATATCAGATAAGGATGTTCCGCGGATTCCCTTTACAGAAACGTCTTCTAAATTAAAAGGCATGGAAAAACCTAAGATTGATAGAATCGCCATTTTTCGGGCAGCGTCCAGTCCATCCACATCGGCTGTTGGATCAGCTTCAGCGAAACCTAAATCCTGAGCCTCTTTTAATACTGATTCAAAGTCTGCTCCTTCCCTTGTCATCTTATCTAAAATGAAATTCGTGGTTCCATTAACAATCCCCATCATTTTACTAATGCGATCTGAAGATAAACCATCCAGAATCGGCCGAATAATCGGCGTCCCTCCGGCAACACTTGCTTCATAATATAAATCACAGCTGTTTCGCTGACTCGTTTCAAAAAGTTGTGCCCCATGCTGAGCAATCAAATCTTTATTGGCTGTCACAATATGTTTTCCTTGTTCCATTGCTTCAAGCACGATTGATAAAGTGTGATCAATTCCCCCCATCACTTCAACAACGACATCAATTTCAGGGTCTTCTGTAATATCTTGATAGCGATCCGTCAATTGAGTCGTTTCATTAGGTAAATGACGCGGCTTTGATAAGTCATTGACCAGAACCTTTGTAATGGTGACATCACACCCTGTTTTATGCTGAATACTTTCTTTATGGTCGTTAAGAATCTCAATGACTCCACTTCCAACAGTACCTAAACCTAATAATCCTACTGTAATGGTATTCTTCATTGTTCACACTCCTGTCCACCTGAAGTAAACATATATTTTTGTATAATGGACATTGTAACGGAAAGTATGAATCTAAACAAGGAAGAACACAGTATTTTTTAAAAATTTGTTGAATAGTTTAATTGTTGCGGAATTTGTAGAAAAAAGACGAACGATAATAGTTGTTAAAAATTAACTTATTATTATAATGAAACATATGAATATAAATACCTATTCATAAATAACTGGATTTTATTTTACTTAAAGGAGAATAAATAAAATGACAAGTAAAAGTACGCTTGAATCAGCTGTTCTACAGGTTATTTCAGAAATGGGATTGCTAGGTAAAAAGGATGATTTTATGAAGGAAGGACTACTGGCCATACATAACTTTAAGGTAAGTCATCCTGATGAACACCAATGTACACCATACCTCATCGGCGTAGCCGTCCGTAATCATTTGCGTTCGCTTGTAGTCATACACGATTAACCCCTCTAATATTAAAATTCTTAACGAAAGTTGTTTCACATTATTTGTAATGAGGAATAAACAAATTATAGAATCACCACAATACTTATGAATCCGCTTACACAAAATCCTTTCAATTTTTTAAGAAATGAGAGATAATAGAATAAAATACTGAATATTCTGATACAAAGGGGTGGGTGATATGCTAAATGTAAAGATGTTAAAACCATACTATGTTAAGGAAGATAAGCGGTTTATACGAGTTGTTTTAGCCTACCAGTATTTCTCCCTGTTTATTGATGACGAACTGTATCAATTTATTCCGAAAGAGTCGCGTGAAATTATTATCGATCGAAAACGTAAGCGTGTTCATAATGTATTTGATATTTTTGTTTTTCAACGAGGTAAACGCATTGTTTATGTATCTGTGGCAGACTTGATTGCGCTTCCTGACTTTTTAACTCATTTACATTCGATAACGGCTCCTTATTATAAAGAAGATGTTAAGAACATTATTGAGGAAAAAACAGACATAGCAGCGATTATTGATGAACTTGAAAAAAGTAATCTGCAACGTTTAATTGATCAGTCGCTGGATATCCGGGATCATGATGCCTTCACAACATTAACGGAAACCTTGCATTCCGACTACAGCTGATCGATCTAATCTATACGCTGAAAAAGCGCTACGACAAGTAGCGCTTTTTTTAATGCCAAAACCTGCCACCTCAGGTCATCGGTCATCCATAATATGGATGACCTGAGGTGGAAGGTTTTTCCTTTGTGTTCTTTATAGAAGTAAAACGTTCACTAAAAAGAATGTAAAACTAAGATATTCCTAGTTAAAGTGAGTAAACTATATATTTTTGTTCGTTTTAAAGAAAATATCGTCGATTTTACGGTTTTCTATTTTATCCCGTACAACCTATACTCAAATTATAAATTCGTTATAAAGAACAAAAAGTTCTTCGCGAAAGGGGTGTGGAGATGCGAAAAAGACGGTCCAGGGATCATTTTCAGCCTTTTAAACGCAAGTGTAGTCTCCTATTAGTAACTGTCACTATTATTAGTGCTCCGTTATCAGGTCAGTCGCTTCTGTCCGTTCCAACGAACGCAGCTTTTAACGATATCGAATCCGTGAATTTTTCCATACAAGCAGATGTTGAACAGGATCAAGACTGGGATAAAAGCTCCTTGGAGTTTAAAGACCAAGGATCCGAAAAGAATCTACTGTTCGCCATTGTAAAAAATGGTGATGGTTCGGAAGTTATGCAAAGAACAACTACTTATGAAGTGTACTTTGCTGAACAAGGAAACCCAAAAAAGGGAGAGAAGGTTGCTGAAGGTGTAATCCCAATGCTTGATCCTGGTGAGACTTTCCGTATGATTTTGGAAGCTGATACACCTGGCAAGTACATGTTTAAGGCTTACCATAGTAAAGGCCATCCAGGTAAAGGTGAGCTGTGGAGTGAAGAGATTGAGTATAGCTTGCCAAAATCTAAAGAGAAGGAAGCTAGAAAAGAACATGCCCAAGAGAAAGCAGTGAAACCATCTTCATTAGAGGAGAAAGAACCAACTAATAAAAAGCAAGAAACTGATACAGAGCCTGCTAAACAACAAAAGAAGGAAGAAGAAATTGAAGGTAATGAAGCTGAACCTAAAGATTTACCAGAAAAAGAGCAGAAGCAGAACGCAGAATCTCCACAATCCCCTGAGCCAAATCCAGAGGTGAAGAAAGAAAAATCTGAACCTCAACCAAAGGCTGCACAGGCAGCTGATTCAAAAGAAAAGATGAAAAAAGAAAATACCCAAGAAAATCAGCAGGACCAACAAAAAAAGTCAGAACAACCAACCCCTAAGGAGTAATAAGGAAGGGAGAGAATCAAGTGAAAGTAAAAAAAATCTTAAGCATGACTGTCAATGTTATCTTGTTTACCCTCCTGATTGCCATGGTGTTCCTGGTCATCATTTCGAGGGCATCAGGCGGGGATCCGACTCTCTTCGGCCATCAATTTAAGGTAGTCTTATCGGGTTCGATGGAACCAACCTTTCAAACAGGGTCAGTCATTGCCGTAGACTCCGCAATTGATACAGCGAACCTTGAAAAAGGTGACATTATCACTTTTTCCGAATCGGAAGACAAACTCGTCACCCACAGAATTGTTGATGTTGTGCAACAAGGTGATTCATTAATGTTTCAAACAAAAGGGGATAACAACGATGCCCCAGATCAGCAGTTAGTACTCGCTGACAACGTCGTTGCTAAATATACAGGTGTGACAGTTCCTTATATAGGCTACTTCTTAGACTTTTCCAACTCACAAATGGGAACGGCCATACTGCTTATTATTCCAGGATTACTCCTGATAGGCTATGCCTTCTTCACGATCTTAGGGGCATTGCGAGAGATTGATCCGAAAAACAAAGAAGAATCAACTACTTCATGATTGATCGTCTCTTTGGGTAGGGACTTCAATATAAAAAAAATTTTTAGGGAGGAAGTAAAATGAGCATTAAAAAGAAGATGGGTATGGGTATTGCAACGGGAGCACTAGGATTAGCACTTGTAGGTGGAGGTTCATTTGCGGCGTTTAATGATGTGGAAGCAATTGATAATACGTTTGCTGCTGGGACGCTTAATTTGACAACAAGTGAAGGTGCAGAAGCAATGTTTGAACTAAACAATTTAAAGCCAGGAGATTCTTTTGAAAAAACCCTCGTACTGGGAAATGGGGGAACATTAGATATTAATGAGATCTTGGCAAATGTAAGTTTTGATGGGCATTCGAATGTATCTCACCCTGAATTACCTGATAATGATATGCAGGATTTCTTGAATCAATTTAATATTAAAATTTTACAAGATGGAGTAGAAAGATATAACGGTTCTTTGGGAGCTTTAAATGGAGTTGGTAACGTCGATGTCACCCAAAATGAGGAAGGGGAGCCAGGTCTTCCAGTTGAGGGTAAGACAAATATAGATTTTAAAGTAACTTTTGTTAATGATGATACTTTACACGAAGGTTCTAAACTATTTGAACAAAATAAATATCAAGGTGAAAGTGCCAATATTCATATTGATTTCGAAGCTACACAAATGCCAGGCGAAGAAAAATAATTCATTCAAATTAACAGATATGAAGAATACATTACTTAAATTATGAAAGGAGGGGACGCCATGGGTATTAAAAAGAAACTAACAAACGGCGCTTTAGCCGCTACTATGGGGTTAGCTTTAGTCGGAGGAGGCACATTCGCTGCCTTTAATGACGTAGAAGCTATAGATAACACAATGGCTACAGGTACACTTGAACTGGATTTACAGGATCTAAATGGTGAAAAGGAATTTAGTATTTCGAACTTAAAGCCGGGAGATCATGCTACAAGGTCTTTTAAAATGTTTAACACGGGAAGCCTTGCCATTAAAGATGTGTTGCTTTCAATAGATAAATTTGAATTTCATGACGAGGCTCCCGGGGATAGTGATATGGAGGATAATCATGACGAATTAGAATACCTAGACCAGTTCGAGGTTAGTGTAATAACGGTAGGAGCAGAAGGGGGCAGCGGTGGATTTCCTAAAAATATCGTATCTAGTGAGGACGACATAACTCTTAAGGATATCTATGAAGTTTCTAAAGGTGTTTCTAGTGCTATAGGGGAAATTGAAGCAGCAGTCGCGGATGGATATGTAAGCGAAGACGGACGAATCAACATAGCAACGGTAAACCCTAGCAAATGGACTGGAATACCAGTTGTTCCAAAAGATCCGGATAACGTAAAAATTAAAATTGAGTTCGTAGATGATAAGACCAAGGACGAGAATGAAGAATACTATGTTCAAAACAAATTCCAGGGTGATTCAGCCGACGTAACTTTCACTCTCGAAGCCCGTCAATGGGGAGGCCTTGACGTCAAAGGAAGTGACGTGGATGAGAATGGTTTCATTGAAACCAATGAAAAGGCAAATTCAGAAGAAGGTAACCCTCTTAGACCATAACTTTGAACAATACAAAAGCAGACATAAGCACAACAGCTTGTGTCTGCTTTTTTTAACAAAAAACCGAATATATCCGGGGAGGAAGCGGGGGACTAGAAAGACGTGACAACCTTTGGAGAGAGAATACGAGACTTACGCCTTGGACAAGGATATACCGTAAATCAATTTGCTAGAATGTCAGGCGTATCAAAATCTTATATCAGCAATATCGAGCGAGGAATTCAAAGAAATCCTTCCCTTATCGTTATGAAAAAATTTGCCGATACATTAAATGTTCCGCTCGAGGATTTATTATTATTAAATCAGCTACGTAACAATCATCAAGCAAATTAAATGAGAGAAGGTAATCACATGGCAGAATCGAAAGTACAAGCACAACTTGATCAGGAATGGATCGAGCTTATAGAAGAAGCCAAACACCTTGGACTCAGCATTGAAGAGATTAAGCAATTCATTTCAGGAGAACGAGCTTAGATTGCGGCTCGATCCTGACTGCATTTTTTCTAAATAAAGTGCCTGCAGGAATGGGCCGTAGGAAGAGGTGGAAGGATGAAGGGGAAGATTAGGTTCACTCGATTAGCAGCCCAACCGAATAGATCGGGGATGGCTGTTCCACAGCACCTGGAGGCGAAAAACATAATTTGTGACTTAACTCCAGTCGTACAACAATTTTCTCAACTTATGGTCAGTTCGGGCAATCACATTTGGAGCCGGGCAGGGCATTTGCACTCATTTAGCCAAAAGGATAAAGCGCAGCAGAATCCGATGGCGGCTATTAGAGGTGATGAATCTCCGCTCTCTTATCTTCAGGCAGCTGTATGCTATCATGAATTACAGCAGTACAGTTATTACAAAGATATGCAATGGGATTCGCAAAGGATTCTTGATGACCCCTACATTGATAGGGTGACTCGATTAGGTTTGTGGCCCTTTAGAAAAATGGCCCGAAGCTTAGACCCGATTTTCTTTTACGATTCACTTCATCATCCTGTTGTCATTTTCTATACGTATCAAAATACCGATGGAGAGAGCATTCTTAAGCACCTTCACCGATTTAATTTCGAAGGTTATCTATTGAAAATGCATACTAAAATTGTCGCTTTGAATACTGAATCATCGTTTATATGGAATCGAATAGGATTCAATTAAAGAAACAGGCTTTTCTCGGAAGCCTGTTTCTTTATGGGAATAATTACTAATATTTTATTTTTACTAAAATGGAAGTGGATCCCTATTTGAAGATCCACTTAAAGCACTAATTTTTTTGTTATTTTATTTTGTTGCATCAGATAAATTATCCCAAAACTAATTGAGATTACCATAACAGCAACTAGAGGGACAGAAACAAACGAGTGTTCAGTTAAAGGTATATATCGGGTTATTGTATTCTGTATAATAGGGTGTATCATATATATTCCAAAACTAACTCCACTAGCTATTAATATCAGGTTCCTAATTTTTGGAGACTCCTCAAGAAAAGGCATATTCATATATTTGAAAAGTAAAAATAAAGCCACCGCAACAAAAAATACATTAGGAGAATGATTGTCAAAAAAGTAACCTCGAAAAGTGCCTTCACTTCTTACTACTGTTAAATACCATGTTCCAAATATAGTAACAAAAATTGAGCCTATGCCTAAAAAGTATAATGTAACTCTATATTTATTTTTTATATGGTAATTCATTAAATAATAACCTAACAAAAAATAACCAAGAAATCCATCGGTTGCGGGTATATCAAAACGTATATTCATTTCAAACGCTTCCATTACAAAAGGATAAATAATTGAGGAAATAAACCAGAGAACTAATAAATATATTATATATTTCTCACTTGTTTTTGAAATGAATATTTGAAAGATGGGGGCGATGAGGTATAGCCCCACAATCATGTACACGAACCATAAATGGTAATAAACGTCACCAGTCAAAAATTGCTTGACTCCAATAGCTAAATTTATTTCCGAGTTAGTATGGAATTCCTTATACACTAAAAAGAGAATACTCCAAAAGATAAAAGGTAACAAAATTTTAGTTAATCGTTTCTTTAAAAACTTAGTCAAAGATTGTTGGTTTTGATATGGCTTCAAAATAAATGCTCCACTAATCATTACAAAGACTGGTACGCACCAGCGTGAAATTGAATCCAATATATTACCGAGCCACCATACCTTTGGTCCTGAACCATTATATTCATAAAGTAATGGCGCAGCACAGTGTAATACAACTACTGCACAGATAGCCAAGAATCTTAATAAATCTATTGATATGAGTCTCTCCTTTGCTTGTCCCATACTCAGTCCTCCTTGGTTCCATAACATTTAATTGCTTACAGTATCTAGATAACTAATATTCATATTGATATTACCTCAGGCTCAAATAATGAATTCGATATTTCGACATTTATTAGGGGGGTCTTACCTGTATGGGTAGGATTATATTAGATAGTTTCCTTGATAAAGATATTCACAAATTAAAAGAAGATATGCTAAAATAAGAAATAGTTTTACAAATTGTGAGGAAATCTATGAAAAAGTTTATATATTGGATCCCTGCCATCGTCTGGATGGGAATAATTTTTTATTCATCATCGACACCTTACGAGGAGCAGGATGTGAAGCCCTTATTAGGTAATTGGATTGACCTCTCAGGACTCATCCCATTGTTTGAAGGAGTCTCGTTTACTTATCACTATAGTGAGGTTAGCATCGCAACCCTTGGAATAGCTGGATTTATCGAGTTTTTTATTAGGAAGGGTGCTCATGTAACCGTATTTCTAGTCTTAACCGTTTTGATTTACCATGCCATCCGCAAAACCACTCGACAAACGTACCAATCCTCCATCATCACGGCTTGGATTGCAACATTGGTATACGCAATTAGTGATGAACTGCACCAGGGTATTACACCAAATCGTACCCCATATTACGGTGATGTGTTTCTGGACGGTACAGGTGGCTTGATTGCTATTATACTAATCAGCATCGTGCATTTTCTTAGAAGTTGTAATTATGGAAGACCTATTAAAAACCGACGAAAAAGATAGTTTATTATCGAATTTTTGAGGAATAGGAGATATTAACGAGTATTTAGGAAAAGGTGGGAACTATGAAAGCAGAAGATTTGAAAGAAATCCTTCAGTCGATTATCAGTCAATCTGAAAAATCTGAACTAGCTTCTTCTGAAGATGTAATTAACCGATTGATCCAACAATTACAAAGTTAATAGTATAGGACAGGTAAAATTCCTGTCCCTTTTTATGTCTAATTTTACAAATGAATTATGATATAATTGACTCTAAATACATATAAAAAAAGGAATGATTACATGAGTTGGAGGCAGGAATACGAGCGTTGGCATTCTTTCGCATCTCTTGATAAAAACCTACGTACCCAATTGGATCAAATTCAAGGTGATGAACAATCCCTTGAGGATGCCTATTACAAAAACCTTGAGTTTGGTACAGGAGGGATGCGTGGCAAACTAGGAGCAGGAACGAACCGTATGAATGTGTACACGATTCGTCGTGCCGCGGAAGGGTTGGCGGCCTACATAGAGGAAAGAGAAGGACAAGAGAAAGGTGTCGCTATTGCCTATGATTCCAGATACATGTCCAAGGAATTTGCTGTTGAAACAGCAAAGGTACTAGGTAATCATGACATTCAATCATATGTGTTTTCTTCCTTAAGACCGACTCCAGAACTTTCGTTTGCCGTTAGATATCTAGGAGCTGCAGGAGGAGTTGTCATCACAGCCAGTCACAATCCACCAGAATATAATGGCTTCAAGGTTTATAACGGTGATGGCGGGCAGATGCCTCCTGAAGAAGCAGGAACGGTCATCAAATTTGTTGATCAAGTAGAAAATGAATTAACCGTTGAGGTAGCTGATCAAGCAGAACTTGAACAATCCGGTTTATTGAAGTGGATTGATGAAGATGTTGATCAAGCTTATTTAGATGAATTAAAAACGGTAAATGTAAATTCTGAAGTAACGAAAACAGTTGAAGACTTTAGTGTCGTTTTCACTCCTCTTCACGGAACAGCAAAAATGTTAGTAGAAAAAGGTCTAAGTCAGATTGGACTAACTAATGTTCATACAGTTGCTGAACAAGCAAAGCCAGACCCTGAATTTTCAACTGTTGCCTCGCCAAATCCAGAGGAACATCAGGCTTTTGAAATGGCTATTAATAAAGGGAAAGAGACAAACGCTGATATTCTTATTGCAACAGATCCAGACGCTGACAGACTTGGGATAGCGGTGCCGGATGAAAATGAAGAATACCAAGTGTTAACAGGTAATCAAACGGGTGCTTTACTGCTGGATTACCTACTTTCCCAGAATAAAGACTTGCCGAGTAATGGAATTATGATTAAGACGATTGTAACCTCGGAATTTGGGCGAGTCATTGCTAATCATTATGGAGTGACCTCATTAGATACATTAACTGGCTTTAAGTTTATCGGTGAGAAAATTAAGGAATATGAAGAAACAGACCAACATACATTCCTGTTTGGTTATGAAGAAAGCTATGGTTATCTCGTTAAAGACTTTGCCCGAGACAAGGATGCTGTCCAAGCAGCTATGCTCTCAGCAGAGGTTGCAGCTTATTGGAAGTCTAAAGGAAAAACTTTACTGCAAGCGTTAGAAGGCCTTTACAAAAAGCATGGATATTTCCTAGAGGATCTTCAGTCGTTGAAAATGGAAGGAATATCAGGATCGCAGCAAATCACAGCTATCATGGATGACTTTCGTGAAAATCCTCTAAAGGAAGCTGGCGGATTAAAAGTGGAATCTGTTGAAGATTACACATCATCTGAAAGAACGAATGCAAACGGAGAAGTGGAGACGATTCACTTGCCAAAAGCAAATGTTCTTAAATTTAACCTCGAGAATGACTGCTGGTTCTGCCTTCGTCCATCCGGCACCGAGCCAAAAATTAAATTTTATTATGGTGTGAAGACAAATTCCAGGAGAGATAGTAGTGAGTTGCTTGAAGTAGTGAAGGAATCTGTAAATCATAAAATTCAGCATCATCTTTAATATCAGGGCCCGATAGCAGTTTTGTTAACTGTTTATCGGGTTTTTTTGTGAGAACCAAAGTTATTGACTGCTTTAACAAGTTTTACTTTTTTATGGATATATCAGGGTATAACTTTACACAACTTAACAAAACTTAACAAAAATGATGTATAAATTATGTCGTTTCATGTTTTAAAGTGTTGGGAGAACGATAACTTAAAATTGTTTTGTAAAGGAGTTCGTCGTTGTGAGAGTTGCTGTTTTAATACCTTGCTATAATGAAGAACAGACAATAGGTAGTGTAATTCAAGATTTCAGAAAGGAACTCCCGCAGGCTGACATTTATGTTTATGATAACAACTCTAAAGATCAAACATCTAAAGTAGCTAGAGAAAACGGTGCTATCGTTAGCAGGGAGTACAAACAAGGGAAAGGGAATGTTGTACGTTCTATGTTTCGCGATATCGAGGCAGATTATTACGTAATGGTTGACGGGGATCGGACCTATCCCGCGAAATTTGTACACCAATTGCTGGAACCTGTGATAAATGGAGAAGCCAATATTGTGATTGGAGATCGTTTATCGAACGGTACATATATAGAAGAAAATAAAAGAAAGTTTCATAATTTGGGGAACAACCTCGTCCGTAACCTTATTAACTTTTTATATAAAAGTGATTTGAAAGACATTATGACAGGTTATCGCGCCTTCGACCGCTTATTCGTTAAATCTATTCCGATCATGAGTCCAGGGTTTGAAATTGAAACAGAAATGACCCTTCATACTTTGGATAAACGTTTTACAATAAGAGAAATCCCGATTGAGTATAAGGATCGCCCAGACGGAAGTGAATCAAAATTAAACACATTTAGTGACGGCTACAAGGTGTTAAATAAGATTTTTAACTTATTTAAGGAATACAAACCCTTACTGTTTTTCTCTTTTTGGGCAGTGGTATTCCTGCTATTAGGACTCTCAGCAGGAGTACCAGTCATTGTCGAGTTTATCAATACGGGTTATATCTCGAAAGTACCTTCTGCTATATTGGCTGTAGGTCTTGTGATTCTATCCATGTTATCACTTGTTTGTGGGCTGATTCTTGACACGGTAGCTGCTAATTTTAATAAGCAATATGAACTCGAATTGAATAAGATCAAATCAGATATGAAGGGCTATCAAAAATGAAGAAAAAAGTAGTCATGCTCACCTTTATCAGTAGTATAGTTGGTTTAATCAGTACAATATCTTTTATCTCATTATATCAGGAGCTTTCTGCTACCTCATGGAAAGTAGTCATTCTGAGCTTTATTGTTTTCTTTGCTTTAAGCCTTACCATTTCATTCTCTTATATTAAAAGAAGGAATGAGTTTCATACATTCGTTAAGAGGCCCATGATACTCATCTTCGGGGCTGTATTTTCTTTGTTGTTAGTTTTTAGTTTGAAAAACACGAATCAATACTTGGATTTGTATCCATGGCTGTTCAAAGCATCGGTCTATAGTATGTCATTTGTCTTAATTTTTATGGGAATAACGTATCTGTTATATATACTTGTTCATACTTCCTTCCAATTAAAGATAAGAACAGTATCACGTTGGAGGATATTGTTATATGCCATTCCGCCGGTTTTGATTTGGTCAGTTTATTTAGTTGCTTATTTCCCTGGAACTATGACTCCAGATTCATTTTCACACTGGGAACAAATCCATACTTTCGATTTTAGTAATTGGCATCCGGTGGTTTATACGTGGTACATACTGGGGCTAACTAGTATATGGAAGTCTCCAGCCATTGTGGCTTTTTCTCAAATTGTAGTCATTGCGATCATAAGTGGTTATATGGTGTACAGCTTGGAAAAAAGAGGGCTTCCTAGAAAGTGGCTTTGGCCAGGTATGATGTTGTTCGCACTTTTCCCTTTAAACGGCATCTTCGCCATCGCCATGTGGAAGGATATCTTTTTCAGTGCATTCCTTTTCCTTTTTACCATTCTCGTGTTCAATATTGTCTCTACAAAAGGAAAATGGCTGGCTTCCAATGGTCATCTTTTTATTCTTGGTTTAACAGTGCTGGGTGTTAGTTTTATGCGAAATAATGGCTTGCCAATATTCATCGTTATGGCCATTTTAATGATGATCACTTTTCGGCAGTATTTGAAACGGTTAATCTTAACTGTGGGA
This sequence comes from Halobacillus naozhouensis, assembly GCF_029714185.1. Taxonomy (NCBI): domain Bacteria; kingdom Bacillati; phylum Bacillota; class Bacilli; order Caryophanales; family Bacillaceae; genus Halobacillus; species Halobacillus naozhouensis. Next base: position 3,019,347 of record NZ_CP121671.1, on the reverse strand, counting down.
CTAGTAGCGGTGACATATTTCGTTGTGACTGGCCCATTTTATTCATATATGGATGTAAGTTCAACAAGTCCAAATGAAGCGCTCGGGATTCCAACGCAGCAAATAGCTAAGGTGATCGTAGAAGATGGTGATCTTACAGAAGAGGAACGCACCTATCTCAATAAAATATTGCCGCTAGAAAAATGGAAAGAAAAATATAACCCTTATATAACCAACCCTATTAAGTTCGCAGGGGAATATAATCAGGATGTTATTTTTAATGACTTTCCTTATTACCTGAAAACTTGGGCGTCGATCGTATATAACAATTTTGGGTTGGCAGTAGAAGCTTATCTGGACCAAACCTCGCTGTTATGGCAAATCAATCAACCGGATGACGGTTATACGAGTACGTTTGCCAGAAATGTGTATTTGTATAATGATTATGGGCTGCAAACAGACCCTTTGAGTAACACCGTTCATCGTTTTATCAATTATGGCCTTGGGTGGATTGACCAGAACTTGCGTGAGTTTATTTTACGGCCAGCTACTTATACGTTTTTGATCATTCTTACGGGTATGGCACTAGCTATAAAGAATGGCGCACGCTCTTTACTGGTCATCTTACCAGTGCTGCTTAATACAGGAACCATGTTTTTGGCTATACCGGCACAGGACTTTCGGTACCAATTAGCTAATGTGTTTATAGCATTTCTGATGATGGTAGTTGTCTTCCTGAAATTTGATAATGGGACGGTAAAACATGAATGAATTTAAACAGTCATTTAAAAAGAATGGTTTAGGAATAGTATTAATGGTATTGGCTTCCCTTCAGACAGCCCTTGGGCAGATGTTCTGGAAGATGGCCAATGGAGAATTGAATTGGACTTTAATTCTCGGCTTTTTCTTATATTTCCTTGGGGCCGTCTTTATGATTATAGCCTTCCGTTTTGGAAGCTTATCAGTGCTTCATCCATTATTAAGCATAGGGTACGTGTTTGCCCTGTTTTTTGGAAGTCTAGTCCTGCAGGAAACGATTACGGAAAGCAATTTACTTGGAACGCTATTTATTATTGTAGGTGCTGCCCTGATAGGAGGTGGGGATCATGATTAAGTGGGTAGGAATCATCATGGTTTTCACCTTACTAGGAGCTGTCGGAGGTTATTTTTTTAAACGAGCGACCAGCGAAGGTGTTGCGATGAATGGTCACTTTATGAAAAATCTTACCATAGGCGTCGCGTTTTATGGATCAGGGGCAATCTTGAATATTATCACTTTGAATTACTTGCCTTATACGATTGTTTTTCCATTAACATCAATCACCTATGTTTGGACGATGCTGATCTCCTACGTTTTTTTAAACGAAATTATTTCAAGAAAAAAAATGATAGGAGTCTTATTCATAGTGATAGGATCCTGTTTACTCATTACCTAGAACAGAAGTGATTCAGGGTCCGCTTAGGATAACAAGGTTATGGTATAATAAAACTGAAATGTGCCAAATTCTACAGACTTTAACAAAAAATGAGGATTTTTTAATGAATGAATACATCCAAATTGGAATAGCACTCGCAGTATCCATGTTAGTGAGTTATCTGCTTGTATTTCCAGTATTAAAACTAGCTGTAAAATGGAGAATGATGGACTATCCAGAGGAACGAAAAATTCATAAAGTAATTACTCCACGGATGGGTGGTATTGCCATCTTTGGAGGAGTGGTGGCAGGTATGCTTATAATAAGACCTGATATTGATTATTTAACGCCAATCAGTGTGGGGGCTTTTGTCATTGTACTTACCGGTCTGCTTGATGATCGATACCAACTTCATCCATTAGTAAAACTGACAGGTCAGATTATTGCAGCCTTTGTGGTAATTATCCCTGGATTGAAGATTGACATTGTTACGATCCCTTTTATAGGGATGATCCCGCTAAATGAACCAATTAGTGTGATCTTTACCTTCCTTTGGATTATCGGGATTACCAATGCCATCAATTTAATAGATGGACTTGATGGTTTAGCAACAGGTGTAACTACTATCTCTTTAATAAGTATTGCCATTATGGCACTAGCTATAGAACCCCAAATATCCATCGTCTATTTATGCGTTGTGTTAATAGGAAGTAATTTAGGATTTCTGATCCATAACTTCTATCCTGCTAAAATTTATATGGGGGATACAGGCTCGCTGTTTCTTGGCTACTGTATGGCTATTATCTCCACCGTAGGATTATTTAAGAATGTAACATTATTCAGCTTTGTTATTCCAATCATTGTGTTAGCTGTACCGGTCTTTGATACGGTTTTCTCGATTATAAGACGAATTATAAATAAACAAAAGATCATGATGCCTGACAATAAACATATTCATTACCAAATTTTAGCGGAAGGATTTAGCCACCGAGCTACTGTATTAATCGTTTATGCATTTAGTGCTGTGTTTGGTTTTCTGGCGATTATATTCTCGTTAACCTCATTTGGTATATCCCTAATCATTACGCTAATATTCATTTTGCTTTTACATTTATTTGCTGAATTAACTGGGGTTGTTTATAAAGGAAAACGACCTTTGTTGGATACGATTAGGAAGCAAGGATCTAGAAAAAACAGGAAGCAGAAAAATACTAACAACTAGAGTTTTAAAGCAATCTAAGTTGTTACGGTAGCTTCCAGCGAGGAGGTTAGTATGACACATAATGTTTTATGGACTGGCGGCTGGGATTCAACATTTAGAGTTTTGAATCTGGTCATTGAAAAAAATGAAAATGTGCAACCGTATTATGTACTTGATCCAGTCAGGCCCTCGACTGAAATGGAACTTCGGACGATGGCCTCCATTAAAGAACAATTGGAAAGAGATTTTCCAGAGGCCAGTAAAAATATTTATCCAACTATCGAAATAAAAAAAGAGGATATTCCTCTTAGTGAGGATATTACTAAAGAGTACAACAAGCTCGCTTCATCAGATCGACTCGGTGACCAATATGACTGGTTAGGAAGATATGCAATTTCTCGCAACCTCGATCATCTTGAATTATCTGTGCATTTACATGATAAAGTCCAAGGGCTAATTCAGAATGATGCCTATAAAGTAGAAGATGAAAATGATCATTACTATCGGGTGAAAGCACAGCCTTCCAGACCGGAGTATAGTATCTTTCATCCATATCGTTTTCCGTTGTTGGAACTTTCAAAGTTGGACATGGAAAAGGTCGCAAGAGAAAACGGTTATCAACATATCATGGAGATGACTTGGTTCTGCCACACACCGAAGAAGAATGGCACTCCATGCGGATTGTGTAACCCGTGTAAATACACAAGAAATGAAGGTTTACAAAGAAGGGTGCCTGATCCGAGTAAGGCTGAAGAATTTGGCTATTTCTTGTTTAAAGTAAAAAGAAGACTAAAAAAGATCATATAAAAGAGCCTTAAGCGGGCTCTTTTTTCATTGAAATGGTAAAGAGGTTTTATTCTCAGTTATAATAAGTAGTGGTAGTATGTGGAATAGTGTTTATACAGTATAAAGAGAAAAATGAGGTATACGTATATGTCCAAACTAAAAAAGGCAGCGTTGTGGATCACCATTTTGGCTTTAGTTCTAAAGTTAGTTGGCTTCGTAAGAGAAAGTCTTATTGCAAAAGAGTTTGGAGCTAACGCTTATACGGATGGATTTTTGTTATCTTTTACGTTTGTAACCTTAATGAAGACGCTGATTAAGAATGGGTTTAACTCCGTTTTTTTGCCACAGTATGTAAAAGGGATGCGCGAGGATAATATCCTGGCCCAACGCAATGCGAACAGTCTGTTGAATTATTCAATCTTACTATTAGTCTTCCTGACGGTAGTTACCTACTTCTCAACACCATTTATCGTAACAACTATCTTTGGTGATATGCCGGAAATAACAGAAACTGTAGCTATCAAGATGACTAAAATCTTCTTTCTATTCATGCTCGTAATTGGTCTGACTAGTATCTTGGAATCTTACCTACAAGCAGTACGCAGCTTTGTACCGAACCAGATCGTTAATTTATTAGGGGCGATTATGGCTCCCTTGTTTATCTTGGTATTTGCTGATCGTTGGGGAATATATAGTATCGCTTATGGTTTTTTGTTTGGCCTTTCGTTAGGTTTGATTATCCAGGTGTGGTACTTATATAAATACGATTATAAGTGGCGTCCCACACTTCGTCTGGATAAAAGGTTTGCTAAAACATTTGTTATTTTACTCATACCTGCTATCTTGCACTCTTCAGTCGGACATATCAACGTTTTCGTAGATAAAATGTTTGCTTCTGGAACAGTGAAAGGAGCAGTTACGTATTTAAATAACTCATCTTTATTAATGAGTATTCCAAGTGCTATCTTTCAAACAACTATTGTTGCGATCATTTTCACTTTACTATCCGAACAAAGTGATAACAAAAATAAATTTAAAGAAACATTATATATGGGATATCAAGTAGGCTTAATGACATTGGTCCCAATAGCAATAGGGATATTACTGGTTGCCGAAGCTGCTATTTCATTCATATATGAACGAGGTGCTTTTACGCCGGAGGATACTCAGAATACCCTTGATGCCCTCTACATGTACATTCCTCTCATTGTTACACAGGGTATGCTTATGGTACCTGTTAAAGGAATGTATGCACAAGGAGCTACAAAAAGCCTGCTTAAGATAAGTTCAACAACAGTGCTGCTAAATATTATTTTGAACTACGTGCTGCTGATTCCGTTAGGCTATCCGGGATTAGCGTTAGCCAGTACGATTGTTTCATTCTATTATTTAGTATTTATTACGCTGGTTATTTATAAAGGGTATCCACGCAGTGAGCTGTATAGGCTTCTCAAATTAGTAGTCAAAGTCTGTATCCCGACAGCGGTAATGGCGCTTCCGATCCTGTTGATTCAATGGTTGACTCCCATACAACACATTTATTCATTGTTTCAATTGTTAATCTTAGTTCCTATTGGTGTCATTTTTTATATAGCTGGTTTATATCTTTTTTACCGGGAAGGGTTTCAGCAGATGTTGTCTGTAATTAAACGAAGTAATCAGAAGAGTAGTGGATAAAAAGAAGCAGAGCGTAATCACCCGCTCTGCTTTTGCTAATTCCTATTTTTTAAAAAAACGTCGTATATCTGTTCAAGGTTTTTGTTCAGTATGCTGAAGTCATACTGCTTAGCTTGTTCTTTATTATGTTCGGAGATTCTTTGCATGACTGTCATGTCCAGCTCCAATATTTTTTCCACGAAAGCTTGAATATTCCCCGGTTCAAATAAGTATCCTTCCTGATCATCAGTGATAACGTCTGGAATGGCGCCAACGTTAGTAGATAGCACCACATGTCCAGCAGCCATCCCTTCTAGGTTAGATAGACCGAGTGCTTCGAAGTAAGAAGGAAGGAGAAAAAGATTAGCACGTTCGAATTGTTCTGCCTTCTGTTTTCCCGATAGTGTGCCTAACGTTTTCATATGTAAGTTGTGGGTATCAATTGCCTCCTCTAACACATGTTTCAAAGGGCCGTCTCCCATGATAAGAAACTTGATCTCAGAATGGTCTTTCAGCCGTTTGGCCATCTCAATGATATCGAGTACTCCTTTAATTTTGATGAGCTTGCCAACAAAAAGGATCGTTTTCCCTTCATTAGGTGGTAATGGCTCTACCTCATTAAATTCTTCTATAAAAATTGCATTTGGCAATACAGTATAGTTCTCCTCATCCACAGAAAAAGTATTGATAAATAATTTCTTCCAGGTCTCAGACAAACAAATGATTTGGTCGCACTGCTGTAAGGTATGATTAATCCTTTGTTGTCGCTTTTTACTACTTTTGTTATAAAACTCTACAAACATACCACTATGAATATGGATAATAACCTTCTTCTGTCTCCATTTTGCCAACTTTACGAAAAACATACTTTTCGTAAAAGCTCGATAAGCTGCAGTGTGGATATGAATAATTTCAGGCTTCTGTTTTTTCATTTCCCATAAAAACTTGATCAATATGAAGATGTTAAAGAAAACCTTATTAAGTTTTCTGTCTTTCTTAGGGAAAATATTAAAAAAGCTTAATTCATACCGGCTGCTTTTAAATTTCCGCAGGTTGTTGAGAAATACAGACATCCCGCCAATTGGAGGGGGGAGAGGTCCTACCTGTAATATTTTGATTTTTGACATCTGGTTGGTCTCCTAACATGTAGTGAAGCTTAAGCAAATGCGGCTTAAGCTTCAGAACGGTCTTTATTCATTTTCAGCATATTGATCATCAATAATACCATGGAAATCGCTAAGTAAATGTTAACGGCTGGGGCATACAATACATGACCTGCTAAGAAGGCGATGCCTGTACCTAAACCGATCGACAGCAGGATGAGCATATTCTCGGGATGCAATAAGCGGCCAGGTACTTGAAACAGTAACTTGATAAATAAGCCGACAATAAAAATAAAAGGGACTAAGATGAAAAGAAACCCAATAATCCCATAAGAAAAGAATAAATCAAAGAAATCCATTTCAATTAACTTTGGGCTTTCCCGGTAGTTCCCGGCATAGCCCATCCCGAACATTTTCTGCATGGGGGAAGCATCCATATAATCATTATAAATCTCTGTAAAGTAGACATTTCTAGAGCTTAAGATGATTTTTAGAATAGGTGATTTCATCAATTGCTGCTGGTCTTTATCCTGATTCTGGTCAGAATTATCCTCCCCGGAATCTCCAGAGGATTGATTTTTATTTTGCTCATCACTAGTTTGTTCAGACTGTTCATTTATGGCATCAACATCCCCCGACACATTAGAAAAACTTGGTGAAAAGGGGGTGACCAGCAAAAATAACAGCAAAAATACGAATGAACAGATAAGGCGCATGCTAGTCTGAGGGTTTTTTGTCTTTCGAATCATCTGGATGATCCAGTAGATTAGATAGGTTAGAAAAACAATGATACCCGCTCCCAAAACAGCGAAGTAGCCTACCTTTGTTCCTATAAGGATCGAAACCGCTGCCAGCATCAGCACGGGTATGAAATAGTAGACCTTTTTCAATTTATCAAACTTTATTAGTGCATATAAGTAAACTAAAGGAAAGCTGATGGCTACGATAGAACCGAGTTCATTCCCTGAATAAAACCAGCCTTTAAACCCGAATTTATTCCATTCATAAGTACTCGAGGAGGTCCCTGTTAATATAGCTATGAACATGGTCACAGACACGATCAACATAGCAGCCGATATAGCTTTGAGGATACGGTGGCTGACATCATCTTTATGATCAATGTTAGTAAAAAGCAGTAAATAAGAACAAAGCATTATGGAGAAGTAAACGGTTTTGGCAAGAAACTGAAGTTCCACAAAGGGGTCAAAGACGGGTTTTGCAAAGAAATTATAGACAAGGCCAACGCCGAAGATAATAAACATAGCCAATAAATAGAAAATGACATGTTTCTTCAGTCGACTTGAATTGCCAAAGAAGATAAACCATAAAGATACTACCATAAACAATACTCTGAAAATAATGCCAATGGTCACGCTTGTCTCTAGTGATTTAATTGAAAAGTATGTAAGTATATCCAGGACAGGCTGGATTATAATGAAGAGTAACAGAATCTTTGTATAAAATTCTTTATTTATAATCGTGAGCATCTTATAGCACCTCAACAATAGTTTTATTTCGGACACATGAAGTATAAACCATTATTTTCATGGTGTCTATTAACCATATGTAAAGTCATTTTACAATCGTAAACAAATCTTTACAAAAACAATGTTGTAGAAATGAATAAGCGGGAAGTAGAATTATCCATATCAACCATTGCAAATAGCTACAGAGATAAAGTGGTGTAAATTTTCTAGGAATTCAGCAGATAAACATTAAGGAGAGAGACGTGTGGGTTTGATCAAACGGTTGAAGATTTTCGTTATGGAAAAGATGAGAAAAACAAATGGAATGCACTATTATAAAAAATATAAACAAAGCCAGTGGGGCAGCCAGCAACAATTGACCTCTTCACAATTCAAAAAGTTAACTGAGTTGATAAGTCACGCTTACAAACATGTTCCATATTATAAGGATTATATGGAAAAAGCCGAAATCGAACCTAAGGATATTATCTCACTAAAAGATCTAAATAAACTACCTATTGTAGATAAAGCTGAGATTAAACTTCATAAAAGAGAGATGGTCACTAATAATATAGAGGATTATAATGCAGCGGAAAAGCGGACAGGCGGTTCTACAGGGGAGCCATTAAAATATTATGTCCCGAAGTTATCTCATTCCTTAATGTGGGCGAACCTTTGGCGAGGATGGAGCGTCACAGGTTATCAACCAGGTGATAAAATCGCGATATTAGCTGGAGGATCATTACTATCTGGCTTTGACGTGAAGCGGAAACTGTATTATTACCTGAACAATTGGATTCCCTTTTCATCTTACAACATGTCAGAAAAGACCATGAAATCTTACGTAAGGAAATTGAAAAAAGGTAACGTGAAGTTTCTTTACGGTTATGCATCCTCTGCGTATGAATTGGCAAACTTCATGATTAAAAGAGGAGAAAGCATTCAACTGGATGGTGTGATTACTACATCAGAAGTATTATTCCCTCATTACCGTAAAGCTATCGAGATGGCTTTTACATGTAAAGTATTTGATCAATACGGAGCAAATGATGGCGGAGTGACAGCGTTTGAATGTGAACAACATGAAGGATTACACATTGGGATGGAGCGTTGTCTTGTCGAAATCGTCGATGAAGAAGGGAACTCTGTTCCAGACGGTGTGGAAGGCAGAATCCTGCTAACTGACCTCTCCAACTACGCTATGCCTTTCATACGATATGAAGTAGGAGATTATGGCGCTATTTCTACAAAACCATGCCCTTGTGGCAGAGGTTTAATTCGATTTACACATATTAAAGGAAGACAGCAAGAATTTATCTACTCAGCAGGAAACCGAAAAGTACATGGAGGGTTTTTCTCAACGACTTTCAGACAATATGATGCAATCGAACAATTCCAAGTAATTCAGGATAACGTAGGTGAAGTGAGAGTTAGGCTTAAATTGTCAGACTCCCGATTCGAACAAAATATCGAACGTATCAGACGCAGGATATTAGAGCAAGCTGAATTAAACAAGGTAAATTTAGAAATAACTGATAATTTTGAAAAAACAAGAGGCGGAAAGCATAAATTTGTTATAAACAATGTTTCTGATTGAGAAAGGGGAGTATTTGGGATGAAGAAGTCACTGTGTATAGTAGGTTTAGGTTATATCGGTCTTCCAACCTCAGTAATGTTTGCCATAAATGGACATCAGGTCCATGGAGTAGACGTAAACGATGGGGTAGTGGAGATGATTAATAATAAACAACTTCATATTGAAGAGAACGGACTATGTGAACGTTTGGAGGAAGCAGTTGAAGCCAGATCATTTAAAGCATCCGTAGAGCCGACAGAAGCTGATGTGTTTATAATTGCTGTACCTTCTCCAATTAAAGCAGATAAAACGGCCAACCTGGATTATGTACGAAGTGCTACTGAGTCTATTGTTCCTTATCTTAACCCGGGAAACCTTGTTATTTTGGAATCCACTGTACCTCCAAGAACCGTTGAAGATGTAATGCTCCCTATTTTACGTGAATCCGGATTGAGGTTAGGGGAGGACTTGTTCGTTTCCCATTCACCTGAACGTGTTATTCCAGGAAAAGTTTTTCAAGAACTGGTGGGTAATGATCGAATTGTTGGGGGAATCGACCAGGAGTCTTCACAGATGACTAAAGAATTGTATCAATCGTTCGTACGCGGGAATATACATCTGACTGATGCAACAACAGCTGAGATGGCAAAAGTGATCGAAAATACTTACCGTGATGTCAATATCGCATTCGCGAATGAGCTTGCGTTAATAAGTGAGAAAATTGGCGTCAATTCATGGGAAGCCATTCGATTGGCCAACTATCATCCTCGTGTAAATATCCACACACCAGGCCCTGGAGTAGGAGGACACTGTATAGCAGTTGACCCATGGTTTTTAGCTGAAATTGAACCCGGACTGTCAAATATTATCCAGCTTTCGAGAAATACAAATGACCATATGCCTATATTTACAGCTAATAAAATCGAAGAGTTGTGCCAGGAAAACTTTATAGGAGATCCTAAAATAGCTCTATTTGGGATATCGTTCAAAGCCAATATTGATGATCAGCGGGAGAGCCCGTCCCTGAAGGTTATAGAAAAAATGGTGGAGAGAGGCATGAACTTTACAGCCTTTGATCCGCATATCAAACACAATGTGGTTATGAATCAAACCCAAGATTTGGAGGAAGCCTTGAATCAAGCTGATATTGTAGTCTTTTTGACAGATCATGATGAATTTAAAACACTGGATCCTGAAAAGGTAAAGGATACAATGAGGAATAAACTGGTCTTTGATACGAAGAATGTTCTGGATTTAGACAGATGGAAAAATACAGGGTTCCTTGTAAAGAGATTAGGGGATTCAAAAATTGACAGAGTACAGGTGAAATCATGAAGGAGAAGTTTCTAGGAGTTAACGTAAGCAGCCATTCTTATAACCAACTAAAAGAAAAGATTATGTTGGACATTGAACAAAAGAAACAATCTTTTATCGTAGCGATTAATCCCGAAAAGATTCTTAGAGCTCAACAAGATGCAGAATTGCGGCGCTTACTAAATGGGGCAACATACCAGATACCTGACGGTGTAGGTGTTCTCCTGGCTTCAAAGATCAAAGGAGGAGACATTTCACAGCGAGTAACGGGGATAGATATGCTGCTTACATTATGTGAACAGGCAACCATCCATGATAAATCTGTTTTTCTTTATGGGGCTAAGCCAGGGGTGGCTGAAAAAGCGAAAGAAAGCCTAATCAGGAAATATCCTAATTTAAAAATAGCTGGTGTGTTGGATGGATATGTAAAGGATCAAGGATATATCAAGCAGCAAATCAATGCAGCTAAACCTGACATCCTATTTGTGGCACTAGGAAGTCCAAGACAAGAACACTGGATTGTTGAGAACATGAAAGACCTTGATGTGCGAATTTTTCAGGGGGTAGGCGGTTCGTTTGATGTATTGTCAGGTAAAGTGAAGCGTGCTCCAGCTATTTTTCAACGATTTGGAATTGAGTGGTTGTATCGTTTGATCATTGAGCCGTGGAGAATCAAGAGACAGATTAAGCTGCCTATGTTTTTATTCAAAGTTTGGGAAGGCAGGAAATAAAAAGGGGTATTGAAAGGGGGCGTGCCTCAACGAAACATTGTCTGGTTCGTTATATTAAAAAACAAAGATAACCGTTAAGATCCCCTTAACGACTATCTTTGTTCGAATAAAGCTTCTTCTTTCTCTGCTACATCCCCATAAATAGCTTGGATGAGTTGCTGGCTGGATTGTCCTTTTGAATATTGATTCCAATCTAGAGAAAACTGGTTGACAACATTCATATTGTACGGCTCATTCAGAATAATCTCGATAATTTCTTCACTTGTATAAGCAACAGGGCCAGGAACCATCGAATGATAGTCATCCCAAAATCCTCGTGCCCTCGAATAATCCTCAAGGTCATACGAATAGAAAATCATCGGTTTATTCAATAACGAAAATTCATAAGGAATTGAAGAATAATCGGTTATTAATAAATCCGTAATCATTAATAGTTCATTAATTTTCTCACCTGTCGAGACATCAATGATAAAGTTAGGAAAAGAGTTCATGAACTTTGTCCTAATTGCCGGATGAAGACGCATAAGAAGTACATAGTCTTCCTGTAAATTCTCATACATTAATTTTAAATTTAATTGAATATCTGGATCGGTTAACTTATTGTCCCGAAAAGTTGGGGCATATAAAATAACCTTTTTACCTTTAATTCTAGGATGTTTTCTCTCCATCCTAGCCTTGATATCTTCGTTATCCTCTTCTTTAAAATAGTAATCGGTTCGGGGTACACCTGTTCTCAAGATTTGAGTGTCGGAAAGCCCGAAACTTTCCTTAAATATATCCGCCATTTTTTCAGATCCCACGACAACATGATCAAATTTACTATACACCTTACGAAAACGCTCGTTGGCCCGTTTTGTCCTGTTGTGGATTGAAGGATCCTTAAGCCCGAACCTTTTTACAGCTCCAGAGGCATGCCAAAGTTGTATGCACTCTACGTTATCACGAAAATTAGCAGCAGCTAAGAACCCAAAATAATTATCGACAAACACTTTTTCACAAGTAGCTAGATGATAGATTGATAGTATAAAAGCATAAGGTTTCTTCATGTCAAAGGAAAGAACGGAGGTTTGGGAGTCTTCTCTATAACTATAACGACAACCTACGTCCTTTAAAATGACTATATTTCCACTGTACTGTTTCTTTAAGGCTTCAACAGTGTGCAAAATATTATCCCCAAAAGAAGAAACAAACACCGTTTTCCTCTGTTGGGGACTCATTTTAAACACTTCAAATAAAATTCTTACTGTAAGCAAGTACATGCTTACAAGAAGGTCTCTAACCATTTTCCACATCAAGCAAGTCGTCTTTTATTTTAGACGTTGAAATCCCTACAGTACGTGGAAGATAAATGACCTCACAGTATTCCTTCAAATGATCAAATTTACCTTTCCAGTCATCTCCCATGACAAAGATATCAATGTCATGATCCTGAACGTCATTAACTTTTTGCTCCCAATTATCTTCAGGGATGACTTCATCAACATAACGAATGGCTTCTAAAATCATTTTGCGGTTTTCGAAACTGTGATAAGCTTCTTTATTTTTAATAGCATTAAACCCATCCGAGGAAATCGCTACAATCAAATAATCCCCTAATTCTGCTGCTCGTTTCAATAAATTTATATGTCCCCAATGCAACAAATCAAATGTTCCATAAGTTATAACTTTTTTCACATTAGATCCTCCTTGGCCTAGAAGCATTAAACAATAAAATGTCTATTTTTATTTACAAAAAGGAATATACAATACCTACGTTTATTTTAACATAAAAGTTTATAAGGATTAACACTAACACATTTTACATCTCTCTTGTTAATTAATCAATAGATAGATAATTTACTATAGAATAAAAAAATCGGCTCAAGATAGAGCCGATTTTAAAAAGTTGCTATTAATCTATCGTTCATATACATAAGTACCATTTCCGTTACTAGTCCAAGCTTTTGTACCGTTGTAATATATTTGATACCATTCATTGTCTCTAACAAGCTCATTGTTTTCATCGAGGACGCCTGCTACTAAGTAACCCTGGGAGACTTGTCCTATAACTTCATTACTTGTAGAAGGACCTGAGCGAATATTAAGGTTATCTACGCCGATTTCCAATAGATTTAACAGTTTTAAATAATCTCCGTGAACCCATCCAGTTTTGCCATTATAGGAAACTTGGTACCAAGCCCCATCTTTGCCTAATACTGTTATCTTAGAGTTATTTGGGATACTATCTAGGATGCTAGAATTCGTGGTGGGAAATTCCCGCAAATTTAATGATGGATCTGCATTAACTATTCCATAAACATTCACAGGGAACTCTGTAATGTTTTGTGTTGGTTTATCCTGACCCGGTTTAGGCTCTGATCCAGGCTCTGGTTGGCCCTGATATGACGGGATATCAAAAACTAAGATATAGTCGCTTAATGAGTTGTAAATTTGCGTTAATTTATTTGTCTGTATTTCTGCCCACGCAACATGAGTAGCGTACTGATGTACTCCAGGATTGTCTGGGTTCCACCTCATTTTATATAAGGTATCTTGTCCAGTTTGAATATAATTCTGAGATACAAAAGCTGCTCCCCCAATAATTGCTTTTTCTGGTGTAAACCAACCTTTTTTGAAAGCAGTTTTAGCTCCGCCGTTTAATGGGTTGTCATCAACTGCTCCGATGCCGTACATATTGTAGACAGTATAAGTTGCTTTCGACTCGCTTACAACATCCCCATTCGAATCCACAGGGACTCCTGTAGCTAAGGTAGATGTTCCATTACCTGTTTCATGTAAAACATGTGAGAGAAGATAAGCTTCATTAATGTTATATTTTTGTCCCGCCTCAATAAAAGCATTTGCTTTTCCACTTAATATGCCAGCGTTATTTAAAATTTTTGAGTTAACTTCAGAAGGATCTAAACCCGCGGGCTGGGATAGAACAAGGAACTGATAAAAACTCCCTGAATTTTTAGGAAAATTAGATGGGTTTAGATAGTATGCAACTTGCTCTCTTGTTGCAGGTATTCTACCAGCTCCATCTGCTTTTGGTGTTCTAGTCATTTGTATATCTAATGCATAATCGAAGCTATAGTTGTATTTAGTAGTTTCATATATTAGCTTTTCAGTGCTAACGTCTGAACGATGGATGTATCCAAATTGGGCTTTCCCGTCTACATAAACGGTTGCCCTATACCAGTTTTGGGAAAAACTTTCAAATTTTAAGATAGTATTTTTTCCATAGCTTTTTACTATTTTAGAACTTCTAGAAGCGTAGTTATATACATTAGTAGGTTGTTTAGTGGCTAACCCCTGAATAACTTTGTTTTCTGAATAAATTTGCTCAATTTGGTTAGCGTTAATATACCCTGTTTTCATTTGCCCATCAATATATACTTCTGCTTCATACCATCCACCAATAAATGTTTTAAAGTTTAATACTTGTCCTGCTGGATATGATTTAATTCTGCTAGAATAAATTGAAGCATCGCTGTAAATATAAGTTGGATTGGCTGACCCAAAACCTTTTATATTTTGTTGGTCCTTAGTTGCGTTGGTCACATCATCTTTATGGATAAAACCAGTGTAGTATGAACCATTAATATAGACAGTAGCTTTATACCAATTTACAGAAAAAGTTTCATAGTTAAGTATACTACCCTGAGAATATGTCTTAATTACCTCAGATTTTCTTGAAGCTTCTCCATAAATAGGTGTTGGGTCTTTTAAACCTACTCCTCTAAAACTTTCCTTTTGTGGAGATTTTTGTTCTACATCTTTTTTTGAAATATACCCTGTTTTTTCAACACCATTAATATAAACAGTGGCTTCATACCATTCACTAGTAAAAGTTTTAAAAGATAAATTGGAACCAATTTCATAAGACTTTAATGCATTTGAAGAGGTTGATGCCTCAGAATAAACGTTAGTTGGACTTTTTAATGAAATTGCTGACTTGAGTTCTTGGTTAGCTGTTTTACTTTCCACGTGGGGTTTATATATATATCCAGTTTTAGCTCTTCCCTCTACATAAACAGTAGCTATATACCAGTTATTATTTAGGTTTTTATAGGAAAGTATTGTCCCTTTCTCGTAATATTTAACTGCAAAAGCATCGGTGGTAGCCCTAGCATAAATTTTCGTAGGACTATTTAGAGCGACCCCATTTAACTGGGTAGAGCTGAGATCTACGACTTCAACATCGGAGTGATGGAGATAAGTAGTCTGATAGCCGTTAGCAGTATATACTCTTGCTTTATACCAACTACTTGTAAATGTTTCGAAAGAAAGTAAGGTGCCTTCCAAATAAGTCTTTGTAATGTCGGAATTAACATTTGCCCTTTCATACAGGGGGGTATCTTCCTTGAGTGCTACTCCATGTATGTTTTCGGAAGGAGTCACTGAGGTTGCGATATCAGATTTATGTATAAAGCCTTGAACCATTTTGTTATCCACAAATACAGAAGCTACATACCAATCTGCCGAATAAGATTCATAATTTAATACAGATCCTTTTTCATACTCCTTTATTACTGTTGAAGAGTTAGATGGCTCCTGATAAATCGGCGTGGGAGCGCTTAAAGCTATTCCGCTTAGAGGCGTGCCAGCTGAAACCTCACTAATACCTAAAAATGTTAATGGGAAAACCACCAAAAGTACTACAAAAAAGCGAAAACAAAAATGTACATGAGAATATCTTTGCAAAAACTTATTTCCTCCTTTTAAAAGTTGCAATTTTTCGACAAATCCTCCTTTTAAATTACTAATTACGTTTTCATTATCGTTTAAACTGCTAGATATGTTAAGTTAATTTTAAGGAAAATATTGTTTTTAGGAAAAAAGAACTAAATCATGTTAATTAAACTAGACTATTACAGGGCTGTGCTATATTTATATGGTAGCTATATTAGTTAAGGAATTCTAAGTTAAATAAAAATAAATAATTAAGTATAAAGGATAATGGATAATGATAACTGCTCAGGTCGAAAAAATAGATTCAAAAAATGAAGCTATGATAATTACTGCTAGAATATCCAGTTCACGTGCTCTTTCCTCCTACGGAAAAATTATTTTAAAAGGGAGGAGGAATTTGACTGAATTCACTTCCGATAATATTTGTTTAGAGGTTGCAAAGGAAAAGACTAACAAGAATCTTGTTTATCTAGTTAAAGGGTCATTAGATTATAGTAGCTTAAATAACGGGGAACTTCTTCCAGAGGATATTTACGACTTGTATCTAATCGTAGATAATGGGAGTTATACTGAATTAAGGTTAGGTAACCCCACTTTTAATGGTAGATATTTAAAGAAAGATGGTAGTTACTCTAAACATTCAGAGGTAATGTTATTAAACGCCTATTATACTTTTAAAAAATCTAATTTATCTATCGAAGTGGTTAGATATCCAGCCAGCATATATAGGTACTACAAGTGGGTTATCAGGTTATCCTTTTTGATAAGAATTTGGTTATACCCAAAAAATATATGGATAGTTGGTGAACAACCCTATAAAGCCCAAGATACTGGGGTTTCATTTTTTAAATATGTAAGAGATAAATATCCAAGCAAAAATATATTTTATATAATGGATATTGAATCTGCAGAATATGAGAAGGTTAAAGAACTAGGAAACATTATTTCATATAAGTCGAGAAAACATATTCTTTATGTAATTGGAGCTAGAAGGATAATTAGCTCCCACCATCCAGAATATTTATATCCAAATAAGACTGAGAAGTTTAAAAGAAAAGTCAAGGGGACTAAGATTTTCTTGCAGCATGGGGTAATGGGAACAAAAAATATGAGTTCGAATTATGGCAAGAAGGCTTATAATTTTAATATTGATGAATTTTTAGTAAGTTCTGATCTTGAAAAGGGTATAGTTGTTAATGATTTAGGGTACGACAGTAGACAAGTTCATATAACAGGATTATCTAGATTCGATACACTTTTAAATAAAAAAAAGAATAATATAAAAAGGCAAATTCTGATTATACCAACATGGAGAGATTGGATTACTACGTCTGTAAACTTTACTGACAGTGAATATTTCCAGGAATACAAAAATCTTCTAGAAAGTAAGGAGTTACATGAATTAGCAATTAAATATGAATTCGATATCGTCTTTTGTTTACATCCTAATATGCAGTTGTATTCACACCATTTTATTGCTCAGCCTTCGGTAAGGGTAATAAGTCTGGGTGAAGTGAATGTTCAGGACCTTATAAAAGAAAGTGCACTTATGGTTACCGATTATTCGAGTGTTGGATTTGATTTTAGTTTCCTTAATAAACCTGTTATATATTACCAATTTGACCAAGGCCGTTTTTTAGGTAAAAAAGGATCACACCTTAACTTAGACAGAGATCTTCCAGGCAAAATTTGTTTTACGAACCAAGGTGTACTAGAATTAATTGAGAAATATGCTAAAATGGATTTCGGTGTTGAGGATGAATTTGTTCAAAGAAGTAGGAAGTTCATTAAATATAAAGATACCTCTTCTAATAGAAGGATTTACAATGTGGTCAAAAATGCCAAAAAAAGTAGTTATTTTTCAAATAACTCACTGGTTTTTATAATAATTAACAAATCTTTGCAAAAGTTAAGAAGAAAAATTAGGAGGTAGTGCGATGAGTAGTATTAAAAAGGCAATTATACCTGCTGCTGGGTTAGGAACAAGATTTTTACCTGCAACAAAAGCAATGCCGAAAGAAATGTTACCTATAGTTGATAAACCGACAATTCAGTATATCGTTGAAGAAGCAATAGAGTCAGGAATAGAGGATATCCTAATTATTACTGGTAAAGGAAAACGGGCGATAGAGGATCACTTTGACAACTCCTTTGAATTAGAAGACAACCTTATTCAAAAAGAAAAATTTGAGTTGTTGGAAAAGGTTAGAGAATCATCTAAAGTAGATATACACTACATTAGGCAAAAAGAACCTAAAGGTCTTGGCCATGCTGTTTGGTGTGCTAGGAAGTTTATAGCAAACGAGCCATTTGCCGTTCTTTTAGGGGACGACATCGTGAGAAATGAAACCCCATGTCTTAAGCAATTAATCAATGTCTATAACGAAACACAATCTTCTGTTATTGGCGTACAGCAAGTACCAGAAGCAGACACTCACAGATATGGCATTATTGATCCTATATCCAGTGAAGGAAGAAAATATAATGTTAAAAAGTTTGTAGAAAAGCCTAAACCGGGTACGGCACCATCTAATTTAGCTATAATTGGCAGATATATACTAAAACCTGAAATATTTGATTTCTTAGGTGAACAAGAAATTGGTGCTGGTGGAGAGATTCAGCTAACTGATGCGATTGAAAAGCTTAATGAGTTACAAGAGGTATACGGTTATGAATTTGAAGGTAGTAGATATGATGTAGGAGAACAGTTAGGTTTTATAAAAACCACAATTGAAATTGGTTTATCAAGACCAGATCTAAGTGATGATCTTAGGGATTATTTAAGTACTCTAAATGAAACATTGAAAGAAAAAATATAATTATAAAACGTGCCCTTTTTCAGGGTGCGTTTTATGTTTATATAATGGCCTATTTATAATTGGATATTAACTATTTCAGTGTAGTGTCATAGCGTATTTCGACAAGTTTTGATATAATTACAAGGCTGTAAACTAGAAAAAGTAGTATTACTATAGATGGTGGAGGTTATTTACTAATGGCAATTCTTGTAACTGGAGGAGCAGGTTATATAGGGAGTCACACCTGTGTTGAACTTCTAAATAATGATTATGAAGTGGTAGTTGCCGATAATTTTTCCAATAGCAAAAAAATTGTTTTTGATAAAATTGCCGAGATAACCGGTAAAGAAATTAATTATTATGAAATAGATCTAAAGGAAAAAAGTGAGATTGAAGAGGTTTTTGCAAAAAATGAAATAGATTCTGTTATTCAT
The DNA here is from genome assembly GCF_029714185.1 of Halobacillus naozhouensis. NCBI lineage: Bacteria > Bacillati > Bacillota > Bacilli > Caryophanales > Bacillaceae > Halobacillus > Halobacillus naozhouensis. The sequence continues at coordinate 3,000,214 of NZ_CP121671.1, read as the reverse complement.
TTTGCGGGATTAAAGTCAGTTGGAGAATCTGTGACGCATCCAATGAAATATTATCAAAATAATGTTGTGGGTACTTTAAACTTATGTGAAGTAATGCAGGCAAATAATGTTAGAAATTTAGTTTTTAGTTCCTCAGCTACAGTATATGGTGTGCCGGAAAGTAACCCAATTACTGAAGAAGCAAGACTTGATGCTATAAACCCCTATGGTCAGACCAAACTCATGATTGAAGAAATACTTTCTGATTTATATAAATCAGATCAGCGCTGGAGTATTGCACTTTTAAGGTATTTTAACCCTGTAGGGTCACATCCAAGTGGCTTAATAGGAGAAGATCCATCCGATGCGCCGAATAATTTAATGCCTTACATTACTCAAGTTGCTATCGGCAAGTTGGAAAAGTTAAAAGTGTTTGGGGATAACTATCCTACAAAAGACGGTACTGGGGTCAGAGATTATATTCATGTAGTTGATTTAGCTAATGGCCATTTAAGCGCTTTGAAAAAAGTGGAAGGGTCCAGAGGAATAGATGCATTTAATTTAGGGACTGGAGAAGGTACATCGGTATTAGAAATGATCGAAACTTTTAAGGAAGTTTCCGGTGTTAATATACCGTATGTAATAACTGAAAGAAGAAGCGGAGATGCAGCTATATGTTACGCCGATCCGTCTAAAGCGAAAAAGATTCTTTCTTGGAGTGCAACATTAAACCTTAAAAATATGTGTACAGACGCGTGGAATTGGCAAAAAAACAATCCCTTAGGATATGAATGAATGTTAGTAAGGTCGTTATAGGAGAGTGTTATATAATGAAGCAAGGTATTTATAAAAGTACAATTAACGAATATGAGAATAAACTAGCTTATAAATATAGATTTCCTAATGCTAATGAATCAGAATTTCTTTTTTCAATAATTATCCCGGTTTATAATGTTGAAGATTATATCGGTGAAACAATTCAAAGTGTTATCGATCAAACGTTAGATTTTGAAACCCATGTTCAAATAATACTTGTAAATGATGGAAGTCCTGATAATAGCGAGGAAGTTTGCTTGAGGTATTCTGAACAATACCCTAACAATGTTTATTATGTTAAAAAAGATAATGGCGGAGTCAGTAGTGCGAGAAATAAGGGGATTGAATTTGTAAAGGGCAAGTATGTGAATTTTCTGGATTCTGATGATATTTTGAAAGAAGATGCTCTCGAAAAAGTTTACCGTTTTTTTACAAAAAACACTGAAAAAATTGATGTTGTATGTCTTCCAATTTATTACTTTGAAGCAAAAAAAGGGTTACACATGTTAAGTGATAAATTTGATAAAACACGTATAATTGATATTAATGAAACACCAAACAAAATTCAATTACATGTTAGCAGCACATTTATCACAGCAGAACAAGCAACACTGTATAGGTTTGATGAGAACCTTAAATACGGAGAAGATGCAAAATATATAAATCAAATAATCTTAAATAAGGAGGCGTATGGAGTATTATCTAACACCAAGTATTTCTATAGGGTTAGAAATAGTCAAACGTCTGCTATCCAAAACAGTAGTTCTTCTAAAGCTTGGTATAACGAAAGTCTTGTGCACTTTTCTCTAGCATTAATTAAAGATGCTCTGGATAGGTGGGGTACTGTTCCTAAATATCTCCAACATGTAATCATGTACGATTTACAATGGAAGTTTAGAGTTAAAGAATTACCAACCTCTGTGTTAAGCGAAGAAGATCAGCAGCAATTTGTAAGCTTAATACAAGATGTCTTATTTTACATTGACAGCGATGTTATCAATAATCAAAAATATATTAATTTCCATTTGAAATTGTTCGCATTAAAGTTAAAATATCTAAATAGTGAAGACAGCCTTCTGAAAAAGGTGGTACTAAAAGATAGTATTCATTTATATTTCAATGGAAGTCTAATTAATAGGCTTGAGGATCAAAAAGTTTATATTAATACAATGGAAATTAATAATAACAAAATACTTGTTGAAGGTATGTTTGCAAGCGCATTTGATGCAAATGAGTGCCAAATTTCTCTTCTTGTAAATGATCAAGAGTACAACACTGTTCAGGTTGATCGGCCCCTAAGTGATGTAAAAGTCTGGGGAATAACCGTGAAAAAAATACATGGTTTTAAATATGAAATACCGATTAACGGAACAAGAGCCACAAATGACGTGAAGTTTAAGATAAATGTTGATGGTACGGAACGTGTTTTAGGATACAAGCTTGGTAAACATGTCAAATTTTCAAAAAAGGTTCCTAGTTACTATGCAAAGGATAAGTTGATTATTTTCCCAGGTAAGGAAAAATTGGTAGTAGTACCACACACGTTTTTCAAGAGGATAAAAAAAGAGGCAGGTATGGCAAAGAGACTTTATCATTTGTCTAAGAAAAAGTCTGGTGCTAAGAAGGGATTAGCTGTGAGGCTTTTATATTATGCTATCAGTCCACTCTTAGCTAACCAAAATATATACCTCTTTATGGACCGGATTGATAAAGCAGACGATAATGCTGAAGTTTTATTCAGACATGTGGTAAACCAAGATGACGGTATAAAGAAATACTTTGTTATTTCAAAGAAAAGCTCAGACTTTGAAAGAATGAAAAAGTATGGTAAGGTAATTCCTTATGGTACGTACTATCACAAATTAATGTTGATGTTTACGAATAAATTTATCTCTTCTCATGCAGATGAAGTTATTATTAACCCATTTCAATCTATGAAGGTTTACTACAAAGATCTGTTGAATTATGATTATGTATTTTTACAGCATGGGGTAACGCAAAACGATTTGTCAGGATGGTTAAATAAATATCAAAAGAATATTAAGCTTTTTGTATGTGCTTCTCCTTACGAAAAGAACTCAATTGTAAATGGTAAATACGGTTATACCGAAAAAGAAGTAAAGTTAACTGGATTCCCACGGCATGACAGGTTAATTGATAAATCTAATAAGCAAATTGTTATTATGCCAACATGGAGGCAGAACATTGCATCGAAGTTAGATAATAACTTCCAAAGAGTGTATAATGAAGGATTTGCTCATACTGAGTATTTTAAAATGTATAATAGTCTTATTAACGATCAAGAATTAATTAGGAAAGCAAAGGAAAAAAATTATAGTATAAAATTTGTGATCCACCCTAGCCTTAAAGAACAAATTCAAGACTTTGATGAAAAAGATGATATAGTAGAAGTTGTAAACCCTGATGATGTAACTTATAATAAATTATTTAATGAATCAAGTCTTATGATTACTGATTATTCGTCTGTGGCATTTGATTTTGCATATTTAAGAAAGCCAGTAATTTATTTTCAGTTTGACCAGGAAGAATTTCATAGTGGACATTTTTCTAGTGGTTACTTCGAATACGAAAATATGGGATTTGGACCAGTAATTAATACGTTACCTGAAATTATTAGTGAAGTTAAAAACTATCTTGATAGCGATTGTAAACTTCCAGATAATTATAGAGAGCGTATAGACGAGTTCTTTGAACATAGTGATCAAAATAATTCAGTACGTGTATATGAGAGCATAAAGGAAATTCAATAAATTGAGATACTCGAGGGGACGTTGAAAATGTCTTCTCGAGTAATAGTGTCTTCTATTAAAGTCTATGGGGTTTAAGTATATGAAAAAAGTAGTAAATAAAATAAAAATGAATAATGTCGTTACTAGAATGCTCAGGTTAGGAATGAGGTTTTTTAGTATATTTCCTACTAACTCAAGGCTTATTATTTTTGAAAGTTTTCATGGGAAACAATTCAGTGATAACCCAAGGGCTATTTATGAATATTTGAGTAGAGAATATAAGGATTACACATTAATTTGGGCTGCAGATAGAAGATACATTAATAAGTTTAAAAATTATGATATTAGATTTGTGAAAAGGTTGTCACTTAGGTGGCTCTATCTTATGTCTAGAGCAAAAATTTGGGTAGTAAATAGCCGTATGCCACTATGGATGATAAAACCGTCAAGGACTATTTATTTACAAACATGGCATGGTACACCTCTAAAAAAGTTAGGTGTAGATATAGAAAATGTTCAAATGCCGGGTACGGACACTGAAAGGTATAGAAGGAACTTTGTATATGAAGCAAGTAAATGGGATTATTTAGTCTCACCGAATTTATATTCAACAAAAATTTTCAAAAATGCTTTTAAATACGAAGGAAGAATAATTGAAACAGGATATCCCAGAAATGACTATCTATATACGAATAATAATAGTGAAGAAATTTTTTATCTGAAGGAAAAGCTAGGTATACCAATTGAGAAGAGAGTAATTCTTTATGCTCCAACATGGAGAGATGACCAGTTTTACGAAAAGGGTCGATATAAATTTAATTTACAGCTAGACCTGAGTAAAATGAAGAAAGAATTAGGGGAAAATTATGTAATACTATTACGAATGCATTACTTGGTCGCGGAAAATATTGACTTATCCGATCTCGGTGATTTTGTTTTGGATGTATCTAGTTATGAAGATATAAGGGAATTATATTTGGTTTCGGATATTTTAATCACTGACTATTCATCTGTGTTTTTTGATTATGCAAATTTAAAAAGACCAATGATATTTTTCACTTACGATCTTGATGATTATAGAGACCGGTTAAGAGGGTTTTATTTTGACTTTGAGAAGGAAGCCCCGGGGCCTTTACTTAATACAACTTCTAGTATAGTGAAGGAAATAATAAAAATAGAAAATAATGGCCATCAATTCAGTGAAAAAGAGAAATCTTTTTATTCAAGGTTTTGTAAATTAGAACAAGGTATTTCATCAAAACGTGTGATGGATTTCTTGTTGAGAGACTAATTAAAGCATTACCTTCTATTAGTACTAACTAGAAAGATGTTATTCACAAGATACTTCAAATATAGTATTATTGTTTTTTGAATTCACTTATCTGAAAGGAAAAACTTATGAAGTCTGTAATACATGTGATTAAGGAACAATTAGAAAATATTTATCTAATCCGAAGGCTTTCTTTATATGAATTGAAAAGTAAAAATAATAATAATTATTTGGGTATGGCCTGGGAAGTCATAAATCCATTAATACAAATTCTGATATATTGGTTTGTATTCGGTGTTGGAATCCGTGAAACTGGAAATATGAATGTAAATGGACAACAAGTGCCTTTTATATTTTGGCTTATGGCTGGAATAGTGCTGTGGTTTTATTTTTACCAAGCAACAATTCAAGGCTCAAAATCCATTTATTCCAGGCTGAAAATGCTCTCTAAAATGAACTTTCCAATGAGTGTCATACCAAGTTATATTATATTTTCCCAATTCTATATTCATTTACTGATGTTGATTATAGTAATTATCATATTTCAATTGTCAGGTTATCCTATAAATGTTTATTATCTCCAATTTGTTTATTTGATCTTTGCTACATTTACACTTATTTTTGCTATTTCATTGATCACCTCTACCTTGTCAACAATCGTTAGAGATGTGCATATGTTCCTTAATTCAACTTTAAAAATGTTCCTTTATTTATCACCTATCTTATGGGAGATTTCTACGCTAGAAGAACCGCTCCCTACGATTATGAAGTTAAACCCTTTATATTATTTAATTGAGGGTTATAGAGCTGCTCTTTTTGGTGTAGAGTGGTACTTTATAGAGCATTGGCAGTATACACTGTACTTTTGGGGATTAACGATTGTATTCTTGGTATTTGGTGCGGTATTACACATTAAATTTAGAAGACATTTTATTGATTATTTATAAAATGGAGGTGATTAGATGGATAAGGCCATTAAAGTCTCCCATGTTACTAAGAAGTATAAATTATATTCTTCAACTTCAGAGAGAATCTTAGATTTGCTTACTCCAAAAAGTTATGGTGAAGATTTCTTTGCTTTGGCGAATGTTAGTTTTGAAGCAGAGAAAGGTGATATCATAGGGTTTGTAGGAGTGAACGGTTCAGGAAAGTCTACTTTATCCAATATTATATCTGGAATAGTGCCAGAGACTACGGGTGAAGTTGAAGTAGATGGACAAGCAGCCCTCATAGCAGTAGCTTCAGGATTGAAAAATGACCTTTCAGGAAGAGATAATATTGAACTGAAATGTTTAATGTTGGGCTTTACTAGGAAAGAAATTGATTTACTTGAACCTAAAATTATAGAGTTTTCTGAACTGGGAAAGTTTATTGATCAACCCGTTAAATCTTACTCAAGTGGTATGAAATCAAGATTAGGTTTTGCGATTTCTATAAATGTTGATCCTGATATATTAATTATAGATGAGGCGCTATCTGTGGGTGATAAGGCATTTGCTGAAAAAAGCCTTAATAAAATGAAAGAATTTAAAGCTCAAGGTAAAACCATGGTTTTCGTGAGTCACTCTATTGGTCAGATGAAACAATTTTGTGAGAAGATTCTATGGTTAGATTACGGTATGGTAAAGGATTTTGGTTCGGCGGAGGACGTTTTACCACGGTATGAGAAATTTGTAGAAGAATTTAAAAAAATGAGTAATTCCGAGAAAAAAAAATTCCGAAAAGATGCATTAGAAAAACAAAAGGAAAGCCTTAGTAGCCTGTCACTAATATAACAAGAAAAAGATGCTTATGAATCATTCATTAAGCATCTTTTTTTGCGAATTTCATAGTAAACTTCTTCAAACTTCTCTACTCCAATGAGAAGGGAAAAGAATCTTCTGCTGCGCCGACTGGGCAACTAGTCAGCAGTACCTTTTTAATTAGTTAATTGAATCCACCTCGAGCATCAACCAGTAGTCCGTACACCTGACGAGTGATCTGATCAGTTCTTTAAAGTTACAACTTTCAAAGTTACGACGGGGTTGGTGTATGTATTTTCGTAGTAGCGAGCCGAGCAATTAAATGTGTTATTACAATTTTAGTTCGGTTATTTTTTGCAAATCTACACTCAGGAGGCATTTTACAAGTCTCTTTCCACGCCAAAGAGTTCATTTTGATTTCTTTAGATCTCAATAAATAATTTTTTAAAAAGTTTAACATCGTTCATTTCGTTATTGTGATTATAAAGCCAATTAGGAGCTCTTCAAATAAAGATGATAATTTGAAAATAAACTCATTTTCAATAGATTTCAGGATCAGTATTGTATTTTAATTAAACTCTTAGTGAACATGCAATAAATGCATGGCTTAAGGTATTAATTGTCGTTTTTAGACCAACCCTTTATAATATACCTGATACAATGTGCAAGGCAATAAAGCTAGTGTATATTTTTGTTAACTTTGTATTATTTTTTGTAAAAGCATGGAAAGGTGTCTTGTCATGGAAAAAAATCAGGCGTATGTTGAAATTAAAGGAATTCCTTTTGTAAAAATAAATAATCAACAATTGTTGCACGATCATTTATATCCTGGCATCGAAGCAAAGAAAAAGTTGTTTGTAGTTACAGCTAATCCAGAAATCGTAATGGCGGCAGAAGAGGATGAAGACTATAAACAAATCCTTCAGAAAGCGGATTATGTCATTGCAGATGGTATCGGTGTCGTCCTTGGCTCCAAGTTAATACGTCAGCCTTTACCTGAACGGATTGCTGGCTATGACTTGATGTATCAGCTGTTAGAAAAAGCGAATCATGATGGTCTAAGGTGCTATTTCCTTGGTGCTAAGCAAGATGTCCTGAACAAGGCTATGGCCAATATTAAAATTAAATTCCCAAATTTGGTTATTGCGGGCTCTCATCATGGTTATTTTGATATTAATGATGCTTCTGTCGCTCAAGATGTTAAGAAAACCGACCCTGATTTGGTCTTTGTGGGGTTAGGGTTTCCAAATCAGGAGAAGTGGATACACGAACATTCCAATCAGTTTAGTCAGGGGCTTTTTATGGGAGTTGGAGGAAGTTTTGATGGTTTAGCTGGTTATGTGAAGCGGGCACCGAAGAGCTGGCAAAAGTTGAATATTGAATGGCTTTATAGATTAATTAAACAACCATCACGCTGGAAACGGATGTTACAGCTGCCACGATTCATTTGGCATATCTTACGGAGAAAGTGACATTCTAAGAGCAAAGTGCGGTGGAGATTGGGGGATAAGGCTATGAAAGTTCTACATTTAAATGCAGGAAACGAAACTGGCGGTGGCATGAATCATATCTTATCTTTATTAAACAAATTGGATCATGATGAAGTTATTTTAGGTGTTTTAGAAGAAGGAGAGATGGTGCAGCGTGCTGATCAGTTAGGAATCCAAACTGAAAAATTTAAGCAAGCTTTTCCCTTTGACCTTTCAGTTCTTTTTCAAATAAAAAGGTATATTCAGCAAGAAAATATTGATATCATCCATACACATGGACCAAGAGCAAACGTACTTCTGAGGATGCTTAAATCTAAAATTTCGATACCTTGGGTTCTTACCCTTCATAGTGACCCCAATGATGACTTTATTGGCCATGGGATGAAAGGTGAGCTGTTTATGCATCTTCATAAGCGGGCGATCCGTTCTGCAGATCATTGTCTGGCCATTTCTGAGCGTTTTCGCACGAGACTTCTGCAAATGAACGTCCCCGATCATAAAATTACCACCATTTATAATGGCATTGATTTTTCAGTAAGACCTGAAGTAAACTTACAGAGGGAAGAACTCGGATTTAGGGAAGGAGATTTTTTAGTGGCTATGGTAGCCCGCTTTGAAGCAGTGAAGCAGCACGAGCTGGCTCTTAACTCTTTTGCAACTTTTCTTAAGCGAGAAAAGAGAGCTCATTTACTGCTTATAGGTGATGGCACGCTAGAAGATCAATTAAAAAGACAATGCAAAGCATTGGAGATAGAAGATCATGTACACTTCTTAGGATTTAGACCAGATGTGGAAGCTTTGCTTCCGATGATGGACTTGACTCTGCTGACATCTAAAAGTGAGAGTTTTCCTCTTGTGTTACTGGAATCAGCTAGGGCGGGGGTTCCTGCTATAACAACGGATGTTGGAGGTGTCGATAAACTTATCCCTTCCAGGAAATACGGTTGGATCATTGAACAGCCTGAGGCTGAAGTGATTGCAGGGGCGCTTAATCAAGCCTATTCCTTAAAAGGGATTGAGCTTGAATCGATAGGAGAAAGCTTCCGCGAATTTGCATCCAGTCGATTTTCATTACATCATTTTGCAGCTCAAGTAAATCAGGTTTATCATTTATTTCCCGAAATACCGACAAAAGTAGAGTGCAATGGATGAAGATTATAAATCACGGATGACAAAGGAAGGGAGGTTCCTTCATGGAGTTCAAGGCCTTTTTATTTTGCTTTATAGCTGTAATTTTATTGACACCTTTTGTGAAAAAATTAGCTATTTATATCGGGGCGACAGACTCTCCTGATTCTCGAAAAGTCCATAAGCGTTTAATGCCACGATTAGGCGGTTTAGCGATTTTCATAGGCGTGTTGCTTGGAGTCAGTTTGTTTATGCCGGAAAGTATGTACACATGGCCCATTATGGTTGGAGCTACAATTATTGTGGCCACGGGAATTATTGACGATATTTACGGGCTTGCCCCTTGGTATAAGTTAAGCGGCCAAACTTTAGCGGCTGTAATTGTGATTCTGAATGGTGTGGAAGTTGAATTCATTAATCTTCCTTATGGGGGACAATTAGAATTCGGAGTTCTTAGTTTCCCTATCACGCTTCTCTGGATTGTTGGCATTACTAACGCCATAAACCTTGTGGATGGGTTGGACGGGCTTGCTGCCGGAATCGCTGCCATTGCTTTATTAACGATTACAGGAATGGCTATAACGATGGGAAATTCTTTCGTTATGTTTCTCGGCCTAATGATGTTCGGGGCTACTTTAGGGTTTCTTGTGTTCAACTTTTATCCAGCAAAAATTTTTATGGGCGATACAGGAGCTATGTTCTTAGGGTTTATGATTGGTGTTCTTTCGTTACTCGGATTTAAAAATGTAACCCTCTTTTCTTTAGTTATCCCAATTATTATCCTGGGTGTACCAATATCAGACACAATATTTGCGATTCTTCGTCGTGCCATGACAGGACGACCCATAATGAAGCCTGATTCTGCTCATTTACATCACTGTTTGCTTAAACTTGGATACAGCCATCCTGAAACCGTAATTATGATTTATACGATGAGCGCTCTCTTTAGTTTATCTGCAGTGTTTTTCTCACAAGCCACATTAGTAAGTTCCCTGCTGATGGGAACGATTATCCTGATTACAGTGGAGTTAATGGTTGAAATTACTGGGGCGGCCGGTGAAAGATATCGTCCCATTTTAAACCGAATAGAAGCGTCCAGAAGTAAAGAGTAAAGAAGGTCTCCTGTAAAGAGATCTTTTTTGCTTTACTAGGTGATAAGGCATAGAGTAAACAACATGTTTAATGTGTATCTATGAAATTTATATTACCACTTAGTAAAATTTTGCTATAGTTCCTTCAAAACCTGACATACTGTGATATAATGTGAATATATTTTTGAATATTTTACATAAGTGGAGGTACATCTATGGAGGAAACGATTTCTCTGAAAGAGATTTTTGAAGTATTGAAAAAGAGAATTTGGATGATTATTGCAGTCACCGGAGGAGCTGCAGTAATAAGTGCAATTGTTACATTTTTTGTGTTAACGCCTACCTATCAGGCTTCAACCCAATTTATTGTTAATCAATCTGCGAGTCAGCAAGAGGAATCCCCGTATGATATTAACGATATACGTACGAATGTTGAACTTATAAATACTTATAACGTTATTATTAAAAGCCCGGCTATTCTTGATCAAGTCATTGAATCATTGAACTTGGATATTTCATCTGATGTGTTAAGTAACAAAATTCAAGTGGCAAGTGCTGAACAATCTCAAGTTGTTACAGTGACGGTCACGGATGAAAGCCGCGCTATGGCAGTTGAACTAGCCAATAGTACTGTGGAAACGTTCCAGGAAACGATTCCGGATTTAATGAGCGTTAATAACGTCAATATCTTATCTCCAGCTGAACAAGTGGAAAATCCACAGCCGGTCAGTCCAAAACCAATGCTTAATATAGCTATTGCCTTAGTAGTTGGTCTAATGGTCGGTGTCGGATTAGCTTTCTTACTTGAATACCTGGATAACACTGTTAAGACTGAGCAGGATATCGAGAAAACATTAGGTCTTCCATTAATGGGTGTTATTTCAACCGTATCAGAGGAAGATTTAGGTCCTGAAACAATGAATAGACATACAAGTAGAGCTTCAAAGGTAAGAGGTGAATCCGTTGGTACGTAAGTCAAGGAAAAAACAAGTTGCTATGAAAGCAAGAAAAATTATTGCTAACGATAACCCTAAATCTCCAATTGCTGAGCAGTATCGTACGATTCGAGCTAATTTGCAGTTTGCTTCTGTGGACAAGGAGCTTCAATCATTATTGATTACTTCTGCAGGACCTTCTGAGGGTAAGTCGATGACTTCTGCTAACATGGCAGCTGTTTTCGCCCAACAGGGTAAGCGCGTATTGTTAGTCGATGCTGATCTAAGAAAACCTACTGTTCATCATTCCTTTCGGTTAAATAACACAAAAGGCTTAAGCAATTTCTTAGTGGGCCGTCAGACATTGAAAGAAACCACTCAAATTACGGCTGTTGATAACTTAGATGTATTGCCTAGTGGGCCGATCCCACCGAACCCGTCGGAGCTATTGGGTTCCAAGGCCATGCATAAATTAATGATGGAAGCGCGTCAATCCTATGATTTGCTCATCCTAGATACCCCCCCAGTACTTGCTGTATCCGATTCACAAGTATTAGCAAGAGAAGTGGATGGAGTTATGCTGGTCGTTCGCAGCGGCCAAACAGAATTCCAGGCCGCCGAGCGAGCTAAAGAACTGTTAGAGCAGTCTAAGGCTAATCTCCTAGGTGTTGTATTAAATGATCGGGAGAAGAAGAACAGTAACTACTATTATTACTACGGTAATTCATAAGAGAAACGGAGCTGTGTGCTCCGTTTCTTTTTTGTTACAATTTTTTTACAATTCATTTGAAAAGGTTGTTGAATTGAGAAAGTTGAAGTAAGCTTACATTTATATTGTTTTTTTGAAAGGGGTCTTATACGTGTTTAAAGCAGATACGAAAAAAGCCAATCCCGGTAACATTGTAGAGTTTGAGAGAAACAATATACGTTTTAAAGGAGAGGTCCTCCCGAGTCAATGCCAACGATCGGTGATTGTAGATTTGACAATTATGGAGAATTTTGAAGAGATTGAATTTGATTATGAACGAACTGTAGTGGCTCACGAAAATTATCGGATTTTGTCGTAAAAAACAATTGCTTTTTAACAATCCTAGCTTATAATTAGGATAACAAACAACTTTCCCTGCAAAAAGCAAACTTATTGAAAAATAAGGACGCAAAGCTACGGGTCTAACGCCATCCCCGTATTTTATACATACTCCTAGAATGGTTATGGCGGCCGGGTTGCCTGAGGGTGAATGATGGAGGGAGAATCATTCATTGGAAAAGGTAGAGAGTAAGAGGAGTTTGGATGCTGATTGGATCGCTTTGATAAAGCAGGCAAGGGACATCGGCTTAACTAAAGAAGAAATTAGACAACTTTTTATGAAACGACAGATCTGAATAAATTGGAGGCTTCTCGCTGTAGAGAGGCCTCTTTTCTATTTCACGGCATGTTGATGTGAGTGCTCATTCGGGGCTCCCGCTGCCCTTCCCCAACTGTAAAATAAATGAAAATTACCCTGCTGGAAGTTTCACGATATGGTAAAATGGAATTAGTTTGTTCAGAAAGGGGGGAGTTTTGTGGGGGAGTGTCGAAAATGCGGAAGGGAAATACCTCCTTCGCAACAGGGATGTGAAGATTGCAATTCAGCACGAAAGGCAAAACAGCCGGCGGAATTTGCAGAAAATCATGAGTGGTTAAATGCTAGTCATTATTATAGTGATCATATGGAAGAGCAGCGCTCCTACCGTAAGAGAAATTGGAGAAAAATATTTATAACCGTTATTACGTTTGTTTTATTGGCAGGCTTTGCTGTTACGTTCTGGATGTACTTAACTAAAGTAACGTCCGCCCAGCACGTCGTTCAAGAGTTTGAAGAGGCTGTTAAAGAGGAAGATGCGAATCGGCTTGTGGATTTAGTCGCATTTAACCATGAAAATCAGTCGTTTAATGTGAAACAAGCTGAATTGATGGTCGACTATTATAACCAACATTCAGATCAGTTTGTGTCTACCTTGAGTTATTTACGGTCTGTGTCGGATGGAGAAGAGGATAGCAGTGGATCTAATTCAATCATTCATTTACAAAATCAAGGATCACAATGGCTGCTCTTTGATCAATATGCTCTGACATTGGATCCCGTTAGCGTAGATGTTTCGTCGAATGCAGAAAATGTAGCCTTATTTCTTGATGGAAATAAGATTGGGACGATAACAGGGAATTCAGTATATGAGTTAGCAGGTTTAACGCCTGGTTCCCATATAGTGAAAGGAATTGTTAAGGCTAACGGTAAAAAGCATGATGAGATTATATCGATTAATACATACCAAACATCCCAACCCGTCTCTCTAGAGTTTGAAAACATAACCCCGGAGGCTACACTTGAAAGTCTTTCTGGTTCTCTTGAAGAGGATTTAAAACAGGCAGTTACTGACCATGTGAAGGAATATGTTGCTGCTTACGAAGCGAAAGATATTTCCAAATTCAAACGAATGCAAAGTGAAGAATATTTGGAAGCGTCTGAAAATGAGATAGAAAAACTTGAAGAAATGGGCGCCGAATTTGAGGGAGAAGTAACGAAGATCGTTTTTGACTTAGGCAGTATGGAGATCACCAGCGAAGAAGGAAAACGTCCGTTTACTTCCACTATGTATGCGTCGATTACATTTCAATCAGGTTATTTTGATGAGAACGTAGACAGTTCAGAGAGGCTGAAAGAAGAGAACACTTATATTTGGAATTATGATCTCACTTATGATGATCAGGAAGACATGTGGCTGATCAGCTCAGGGACCCCTGTGTCGTCTATGAGAACGGAAGAAACAGAACTAGTGGAGTTCTAAATGTAAAAGGAGACTCACCTTCTAAAGGTGAGTCTTCTTTTTTATAGCTCTTCTTTACCGAGAATAAGGTAATTCATTTCTTTTTCCTCTATTTTGTTATAGCGTGGTGCATTGAAAAGATAGAAAACAATTCCAAGCAGGATCCACACACCGAGAACAATGTAGGATTCCTTACCTAAGGATGCCGGGGATTGTGGCACGAGCAGCAGGACTAGAAATCCAAGCGAACTGATCAAACCAATTAGTGATAACAGCTTTCTTCCTGGTGCCACTGTACTTGCATAGTGTGTATCCTTTTGTTTATCTGACCACTTGAATATCTTATACGCAGTGGCTGTACAGAAAAAGTAAGCAATTGCTACACCTGTTGAAGACATATCCACCACCCATAATAAGGCTTGTCTGCCGAACCATGGAGCGATTAAACAGACAATCAACGTGAACAAGATCCCGACATAGGGAGTGTGGTACTTTTTATGAAGTTTTCGAAAGGCATTAGGCAAGATGCGTGCCCGCCCCATAGCAAATGTCAGACGGCTTGACGAAATAAAGAAGCCGTTAAGACCAGTAAAAATACCCATGACGACAGCAATGGCGATGATAAATACGCCAGTCCGTCCCATATAACTTTCAATCGCATCACCAGTTCCCCATACAGAGTTCTGGGATTCGATTTGGGCAAGCAGCTCCTGCCACGGCATGACACTTGCTGTAACAAAAATCATCACAGCATAAGCGAGCCCTGCAGCTACCAAGGACCAGATGATAAGTCCGAAGGCTTTATTGGCCTCAAACTTAAACTCTTCCGCAGCTTGAGGGATGTTATCAAATCCTACATAAGCAAATGGAGCAATCGCTAAGATCGTCAATATAGAGGCGATAGCCGTTTGGTCAGGCAGGAAAGCAGGTGAGAGATTGGAGATGCTAGGTCCATCAGCAAAAATCGCACCTCCAGCCAGAAGTAAAATTCCAAAAATAAGGATCATACTAAAAACAAACTGGGTTCGTCCTGAAAAGCTAGTTCCTCTAATATTTAATAAGGCAAAAATAATTAAAGCCGCGCTTGCGATCAATACTTGGATTATGGAAACATCATAGCCTGCAACCGTATAAAGGTTGCCGATTCGCACAAATTCGGGAAAGAGGAATTTTGCTAATAGTGCAAGAGCGGAAGCATTTAAGGCAACGATACAAATGTATCCAAGTGTTAAGAACCAGCCTGCAAAAAAGGCCAGCCCCCTGCCAAATCCTATGTAAGCATAGGAAAATTCTCCGCCGGTAACAGGAAATTTTTCAATTAAAAATCCGTAGCTCACCCCGATCACCATCATTAGAACTGCACCTAGCAAGATCCCGATGATGACTCCTGCAGGCCCAGCCTGACTAATCCAATCTGGAGGAAGTACAAAAGCCCCCCAGCCAATGGCAGATCCAAAGGCAATAGCCCAGACCCAATGTGGTTTAAGTGAACGTTTTAGTTGTTGTCTTTCTTTTTCAGCCATGAAAGAATAAAGCCCCCTATGATTTTATAAAATTTCCGTCGTCTTAAGTATTCTGTGCAAATTTGAATATATCACTCTTCTCTGCATAATTGGATTCATTTCTCTTCTATTCACGAATTAGCAACAGAATAAACGTCCATACAACAAAACCTACTTCATGACGTTAGGATGAAGTAGGTTTTGCATAGCATTTGTTACATTGCCATTCATTTTGACGATATTTCCCGGGGAATAATCAAATTATCGTATGGAGTTGCTGGAATCTTCCCGGTCATCACCGGCGAATGCGTTATTATTGGAAGACTGGTTTACTCCTAAATGAGCTTGCAGGGAGTTCTGAACATTTAACAGGCTAGTTTGGTTTACTTTGTAGTACCATACTCCATCAATGTAAGTACCTTTTCCGTTAAGCTGCATTTCATCAAAATCCAATCCATCCTGCTGGAGAACATAATCCTTATACGCTGTCATCTCAGAGAAGGTGAGGTTCGTTTTTAGGTTATTTCCAATCGATTCAATTACTTTACTGTAGTTAGTAATGGATCCAGCTTGAGAGGCTTTGTCGATGATGGCTTCTATCATTTGCATCTGCCTTTCACCACGTGCTAAATCACTGTCATATTGACGGGAGCGTACTAAAGCCAGTGCTTCTTCCCCTGATACGGTTTGTAACCCTTCTTCTAAGTGAATTGAGCCTTCGGTGTCTTTACTATTTTGCTCCGTTAAGGCAAATGGAACGTTAAATTTAACTCCGCCAAGGGCATTAATGACTTCGATAAACGAGTTGAAATTCAACCGAACATAATAGTCAACCGGAACATCCAAAAAGTTTTCTACTGTTTTCACCGTTGCATCTGTTCCGCCAAATGCGTGAGCATGTGTAATCTTGTCGCGATACCCTACTTCTGGAATATAGACATATGAATCCCGTGGAATGCTCAATAATTTAATCGACTTTTCTTCGTCGTTAAAAGTGGCCAGCACTAAGGCGTCGGAACGACTCGTATGTCCAGCCGGATTACCATTGGAGCGAGTTTTACTATCATCAACGCCAATGAATAAAATAGAAGTATTGTCAAATTCAGGCTGTACTGATTCTGTACGCATATCGGATTTTCCGCCGCGCTCTAATGTATCATGCGATTCTTTAGCTACTTCCCGTGCCTTGTCTGTTAGAAAAGCTGCATATCCCACTGTAGCTCCTACAAATATAAGCAGGACGGCACCGAAGGACCATAAAAATATTTTTAATTTACTTCCTTTCATAACTAATCTTCCCCTTTAAAAAGTAACAATTCTCAAAAACATCCATTTCACAAAGAAATGGGTGTGTCAGAATAATTGCATTCTCCGTGGCAAACGTATGCTTGTCCACTTGTTAAATTAGTGATCCAGGTTTCGAATGCTTCGATTTGATTGGTTTCGACTTTCACGTCTAGCTCAACTTTTTCCAAATATTGAATGTCATCTAAATGATAGCTGGAATTCCTGATCTCATTTTCCACTTTACCGAGCTGTGTGTAGTCAATGGAGACTTTCATTGTTTGCATAAGCTCTCTTTTGACGACCCCTGTCGATTTAATGGCTTCCGATGTTGCGCTGGAATAGGCACGAATTAACCCACCTGCCCCAAGTTTTGTTCCTCCAAAATAACGAGTGACCACGACGACGGTATCCTTTAGTCCCATCTTTTTAAGGACTTCAAGAATAGGTACACCTGCTGTCCCGCTTGGTTCACCATCATCATTGGCTTTTTGTATCAGGTCGTGTTCCCCTATCATATAAGCTGAACAATTATGAGTAGCATCTTTATATTGTTTCTTCATATTTTCTATGAAGGTTTGAGCTTCTTCCTCTGTTTCACAACGTTTAACATGTCCGATAAATCGAGATTTCTGTATGGTAAGCTCTTCTGACCCTTGATGATTTACGGTATAATAACTTTCTAACATGGTTTTGGTTGAACCTCCTAAGCTTTTATTATATAACGAATTTATAGGTATGGGCAAATATAGATAAAACAGGAAAAGAGAAAAAATATAGTGGTTTTACACATAACCCCCACAAATTGACGTAGGTCGATCGAATGAGTATGTGAATATTGATGGAGGAGACTTGTTATGAACGAGAATGGATCTGGGAATAAAGCACTCGACTATGTGATCAGGGAAATGGTCGATACGGTTACGAATAGTAAAGATGAAATTTTCCAGATTGGTGAAGACTCCCGAAGCGAATTTGAGAAACTGAACAAAGAGCTACTCCGTATCAGAGAGCAGGTTACTGACTTAATTGATGATGGAGACCATCTTGAGCAAAAGGTTCGGTCGTCCAAAAAACGTCTCTCGGAAGTCAGCAAGCAATTTCAACAGTATTCAGAGCATGAAATTCGTAAAGTTTATGAACAAACACATTCCTTGCAAATGGATTTATCCATGACGAGGGAGAAAGAAAAACAACTGAGGCTCAGGCGTCAGGAGATTGAACTTAGACTGCGTAACCTGGACGACACGATTCAGCGTGCAGAAGCTTTAGCGGGCAAGATTTCTATTGTGTTGAACTACTTAACAGAAGACTTCAAACAGGTGACCAATGCTTTAGAATCCGCTCAGGAAAAACAGGAATTTGGTTTGCAGATTATTGAAGCACAAGAGGAAGAACGCAGAAGGCTGTCCCGGGAAATTCATGATGGACCAGCACAAATGCTGGCTAACGTGATGCTTCGTTCTGACTTAGTGGAGCGGACATTCAACGAGCGGGGGATTAAAGAAGCCCTTGATGAGATGAAAAATGTTCGTAAACTTGTGCGATCCGCGCTCTATGAAGTGCGTCGTATTATTTATGACCTTCGTCCAATGGCATTAGATGATTTAGGTTTGGTGCCCACCTTAAAGAAATACTTAGCGACAACCGAAGAGTATAATGACATCAAGATTTCCTTTACTTCGATAGGAAAAGAGAGAAGACTTGAAAGTAAGTACGAGGTTGCTTTATTTCGGCTGATTCAAGAAGCTGTTCAGAACGCTGTGAAGCATGCAGAACCTTCTAAGATTCACGTAGCCATAGAAATGAAGCCGGAGAACGCGAACATTTTAATTAAAGATGATGGGAAGGGCTTTGACCCGTCTATAAAAAAAGAGAAATCCTTCGGCCTCATGGGTATGCGGGAACGTGTAGACATGGTGCACGGGGAATTGAAAATAGATTCCTCGAAAGGTCAAGGGACCATCGTCATGATTCAAATTCCAATTACTAGTTAATCTATAATTCAACTATGTAAAAAGACTTGAATCGTTTATAATAGGAATAGGATTAGGGTAATGAACGAAAACATATTAAACAGAGATAAAATAAGAGACGATTTCCATTCGTATTCTACCGAACCAGAAAACAATCGAATGTATTATTAGGAGGAAGATTCATGACGACAAAACTAGTCTTGATTGATGATCATAAATTATTCCGTGAAGGCGTAAAGCGTATTCTCGATTTTGAAACGAGCTTTGAGGTAGTTGCCGAAGGGGACGATGGTGATGTAGCTTTAGACCTTATCGAAGAGAATAACCCGGATATCGTATTGATGGATATTAACATGCCTAGTATGAACGGTGTGGAAGCAACAGCGGAAATTACTAGTAGATACCCAGATTTAAAGATCATTATTTTGTCGATTCATGACGACGAAAACTATGTAACTCATGCCTTGAAAACAGGGGCGCAAGGCTACTTGCTAAAAGAAATGGATTCCGATTCACTCATCGAGGCCATTAAAGTTGTGGGTGAAGGCGGTTCTTATTTACATCCAAAAGTGACTCATAATTTAGTCGCTGAATATCGCAGGCTGTCTGAAACGAAGGAAGGTAATGCTTATCGTGCGATTGAGTACAGAAAGCCACTTCACCTTTTAACTAGACGTGAATGTGAAGTATTGCAGCTCCTCGCTGATGGAAATAGCAACCGTGGCGTAGCTGAGGCGCTGTATATTAGTGAAAAGACAGTAAAAAACCATGTCAGCAACATATTACAGAAAATGAACGTAAACGATCGTACGCAAGCCGTTGTAACAGCAATTAAGAATGGCTGGGTGGAAGTTGTATAAACCAATAAATAAAGGATCTGAAGCAATTTTGCTTCAGATCCTTTATTTATGTGTAGGAAACTGAAAACGGCCGATGGTTTTCTTGTGGTGAAAATATATTATTGAGGTTTCGCTGGGATTCCGAGATGTAGTGCAATCGATTACGAATTATCTTAATAGGATAACACCGTTTTTTCTATATTGTAGATGCAAAGGATGATCCCTTGATGTAAAATGTAGGTAAAGAATAATGAGACAAGCTATACATATATTTTAACAATAGATTGGAGGAGATCGATCCTATGAAAACTGCGGTACTTACGGATAGTACAGCCTACATACCCAAGAAAGTACGCCAGTCTAATCACATCCACATGGTGCCTTTGAACGTGATCTTCGGTCATGAGTCCTACCAGGAAGAAATCGATATCACTGCAGATGATTTCTATGACATGGTCAAAGAGAACAGCGATTTGCCAAAAACTTCCCAGCCTTCCACTGGACTTATGGTGGATAAGCTGGAGGAGCTGGCGCGCGACTATGATGCTGTTGTAGCGATTCACCTATCAAGCGGCATTAGCGGAACGTATCAAGGGATGGTTGCTGCAAGCGAAATGGTGGAAGACCTTGAGGTGCATGTGTTTGATTCTGAAATTAGCTGTCTTATGCAGGGTTTCTATGCGATAGAAGCTGCTGAACTAGCAAACAATGGAGGAACACCAGAGCAAGTTATCGCTAGATTAGAAGAGATGAAATCGTCAATGCGAGCCTACTTTATGGCTGACGATTTAAGCCATTTGCATAGAGGCGGAAGGCTGAATGGGGCGCAGGCTTTCGTAGGGAGTCTTCTTCAAGTAAAACCTGTGCTTCATTTCGTCGATACAAAAATCGTTCCATTTGAAAAAATAAGAACGCGTAAAAAAGCTCTCAAAAGGATTCTCACTCTTTTTGAGGAGGATATAACTCGTGAAGGTACATTCCAGGCAAGTGTGATTCATGCCAATAGAGGTCAGGAAGCCGAGCAAATTAAGCGCGCTATTGAAGAGCAGTTTGAAAATGTCGAGGTGACCGTCAGCTACTTTGGTCCCGTCATTGGGTCGCATCTTGGTGAAGGGGCTATGGGTCTTGGCTGGTATAAGAAGTCCTGAATGATGAGTAAACCTGCCAGTTAGACATTGGCAGGTTTCTCTTTAAAAAATATTAGGAAGGTGATTCTCCTGTTACGTTTATTCTCCACGTTTAAAACCTCAGCTTCTCCTCAACTTGCTTCACTCCATCCGTTTCCAGAACATGAACCCCACAAATGGTTGAGCGGTAAACTTCTGACACGTCAAGAAATTCCCTTGTTGGATGAGGAATTACAATCGTACATTACAGCAGGTTATGTTGAAAGTGTGACATCTATTGAAAAAAGAAGGTCGATGTTTACTTGTACAAGATGTGGGAATGATAAGCGTCATTTATTTGCGACCATGCCCCATGCCGCTTGTGGTAAATTATGTGTGTATTGCAGGAACTGTATTATGATGGGGCGTGTAATCGAATGTGAACCGCTATTTAGAGGAAGTCCTCAGTATCCCTGGCCAGTGGTTGAAAATCCTTGTGCCTGGGGAGGGGAGCTTACTGTTGATCAACAACAGGCCGCCGATGAAATTGTATCGGCTATTGACCATGGTCAAAACGAGCTGCTCATTTGGGCGGTCTGCGGGGCCGGGAAAACGGAAATGCTGTTTCCTGGTCTGACAGCCGCCTTAAAGGCGGGCAAGCGCATTTGTCTGGCAACGCCTCGAACAGATGTAGTCCGTGAATTGACTCCAAGGCTTAAGCAGGCCTTCCCTGATGTGACGATTCAAGCGTTATATGGAGATAGTGAGGAAAAAACAGCTGATGCACAATTGCTGTTAGCGACCACACATCAGCTTTATCGTTTTGCGTATGCCTTTGATGTGATGATTATTGATGAAATAGATGCGTTTCCTTATCATAATGATCGCTCGCTCCAATTTGCTTCTAAACGGGCCGCCAAGCTGCAGGCTTCTTTCATCTATTTAACGGCAACCCCGAGGCTAAAGGAAAAGAAGCGGATCAAGCAAAAGCAGCTTCCCGCCGTATTTATCGCCAAGCGATTCCATGGTCATCCCTTGCCTGTTCCGAAGTTAAAACTCAGTCCATGGTTAAGAAAAGAGTTGGCCAATCGCAGGCTCCCGAAATCAATCCTTCAAACTGTCCAGTCCCAGCAACTTGGGAGTAGACAACTTCTACTTTTTACTTCTACGATTGAATACGCCCAGTTAGTTACCGACATCTTACAACCCTTTTATCCTGATATTACCTCTGTCCATGCCGAAGACCCTGAACGCGAGGAGAAAGTTCGCGCTTTTCGTAATCAAGAACACACCATTTTAGTGACCACAACGATCCTTGAGCGGGGTGTGACTTTTCCGTCTGTTGATGTTTATGTGCTTGATGCAGGTCATGTGGTATTTGATGAGGCAGCACTCGTGCAAATTGCTGGTCGCGCTGGGCGCAGCCAACATGATCCAACTGGTGACGTGCTCTTTTTTCATATCGGTAAAACGAACGCAATGCTACATGCCCAGGAAGCGATTTTAAGGATGAATAAGCGGGGAAAGTGTCAATGAGATGCTTAATTTGTTTCGACGAGATCGTGGCGCAGGTCAGCTGGAGACACTTTTTGCTTCCTCAGAAAAGCAGGAGGATATGTGAGGGGTGCACAGATAAATTGAAGCGCATTGATCAGATTGGCTGTCCGAGGTGCGGACGTGAAGATGCGCGGGGTATTTGTTATGACTGTGAGCGCTGGGAGCAATCAAATGTATATGCGGGGGTTCTTGAGAAAAATGTGGCGGTGTATGCGTATAATGAGTTTGCGAAGGAGATTGTCGCTAAATGGAAGTATCGTGGGGACTTTATACTGATTCGGGCCTTTGCTGAAGCTGTACAGACGACGTATCATCAGCACTATCGTGATGTGGGGGCTGATGTTGCGGTGATTCCGCTTAGTGAGCAGCGGCTTCTGGAGCGGGGGTTCAATCAATCGGATGCGATTATTCAAATGCTCGGGTTTGATTCTCACGACTTTTTTACGAGAAGGGAAAGTGAGAAGCAGTCGAAGCGTGGGCGCAGGGAGCGGATGGAGGCGGGCAATCCGTTTGAGTTGGTGAGAGGGGTTACTGGGCCTGTGGTGCTGGTGGATGATATTTATACGACGGGGATGACGGTGCGGCATTTGGCGATGTTGTTAAAGGAGGCGGGATGTCCGGCTGTTTATTCGTTTACACTTTTTCGCTGACGGCTCTTTGGTTTATGGGGAGTTTGCCGATATAATAGAAAAAGAGGAATACAGGGGGAAATTTGAAGATGACTGATTTAGCGAATTGTCCGAGGTGCCATGGGTTGTTTATGAAGGGAACAGCTTCTGTTTGTCCGAATTGTGTGAAGCAGGAGGAGCGTGACTTTCAAGTGGTATATACGTTTCTGCGTAAGAAGCAGAATCGGACGGCGAATATGCAGGAGATTGTGGAAGGGGCGGGTGTTGAGGAGGTCAGGATTCGCAGTTTTGTAAAGTCAAAGCGTCTGCATCCGGCTCAGTTCCCTCAGTTGACGTATGATTGTGAAAAGTGCGGGGCGCAGATTCGTGAAGGGCGTCTTTGTGAAGGGTGCCGGCAGGAGATTGAGCGCGGGGTCCAAAAGCACGAGGAGATTGAACAGCTTCAAGAGCGTAATAGGCAGGACGATGTGGGTCGGGTGACTTATTATTCGGTTAAGCAGGATAAAGGCTAAACTTATAAGGAAGCGGTCCGATAAATATAGTAAAGATTTTTGAACGAGAGGTGAATGAAATGAAGATCAATGGTCCAAACCATTCTAATTTTAACCCTTACAAGAAGCACATGACACAGCAGCCTGACGTGCAAAGGAAAATGCAGAGTCAGCGGGATAAGGTCGAAATTTCTCACCAGGGTAAGGCACTTCAAGGGTCTGAGCAGAAAAATGAAGCTCGTCAGAAGCATGTGGATGAGATTAAGGCGGCTGTTGAGAACGGTAAGTATCAGGTGGATTCGAGTGCGACGGCTCAGAAGATGATTGATTTCTTTTCGAAAAAGGGATAAAGGAGAATGACCGTGACGATCGATAGCATCATAGAGCAGATGGGGCGATTGCAACAGCTTCATGAAAGCCTGCTCGCCCTGTCAATGCGTAAGACGGAAATATTGAAATCGAATGAAACGGAAGCGTTACAGGATATTCTTGTTCAAGAGCGGAAGCATGTCCAGGGGATTAATACTGTTGAGAAGCAGCGGATGGCTAGTACTGCAGCCTGGGCGGAAACGGCGGGGCTTGCTGGTGAGGCTCCGACGGTTTCTGAGATGTTGGAGGTTGTAGAAGGACAGGAGAGGGAGCGGCTCCAAGAGGCTTATGATGCCTTCATTCTTGTCCTGGCTGACTTGAAGCAGCAGGAAGTGTTAAATGCGGAGCTAACGAAGCAATCGTTACAGTTCATTACGATGTCCTTAGATATGCTGCAGCCGTCCTTAACGAATATGAATTATTGCACGTCTTCCCAAGGAGGGGAGCAAAAGCGCTCTGTATTTGATTCAAAGGCATAAGATAATAGAGGAGAGTTCATATGGTTTCAACCTTTCACGGTTTAGAAGTGGCCAAGCGCGGGCTTTTTACCCAGCAAGCGGCTTTATATACTACAGGGCATAATATTGCCAATGCCAATACACCTGGCTATACGCGTCAGCGTGTTAATTTTGAACAAACCGGGCCGTTCCCGGCAGCATCAAGGAATCGTCCTGAGATCCCAGGTCAAATGGGAAGCGGTGTTCAGGCTGGTTCGATTGAACGGATTCGGGTTGGTTTTTTAGACGATCAATTTCGCGGCGAAAATAGTAAAACAGGTTACTATGAAGCTCGTTCTGATGCGTTTGGCCGCTTGGAATCAGTTATGAATGAGCCGTCTGACAGCGGTCTGGCTAAAACGATGGATCGATTCTGGCAATCGCTGCAGGACTTGTCGGTTAACCCGCAAAACTCAGGGGCTCGTGATGTTGTCGTGCAGCGCGGTCTGGCTGTGGCGAAGACATTTAATTATTTATCTAGTACTATACATAAAATGCAAAATGATATTAAAAGCGAAGTTGGCGTGACCACGAAAGAAATCAATTCACTCGCCAACCAGATAAATAATTTGAATCAGCAGATTGCCGAGGTGGAGCCGCATGGTTATGTGCCGAACGATTTGTATGATGAGCGGGATCGCTTAATTGATCAGTTGTCGGGGCAGGTGAATATTGACGTCAGTTATGAGGATACAGCGAAATCTGCTGACCCGTTAGCGATGGGGAAAGCGACGATTTCCATTGTCGGGGTAGGAGGACAGGCGTTGTCGCCTGCTTCCACCTTAGTCAATGGTGCGAATAATACGGTGAACGAGGTTACGGTCAATTATCCTGCAGACGGTACACCTGTAGCTGAGTCAATCACAGTCGGTACGGCGACTTACCAGGTAGAGGACTTTTCTTCACAAGGGAAGTTAACTGGTCTGATCGAGTCTGGTGGATATATGGCCGGTGGTGAAGCAAAAGGTACCTACGAGGCTATGCAGTATGATCTAGATAAGATGGCTACAGCCTATGCGACAGCTTTCAATGCGGTACAGAAGAGTGGAGAATCGCTCAACTCGATGGAAAACGGTACGCAGCCGCCTGACTTTTTTCACATTGATGAGTCCTTGTCAACAGATGAAGATGGCGTCGTGCGTGGTTTAGCAGGCGCTTTGGATTTAACCGAAGAGATTAAAAACGATTCAGATCATATTGCAGCAGCGAATGGAGAACTGGCAGGCAATGGCGGCAATGCTGGTGAGTTAGCTAATGTGCGGGATCAGGCTTCTGCTATTCTAGGAGAAGAAACTACGGTGAGTACTTTTTACGAATCGATTATTGGGACGATGGCTGTCGAAGCACAGGAAGCTTACCGAATGGAAAGCAACGCAGCCACGTTACGTGCTTCTGTTAATCAGCAGCGCCAATCGGTCAGTGCGGTTTCTTTAGATGAAGAAATGACCAATATGATTAAATTCCAGCATGCGTATAATGCAGCGGCTCGAAATATAACGGTAGTCGACGAAATGCTGGATCGAATTATTAATCAAATGGGAAGGTAGGTGAGTAGCACATGCGTGTGACCCAGGGAATGTTAACGAACAATATGCTTCGCAACTTGAGCAACAGTTACAGCCAGATGGGTAAATATCAGGAACAGCTTTACACGGGTAAGAAAATCAGTCAGCCGTCTGACGACCCGGTGGTAGCGATGAAAGGGATTAACTATCGTTCACAGCTGAGCGAGGTTCAGCAGTATAAGCGGAATATTGGGACGGTACATAACTGGATGGATAATAGTGATGCTGCGCTGGATAAGGCTACGCAGGCGATGCAGCGGATCCGTGAGCTCACAGTTCAGGCCAGTAATGGGACATATGAAGATGGGCAGCGGGCTAACATTGCCAAAGAGATTCGGCAGTTAAAAGAGCATCTTGGAACGATCGCCAATACGAAAGTGAATGACAAGTATATTTTTAACGGAGCCAATACGACGGAAGCTCCTGTTGATTTGTCTGGCTTTACTGTTGATAGTATTCAAACACCTGTTCAGATTGAGGTTTCGGCTGGGGTGAAAATTCAAGTGAATGTCAATCCACAGCCTGTTTTCGGCCAAAAGCTGTTTGAAGATATAGAAGCTTTTGCTGATGCGTTAGAAGGTGATGGCAGTGATGAAGAGCTTAGTGATTTTCTTGGTACATTCGATCAACACATCGATAACATTGTCAATGAACGTGCCGATCTTGGTGCTCGGATGAACCGGGTGGAATTGATTGAAGATCGAATCGAAGCCCAGGAAGTTAGTGCTACGAAGATGATGTCTGAGAATGAAGATGCTGATATCGAAAAAGTGATTACGAATTTAAAAACGCAGGAAAGTATTCATCGGGCAGCGTTAGCAGTTGGCTCACGTATTATCCAGCCGACATTGATGGATTTTCTAAGATAAGACTGCTTCTCCATTGAGGCAGTCTCCTTTTATAGCCAGTTTTTCTTGAAGGAGGGTTCGGAATGTCTGTACCTCAGCTTCAACTTCAATCGACAGATGCTCGAATCGGAATCAGAACTCAACCAGGGCAGCAAACGATTCGCCAACATCAAGCTAAGCAATCCATCCAGCAGCCGAAAGCGCAAATGACGATTGATACTCGTCCTGGGAAGTTAACCATTGACCAAACCAAAGCCTGGCATAATCTTGACTTGAAAAACGTGTTCGCGCGTTCAGATGAGTTAGTGAGTGACGCTAGGCAAATTTGGCTCGAAGGGATTGCTCGTGTTTCCCGCGAAGGAGACGAACTGATGCGAATCGAAGATGGAGGAAATCCGATTGCGGCCCATGCGAAGCAAAATGCTAAGTATGAGTTTACGCTTCAGCCAGGGGGACGGCCGGCTTATGAATTGGTTGATCTTCACTATGAGCCAGCACAGGTGGATATTAACGTTGAACCTCAAGAACCAATTATTTCAGCGGAACCTCGCAAGCCGGACATTTCGTATCAGCGTGGCAACGTTGATATTTTTATGAAGCAATACACAGATATTCAAATTGATTGGAAAGTGTGATGAGAGATGAAGGTGGAAACAAAATATTTTGGAACGGTAGAGGTCAAAGAGAAAGAAACGGTTCATTTTGAGCAGGGATTGCCCGGATTTGAGAGCTATCATGCTTTTGTTCTATTACCGGTGGATGAAGCGGGACTTTATTATGCGCTGCAATCCTGTGAGGACAAAAAAGTCTCCCTGATTGTAACGAGCCCCTATCTATTTCAGAAAACGTATGAATTTGAAATTGGAGATGGAGCCCAACTGGAATTAGAGATTGAGAAACCAAAGGATGTAGCGGTGTATAGTGTGGTGACACTGCGCGAGCCTTTTCATGAATCAACACTGAACTTGCAAGCTCCTATACTAGTGAATGTACATAATGGAAAGGCGAAGCAGGTCATTTTAGCGGAAGAAAACTATCAAACTAGATGTCCGCTTGTGCAAGGAAAAGGCGGTGAACAGCATGCTCGTCCTTAATCGCAAAGCTGGGGAGTCAATCCGGATTGGTGATGAAATTGAGCTTAAGATTGTGTCAGTGGAAGGCGGGCAGGTGAAGCTTGGGATCGAGGCGCCGAAGCATGTGGAGATCCACCGACAAGAAGTGTATGCAGCGATTCAAGAGGAGAACGAGGAAGCGACAATGTTTTCAGAAACCTTGCTGGATCTGCTAAAAAGTTCAAAAAAAGATTAAACTCTATGTGAAGTCGTCCGATATAAGTAATGTAACACATTACTGAGTCGGCCGGCTTTTGTTTTGTAACTAAACAGCATCTCACAAGGACGTGGGATGACCTATTCAAGGAGGAATTAGTAACATGAGAATTAATCACAACATTGCGGCACTTAACACGTACCGTCAATTAGGACAAGCGAACAATATGAGATCTGATTCAATGGAAAAATTGTCTTCAGGTCTACGAATTAACAATGCTTCTGATGATGCGGCTGGTCTTGCTATCTCTGAGAAGATGCGTGGTCAGATTCGTGGGTTGGAACAAGCACAGCGTAATTCACAGGATGGGATCTCATTAATTCAAACGACCGAGGGTGCATTAAACGAAACTCACTCAATCCTACAACGTATGCGTGAACTTTCTGTGCAATCTGCCAACGATACGAACACTGATACAGATCGTCAAGAACTTCAAAAAGAAGTAAACGAACTTGCAGCAGAAATTACTCGTATTGGTGAGAACACTGAGTTTAATACTAAGAATTTGCTAGATGGTAATTTTTCAGGAACTTTCCATATTGGTGCTAACGAAGGACAAAATCTTACTCTTTCCGTGAATGATATGAGAGCAGATGCCTTAAAAGTTGGTCAGTCATATACGGCCTCTACTACTGATGATACAAATGGTACGTTAACAATGGCTGATGGGAGTACAGCTACATGGCAAGCTGCTGTTGCTGGTAATGATGGAACAGATGGTATAGCTGGCACTGCTGATGACGTAGCAGGAACAGAAGCTGGGTATTATGATGCAAGTAGTAAACTAGTTCTTCAAGCAGATCAGACTTTAGCTGACGGGCAAAAGGGAGCAGTAGGTATTGACATTTCTTCGCAAGGTGCGGCTGATTCTGCTGTTACAACAATAAATACTGCAATTGAAACTGTTTCAGCAGAACGTGCGAAACTTGGTGCTACACAAAACCGTTTAGAGCACACTATCAATAACCTAGGAACATCTGCTGAAAACCTAACAGCAGCTGAATCACGTATCCGAGACGTTGATATGGCCAAAGAAATGATGCAACAGACTAAAGCGTCTATTCTTGCACAAGCATCTCAAGCGATGTTGGCTCAATCCAATCAAATGCCTCAAGGGGTACTGCAACTCTTAAGGTAATGATTGAAGGGCGTCTAGCCTGGTAACAAGCTAGAGTATAACTGGGTGAATTGCTGGAACTTCCTAAAGCTTTATCAACCACAACGTAACTGAAAACGGTAAGCGTGATGGTGAAGAATGATAAAGATGTATAATGGATAATCAGCAGCCAAGCTCCTGTGAGGAAACTCTGGAGAAGGTTCAACGACTAGAGAAGACGGTCTAAGGTGAAAGCTATGGCTATGAATCTCGTAGGACAATTCGCTTGTTCGAAGTGCCCAGCCCCAAGTAAGCGGGTGAAGATATAGTCTATTCTATGTTCGAAAGACATAGTGGCGAAGCAAGCCAATCAAATGCCTCAAGGAGTATTACAACTTCTACGTTAATATTAAGGCAAAAAAGGACCTCATTTTTGGGGTTCTTTTTTATATACATGAAATTATTCTAATACTAGCCATTATAGGATGAAAGATGGTTAATTGGATACTTTTTTCTCTCCCGCTATAATCATATGAAAGCTGTTATAAGTTCATTATATCTGTTTATGATACATCAACCTACAAATTCCCTAAAAATGTCTTATCTCAAACAAAAAAGCCAGCCGCTCCCGGCTGGCCTTCCTCATTATTCCTCAATAAAACTCGTATCAACTAATCCCTCTAAATCAGGTTTTTCCTTCAAAAACTCAAGCTCATATGAAGAGTTCGCAAAGTCCTGTAAGACCTCTCCATCAACCTTATACGTAAAGTTAATACGTTCCCATGCATTATCAATCACGGATTTAGATAGTTCCTGGTCAGTGATTTCTTTAATTTTATCGATCGCGATTGTTTTCGCTTCTTCAGGTTTTTCCTGGATGAACTTTGTTGCTTGTTTGTGTGCGTCTACGATGCTTTGTACCATCTCTGGGTTATTTTTCACGAGCTCTTGAGAGGTTACGAAAACGGCTGCTGGCAATGTTTTGCCGTATGCTACGTCTGGTGTATCGACGAGAACTTCGCCATTCCCTTGTGCTTCGATGACGGATGCCCATGGTTCAGGGACTGTAGCAGCATCGACTTTTCCTGCTTTAAACATAGCGTTATAAGTAGCAGGTTTCCCTGTCACGTGTTTCATCGTTCCATCGATTCTACTTGATGTGATACCGTATTCTTCCTTCATCATCGTTTCGAACTGGACGTCGTGTGTGCAGCCAACGCGTGGAGAGATGAACGTTTTGCCTTTTAAGTCTTCTGGTGTTTCGATGTTAGCACCTTTTCTAGCCATAATTACGGTACCACCGGTAGATCCTGCGGCTACGACGTTAATTTTAGCGCCGCTTGTGAAGTGGTTCATGGCTGGGCCAGGTCCAACGAGTCCGCCTTGTACTTCGCCTGTTTCAACAGCGGTCATAAAGGCTGATCCGTCAGGGAAATACTTATAGTTTACGGTAGTTCCATCTGGCAAGGTTTCAGAGTAAAGTTCTTTTTCTTCTGCAACCATCCCGGCTACATGGTTAATGTTCGGGAAGTACCCGATTGTAATTTCTTTTGATCCGTCACCGCTGGCTTCTTCTTCGCTGCTTCCACATGCAGCCAGCAGCAGGGTAAGAGTAACGAGGGAAATAATAGATAATAATTTCTTCATTGTATGATTTCATCCTTTCTTTTTTTGGCTAACTCCAGCGTGCTTTTGCTTTTCACTTTACTTAACTAATCCCCAGCGTTTCATCACATTTTTCTCTAACTTGGAAAAAACGAGCTGGTCTACGATCGCGCCGATGACTCCGATTATAATAATAATGCCAATTACTTGATCCATGCGGGCGTAATCCTGGGCATATCGCAACGAGTAGCCAAGCCCTGGACCATTACTTAATAATTCACCGGCCATTAAGGCGCGCCAGCTAAACGCCCAGGCAAGTCGGACGCCGGACATAAAATAGGGAATGCTTGCTGGGACTTCGACGCGGTAGAATAACCCGAAGCCCTTTGTCCCCATCGTTCTGGCTGCCCGCACGAGGTGTGGGGGAACGTTGTGAATCGCCGACCTGACGTTTAAGGCCATGACGAAGGTTCCGCCTAGTACAACGACAAAAATAACGGCAAATTCGGTGAATCCGAATAACATGATAGCTAGCGGGACCCAGACGATACTCGGAATACTTTGCAAGGCAATTAAGTACATACCGGCTGTTTCGTCTGCTTGTTTTGATTTACCAAAAATAACACCGACGATTGTGCCAAGCGCGATGGCCATCGACATGCCGAGCAGCAAATGCTTAAAGCTCGCTCCTAATGCCTCCAAAAAATCTCCGCTTGCGAATCCTTCATATAATGCTGTCCAAACTTTCCCAGGTGAAGGCAAGATGATATTAGGAAACACTCCAGCTGAAAATACCAACTGCCATAATCCAATGACTGCGACTAGAAACAGTACGCGTTTAACGACTATATTCAATTTCATTTGAGAGCTCTTCCTTTAAAACTTTATTAATCTCGCCTTCAAGCAGATCCATGACTTTCTTTTCGAGTTCAATGACTTGTTCATCATCACGTTTTCTCGGTCTTGGACTATCAATGGTGAAGTCGGCGATGATACGTCCGGGACGTGTACCCATCACGACGACGCGATCTGATAGTTTAATAGCTTCTGAAATGCTGTGGGTGACGAACAGGATGGTTTTTTGTGTTTCCTGCCAGATTTTAATCAATTCATCGTGTAAAATGTGGCGGGTTTGTTCATCGAGGGCGCCAAATGGTTCATCCATTAGTAAAACTTTGGGATCCATAGCTAAGGCTCTAGCAATGGCAACACGCTGCTGCATCCCGCCTGATAATTCGTAGGTGAATTTTTCTTTAAAGCGGCTTAAGTGAACCATTTTCAAAAAGTGGTCGGCACGCGCGTTTGCTTCTTTTTTGCTCATTGTCCCTTTTAGAGGAAACGTAACATTGTCACGAACGTGGAGCCATGGAAATAAGGATGGCTGTTGAAAGACCATGCCGCGGTCGGGGCCAGCTTGCTTGATTTCCTTGTCTTGAAGGGTAATGGAACCTTCGGTGGTGCGTTCAAGTCCGGCGACCATGGAAAGTAAGGTTGATTTTCCACAGCCGGAAGGTCCGAGGATTGAAACGAATTGGTTTTCGGCTATGCTTAAGTCGATATTGGAAAAGACTTCAAAGTCCTGTTGTTCTTGGTCGGTGAAGGTTTTTCCAACATGCTGCATCTCTAGAAACAATGAACTACCTCCTTATTATGATAATTCCTATAAATAAAGTCGGTTTTAAACATTGTATTAAATTATACCGATTTGTTGACTGGGGTGTCAATTGTTTTTCCGGTACTTTTGCCTGGTTGAACAGGAATTATTGCTGAAGTTGATTTTTTCCGATTATGTATTCAACTCTGTCTGTCTACTGCCGATATAAAAAGAAAACAGGGGAGTTGTTGAAGGTGGATGTAACAAAAGTTCAGGCCCGCTCACAACTTCTGCAGAGTCATTCACCGCATCTTAGCCAACGTACATCTGTTCAGAAGTTGAGCAGGACAAGAGATTCAGAAGAAGGTTTACACAAGCCATTTAAAAATCAGGAAGAGTTTAATAAGGAAAAAATGAAGCAGGTCATCGATGCGTTAAATGACATCCTCAAACCTGCACCTACGAATTTACAGTTCCAATTTCATGAAAAATTAGAGGAATACTACGTTAAAATAGTAAATAGCCAAACAAAAGAAGTTGTAAAGGAAATTCCTCCGAAAAATATGCTGGATTTCTACGCGGCAATGATTGAGTCTATCGGATTGATCGTTGATGATAAAATATAAGAAGGTGAGAAGATGAGTGATATGAGGATCGGGGGTCTGGCTTCGGGGATGGACATTGACAAGCTTGTTAATGACTTGATGAAGGCAGAGCGCCAGCCCTTAAACAAAATGGAGCAGGAGAAAACGTGGTTAACGTGGAAGCGTGATGCCTACCGTGATGTCAATAAACAGCTATTTGAGCTTGATGGTATGATTCTTGACATGAATCTATCAAAAACCTATCAATCAAAAGAAGTTTCTTCTCCTTCATCGGCAATCAGTGCAGAAGCCACCTCAGGGGCAGGGGCTGGCAATTACAATGTTCAAGTCAATCGGCTTGCTTCGGCAGCTTATAACCTGAGTACTAGTGAGATTTCAGGCGGGACCGGAAAGATTGATCCCGATCAGTCGCTCGCTTCACAAAAGGATAAATTTGCGAACTGGTTAAATGAAGGTACGTTTACGATCAACACACACAATGACGAGGGTCCGCAATCAAAGACGTTTACGATTGATGAATCTCAGTCGCTGAATGACTTGCTTGATAAGATCAGCAGTTCTAATTTAGGTTTGCGGGCCTTTTATGATAGCAGTGCCGATAAGGTAATGCTGGAGCGAACAGAGACAGGTAATTTTAACACCGCGGGAGCAGAGATTGAATTCAGCGGTTCTGGGGCTAGTTTTCTAACCGATACGCTTGCCCTCACCAACGAGATGGATGGTGTGGATGCTAAGTTTACCTATAACGGTTCTTTAGAGATTACGACTCATAAGAATAACTATACGTTAAACGGTGTGACCTTCAAGTTCCACGAGGCGATGGATACGGCTGTGAACGTAAATGTGTCCAATAACATTGATAATGCCTTAGAGAATATCACGAAGTTCGTCGATAAATATAATGACGTTATTGAAAAATTAAACGAGCAGGTAACAGAGAAGCGGTACCGTGACTTCCCGCCTTTAACGGAAAAGCAAAAGGAAGATTTGGAAGAAAGTGAGATTGAGTTATGGGAGGAGAAAGCGAAAAGCGGGATGCTACGCAGCGACTCAACGATTCAAGGCGCTTTGTTCGGGATGCGTTCAGACTGGTATAGCAGTGTCGATACAGGAGGGGTTTTTACTCAAATCTCTCAAATTGGGATTACTACAAGTCCTGATTATTTAGAGCGTGGTAAATTACTCATTGATGAAGATAAGCTTCGGGAAGCGTTGAGAGAAGATCCGGCAGCTGTACAGGAATTGTTTTCTGGAAATGCAGCGACAGGAAGTAAGGGCATCGTCGATAAGCTGGAAGCTACGATCGCTGAAACACGAGGCACGATTGAGCGGAAAGCCGGGAAGCCGTCCAGTACCGAGGAATCATATATGATGGGACGCAAGCTCGAGGATATGGCAGACCGGATGGAGGCCTTCGAGAATCGTCTCACACAAGTTGAAGACCGTTACTGGGCACAGTTTGGGCGTATGGAACAGGTGATTCAACGAATGAATTCTCAGTCCGCCTTTTTGATGTCCAACTTTGGTTAAGTTATTTTGATAAAGGAGTGTCAGGCGGATGTCTATTCAAGCCTACCAGAATAATTCAGTAGAAACAGCTTCTCCAGGGGAGCTCACGCTTATGCTTTACAATGGATGCATCAAGTTTATTCGTTCAGCTAAGAAGGCCATAAACGATAACTCTATTGAGCAGAAAAATACGTCAATTCAGAAGGCCCAAGCCATTATAAGAGAATTAATGATCACGATGAATCCGGAGTATGCCGTTTCACAAGAGGTGCTCCCGCTGTATGAGTATATAAATCATCGGCTGATGGAAGCGAATAGTCAGAACGACTCTACAATCCTGGATGAAGTGGAAGGGATGGTTACGGAGTTTCGGGATACGTGGAAGGAAGTCATTTTACATACGCGAAGAGCACAGCATGGTACAGGCGGGAATGCGTAGTGGCAGTGTGGGAACAGTTTGTTTCGATAACAGAACAACTTGATGAAATCGTACAGCAAAAAGTCACGGATCAAAACAGGGAAGCGATGATTACACAGATTGACGAGCTTCTTGATGGGCGCGAACAGATTTTACCAGTGCTGACGAAACCGCAAACGTCTAGAGAGCAGGATATCGTTAACCAAGTGCTGCAACGGGAACCGACGATTAATCAAAGACTTGAGCACATCTTAAATGAGTTAAAAGTTGATTTGCGAAATATGAAAAAGCAGAGGTCCAGCAAACAGCGTTATACGAATCCGTATCAGAGTGTTTCTGGTTATGACGGGATGTTTATGGATCATAAAAAATAATAGGAGATGTCTATGTCACATTTAACAGGTGCACAGCACCAAATGCTGCAAGAATATAAACAAGTGTTATCCGTCATAAGTGAAGGGTTTGAATACTTAGAGAATAACCTGAATATCGAAGCACCTCCTCAGGCTCAGCAAGTATTTGAGGATGTGCTGCTGGCCTTCCAGCAAATTTGTGACTCCAATGATCAATTGGTGGAATGGTTTAAAGAGGATGCGCCTTCAACACTTTTGCTTGACGATTTCCACGATATCGTTAAATTGCTTGAGAAATGGTCGACATTGGAGACCAATCAAGAAAAGCGCAATCTGCTTGTCAAAGAAGTAATTCCCGTCTATGAAAGCTGGCACTCGCAGATGCGCTCCTTTTTAGATTCCTATCTAGCTCATTGACGTTTATGGCATCTGGCCCGCATAACCAGATGCTTTTTTTATTAAAAGTTTTACGATTTATGCATGCGAAATTTTGTCGCAACTACCAGATTTATCGGCAGTATCTCTCAAAAAAGTGTTCTCCTATTACATATTACAACCTTGGTTATCCTATAGTCTGGCAGTTTCCAGCATTTAGTGACAAGTTTTCGTCAAAAAATTCCGAAAGTTTATGCAGGAATGAGCCAGGGTATGGTAGAATATAAACTACATAAGGATGAAAGGAGGACACTTGTAATGAATTACAATATTCGTGGTGAAAATCTTGAGGTGACTGATTCCATTAAGGGATATGTGGAGAAAAAGGTGGGCAAGCTAGAACGCTATTTTGACACTCCACTAACTTCGGAGGTTCACGTAAATTTAAGTGTCTATAATGATGAGCAGACTATTGAGGTAACGATCCCGATGAAGAACTTGCTTCTTCGTGCAGAGGAACACCATACTGACTTATACGCTGCCATCGACCTTGTGGTGGATAAACTCGAACGACAAATCCGAAAGCATAAAACGAAAGTCAATCGAAGGACTCGCCAAGAGGGTGCTCCTAAGTACGTCTTTGCTGAATTGGAAAGAGAAGCCCAACAACAAGTGCTTGATAAGGAAGATGAATCTGACATTGAAATTGTAAGAACGAAGCGTTTTGATCTTAAGCCAATGGATAGTGAAGAAGCTGCACTGCAAATGGATATGCTTGGGCATGCATTTTATGTCTTCACCAATGCATTAACAGATGAAACGAATATCGTATATAAACGTCGAGATGGTAAATATGGCTTGATCGAAACTTGATAAGTCTCTACTACATGCAGCAGTCCTGGACAACCAGGGCTGCTTTTTCTATGGGGGAGGCCGACTGCAGCATTCATTTTAAAAAACTATAGTCTTACTATTTGTACACAGCCAGCTTGCGCAGAAAAGTCATTTTTTGTCTGAATAATTCGTTTTTTGCAACAATTAGACACCATTGAAGAGAAGTTTTACATAGTTACCTATGCGAGTTAAAAGGTGGTATAACTAAGTTGTATCATACCTGCCAAGGAGGCGAATGAATGAAACATACTTACCTTTGCTCTAATTGTGCTCACCTTTATCAAAGGATGCAGCAACAAGAAGAAGCAATTGCCCAACTCGTAGAAATTATTGGAGCCACGAATCGCCGTGTTTATGACCTTGATCAACGACAGTTGGGGATCGAGCATAAATTGGTACGTGAGCGTCAGCCCCGTTTGGTCACCTCTGCCTCCTCATAATCGCCTCCTCCAATAGACAATCCATCCCCGGATTGTCTATTCATCTGTCTGACAGAGCGAGCTCAACCGGTGAATACAGCGGGTTATAGCCTGACTTGATTTGTTGGCACTGTGCTCTTCTTAGTGTTATGATAAAGAGTGGATTATACTACTCAACCGAAGATTGGAAATCAATAGAGGAGCGGTTGCCATGCTTGGAACATTAAAGAAAATATTTGGTGATGATAATACACGACAACTCAAGCGTCTGGGAAAGATAGCTGAGCAAATTGATGCCCTAGAATCTGATATGGAAAAACTTTCAGACGATGGGTTAAAAGAAAAAACAAATGAATTTAAACAACGTTATGAAAAAGGCGAAAAATTGGATGATATGCTTGTTGAAGCATTTGCGGTTGTTCGTGAAGGATCAAAACGTGTGCTTAATATGCGCCCATTTACAGTCCAGCTTATAGGCGGGACTGCCTTACATCAGGGGAATATTGCTGAGATGAAGACAGGGGAAGGTAAAACCCTTGCTTCCACGATGCCGGCATACCTTAATGCGATTACGGGCAAAGGCGTTCATATTATTACAGTAAACGATTATTTAGCGAGCCGTGACGCATCGGAAATGGGCGAGCTGTATAAATTCCTTGGATTGACCGTCGGTTTAAACACAAACGATCTGTCTAAGGATGAGAAGCGCGAAGCCTATGCTGCCGATATTACGTATGGCACAAACAATGAATTCGGTTTTGATTACCTGCGCGACAACATGGTGCTTTATAAAGAGCAGATGGTTCAGCGCCCGCTTCATTTTGCTATTATTGATGAAGTGGATTCGATCTTAATTGACGAGGCCAGAACGCCATTGATTATTTCCGGAACAGCCTCTAAATCGGCTGACCTTTATCAATCAGCGAATGCGTTCGTACGCTTGCTTAGTAAAGAAGAACATTTCACTTATGATGAAAAAACAAAAAACGTTCAATTGACCGAAGAAGGAATCAATAGAGCAGAAAGCTTCTTCAAAATTGAGAACTTGTTCGATTTATCAAATGTGTCGTTGATTCATCATATTAACCAGGCTTTGAAAGCCCATGTAACGATGCATCGTGACACGGATTACGTCGTGGATGAAGGTGAAGTAGTTATCGTTGACCAATTCACCGGACGTCTGATGAAAGGCCGTCGTTATAGTGACGGGCTCCACCAGTCTATCGAGGCAAAAGAAGGCTTGCAAATTCAAAACGAAAGCATGACCCTGGCATCGATTACGTTCCAGAACCTTTTCCGAATGTATGAAAAGCTTTCTGGTATGACGGGTACGGCAAAAACGGAAGAAGAGGAATTCTTAAACATTTATAACATGCGGGTTGTGGTCATCCCGACGAATAAGCCAATCGTTCGTGATGATAAAGCCGACCTCGTTTATAAAACGATGGATGGTAAGTTCCGTGCTGTGGTGGAAGATATTAAAGAACGTTATCAGAATGGACAGCCTGTGCTTGTAGGTACGGTTGCTGTTGAGACGTCGGAAATTATTTCTCGTTATTTAACCAAAGCCAAGGTGCCGCACAATGTGTTAAACGCGAAGAACCACTTCCGTGAAGCTGAGATTATTGAGAATGCTGGTCAGAAGAGTGCCGTCACCATTGCCACCAACATGGCTGGACGTGGTACGGATATTAAATTGGGAGAAGGCGTTGTGGAAGCTGGCGGTCTGGCGGTTATTGGTACCGAACGTCATGAATCACGCCGGATAGATAACCAGCTGCGTGGTCGTTCCGGACGTCAGGGAGACCCAGGGATGTCCCAGTTCTACCTGTCTACAGACGATGAATTAATGCGTCGTTTCGCTTCTGATAATATGCGCAGCATGATGGATCGCTTAGGAATGGATGACTCTCAGCCGATTGAAAGTAAAATGATCTCCCGTGCTGTGGAATCAGCCCAAAAACGTGTGGAAGGGAACAACTTTGACGCGCGTAAAACAGTCCTATCTTATGATGACGTCCTGCGTCAGCAGCGTGAAGTTATCTATAAACAGCGCTATGATGTATTGAATTCAGAAGGTTTGCGTGAGATTATCGAACAAATGATTGAACGTACAGTAGCTGAAACGGTTCAGGTCCATACTACGGATGATGAAGATGACAACTGGGAGCTTGAATCGATTGTT
Organism: Halobacillus naozhouensis; assembly: GCF_029714185.1. Classification (NCBI taxonomy): domain Bacteria; kingdom Bacillati; phylum Bacillota; class Bacilli; order Caryophanales; family Bacillaceae; genus Halobacillus; species Halobacillus naozhouensis. The sequence continues at coordinate 2,961,163 of NZ_CP121671.1, read as the reverse complement.
GAATATGTGCGGGCGAACCTCCTAGAAGAAGGGGACATCACGGCAGGCGACTTGAAAGGGAAAGAACCTGATGAAATGCAGGAGCTTATCCTGGAAAAAGTCAAGATGCGTTATGATGAGAAGGAAGAAGAACTCTCAGCAGAGCAAATGCGCGAATTTGAGAAAGTGATCCTGCTTCGCACGGTTGACCAGAAATGGATGGATCACATTGACCAAATGGATCAACTTCGTCAGGGAATTCATTTGCGGGCCTATGGACAGAACGATCCGTTGCGTGAATACCAATTTGAAGGCTTCAGCATGTTTGAAAAAATGGTTAAGTCCATTGATGAAGAAGTCTCCCGTTATGTCATGAAAGCTCAAATTAGAAATAACTTGCAGCGTCAGGAAGTGGCAGAGGGAGCGAAAGCCGTATCAGGCACGAGCAACGAGAGTAAAGAAAGTAAAAAGAAAACGCCTTATGTGAAGAAAGATACCGTCGGGCGAAATGATCCTTGTCCGTGTGGCAGCGGCAAGAAGTATAAAAACTGTCACGGGAAGTAATAAATAGTTGAGGCACTCTCGTAAATGAGGGTGTCTTGCCTTGTGTATAACAACGAATGGGAAATAGGAGTGATTGTGATGGATATGGCAGAAATTCGCCATGAATTAGACAACACAGCTAAGCAATTAGCGGACTTTAGGGGGTCTCTTTGACGCCGATCAAAAAAAGACTCGCATTGCTGAACTAGAGGAACAGATGACAGAGCCCGGTTTTTGGGATGCCCAGGATACAGCTCAAAAAGTAATTAATGAAGTAAATGCTCTGAAAGGGTTAGTTCACACTCTAGAGGATCATGAAGAAACACACGAGAACCTGGAAGTATCCTATGAGCTGGTAAAGGAAGAAGAGGATGAAGACCTGCGGGTAGAACTAGAGGAACAGGTCGGGAAACTCGTTTATGATCTGGATCAGTTTGAATTAAATATTTTGTTAAGTGAGCCTTACGATAAGAACAATGCCATCCTTGAATTACACCCAGGCGCTGGTGGTACAGAATCACAGGATTGGGCAAGCATGCTGCTCCGAATGTATACGAGATGGGCAGAGAAGAAAGGTTTTTCTGTAGAAACTATGGATTATCTTCCGGGGGATGAAGCAGGTGTGAAGAGTGTTACACTTCTCATCAAAGGTCATAACGCTTACGGTTATTTGAAAGCCGAAAAAGGAGTGCATCGGCTTGTGCGAATTTCTCCATTTGACTCATCAGGGCGCCGTCATACGTCGTTTGCTTCATGTGAAGTTATGCCTGAATTTAATGATGAAGTTGAAATTGATGTACGCACCGAAGATTTAAAAATTGATACGTACCGCTCAAGCGGGGCAGGCGGGCAGCATGTAAATACCACCGATTCCGCTGTTCGGATCACCCATACCCCAACCAATACTGTAGTAACATGCCAGTCTGAGCGGTCTCAAATTAAAAACCGGGAACAGGCCATGAAAATGCTGAAATCGAAGCTTTATCAGCTTGAGATTGAACGTCAGCAGGCTGAGATTGATGATATTCGCGGTGAGCAGAAAGAAATTGGCTGGGGCAGTCAGATCCGCTCCTATGTATTCCACCCATACTCCATGGTCAAGGATCATCGGACCAATTTGGATGTTGGGAATACTCAAGGGGTCATGGATGGAGAACTCGATAAATTTATCAATGCATATTTACGGTCCCAAATGGATTAACAACATGGCCCCTATCATGAAGATGATAGGGGCTCATTATGATCAAGATGGCAGGGCTGTTTTTTTTAGAAAAAATTGCTATCCTGATAATAACCAGCTACCTAGTTGAAGGACATATTCACTAGGAGTGTTAAAAAGGCGATTAGGGCGATCGTTATGATGTGGGCGACCAGCTAGGATTTATTAAAACCACGATCGCCATGGCGCTTGAACGGCCAGATATGCATGATGATGTGTTAGCAGCCATTTATGGAATTATAGAGAAGGAAGCATCAAAACCTTAAGCAGGGGTATGATAAACACGAGGTGTAAAAGGTATTACCAGGCAACTTGTTGGAATAAAACATTATGTTGATGGAGATGGATCATTAAGTTTTAAATTACAGACATTGGGTAATACTACATACTATCATGACTAAATTTGTCTATGAGGAGGTACAACATTGAATAAGAAATTACTGACTGTATTATTTGGAACAGCTTTAATGTTAGGTGCTTGCGGCGGAGGCGGCGGCAGTGAGGAAGGAGCCGAATCCGGGGGAGGAGACAATGGCGGTTCGTCATCTGAAGAACAAGCTAAATCAGAAGTAAATGTACAAGCAGCTGAGCAAGCTTACGAGCAGACCTGTGCGAGCTGTCACGGGGGAGATCTTTCAGGTGCAGTAGGACCAAGCCTAAAGCAAATTGGCTCTAAGTATTCAGCAAAAGAAATTGCTGACATCATTAAGAATGGTAAAGGGCAAATGCCACCACAAGGCGGTAATGTAGAGAACGTTGAAAATTTAGCTAATTGGTTAGCTAACAAAAAATAGTGATACTTACCACCAACCCGGCTGATACATCAGCCGGGTTTTTTCGTGCGAAAAATTTAAGTGAAAAGCAGGCAGAAATTCATTTTTACCGTTTCTTATTTAAGTAATTGATAGAGTTTATCTTATGAGAAAAAACGGATTTTCAACATGTTGGCTGAAGCTATATTATAAGTATAGGTTTCTCCAAAAGTCGGCAGGTTTTTTGAAGTTTTTGCCGAATAGTAGCTATATGATTACATTCTTGAAATATAAATGTAATAATTTTATGTCTAAAAAAATCGAATTAAGATGTTATAATAAATGAGGACTTGTGACTTTTCGTTTAAGAAAGTGAAGGGGACGCATCCTAGATTTACATCAATTAAGGAGTTTAGGTGATAGAAATATGATAGATATGAAGGGAGTCTACAAGACTTATCCTAATGGTGTTACGGCCCTTAACGGAGTCGATGTACATATTGATCAAGGAGAATTTGTATACATTGTTGGTCCAAGTGGTGCAGGGAAATCAACTTTTATAAAGTTGATGTTCCGTGAAGAGAAACCAAGTAAGGGATCAATTGTAATTAATGATTATAATTTAGCGACTATTAAAGAGCGGAGAGTGCCTCACTTGCGACGTAATATCGGGGTTGTGTACCAGGATTTCCGCCTGCTTCCTAGATTAACAGTTTATGAGAACGTCGCATTTGCTTTAGAGGTTATCGAAGAATCTCCAAACCAAATTCGACGTCGAGTTATGGATGTTTTAGATCAAGTTCGCTTAAAAAATAAAGCACGTTTTATCCCTGATGAATTGTCAGGTGGGGAACAGCAGAGAGTTTCCATAGCCCGTGCCATTGTAAATCATCCTCAGCTGCTGATTGCGGATGAGCCTACGGGAAACCTTGACCCTGATACATCATGGGAGATTATGCATATTCTTGAAGAAATAAATTCTAGCGGTACTACCGTTCTAATGGCTACTCATAGTCAGGAAATCGTCAACACCATTCGTAAGCGTGTAATTGCTATTGAAGATGGCCAAATTGTGCGTGATGAAGCACGGGGGGAATACGGTTATGAAATTTAGAACCCTGGGCAGGCACACACGTGAAGGAAGTAAAAGTGTTTGGCGTAACGGCTGGATGACTGTTTCGGCTATCGGTGCCGTGACGACAACTTTACTGCTCGTCGGAGTCTTTCTGGCACTGATGCTCAACTTGAACGAAATAGCATCGAATGTGGAAGAAGATGTAGAAGTAAAAGTTCTGCTTGATTTAACTACCTCAGAAGATGAAACCAATAATTTAAGAGAAAAAATTGAAGATATACCTGAGGTTGGCTCTATTACTTTTTCCTCGAAAGAAGAAGAATTAAACCAATTGATTGATAGTCTCGGGGAGAAGGGACAAGCCTTCGAACTGTTTAAACAGAGCAACCCGTTAAATGATGCCTTTGTCATTAAACCGGAAGACCCAATCGATACGGTTGATATAGCAGAAAAAATTGAGAAAATGGATAACGTCTATCAGGTAGATTACGGGGAAGAAGTTGTTCAGCAAATCTTCCAATTCAACAAATATGCAAGAACGATAGGACTTGCGTTAATAATCGGGCTTGTCTTTACTGCCATTTTTCTCATTTCAAATACAATTAAAATCACAATTATTGCACGCCGTAAGGAAATTGGAATTATGAAACTAGTAGGAGCCACGAATGGCTTTATTCGTTGGCCGTTTTTCATAGAAGGCCTGCTGCTGGGAGTCCTTGGATCAATTGTTCCAATTGCTGCGGTCGTTACAGGTTACTACTATCTGTACTACAACTTAAGAGATAACATTAAATTCGAATTTATTGAACTGCTGCCGTTTTACCCATTTGCCTTGCAGCTCTCAGGAATTATTCTGGCAATCGGAGCCTTTATTGGCGTTTGGGGAAGCGTGATGAGTGTTCGTAAGTTCTTAAAAGTCTAGGACCATTGGGGAGAGGGGAAAGAATTTGATGAAGAAAATAAACATAGTCTTAGTTGCCTTTTTATTCGTACTAGGCTCTCTGCTGACTTCTACTGGAAGCGTAGTGGCGAATTCAGAACTCGATAATGTAAAGGACAAGCTAAGTGATCTCGAAGAAGAACAAGGAAATGTAAATGAAAAACAGGGCAATGTTTCTGAGAAAGCAAGTGAAACGAAAGAAAAGATTGAAGAAAATGAAGAGGAACAAGCAGAAACTCAATCTCAAATGGCGTCTCTTGATCAAGAACTGACAGACATTCAGGAACAGCTTCGTACGAAAGAAGCGGAAATCAAAGACAATGAAGAAGCGATCAAGAAAAACGAAGCAGAGATCAAAAAGCTGGAAGAGGAAATTAAGGTTCTCAAAAAGCGTATTGATAAAAGAGAGAAGCTTCTAACCAAACGCTTACGTGCCATGCAGCAAAGTGGCGGAGATATTAAGTATTTGGAAGTCTTAATGGGAGCTCAAAACTTCGGTGATTTTATTGATCGTGCATCTGCAGTGACGACGATTATGGACCAAGATAAAGATATTCTTGATAAACATATGGCGGATAAGAAACTTTTAGAAGAAAAGAAAGTTGAAGTGGAAGAAAGAAAGAAAGAATTAGAGAAGCAAAAGCAAAAACTAGAACAGCAAAAACAAGAATTAGAGTCTATTAAAGCAGAGCTTGATGCTAAGATGGCAGAAAAGAAAGAGCTCATGGAAGAGCTTGAGATTAAAAATGAACAGCTTCACAAACATAAGATGGAACTTGAGGAAGAACAAGCCATTTTAAGTAACCAGGAAGCAACGATCCAACAAGCGATCCAAAATGCGAAAGAAGAACGAGCTCAGATCAAGGCAGAAATTGAAAAACAGAAAGAACAGGAAAGACAACGCGAGGCGGCTGAATCAGACAGTTCCAGTAATGGTAGTGCTAGCGCCAGTGCCAGCAGTTCATCTGCTCCAGCATCCGTTTCCCTTCCATCTGCAAGTGGTAAGTTTATTCGACCTGCAAGTGGACCTGTTACTTCAGGGTTTGGAGCTCGTTGGGGAGGCAACCACCCAGGAATAGACATTGGTGGAAACGGCAGGCCAGTAGTAGCTGCTGCTTCAGGAACGGTATTACGCTCCTATTATTCCGAAAGTTATGGAAATGTTGTTTTCTTAACTCACTATATGAATGGTCAAGTTTACACAACCGTTTATGCACATATGCAAAACCGTAATGTTAGTACTGGCCAATCTGTTAGTCAGGGAACTACGCTAGGGTTAATGGGGTCAACTGGTAATTCAACCGGACCGCACCTGCATTTTGAAATTCATGAGGGACCTTGGAATGCTTCGAAAAGCAATGCTGTAAATCCAAGAAACCATGTAAACTTTTAATTTTTGACAAAAGAACTTGTGCACACCGTGATCTTCTAGAGACATGGTGTGCATTTTTCGCAAGTTCACATATATCCCAATATTTGTGAGAACGTTATAGCTTTTTATAATATTGGGGATACCTGTTTAAAGGAGTAAATTCTTACAGAAAGGGGAGAGAGTAACCATGAGGAAAATTGTAGCAATAGTGACCGTCATTCTAACTTTACAAGTGTTCATCGTCCCAACCGTTTTCGGCGAAACGGATTCTCCATCTCCCCCTGAACTAAAAAGTGAAGCCGCCATCGTGATGGATTCAAAATCAGGTGAAGTACTATATGCAAAGAATGCTGAAAAAGAGATGTACCCAGCTAGTTTGACTAAGATTGCGACAGCGATTTATACGATCGAACATGTTGATCTGGATGAAGTTGCAACAGTCAGCAGCAATGCCAGGCATACAGAAGGTACGCGTGTATATTTAAAAGAAGGCGAACGAGCGACATTGAAGAAGCTGCTTCAAGGGCTGCTGATTAATTCGGGAAATGATGCTGGTGTAGCGATTGCTGAACATATAAGTGGCAGTGTCGAGGAGTTTGCTGAGAAGTTAAATGACTATTTAAAAACCGAGATCGGTGTAAGCGATACTCATTTTGAAAATCCGCATGGCCTATTTAACCCTAATCATGTAACAACAGCCGAGGATTTAGCCAAGATCACGAAATATGCCATGAATAATGAAGTATTTAGAACAATTTTTGGTACGAAAAAGCTGAAATGGGATGGCGCCGCCTGGGATACTACTCTTTATAGCCATCATAAATTAACGAGGCAAAAACTTTATGATAAGGTCGTAACTGGTGGAAAAACGGGATTTGTCAACCAATCAGGCTTTACGTTAGCTACTACGGCAAAGAAAGATAACATTAGCTTAATCATCATTACCTTAAACAGCAAGTTCCAAAGAGGAGCCTATAATGATACGATTAAACTGTTGAATTATGGGTTTGAAAATTTTCAAACTTCCAGTATCTCAGAGGGCACTGCCTATCATGTAGATGGAAAAGAGTATATTGCCCCGAAAAAGCTTTACTATACACACTTTAAAACGAAACAGGTCGTTGAAAAGGTAAAAGCGGGTGGAGTATTGGAGATCACCGATCAAGCTGGTAAGGTATTATCTTCCTTCCAATTAAAAGATCCTGATTCCTCTGTCGAAAAAGATGCCAGTGCTCAGTCTGCTCATCATACAGGGACAGGTTTTCCTATTCAGAGCCATTTGCCAAATCTATTTGTTAGTATTGGCTTAAGCATAGTCGATCTTTTCAATAAGTACATTTAAGAATTTTTGTTAGTTAACATCGGACCTTGGAAGTTGATCCCTTCAGGTCCGATGTTTTTCTTTAGAAAGGTGGAGAGTAGGAGGTAAGAATGGAGTCTGCCTCTGTAACCATGGCTGACAGGATATCTTCTGCCCGGTCCTCCCTGCTTAATCTCGGGCTTTGCCCGGACCAAAGCGACATGTACTGCGGCTTCTGTTGGATAGCAGCCGTTTTTCTTATTTCTTTTGTTAGGCTATTTTGGATCGGGTAGTCAGGTAGAGAATGTTCGTAAGGGGCCATATCCTTGATAAAGAGATTATCAATTCCTCTGGCCGTTTTACCGCTAAAAGCTGAAGTCATCACTGTAGCATCCTCTGAACTGGTAAGGATGGCTTGCTTATGCTGGTGTTTCGCACTACTTTCTTTACTTGTGACAAAGGCTGTCCCCATCTGTATACCTTGCGCACCGAGCATCATAGAGGCCAGGAGTCCCCGTGCGTCCATGATTCCACCAGCAGCAACGACAGGAATAGATACTTTATCGACCACTTGGGGAACAAGTGACATCGTTCCTATCATTGATTTTTGAAACGAGCCGTTGAATGTTCCGCGGTGACCGCCTGCTTCATACCCTTGAGCAACAATTGCATCCATTCCGGCTTCCTCGTTGAGTATGGCCTCCTCGACTGTAGTGGCTGTTCCAATTAACTTAATATCGTTTGCTTTTAATTTGTTGATCCATTCTTTTGGAGGAAGTCCAAAAGTAAAACTGCAAACTTGTACGTGTTCTTCTATAATCTTTTCTAATTGTTGTTCAAATACGTGCTTGATTTCGCCTGAACTTTCCTGGATTCCTAGTTCCTTTAAGTAGGGTTGTAACAATTTGTTTGAAGCGTCAATTTGAGTTGAGGTACTGCTTATTTTTCCAGGGACAAAGACATTGACGGCAAAGGGTTTATGAGTCTTCTGCTTGATACTTTTTATTACGGTTTGCATTTCATCAGGGTCCATATATCCTGCCCCTAAAGATCCTAAGCCCCCCGCATTTGAGACAGCAGCGACCAGCTCCGGCGTGGTGATTCCGCCTGCCATTCCTGCTTGAATAATTGGAAGTTCAATACCTAATAACTCCGTTAACCTCGTTTGCTTCCACATACAAATCCCTCCCGTGTAGTCGTTTCTTTAACCTTAAGGGAGGGCATGCTGAGGTGCAAGAGAATAATTTAATTTTATGATTTAGATTTACGCTTATTGATCATCAACCGCTTTGTTTTTTCATTTACAAAGGCATAGATAATATCTTTAGGTACGGACCCCTGATGTCGTAATTCCTTATCCAGCCAGTCTTTATCAAGGTCTAATAAGGTTAAATTATGGTTTTGAATTCTCCCGTCAACAATCACGGCAATAGGCAGTCCCTCATCCTGGATGGTAATATTCATATGTTCGACGGTCACGGGAGTATTTGCTGCAGTAGGGATAACACTCAGCTCTCCAATTGGTTCCAGCAAGGCATATTCGACATCACTTACTTTCGGGTATCCTTTACTTCTAAGAATGGACAGCAGCTGACCGACGGAAAGGTGGGCTTTTTCTAAGTTATCCTCGAGGATTTCGCCTTTTTTAATTAATAAGGTAGGCTGTCCTAAGAATAAGCGATTGCCAATCTGATTGAGTGTTAAGAGTGAAAAAAGAACGTGCAATAGCACGAGAATACCTAGCGCGATAATGGTTGGAATGAATTTTGTGCTGATGAGGGGTTCTGAAGCAAGTGTACCGATGATAATGATGGCCACTAAGTCATAGGGAGTCATTTGTACAATCGTCGATTTTCCCATGATTCTCATGATGGCGATTGTGACTAAGTATAAGGTTAGTATTTTAATAAAGAATATCATAATAGGGTGATCTCCTTAATGGTAACTTTTCTTTATATGTTGCGTAATGTGCGTGGGCTCATTCATATTCCGGGAAAAAATGATTCACCGTTTTCACGGATTTCTATCATTCCTCTCTTATCGTTCGGACCGGTTCAGCTATGCCAGAAGTATGCTTTTTCATGTTTTTGTTATAGTTAAGACTTTATATGTGGTATTATTTAGTTAATTGTAATAGCAGTCCAAAGGTTAAATTAATATATGAAAAATGAGAGAAGCTTGGACATGCCTTTAGGAGCAGCGGCATATCATAAGTAGTACAGGCATCGCACATTTACGGTGTGGTGCCTTGTTTGCTAGGATAGAATCATTCATAGAAAACTATTCACAGAAGGGTGAAGGCGATGAATATAAAGACGCGTTACGCTGCACTCATTGTAATTCTTGCAGTTCTGATCGGGGCTGCTGGTTCGTATATAGGGATGCAGTATTTTGGAGCGGAGAACGAAACACCAGCCGAACGACTGGCTAACGCGAGTGAAAAAGCGGAGAACTTTGGCAGTCTTTCCGAGGAAGAGCAGAAAGAGTTCATAGAAAAAATGGCTGGCAATAAAAACTTGAAAAAAGTTGACCAAGCCTTCAGTATTATTAAAAGTAATGCCTTGAAGGATGTCGATCAGCAGCAGCTGGTTGAGGGAGCTATTCAGGGGATGCTTGATACATTAGAAGATCCATACAGTGTGTATATGGATAAGAAAACGATGGAGCAATTTAATCAAACGATCGAATCTTCCTTTCAGGGAATAGGCGCGGAAGTAAGCATGGTAAACGATAAAGTAACGATTGTGGCGCCGATTAAGGGCTCCCCTGCTGAAGAAGCAGGGTTAAAGCCGAATGACCAAATCCTGAAAGTCGATGGTGAAAGCTTAGAGGGATTGGATTTATATGAAGCTGTGTTAAAAATTCGCGGTGAGAAGGGCTCCGAAGTTACCTTGAAAGTCGACCGTCCAGGAGTTAGTGAACCATTAAAGGTTGATATCGTTCGTGATAAAATCCCACTTGAAACCATATATACAGATACGAAAACTATTGAGGGCAAAAAAGCAGGTATCATTGAAATTACTTCTTTTTCAGAGGAAACAGCAAAGGATTTTAAAAAGGCTCTGACGAAATTGGAGAATGACGGAATAGAAGGCTTAGTGATTGATGTTCGTGGCAACCCTGGTGGCTTATTTACAGACGTTCAGGAAATATTAAAGCAATTTATTCCGAAAGATCACCCGATTGTTCAAGTGAAAAATAGTAAAGGAGAGGTCTCCAAATATTTCTCAGATATTGAGTCTAAGAAAGATTATCCGATTACAGTCGTAATGGATGAGGGGAGTGCTTCTGCTTCAGAAATTCTTGCCGGTGCCATGCACGAGGCCGGCGGATATGAACTTGTCGGTACTAAAACATTCGGCAAAGGAACCGTCCAGCAGACGATCCCAATGGGAGACGGAAGCACGATCAAGCTGACTCTATTCAAATGGCTGACACCTGAAGGGAACTGGATTCATGAAAAAGGAATCGAACCGACGGTTAAAGTGAAGCAGCCTGATTATTTCTATACTAGTCCTGTCGAAATAGAAGAGCCTCTGACCTATAATAATAATGGGGATAAGATCAAAAGTATTCAGGAAATGCTGAAAGGGTTAGGCTACTCACCTGGAAGAACGGATGGCTATTTCAGCGAAGAAACGAAAGAGGCTGTTGAGACGTTTCAGTCTGAACATCAGCTGAACGTAACGGGCGAAGTCGATGCCAAAACAGCTGGTAAACTGGAAGAACTGATCGTGAAAAAAGTACGTGATGAAGAGAATGATCGTCAAATGAAAAAAGCTCTTGAAGTTCTATTTCAATAGGCAGGAGTTGAATCGTTTTTTAGCGAAATAAGTCCGTAGTCATTGACTGCGGACTTTTTCATGAATCATCGAGAGGAGAATGGCTTGTGGATGTTTGGTGGGATGAGATAGGGAATGGGTTGGCGAAACTTTTTGTTCAGCCTCTATTTTATTGGTCTGTGATTCTGCTATTTATGTTGTCGGTTCGTAGAATAAAACAAGAACGGAGCACCTTCGGAACGAGAGTGTATGATATTTTTGCTGAGGGCAGAAGTACATGGCGTGTCTCGCTTGTCGGCGGGGCTGTCCTATCTGTACTGGCGATTGGCGGGGGGATCGTTGTCACGTATCCCTTTTTACTGCTGCTAAGCCTTGTAACGATTCTATTGAGTTTAACCTTGAAACTAACATGGCTGTCGGCTGCTTACACATTTGGGATTACATATTTGTTACTTATGGCCGTTCCATACATGCCAGCAGGTTTCCTTCCAGAGGGATGGGCAGACGCACTTGAAAATACCTCTCTTGAAGGAGTGGCGTTAATGATGAGTGTGCTGTTCCTGATTGAAGGGGTAATTTTGGCCAAAACGTCATCCAGGCGAACGTTTCCAGAACGTGTAAAGGGTAATCGTGGTAAGATGGTCGGTCAGCATCGGGTGAAAAAGTTAGTGCTCATCCCGATGGTGGGGTTGCTTCCGGCTGGTGCGATTGAACCATTTGCTCCCTGGTGGCCAATATTTTCAATTGGTGCGAACAGCTATGGGTTAATTTTTGTACCGTTATTAGTAGGCTGGGAATGGGTAGCAAGAGCTCAAACACCAAAACTTGTCGCGATGAAGGCAGGGCGACAAACACTGATCATTGCGATTGTCGCCTTAGTGTTATCGGCTGCAAGCTTATACTGGCCCATTTTGTCTCTGGCTGCAGTCGCCGTATGTCTGCTGGGCAGGGAAATGGTTTATGCTTTTCACCGCATGCATGAAAAACGTCAGCCTTTTTTCACGGCTGATCACCGTGGGGTACGTATTCTTGGAACTATACCCGGAAGTCCGGCGGATAAGATGGACTTACTGCCTGGGGAGCTGATTGTGCGTGTTAATTCAATCCCTGTTACCTCTGTTGAAGAGTTTTATGAAGCACTACAAACCAATCGGGCTCTGAGTAAAATTGAGGTAAAGGACTTTAGAGGGGAAAATCGGTTTACCCAGCGAGCCACGTATGAAGGGGAGCATCATGAATTAGGAATCCTATTTGTTCAGGAATCTTTCCGTAAACAATTGGCAGAATAACAAAGTGTCCAAAAGCTTTGACTTCAAGGCTTTTGGGCATTTTTTGTTCTAGTTCAAAACGACTTTACATAGACTTTCTTAATGAAAATGATTCTCAAATTCATTGACAACGGTCCACTTTGCTCATAAACTAGAAAGTGCAGACAAATAGATCGTGAAATTTTTCAGAATAGTAACTGATTACGCAACCAATATACAAATGAGCCTCGGAGCGTTTGTAAAGGGGAGATATAACAGATGGATTCACTGTTGGCAAACAATCTCACACTTGGATATGGTGACCAAATTATCATAGACTCATTAGATATTAAGATACCTAAAGGAAAAGTAACCGTTTTAATCGGAGGGAATGGCTGCGGTAAATCAACTCTGCTCCGTTCCTTAGCGAGACTGCTCAAGCCAAAATCAGGTGAAGTTGTGCTTGATAGTTCAGACATATCAAAAATGCGTACGAAAGATGTTGCCAAAAAAATGGCGATTTTACCGCAAAGTCCGACAACACCGGAAGGATTAAGTGTCTATCAGCTTGTAAAACAAGGACGCTATCCTTATCAAAGCTGGGCAAAGCGCTGGTCTCAGGAAGATGAGGATGCGGTTAATAAGGCTCTCGCAGATACAAACTTAACTGAGTTAAAAGAGCGCTCGGTAGACTCTTTGTCAGGCGGTCAGCGGCAGCGTGCCTGGATTGCTATGACGCTGGCTCAGGACACGGATTTACTATTACTGGATGAGCCGACCACATACTTAGATATGACACACCAGATTGACATTCTAGATTTATTATTTGATCTCAATCAGGATAATGGCCGTACTGTTGTCATGGTCTTGCATGATATTAATCTTGCTTGTCGTTATGCTGATCATATTGTAGCGGTTAAGGATAAAACGGTGTACGCACAAGGAAAACCTGAAGAAGTGATCAACTGTGAGTTAATGCAGCACGTCTTCGAAATGACTTGTGATGTTCGTGAGGATCCGATTTTTGGTACACCAATGTGTATTCCCCACGGCAAAGGGCGCTGTTTAATTAAACAAGCCCAGGCAGAGGCGCAAAAGCAGCCACAGACACAATTACAACAGAGACAAACGGTCTGAAATAAAAAAGACACGAATGGGCAAAAAATCCTATTTGTGTCTTTTTTTATGTTGTTATCCAGACGATGTTGTTTCAAAAAACGAACTTTTTCGACGGCTGATCAGGCCTTGTACTATGGTAAACAACATGGAAAGGGCACGATCTGTTTTTATCAGGATATGGATGGGAATTAAAGGATGGCTTCGGATCTATGTCTTGCTTGGTCCGAAGCCATCCTTTTATGAGTGCTTGTCTGGAATATGGGAAAGGTCTTTAAGTGTATGGGTCGGTTGCAGTCCAAGTTCAGGCCACTTCATCTTATTACGATTTACCCAGGCAGTATGAAAACCGTATTGTGTAGCACCGGCAATATCCCACGGGTTACTGGAGAAGAAAAGTATGTCATCCTTCTCCTGGTCCAATTTTTCCTGTGCAAATTGATAAGCATCTGGGTGTGGTTTATAAACTTTTGGATCATCTGCGCTAAGAAGAGAGAAGCTATTCGTAAGTTGATTGTTCTCGAGTAAAGGCTGCAGCATCGAACGCGTTCCGTTAGAGAATATCGTCAATTCTTTATCGGGATTATTCACAGCTAGCTGGGAGACCTCATGGTAAGGCTTCAGATGTTGATATTGGTTCATAAGCTGATCAACCGTTTCATCGTTAAAGCCTGCATCATTCGTAGTCAGGGCATCTAATAAAGCCCACTTTGTAACAAGATCAAAGGGCTGGTACCCTTGAATAAGCTGGCGAATCATACAATAATGAATTTGACGGTTTCGCCAGTCTTCGCTAATGTCGGGTCCTTTCTCAGGGTAGCAGCGGTGTATCGCATCTTTCACAGAATGAACATCAAACAACGTTCCGTAGGCATCAAAAACATAAGCCTGGTAATTCATGTTACAGTTCGCTCCTTTCAAGTTTTGCTTTCCCTGTCCTGTTTACAAATAAACAGCAGCTTGATCTATAAATGGCCGAAAGGCTTGTTGTGAGAGAGTTTTCTCAGCTATCTGGCTATGGGAGACTATGAGATGAGGCGAGTTCACAAAAAATTCATGTGGATGTGTACACATTGTACTCTTGTTTCAAGCTGTTTCATGATATGATTTGATAGATAGGACATTTACTATTCATCATTATTTTCAATAGAGAAAGGGTAAGACGATGAAGAAATTCTCCATTTTAACAACTTTCATCACTTTTCTTGCGCTCATCCTTGGTAATCTGGTTGTAGCGACGGATTCAGGTGATGCTTGCGGAACGACATGGCCGTTATGTAATGGTTCAATCTTTCCGGATATTACAAATTATCACGTGATCATCGAATATTCCCATCGCTTAATGGTGCCGTTATTGGCTATGCTGACGTTTGTTAATGCCGTGGGAGCTATTGCAAAACATCGGGAAAGGCGTTCTGTCTTTATTTTGGCAGTTATGAGTCTTGCCATGCTGGTCTTTCAATCATTGATAGGCGGCTTCAATGTTTTGCTGGGAACGCCTCCTGGATTCACAACTCTTGATGTGACATTCAGTCAAGTTCTCTTGCTTATCTTAGTGCTGCTAAGCTACAGTCTTCATAACGAAAAAGTAGAACTGGATAAGACGAGTTGGTCGACGGTGAGCATGAGCTACCGTGCCTTTTTAATTGGTTTTTCCATATACATGGTTCAAATCATTTTAGGAGCATTCTTTAAACATAGTGCAGCAAGTAATGTACTATTGGACATTCCGGCTATGGAGTATTTAATCAGAAGTGAAGCCATCGCTAATATGATTTATTCCCTTCACTGGGTAGCTACAGTGGTTATATTTGTTGCGGCCATCTGGTTTGTTATCTATGCATCTAAATTTAAATACCATGTGGCCTTATCCTGGTTGTATTTGATTTCGATTTTATCCAATGCTGTCGTAGGGTTTGTCATTGTGGTTACAGGAAATGTAGTAATTGCTTCATCACTTCATATGATCATTTCTACGGTCACAACGGTAATTGGCGGCAGTATTCTCGGTGGGTATTGGTTTAAATTAGATAAAAAAGGAATATGATAAGCTGGCGCTGTGAGAGATAATCTTTCACAGCGTTTTTTTATGATAAAAAGCTGACGCCGGATAAGTTTAGAACTCACCGGAGTCAGCTTTTTTGTAAAACGATAAGAGGGACGTGTCTATTATTGAAACAGTTCCCGGATCTCTTTTTCGCTTAATGATGTGAGCATAGATTCACCTGGCTGGATAATCTGGTCAACTAAATCACGTTTCTTTTGCTGAAGCTGGTAGATACGTTCCTCAATCGTTCCTTCTGAAATCATTCGGATCACTTGGACGACTTTTTCCTGACCGATTCGATGGGCCCGGCCGGCGGCTTGCTCCTCAATCGCCGGGTTCCACCATAAATCATAAAGTATCACAGTATCAGCGCCCGTAAGGTTTAATCCTGTACCTCCGGCTTTCAAGGAGATGAGGAAAGCATCGTTTTCTCCCTGGTTGAATTGTTCTACCATTTCAACACGCTGTTCACTCTTCGTTTGCCCGTCTAAATAAAAGGCATCCAGCCCCGTTTTAGTTAACTCTTGATGGAGGATTTTGAGCATGCTTGAGAATTGAGAGAAGATAAGGATACGGTGCCCGCCATCCTTCAGTTCAGCTACCAGCTCTTTAAGCTGCTCAAGCTTGCCTGACTCTCCTTCATAGTTTTCCAAAAACAAAGAGGGGTGGCAGCAGATTTGGCGAAGGCGGGTCAGCCCGGCCAGGATCTCAAGTTTACCCCGCTGGAATCCTTTCTGAGCAATGGTTTCCTGAATATCGGATTGGATTTTTTCTAAATAAGCTAAATAGACTTCTTTTTGTGGTCGTGTCAGTTCGGAATATTGCACGGTCTCAATTTTATCTGGAAGCTCTTCCAGCACCTCTGTCTTCATCCTTCTTAAAATAAATGGCCGCGTCATGCGAGCGATTTTCTCTGGTTTCATTTGAAGAAACTTCTTCTTGCTGGAATAAAAGCCCGGCATAATCGTACGAAACAGCGACCAGAGTTCGTGCAAGGAATTCTCGATAGGTGTTCCACTTAAGGCAAAACGGTGCTTCGCCTGGAGACTGCGCACAGCTTGGGCTGTTTTCGTAGCCTCATTTTTAATCGCTTGAGCTTCGTCTAAGATCATAGCGTGGAAGTTCACTTGTTTATAAGCTGGAGCATCCTGTCTCAGTAACGGGTACGAGGTGATAAGAATGTCAGCCGTACTTTGTTCAATCTGTTCCCTTCTTGCGAGAGGATCCCCATTTATGACTTGAACAGATAAGGTTGGAGAAAACTTCTCGAACTCCTTTTTCCAATTGTAGACAAGGGATGCGGGGGCAACGATAAGAGCAGGATTGTCCATGAGTTGTTCTTCTTTTTCATAGAGAAGAAAGGCAATACTTTGGACTGTTTTCCCTAACCCCATATCATCAGCTAAAACACCGCCTAATCCATAAGCAGCCAGTGTCTTCAGCCAGCGAAAGCCGGTTAGCTGGTAAGTACGAAGATCCGCTTCTAAACGTTCAGGCGGATCAATCATAAGCGACTGTGGTGATCGTAATCGCTGAACAAGTTGATCGAACCGTTCATTGCGCTCCTTAGCTTCCAGCTGAAGGGCTTCATCAACTTGCAAACTGCGTACTTTGGCTACTTGTAATGAGTGATCGTCAACATCAGAGGTGGTTAATTCAAGTTCATCTGCCAGTCTTTGAAAACGCTCAAAGGACTCTGACGTAAGTGATAGAAAAGCACCGTCCGACAGTCGGTAATATTTCTTGCGTTCAATGGCTGCTCTAAGTGCAGCCGTGACATCATCATCTGATATCCCTTCTATTCCAAAACGAATATCGAGCCAGCTGCCATCTCCTTCGATTTGAACGGATGGGATCAGCTCACGATGCTGGTCTTCGAGCAGGGAGCGTACTGAAGAAGAGGTGTAGACTTCTGCCAGCTCCCGCAGTTTCGGAAGATAGACAGTCATAAACTCTTCAAGCTCCTCTTCATCCTCAATATAAACGGTTTCGCCGTCAAATTTAAATTCGGCCTGTTCAATGATTTGGATGATGGCCTGCTCTGTATCGTTATCACGTTGAATGATCAGTTGATTTGAATCTTTCGATTGCTTAAAAGGCTGGATCATATGTTCACCGTAATGAAATTGGACATCAACGGTTAATGCCCAGCCTGCAAAGTCGAGGTAGGCTTTAGGTTTGAGTTCCTCCTGAATTATTTTTTCCTTAGCCGTGTGATTCAATTGAACATGAGCAATGGATTCAAGCTCTGGCAGTACATAAGATACAATGCCTTCCATATCCATCTGGCCAACTGTATGGTTTCCGTTTGAATTGTAAGGCAGTAGAGCGTGCAGAGTTTGGACGACTTCTTCTTTAGTTTGATCGAGAAGGTAAAAGCAAGCCTGTTTATAGAGCATGTGATAATCTTTCACATATTCAAAGGTTTTAAGCTGGTTCATATGCATGTGGTAGCTTCCTCGCTCTTCAGAAATATAAAAGGAGAGCTTAGGGAATTCCTTTTCTACTTGCAAAGGCCCAACTTTTTCTCCGCGTTCGATCACTTCACACTCTGCTGCTTCAAGCATTTGAAGTAATTCTGGTGCGAGTGAAGGAGGGATGGCTAATATTTTCTGTTCTCCACCATTCCAATGTCGATCGTAAAATAGCTCTTGTTCATAAGCTTTAAATAGCGAGTCGAAAATTTGCTTATCTTCGTCTGTAAAATAATGTTCAGCAGGGTCAAAGCTGAACTTTTTAGAGAGTCTATAGGGTTCTTCTTGCCGCACATGTTGGAGAAGCTGGCGGATATCTTTAATCACATAGGGATAGCTTTCCCCCAGTTTAAGTTCAATTCCGAGGCTCTTACTCCCTAACAGAGATTGAACATGCAGGAAATATTGGATCTGCAAAGGGCGTTTTACAGACTGCGCATACTTATTTTCCTGTCGGTTACGAAATGTTTCTGATAGGCGTTTCGCGAATAATCGATCATGACTCATGGAGGAAAACTGTTCTCTCGAAGGAGAAACTGTTTCCGTTTTGGGTGCTGATTTTAAAATGGCTTGCTCACGAATAGCCAGCAGCACAGCAGCGATGTGTTTACAACTATAATAAGAGTCATAGGCAGGACATTCACAAGTAGCCTCCAGATCATCATCCTCAAAAAAGAAAACGCGTACTTCATAGTCATGAGTACCCGTTACTACCGCACGCCAGGATCTGATGGCGCTATTGTGAGAAAGACCGTACACTTTCCCTTGGTTGTAGTATGTTTCGCCCCGTTCATAAAACGTAGCACCTGTTATTTTCTTAATATCATTAGGTTGTAAAAGGTATGACTGCATAGATGGCATCCTAACTATCTTTTTTTCCATTATAACAGGAGAAGGGGTAACATTTCTATTACACCATTTCCTTCCACCTCAGGTCATCCATTTTTTGGATGACCTGAGGTGGAAGGAAATATCACGATTGATTTTATGGGTGGGTTGTGCTACTTTCAAGTGTATGGAGTAAGATAAATTGAGGAGACCGCTTGCTTCGGGTGAGCGGTTTTTGTATGGAGTGAAGAGGCCAATGTGATACGTATATCCTGCCTGAAGCATATAAAATGTAAGAGACTACGATTTGGAGGATATCACGATGACTATAAAGAATGAAATGAAAAAACGTCGTACGTTTGCGATTATATCTCACCCGGATGCCGGGAAAACAACGATTACCGAAAAGATGCTGCTGTTTGGAAATCTGATTCGATCAGCAGGGACGGTTAAAGGGAAGAAATCGGGCAAGTTTGCCACATCTGATTGGATGGAAATTGAAAAGCAGCGTGGAATCTCAGTCACTTCAAGTGTGATGAATTTTCCGTATAAAGACTATCAGGTTAATATTCTGGATACCCCAGGGCACGAAGACTTCAGTGAAGATACGTACAGAACATTAACAGCGGTTGATAGTGTCGTTATGGTGATTGACGCCACGAAGGGGATTGAGGCGCAGACGCTTAAACTTTTCAAAGTATGTAAAATGCGGGGAATCCCGATTTTTACCTTTATCAATAAGATGGACCGTGAAGGACGCGAACCGCTTGAATTGATGGAGGAGATTGAATCCACATTAAATATCGAAACGTATCCGCTGACATGGCCAGCAGGCATGGGTAAGCGTTTCTTAGGTGTGTTTGATCGTCACAATGAGCAGTTTGTTCAGTTCACCGGGAACGAAGAAGAGACGTACATCCCATACGATCAGCTTGACAGTCATAAAGAGTTGACAGATGATCCGACTTATCAAGAGGCAGAAGATGAGATGATGCTCGTTGATGAGGCCGGTGATGGTTTTGATTTGGAAAAAGTGATGAAGGGAGACCAAACGCCTGTCTTCTTCGGAAGTGCACTTGCACCATTCGGGGTGGAAACTTTTTTCAATACATTTATCGACTTCGCCCCTGAACCGGCACCGCGACGTTCAACGGAAGGGATCGTTTCACCCGATCATGAAGAGTTCTCCGGCTTTGTTTTCAAAATTCAAGCCAATATGAACCCGCAACACCGGGATCGAATAGCATTTGTGCGGATTTGTTCCGGAAAGTTCGAACGTGGAATGAATGTGACGCTTTCAAGAACAGGTAAGACATTCAAGCTGGCTCAGTCCCAGCAGTTTGTCGCTTCATCAAGAGGAACGGTAGAAGAAGGCTACGCCGGTGATATTATCGGAATTTATGATCCGAATATTTACCGAATTGGCGATACGATTGTGACCGGAAAACAGAACTTCGAATACGATGAACTTCCACAGTTCCCGCCAGAACTTTTCAAAAAAGTGACGGCCAAAAACGTAATGAAGTCGAAACAGTTTAAAAAAGGGTTGGAGCAGCTTGTGCAAGAGGGAGCGATCCAATTATTCAAGCGTTATCGATTTGAAGACTATATTATTGGAGCCGTTGGAGAGCTTCAATATGAAGTGTTTGAATATCGAATGAAAAATGAGTACAATGTCGAAGTGGAGTTAACATCCATGGGTGAACGGATTCCTCGCTGGATTCCGGAAGACCAGGTAGATGAGTCCATGTTCGATGAACGAAATATGCTTGCCGTTGACCGCGAAGGAAATCCACTTGTGTTATTTAAAAATGATTTCTCTCTTCGTTGGTTTAAAGATAAACATGAGGATATAGAATTGATTGATTTATTTGAAGTGAACCAATACGATCAGTCTTATTCATAATTGAAAGTGAAATCTCACTACCGTTTTGTGTAGTGAGATTTTTTGAGCTTTCCTCGCAAATGTGTAATAAAGCGAGTGAAATATGCAATTTTGCTATCAAATGTGCAGTTAATCTCGCGAATATGCAAAACATTAGATTAATGTGCAAATACATGATAATTTCATGCAATCCACAACTATATAATGCTACTTTCATCAATTTTATAAAATAAAAACCGAATGTTTGTTCGTTTTATGTTAGAATGATAAACTATTGTGGTAGACTATTGATGAATAGTGTATGAACGGAGGTTGTCCAAATGGAAACGGAGAATCGATTCGAATTAGTATCTGATTATACGCCACAAGGCGATCAGCCGAATGCCATCAAGGAACTGGTTGAAGGCATCGAGCGTGGTGAAAAGCACCAAACCCTGCTTGGTGCAACAGGTACAGGTAAAACATTTACGATGTCCAATGTGATTCAACAGGTGAATAAACCAACATTAATTATTGCTCATAATAAGACATTAGCGGGTCAATTATACAGTGAGTTTAAGGAATTTTTCCCTAATAATGCGGTGGAGTACTTTGTAAGCTTCTATGATTACTACCAGCCGGAGGCTTATGTACCACAAACTGATACATTTATTGAGAAGGATTCTAACATTAATGATGAAATTGACAAACTGCGTCATTCGGCAACGACTTCTTTATTTGAAAGAAATGATGTCATTATTGTAGCTAGTGTTTCGTGTATATATGGTTTAGGTTCTCCGGAAGAATACAGCAGTCAAGTTCTTTCTATTCGTCAAGGCATGGAACGTGACCGAGATGAACTGCTGCGTTTTCTCGTCGACATTCAATATGCCCGTAATGATATTGACTTCCAGCGCGGGACTTTTCGAGTCAGAGGAGACTCTGTTGAAATAATTCCTGCTTCAAAGGAAGAACATGCGATCCGGGTAGAATTTTTTGGTGATGAAATCGATCGAATTCGTGAAATTGATGTGCTGACAGGAGAAATCGTCGGTGAGCGTGAACATGTTGCCATTTTCCCTGCTTCTCACTTCGTAACAAGGGAACAAAAGTTAAAAAAAGCGATTGAAAATATCGAGAAAGAAATGCATGCACGAGTGAAGGAGCTCAAAGACCAAAATAAACTTTTGGAAGCCCAGCGCCTTGAACAGCGGACAAATTACGATTTAGAGATGATGAACGAAATGGGCTTTTGTTCTGGAATCGAGAATTACTCCCGTCATCTAACATTCAGGGAAGAAGGGGCCATGCCTTATACGCTGCTTGATTACTTTCCAGATGACTTTCTCATTATGGCGGATGAGTCACATGTAATGCTTCCGCAAATTCGCGGGATGTACAACGGAGATCGGGCACGTAAGCAAGTGCTTGTGGATCATGGGTTCCGTCTGCCTTCAGCCCTCGATAACCGTCCACTGACGTTTGGAGAATTTGAAAAGCACATAAATTTAATTACGTATGTATCTGCTACGCCAGGATCTTATGAGCTTGAGCACACTAAAAAATTAACCGAGCAAATCATCCGGCCAACAGGGCTGCTTGATCCAGAAATTGAAGTTCGGCCGATCCACGGGCAGATTGATGATCTAGTCGGCGAAATTAACATGCGCAGTAAACGTAATGAGCGGGTGCTGGTCACAACATTAACGAAAAAGATGTCAGAAGACCTTACCGATTATCTGAAGGATTTAGGGATAAAGGTAGCCTATCTCCATTCGGAAATCAAAACGTTTGAACGGATTGAAATTATCAGAGATCTAAGGCTGGGTAAATATGATGTCCTTGTGGGTATCAACCTGCTGCGAGAGGGTCTCGACCTTCCCGAAGTATCACTGGTTACGATACTGGACGCAGATAAGGAAGGTTTTCTACGCTCAGATCGTTCGTTAATTCAGACGATTGGCCGTGCAGCGCGTAACGAAAGTGGCCGGGTTATTATGTATGCCGATAAAACCACTAACTCGATGGAATACGCGATTGAGGAAACGTATCGTCGACGCGAAAAGCAAATTGCTTACAATGAACAGCACGGCATTACTCCCAAAACAATCAAGAAACAAATCCGTGATGTAATTCAAGTCAGCAAAGTCGCTGAAGACGCAACCACTTATGGTACGGAGAAAAAACCTTCAGAAATGACGAAGAAAGAACGTGCTGAATTGGTTGATAACTTAGAGACAGAAATGAAACAAGCAGCTAAGGACCTTGACTTTGAGAGAGCAGCTGAGCTTCGTGATATCATTTTGGAACTAAAAGCGGAAGGATGATCGGCTTATGGCCAGTAAAAATATCAGTATTAGGGGAGCAAGAGCCCACAATTTAAAGAATATTGACATTGATGTTCCGAAGAATAAACTTGTGGTCATGACAGGTCTTTCCGGGTCGGGGAAATCTTCCCTTGCTTTTGATACGATCTATGCGGAGGGGCAGCGCCGGTATGTGGAGTCGTTAAGTGCTTATGCTCGTCAGTTTCTTGGCCAGATGGACAAGCCTGATGTTGATTCTATTGAAGGGTTATCACCGGCTATTTCGATTGATCAAAAAACAACAAGCCGTAACCCCCGCTCTACAGTGGGTACGGTAACAGAAATCTTTGATTATCTGCGTTTGCTGTTTGCGCGAATCGGACGACCAACTTGTCCGAATCACGGGATAGAAATTGATTCACAAACAGTCCAGCAGATGGTGGATCAGATTATGGAACAACCTGAACGGACGAAACTGCAAATTCTGGCTCCTGTAATATCGGGGCGTAAAGGGCAACACGCCAAAGTTTTTGAGCAGCTGCAAAAAGAAGGCTATGTCCGCTTGCGAGTTGATGGAGAAATGCGCGAAGTCACTGAAGAGTTTAATCTTGAGAAAAATAAAAAGCATACCATCGAAGTTGTGGTTGATCGTGTTGTCGCAAAAGAAGGTGTCGAGGGGCGCCTGTCTGATTCACTGGAAACGGCCCTTAACCTTGGCGGCGGTCACGTGCTGGTAGATGTGATTGATGGCGAAGAAATGACTTTTAGCGAGCATCATGCTTGTCCGATCTGCGGCTTTTCGGTGAGTGAGCTTGAACCGCGCATGTTTTCATTCAACAGCCCATTCGGCGCATGTAATCGCTGCGATGGGCTCGGAACTAAACTTGAAGTGGATATTGATTTAGTGATCCCAGATTGGAACAAGTCGTTAAAAGAACATGCGATAGCCGCCTGGGAGCCGACAAGTTCACAATACTATCCTCAACTGCTGAAAAGTGTCGCCAAGCATTACGATATTGATTTAAACAAACCTGTTAAAGACTTACCTAAGGAACAATTAGATCGTGTGCTGTATGGCAGCGGAAAAGAAAAAATCTTTTTCCGGTATGAAAATGACTTTGGAAAAGTACGCGAGAATGAGATTTTCTTTGAAGGGGTCATTCCGAATGTTTCCAGAAGGTATCGTGAAACCGGTTCTGATTTTATTCGTGAACAAATGGAGAAATATATGATTCAAAAGCCATGCCCTAAATGTAAAGGGAATCGCTTAAATGAAGAAGCCCTGGCTGTCTTAATTAATGGTGAACACATTGGCCGTACGACAGATTTTTCTGTAGTAGAAGCGAAACAATTCTTTGAATCACTGGAATTGACGGAAAAAGAGAAAACCATTGCCCGGATGATTCTGAAGGAAATTTGTGAACGTTTAAGTTTTCTAGCCAATGTCGGACTTGATTATTTAACATTATCGAGATCAGCCGGCACCCTGTCTGGCGGGGAAGCACAGCGAATCCGACTGGCTACACAAATCGGATCAGCCTTAACCGGGGTACTGTACGTGTTAGACGAACCTTCAATCGGACTACATCAACGTGACAATGATCGTCTAATTACCACGCTAAAACGAATGAGGGACTTAGATAATACGCTGATTGTCGTAGAACATGATGAAGATACCATGTTGGCTGCTGATTACTTGATTGATATCGGACCGGGAGCCGGGGCCCATGGAGGAGAGATCGTAGCCCAGGGAACACCGAAACAAGTGATGCGCAGCCAGGGTTCGTTGACAGGTCAGTATTTAGCTGGGAAACAGTTTATCCCGCTGCCAGCAAAACGGCGTAAACCTGATGGACGCTACCTCAAGATCAAGCAAGCTGAAGAGAACAATTTGAAAAAGGTAAATGCTAAAATACCGCTCGGCTTATTGACAGCTGTGACAGGCGTTTCAGGTTCTGGCAAGAGTACATTAATCAATGAAATCTTGTACAAGTCACTGTCGAAGAAGCTTCATAATAGCAAACAAAAACCCGGGAAGCATAAAGAAATCGAAGGGATTGATATGCTGGAGAAAGTGATTGATATCGATCAGTCACCGATTGGACGTACCCCACGTTCTAATCCAGCTACGTATACAGGTGTTTTCGACAACATTAGGGATGTGTTTGCTCAGACGAATGAAGCCAAAATACGCGGCTATAAAAAGGGACGCTTTAGCTTTAACGTTAAAGGCGGTCGTTGTGAAGCTTGTCGCGGGGACGGAATTATTAAAATCGAAATGCACTTTTTACCGGACGTTTACGTCCCATGTGAAGTGTGTGACGGGAAACGTTATAACCGTGAAACACTGGAAGTAAAATATAAGGGAAAAAGTATTGCTGAAGTGTTGGGGATGACAATCGAAGAAGCGCTTGACTTTTTTGCAAACATTCCTAAGATCAGCCGGAAACTGCAGACAGTAGCTGATGTAGGGTTAGAATACATTAAACTAGGACAACCCGCTACCACCTTGTCTGGTGGCGAAGCACAGCGCGTGAAGCTTGCTAGTGAATTGCATCGCCGTTCTAATGGGAAATCCTTTTATATTCTGGATGAGCCAACCACAGGACTGCATGTAGATGACATTTCCCGATTACTGAGGGTACTTCAACGACTGGTGGAGAATGGAGATTCTGTATTAATTATTGAACACAACTTAGATGTGATAAAGGAAGCTGATCACATTATCGATCTCGGGCCTGAAGGCGGAGAAAAAGGTGGACAGATAATTGCAACAGGAACGCCGGAAAAAGTTGCCGATGAAGCAGACTCTTATACCGGTAAGTACTTAAAACCTATTCTCCAGCGGGACAGAAAGCGGATGGAAGACAAGCTGAGGTCAAAAGAAAAGGTTTTAAAATAGGTAGATGTTTTGACGGTTCGGTCGTAATTAAGTATCGTTAAACAAGAGACGTTTTAACGGGAGGAATTTTGGGATGAAAGCGATCGAACAATCCATTGTTCAAGAAAAGATTAATGAACTTGCTAATCAAGATGTATATGTACATTTAGAAACAACGAATGGTGCTTATGCCAGCCATTTTGATGAGAAAGCATACAATGTCGGAGCGTTTATTAGAAATGCTCAGGTTACGTATCAGCATGGCAAGATTGTCAGCACAGGTGGTTCCTATCGTGTTGGGCTAAAGCTGAATCTTGGCTGGGTTTATGCTGAAGGAGTTACCGATTTTGAAATTGATGATAAAGGACGATTACTGATGGCCGGACATGATCGGGAAGGTCGCTTGATGGTAGCCCTAGAAATTAGCGAAACCCCTTTTTCTCATGAGGCGGATGTTCATGAGTAATCAGCATGTTGTTGTTATTTTCCCGCACCCAGATGATGAATCATTCGGAGCCTCGGGGACCATTTCAAAATTCAGAGCCGAAGGAATTCCTGTCACCTATCTATGCGGAACGCTTGGTGAAATGGGGAGGAATATGGGGAGCCCAGTCTTCGCGAACCGCGAGACATTATCTTCTTTTCGCAGGCAGGAATTAACGGAGGCGGCCAAGCGGCTTGACATTGATGTAGAGCTGCTTGGTTATCGGGACAAGACATTAGAATTTGAACCGAAAGACGAGGTTGCCGACTACTTACGTGAAAAGTTGGAGGCATTGCGGCCCAGTCTAGTTATTACTCACTATCCAGGTTATGCCGTCCACCCTGATCATGATGCCCTTGCAGCAGCAGTGGTTGCAGCTATTGGCCAAATGAAAGAGTCGGTGAGGCCTGAAGTATGGATGCATGCGATTTCTAATTATCATGAGGAAGATCTTGGAGAACCTGATTATATTTTCGATATCGAACCTTATTGGGAGCAAAAGCTTGCCGCGATTCAGGCGCATTTATCCCAGGCTGATGGTATGATGAGCTTAATAGATAATCACGATCAGAAGTCAGAACAGACAGCTCGATTGAAGACGGAACGATTTTATAAATGGACATTCACTTGATGGTTCTTAAGCACCTTAGATGACAGTATTGTCTTTAAGGTGCTTTTTTAGTTTTCAACTCTCCTAAATGGGGAAGGCTTAAGGAAAAGGGGCGATTAGAACATGAATGAAGAACGTATGAGAATTCTTACGATGATTGAAAAAGGAACTATTACTGCAGAAGAAGGAGCTAAGCTGCTGACTGCTATGGAAGAAAAGGAATCCAATACAAATAAGTCTGCGAAAAAGAAGTATGGCTTTAAAGATTTTATCGGAGAAGCTGTTGATAAAATAAAAAATACTGACTTTGACCTATCGTTTGGAGAGTCAGTTGAATTCGAGCATGTATTTGAAACAGATGCGCTGTCATTTAACGACATTGATGCATCGATTGCGAACGGTTCACTCACCATTGTACCGTGGCAGGAGGACCGTGTCCGCGCTGAATATGGGGTGAAAGTGTATCAGGTTGAAAATGAAGAAGAAGCAAGATCCAGATTTGAGGCAGACAATCAGTTTGAAGTTAGCCAGGACTTGCTGCGTATATCCAGCCCATCTAAAAAAATGAAAGCTTCAATCAAATTGTATGTACCAGAAACTGAATATGAGTTTATTAAAGTCAAAGTATCAAATGGGTCGGTAACGTCTACATCAATTGATGCCAATCACTTTCAGCTTAAAACGGCAAATGGAGCTATCCAGTTAAGAGGTGCTCAAGGGGAAACGAGTAAACTTTCGACTGGAAATGGTTCCATTACAGTAACGGACAGTAAGTTTGAGACGTGTGAAACGGAAACCATCCATGGCAGTATGACGCTTAATGGTCAGTTCGGAAAAAATGATGCTACTACGATTTCAGGAGCGATTCATCTAACGAATAGCGGTGGGCATGCTCATACCGGTTTTTTCAAAACTTTAAGAGGAAGTATTACCCTGACATTGCCGCCGCATAAACGAATAGACGGGAAACTGAAATCTTCGGTTGGAAGTTTGAATTGCGAACTCGACAATTACAAAATTTTAAATAACAAAAAGGAAGTTATGAATAAAGAGCTTCAATTTGAAGCACATGAGGAGTATGAAGCAGCGTATCATTTAGAAGCAGAAACAAAAACGGGATCTGTGACAATTAAGAATCCTCGTTTGTAAATCCTGCTGCTAGAAGTGAGGGATAAAGGATGAAAAGCTGGATATTACACATCCTTGTGAATGCGGCAGCCATCGTTATCGTCGGCGCATTATTTGCTTCAGTAACGATAGATGGACTTGGGGGTGCTTTGCTGGCTGCCTTCATTTTATCGATATTGAATGCCATTGTCCGCCCTGTTCTGGTGGTTTTAACCTTGCCGATCACGGTGGTAACGCTGGGGTTATTTTTATTTATTGTTAACGCGATTACGTTAGCGATGACAGATGCTTTCCTCGGAAGTACATTTGAAATCACCAGCTTCGGAATGACGATCGTGGCCGCCGTTTTTATTTCACTAATTAACCTGGTGTTGAACAGCTTTATTAAAGAGTAATGGTTAAACGATAGACCGGTTCGCTTTCTTCAGCGGAGCGGTCTCTTTTTTCTCTAAGCTAGTAAAACATGCTACAATAGGGGTTAGTGACTGCATGATTTATTTCACAGGAGGTAAAGGTTATGAACAAGGTAAGAACGGAGCATTTACTTGAGCAGTTTGACTTGGAGCTTGTTGCAGGAGAAGATGGTATTCACCGTGAAATACATATGAGTGACATTTCCCGTCCAGGGATCGAAATGACGGGATACTTCAAATATTACCCTAAAAGACGATTACAATTGTTAGGTAAAACAGAGCTTTCTTATTTCAATGACCTTACACATGATCAGCGCCGCGATCGAGCCGAGCAATTATGTACTGATGTTACGCCTGGAATTGTGATTACGAGAGGGATGGATATTCCTGAAGAGTTGGTAGTGGCAGCTAAAGAAGGGGCTGTGCCGCTAATGCTCTCCCCTTATAAAACAACAAGAGTGATCAGTCGATTGACTAACTTTCTGGAAACAAAATTTGCACCCTTCACAGCGATTCACGGAGTGTTAGTCGATATCTATGGAATCGGAGTACTGATTACGGGGCAAAGCGGAGTCGGTAAAAGTGAAACAGCTTTAGAGCTCGTAAAACGTGGGCATCGACTCGTCGCTGATGATAGTGTAGAGATAAGGCAAGAAGATTATGATCGATTAATTGGGAATAGTCCCCCCCTAATTGAACATTTACTTGAGATTCGCGGTCTGGGTATTATAAATGTAATGACACTGTTCGGTGCAGGTGCGGTCAGGAGTTTCAAGCGGATTACACTTGTGATTAACCTTGAAGCATGGGATAAAAATAAACAGTATGACCGACTTGGTCTTGAAGAAGAAACGATGAAGATTATGGATGTCGAAATTCCTAAAGCAACCATTCCGGTTCGTCCTGGTCGTAACTTAGCGGTCATTATTGAAGTGGCTGCTATGAACTTCCGCCTGAAACGAATGGGTGTAAACGCTGCAGAGGAATTTTCAGAGCGATTAACAAAAGTGATTGATGATGATCAATCGAATAATGAGTAAGGGAGAGTGACCTTGTGGCTTGTACACCTGAAGCATTAGATCGTGTTTTTTTACAGTTAGGCCCCCTGTCAATCTATTGGTATGGCCTCATTATAGCAACTGGCGCATTTCTTGGCCTGTGGCTGGCAACTAAAGAATCAGAACGAATAGGTGTAAAAAAAGATTATATGGTGGATATTGTGGTATTTGCGATACCCGCTGCGATCGTATGTGCACGCATTTATTATGTGTTATTTGAATGGGACCGCTACGTTGGCGGACCATGGTGGGATGTATTCGCGATATGGGAAGGTGGTATTGCAATTCATGGCGCATTAATAGGCGCGGTTTTGACTGCTTATATCTATACAAAGCTAAAGGGTCTGTCTTTCTGGATGATGACGGACATTGCTGCACCTAGCATTATTTTAGGACAGGCTATTGGCCGGTGGGGCAACTTTATGAACCAGGAAGCTCATGGCGGGCCGGTTACTGAAAGCTTTTATAACAACTATATGCAGTACTTACCTGAGTTTATTAATCAGCAAATGTGTATCGGTGGAACGATCTATCACCCGACCTTTTTGTATGAGTCACTGTGGAATATTGGAGGATTTATACTTCTATTACTCTTAAGACACAAATTTAATCCGCGTCGTGGTGAAGTATTCTTAAGTTATGTAATCTGGTATTCTTTCGGACGCTTCTTTATTGAAGGCATGCGTATGGATAGCTTGTACTTGTTTGGGGAAATTCGTACAGCCCAACTCATATCTGTTATCCTCATCGGTTTAGCCATTGTGATTATGGTTTATCGTCGAAAGACCGGTCTAGCGGATAAATATTATAATGGCAAGAAAGTAAAATAGAGGAGAGACATAAGATATGTTCGGCATCTTAAAGCGTGGTCTAACTAAAGGTCTTCAGCTGACATGGACGTTAGGAAAAGTTATTTTCCCCGTCACCCTGATTGTGACGATACTTCAGTGCACTCCAGTTCTTCCATGGGCGATGGAAAAGCTAGAGCCTATCATGGGGTGGATTGGCCTTTCCGGAGAGGCAGCTGTTCCGCTTGTACTCGGGAATTTCTTAAACTTATATGCCGGAATTGCAGCGATTATTTCATTTGATTTTACTGTGAAAGAGGTATTTATTCTAGCCGTTATGCTATCTTTTTCGCATAATCTTTTGATTGAATCTACGGTTGCAAAAAAAGTGGGGGTCAGCTGGTGGTTTGTAGTAGGTGTCAGGCTCAGCCTTGCCTTCGTATCTGCTTTTCTGATTAATTTGTTAT
Organism: Halobacillus naozhouensis; assembly: GCF_029714185.1. NCBI lineage: Bacteria > Bacillati > Bacillota > Bacilli > Caryophanales > Bacillaceae > Halobacillus > Halobacillus naozhouensis. Next base: position 2,930,490 of record NZ_CP121671.1, on the reverse strand, counting down.
GGAAAGGCGGGCAGGAGCAGGCCGTTTATGGATTAGCCCCTGAGCAGCAGGCTGCACCTGAGGGATGGACAGAGATCATCATGCATGGTGTACAAACAGCACTCATCGGAATTGTTCAGCTGGCTTTTATTGTCATCCCGTTGATGATCGTTATGCAATATTTGAGAGAAAGAGGCTGGCTGACTAGATTCTCTGGCTGGGTGGCCCCGGCGACCCGATTCCTTGGAATGGAGCGCAATACATCGATGACGCTTGTGGCTGGTCTGACCATCGGACTGGCATATGGCGCGGGGCTAATGATCCAGGCGGTAGAAGAAGATGGTGTTTCTAAAAAAGATATGTATTTGGCAGTATTGTTTTTAGTATCCTGTCATGCTGTCATTGAGGATACACTCGTCTTTATTCCGCTTGGGATTCCTGTCTGGCCTTTATTACTTATTCGCTTGCTGACGGCAATTGTGTTGACGGCGGCAGTCGGATTTGTCTGGAATAGATTACAACGAGAGAGAGAGGAAACAACTAATGAGCATACGTACGATACTTTTTGATCTGGATGGAACATTAATAGATACGAACGAACTGATCATTGCTTCGTTTATCCATACGATTGAACGATATGGTAAGCGGCCGTACAGCCGGGAGGAAATCATCGACTTTATCGGCCCGCCGTTAAAGGATAGTATGCAGCAGATTGATGCTGAACGCGTTGATGAATTAATTGATGTATATCGTGCTCATAATATGAGCCATCATGATGATTATGTAACCGTATATGATGGCGTGGTGGAAACGATTCAGATGCTAAAAGAACAAGGGTTTCGTCTCGGAATTGTAACGACTAAGATGCGCCAGACAGTTGAGATGGGCCTCGCGCTGGCTGGTCTTGATGACGCGTTTGATATCGTCGTAACACTTGATGACGTGACTCATGCCAAGCCGCACCCTGAGCCGATTATAAAAGCTTTAAAAGCACTGGATTCTCAAGCGTCAGAGGTGATAATGGTTGGCGATAACACTCATGATATTGAAGCAGGTCAGCATGCAGGAACAGCAACTGCCGGGGTAGCCTGGACGGTAAAAGGCCGCGAAGTGCTTGATGCATTGGGACCTGATTATATGCTGAGCAATATGAGGGACTTACTGAAGATTACTGGAGGATAAATCATGCGTAAAACACAGCGTTACCCGGTAAATGAGGGCAATTCCTTGTGGCACATTTATAAGACGGTGCCTTTCTTAAAAGTGGTTAAAAATTTCATCGTCATTCAGGCGGCCAGATATATGCCGTTTTTACAAGTGAAGAATTGGATGTACCGTACTTTTCTGCGTATGAAAGTTGGCGATGGAACGGCGTTTGCCCTCATGGTAATGGTGGATATTATGTTCCCGGAAAAGATTTCAGTCGGCCGCAATACCGTAATTGGTTATAATACAACGATTTTAGCCCATGAGTATTTAATAAAAGAATATCGCTTAGGTGATGTGGTCATTGGAGATGAGGTAATGATTGGAGCGAATTCAACGATTCTTCCTGGTGTTCAGATTGGTGATGAAGCGATTGTTTCAGCAGGCACCCTTGTTCATAAAGATGTGCCTGCTGGTTCATTTGTTGGAGGAAACCCGATGAGGGTTATCTATACGAAGCAGGAAATGGAAGAACGTGATCAACCTATAAAGGCCGAGGTGGAAAGACATTGATGATCAACCAGCGTGTATTACCTGCAATCAAGCACATGAAAGATTTTGAACACCTGCTGAGGTCAGACTCAGAATACATTATCCTGCTCGACACACGCCTTGGACTGCTCAAGAAGCTAGTTAAGGCGGGGCAAAAAGCGGGCAAAAAGATCTTAATTCATATTGATCTTATCCAAGGATTAAAAGCAGATGAATATGGGATGGAGTTTGTTGGCAGGGAAGTACGCCCAGATGGTGTGATTTCCACACGTTCTTCTGTCATTCAGCGGGCGAAAAAATATGGATTAATAACGGTTCAAAGGCTGTTCTTGATTGATAGCCAGGCCATTGACCATAATGTCAAAATTATTAAGAAAACTCAGCCGGATTTTGTAGAAGTTTTGCCTGGAATACTGCCGGGAATGATACGAGAAATAAAGGAACGATTGGGTGTGCCGGTAATCGCCGGGGGGTTAATCCGGACGAAGAAAGAAGTAGATGAGGCTATCGATTCAGGCGTATCTGCTGTCACTACTTCTCGTAAGGAACTGTGGGAGTTTAATATGTAGTGAAGAAAGGGGAGGATCAGATGGAAACATACATTTTATCGATTGATCAAGGAACAACTAGCTCACGTGCTATGTTATTCAATCACGACGGGGAAGTGATTGAAACCGCCCAAAGGGAATTTGAGCAATATTTCCCGAAGCCGGGCTGGGTCGAGCACGATGCCAATGAAATATGGACCTCTGTTCTAGCCTGTATTGCCGATGTGCTGACAAAGGCTGACGTTGAAGCGGAACAAGTTGCAGGAATTGGTATTACGAATCAGCGGGAAACGACAGTCATTTGGGATCGCCATACAGGCAAACCCATTCATAAGGCAATCGTGTGGCAATCCAGGCAGACACAGGAAATATGTAATGACCTTCGCGAGCAAGGGCTTAATGATACCTTCCACGATAAGACAGGATTGCTGTTAGATCCTTATTTTTCCGGTACGAAAGTAAAATGGATACTAGACCATGTGGATGGGGCAAGAGAGAAAGCTGAAAACGGTGACCTCATGTTTGGTACCATCGATACGTGGCTTGTTTATAAGTTATCTGGAAAAAAGGAACATGTCACGGATTATTCGAATGCATCAAGAACGTTAATGTACAACATCTATGATCTCAAATGGGATGATGAATTGCTAGACATTTTAGGTGTACCGAAGAGCATGCTCCCAGAGGTCAAGCCATCTTCTGAAGTATACGCCCATACGGTTGACTATCATTTCTTCGGAAGCAACATTCCCATTGCCGGAATTGCAGGCGATCAGCAGGCTGCCCTGTTTGGTCAGGCATGCTTTGAAAAAGGAATGGCCAAAAACACATATGGCACAGGCGGATTTATGCTCATGAATACGGGTGAAGAGGCGGTCCGTTCAAATAATGGGCTATTGACAACACTGGCATGGGGACTGGATGGAAAAGTAGAATATGCTCTTGAGGGGAGCATTTTCGTCTCAGGATCTGCTATTCAATGGCTTCGTGATGGCTTACGCATGATTGAGTCTTCCAAACAAAGTGAGAACATCGCCGAAGAAGTAGACTCCACGGACGGCGTTTATGTCGTTCCTGCTTTTGTTGGATTAGGTACACCTTATTGGGATAGTGAAGCACGTGGGGCTGTCTTTGGGTTAACACGTGGAACGAAAAAATCCCATTTTGTACGGGCTACACTTGAATCTCTGGCCTATCAAGCTAAAGATGTGGTCGATGCTATGGTCGAAGATTCGAAGATTGATTTGAAGAAACTTCGCGTGGATGGCGGAGCTGTTAAAAATGATTTGCTGATGCAGTTTCAAAGCGATCTTTTGCATGTACCGGTTGAACGTCCAAAAATCAATGAGACAACGGCCCTCGGTGCTGCTTATTTAGCGGGACTTGCTGTAGATTTCTGGGAAGATCGTGACGAAATTTCACAACAGTGGTCTATGGAAAAGGATTTCGAACCTCAGATGGAAGAAGAGGAAAGCAGGCACCTTTATGAAGGATGGCAGAAGGCTGTAAAGGCAGCGCGTGTCTTTAAATAATTTACATTTTTCTTTTACAAAGGTGAAATATCTGTTACTATTAGAAGTAAGTTAATAGATGAGGTCGGAGATACGGAGAGACCACGACAATTTATAACAAACTGGTTATAAAGTTGTTCGTGGTCTCTTTTTTTGTGGAATCGAGTGAAGTTATTCATAACAACCACGATTTCTACACATATTTTAATCTTTATATGGGAATACACGTAACAGACGGCCTCATTTGAAATGAAATGGGTAGAAGGAGAGATCGTATGAAAATGTTTTCTAGTTATCATCGACAAGATCAATTTGAACAGCTAAATAGGGAGCAATGGGATCTGCTAGTAATCGGTGGAGGCATAACCGGCGCTGGGATTGCACTAGATGCTGCCAGCCGCGGAATGAAAACAGCGGTCGTGGAAATGCAGGACTACGCTGCCGGTACGTCCAGCCGGTCGACCAAGCTTGTACATGGAGGGCTTCGTTACTTAAAACAATTTGAGGTGAAGATGGTAGCAGAAGTTGGGAAAGAACGCGAGATTGTTTATGAGAATGGTCCCCATGTGACAACACCGGAGTGGATGATGCTGCCGTTTCACGAAGGAGGCACATTTGGTCCGTTTACGACGAGTATTGGATTAAGGGTGTATGATTATTTAGCAGGCGTTAAGAAAGGTGAACGAAGAACGATGCTGACTCCCGAGGAAACGATTGAAAGAGAACCACTCGTAAAACGCGATGGCTTGAAGGGAGCTGGGTTTTACGTGGAGTACAAAACAGACGATGCCCGGTTAACGCTTGAGGTCATGAAGAAAGCAGTGGAGTATGGTGCGCTGTCAACCAACTACGCAAAAGTAATCGACTTCTTGTACAACGATGCGGGATCGATTGAAGGGGCGATTGTGGAAGATACTTTCAGCGGAGAGACTTATCAGGTCCAAGCAAAAAAAGTTGTCAATGCAGGCGGGCCGTGGGTTGATGAATTACGTGGCCTTGATGGTTCTAAAAAAGGAAAAACACTACAGCTCACCAAAGGTGCTCACTTAGTATTTGATCAGACAGCCTTTCCATTGAAACAGGCGGTTTATTTTGACACACCTGATGGACGAATGATCTTCGCGATTCCGCGGGATGGAAAAACATATGTAGGGACAACGGATACGGAATATGACGGGAACATCTCCCATCCTAAGCTGACAACGGATGACCGAAACTATATTTTGGACGCCATTCACTACATGTTTCCAACCGTCGAAGTAACCGAAGAAGATGTAGAATCAAGCTGGGTAGGAGTAAGACCACTGCTTCATGAAGAAGGCAAAGATCCCTCAGAAATATCCCGAAAAGATGAGATTTTTGTATCCGATTCTGGCTTGATTTCAATGGCTGGCGGCAAATTGACGGGTTACCGCAAAATGGCGCAATCTGCTGTCGATTTAGTTCGCGATCAATTGATGGAAGAATACGGAATTCGCTACTCCGATTCTGAATCGGCTCATTTACCGATATCTGGCGGCGAAGTTAACGGCTCGAAAGGGTTTAAGCAATTTAGAGAGAAACGAATTCAGATTGGCGAATCCATTGGATTATCGAATGAAATAGCTAGTAAACTTGTGAACTTATACGGAGCTAATGTCGATACCGTATTTCAATTATATAAAGACAAGAAGCCAGATGCTGAACGAGCACAAATAGATCCGGTTACTTTTGCACAGCTCATAACTGCATTAGAATATGAAATGGTTTATAAACCTGTTGATTTCTTTATCCGACGGACAGGGGCACTCTTCTTTGATATCGAATGGGTGAAACAGCATCAACATGCTGTCATTGACTTTATGGCAAACGAGTTAGACTGGTCATCTAAACAAAAGAAAACGTATACGGATGAATTAGACCAATTGTTAGAGGAAGCAGTTCAGCCAGTGGAAATAGGTTAATCATAACGGGAAGACGATCTCTCTTTGTATTGAGTGATCGTCTTTTCTAATGTATAATTTTACTAATTATACTTAAGTTCTAATGGAGGGGTTTGTCGTGACGGAGGTACAGAGCCTGATACGGAGAGATGCTAAAAGACAGCTGTTAACAGGCAGCGCGTTTCTAATTGGAATGATCGTTTTTGTAACCTCGATATTCTTTGTTGGCGGGGGGAGTGCTGCACTAGGAATATTCTATAGTATTTTCTTTTCGGCTATAGGCCTAGCACTTCTTAAAAGCGGCTGGAAAGATTCCGTGAAAGCAAAGCAATCACTCCAATTTGTGCAGGATTCTTCCTGTCAGACATTTACCAGGTTTCCTCAGCGGATGTACATCGGTCATAAAGCTTCGTCTATTTTTCATGCAAGGTTATACGACATGGACGGTGATGTTTACAGTGAGATAAAACAGGAGCCGTATGGGAATCGTGTTATAGGGGCTGTTGCTTCTTTTTATGCGGGAGGATGGCTGACTCCCGCATCCTATCAAATGATTGGTGAACAAGGTGAAACTTCCTATAAAATTGATAAGAAAGGCGGAACGTACTGGAGAGGATATGTTCAGCATCCCAATGGAAACTACGTGGCTTATACTGAATTAAAGCGAAATAAGAAGTCGAGTAAAAGCACGTTTTATTACATCGAGAAGGCGAATGTACATTGGAAGGCGGAAGGCGATACACATATCGGTCACTATAAAGTAACGGATGAAGAGGGGGAAAGTGTGGGCTGTGGCAAAGCGGGGTGCCGTTCCGATTGAAGCGGCAGACCGCTTTGACAAGATGCCCGGCTACTTGATTGAGTGGCAAATTCGTGATGATATTCCTCATTCGTTAGTCGCTTTTTTGTTTTTGTTACAAACGAGTATGAACTAGAAACACCGGAATTGATTTACGGTGTTTTTTCTTTTACAACAACCCCTTGGATAAATACAGGCACGGATTTGCAGTCTGTGACCGCCGAAAAGGTCATTAAAAATGTTTTGACGGTTTATCTTTATTTTGTTAGCATATTAGCATACTAAAGGATTTTGAGTTTTAGAAAGGTTGGTACTTCAATGGCTAAAAGGCTTATGTTTGAAAAACCACTGGGGATGCGCGATACGCTTCCTTTTTTTTATAATCAAAAAACGAAAGCCAGGGAAAAGCTGACATCTACGATTCTTTCCTATGGCTATTCGCTGATGGATACCCCGCTGTTAGAGTATCATGAAACGGTGGGTAAAATGAGTGCGACGCCGGAGCAGCAGTTGTTTAAGCTATTGGATCAGCAGGGTCACACGCTCGTTCTGCGTCCAGATATGACGGCACCAATTGCTCGTGTGGCCGCTTCACAGCTTAAGGAAGCTGAGTTCCCGTTAAGACTTGCATACGAAGGCCCAGTCTTCCGGGCTCAGCAGACTGAGGGGGGCAAGCCGGCCCAGTTTGAACAAGTTGGTACAGAGCTGATCGGCGATCATTCATCTTACGGGGATGCTGAAGTGATTGCCTTATTAGTGGAATCATTGAAACAGGCGGGCTTAGATGATTTTGTTATTACAATTGGCCACATTGGTTTTGTAAAGTCTTTCTTCCATGATCTGCTTGGGAAGGAGTCTGAAATAATAGAGCTTCTCTTACAACATTTATATCGAAAAAATTATGTAGGGTTTCGGGAAGACGTTAAGATGAGTCAGCTTCCTGAAGAAACGAAACAGGCTTTGCTTTCCATCTTGAGACTGCGCGGCGGGGAAGAAGTGTTTACAGCCAGTAAAGCACTGGCCCGAAACCAATCGTGTATGCAGGCTGTGAACGAATTAAAGCAGCTTTATAAAATATTGAAACAGTATGGCGTTGACAGGTATGTACACGTAGATCTTAATTTAATCAGCCATATGAATTACTACACGGGAATATTGTTCGAAGGGTATGCGCCCAAGCTAGGGGCATTACTTTGTAACGGAGGCCGTTATGATACTTTGCTGCCATCCTTTCAACTAAACGCTTCAGCAACGGGCTTTGCCATACACTTAGAACGATTGCTTGAGGCGCTGGAGGTTCAGGAGCAGGAGGACGACGTCAGAGTGGGAGTAATCGTCGATGATGATACACATGCGGAAGGCTTGCAAAGAGCCGGGGCACTACGTCACGAAGGGTACTATGTTCTGCTGCAGCATATCGATCAGGTCCCAGATTTAGAAAAATTTAAAGAACAGCTTCATGATAGTATAGATTTAACTGTAAGAGGAGGCGGTCTTAATGAGTAAACCCATAACGATCGCCATGCCAAAGGGAAGAATTTATGAGGAAGCGGCAGGGTTGATGGAGCAGGCAGGCTATTATATAGCCTCAGATGCTGAAGAGTCTAGAAAGCTGATTCTGGAGTTTCCTGACCAAAATATTCAAATTATGATGGCGAAACCGATGGATGTTGTTACGTATGTCGAATATGGAGCTGCAGATATCGGCATAGCAGGTAAGGATGTTCTGCTAGAGCAGGATCGTGATGTATATGAAGTGCTGGATTTACACATCAGCCCTTGCTACGTCGCAGTGGCAGGCCTGCCTGACCAGCCGCTAGGACGGATCGCTCCTAAGATTGCGACAAAATACCCGAAAGTGGCATCTGATTACTTCAGGGAACAGGGCGCGCAGATTGAGATTATCCCTCTAAATGGTTCGATTGAGCTCGCTCCACTCATTGGCCTGGCTGATCGAATCGTAGATATTGTTTCGTCAGGACGTACGTTAAAAGAGAACGGATTAGTAGAATATGAAAAGATAGCCGATATCACATCAAGACTGATCGTAAACCCAGTGAGTTACAGAGTAAAAAGCAGGGAAATTGATGAAATGGTGCATAAGCTGAGTGACGTAGTGGAGGTGGAACGTTGATGAGAATGATGATGAGATCTGACGTATCCTCCCTGAAGAGAAGTGTTGATCAGGGTACAGAGGAGCAGAGACAAGCAGTCCGGGAGATTATTCAAGATGTGAAGAATAACGGAGATCAAGCTGTTCGAGCTTACACGAAAAGATTTGATAGGACGGATATAGAGAACTGGCGTGTGACTAAGACGGAATTGGCTGAGGCATATACATCAATAGATGAGAATGATAGAACAATCCTGGTAGAAGCGGCTGCGAATATTAGAAACTTTCATGAAAAGCAACGGACGACATCATGGTTTGACTCGAATGCTAATGGGACAATCCTTGGACAAAAAGTGACGCCTATCGATGGAGCGGGAATTTACGTGCCCGGTGGAACGGCTGCTTATCCTTCTTCGGTCCTGATGAACGTAATCCCTGCCCAAGTGGCCGGAGTCAAACGGATCGTGATGGTTACCCCGCCAAACACCGATGGGAATATTCCAGCTGGGGTTCTTGCCGCAGCGCATCTATTAGGAGTAGAGCAAGTATTTAAAGCGGGAGGAGCCCAGGCTATCGCTGCTTTAGCTTATGGAACAGAAACACTTGCGCCTGTAGATAAAATTACTGGTCCAGGGAATGTATATGTAGCACTAGCTAAACGAGAAGTTTTCGGAGATGTGGATATCGACATGATTGCGGGGCCGAGTGAGGTTGCGGTGTTGGCAGATCATACTGCAAAAGCTGATGAGGTAGCGGCAGATTTGCTGTCACAAGCTGAACACGATGCCAGGTCTTCCAGTATTCTCGTTACAACTGAGGAGTCTCTGGCGGAAGAGGTTCGCACCGCTGTTTATTCCCAGCTTCGTACACTGCCTAGGTATAAGATCGCCAAAGCCAGCATCGAGGACTATGGCGCTATTATTGTGTGTGACACGAAAGCGGAAGCGCTGGAAACCATTAACGAAATCGCTGCAGAACACTTAGAAATTGTGACGGAACATCCTTTTCAAGATATGGCTAAAGTCAAGCATTCGGGAGCTATTTTTCTGGGGCCTTACAGCAGTGAGCCGGTGGGTGATTATTATGCAGGACCGAATCACGTGCTCCCGACGAACGGAACAGCACGGTTTTCAAGCCCGCTCACAGTAGATGATTTTGTTAAAAAGTCGAGTGTGATTTCTTATAGTGAACAAGCATTACAGCAAAATGGGGATAAGATTGCGCAATTTGCCAGGTTAGAAGGGTTAGAAGCTCATGCCAGAGCGATTGAAACACGCAAGGAGCGATGGAAATGACGGTAAATCGAAAAGCATTAATTACGAGAACGACTAGGGAAACGGATATAGCAATCGATTTTAATGTAGATGGCCAGGGACAGTCTGATCTTGAGGTGCAGGTACCTTTTATGGCCCATATGCTGGAGTTGTTCACTAAGCATGGGTTATTTGATTTAAATGCCACAGGTAAAGGCGATGTAGAAGTGGACGACCATCATTTGACAGAGGATCTTGGGATTTGCCTTGGGCAAGCTCTAAGACAGGCACTGGGGGATAAAAAAGGAATTAAACGATATGGCTCCATGACACTTCCCATGGATGAAACTCTTGTTACAGTGGCGATCGACCTAAGCGACCGGCCACATCTTGAATGGAAAGCAGAGCTGCCTAAAGACCGTGTTGGAACATTTGATACAGAGAATGTGCATGAGTTCTTTTGGAAGCTTGCGGTCGAAGCACGCATGAATCTCCATATTGTGCTTCACCATGGCCATAACACCCATCATATAGTCGAGGCAATGTTCAAAGCATTAGCCAGGGCATTGGATGAAGCCACCAAGATTGATCCCCGTATTCAAGGAGTGCCGAGTACGAAAGGAAGTTTATAAATGATTGGAATCATAGACTATGGAATGGGAAATTTATTCAGCGTTTCTAAAGCACTAGAAAGGCTTGAGGTTCCTTATAAGATCGGTGATCAACCAAGTAAACTTGAAAACTGCCATGGTTATATATTACCGGGAGTAGGGGCATTTCCTGACGCGATGAAAGCATTACATGAGCATCAGTTTATCGATTTTATTAAAAGAAAAGTGGATAAAGGTGTGCCACTTTATGGGATATGTCTGGGAATGCAACTTTTATTTGAAGAAAGCGAAGAAGGCGGTTCGACGGCTGGACTGGGTTTATTTCCCGGGAAAATCAAACGGTTTACAGGTCTAGATCATCAAGGAACTTCTTATAAAGTGCCACATATGGGCTGGAACCAGTTAATGATTCATCAGCTAGACCGACCCATTTTAGCTAAAGTTGAAGAAGAATTTGTGTATTTCGTTCACTCCTATGTTGTTCAAACAGAGGAGTCCTCTCTTTTGTATGCCACAGCTGATTATCATATGGCTGTGCCGGCGATCGTGGGAAGAGATAATCTTGTAGCCAGTCAGTTTCATCCGGAGAAGAGTGGCCGGGCCGGGATGCAATTATTAGAAAACTTTTGCAAGCAAATGGTACACAGTAAGGAGCATGTGTGATGAGTTTTACAATATTTCCTGCAATTGATATGCGTGAAGGAAAGTGTGTCCGTTTAGAACAAGGCGATTTTGACAAACAAACTGTTTATGGAGACAGTCCGTTCGAAGTGGCAAGAGGATTTGCTGGCGCCGGGGCTTCCTGGATTCACATGGTCGATTTGGATGGGGCAAAAAAAGGATCAAAGCAAAATGCTGAACACGTCTTAAAGGTGGCTCGCGAACTCGATTGTAACGTACAAATTGGAGGGGGTATCCGTTCTGAACAGGATGCGGCTTTTTATCTCGATCAGGGAGTTGACCGCGTCATTGTCGGCTCACTAGCTATACGTGATCTTCCATTAACGAAACAGCTTTTAAAAAATTATAAAGAAAAAATAGTTATCGGATTAGATGCACGAGATGGCTATATAGCAACAGAAGGCTGGCTTGAACGTTCTGAAGTCAAGGCGGTTGATTTAGGAAAAGAACTGGCCGAGGCTGGCGCAGAAACCTTTATTTATACCGATATTGCCAAGGATGGAATGCTCCAGGGCCCAAATACGAAAGAAATTGTTCGACTGGCCTCTGAAACAGGTGTAGACGTGATTGCATCAGGCGGAATTCAAGGACTTGAAGATCTACAGGAACTAAAAAAATATCAAGATCAGCACGTCATTGGCTCAATTGTAGGGAAAGCTTTATATACGAATCGTTTTCAGCTGTCTGAGGCGCTCCACGAGGAGGTGCGCTAATGTTATCGAAGCGGATTATTCCCTGCTTAGATGTAAAGGACGGACGAGTAGTAAAAGGAGTTCAATTCGTTGATATTCGTGATGCAGGTGATCCTGTTGAACTGGCGAAAGTATATGATGACCAAGGGGCGGATGAGCTTGTTTTTCTCGACATTTCCGCAAGCCATGAAGGAAAAAGAACAATGATTGACGTCGTAAGAGCAGTTGCTTCAGAACTGGCGATCCCTTTTACAGTGGGGGGAGGGATTCGTACGTTAGAAGACATTAAGGAAACGTTACGCAACGGTGCTGATAAAGTTTCCTTAAACTCCGCAGCTGTTCGACGGCCCGAGTTGATACGAGAAGGGGCTGACTACTTTGGCAGCCAGTGTATCGTTGTAGCTATTGACGCCCGGTTCGATAGCACTGCAGATTCGTGGCGGGTGTACACCCATGGAGGCCGGACCTCTACGGAGTGGCTGGTCACGGAATGGGCCGAAGAAGCTGTTCGCCTGGGGGCGGGAGAAATTCTGTTAACCTCAATGAATCAAGATGGTCAGAAGTCAGGCTTTGATTTGCCTTTACTACAAGCTGTACAGGAAGTTGTGCAAGTTCCGGTCATTGCCTCAGGCGGTGCCGGTTCTGCAGAGCATTTTTACGAAGTGTTTGACAAAGTGAATGCTGATGCTGCACTGGCGGCTTCTATTTTCCATTACAAAGAAACATCGATAGGGAACGTGAAGAAGTACTTAGCAGGGAGAGGAGTCGTTGTGCGATGAAATTGCAAGACGTTGTATTTGACGAAAAAGGGTTAGTGCCTGCGATTGTGCAAGATGCTAGGTCGAAAGAGGTGCTGACGCTTGCCTATATGAATAAAGAATCCATTGAACTTACCTTAGAAAAGGAAGAAACGGTTTTCTACAGCCGTTCCCGAAAAGAGCTTTGGCATAAGGGGGAGACATCAGGTCATACTCAGAAAGTAGTGGGAATTCGCTTTGACTGTGATCAGGATGCCTTGTTAGTTCAGGTCATTCCATCTGGCCCAGCTTGTCATAAGGGTGATTATAGCTGCTTTACTGAGTCTTTGCTAAGCCATGATGTGCGTGCGGATGGTCAGCCCTATGCCATTATAGACGAATTAAAAAAAGTACTGGCTGAACGGAAGACGACTTTACCTGAGAATTCATATACCTCCCAGCTTTTTCAGGAAGGCGTTGACCGTATCGCTAAAAAAATTGGTGAAGAAGCGGGCGAAGTCATCATTGCTGCGAAAAACGATGACCCTGAAGAGCTTTCACTGGAGTCTGCAGATTTATTATTTCATTTATTACTATTATTAACTGATCGAGGAGTCAGCCTTGATCAAGTGCTGGCTGTATTAGAAAAACGACATCAACAATAAAAGAGAATGGTCTCTGTCTAGTTCGACAGGGACCATTTCTTTAAGAAAATATCCTCGTTTCAAGATTCTTAATTTAAAAATTATCCGGGTGATCTACAAAAAAATACAAAATTCTTCTATTTCATTTGCTGCTTCTATGTTATACTGCATAATTAGTGAGAATGGACACGGAAAATAGGGGGACCGTCATGACGACATCACCGAATCCTGCTGCAACCAATGAAAACACAAATATCATCCCTTTTTTACCAACAGGGAATTTTTATTTCTCTCATGGAATCCATGCCTTTAAAAAACGGCGGTTCGATGCGGCTGTTAAATGGCTGAAGAAAGCCATAGAGATCAGTCCTGATGAACCGCTTTATTCTTGTCAGCTCTCTGTTGTTTATACCGAGATTGGTTCTTATCATGCTGCGAATCAGCTGTTAAGTGAAGTAATTGTTCAATTTGGAGAACAATATCCGGACTGTTACTACTTGATGGCTAATAATTATGCCCATCTAGGTCTTTTAAGTGACGCTAAAAAGTATGCCGAAAAGTATTTAGATTATACGGGTGACGGAGACTTTGAGGAAGCGGCTAAACAATTGCTGGGTATGCTTAATTCCATAGAAGAGGAAGAAATTGAAGAGGACTTTGCTTTTGATGATGAAGATGAACTGCTTATTTATCAGGAAACGGCCTTTTATCATTTAGAACATGAAGAATGGGGCCAAGCTTTGCCCGTTTTACAAGAAATGATGGAATTGTTTCCTGAATTTAGTCTTGCCAAGCATAAATATGCGTATGCCTTGTTTCAAAGCGGTGAACATGCGGACGCGATTGAATTGGAAAACGCATGGCTGAAGAAAGATCATAAAAATATACACAGTCTCGTCAATCTAGCGTGTTTCTATTTAGCAGAACAACAAGAAGAACGAGCACTTTCCTTAATTGAGCCGTTAAGAAATGTGTATCCTATGCACGAACAACAGAAATTGGCTATCGCTGAAACGTTAGCACGAGCTGGGTACTATAATGAAGCAGTGGACCGTTTTCGAGCATTGAGGAATAAACAAGTAGTGAGGAGAAGAAGCTATTATAAATGGTTTAGCATCTCTTGCTATCACACTGGCAATCCATCGCGTGCTTTACAGCTTTGGGAAAAGGGATGTAAACAGTTTCCGAAGTTGAGTGAAGAAGGCGGACCATGGATTCGTGGATAAGCACATTAATGGACGCTCTCAGTAAGATTTACTATGATGTTTACAGGATTAAGTTAGTGTTGACAAGGAGTTGATGATCCAATGACCGAAGAAAGAATTTATGATGTCATTATAGCAGGCGCCGGTCCGGCAGGGATGACGGCCGCTGTATATACTTCAAGGGCTAACCTTGATACGTTAATGATTGAACGTGGTATTCCTGGCGGCCAAATGGCAAATACTGAAGATGTGGAGAACTATCCTGGGTTTGATCATATTCTGGGACCTGATCTTTCCAATAAAATGTTTGACCATGCTAAAAAGTTCGGCGCAGAATATGCCTATGGCGACATTAAGGAAGTAATCGAGGGGAAAGAATACAAGACAGTTGTTGCTGGTAATAAAGAATATAAAACACGGGCCCTGATTATCACAACAGGTGCTCAGTACAAAGCGTTAGGCGTCGAGGGTGAAAAAGAGCTTGGGGGCCGTGGTGTTTCCTATTGTGCCGTTTGTGATGGTGCCTTCTTTAAAGAAAAAGAACTTGTTGTTGTCGGCGGAGGGGACTCTGCTGTAGAAGAAGGGGTCTATCTTACACGGTTTGCTAACAAAGTAACAATAGTTCACCGCCGTGATGAGCTGCGCGCTCAGAAGATTTTACAGGATCGTGCGTTTGACAATGATAAGATTGACTTCATCTGGGATACAGTTGTGAAGGAAATCAATGAACAAGACGGCAAAGTCGGAAGTGTCACGTTGTATAATAAGAAAACAAACGAAGAATACGAGTTCGACACAAACGGTGTGTTCATTTATATCGGTCTAATTCCGCTCAGCAAACCATTTGAAAGTCTTGGAGTTACGAATGAACAAGGCTATATCGAAACGGACGAAAAAATGGAAACCAAAGTGCCAGGTGTTTTCGCGGCAGGAGACATTCGTGAGAAAGAGTTACGCCAAATTGTGACAGCAACTGGGGATGGCAGTATTGCTGCCCAGTCTGCTCAGAATTATATTGAGAACTTATTAGAAGAGTTAAAAGCGGTAAAATAAAAAAGTAACTCTAGCTTAATTCTCCTGTAACACGCATGAAACATTGATGGGGTACAATAAAAGTGATTAATTGACCCCCTTTTAATAGATCTCTATTAGGCACAGGTGTTTATCACCTGTGCATTTTTTTGTGCCTTTATACGAAAATTATAGCTACTAGTACAGATGAAAGGCAGCGAGTCAAACCTCATCTGTCCGTCATCTGTCCTGTATTCCGGGGCGCTTTTTGCTTTTGTTCAATAAGCATAACATTGTAGCCAGTTACGTATTCATTGTATAATAGACAAGGATGCCCTCTAGAGAATAAATGAGGTGACAAGACATGCAACGTGTAGCAAACTGTATTTTACTTAAGGATAATCATATATTAATGTTAAAGAAACCAAGGCGTGGCTGGTATGTCGTTCCCGGCGGAAAAATGGAGGCAGGAGAGAATATTAAAGACTCCGTAGTCCGTGAATTTAACGAAGAAACTGGTTTACGCATAAAAGATCCTGAACTCAAAGGATCTTTCACTTTTATCATGAAAGAGGACGATCAAACTGTTCAGGAGTGGATGATGTTTACGTTCTATACTACAGACTATCAAGGAGAGCTATTAGAAGTCAGTGAAGAGGGTCAGCTCGAATGGGTAGCTGTAGAGGATGTGTTGACTAAACCGATGGCTGAAGGTGATCGTTATATATTCAATCATATTTTAGCGAGTGAAGAACAAGTATACGGTACATTCGTCTATACGACTGACTTTCAATTGATCGACCAGGATCTGGACCCGTCTCGACCTATGTAATGAGGAGCGATGGCTTATGGCCGAAAAAGAAAACAATACTCAACTTGTAATCATAACTGGAATGTCTGGAGCAGGAAAGACGGTTGCTATCCAAAGCTTTGAAGACTTAGGCTTTTTTTGTGTTGATAATCTGCCGCCGACTCTTTTACCTAAATTTCTGGATTTAATGAAGGATTCAACTAATGATATTAAGAATGTGGCTCTTGTCATGGATTTAAGGGGACGTGAATTTTTCGATTCCTTATTTGATGCCCTTGATCGCTTAGGGAATGAGGACTGGCTGGAAGGTCATATTCTATTTCTGGATGCAGAAGATCAATCCCTCGTTTCAAGATATAAAGAAACTAGACGATCCCATCCATTGGCAAAAGATGGGCTGCCGCTCGAAGGCATTCGTCAGGAGCGGAAGATGCTGGACGAATTGCGGGGCAGGGCTCAAACCATTATTAATACGTCAAGCCTTAAACCTAAGGAGCTGAGAGAGAGAATTCTCGATCGATACAAAGCACAGAAACAGCAAGTGTTTTCTGTTCAGATGGTTTCTTTCGGGTTTAAGTATGGGGTGCCAATCGATGCAGACCTTATGTTTGATGTCAGATTTTTACCTAACCCTCATTATGTGGAAAACATGCGTCCGTTGACAGGGTTAAATTCAGAAGTTTCTTCCTATGTATTTAAATGGTCTGATACTCAAAAATTTCTTGAAAAGCTTAAAGATTTGCTGCAGTTTATGCTGCCGCAGTATAAGAGAGAAGGGAAGAGCCAGCTAGTAGTAGCAATTGGCTGTACGGGTGGACAGCACCGTTCTGTTGCCATAGCTGAGTATCTTTCCAATTACTTTTCCAGTGACTTTGTTACCCATGTGACGCACCGGGATATTGATAAAAGAAAGGGTTTGTAATCCATGGATCGTTTGAATAAACCCAAGGTAGTAGTCATTGGCGGGGGGACCGGGATGCCCGTGTTATTGAGGGGACTTAAATACTTTCCGATTGACCTCTCCGCTATTGTGACCGTTGCAGATGACGGAGGGAGTTCAGGAAGATTAAGAAGTGAGCTTTCGATCCCAGCACCCGGTGATATTAGGAACGTGCTTGCGGCCATGTCGGATGCAGAACCAATGCTTCTTGATTTATTTCAACATCGTTTTGCTAATGGGAATGGACTTTCTGGACATTCAATGGGTAACCTGCTTCTCGCTGCTATGACATCAATGACTGGAGACTTTTACCATGGAATTAAGGAAATCTCTCGTGTGTTGAATGTGAAAGGGAATATTTACCCGATTGCAAACCATTCAATGAATCTGCACGCTGAAATGGAAGATGGTACGCTTGTAACTGGGGAGTCCAATATTCCAAAAGCCAACAAGCGAATTAAACGGGTATATGTCAGCCCGCTTCCTATTCAGCCGTTACCAGAAGCGATGAATGCCATCAGAGATGCAGATTTGGTTGTGATTGCACCGGGGAGTCTATACACTAGCATTCTTCCGAACATTATTATACCTGAGATCGGTCAGGCATTGAGAGAAACGAAGGCCAAAGTAACGTATGTCTGTAATGTGATGACACAGGAAGGGGAAACTTCAGGTTATACTGCTGCTGATCACGTGCAGGCTATCTATGATCATGTCGGCGAAGGATGCATTCATTCTGTTGTCGTTCATAATAAGCCAATTGGTCCGAATATCCGCAAAGTCTATGCAGAAGAAAATGCAGAACCCGTGCATTATGACATGGACCGAATTAAAGCGTTGGGATTAAACATTATTGAAGAAGATATCATTGATAAAAGTAAGGCTGCCATTCGCCATGATACGAAAAAATTAGCTCATTTGCTTCATTCGATGTTATAGCAGAAAGTCAGCCATGATGCCGGAGCTTGTTTAAATGGGGGTGAACTTAGTGTCGTTTGCATCAGAGATTAAAAAGGAATTAACGAATGTGGAAGCCGAAGAAAAGAGTAGTGTGGAAGCGGAACTGGCAGCCCTCGTTCGAATGAATGGAACATTCTCTCTATCTAATAAGTCCTATTTGTTAGATATACAAACAGAGAATGCTGCGATTGCGAGACGCATTTATATGTTGATCAAAAAGCTATATCCGTATCCGGTCGAACTTCTGGTAAGGAAGAAAATGCGTTTAAAAAAGAATAATGTTTATATTGTCAGAATGAAAGAAAATGCTGAAAAGCTATTAAAAGACTTAGAAATTTTAGTCGGACCGTTCTCGGTCAATCCGGAGATTCCGAAAAAGTATTTGGGAACTACCGCTTGCAAGCGGGCATACTTACGAGGAGCCTTTTTAGCAGGAGGATCTGTAAATAACCCTGAGACATCGTCTTATCATTTAGAGGTCCACTCATCTGATGAATCGCATAATGAAGCATTATGTGAGCTTATGAACAGCTTTGGGTTACACGCCCGGACCTTGGAGAGAAAAAAGGGATTTATTACTTATTTAAAAGAGGCTGAGAAGATTACCGAGTTGATTAGTAATATCGGGGCCCACCAAGCTCTTTTTAAATTTGAGGATGTACGTATCGTTAGAGATATGCGCAACTCCGTAAATCGGCTTGTTAATTGCGAAACGGCCAACTTAAATAAGACGATTGGGGCTGCATTCAGACAGGTGGAAAATATTAAATTCATTAAACGGACTGTAGGTTTAGAGGCCCTGCCCGATAAGCTTCACGAAATTGCATCACTTCGGCTTCAGCATCAGGAAGTTTCGTTAAAGGAGCTTGGGGAGTTAGTATCAGGCTCTCCGATAAGTAAATCCGGTATTAACCACCGCTTGCGTAAAATCGATGATTTCGCGGAGAAGGTTAGACGTGGAGAAGTGAAGGAAAGTAGTCAAAACTAATGTAATTTGAAAAATTTCATGCTATAATGATTTACAATTGAGGAACGCTTTCCTACAGGAAGCGTTCTTTATTTAAAAAGATTGTATGCGCTTTCTAAATAGTGAAATGATGATAGAGAGGAGAATGAATAGATGATTGAACAGTCCGTTAAGATTGAATTAGAGACAGGTTTACAGGCTAGACCTGCTGCACAATTCGTCCAGCAAGCCAACCGCTTTTCTTCAGATATTTTTATTGAAAAAGATCAGAAGCGCGTGAATGCTAAGAGTATTATGGGGCTTATGAGTTTGGCAGTGGCCTATGATGAGGAGATTTTGTTAATAGCTGACGGCACAGATGAAGAAAAAGCGATAGCTGAATTAACAGCCTTTGTAAAAGAGTAATACGAATTTATGTGAAGGAATGAACAAAATGTTTATGATCATACATTGTTTGTTCTCCACGGGCTATACATAACAAAAGCCCACTGTACGTACAGTGGGCTTTTGTTTCTTATTCGCCTGTCTTTTCCATCACTTTATCGATTAGACCATAATCGACAGCTTCATGAGCTGACATGAAATTATCTCGGTCTGTGTCACGCTCAATCACTTCAAGTGGCTGACCAGTGCGCTCTGATAGAATTTGGTTTAGTTTCTCACGCATTTTAATGATGCGTTTAGCGTGAATTTCAATATCGGATGCTTGCCCTTGTGTTCCGCCTAGAGGCTGGTGGATCATCACTTCACTGTTTGGCAGGGCATAACGTTTTCCTTTTGTACCGGCATTGAGAAGGAAAGCACCCATAGAAGCAGCCATTCCTGTGCAGATTGTAGAAACGTTTGGCTTGATGAATTGCATTGTATCGTAAATGGCCATTCCAGAGGTAATGGATCCACCCGGTGAGTTGATGTAAAGCGAAATGTCTTTGTCAGGATCCTCAGCAGCTAAGAATAATAGTTGGGCAACAATTGAGTTGGAAACATTATCATCAATAGCACTGCCTAGCATAATAATCCGATCTTTCAATAAGCGGGAATAAATGTCATAGGCACGTTCTCCACGGTTAGTTTGTTCAATTACTGTTGGGATTAAATTCATTGTAATTTCCTCCTTTTCATCATTGCATATATGATGGAATATATTTTTATCATACCTTTAAGGTCAGAAAAGGTCAAACGAAAAGATTGTGCCTTTTTGACTTATTTCCTTAATCCCTGACAGGTTTTCAGAGTCTATGGATTTCAAGATTTGCGGTAGTGCAATAATTCATTGATGCTAGTGTAATTGAGCATCCCTGTACCATCATTTCCCTAATTTGAATAAGATAAACCTGTGACTTTTAATAGAATTTCAAGAGTATCTAGTCAAAATAAACCTTGATTTTCTCGCTGATTAACCTTATAATATACCTTGTCTTTCTGATTTTGCGCCCGTAGCTCAGTTGGATAGAGCGGTAGATTCCGGTTCTACGTGTCGGGGGTTCGAATCCTCTCGGGCGCGCTTTAACTTTTATTTAATAATTTTTTAATTTACCCACGCTGCTCATTGGAGCAGATGTTTTCTTTGGTAAAGCTTTAGTATTGTGGAGTGTTAATAAGTTTCATTCAAAAAGTGGATATGTTATTCTTGTTGATATACGGATTAGTTGTTTTTCGTTAAGCGAAAAGGAGATTCTATGACAAAAATTATTCGTTTCAAAATCATATCAACCGAAAAGATTCCAGAAGATCGCAGAATCCACATCCTTGATATGCAGCATCAAAGAAAGCTGTCCTTTAATTTAATGTCACTGTATCGTTCCCTTGAACGAACGGCCAGTGAAGATGAATTAATAGAGTTCCTAGAAGCGAAGAAATTAAAAATTAATCATGGTTATTATGATTTCGAGAGCCACGTTTCTTAACGTGGCTCTATTTGTTTTGTCATACTTACAATTGTACTTTATTTAGAGAAAGGGAGGAAGACATGAATAAAATAACACTGTACGGTAAAAGTAATTGTAAATTATGTGATGAAGTCAAAGATCTTGTTGTAGTGCTTGCCATGGACTACCAAATTGAGATGACTGAGGTTAATATAGAAGATGATGAAGAGTTATTGCATAGTTATTTTCTCGAAATTCCTGTCCTTTTTGTAAATGAAGAAAGAATGGATTACCGGGAAATCGATGTTTTTTCGTTAAGAGAGCGGTTACACTAAGTTTTTCAGTTGCACAGCTTCAGTCGCACTGATAATATATTAATTGAAAAGGATATTTTTTTGCTCCGAGCGGGACAGATTATGACTGCCTGGGACATATCTATCCCAACTAATATACTTTTCATGATGAAGGAGCTTTTTCATGAGAGCTTTAATTGACTTACAAAAGAAATTGTTTCCGGACGTCCTTGAAATTATGCAAAGACGTTATCAACTGCTTCACTATATTCGGTTGATGCAGCCGGTGGGCAGAAGAGCGCTATCTGAGAACAGTCAGCTTGCTGAAAGGACCGTTAGAAGTGAAGTTGACTTTCTGAGCAAGCAAGGGGCTGTTGATATTACATCAAGAGGAATGCATTTGACCTATGAAGGGCAGGCGATTCTTGAACAGCTAGCAGCGTTTATAAAGGATGTAACGGGAATAAAAGTTTTAGAACAGCAGTTAATGGATAAATTAAAGTTAGACGATGTTGTCGTCATTCCGGGTGATAGTGATCAGTCAGACTGGGTTAAACAGGAAATGGGCAAAGCTTGTGTCGAATACTTGAAAGCACATTTGCAATCAAGAGAAACAGTTGCTATTACCGGCGGCTCGACAATGGCTGCTGTAGCAGAGATGATGACACCACTCGAAAAAGCGAGTCAATGTATGTTTGTACCAGCTCGCGGAGGCCTTGGAGAGCGTGTCGAGAATCAGGCTAATACAATTTGTGCTGAAATGGCGAAAAAAGCCAGAGGTGATTATCGCCTTCTCTATGTTCCTGACCCTTTAAGTGAGGAATCCTATCAGACGATCATTGAAGAACCTTCTATTAAAGAAGTGCTCGATATGATCCGTAATGCAGGTATGGTTGTTCACGGAATAGGAGAGGCTATGACAATGGCCGAACGACGGAAAACGCCAACTTCTCAGCTGGAGTTAATTCACGAAAGACAAGCAGTAGGAGAAGCGTTTGGTTATTACTTTAACCAATCAGGCGAGATCGTCCATAAAGTTCGGACAGTCGGATTGCAGCTTGAGGACCTGGCTTTAGCCGAGGATGTTATCGCGGTCGCAGGAGGAAAATCTAAAGCACGGGCGATTGCTTCCTATTTTCAGCCGGGTCAGAGTAATATACTGATCACCGATGAAGGGGCTGCATCAGAGTTAGTAAAGGGTTATCCCTTTTAAATAAAAATTGTTTACTATTTTAAGGAGGAATTAAGCATGACTGTAAGAGTTGGTATTAACGGTTTCGGGCGCATTGGACGTAATGTTTTCCGTGCTGCACTTAAGAATAATGAGGTAGAGATTGTAGCTGTAAATGATTTAACGGATGCCAATATGCTGGCACACTTACTTCAGTATGATACAGTCCACGGTAAGCTTGATGAAGAGGTTACTGTTAATGGCGATAATCTAGTAGTTGGCGGGAAAGAGATCAAAGTCCTTTCTGAAAAAGATCCTGCTAACCTTGGCTGGGGAGATCTTGGAGTAGAAATCGTTATCGAGTCTACTGGTCGCTTCACTCAGCGTGACGATGCGAAGAAACACCTTGATGCAGGTGCGAAGAAAGTTGTTATTTCTGCTCCAGCAAAACAAGAAGACTTAACAGTAGTTATGGGTGTAAACGAAGATCAATATGACAAAGATGAGCACCATGTAATTTCCAACGCTTCTTGTACGACAAACTGCCTTGCGCCATACGCAAAAGTATTAAACGATAAGTTCGGTCTTAAACGTGGAATGATGACAACTGTTCACTCTTACACGAATGATCAACAAATCCTTGACTTACCACACAAAGACTATCGTCGTGCCCGTGCTGCTGCTCAAAATATCATCCCGACAACAACAGGGGCTGCGCAGGCTGTAGCTAAAGTGCTTCCTGAATTAGACGGTAAACTTAGCGGCATGGCTATGCGTGTTCCAACAGCAAATGTTTCTATCGTTGACCTGGTTGCAGAACTAGATAAAGATGTAACAGCTGAAGAAGTTAACGCAGCACTTAAAGAGGAAGCAGAAGGCAACCTTAAAGGAATTCTAGATTATAGTGACGAGCCTTTAGTTTCAACAGACTATAACGGCAACACGCATTCTTCTATTATTGATGGTCTATCTACTCTAACTCTTGAAGACAATATGGTTAAAATTGTTTCATGGTATGATAACGAAACAGGCTACTCTAACCGTTGTGTAGACCTTGCTGTATATCTTAAGAGCAAAGGCCTATAATACGAGTATCACTGACTAACAATTTCATGTATGCTAATAGATAAAGGAGGGGGTCCATGTATGTCCTCCTCCTTTATCCATGTGATTAAGAGTTCCTGATTAGGCGTTTTCACACAAATGTTTCGTGGAAACGTACATAATGGGCAGGAACTAGTCCTGACCAAATTGAAGGAGGTTGTCCAATCATGAATAAACAAACAATTCGTGATGTAGACGTACGAGGAAAAACCGTTTTTTGCCGTGTTGACTTTAACGTTCCTATGAGCGGTGGAGAGGTGACGGATGACACAAGAATTAAGGCAGCGTTACCGACGATTAAACATCTATCGGGTAATGGTGCTAAAGTGGTCCTTGCGAGTCACCTTGGACGGCCTAAAGGTGAAGTCGTGGAAGAGCTGCGGCTTGATTCGGTAGCCAAGCGCTTAAGTGAATTAATCGGCCAAACCATCACGAAAACGGATGGAGTAGTGGGCGAAGAGGTGAATACTGCTCTCTCAGAAACCCAGGGAGGAGATATTCTTCTGATAGAAAACGTTCGCTTTCATCCTGGTGAAGAAAAAAATGACCCGGAATTAGCTAAAGCTTTTGCCAACATGGCTGATCTGTATGTGAATGACGCCTTTGGTGCTGCGCATCGTGCGCATGCATCAACCGCGGGTATAGCAGAACATATCCCTGCTGTTGCGGGATTTTTAATGGAGAAGGAGATTAACGTACTGAGTAAAGCGTTATCTGACCCTGATCGTCCATTTACAGCCATTATCGGAGGCGCAAAGGTTAAAGATAAAATTGGCGTCATTGACAACCTCATTGATAAAGTAGATCACCTGATCATAGGTGGCGGGCTGGCCTATACGTTTGTAAAAGCGCAAGGGCACGAAATCGGCAAGTCGCTGCTAGAAGAAGATAAGATTGATCTTGCAAAAGAATACATGAAAAAAGCAGAGGAAAAAGGTGTCGACTTCTTAATGCCCGAGGATGTAATTGTTGCTGATGATTTCTCTGACTCTGCCAACACGAAAGAAGTAGCAATCGATAGCATTCCGGCTGATTGGGAAGCCCTAGATATCGGACCGAAAACGAGAGAAAAGTATGCAGATGTGATCAAAAACTCTAAGTTAGTTATTTGGAATGGACCTATGGGTGTGTTTGAACTGGAGACATTTGCAAATGGAACGAAAAGTGTAGCGAATGCGCTTGCAGAGACGGAAGGCTATTCCGTAATTGGCGGCGGGGATTCAGCTGCAGCCGTAGAGAAGTTCGGTTTCGCTAATGATATGGACCACGTATCTACGGGGGGCGGCGCATCCCTTGAATTTATGGAAGGTAAAGAACTTCCAGGCGTAGCTTTGCTTAACGATAAATAATTTGTGGAGAGGTGTTGTAACATGCGTAAGCAAGTAATTGCAGGTAACTGGAAAATGAACAAAACGCACACAGAGGCAAATGAATTTGTTCAAGCAACTAAACATGAAGTTCCTTCAGCAAGCGAAGTGGAATCCATCGTTTGTGCGCCATTTCCTTTTCTACAAAAGATGGTCGAAGAAACGAACGGGTCTTCACTTAAGGTCGGCGCCCAAAACATGCACTTTGAGGAAAGTGGTGCCTTCACAGGGGAAGTAAGCCCGGTGATGCTTAAAGAACTTGGTGTTACTTATGTTGTACTTGGACACTCTGAACGTCGCGAGATTTTTGAAGAAACGGATGAAGTGGTGAATAAGAAAGTTCATGCTGCCTTTAACCATGGCTTAACTCCGATTGTTTGTGTAGGAGAGACACTTGAACAGCGTGAAGCAGATCAAACGATGGATCATGTAGAATCACAGGTGAAGAAAGCGTTAGAAGGACTGACTGTTGAGCAGATCGCTGATACGATCATCGCTTATGAACCAATTTGGGCTATCGGAACAGGACGTACAGCAACTTCTGAGCAAGCCAATGAGGTGTGCACACATATTCGTAAAGTGGTCGGCGAATTTGCTAATACAGAGGCAGCTGAAGCGGTGCGTATTCAATACGGCGGCAGTGTGAAACCAGCTAACGTAGATGAACTTCTCTCTCAATCTGATATTGATGGAGCCTTGGTTGGAGGAGCAAGTCTTGAAGCTGATTCTTTCCTAAAACTAGTGGAGGCAGGTAAGCATGAGTAAGCAAAATTTAGCTGCCCTCATTATTCTTGATGGTTTTGCCATTCGAGATGAAGAAATGGGGAATGCGGTGAAGCAAGCAAACACTCCTAACTTTGATCGATACTGGAATGACTTCCCCCATGCTCAACTGCAAGCAAGCGGTGAGTATGTCGGTCTTCCAGACGGACAGATGGGAAACTCTGAAGTTGGTCATTTGAACATTGGAGCTGGCCGCATTGTGTACCAAAGCTTAACACGTATCAATTTATCCATTCGTGAAAAAGAGTTTATGAAAAACGAATCACTTGTAGAAGCTGTAACTCATGCTAAAGAGAATAAGAAGGCTCTGCACATCTTTGGTCTTCTTTCTGATGGGGGAATTCATAGTCATATCAATCATATGTATGCCCTCCTTCAACTGGCGGCAGATTACGGTCTTGAGAGAGTGTATGTGCATGGCTTCTTGGACGGTCGGGATGTTGATCAACAATCAGCCCTGACCTATATCCAGCAGGCCCAAGAGAAAATGGCTGAGATCGGCGTAGGACAGTTCGCTACGCTTTCTGGCCGTTACTATGCAATGGATCGGGATAATCGCTGGGATCGTGTGAAAAAATCTTATGATGCAATCGCTTATGGTGAAGGTCCAGCTTATTCTGATCCGCTTGAAGCTGTTAAAGAATCCTATGAAAAGGAAATCTATGATGAATTCGTAGAACCTGTCGTGATTACGGATGATACGGGACATCACATTGCTTCGATTGAGGATGAAGATGCCGTTGTCTTTTTCAATTTCCGTCCTGACAGAGCGATTCAAATTTCACGTTCTTTTGCCAATAATGAGTTCAATGATTTTGAACGTGGAGAAGACGCTCCTAAAAACCTTCACTTTGTAAGTATGACTCAATATAGTCATGCAGTGGATAGTAACATTGCATTTGCACCTAATGAGTTAAAAAATACGGTCGGTGAAGTTTTAGAAACTCATGATATGAACCAGCTTCGTATCGCAGAAACCGAGAAATATCCTCACGTCACCTTCTTTATGAGTGGCGGTCGTGAGAAAGAATTTGAAGGGGAAGAGCGTATCTTAATTGATTCACCTAAAGTGGCTACTTACGATCTTCAGCCTGAAATGAGCGCTTATCAGGTAACGGACGCTCTGCTTGGTGAGTTAGATGCAGACAAGCACAATGCTATCATTTTGAATTTTGCCAACCCTGATATGGTAGGTCATTCAGGGATGCTGGAGCCAACGATTAAGGCGATTGAAACCGTCGATGAATGTTTAGGTAAGATTGTAGATAAGATTCATGAAAAAGGCGGTCATGCCATTATTACAGCGGACCACGGGAATTCCGATGAAGTGACTACTCTTGAAGGAAATCCAATGACTGCTCATACGACAAACCCGGTACCTGTCATTGTTACAAAAGAGGGGATAAACCTTCGCCAGGATGGCATTCTTGGTGACTTATCGCCTACTTTATTGAAGTTATTAAAAGTAGAACAGCCTGAAGAAATGACAGGAAAATCATTAATTAAATAATAAGGAGAGATTTTAATGCCATATATTACTGATGTATACGCACGTGAAGTACTTGATTCACGCGGTAATCCAACCGTTGAAGTTGAAGTTTATACAGAATCCGGAGCTTTTGGTAGTGCACTCGTTCCAAGCGGGGCTTCTACTGGTGAATACGAAGCTGTTGAATTGCGCGACGGAGATAAAGACCGTTATTTAGGTAAAGGTGTTCTCCAGGCTGTTGAAAATGTTAATGAAAAAATAGCTCCTAATCTATTAGGTATGGATGTAACACAGCAAGTGATCATTGACCAGCTGATGATAGAGCTGGATGGTACTGAAAATAAAGGAAAATTAGGTGCGAATGCAATCCTGGGCGTATCTATGGCTGTAGCACATGCAGCGGCTGACGTAGTTGGACAGCCTCTTTATAAGTATCTTGGAGGATTTACGGCATCCACACTTCCAACGCCAATGATGAATATCTTAAACGGCGGAGAACACGCTGACAATAACGTTGATATTCAAGAATTTATGATTATGCCTGTAGGCGCACCAACTTTTAAAGAAGCTGTACGCATGGGTGCTGAAATTTTCCATGCCTTGAAGAAAGTATTGAAGTCCAAAGGTTACAATACAGGTGTTGGTGATGAAGGTGGATTTGCTCCAAACCTTCAATCTAACGAAGAAGCTCTTTCTACCATTATCGAAGCGATTGAAGAAGCAGGGTACAAGCCTGATGAAGAAGTTAAGCTGGCGATGGATGTTGCGTCGTCTGAAATTTATGAGGATGGCAAGTACAACCTGAAAGGCGAAGGAGTCGTCCGCACTTCTGAGGAAATGGTTGACTGGTACGAAGAGCTTGTCAATAAATACCCGATTGTCTCCATTGAAGATGGACTTGACGAAAATGACTGGAAAGGTACGAAGCTATTAACAGATCGAATTGGCGATCGCGTTCAATTAGTTGGCGATGATCTGTTTGTTACAAACACAACGAAGCTGGCTCGTGCCATTGAAGAAGGGGTTGGGAACTCTATCCTGATCAAAGTTAACCAAATCGGTTCACTTACTGAAACATTTGAAGCCATTGAAATGGCGAAGCGCGCTGGTTACACAGCTGTTATCTCTCACCGTTCTGGTGAAACCGAAGATGCTACAATAGCTGACATTGCCGTGGCAACGAACGCCGGGCAAATTAAGACAGGTGCTCCATCACGAACAGATCGAGTAGCTAAATACAACCAGCTTCTCCGAATTGAAGATCAGCTGCTAGGAACAGCTACTTATGCAGGGGAGAAAGCTTTTTATAACCTTAATAAGTAAAGACATGAGATAACCTGTTACAGACCACTGGCCGATGTGCCAGGTGGTCTTTTTTAATCAAAAATTCAGGCATCCAATCGGGAATATTCTGTGTTATGATGGAGGTTAGTTGTCAGATATATTAGTAGGAGAGCAAAGGGTATGAAAAAATGGATAGCCATAGTCCTTTGGCTGCTCATAAGTTATGTTGCTTTCACAGGGTATTCGATTTGGACATATGGAGAAGATCAAAAAAACGTGCAAGCTGAAGCAGCTATAGTATTAGGGGCTGCCCAGTGGAATGGGAAGCCGAGTCCGGTATTTGAAGGACGATTGAAACAGGGTATTGAACTTTATAATGATGGACAAGTAGAATACCTTATTTTTACTGGTGGAGAAAGTGAGCATGCAGTGGCCTCAGAGGCTGAGGTAGGTCGTAATTATGCAGTGAACCATGGAGTTCCTAAGTCAGATATACTCATAGAAAGTACTTCACAGGTCACAAAAGAAAATCTAATAAATGCGAAGGAAGTGGCTGAAAAGCAAGAAGTAGATTCCTTCCTGATTGTTAGTGACAAGTATCACCTGAAAAGAGCTGTAGCGGTCGCAAGGGAAAATGGAATGGAAGCCAAAGGAGTGCCGACTGATTATTCTGCATATAAAACAATAGAAACGAGAATGCCCTTCTTCTTAAGGGAATGGGGTTATTTTATCGGTTATAAGCTGTTGGATCCTTTTCGTTCATAAAGGCGGGGAATATATGAAAGTAGTAGATGCCATTCAAACTCGACGATCGATTCATGACTTTAAAAAGCAATTAGTAAATGAGGCTGTTTTGCAGGAGATTTTTCAGATAGCCAGTTGGGCACCGAATCATCGTTTGAAAGAACCCTGGAATGTTATGGTGTTTCAGAAGGAAGGTGCACAGAGTTATGCAGACCTGGTTATTGAGAGTTATTTGAAACAAGGTTTTGCCAAGGGGTATTCTGCTGCCAAAACAGACAAGATGATGAACGGAATTAAACGGTTTCTGATCAATATTCCGCATCATGCTTTAGTTTATTTGGATCGTGATCCGGACCTTCATAAGTTTGAGGAGGATTATTCTGCCGTGTGTGCGTTTATTCAAAATGCACAATTAGCTGCCTGGGAGAGGGGTGTCGGTGCATTATGGACCACGAGTCCTTATATTCATGACCCTGAATTTATTAAGGGGATTGGTCTTCACCCGGCGTCTCATAAGGTGGCAGGGGTTATACAGATGGGCTATCCCGCCCGCATCCCTGAGCCGAAAGCGCGGCGTAAAGTTCAACTTACCTTTCAAAGTGAATCCTTTAACAAAAAAATCTGATGTCCAGTTCAGCGGACATCAGATTTTTTATATTCTTCTTTATTGTGACTTTCATCCGGCAATGGATCAACCGTGTGTTTGTAATCGTAACCTTTTGAGATCGCTACTGCGAAGGCAGCGGCAACTCCGAGTACGATAGCAACACAAATAATCATAATGATCGTAAATGTCATGAAAACACTTCTTTCCTATTACAATTTGAAAAAGAAGACCTTTTATCTATTGATCATTTTGCCACAATCTAAGAGTAATTTCTATACGAGATTAGCTTTATCTTTAATGAAATCCACAACATCTTCCGCAGTACCCATTGATAGGATCTCATTCTTGTAAGAAGCGAGCTCCTGTTTAGACAGGGATCTGATTTGGGTTCGTGCTGGTAAAATGGAAGTGGCACTCATACTAAATTCGTCTAATCCAAGTGAAAGAAGCAATGGAATGGCAATTTCATCTCCTGCCATTTCCCCACACATTCCAGCCCACTTGCCTTCTGAATGAGCTGCTTCAATTACATTGTTTACGAGATTTAAGATAGCCGGGTTATAAGGCTGATACAAGTAAGAAACACGTTCATTCATTCGGTCAGCAGCCATCGTGTACTGGATCAAGTCATTTGTTCCAATACTGAAGAAATCAACTTCTTTAGCGAACTGACGTGCAATTACAGCGGTTGCTGGAATTTCAACCATCATTCCTACTTCAATTTGTTCGGATACATCCTGACCTTCTTGAACAAGCTTGTCCTTCTCTTCATTTAGAATAGACTTAGCCTGACGGAATTCATCTAATGTTGCAATCATCGGGAACATGATTTTTAAGTTTCCGTGGACACTTGCCCGCAGCAATGCACGCAATTGAACGCGGAATATATCATCACGTTCCAGGCAAAGGCGAATTGCACGGAAGCCAAGGAATGGATTCATTTCTTTTGGAAGGTCTAAATATTCTAGTTCTTTATCGCCCCCGATATCAAGTGTACGGACGACAACAGGTTTGTCTCCCATTTGCTTCAAAACAGAAGAGTAAGCATCATACTGTTCTTCTTCTGTAGGCAATTGGTTTTTGCCCATATAAAGAAACTCAGTCCGATAGAGACCAACACCTTCTCCGCCGTTATTTAATACACCTTCGATATCATCAGGTGTCCCGATGTTGGCGCCAAGTTCTACGTGTTCACCTTCAGATGTTTTCGTTGGTTCATCTTTAAGTTTAGCCCATTCTCTCTTCTTCTCTTCAAAATCTGCAAGCTTCTGTTGATAGGCTTCGATATCATCAGAGGAAGGGTTAAGGATGACACCGCCGTCTATTCCATCAACGATAATCATGGAATCGTTCTCAGCCTGACTGGTAACGTCCTTTGTTCCAACAACTGCAGGAATCTCAAGAGAGCGGGCCATAATAGCAGAGTGAGATGTACGGCCACCGATATCTGTCGTAAACCCTTTTACATACTGTTTGTTAAGCTGTGCCGTATCAGAAGGAGTGAGATCATCAGCGACAATGACCACTTCTTCATTAATTAATGCTGGATCAGGAAAGGTGACGTTAAGCAGGTGAGCCTTTACACGTTTCGTTACATCCTGAATATCAGCTGCACGTTCTTTCATATATTCATTGTCCATGTTTTTAAACATATTTATGAACATGTCCGCTGTTTCATCTAGTGCTGCTTCCGCATTTACATCTTCAGATTTGATCTTATCTTCAATCGGATTGATAAGTTCCGGATCACTTAAAACGAGCAGGTGTGCAGAAAAGATTTCTGCATGCTCATCTCCTAACGTTTTCTTCGTATGTTCTTTTATTTTTTCAAGCTCACCTTTAGAAATATCGATCGCTTCATGAAGCCGCTTGATTTCTTCAGCAGGTTGGTCGATTTTCGTCTTATCGTAAGTAAGGTCTGGAGCTTCCAAGCGGTATACTTTAGCAATAGCAATACCGCTGGAAGCTGCAATCCCCTGTAGCTGTGTCATGAAATTATTCCCCCAGACCTTCATTCTTCATTGTTGTTGCCAGGTGATCAATCGCTTCTTGCTCGTCACTGCCTTCAGCAGTAATTTTAACTTCTGCTCCTGATGGGATTCCTAAGCTCATAATTCCCATAATGGATTTTAAGTTAACCGCCTTCTCTTTATAATGTAGGTTAATATCTGACTCATACTTGCCTGCATTCTGTACAAGTACGGTTGCTGGACGAGCGTGAACACCGTCAGCAGATGTAATGTTGAAAGTTTTCTCTACCATGATTATTCCTCCTTGATAAATAGGTATTTAGTGCAAAGATACCCTAACTATACTATTTTAAGCCTTTCGCAGGTCTTTTTTCAAGAATCCTACTATAATTGCAGCCACAATTGAGCCGATGAGAATAGCCAGGATGTAGAGCATCGCTTTAGTTAGGCCGCCTTGAACTAATCCGATTACAACGATTCCTCCGTGAGGGGCTGTAAGGTGGATACTGAATAATGCTGTCAGCATGCCTGTTAATGCAGAGCCAACAACCATGGACGGAATGACTCTGCCTGGATCGGCAGCAGCGAATGGAATCGCTCCTTCAGTAATGAAAAAGGCACCAAGAGCATAGGCTGTTTTCCCTGTTTCCCGTTCTTGATCGGAATATTTATTTTTGAAAAGCGTCGTTGAAATCGCCATTGCTAATGGAGGAACCATTCCTCCAGCCATGACAATAGCAATAAATTCATAATTTCCGGCTTGAAGTGTAGCTAACCCGAAGGTATAAGCTGCTTTATTGATAGGTCCACCCATATCTACGGCCATCATTCCGCCTAAAATCAGTCCGACAAGGGCGATGTTCGCACCGCTTAACCCCTCAAGCCAGCTGAGTAAACCTGTATAAATGCTAGTGAGAGGAGGGTTAATGAGTAACATAATCATCCCTGTTCCAAAAATAGATAACACGGGATAGAAGAGAACAGTTTTAAGTCCATCCAGTACATTTGGTAATCCAGCCAGCACTTTTTTAATCCCAACGGTTAGATAACCTGCTAAGAAACCAGCAATTAAACCACCAAGAAATCCAGAGCCTGTTCCATCTGTACCTGAAGTGATCGCAATTAAACCACCGACCATACCTGGGGCAAATCCAGGGCGATCTGCGATACTGGAGGCTATAAACCCTGCTAAAACAGGTACGAGCAGGAACATAGCATTGCCGCCGCCAATGATACTTAGCATTTCAGCAAAGCGGTTGTATTGATCACTGTCGGGGTTAGCCGCGTTAATCCCGAAGAAGAAAGAGATCGCAATCAGAATACCACCACCGACAACGAATGGAAGCATGTTTGAGACCCCATTCATAAGGTGCTTATAAAATCCAGTTCGCTGATTTTTGTCACCGGACGACGAGTCTGAACTGTTCCCATCCTCCTGATAGACAGGAGCATCTTTATTGACGGCTTTATTGAGTAAGTCTTCCGGTTCATGGATGGCTTTTGCAACCGGAACTTCAATAACTGGCTTTCCATTAAAACCGCTCATATCCACTTTAGTATCAGCCGCAACGATGATCGCGTCAGCCGCGGAGATGTCCTCTTCAGTCAGTCGGTTTTTTACACCACTTGAGCCGTTAGTCTGGACTTTAATGTTGATTCCCATTTCTTTGGCCGTATCTTTAAGTTTATCTGCAGCCATGTACGTATGAGCGATCCCAGTAGGGCAAGCAGTGATAGCAAGGATTTTCCCTTCAGGAGAAGATAATTCTTCCTCCTCATCTTCCTCTGCCTCTTTCGCGTTAATCGCTTCAATTACATCACTTTCAGTTTTGGCTGTCTCAAGCTTAGCTCGGAATTCCTTATCCATTAAAAACGATGATAAACGAGATAGTGTTTCTAAATGGGTTTGATTCGCTCCTTCAGAGGCAGCGATCATAAAAAAGAGATTGGTCGGCTGTCCGTCTAAGGATTCATAATCAAGACCTTCCTGTGAGCGTCCAAAGGCAATAGCTGGTTCAGCAACTGCGGAAGTTTTGGCATGGGGGATAGCAATACCTTCTCCAATACCTGTAGTACTCTGCTGTTCACGTGCTTCAATAGCCTTCTTGTACTCATCCCGGTCAGAAAGCTTACCTGCTTTATCCAGCTTACCGATTAGCTCATCAATAGCTTCAGGCTTTGAAGCAGCGCTCATATTCAAAATAATCGTTTTCGTCGTTAAAAGATCAGTAATTTTCATTTGTTTTTCCCTCCTTATGAAGTGGGGTAATGGTTACTTGGTTTAATAACTTCTCCACGTCTGAATGATGGCATAAGTCATCCTGGAAAGCTGTGGCGCTACCAGCTGCTACTCCATATCTAAAGGCTTCTTTCATTTCCTTGTTTAAAGATAGGGCAGAGATAAATCCAGCAACAACCGAATCACCAGCTCCTACAGAATTTTTAACGGTTCCTTGAGGAACGGTCGCATACAACTGCTCATGTTCATTTACATAAACAGCCCCTTTGCCGCCCATGGAAACGATGACGTGTCTCGTTCCCTGCTGTACAAGCATTTTTGCATAATAAGCAGCTTGTTCTTTCGTTTCGATAGTTGTGTTAAACAAGGTTCCAAGCTCATAATCATTTGGTTTTAATAAAAATAAATCTTTCCCAACCAGTTGTTTCAATGCTTCCCCAGAAGTGTCTACTGCAAGTAACACTCCATTCATTTCGCAGATCTCGGATATTTGGGAATAAAAATCTTTCGGGAGAGAGGAGGGCACACTCCCTGCCAGAACGAGAATATCGTTTTTGTTCAACTCTTTAAATTTTGCCAGTAATTCACCCAGCTGGATGGAATCTATCTCTGGACCAGGACCGTTAATTTCGGATTCCTGATCACCTTTTAGCTTGACGTTAATCCTTGTATATTGCCCTGTGTCAACAAAATGGTGCTGGACATTTTCCCCGTCTAGAAAGTCTGTGATGAACTTTCCGGTAAATTTCCCAAGGTAGCCAAGTGCCGTGTTTTGAACGGATAGTCTTGCCATCACTCGGGAGACGTTAATCCCTTTCCCTCCGGGGTAATATAACGTTTTATCTGCGCGGTTCAACTCACCGAGCTGGATTTGATCGACGTGCATGATATAGTCAATCGAAGGATTTAATGTACAGGTATAAATCATGGTGTCACAACCTTTAGGCTAGTTTTTTCCTTATAAGAAGCGGATAAAGCACCCTGGTAATTTGTAATGATGCTTGCTTCCCTCAAATCAGCAATTTGTGAAAATGCGACTTCCTCAAACTTAGAGTGGTCAGCCAGAACAAATCGCTTTTGGGAAAGAGATAGCGCTGTTCGTTTAATGGCTGCCTCCTCAGGATCAGGAGTAGTAAAACCATCTTCCAGGGTGAGACCATTTACTCCAAGAAAACATTGGTCATATCGATATTGCTCTAAATTTTTTAAAGCCATGGTCCCAACTACTGCTCTAGTCCGCTGCTTAACGAAGCCTCCAAGAACATAGGTAGGAATTGAATGGCTGGTAAGGGCATTAAGGTGATTCAATCCATTAGTAACGACAGTAATGTTTTTATCCGATAAATGGGGGATCATTTCGTAGGTTGTGGACCCGGCATCAATAAAAATACACTCACCATTTCGGACCATAGAGGCAGCCATGGCTGCAATTGAAACCTTTTCCTGATGGTTTTTGGTTGTTTTTTCTCGTAGTGTTGGTTCTTCGCTTGCAGCTTGTCTTAACGAGGCACCGCCATGTACCCGTTTAAGCTTCCCTAACTGCTCTAATTGATCCAAATCACGTCTGATAGTCGATTCAGAGGATGTTGTATGCTCTACAAGCTGCTTGATTGTAACGGTATGATGTTCTTGAATTAATTCAAGAATTAATTGATGTCGTTCAGGTGTTAACAATCAATTCCCTCCCTTCTCAATCCTTTTAACTATATTTTAAGGTAAGCCTTTACAAAAATCAATCATAAACAACCAATTATAATCATCATCAATCAAAATTATGTCAAAAACGATCAAAGACTATTGCAACTATGTTTAACTTTCCGAAAATATTCTTGTAATATCCTTTAATCATCTTTATTTTCTTGCTGATCAAGGGCTTTTATGCTACATTTAAAAATAGTTACTTGTTCGTCTTTAGGAGGTGTTGGCACATCATGGAAACACTTGCAATTACTCTATTAGCGATTGATACGGTTGCCTTAATTGTTCTTGTGCTATTACAATCTGGGAAAAGTGCCGGGTTATCTGGTGCTATTTCTGGAGGAGCTGAACAATTGTTTGGCAAACAGAAAGCACGCGGAATCGATGCCGTTCTTCATCGTGCTACTGTCGTAACCGGCGTCTTATTCTTTGTCCTTTCTTTTTTGGCAGCTTACGTATTAGGATAGACTTAAATAAATGTATGAAAAGCCGTGCTTATGTAAAAAAGCACGGCTTTTTGAATGGGATAATTAATCTGATGTGATTTGTGACTGAATTTGGTAAGATAGAAACATTGCAAATCAAGAATGAAACTTTTCATTTAAGGAAATAGTTGAAGTAAGGAGAGCAAACGAATATGAAAATAAAACAACCAGAACCATTTACATTTGAAGCGGGAGATCGTGCGGTATTATTACTCCATGGATTTACGGGTCATTCTGCTGATGTACGGATGCTTGGACGATTTCTACAAAAGCATGGGTATACGAGTCATGCACCTATTTACCGTGGCCACGGACAAGAATTAGAGGCGCTGATTGATGTGACTCCAGAGCAATGGTGGACAGATGTTAAGGATGCATTAACCCACTTACGCGAATTAGGGTATTCACAAATTGCAGTGGCCGGTCTGTCACTGGGAGGAGTTCTTGGGCTGAAACTTGCATACTCAGAGCCTATTAAGGGTATTGTGACAATGTGTGCACCCATGTTCTTTGATAATGAAACACAGCTGACCCAGGGTTTCCAGTTTAAAGCGAAGCAATACAAACAATTAGAGGGAAAAGACAAGGATACAATTGAAGCGGAAGTTCAGCAATTATTAGATGAATCAGAAGATATGTTTAAACAGCTTGGACAATTTATCACAAGAGTCCATGATGAAGTCGATCAAATCTACACACCGGCTTTTATCGTACAAGCTGAAGAAGATGAGATGATTAATACAGAAAGTGCTAATTATATTTATGAGCAATTAGAGTCCGATCAAAAGGATATCAAATGGTACAAAAACTCTGGCCATGTGATCACAATGGATAAAGAAAAAGAACAGCTCCATGAGGACATCCTCGCGTTTCTTGAATCCCTTGATTGGTCTTAGGATCAGAGTCTTGTCCTTTGCTTAAAGGAGGTAAGATTAATATGAACAATGAGTTAACACAAAAAGTACAAGAATACTTTAACGAAAAAGCAACTAAACCTTTGTCGGTGAGTGAACTTGAAGAGGCGTTAGAGCTTGAGGGATCAGACGAGTTTAAGGACCTTATGAAAGCTCTTAACCAGTTAGAAGAACAGGGGGAACTTGTTCGGACGAGGAAAAACCGCTTCGGGCTGCCTGAGAAGATGAATTTAATCCGAGGCAGGATCCAAATGCATGCCAAGGGTTTTGCGTTCCTGCTCCCTGAGGATGATAGTAAGGATGATGTTTATATTCATCATTCTGATTTACATTCGGCTATGAACAATGACACGGTACTCGTCCGTATTGAAAAGCGGGATGAGAATGGCCAGCGGCCGGAAGGGACGGTTATCCGGATTGTGGAGCGTGCTACCACAAGGGTGGTCGGAACGTTTGAATCTAGCCGCAACTTTGGATTTGTTGTTGCCGATGATAAACGGATTCCCAATGATATATTCATACCTAAAGGCCAAACAAACGGGGCGATAGAGGGTCACAAAGTCATTGTCTCAATTACTAAGTTTCCCGAAGAGCGGATGAGTGCAGAAGGTGAAGTGGTGGAGATACTGGGGCATAAAAACGATCCCGGGATCGATATTATTTCAATTATTCATAAGCACGGAATCAAGACCGAATTTCCAGAGGAAGTTCTCGAGCAGGCAGGGCAGACACCTGATCAAATTTCGGAGGGTGAATTCAGTAACCGTCGCGATCTTCGGGATGAGACGATCGTAACGATTGATGGAGCGGATGCCAAGGATTTAGATGATGCGGTAACTGTAAAAAGACTTGACAATGGACATTATAAATTGGGTGTCCATATTGCTGATGTATCCTATTATGTTGAAGAGAATTCTCCAATTGATAAGGAAGCTCGGGAACGGGCGACGAGTGTCTACTTAGTTGACCGCGTGATTCCCATGATCCCCCATCGATTATCAAATGGGATTTGTTCGCTTAATCCCCAGGTCGATCGCTTAACATTATCGTGTGAGATGGAAATCAATAACCGTGGCGACGTAGTCGGGCATGAAATTTTTCAAAGTGTCATTAAAACGAACGAACGAATGACTTATCGAGATGTCAACTCCATACTAGAGGACAATGATGAAGAACTCATTGAGAAGTATAAAGATCTTGTGCCGATGTTTCGTGAAATGGAAGGACTGGCGGCAATTTTACGTAAGAAGCGTTTTGGCCGCGGTGCGATTGATTTTGACTTTAAGGAAGCTGGTGTCATCGTTGATGAAGAAGGCAAAGCTGTGGACGTTAAAATCCGTGAACGTTCCGTAGCTGAACGTCTGATCGAAGAGTTCATGCTCGCTGCCAACGAGACTGTGGCTGAACATTTTCATTGGATGGAAGTGCCATTCATTCACCGTGTACACGAGGACCCGGATGAATCAAAATTACAAAACTTCTTTGAATTTGTAGCTAATTTAGGTTTTGCAGTTAAAGGATCAGCGGATAATATTCACCCGCAAGCCTTGCAAAAAGTGCTCGAGGAAGTAAAAGAGACACAAGAGGAAATGATTATTTCGAAGCTGATGCTTCGTTCCATGCAGCAAGCGAAATATGATCCGCAGAGTCTTGGTCACTTCGGTCTCTCAACAGAATTTTACACCCATTTCACCTCACCGATTCGGAGGTATCCTGATTTGATCGTACATCGGTTAATCCGGACCTATCTGGTGGAAGATCAATTGGATTATAAAACGCGGAAGCATTGGAAAGACCAGCTTCCTGAAATCGCTAAACATTCCTCTGAGATGGAGCGGGCTGCTGTTGATGCTGAGCGCGAAACAGATGATTTGAAAAAAGCGGAGTATATGGAAGATAAGATCGGCGAAGAGTATGAAGGTGTTATTAGTTCAGTCACGAGTTTTGGCCTATTTGTAGAGCTGCCTAACACGGTAGAAGGGCTTGTTCATGTGAGCACCCTGACAGATGATTACTATAATTTTCAGGAAAAACAGTTTGCCATGATCGGTGAACGGACAGGCAATATGTTCAGGATTGGTGATGAGATAACCATTAAAGTTGTCAATGTAAACTTAGATGAAAGAGTGGTTGATTTTGAAGTAGTTGGGATGAAGCCACGAAAGCAACGGGAACGTAAATCTCGTCCAACTCAAATTCAATCTAAAGCTCCTGAGCAGAAAAAAAACAAGAAAAAGAAAAAACAAAAAGGAAATAAACCTTTTTACCGTAATAAAGGAGTTGCTAAAAAGGGACGAAAGAAAAAGAAATAGATCGCCCTTTATAAAGGCGAAGCGCGCGGCAAGCCGCCCGCGCGCTCCGTTAATGATTAAGTCCAAACATCATAAAGGATCCACGGATCCTGGACTTCATAGGGGCTTACATCGGCAATTTGTTTAAACCCTTCAACAGAAAAGTCAATCCAGGATCCGTAGTTATCATCATTCTTATTCCAATGATCAAGAATGGTCTCGAAAAAACCAGGCTGTTGATAATGATCGTTCCAGAAATACTTCACATGTGCGTAGCGGTATTTCTTTTGGTCATTTTTAATCAATACAAACCTTGTTTTATCGGGGTTTACATACATACAAGCTTCTTCTAAGTAGTTTTCCGTAAAAAATACTTGGTCGTACGGTAAGGGATAATAGCATTCATAAGGAAACAACCCGAGAGCATTATCTGACAAGTTGAGTAAGTACGAGAGCTTTTCCCTTGTATTGAAAACTTCCTTCCAGACTGCCCCTGGCGTATAACCATTTAATTTTTCGGGTGCCGTCAAGGTCAGGTAATGACTGACCAGGCCTGGCTGCATGCCGATCTTTTCCAGCACTCTGCGGGTAGGGTCGTTTGAAACATGAGTGTTGGCTCCAATCCATTTAACGTCGGGCTTCTGTCTTAGTTCCTTAATTAATTGAGTGAGCAAAGCAGTAGAATACCCTTTTGAGCGGAGTTTAAGGTTGCTTCTTAACCGTCCAATCATGGCATACTGGTTGTTCCCGAAAAGGCTGTAACCCCCAATGGAAACTAACTCTCCTTCGTGAAACAGTCCGAACAGCTCCTGGGTTCTGGAACTAATTAGCCGGTCGAAAATGCGAATTACATAATCATCATCGATCCCTGTATTCATTTGCTTAACAGCATGAAAATCATTAAGCGATAGCTTTTTGATAGGCATGACCTGAGAGTTCAATGTAGTAGCTCCTTTTGTTAACTTTTGTGAAAGTATCATCTCATAACCTCATTAAAAGTGTCTATAGGAAGGCTTCTTCGTAAGATTCAAATTGGATATGCATCAGATATTTGGTACAATTAAATTCACGTATTAGAGGAGGAAATCGCTATGCCAAGAGGAAATGGAAAGACAATCGCGCAAAATAAAAAAGCGCGCCATGACTTTTTTATAGAAGAAACCTATGAAGCGGGTATTGTCTTACAAGGGACAGAAATTAAGTCAATTCGGGCAAGTCGTGTAAACTTGAAAGATAGTTTCGCACGTATTCGTAACGGAGAAGTTTATTTGCATAATCTTCATATCTCCCCGTATGAACAGGGCAATATTTTTAACCATGATCCTACTAGAAGCCGTAAACTTCTGCTTCATCGGAAACAAATCAACCAGCTTATTGGCCAAACCCAGCAAAAGGGATATTCACTTGTTCCTCTAAAGATTTATATAAAAAATGGGGTAGCCAAGGTACTGATTGGCCTAGGAAAAGGGAAGAAGAAATATGATAAGCGAGAGGATCTTAAACGTAAGCAGGTCAATCGTGAAATCGACCGGGCTATTAAGGACAGTTTAAAGTAGATGCTTGATTTTTAGTGCAAATGTGCTATAATTATTTATGTCGCAAACAAAAAGTGAATAAAGAGCTTGATGCTCTATCCTTAATCCTAACGGGGACGTTACGGATTCGACGGGGATAGGTCGAGCTTGGGTTGCAAGTCGAGCGACGACTCGTAAAACGTCATTTGCCTATAATAACTGGCGAATCTAACGATAACCTAGCTGTAGCTGCGTAAGTAGTCTATAGCTGATCCTTCCTGGCATCGCCCGTGTGCTAGATGAAGGGTCTCAAACTGAAGCGGGCTACGCGTTTTTCCACCGCCTGAGGAAAAACGAAGAGACTAATCAGGCTAGCTGCTCGGAAGCCCGTTGATAGGCTGAAGGGACAGTGAAAGATAATATATCAACTACGCTTGTAGAAGCCCGAGTGCCGATATCTCCGGACGTGGGTTCGACTCCCACCGTCTCCACCAATACATAGTTTGGTGGCTGAATACAATAAATATAATGTAAAGCATAAAGTTGTCAATTTGGCAATTTTATGCTTTTTTAATGTATTTTCGAAAAAGTTCTCTCTTCAAGTATGGGAAGGGTATTGCCCAACGATAAGGGGGAGATGGAATTCGGTTAGGAGGATTGCCCTAAAAGTTTTAAAAGGCAACAGGCCAGATTATATTGTGTAGTGAAACTGAAACTTTTTTCTATTAAAAATCGTCAAATCGGATAAAATAAGGGATGTAGTTACCTTGTGGTAGTCATTATTTTGGGCAGGAAGAGATTTTAATGCTGGAAATAGATTTTCTACATTAACTTTAACGGGAGGTCCCAATGGAAAAAAGAGTTACACTGGTTGTTATTTTAATCTTTTTGAGCGGTTGTTCAATACTGAGTAATCTTCCATTAGTAAACACACAAGTTAATCATGATGGAAAATCCGCAACAATCACTACTCCCCCTTCTGAGTTTCTGGTTAATGAAAAAAAGGGTGGAATTTTGTACGGACACGAATTTATCGGAGTGCCCAATGAATTTGGATTGTTGAATGTTCCTGTTACATTAAAAGAACCAACTGACCTATACATCTACTTCTGGGGTAAAGGAAAAGATTTTATCAGCCAAGACCTAAAGATCAAGGCAACAAACACAGAAACCAATAAACAAGTTACAGTTAAAGATATAGAAATAAAAGAGCTGCAAGGTCCCGTTAAAACGCCAGAAACAGGAAAAAGTGGACTTATCCCATTGGAGACGAACGGGGCTGAAACGGTTTCAAAGAATCCCGTTGCCTTTGCAACCACCAAAATAACTCTGCCTGAAAAAGGGGAATGGGACGTAAATATCATTAAACAAGGAAAGTTATATACTAATTTTACTTTAGACATTGTTGAAAATGATTCCAGTTTAGAAAAGCTAGACTCTGAAAGTTGAAGACATTAACCTTACACGTGAAGTTAGAAACAAGAAAAGCCCAATCTTTGCTAAAATGCAGAGTGGTTGGGTTTTTTTATGATTTGTTTTTTAAGTATCTATTTGAGGAGGAATAATTTTTGTATTTATTTACGGCGGCACAAAGTGGCAGCTTAAATACAGGGGATATAATTGTTCAAATTGTATTGTTTTTGGTGCTCATATCTATTCCTGTAGCTATAGTATTCTTATTCGTTAACTTCAGAAAACTAAATAAAAGATCGAAGCGATTGGAAAATAAGATGGATAAGTTAACAAAGAATAGCAAGGAGAGCTCTTAGTTTTACTAAGAATTAATTACAATCAACTACCTGGTGTTGTTAGGAGGGGAAAAATGAAGCTTTTATTCGTTTCAATGCTAGTTTTGACCTTGCTGACTTACAAATATTCTAAAGTATTTAATTCAAAGGATGTATCTAAAGGCAATATAAAGAATGCTTTGTACATGTATAGTACTTGTTTAGTATCAATAGTAATTGTGAATGTACTATTTTAGATTTCGTCTCCTCCTTTTACTCACCACTCAAAAAGAGAAAGCAGGGGGAAGATACCCCCTGCTTTCTTCCTGATTCTTTTCATTAAACATTAGTTAGGAAGCTTATCCTTCTTTTTCTTAATTTGCTTTTTATGAGCGCGGCCATGTGCTTTATGACGATCTTCTTCCACTTCATTAGAGATGTTTTTCCCTTGTGGAACAACATGTTCAGATACTTCTTTCAATCCCGTTTGATCTTTTTCATAAACAAGAGATGCCCTTGTAGAAATATCTGCTCCAGGCTGTGTCACATAAGGGAGAACACGGTAGTCTGCTTTCCATTGTTCTGGAGTTACTTGGCAGCGAACATACCCACGGAAATCGTTAAAAAATTGAATGTGTTCATTTAGGGTTAAAATTCGCTCAGTATCTGCTCGCTTATCTGAACCGTTTCCGCCTGATGTTATAGAAGTCCCCACAAATTCTGCTCCATAAACACGGGAATTGGGGTCATTAAAATCAGCAATCAAGTTGGATGCCCAGTTTGCATGTACATCTCCTGTTAAGACGATTAAATTATTCATATTTTTGCTTTTAACGAAATCGGT
Source organism: Halobacillus naozhouensis (assembly GCF_029714185.1). Taxonomy (NCBI): domain Bacteria; kingdom Bacillati; phylum Bacillota; class Bacilli; order Caryophanales; family Bacillaceae; genus Halobacillus; species Halobacillus naozhouensis. Next base: position 2,887,016 of record NZ_CP121671.1, on the reverse strand, counting down.
AATCCGTTGACGGGCAGGTGTATATCCATCCCAGCCATCCATGCTGAACATTGGCTGGTCCGGACTTGGACCGTAGTTTCGCTGAGAGAAGAAAATTTGCTGGGCCATGACGTTCCATTTAGAGTGTGATTGACCCAGGTTGTGAAGCAGCCAGTCCTCCTGTTTTTCTCCAAGAAGGGTACGTGAAGGATCAAGAGATTCAGGTGTTTGAGGTGAGCTAGTATCTCCATTTGCCTGGTTAGAACGGTATTGGCGTGTATCCAGGACGAAGAATTTGGCTAAGTCACCATAAGAAAATTGGCGGTATAATTGCATATCCACACCATGTGGCATCGAAGACTTTCTTAGTGGCATGTGCTCATAATAGGCCTGGTAAGCAGCGACACGTCGTTTAACAAATTCCTCAACAGACTGACCTTTTTCCGGAATCATATCTGCATAGTTGTTCTCCACTTCATGGTCATCCCAGGTTACAACCCACGGAAAAGCAGCGTGGGCTGATTGCAGATCTTGATCAGTTCGATATTGTGCATGGCGATTTCGATAATCTTCTAGTGATTTAATTTCCGGCCCACTATGGTCTCTGACATTCCCTGAACCTGATATATACTCATTTGGACCATATTCATATATGTAATCCCCTAAATGGAAGACAAGGTCAAGGTCTTCTTTTGCCATATGTTTGTAAGCGGTATAGTAGCCGTGCTCGTATTGCTGACAAGAAGCAAAGGCAAAGGTAAGGCTGGCTACACTGGCACCTTCCGCAGGTATTGTTTTCGTTCTGCCAACTGGACTGAGTTCATGACCTGCTCTAAATCGATAGAAATATACTGTATCTGGCTGAAGCTTTTCTACTTCAACATGTACAGAATGAGCCAGTTCTGGTCTGGCCACTTCCGTTCCGCGCTGAACAATGTGACGGAAGTGTTCATCCTTAGCTAACTCCCACTTTACAGGAATGTTGTGCTTGGGTGCTCCTCCACCGTTGAGGGGTTCTGGAGCGAGCCTTGTCCAAAGAACGACACTGTCAGATAAAGGGTCTCCAGAAGCAACCCCAAGTGAAAACGGATAGCTGCTGAATTTCGCGGACGCATCCACCTTTAATTCTCCCATTGATTGAGCGATAACGAGTCCGAGAGAAAGACCGGCAATTTTTCCGGCTCCTTGCAGAAAATCTCGTCGGTCAAAGTTTTTCTTTAAGCTTTCCTGATTTAATTGTTCGATCCACTGATCCATTGATCTTTTTTGTGACATGTCATCTTTTCTCCTCTCTAATACCACATTATTTGAATCATGTCTTATTATAGAGCTTGTTTATTAATTTGTTGTTAATTGTTGTAAATTGTAGCGGACAGCATTTACCTCATATAGATCATACCTCATGGAACATGAGAACAACTTAATTAACTTATTTTCCCAATTTGGGTTGAATTGATTATTTGTACTCGGCTGATTGATTCGTTCCTCTCAGTCTGTGTGTCATGTTTTTCTTTATCTGGTATTAAAGAAAATAAAATATTATTCATTTATGAATGGAGTAATACGGCATAGATCCCCCTCGGTGTTTGTCATATTTGTTTAAAAGCTTAGATATGCTGTTACTATTATGGAATAAAAGGGGAGAGGACGCTGATGGCAGACTTTCAACAAACCGCTAAATTCGAACATGGGTTTTGGCTGCAAGTATTAGGGGATCACGCTCGTTTTATCCATGACTCACTCGCACCAGAAGAAAAAGAAGAAATCGAAATGGCTAACCATTTTATTCAAGTATTTGATCACCTTTTGGCAAGAGTTCCAGAAGGAGATTTGATAGAATTAAGCAAACAAGCTGACGAATCGGGAAAGAGGCTAAGGGAATTTAAGCTTCATATTATTGAGCAACATCTGTTTGGAAAGATTAAGATAGGATTGGGTCCAACTTTCATCAATCATATGGTGAATGAATTGGAAGAGTATTTACGCATTTTGACATATTTGAAAAAAGGAGAAGTACCGCCTGTCTTTCATGAACTTCATCATCATTTGCTATGGCTGTTAGATGCTGCAGGCCATGCAGGAGCCATCTCAGATAATATGGATCGAATCGAAAAGAAAATTAAAGCAAAAAGTGACGATTTTACGAAGGATTTTGAAGATTTTTATCTGAAAGCCGTTGAAATGACAGGGTTTTTAAGAACAAATCTTTCTACATTCCCAGCCCTTGAAAGATTTAATCATAATGTTTCCCTTGAAATGAAGCTCTTCAGTAATTTCCTAAATGAGATCGAGGAGTTAGAGTTAAGTAAGGAGGCATTAGGGACATTTGCCCCGCTGATGGCTGACCATATGATGAGGGAAGAATGCTATTATCTGATCAAGCTCTCAGAATCAACGGAGCTTCAGCAGCCAAATTGTGATCCAACTAAACCTCGATTACAAACCTAATATTATAGGTGAAGATAAAGAAGGGGACACTTCATGCATTTGCGTGAAGTGTCCTCTTTTCTTTTGCATAATTATCCCATTAAAGGAAAAGATTAATATAAGTAATCATGTGGGGAAGGTGATAGGAATTGGCAAAGAATCAAAGGATTTGTGAGGTATGCGGCAGAATTCAACAGGTGGATGAGGACAATTTACCTGAAAAAACATACGACATTTATGATGTATGTGAAATGTGCACGGACGATCAGGAGCTCAATTTTTAATGTAACCTGCTTTCCCACGGAGAACTAGCAGAAGTTTTACCAATTCAAGCATCAAAAAATACCGAAGCTGCATTTGCTTCGGTATTTTTAAATTAGGCAGGTACCTTCGCGGTCTTTCGCGTGCCGATAAGGTGTTTGTGAAGGAAATACTCACACACTCCTATAACCAGGGACGTAATGAGGGCTCCTGTGAAGGTAACCTCAGCACCAGTAAAGATATTAGAAAACCCCCAAATAATAATAATCGACGTTACAAAATCCAGAAGTGTGCTTTTCCATAACGCGTTTTCGTCATTTAGGAACATGTATTCCATAACTAACCCGATGGCTGTAAGCACAATGGCGACCATGATAGGCTGCCAAATGGAGCCATAATCTACACTTTCTAAAAAGTACATAGCTAAAATGAGTACGATGGGGAGGGTAACAATTTTTACCAATAAACTTGTCATAGTATCTGCTCCTTTATTGATGTGTCACTGAGTATTATTTTTTGAGAGGCAGCTTCTTATACATATTCTTTAAGAAGAAAGTCCTGATTTCAGTAATGAATAGTAAGATGGATAAGGCCATTTGTTTGAGCTGAAGCCCAGTTTAAAGATAATTAGACAAACACCTATTCTTTCCTCTCGCATATGGTAAGAATTGTACCCTATATGAGGAGAGGATTGAATGTTTTACCATGTAAAGGAGTTACAATACGAGGCGAAAGTTTCCCGTCCAGATCCGGAATATGCGAAAAAACTTCAAGAGGTGCTCGGAGGCCAGTGGGGAGAGATATCGGTTATGATGCAATACCTAATGCAAGGTTTTAATGTCCGAGCCAATAAAAAGTATCGTGACTTACTATTGGATATTGGGACGGAGGAAATTGCTCATGTGGAGATCTTATCTACGTTAATCGCCCGCTTACTTGATGGTACTTCGCTGGAAGCCCTGGAAGCGCAGGAAAATGCCTATAAGACTGACCCGGCAGTGGCGGCTGTACTTGGAGGAATGAATCCGCAGCATGCCATCGTTTCAGGTCTAGGAGCAATGCCTTCTGACAGTGTAGGAAATCGCTGGACCGCAGATTACATTATTTCTAGCGGTAACCTGCTTGCTGATTTTAGAGCTAATTTAAATGCAGAGTCACAAGGACGTCTTCAAGTAGCCCGTCTTTATACTATATCAGATGATCCTTTGGTTAAAGATACATTAAGCTTTCTTTTAGCCCGTGATACAGCCCATCAGAACCAGTGGATAGAAGCCATTAATGAGCTCGAGCAGCAAGCTCAGGATGTTGTTGTCCCTACAACTTTCCCACGCGAAAAAGAGTTACAGGCAGTATCCTATGATTTTTATAATACGTCTAGGGGGAACGCAGATGCGGACGGTCCGTGGGCTCAAGGGGTTGCCCCAGATGGAAGAGGACAATTTAATTATGTCCATCAGCCTGTTCCGTACGGGGATAAGGCAAAGTTGTCTCCTGCTCCTAAAGATGTTTATGATACTCCGCCTTCTTACTAGATAGAAAAAGCTGCGCATCCATTGGATACGCAGCTTACTTCTAATCCTTATCCTCACCAATAATTCTTACTTCTCTTTCCAAGTCGACGCCAAATTTATCTTTGACTGTTTTTTGTACATGTTCGATCAAAGAGATATAATCTGTCGTTGTTGCATTATTTTTGTTGACGATAAACCCGGCATGCTTCGTAGAAACTTCAGCTCCACCAATGTTCGTTCCCTGAAGCTTACTGTCCTGAATAAGTTTGCCTGCAAAGTATCCAGGTGGGCGCTTAAAGACACTGCCGCAAGAAGGGTATTCTAATGGTTGCTTGGATTCACGTTTATAAGTAAGGTCGTCAACCACAGTCTTAATGTCTTCATAGTTCGCCGGTTTTAGGTTAAAAGTTGCCTCGATGACAATGTCACCATTGTCAGGTATGTTACTGGTACGATAGTCCAGATCTAATTCCGTAGCCAGCCGCTTCACGATATCTCCATTCCGATCTACTACGTAAGCGTAGTCGAGAACATCCTTAATTTCACCACCGTAAGCCCCTGCATTCATGTAGAGAGCTCCTCCGACCGTTCCAGGTATTCCGCAGGCGAATTCAAGGCCTGATAGGCGTTGTTCCATGGCAAACCGTGAGGCATCGATAATACGAGCACCACTTTGAGCTACTAGAGTATTTTCCTCTGTAGAAATGTTATCAAGGTGTTTAAGGTTTATGACGATTCCACGGATTCCACCGTCCTTAATGATTAAATTTGACCCGTTGCCAAGCAGCGTGAAAGGGATATTCTCTTCATTAGAAAACTTAACGACTTTTTGTATTTCCTTAAATGTGGTGGGGGTGATAAAGAAGTCAGCTTTGCCGCCAAGTTTAGTGTAGAGGTGATTCCTTAAGTTTTCTTCCCGCTTTATGTTATCTGCTTTTACAAGCTCTAATAATTTATCGTACGTTTTTTGTTTATTAAACATGAACACCATTCCTATTTGCAAGTTTTCTTCATTACTGAAGTTTATAATAAAATGGGCAATAATCAAAGTTATTTTTATACAATTATATCTCAGTGAACGTTAAATAATCCTTCATAAAACAAATCCTTTCTGAAATAAGCAATCTTAACTAATTTAGTAAAAGCAGTTGACAGCGTTTACACAATGGTTTAAATTGTAAGTAACAAGTTAACTACGTGATGGAGATTTGGAGACTCACACTAATTTTAGTACTTTACCCTGAGGAAAGTGCTAGGATTTTAGTGTGGGTCTTTTTTATGTCTTCAAAATAAGGTTAACGAACCAAAAGGAGTGAACTTATGTCTGAGTTTGTTGCTGAATTGTTAGGCACGATGATTTTGGCTATTTTTGGCAGCGGAGTAGTCGGTGGAGTTGTATTGAAAGGTACAAAAGCAGAGGGAGCCGGCTGGGTTGTCATAACGATCGGCTGGGGGCTGGCCGTAACTATGGGTGTGTATGCAGTTGGCAATTTTACCGGAGCCCATATTAACCCTGCCGTCACCTTGGGCTTTGCTGCAGCTGGAGAATTTCCCTGGTCGAAAGTTCCTTTATATATTAGTGCGCAAATGCTTGGTGCTTTTATCGGAGCGGTTATTGTTTTTTTGAATTATTTACCACACTGGAAGGAGACAAAAGACCAGGGAGCGAAACTTGGTGTATTTGCCACTGACCCGGCTATCCGCAGTCCATTTTCCAACTTAGTAAGTGAAATAGTCGGTACATTCGTTCTATTAATGGGATTAATGTTTATTGGTGCAAATGAGTTTACAGATGGGTTGAATCCATTAATTGTCGGGGCCTTAATTGTGGCGATTGGAATGTCCTTAGGTGGAGCTACAGGATATGCGATCAATCCTGCCCGTGATCTTGGCCCGAGAATCGCGCATGCCCTGCTGCCAATTCCCGGCAAGGGTGGCTCTGACTGGAGCTATGCTTGGATTCCGGTGGTAGGTCCTGTCTTGGGCGGAATCTATGGTGCTGTCTTCTACAGGGCATTATTCCTTGGAGAATTTACCACTTTATTTTGGGTGTTAAGTGCGATCATGGCTTTCATTCTAGTCGGTGCGGCGAGATCTGAATTAAAAAAAGATGAAACCGCTGCAGATAAATTTGAGGAAAAAATAGTCTAAATTAACCTAATTCAATACTATAATCGGAGGGTGGTTTTCAAATGTGTGAAACATTCATATTATCGCTAGACCAAGGTACGACAAGCTCAAGGGCAATTTTATTCAATCAAAAAGGAGAAATTGTTGAGACAGGTCAGCAAGAGTTTGAGCAATTTTTCCCTAAACCGGGCTGGGTGGAGCATGACGCGAATGAAATTTGGACATCGGTTCTTGCCTGTGTGGCTGAGGTACTTAGAAAGGCAGATGTTGAGCCTGATCAAATAGCTGGAATCGGTATTACAAACCAACGGGAAACGACCGTCGTATGGGATAAACATACCGGAAAACCAATTTATAAGGCGATCGTTTGGCAATCCCGTCAGACGGAAGGCATTTGTAAAGAACTGCGGGAAAAAGGACATAATGAGCTGTTTAAAGAAAAAACAGGGCTGTTGCTGGATCCATACTTTTCAGGGACGAAAGTGAAATGGATTTTGGACCATGTGGAAGGTGCCCGTGAAAAGGCAGAAAAAGGTGATTTGCTTTTTGGAACGATGGATACGTGGCTCGTCTATAAGTTGTCTGGCGGAAAAACTCATATAACAGACTATTCAAATGCCTCAAGAACGTTACTTTTTAATATTTATGATCTTGAGTGGGATGAGGAGTTATTAGAGATTCTGGACATTCCGAAAGCAATGCTGCCAGAGGTCAAACAATCTTCTGAAGTGTATGCCAAGACAGTTGATTATCATTTCTTCGGGCATGAGGTTCCGATCGCCGGAATTGCTGGAGATCAGCAAGCTGCTTTGTTCGGTCAGGCGTGTTTTGACAAGGGAATGGCTAAAAATACGTACGGCACAGGCTGCTTTATGCTAATGAATACTGGTGAGGAAGGAGTAACTTCTAAACACGGATTGCTGACAACGTTGGCGTGGGGAGTCGAGGGCAAGGTCGAGTATGCGCTTGAAGGAAGTATTTTCGTAGCTGGTTCGGCTATTCAATGGCTTCGTGACGGCTTGCAATTGATTGAAAATGCGCCGCAAAGCGAGGACTTTGCGACAGCAGTTGACTCTACGGATGGAGTTTACCTCGTTCCAGCCTTTGTCGGTTTAGGAACACCCTACTGGGATAGTGACGCCCGCGGTGCCGTGTTTGGATTAACCCGAGGAACTACCAAGGCCCATTTCATCCGAGCAACATTAGAATCACTGGCTTACCAGACGAAAGATGTTCTTGATGCGATGATAGCTGACTCAGGAATTGATGTAAGTACATTACGTGTGGATGGCGGTGCGGTTAAAAACGACTTCTTAATGCAGTTTCAGAGTGACATCCTTGGTGTACCCGTAGAGAGGCCCGTTGTTCAGGAAACAACAGCACTAGGGGCAGCTTATCTTGCTGGGTTGGCTGTTGGGTATTGGAAGAATAAAGAGGATATTGCGAGACAGTGGCGGAATGACCATACATTTGCTGATTCAATGGAAGTTAAAAAACGAGAACAGTTGTACAGTGGATGGAAAAAAGCTGTAGCTGCCACCAGGGAATTTAAATAGACACGGATACGGTGTTCTAACCCGGCTAGGATTACACTGGCTGGGTTAGAATTTTTTTAAAAAAATCAAGGTGATGGGAACAATAAAGAAAGCGCTTTATTAGAGGGAAAGTTTCATATTTTCAGAAAATTAATTGCGAATTTACGCTGAAATCTGTATCATCGTTATAATAGAAAAGTATTATATTTTGTTAGATAGGCAGGAAAGGATGGAGACAATGGCTGAGAAAAAGGATTTGCGTATTCGTAGTAAAGTGATCAGTGAAGGTGTGAACAGGGTCCCGAACCGTTCGATGTTACGTGCGGTTGGCTTTAAAGATGAAGACTTTCAGAAGCCGATGATTGGTATTGCCAGTACATGGAGTGAGGTAACTCCTTGTAATATACATATTGATGACTTGGCTAAAGAGGCGAAGCAGGGAGCAGCTGATAATGGTGGAGCTCCGATGATTTTTAATACGATTACAGTCTCTGACGGAATTGCAATGGGTCATGAAGGAATGCATTATTCTCTGCCAAGCCGTGAGATCATTGCTGATTCTATTGAGACGGTTACGAATGCAGAACGTTTAGATGGTGTTGTTGCCATTGGAGGGTGTGACAAAACGACGCCAGGCTGTCTTATGGCGCTTGGCCGCTTGAATATTCCTTCCGTCTATGTTTATGGAGGTACCATCCAGCCGGGTAAGTTGAACGGTAAGGATATTGATATCGTGTCCTCATTTGAAGCGGTTGGTCAGTACCATGAGGGGACTATTAATGATGATCAACTTCATAAGGTAGAGTGTCATGCTTGTCCTGGCGCAGGAGCTTGTGGTGGCATGTACACGGCCAATACGATGGCCTCCGCTGTAGAAGCGCTGGGTATGAGTATTCCAGGATCGTCTTCTACTCCAGCGGTAAATGACTATAAGGAACAAGAGTGTAAACAAGCAGGTGAACTGGTTGTTGGTTTGCTTGAAAAAGGTATTTATCCTCGTGACATTATGACAAAGAAAGCTTTTGAAAATGCGGTTACGGTCGTCATGGCGCTAGGCGGGTCAACGAACGCGTTTCTGCACTTAACAGCGATGGCGCATTCAGCTGGTGTCGATCTCTCTCTCGATGATTTTGAGCGCATTCGCCAGGAGGTTCCGCATATTGCTGATATGAAACCAAGCGGAAAATATGTGATGCAGGATTTATATGAAAGTGGTGGAGTACCTGCAGTCATGAAGCTGTTGCACGAACAAGGGTTGCTGCATGGTGACTGCTTAACTGTGACAGGAAAGACTGTGGCAGAAAATCTTGAAGAAGCGGAGCCGTTGAAAGAAGGCCAGCAGGTAATCGTGCCATTTGATGAGCCTATTAAACCAAATGGTCCTCTTGTTTTATTAAAGGGAAACCTTGCACCAGAAGGGGCAGTAGCCAAAATGTCCGGACAGAAAATCAGCCGCTTCGAAGGTCCGGCACGGGTTTTTGACAGTGAGGCGGATGCGACAACTGCCATCGTGGGAGACGAAGTGAAAGAAGGCGATGTGGTTGTGATCCGAAATGTTGGTCCAAAAGGCGGGCCTGGAATGCCGGAAATGCTCTCCATTACTTCCATGATTGTAGGGAAAGGTCTTGGAGGTAAAGTGGCCTTATTGACGGACGGGCGTTTTTCCGGAGGTTCGCACGGGTTTGTAATTGGACATGTTGCCCCTGAAGCGTTCGTTGGCGGCCCGGTAGGTCTACTTAAAGAAGGCGATACGATTATGATTGATAGTGATACACAACAGATTAATTTTGACGTAACAGACGAAGAGTTAGAAAAACGCAAGCAGGAATGGGTGCAACCTGAACTGCGACACAAGACAGGAGTACTTGCGAAATATGCTCGCCTCGTGTCTTCGGCCGCAAAAGGCGCCGTTACTGATTATGATTTAGACTAATCTGATAAAAGAGCCCATGCGGCTCTTTTTTTAGGAATTACTTTCGTGACGAGGAGGTTCTGACATGACCACACTTGGTTTGATTAGGCATGGAAGCACACCGTGGAATAAAGAGAAAAGGGCACAGGGAAATTCGGATATTCCACTGGATCAAGAAGGAAGACAAGACGCATATAAGTTGGCTGGACGCTTAGATGATGAAGAATGGGATGTCATTTACTCAAGCCCTTTAAAGCGAGCTAAACAAACTGCAGAAATTATAGCCAAACGATTATCCATTCAAGAGATTTTGATCGATCATAGAATTAGAGAAGCATCAGGCGGGCAGATTGAAGGAACAATAGAGGAAGAAAGAATAGAGAAGTGGGGAGTAAACTGGCGTGATCTTGATCTGGGAATAGAAAAGCAGCCTAGTATTTTTGAGCGAGGGAAGTCCTTTGTGAAAGATGTGGTTATCAACCATCCAAATAAGCGAGTGCTTATTGTAAGTCACGGCGCTTTTATTGGACACCTTGTTTCGGGTTTAGACGAGGGGTTTAAAGAGGTTGAGAGGCTGGACAACACATCTGTTACTTTAGTAAATAAATTAGAGGAAAAGTGGAGATGTGATCTTTATAATTGCACCAAACATTTGACTGTAAAATAGTTCGAAAGACTCTAAGTCTGATTTCAATTTTAAAACTTGGAAAACGATAAGTTTTCTTCTGAAGGGATACGCTTAACAAGGCGTGTCCCTTATTTTTTGTTCTTTTTTAAGGAAAGCGGTAAGGGTGAAAAAATCTCTAATTATTCATACATTTGAATTCAATCTTTGTTACTGAAGTGGTACACAAGGTTCATTGACATTGATAATCATTATCAATTATGCTTGTTTTGCAAATCAATTGAAAATAATTATCAATTAGAAAAGGAGTTTTTTTATGCTGACACAGCTGGAGAAAAACAACCAATCCTTATTAGATACACAAGAGCAACGCGAATCAAATGCCCGTTCTTATCCACGTAGAATTCCTATTGCAATCGATAAAGCACAAGGGATCTTTGTGACAGATATGGATGGGAAACAATACTATGACTGCTTAGCAGGTGCAGGGACATTAGCTCTTGGCCATAATCATCCAAAAGTGATGGAGGCGATGGAACAAGTGATCAAAGATCAAAGACCTCTCCACACCCTCGATTTGACAACGCCTGTAAAAGAAGAGTTTATAAATGAAATATACGCTGCCTTGCCCCAAGAGTTTACCGAAAAAGCTAAAATACAATTTTGCGGGCCGACAGGCGGGGACGCTATCGAAGCGGCAATGAAACTTGTAAAAACCGCCACAGGGAAAAGCACAATTTTATCTTTTCATGGAGGATATCATGGATCTACACATGGAACCATGTCAATTAGCGGAACTTTGGGACCTAAAGAAAAGGTGCAAGGGCTGGTACCAAACACACACTTTATGCCTTATCCCTACACCTATCGCTGTCCTTTTGGGATAGGCGGAGAGGAAAGTCATCAAATTAGCAGCAAGTATATTGAAAACATGTTAGATGATCCTGAAAGTGGAATCTTACCGCCTGCAGCTATGATTTTAGAAGTTGTTCAAGGAGAAGGCGGATCAATTCCGGCAAATATAGAATGGCTGAAGGAAATGCGGCGAATAACAGAAGAAAGGAACATTCCGCTTATCATCGATGAAATTCAAACAGGTATTGGACGTACTGGCAGATTTTTTGCATTTGAGCATGCCGGTATTGTCCCTGATGTTGTAGTCTTATCCAAAGCCATAGGGGGCAGCCTGCCATTATCTGTCGTGATCTATGATAAGAAGTTAGACCAATGGCAGCCTGGAGCTCATATTGGAACGTTTAGAGGAAACCAATTGGCTATGGCTGCTGGCACAGCCACCATTAAATTTATTAAGGAACAGAACCTGGTCGCTCACGCTGAAATAATGGGAGATCGATTAATGGGCTTGTTGACGAAAGTGCAAAAGGACATACCGGAGCTTGGAGATGTCAGAGGCAGGGGGTTAATGATCGGTGTTGAAATAGTAGATCCAACATTGAAACCCTCTTCTGATGGAAGTTTTCCTGCTAATCCAGAGCTTGCTAGTGCCATTCAGAAAAATTGCTTAGAGCGAGGTTTGATTGTAGAGGTTGGTGGCAGGCATGGAAGTGTTGTTCGGTTGTTACCCCCTTTGATCATCACCAAAGATCAAATTGACGACGTAGCAAACATCCTAAAAGAATCCATACTTGCTGGATTAGAAGAGAGAGGTGGTTAACCGTGCATTCCTTACAAGTAATGAAAGGTGATGAGACAGCGTACAACGCATTTGATGACTTGTTTTTTCATAGAGGAGCTGAAGGGTTAAAAGCTTATGAAGAGATCGTACAGCACGTCTCCACAAAACTGACCGAAGTTTTTTCGGATTTTGATCAGCCCTATAAGGGAGGGAGACCTGACGAAGTTCGAAAAGCGATAAGCGGTATGGTCATGGCAACAAGGCAAGGGGAGACTTTGAGGGATTTATTAGAAGAAATAGATGTACCTTTTTTAAGAAACAACCTTCATGTATCTCACGAAAAAAGTGTGGCTCATTTGCATTGTCCCCCTTTACTGTCAGGGATCGCGGCAGAGATGATCATTAGTTCATATAATCAATCGATGGATTCATGGGACCAAAGCACAGCAGCTACTTACGTGGAACGAGAGATGATTGCCTGGTTAACACAGCGTTTTGGACTTTCTGAAATATCTGACGGGGTCTTTTCAAGTGGTGGCAGTCAATCCAACTATATGGGGCTGCTTTTAGCTAGAGATTCTTTTTGCGAGAAGCATTGGGGCTGTAATGTCCAGCAAGAAGGATTACCTTCTGCGTTTAAAAGGATGAAAATTCTATGTTCCGAAGATGCCCACTTTACTGTTCAGAAATCAGCATCACAACTTGGATTAGGAGCTGAAGCTGTCGTAACCGTAGAGACAGATCATAATCACAGACTAAGTATTTATGACTGCCATGAAAAGATAGAGATGTTGAGGAAAGAAGGTTCTTTGCCATTTGCCTTGGTCGGAACTTGCGGAACCACAGATTTCGGAAGTATTGACCCACTCGAAGAACTGGCAGAGGTAGCTGGCGAAAATGGATTATGGTTCCACGTAGATGCCGCGTTTGGCGGTGCATTAATTTTAAGCCGGACACATGCTCATAAATTAAATGGGATTCAATCAGCCGATTCCATTACAGTGGACTTTCATAAGTTGTTTTATCAGCCGATCAGTTGTGGCGCCTTTCTTGTTAATGATGGACGTTCATTCCAATATACGAACTATCATGCTGATTACTTAAACCCTGAAGCAGATGAAGAAGAGGGAATTACTAATCTAGTCAACAAATCAGTTGTAACGACAAGAAGATTCGATGCTTTCAAACTGTTTGTTTCCCTTAGAACTGTAGGAACCGATCGTTTTGCTGAAATGATTGACCATACTTTCGTGGTAGCCAATCAATCCGCACAGCTTCTAGAGGATTTAGACCATTTTCATGTGTTAAATCAGACTCCTGAACTAAATACGATCGTTTTTCGCTTTCAACCAAGGGGGATCGCCAGGAAGGAAATAAATGAACTGAATCGTTCTATCCAGCAGCAGTTGTTTGAACAAGGAATGGCTGCTATTGCAAAAACTAAGGTTCAAGAGGATATCTATTTGAAGTTCACTTTGTTAAATCCTAGAACGGAGATTCAAGATATCGATGCTATTTTGAAAGACATAGAGGTGCTGGGTTTTAATGAGATTAAAACAAGGAGGATAACTCAATGAATGAAGTCAAAAGAACTGCCGAACAGGTTACCATGCAAAGCTTCGCGAATTGTTATGTACGTGAAACCGGTCATTTTCAATTAATGAACAGCAGCGACTTTCCACGAATGACGACAGTGGAAGAGCGAGTCATCGCATGTGAATTGTCTCATCAAAACTTAACACTTATCTTTCCTGTCCGCTATTGGTCACTTACCGGTCGCCATCAATTTGCTTTTCCCTTTTATATGCAGCCAGGAGAAGACGGGGTGCTTCTCCCCCTTGATTATATTTCATTAGTCGCCTTGATTACGAAGGAGCTTTCACTAAATCACGGTCGTGGGAACACGCAGGATGAACTGATGCTCCGAGTCATCTTGAGTTGTCAGAATTTAAACAAATATATTGAAAGTCGTAAAGGAGACTCGGACCGTCTAGTTCAAGGTGATTTTGATTTTATCGAAGCGGAACAATCCTTACTATTAGGACATTTGCTGCATCCTACTCCTAAAAGTAAACAGGGGATAACGGAAAAGGAAGACAATCTTTATTCACCAGAAATGAAAGGCGAATTTCAGCTTCACTATTTTAAAGCAGAACAAGACGTAATTATTCAGGACAGTTCCTTGCAACATTCAGCAGGCCTGCAAATGATTAACCAACTTCAAGATGATCCTGAGATATCACAGGAGATGATCGAGCAAATTTTGAATGAACAGAACAACGCTGTCCTATTCCCTGTACATCCATTACAGGCTCAGAAAATGCTTGAGGATCAGGGAGTAAGAGAATTACTTGAGAAGGACCAACTTGAATATATAGGTCCATTAGGTTCACCGTATTCAGCGACGTCATCATTTCGGACAGTCTATAGACAAGACTCCGAGTTCATGTACAAGTTTTCCATCCCGATAAAAATTACAAACTCCTTGCGTGTCAACCAGCAAAAAGAGTTGGACAGAGGGGTTGAGATTTCCAAGTTGCTCGATACGGAAATGGGAAGCAGTTTATATGAAGCCTTCCCGAGCTTTGAGGTTATTCAGGACCCAGCCTATCTTAAGCTACTTTTGCCAAATGCTGGTTCTACTTATGATGTGGTTTTACGGCGTAATCCTTTTTACGAAGGCAGTCGCCAGGTTACGTTAGTGGCGGGTTTGTGTCAGGATCATGCTTACAGTGAACAATCACGATTGCAAGTTTTGATCGAACAAATCGCTGCGAATGAAGGCAGAACGGCTGCAGCAGTCAGCCACGATTGGTTTGATCGGTACTTGTCCTTAACGTTAGAGCCTCTCCTCTGGTTATACAAGAAATATGGCATTGTATTGGAAGCCCATCAGCAAAATTCAATTGTTAAGTTAGAGGATGGATACCCTGTTCACTTTTATTATCGCGATAATCAGGGGTACTATTTTAGCCAATCAAAAGCCGAACACTTAAGAAAGATACTGCCAGATTTAAATAAGAAAAGTGATACGGTTTGTGCCGATGACATTGCGGATGAGCGGTTCAGATATTACTTTTTTCTCAATCACTTGTTTGGATTAATCAATAGTTTTGGCATGAAAAGGCTAATCTCAGAGGAACAATTGATGGAACTTTTACATGAACGGTTAAAGGAGCATGAAGAGGAGTATTCTGAACCGTCAGCTTTGCTGAATTCCCTTTTATATGAAGATAAATTGCCTTGTAAAGCTAATCTATTAACCAGGTTTTACGATATGGATGAACTTACAGGATCATTAGAAAATCAATCCGTCTATACCCTCGTGGATAACCCTCTTTACAGAAAGGTGGAAAGTGTACATGGAATATGAGGTTTTGGATGAAACGATCAACCAATCTATCGCATTTAGGCCCATTGAGCTGGAGAAGGATTTCCCGTTTATTATGAAATGGATGCATCAGGAGCATGTGATCCCGTTCTGGCAATTAAATATATCTGAAGAAGCATTGTTTAAGCATATGGAAAAAAACGTTTCTGACCAGCACCAGAGGACATATATCGGATTATTAGACGGCGAGCCGATGAGCTATTGGGAATCTTACTGGGTGAAGGGGGATGTAGTGGAAGGAAGCTATCAGGCAGAACCTTTTGATCAAGGCATTCATTTGTTAATCGGTGAAAAGGAGTATCTGGGAAAAGGACTAGCGCTTCGTTTATTGAAAGCTATGGTGAAGTTCCAATTCAGGTATCAAGATACGCAAAAAGTGATTGCAGAACCTGATTGCAGGAATGCGAGAATGATTCATGTGTTTGAAAAATGCGGGTTTGAAAAAATAAAACCTATCCAGTTACCTGATAAAAAGGCAATGCTCATGTTTTGCGAGCGGGAAGTTTTTGAAAAGAGGTGGTCAAGTGTCTATTCATGAACAAGAGAAGGAGCCAATTTACGACCTAATAGGAGTAGGGCTTGGTCCGTTTAACTTAGGTCTTGCCGCTTTACTAGATGAGGCAGACGACATAGATGGGGTGTTTCTTGACAAAAAGCCGGAATTTGACTGGCATCCTGGAATGATGATTGAAGGAACGACACTTCAAGTTCCTTTTTTTGCTGATCTAGTCAGTTTGGCAAATGTGCAAAGTGACTATAGCTTTTTAAACTATTTGCAGCAACACGGGCGGTTGTATCACTTCTATTTTTTAGAGAAATTCCATATTTCACGAAAAGAATACAACCACTATTGCAAGTGGGTGTCTGAGCAGCTTGATAATTGTCGCTTTAATATGGACGTGCAGGCTGTCCATGAACTTCAACTTGACCACGGAGAAAAAGTTTATGAGGTTCATGTGGAGGAGTTTGGTCAAAAATCTAGGACTCGAATGCTGACGCGAAATCTAGTAGTTGGGATTGGATCTGTACCTTCGATACCGTCTACCCTGCAGGAGCATGTGGGGAAGACTATTTTCCATACATCAGATTACTTAGAGAAAAAGAAAACTGTATCAGCTGCGGATTCGATTACAGTGGTCGGATCCGGACAGAGTGCAGCAGAAGTATTTCTTGATTTGTTAAAAACAAGAGGAGAAGATGCTGAAATCAATTGGTACACCCGGTCTAAGGGGTTTTTTCCAATGGAATATTCAAAACTCGGGTTAGAGTATTTTTCACCAGATTATACAAAATTCTTTTATCAATTGCCCCAGCATAAGAAAGATGCCTTATTACAAGAACAGGATCTTCTCTACAAAGGAATCAGCATGGACACGATCGCAGATATATACGATTGTTTATACGAAGGAACTGTGGGAGGCCATCAAAAGTTGAACGTGCATTTACAGGCGATGTCTGAAATTATGTCTATTGTAGGAGCACGATCAAATTGGAAGCTGCTGGGACGGCAATTTGTAAATGGAGAAACATTTGAAAGTGATAGTGATGTCATCATCCTTGGAACAGGATATAAAACAGAAATTCCGAAGTTTCTATCTCCTTTATTCCATCTGATTGACTGGGATGACCAGGGCAGATACAACGTGGGAGAAGATTATAACATTATTAATCAACGTAACTCGGTATTTGTGCAGAATGCAGAAATGCACTCACATGGAGTAGGGGCCCCTGACCTTGGGCTGGGTGCCTATAGAAATGCAGTTATTATTAATCGGATTGCCGGAAGAGAAGTCTTTCCGTTACAGGAGCACTGTGTATTCCAAACCTTTGGGACAGTTAATCAATCAGAGAAAGAAGGGTCCGTATGTTATATGCCAAGCAAATAAAGGAAGTATTAGATAAAGATCGTTGGAAGCATGCTAATAAACAGTTGATAGCAAAAATGCTGGCGGAATATATGTACGAAGATATGATTCAGCCTGAGGTTGTGGCAGAAAGTGAGCTTACTGCTTATAAATTGGTTGTGAATAGCCGTAAATTCTATCATTTTCTAGCCCGAAAACGGTACTTTGATAGTTTTGACGTAAAGGTAGACTCTATTGAGGTCGAGGAAGACGAGAGAAAGAAAGAAGCAGCAAGTGCAGTTGAATTTCTTCTCGATATTCAGCCGTTAATCGGCATGTCACCTGAAACAGCTGGTCATTTAATTAAGGAATTGAATCACACCTTGCTGGCTGATGCACATATTTCGAAGGATGGTTCAGTGAGGTCAGATGACTTAATCCATGAAGATTATGCCTGGCTGGAAGGGAAGATGACAGGCCATCCGTGGATTACTTATAACAAAGGCAGAATCGGGTTTGGGTATGATGACTATTTGGCTTATGCTCCGGAACAACAGAAGCAAGTTAAATTACTATGGATCGGTGTTCATCGCAACAGGGCAAGCTTTCAAGCTGTACAGGGTCATAACTATCAAACCTTAATTGATCAAGAACTTACGACGGACGAAAAAGAGACGTTTCAAAGCGAGCTGGAAAAATCCAATGTCGACCCGGAGCATTATTACTTGATGCCTGTCCATGAATGGCAGTGGAAGAATAATATCATTCAACAATTCGCAGATGACTTGGCTTACGGTTACATTATTCCATTAGGCAAGGGGAAGGATAATTATTTACCACAGCAATCGATCCGGACATTCGTTAATCAAACAAACGAAAAGAAACATCATGTTAAGCTGCCGATGAGCATTTTAAATACACTCGTATATAGAGGACTCCCCTCGGAGCGAACGTTGATCGCACCTGAAATTACATCATTTATTAAAGGTATCTATGAGAAGGATCCCTTTCTAAAAGAGGATTGTCAGGTGATCCTCCCAGGGGAAGTGGCTAGTATAAATGTTGACCATCGTAATTATGATCTGCTCAAACAAGCTCCTTATCAATATCTTGAAATGCTTGGGGTCATTTTCAGGGAAAGCATCTATTCGTATCTTGAAGAAGGTGAACAGGCCATCACATTAGCTGCCCTGTTATATGAGGATGCTGAGGGGAAACCTTATATACAGAGCTTGATCGAGCACTCTGGTCTCACTCCGGAAAAATGGATAGAAAATCTACTTCAAGTCGTTATGGATCCTCTGCTTCATTTTCTATATCAATATGGAACGGTGTTTTCCCCACACGGGCAAAACACAATTCTCGTCTTAAAAGATTACAAACCTCATCGTCTGGCTGTGAAAGACTTTGTTGATGATGTCAACATTAGTGATCAGCCTTTTGAGGAGTTACGCGGACTGACGGATGATTTGAAACAGGTGCTAAGGAGTGAACCGCCGGAAGGATTGACACAGTTCATTTTTACTGGGCTATTTATTTGTCATCTGCGCTATTTGGCCTCAATTCTGGATAACCATCAGTTGTTACCTGAAACGGAATTTTGGAAAACGTTATCTCATTCCATTGTCGATTACCAGAAGAAGTTTCCCCACTTAGAAGACCGTTTCAAGTTGTTTGACTTCTTCAAACCCGAGTTTACCAAACTGTGCTTAAATCGTAATCGTATGGTGGATTATGGATACGAGGACGGTGAGGATCGCCCGCACGCCTCTGAATATGGAACAGTGACGAATGCTCTAGCTCACTGTTTAGTTCGTTAGACGTTTTATCTGTGTAAAAAAGTGGTAGAAAGTATGGTGTGAAATGATTAAGAAAGGAATGATAGAATGGCGCGCCATACTCGTTTAGGGAAATCGGATATAAAAGTGAATCCAATTGGACTTGGAACCAATGCAGTGGGAGGACATAACCTGTACCCTGATTTAGATGAAAAGGCCGGTAAGGATGTTGTTCGGACAGCTATCGAGCATGGAATCAATTTTTTAGATACAGCGTTTATTTATGGTCCTGAGCGTTCAGAAGAGCTGACAGGCCAAGTTGTGAAAGAGCATGGTAAGCGGGATGACGTTGTACTAGCAACCAAAGGGGCCCATCAATTTAAAGGGGATGATGTAGTGTTTAATAACTCCCCCGACTTTTTAAGAGAAGCAGTTGACTCGAGTCTGAAACGGCTGCAAACAGACTATATTGATTTGTTCTATATTCATTTTCCAGATGAAGATACGCCTAAAGATGAAGCTGTTGGTGCATTGAAGGAACTAAGAGATGCCGGAAAAATTCGGTCGATTGGAGTATCCAATTTTACATTAGATCAACTGAAGGAAGCGAATAAAGATGGCTATGTTGACGTGATTCAGTCAGAATATAACCTGTTTAAACGGGAAGCAGAACAAGAATTACTTCCATATACTGCAGCCAACGACATTACGTTCGTTCCTTATTTTCCATTAGCATCGGGACTGCTGGCAGGTAAATATGATCGTAACAATACCTTTAATGATATCAGGGCTAAAAACCCACTATTTCAGGGTGACGAATTTCAACGTAATCTTGAAAAAGTAGAGCAAGTACGTGAGATAGCGGAGTCAAAAGGTGAAGAGGTCGCCCATGTTGTGCTAGCCTGGTATTTAACACATGATTCCATTGATGCGATCATACCTGGGGCGAAAAGGGAAAGCCAGGTCATCGACAACTTAAGAACATTGGATGTGCAACTGACGGATCATGACATCACCCAAATCGATGAGATTTTTTCATAATGAGAACAGAAGACCTGTCCGAGGGGGGGCGGGTCTTTTTCATGTAATTAGAAAATTATTTCAGTAAGGAAAGCCTGTTACGACCGTCCTTTAAGAAGTTCCTTAAATTATTTTTCGGAAAATTCCAAAACAAGGGTTGCAAAAGTGGAATAATCATCGTAAACTGTTTTATAACAGAAAACAAAATAATTTAACTGTTATACAGAAGGGGGAGTTAATATGAAAATGAATGAAACACGTAGAAATGCAGGAATCACTTGCCCGCAGTGTGGTTCCGAAGTGGAAGGCAGTAATTATACGTATATGATGGAGTGTAATCGCTGCCTTTCCAAGAAAGAGGAGTAAATTTTTTTAGACATATTGTTATATAACATTATGATTAATTGTTTTATTAATATATAACAGTGAGGTGAACAAACAAATGTGATGATCCCTTAAAGTAGTGATTTTGATAACGGTCATTGAAATTAGGTATTGATTGGAAATTTATATGAGCTGAATAATTTAAGGAGGAAGTGCAATGGGGAATAAGCGAGCAGACATTTTAAGAGAACAATGGGAACAATCCGATAGATGGGAAGGGATTACCAGACCTTATAGTGCTGAAGATGTACTTCGTCTCAGAGGATCGATCGATATTCAACATACACTAGCGGAAAAAGGATCGAAAAAGCTATGGAAGTTACTACATGAAGAAGACTATGTTCATGCTCTTGGAGCTCTGACTGGAAATCAAGCGATGCAGCAAGTTAAAGCAGGGTTAAAAGCAATCTACTTAAGTGGTTGGCAAGTGGCTGCAGATGCCAACTTGTCCGGCCAAATGTATCCAGACCAAAGTTTGTATCCTGCAAACAGTGTTCCACAAGTAGTCAAACGCATCAATCAGGCCTTGCAGCGAGCAGACCAAATTCATCACATGGAAGGAAACGATGATATCGATTGGTTTGCTCCAATAGTGGCAGATGCCGAAGCAGGGTTCGGCGGGCAGCTGAATGTGTTTGAATTGATGAAGGGGATGATCGAAGCAGGAGCCGCTGCGGTTCACTTTGAAGATCAGCTCTCCTCAGAGAAAAAATGCGGGCACCTTGGCGGTAAAGTTCTTCTGCCGACACAAACAGCTGTACGAAATTTAATATCAGCTCGATTTGCGGCTGATACAATGGGGGTGCCTACTATCATTATCGCACGTACAGATGCCAATGCAGCTGATTTGATTACAAGTGATGTAGACCCCATTGACCAAGAATTTATTACAGGCGATCGCACCGCAGAAGGATTTTTCAAAACGGAAGCAGGGATCGATCAGGCGATCGCCCGCGGATTATCCTATGCTCCTTACGCCGATTTAATATGGTGCGAAACAGCACACCCTAATTTAGAGGAAGCGAGACAGTTTGCAGAGGCGATTCATGAAAAGTATCCTGGAAAACTGTTAGCTTATAATTGTTCACCATCCTTTAACTGGAAGAAAAAGTTGGATGATGCGACGATCGCCCACTTCCAGGAAAAGCTGGCGGAGATAGGTTATAAATTTCAATTTGTTACCTTAGCTGGATTCCATGCCCTCAACCATGGAATGTTTGAACTCGCCCGACAGTATAAAGATCGCGGCATGGAGGCCTATTCCGAATTGCAACAAGCTGAATTTTCGAGCGAAAGTTACGGGTATTCCGCAACACGCCACCAGCGGGAGGTAGGCACAGGCTACTTTGATGAGGTAGCACAGGTGATTACAGGCGGGACTTCGTCTACTACAGCATTGAAAGGCTCGACGGAAACTGAACAATTCCAAAGTGAAAGTATAACCCAGTCCTGAACTGAGGCCCGCTGTAAAAGGCGGGCCATTTTTACGGGCTAACTACTCAGGCACACTCCATCATTCCCATCATAAACTATGCACTAGAATTCATGTAATCAATTGACGGGAGTGAGGCCATGATGGTGCGTACAGGGGAACAATATAAGGAAGGGATTGATCAGTTAAACACAGCGGTGTGGGTGGAGGGAAATGAAGTAAAGGGGAAGATTTCTCATCATCCTGCTTTTCAAGGAGTTGTTCAAAGCCAATCTGAACTATATGATTTACAGCACATAGAGCGATTAAAGGAAGTCATGACATACACTACTCAAAAGAGTAAAGAGCGAATAGGGATGTCCTATTTAATCCCTACTTCAAAACCCGACCTTGAGCGACGACGGAAAATGGTGCAAGTATGGGCTCGTCATTCAGCTGGATTAATGGGAAGAAGTCCGGATTATATGAATACAGTGTTAGCTGCCTTTGCAAGTTCTGTTCATCTGTTAAAAGATAAACCTAATTGTTTCCCGGAACATTTGAAACAGTTCTATGAATATGCACGCTCACATGACCTATCTTTTACTCACACTTTCGTAAATCCCCAAAATAACCGTTCGCAATTGTCTTTTTTAGAAGAAGGTCAAACGAACGCACGAGTAGTGAAACGAATCGAGGAAGGACTTGTCGTGAAAGGTGCAAAATTACTGGCGACTCAGGGTGGGATAACGGATGAGATCATCGTATTCTCAGCGCCAGGGGTTCAAGATAAGTCTCATGCGTTTGCTTTCTCCATTCCAAGTGATACAACTGGGTTAAAGTTCGCGTGCAGACCTTCCTTTGTAAAAGATGCTTCACACTTTAATGCTCCGCTTAGTTCACGGTTTGAAGAGATGGATACGGTTGTTATTTTTGACGATGTGCTAGTGCCCTGGGAACGCGTGTTTTTTTATGACAATGTGAAGGTTGCGAATGACTTTTATATAAAAGGAAACTTTGTCCCCTTTACTCTGCATCAAATTGTGTCCCGACAAGTGATTAAAATGGAGTTTATTCTTGGTCTTGCCCAAATGATCGTTGACACGATTAATATTAGCGAATATCAGCATGTGCAAAGCAAGGTAGCAGAGATTATTAAAGGACTTGAATCCTCAAAAGCGTTACTACTGTCTTCTGAGACAAATGCAAGTCTCGATGACGAGGGAGTGATGATTCCCGATAAGATTCCACTCTATGTCGCAGTGAACCAATTTCAGGAAACTTATCCGAGATTTACTGAAATTATTCAATTGCTTGGTGCCAGCGGAATGGTAACTCTTATGGATGAAACTCAGTTTCATTCAGCAATAGGAACTGAATTAGACCATTATTTACAGGGTTTTGAGGTTAAAGGGCGAGAGCGGGTTCAGATCTTTACGTTGGCCTTTGACCTTTGTATGAGTGCGTTTGGGTCAAGGCAATCGCTATATGAAAGGTTCTTTTTTGGGGATCCGATTAGATTGTCACAGATCATTTACCAGTCCTATTCAACGGATAGTTATACATCTTTTGTGAAGGAGATGCTGGAAAGGGAAAAAAGCTGACTATGAAAGTCAGCTTTTTTCTTATTTAGTATTTCTTCTTTTTGTTCGCTGTTCTAACTGCGAATCTGGCTGCTGGTCAGCTACATCCTCTGTCAAACCTTGTTTGTTTACGGTTGGCTGAACCTTTCGTTTCTCAGAATTGCTCTTTTTGCTCATGGCTTGCACCTCCACGTTTTAGTATAGACTCTTACTTAACGGCTTATCCATTTATGGTTTCAGGATAACTTTTATGCAATCATCATGTTTTTCATCAAAAATATCATAACCATGTTCTGCTTTATCAAGTGGTAGTCTATGAGTAATGATATCTGTTGGGTCGAACTCCTCATTTTTTATCATTTTGTACAGCTCAGGCATAAAATGTATGACTGGTGCCTGTCCCATTTTTAATGTAATGTTCCTAGCAAAAAAATCACCGAGCGGAAACTGATTATATCGTGTTCCATAAACCCCTACTAGGCTAACCGTGCCACCTTTTCTTACAACTTTACTCGCTAGCTGAATGGCCCCCATTGCTCCTCCTTGTAATTTCAGGGCACTTTCGACCATTTCTGCAACATTTTTCTTCCCATCCATTCCGACGCAGTCCACTACTGCATCTGCTCCGCCACCTGTTATTTCTTTA
Source organism: Halobacillus naozhouensis (assembly GCF_029714185.1). Classification (NCBI taxonomy): domain Bacteria; kingdom Bacillati; phylum Bacillota; class Bacilli; order Caryophanales; family Bacillaceae; genus Halobacillus; species Halobacillus naozhouensis. Next base: position 2,862,943 of record NZ_CP121671.1, on the reverse strand, counting down.
ATGTGAGCTCCAAGGTCTTTTGTTTTTGAAAAATCAAATACCTCGACATGATTGGTGCGTTTAGCATGCTCTAAACGGTAACCAACGTAATCAATTGCAATCACTCGTTTGGCACCTTTCATCCAGGCGAATTTCTGTGCCAATAGGCCGACAGGACCGCAGCCTAGGATGACAACAGTGTCATCTTGTTTGACTTCCGCTTGTTCAATACCCCAGTAAGCTGTCGGGATAATATCAGATAAGAAAAGCACCTTCTCATCTTCAAGTTCACTGTCTTCAGGGACAACAAATGGGGTGAAATTTCCATAAGGTACACGCAGGAGTTCTGCCTGCCCGCCAGGATATCCACCGTATGTTTCCGAATAACCAAAATAAGCTCCTGCTTCTCCGTAGGCGTTAGCATTATCACATTGACTTTCGAGGTCCATCTTACAGTACATACACTCCCCGCACGAGACGTTAAACGGGATGATAACACGATCCCCCTTTTTTACCCTGTTGACTTCTGGACCAACTTCTTCAACCACGCCCATCGGTTCATGACCGATAATATAGTCTTCTGGAGTGTGAGGGATCATTCCATGGACTAAGTGTAAATCGGAGCCACATATTGCCGTATTTGTAATCCTGACTAAGATATCGTCTTTTTTCTGGAGGGAGGCGTTCGGAACTTCTTTCACCTTAACATCTTTAACCCCTTGATAAGTCACAGCCTTCATCGTATAGTCTCCTCTTCTTATTTTTGCAATATATCTATTGTTTGCAGGAGGTTAGGTGGTTATTCTTAAGCATTTTGCGAATGCTAGGACTGTGGTCGAGGAGGTTATGTGATGAGTAAACAAAACAAGAAGTACGAAACGATTGGTGACCGTCGGTATGAATCAGCCGATTATGAGCGCAGGGATGATATATCTCAGGGGTTAGCTACTACTCATGAACAAGCATCTGATACGTTAACAGAAGGCACGTACGATGCTCAGGTTGATCAAGTTGACCAAGACGGGCGGTTAGTCAGCCATAAAGGAAAGCACCTTTCTAACAAGGAAAAATAGTACCTAAAGCTCACCTTTAAATGAAGGTGAGCTTTTTAATTTTACAAAATATTGACTGGAAGTGTGCTAAAATGGCGGTAATTACGAGGGTGAATGAGGAGGATGAACTTGGAAAAATCCAGGATATTGATTATTGAAGATGAAGAGAAAATTGCCCGGGTTCTGGAGCTTGAATTAACATATGAAGGATATGAAGTGGGGAAAGCTTTTGATGGAATGGGAGGGTTGCAAAGATACCATGAAGAGCAATGGGATCTGCTGCTGCTTGACATCATGCTGCCTGGAATAAGTGGAATAGAGTTATTAAGAAGGATTCGTTCTAATGATCAGCATATGGCTGTCATCATGTTAACGGCGAAGGATTCTGTTGAGGATAAAGTATCAGGACTCGATTTAGGGGCAAATGATTATATAACGAAACCTTTTCAAATAGAGGAACTGCTGGCAAGAGTTCGTGCTGCCTTAAGAAATCATTCCAACTCTGCGGATGATGAGTCAGCGGCTTGGATAGAGGTGGCGGATCTACGTCTTAATGAGCAAACACATGAAGTCTTCAGAAAAAGTGATCTCATCGAATTCACACCAAGGGAGTTTGATTTGCTTGCTTATTTAATGAAAAATAAACGTCAGGTGCTGAATCGGGAGCAAATTTTAGATGCGGTTTGGGGCTATGATTATTATGGAGATACGAATGTAGTTGACGTGTATATTCGTTACATACGAAATAAGATGGATAAACCTTATGATCCTGCATTAATTCAAACAGTTCGTGGGGTCGGCTACGTGCTAAAGGGACCGCGATGAAGTTAAGAAATAGAATTCATTTGTACACGACGGTACTGTTTGTGGTCCTACTCGTTCTGATTAATGTAGCGGTTTATTTTTCTTTTAGCCGAATCATGTATTCAAGTGAATTAGAACAGACAGAGACCGAAGCTGAGCAGATTGTAGCAGCTCTGAATAGTAATCAACCGAGCTTGCCAGTTTCTAAGCTTTTACGCGCTTATGTACCTGTAAATGGAATTGTGCAAATCGTTATGAAGGATGATGTAGGGCCAGGGTCGGCGTCCCCAGGCTATAGCAGCCTACGAGAAGGCTCTATACCATTTTACCCCGAAGAAGTGTCCAAGGTTATTGATTATAAAGAGACTAAGCACGCCATGGTTTCGGTGCCCATTATTTGGTCAACTGGAGAGGTGGCTGCCTTGCAGGTTGTTGAGAGCCTGAAAACTACAGAACGGAATTTACAAGTACTACAAATTGTTCTCATCATAGTCACTCTGGTTGCGATCATTCCACTATTTATATCCGCAAGGTTTTTAAGTAATTTGATTACGCGACCGATCACATCGATGACGAACACGATGCAGGAAATACGTGAAAGTGGACGATTTAAACAGCTTGACCTTCCAGAGAAATCAAGTGATGAACTGTATGTAATGGGGGAAACATTTAATGAAATGATAAACCTTCTACAGTCCAATTATGAAAAACAGGAGCAGTTTGTATCAAATGCCTCCCATGAATTAAAGACTCCATTAACGGTTATTGAATCGTATTCGAGTTTGCTGAAACGGCGAGGCAGACAGGATGCAGAGCTTTTTGATGAATCGATTGAAGCCATTCATTCTGAAGCGGTACGGATGAAAGATTTAACACAACAACTTCTGGTATTAGCAAAACATGATGAGTACTGGAATGCAGACATAACGGATATTGAACTTGGAGCATTTTTACAAGAAAGTGTACGAGCTTTTGAAAAAGCTTATAAACGAAGGGTAGAGGTATTCGTTGAGGAAGATTTGATTGTGTTAGCGGATGCACAGAAATTGAAGCAGCTTCTCTATATTTTCATGGACAATGCAAGAAAGTACAGTGAGGAAGAGGTTCAAGTAGAAGCGTATAGGGAGAAAGATCAAGCTTATATCCACATTACCGATTACGGAATCGGCATTAGCAAAGATGATTTAGTAAGAGTGTTTGACCGTTTTTATCGGGTGGATAAAGCTCGAACTAGAAAATCTGGAGGCTTTGGGTTGGGATTAGCCCTGGCTAGAGATTTGGCGCAGGTGATGGATGCGGAACTACATCTGCACAGTGAAGAAAAAGCAGGGACGAAAGCGACGATAAAACTGCCTCTTTCTCAGTGATTTCTCATTTTAATTTTGTATGGTAAAAGTAAAACGGATGGGAGGCATAACAGTGAAAAAGAAGATAACGAGGATCCTGCTCTCTCTAGGGATACTTACCCTCTTTACCTTGCTGGTGTGGCAGATTCTCGAGAGCCTCACGTCTGCTGAAGCTTTGTCTGTCGGTGAGGCAAAGGACCAGGTCGGAAGTCAGTATGAAGGAAAGGTTGTTGAAGTGGACCAGACGAGCGAAGAATTTATTTTCACTTTGGAACGAAAAACAGGGCAATATGAAATCCGAATAGATAAAAAGACAAGTGAGATCAATCATATGGAACGCTTGACAACCAACCAGTCAGAATCGATCGAGGCTAAAATCAGAAAACAAATCGAACAAAGATACAATGGTGAAATCACCTCCTTTACGGAGCGGAAAGAAAAGGAACAGTCACGGTATGAGGTGGAGGTCAAGCTAGAACATAAAAAAATGAAACTGACGATTTCTGAAACAGGTGAAGTAATTAAAGAACAGATGGTTACAGAGGAAAATCAATACGCTAATCAAAAACAGGAGCAGCCACTGCAAGGAACTAACCCTCCGATAACGGAGGAACAAGCGCAGAAACTTGCTTTGCAACAAGTTTCAGGAACCGTTGAAGATATGGAGTATGAGGAAGAGGATGGTCAGTTTTATTACTTGATTGATATTGAGCGTGGTGACGAGGCGGAAGCTACGGTGCAAATTAATGCGATTACAGGGGAGATCAAATTAAGCTGGGACGATTAGAGAGCGAAGCCAGTGTTTTTTGACAAAAGTTGACCTGATTTCTAGTTTAGAATGTTGTTCCAAAAAACAATTTGCATTTCTCATGAATTTCTCATTTCATTCTAGGGGGTCTCTCATTTTTCTTGATTATATTAAGAGTAGAACTTAAATAAAGGAGGAATTATGTAATGAAGCGAAAATTAATGATTGTCGGTATGGCTGGAGTTGTAGTATTAGGTGGCGCTATTGGAGTAACTGCTGCGACAGGGGCAGATACATCTAATCAAAAAACTTCAATTACTACAGACGAAGCGAAGGAAATCGTTGAGAAAGAGATTAAGGGTACAGTCGAAAAAGTTGAAAAGGAAACCGATGACGGCCAACTCTTGTATGATATTCAAGTTAAAGAGGAAAATGGTGTAGAAACAGATGTAGATGTGGATGCGAAAAATGGTGAAATCATTGAAGTCGATCGTGATGATGAGCAAGATGCTGGTGACGATTCGGATAATGAGACTAATACAAATGTTAAGTTGTCCATGGATGAAGCAACAGCTATTGCTAAGAAAGAGGCTAAAGGCAAATTACTTGAAGCTGAATTAGATGATGGCCATTATTCCTTTGAATTTAAGGATGGGGACGCTGAATACGAAGTGAAGGTCCATGGACAATCCGGTGAAGTGATTGAATATGAACAAGATCAAGATGATTGATTTGAAAAAGCTGCCTTCTTGGCAGCTTTTTCGGTTACATAATTTAAATCTTAAAACATATTGTAATAATAATTTTTAAAGGTTTGCTATAATAAAGGAGACAGATATTAGAGGAATGCTAATGAGGGGATAGATATGAAAACGGTCAAAGAATTGGTCAGTACCGTTCAAATTGACGGAGAGCAAGTCATAAAAATACCTGATGAGCTCCAGCTAATAGGTCAGGGAAGAAGTGCGGCCGTATTCCGAATAAAAGGAACAATGAAGGCTGTTAAAGTTTTTTACTCCGAACAGCAAGTACTTGCTGAAAAGGAAGGTGAAATTTATGAGCAGCTTTCCAACTATGATTATTTTCCAGAACTGATCGAAGTGGGAGAAGGGTACTTAGTTCTTGAGTATTTAGATGGCATCACTTTTTATGATTGTTTAGTGAGCGGTATTCCCATTACTCCTAATATGGTAGCTATGGTTGATGAAGCGCTTGATTTCGCCCGCAGTAAAGGACTCAATCCTTCTGATATTCACTTACGAAATATCATGTTGACAAATGATCAGCGGATAAAAGTTATTGATGTGGTCAGGTTTACTCAAGAGAAGGAATGCCCGCATTGGCCAGATCTGAAAAAAGCCTATTATTCATATTACCAGAAACGGTTTTTTCCAAAACGATTCTCACCGTTCTTTATTGAGATGATCATTAGATTATATAGAAGAAAGCTGTTACCATTTTAGTCGCGATGAAGTGTTCATCGCGGCTTTTTTATTGCGATTTAATGTAATAATTTTACCACCTCAGGTCATCCAATATCTGGATGACCTGAGGTGGTAAATAAAGGGGTTATTTAGTATCTTAGTTTCATTAAGATGTTTTTGATTTTCTCATCTTTCATAAGGGTGTTTTCATACTTTTTAGTGATTTCCGTGAGGGCTACGTCGTGAAAGAAGAATTCAGTGAAAAACTTAACGAGCGGTTTAGACATGGTTTTGATTCCTTGCCAGGTATCTTGTTCTAATCCGGCAAATAGAATTTCTTTTTCATCAATGATGATCAGCTTATGTCTTTCTAACGCTTCATGCTTCTCCATTGGAACAAGGATATGGATATCACTCAGGAATGTGTTCACTTCTCCTACTGATAGAACTTCAATTTTAATATGCTGATCATTTAAACGTTCTAATTCCGAGAGGAGCGGCTGGATATCATCACTCCAACCGGATAAATAAATCGATTGTTCGGCACGGCTAATAAGGCCCGTGGTCAGCGAAGTGATGGCTGGATGATCCTGGATTGTCCACACCCGGTCATCGCTCGGTGTTAGGGTATATTCACGGTGTTTCAGCGCCTTGACATTCTCCTGAAATTCACGGGTTAGTTTGTCGATCGTCGTGTCTAATGGAAGTGCCGTATATAATTTTTTTCTTTCCTGAAAAGAGGTCAATAATAAACCTTTTTCGACTAACCGATTTAGAACTTCATAAACTTTTGACTTGGGGACGTGTGAATATTTTACAATTGAACTAGTATCAAGCGGTTCGCTGCTTGCAGTCAACACCTCAAATACTTGGCTTTCATATTGTGTAAATCCGAACTTCTGCAGCATATATACACCTCATCAAATAAACTTTAGTGTTTAAAGGATACACATTTTTAATCAATTCGTAAAATGTATAACGATTCCCCTTGTTTTTTCTAAGGTAATTGGTTACCATCTTAGTGGTAACCAATATAGAGAGGGACATGAGATTATGAATAAAAAGGTATATATGTTGGCGGTTGTTTCTTTTGTTGTAGGGACAGTCGAGTTAATAATCGGAGGAACACTGGATTTAATAGCAAAGGATTTGAATGTAACTTTAGGACAAGCTGGACTACTGATTACTATTTTTTCGCTTGTTTTTGCCATTTCTTCTCCCATTTTGTTAACGGCAACAGCTAAGTTTGAACGTAAGAAGTTAACACTTGTTTGCCTGTCGATTTTTTTCCTGGGAAATTTGCTTGCGTTTTGGAGTCCAAATTACACAGTCATTATGATCGCAAGAGTGGTGTCGGCAGCAAGTGGTTCATTGCTCGTCGTTTTAGGGGTAACGCTAGCTTCCTCTATCGTCCAAAAAGAATATCGGGCTCGTGCGATTGGGACCATTTTTATGGGAGTAAGTGCGTCACTAGTTTTGGGAGTTCCCATTGGTTTGACACTCGGCAATGCCTTTGGCTGGCGTGCGCCGTTTTTATTCATCGCGGTTCTAACCTTGCTATCGATGATTGGAGTAGCTGTTTTTCTTGATAAAATTGAACCAAAGCCAGTCATTCCATTGAAAGAACAAATTCGTACGTTAAAGAATCACAAAATTTTTAGTGCACAGATGACCTCATTTTTTTATTTATCAGGACATTTAACGTTATATGCTTATTTGACTCCGTTTCTGAAGTCAACAATGGGCTTGAACGCGTCCTGGGTAAGCATTGTATATTTAATCTTTGGTATTGCAGCAGTATTAGGTGGGGGTGTCGGCGGTGTTATCTCTGATAAATGGGGAGCGGAGCGTAGCATTGTCGGAATTATTGTTGTCTTTGCGATTGCTATTTTTATGATCCCGTTTGTCACCTTTTCCCTGCCGTTATTTTTAGTCGTTATGGTGGTGTGGAGTATGCTTAGCTGGGCTATTACCCCTGCCCAGCAAAGTTATTTGATTAACTCTGCACCGGAAACATCAGAAATTCAGCAAAGTTTAAATAACTCCGCGCTTCATTTCGGGATCGCGTTGGGTTCTACGGTTGGAGCATTGGTAATCGAGCAGTCGTCAGTTGTACACAACGCATCGGTTGGAGGGATATTTGTTCTGATAGCTTTAGGTACAGCCTATTTTTCCATTACCAGAAACAACAATGTTGCAGCAGCAAATAAAACCATCCATAGCTCATAAATGATATTCCAGTACATTCCACCTCAGGTCATCCATAAAATGGATGACCTGAGGTGGGATTTTTTGGATTATTTTATTGGAGTTAACCAATTTTACTTGGTTTCATGATAGAATGGGTGCGAGCTTTAGTTAAAAGGGAGATGTTTGAGATGTTTAAAAAGATGGCTACAGATGCTTTAGGTTTAAGCGATATTGGCAGCGTCATCAAACCAGAGGACTATGATAAAGTAGATGCTGATGATTATGTGATGCACGAAGACGATGAGAAAATTTATTTCTTGATCAAATCAAAATCTGATGAGTACTGTTTTACTAATAAAGCGTTGATTCATGTAGACGGAACTAGCGCAGCAAGCAAACAGCGTACTCTTCGCAGGTATGCCTACAGCACGAATCAGTTCACAAACGTTGAGTTGGAAACAGCAGGTACGATTGATTTAGATGTAGAGATCAAATTTCAATTAGGTAATACTCATTTTGATATTGATGTACACAAGAAGTTTATCGAAGATCTCAAAGACCTCTATAAATCATTGCTTAAAATTGCTGAAATTAACTATGAGAACGATCTTATGACAGGGTATGCGAAACAAAGCTTACAAACAGCCTCAGCTACGCTTCAAAATAGCCGAAGCCAGGAGACAAGCGTGTCAGCTGAATTTAAGGATATAAATGAAGCTACATTTGATTGGCTATTGGAAACAAAGAAAAAGTATCATATCAAAGACTTTGGATATGTATTTGACTTGTTCATCCATAATTAATTAAAAACCCGTCCTTCGTATATAAGCAAAGGGCGGGTTTTAGTTTAACTGATTAATTTTAAACCTACAGCAGCTGCGATGATAATACCTATACAAAGAAGTCGTTTCCAATCCCTGGGCTCATCAAAAAAGATCATACCAAGAATAGCCCCTCCAGCCGCTCCTGTCCCGGTCCATACAGCATAGGCTGTCCCCATTGGTAATTCCTTCATAGCTATCGATAAACAGATAAAACTGAGCACAAACCCCGCAATCATTGCGGTAAGTGATAAGACAGATCGTGATTTCTGGTATTTGTTTATCATCGTCACGCCAAACATTTCGAATAGTCCAGCTGCAATTAAAACAACCCAGCTCATATGGTTTCACTCTCCTCTTTCTTTTGTGAATCAGTTAAGAGTTTTAATCCTGCACTTCCACTAAGCAAAAATAAGATAAGCAGGACTTTTATCCATTGAAAAGGTACTCCAAACCAGAAAATTTCTGCCAATACCGTCCCCGCCGTGCCTAACCCGGTAAACACGGCATAAGAAGTGCCGACTGGAAGTTTCTTTCCTGAGGCAATAAGCAGATAAAAACTAACGTAAATGGCTACGGCTGTTCCTGACCAAGCTAATACACTTTCCGCATGTTTAAGGCCAATAACCCAGCCGACTTCGAAGAAAGCCGCAATAACTAATTTAAACCATTCTTTATTCATTCAATTCCCTCCTTGACCATGAAAAGGGGAGATACCTCACAAATGAGATATCTCCCGGGCTTTTGTCCCTCCGTATCACGACTAAAGGTCGTGTGTTTTCTCTCGGTCCAGTCCAATCGTTACAATTGCGGAACCCTAGAAAACAGCTGGTTCAATTACAGTAAGTATAGAATAGAAACGTTTTTGGGGCAAATAATAGGACCAACAATAGTGAAGGAGGGATCTCAATGGGCAGAGATGAACATAACAGCGGCAAAGGAAAGAAAAAACACAAATTACCACAGACACCGGATGCTCAGAAACATCCTGGGCGTGATATAGAATTTTCCGAAGAAATTGCCGATCATGAAGATTTTGAAGCGTTAGAAAGAAGTCGAGAAGCAGATCAAAGAGTTCACAACAGACACAAAAAGTAAATTACTCCATTATCCACCACCTCAGGTCATCCATAATATGGATGACCTGAGGTGGTGTTTTTTTCCATGCCATTTACTATTATTTTTTTGTACAGAATAAAATGTTTGAACTTAATTTATTTTATGGTAAAATACAAAATTGTGTTGAATTTGTCGGATTTTCTATAGTTATTTAAATAATAAAGGAGGAAACAAACTATGAGCAGTTTACGTAAATGGTTACCTGTTGTTTGCCTAAGTGCACTCCTGATCCTTGCTGCCTGTGGGGAATCAAGTTCGGATTCCGCAAACGGTGACAGTGAAGGAGAGGAGTCAGGCGACAAAGGTACGATAAGTATCGGGATGAATAACTGGGCTGAAAATGTCGCAGTATCAAATATGTGGAAAATCATCCTGGAAAACAAAGGTTATAATGTGGAGCTGAAACAAGTACAAAAAGGTTTTTTGTATGAAGCCTTAGCAAGCGGTGATTTAGACATCGGAATGGAAATCTGGCTGCCACATACGGATAAGGCTTTTTATGAAAAATATAAAGAGGAAATTGATTGGCGAGATACATGGTATGAGGGAACCAAACTTGGGATTGTTGTACCTTCCTATATGAAAGATGTAAATACAATAAAAGATCTTAAAAAGCAGTCAGATAAATTCCCTGAGCAAAGAATTGTGGGTATCGATGCTGGAGCTAGTATTATGTCACTAACTAAAGAGGCATTAAAAGAGTATAATCTAGATAGCTATTCTCTAGCTTCATCTTCTGGTCCAACCATGATGGCGGAATTGAAAAACTCAATGAAGGAAAAAGAACCGATCGCAGTGACCCTTTGGAAACCGCATTGGGCGTTTGCGGAATTGGATCTTAAATTTCTCAAAGATCCAAAAAATGTTTATGGAGATTCCGAAGACATTTCCTACGCGGCAAGACTTGGGCTTGAGGAAGACCAGCCAGAAGTTGTGAAATGGTTCGATAACTTTATGTTAAACGATCAGCAGCTAGGCAGCTTAATGGGTGCGTTGAATGAGGCAGAATCTCCTGAGGAAGGCGCCCAAAAATGGATCGACAATCATCAGGATCTGATTGCTGAGTGGACAAAATAATAAGACGAAGAAACAACCTGCTGTTACAACAGCAGGTTGTTTTTTTGAATATTAATCAAAAGGGATGATATTTTTATGGAAGAGGAAGCGAAACCAATCTTTAAAAGTGATGATGGAATCGCATGCAGAACTTTAAAAGGGGAATAGGAAGGTAATTCGTGTAGAATCAAAGTTTAACCGAATTCTTAAACGGAAATAGTTTCTGTAGAACGGATTCTATAATAAAAGGAGTCGATGAACTTTATGAACCTGAACGATCAAATTAAAAAGTTAGAACATGTACATTTGGAGAAGCCTCATCGAGTTTTTACGATGTATTTGAATACCGACCCTTCTGATCCTGATCAACAAGGCGGAGAATGGCGTATCCATTTGAAAAATGGGCTGAATAATTTTGAATCGTACCTTCAGGAAGAAGGGGACTCCGAGGAAAAACGAAATTTTGAAACGGTTAAAGAGAAAGTAAATAATTATATTCAGGAAAATGAACAACATTTTGCTAAAAGTGTAGTGCTTTTTGTCACAGCGGATGACTCGGTCTGGTTTGCTGAAAGGCTGCAGATGCCCGTCACTAGTAAATTTTATTGGGAAGAATCTCCCGTACTGCATCAATTAAAAGAAATGCAGGAAACTTTTCCTAAGACAGGTGTAGTCTTAACGCAAAAAAATCAAATTAAATTAATTGATGCAGAGCTTGGGTTATTGCATGATACCCAACTGCTTGAACTGGATTTAGATACAGAAGACTGGCGACAGCATCAAGGTCCCCATCATGCGGATGCCTCTATGAGATCTGGCGGGGCAAAAAGCTCGAAACAAGATGAGTTTCAGGAACGATTTGAAGCTAATCGTTATCGCTGGTATAAAAGTGTTGCCCCTACAATTGACAAGCAAGCCAAACAACATGGATGGGAACGTATTTATTTAGTAGGGGATAAGGAAGAAACGAAAGACCTCAAGGAAAATATGAATAAAGAAATTCACAAAGTGGTTAACAAGAACCTTCTGGATCATGAAGAGATGCATGTTCTAAAGGAAGTCGTCAGTTAATTTTTAATCGGCCCCACAGTGCGTGGGGCTTTTTCTTTTCGTTCAATAAAGCAGCAGTGCTGCCCCCAATATCGTTAATAATGTGGATCCCATCCCATATATAAAAGCAGCTATATAAGCTCTTTTTTTCATCAAGGTCATTACTTCATAACTAAACGTAGAAAAGGTTGTGTATCCACCGCAAAAGCCTACCGTTATTAGCAGCCAGGCCCAGTCAGGGAGGTTAAGTGACCCCTGTACTCCAATCAAATAACCTAGCAGCAATCCTCCGGATATATTTGCGAGTGCTGTCCCCCACGGAATCCTTCCATCTTTATTAAGCCATCGACTTAGTTCATATCGAAGAATCGCTCCCAGCATGCCACCCATAAATACAATAATGGAAGAGATCACGTTAAATCACCTATCTTTAATCCAGACCACGTCATTATAAAACCGCCAAGGAGGGAGAATAAGAGATAAAAACTACCTAAATAAAGACTATCCTGTAACAACTCTATACTTTCTATAGTAAAAGTAGAAAAGGTGGTTAGTGACCCGATAAATCCAGTAGTGAGGCCGATTTTGACAGAGGGAGACCAAGTAGAATTAATAAATTTACTAAAGAAAAAACTAAGCAAGAAGCAGCCAGCCAAATTTACCAGTAATGTGCCATAGGGTAATAATCCGTTTTGATTAAATACTTCGGAGAGCCAATAACGTATAGTAGATCCTGCCCCGCCACCTAGAGCGATTCCTATGTAGATATATTTTCTCAATGAATCATCTCCTTGCATCTCAGCTATTATATCACGTGTTGAATAAAGAGTTTAGGGAGCAGACTTTATGTGGAACATACTTTATATAATCTTGAAAGATACGCTTTATAAATAATAATCTGAAAGGAAAGGTGTAGACAACAATGCAATTAACATTAGAAGTGAATGGTATGACATGCAGTCACTGTGAGAAAACCGTTAAGGATGTATTAACGAAGCTGGAAGGGGTACATGCTGTGGAAGTTGATGTGAATAGTGGAAAAGTAGACATTGCATACGATGAATCTTATGTAAGCAAAGATTTGATGAAAAAAGCTATTGAGGCCCAGGGCTATGAGCCGGTGGGTTGACGGCAACATGATAAAGCCTGGCGCCCGATTATATGGAGCCAGGCTTTTGTTCTTATTGAACACTGTATGGAAACTGTGTTTTGTATCCGTTAAATTGTTGATAGGATTGTTGGACTTTTGTTTGCTCTGCCTGTTCAACAGCATACCAGCCGTTTTTGAACATAAGATTGTACAAGTTTCGCTGACAATCCTGAGTCTCTTTAAAAATGGTAGATAGATCCTGGTACAGTGTTTCGTTGCTGGCTTCATTCAGGGCGATTGAATAGGAGCCTGTCATATACTTCTCGGTTGTCAATTGATCATTAATAAAGTCACGCTCGTTCATTTGCGGGGTTTTAGGGACAGATGTTTCAGGGTTTTGAATTTTATTAGACGGTTGATTTTGACTCATCAAAGCTCCTCCTTAATTCGGTTTGTTCTGATTATTTAAGTGGTTGAGAAGACGGTCGTAATGGCGTTGGTGCATTTGACCAGCTTGTTCTAAGGCTTGTTGTAATTCAGGTGTCTGGCAGTTTTGTGCGAAAAAATGTGCTTTTTTACATGCATTTAAATTCCATGACAGCATATCTGAAATGTAAAGCTGGTCCTTCGTACTCACAATAGGCGGCACTTGTGCCATCGGCTGCGATCCTTTAAATTGTCCAAATTGGTTTTGCTGCATCATCGTTCACTCTCCTTAAGATCATTCATTTTAGTATGATCTTTAAGCATAATTAATATGAGATAAGTTTATTAATTTACTGTCGAATTTTTGGGCGAATTAATACCCATTTTTTAAAAAAAGTGATAAGATATGATTGTGATAGCGTTTACAAAAATGTCGTCATACTTTAATCTTACGGTTTGACTAAAGACATAACTCTTTGATTGGACTATGGTTGCAGGGGGTTTTTTAGTTGGAACAACTTCTTCGTAATTTCTTTTTGTTTTTGTCTAAAAATCGTTTTTTTACAAGACTGGCTAAGCGATATGGTTTACGTTTTGGGGCTGGACGGTTCGTTGCGGGGGAGACCATTCCTAACGCTGTAAGGACCATTCAACAATTGAACAATAAGGGGTTGGCTGTAACCATTGACCACCTAGGTGAATTCATCGACACTGAAAACGAGGCTAAAGAAGCAGCTAATGGGTGTATAGAAGCGATCAAAGCGATTGCAGATAACGGATTGGATTCTCAGCTTTCCTTAAAATTAACCTCAATGGGGCTGGATATTTCTGAAGAGATTGTTATGGAAAACATGAGACGGATCCTCAGAGTTGCAGAAGAGAAAGACGTGTTTGTCACCATTGATATGGAGGATCATGGAAGATGTCAGAAGACTCTCGATATATTTAAAGAATTACGATCTGAGTTCGAACACATAGGAACAGTGTTGCAGGCTTACCTATATCGTACAGTGGAAGATATTGAAGACCTGGATCACTATAACCCTAATCTTCGCCTCGTTAAAGGGGCTTATAAAGAATCACCTAAAGTGGCTTTCCCAGATAAGAAAGACGTTGATGAAAATTATAAGAAAATTATCAAAATACACTTATTAAATGGAAATTATACAGCAGTAGCCACCCATGATGATGCAATAATTGAATACACTCAACAAATTGTTGAAAAACATAATATTCCGAAAGATCAATTTGAATTTCAAATGCTTTATGGAATTCGAAAGGAGAGACAGGAAGAACTAGAGAGTGAGGGATATAAAATGCGTGTATATGTACCTTTCGGGAACGATTGGTATGGATACTTTATGCGCCGTTTAGCTGAGCGTCCGGCAAATGTGGCATTTGTTCTAAAAGGTGTTGTAGGGAAATAGCTTCATATGAAAAAAGTATTTAATAATGTAGATGCATACTTTTCTTTCTTCTAATAACTGTGTTTAAATTGGAAATTGCCTGTGGGTTCAGAAATTTAGCTTGTTTTTACCAAAAATATCTACAAAAAGATTGCGAAATGTCAGAATATATTTTATAGTGAAATTAGCTATTTAAAATATCAGGATATTTTTTTAACCAAAAAATGAATGAGTATTCATTCAAAAATAGATAGGGGGAGACATATGAGTCGCAAAATTAAACGCGCGGCGGTTTTAGGATCTGGGGTGATGGGAGCCGGAATTGCTGCACATCTGGCTAATGTGGGGATTCCAACATTGCTCTTGGATATTGTACCTCGGGAAATAAATCAAGCTGAAAAAAAACAAGGAAAGTCCTTAAAGGATCGTTCTGTAAGAAACCGGCTTTCCTCAGCCAGCAAAAAAGCATTGAAGAAGCAGAAACCATCCCCAATTACAAGCGAAGCCAGTCTTGATCTGATTGAGGTTGGTAATATGACGGATGACATACAGAGACTTCAAGAGGCTGACTGGGTGATTGAAGTTGTGGTAGAAAACCTTGATATTAAGAAAAAAGTACTCGCTGACGTCGATAAATATCGAAAACAAGGCAGCATAGTCAGCTCAAATACTTCGGGAATATCAGTGGAAGCAATGGCAGAGGATTGTAGTGAAGATTTCCAAAAACACTTTCTAGGTACGCACTTTTTCAACCCGCCACGTTATTTAAAACTTTTAGAAGTGATTCCTACTAAAAACACGGACCCGGCTGTTCTTTCTTTTATGAAGAAATTCGGTGAGGATGTCCTGGGGAAAGGTGTAGTGGAGGCAAAAGATACACCAAACTTTATCGCTAACCGAATCGGTACTTATGGGCTGCTTGTAACCGTGCAGGAAATGATAAAAGGAAATTATAGCATAGGAGAAGTAGACTCGGTCACAGGACCCCTAATTGGCAGACCGAAAAGTGCTACATTTAGGACCCTTGATGTAGTTGGGGTAGATACATTTATTCACGTGGCAAATAATGTCTACGAACAGGTGAATGGAAAAGAAAAAGAAATGTTTACAGTTCCTGATTTTATGAAAACAATGCATGAAAAAGGCTGGTTTGGAGCGAAAAGCGGGCAAGGGTTCTTCCTTAAGAAACGTGGGGAAAGAGGAAGTGAAATTCTTCAATTAAATCCTGAAACGCTTGACTATGAACCAAGACAGAAACTTAAAACAAAAGCTACTGAAATGGCAAAGCAGGAAAAAGGTGTGAAGAGGAAGATTAAAGGCCTCGTATCTGCTAAAGGGGACCGTGCAGGTGATCTCATTTGGTCGATTATGAAGCCGGTATTGCTTTATTCTGCAGAGTTATATGGCGAGATTGCTGATGATGTCCCTTCTATAGACGAAGCGATGCGCTGGGGATTTGGCTGGGAGTTAGGTCCATTTGAATTGTGGGATGCAATCGGTGTTAAGGAATCTGTCGAAAGAATGAAGGCAGAGGGAGAAACAATACCAAATTGGATTGAGCAGATGGTGAATGAGGGTCATGAACAGTTCTATAAACAAAAAAACGGAAATGTTTACTACTATGACCGAGGTTCCTATGAACAACAGCACTACAACACGAAACATATAAACCTTAAGCGCCTTAAAGAAACAAATGAAGTGATCAAGAAAAATGCAGGCGCAAGCTTAATTGATCTTGGAGATGAAGTGCTGGGGCTGGAATTTCATTCACAAAGTAATGCCATTGGGCTGGATATTATTCAAATGATTAACTATGCGATTGATGAAATAGATAGAAACTATAAAGGACTGGTAATTGGCAACCAGGGCAAGAATTTCTGTGTCGGGGCAAACCTCGGAATGATGTTAATGGAAGCA
The DNA here is from genome assembly GCF_029714185.1 of Halobacillus naozhouensis. Lineage (NCBI taxonomy): Bacteria > Bacillati > Bacillota > Bacilli > Caryophanales > Bacillaceae > Halobacillus > Halobacillus naozhouensis. The sequence goes on along the minus strand of NZ_CP121671.1, from coordinate 2,846,515 downwards.
CAGGACTTTAACTTCTTTGAAATTGAATTAGTTGTGAAGCAATTCCAGGATGCCATGATGAAGATAAAGTATTCAGATAAGCCGGTTGTTTCTGCCCCATTTGGCATGGCGCTGGGTGGAGGAGCGGAAGTTTGTTTGCCAGCCTCTGCGATCCAGGCTTCAAGTGAAACGTATATGGGATTGGTTGAAGCCGGAGTGGGTCTCATTCCTGGTGGGGGAGGAAATAAAGAGCTTTATCTTAAACATTTACGCAATATCCCACAAGGTGTAGATGCTGATTTGCAAAAGGTTGCTAATACGGTTTTTGAAAAGATAGCCATGGCTAAAGTATCGACCTCAGCAGAAGAAGCAAGAGAGAATGGCTTTTTAGATCAGAGCGATGCAATTAGTGTCAACGGCGACCATCTGCTCCATGATGCCAAACAGAAGGTAATTGGGTTGGCTGATTCAGGTTATCAGGCACCGAAACGGACAAAAGTGCCAGTGGTTGGAGAACAAGGTTATGCCACGATGCTGCTTGGAGCAAAGTCGCTTGCACTTAGCGGATACGCAAGTGACCATGATCTGAAGATCGCTGAGAAATTAGCTTACGTGCTGGCAGGAGGGCGTGTAAAGGAAGGAACATTAGTTGACGAACAATACTTACTGGATTTAGAGAAAGAAGCATTTTTAAGTTTAATAGGGGAAGCGAAGACTCAGGCCAGGATGCAGCACATGTTATTGAAAGGCAAGCCGCTGCGTAATTAGAAGGGGGGAAGGACTGTGAAGGAAGCAGTAATAGTATCAGGGTCGAGAACACCTGTAGGGCGCGCGAAAAAAGGATCACTTGCACATACACGTCCAGATGATCTTGCCGCCTTAACAATAAAAGAAACGTTGAAAAGAGCAGGAGGTTATGACGGGGCGATTGATGATCTCATTATAGGCTGTGCTATGCCGGAAGCTGAACAAGGTATGAATATGGCAAGGAACATAGCAGGTCTAGCAGGACTGCCTCATCAAGTTCCAGCTATAACGATTAACCGCTATTGTTCTTCTGGATTGCAAAGCATCGCCTATGCAGCTGAAAAGATTATGCTTGGACATAGTGAAACAGCTCTCGCAGGAGGGGCAGAGTCCATGAGTTTAATTCCGATGGGCGGCCACGTTATTAAACCGAATGTACAGCTTGTAGAACAGGCATCGGAATATTACATGTCCATGGGGCATACTGCTGAGGAGGTAGCGAACCGATTCGACATTTCCAGAGAGGATCAGGACGCGTTTGCTGTCCAAAGTCATGAGAGGGCTGCCAGAGCCATTAAAGAAGAAAGGTTCAAAGATGAAATTGTTCCTGTTGAAGTAACCCATCGTACATTAAACAACGAAAATCGATTAGAAGAAGAGAAAATTACCTTTTCTATGGATGAAGGTGTACGGGAAGGTACCACGGCAGAGGTGCTAGCTAAATTAAAACCAGCCTTCTCCGTTACAGGAACAGTGACGGCTGGAAATTCTTCGCAAATGAGTGATGGTGCCGCCTCGGTACTCGTAATGGATCGTGATAAAGCACAAGCTGAAGGGATGACCCCATTGGTGAAATTTCGGTCATTTGCCGTAGCAGGGGTAGAACCGGAAATTATGGGGGTTGGTCCGATTGAGGCGGTTCCAAAGGCACTGAAGCTCGCAGGACTTGAACTCCAGGACATCGGCCTCTTTGAATTAAATGAAGCTTTTGCTTCTCAATCCCTGCAAGTGATTCGTAAACTTGGCTTAGATGTTAACAAAGTAAATGTAAATGGCGGGGCGATTGCTTTGGGTCACCCACTTGGCTGTACGGGAACGAAGCTGACATTAAGTTTAATTCATGAAATGAAACGGAGAAATGAACAGTTTGGTGTGGTGACGATGTGTATTGGTGGCGGAATGGGAGCCGCTGGTGTTTTTGAGTTAATTTAAGAGGAGGAACAGTGATGAGCGAAACGAAAGAAATGATCAAAGGCGGCGGTTTTTTAGTAGAAGACTTAACGGCAGAAGATGTTATCACTCCAGAAGACTTTACTGAAGAACATCATATGATTGCAAAAACAACTGAAGATTTTGTTCTAGGGGAAGTGGTTCCGAAAATTGATAACCTGGAGAACCATGAATTTGAACACTCCGTGGCACTACTGAAAAAGGCAGGGGAACTTGGGTTGTTAGGTGCTGATGTACCAGAAGAATATGGCGGCCTCCAGCTTGATAAGATTAGTTCATCATTAATTACTGAAAAATTCTCTCGGGCCGGCGGCTTTTCTGTTACTCACGGGGCTCATGTTGGGATCGGTTCACTTCCTATTGTGTTTTTCGGAAATGAGCAGCAGAAACAAAAGTATCTGCCTCTGTTAGCTACGGGTGAAAAACTAGCAGCCTATGCTTTAACAGAACCGGGTTCGGGGTCAGATGCTCTAGGGGCAAAGACAGCAGCTAAGCTTAACGAAGCTGGCACCCACTATATTCTTAATGGGGAGAAGCAGTGGATCACAAATTCAGCTTTCGCTGATTTGTTCATCGTTTACGCTAAAATTGATGGTGAAAAGTTCACCGCTTTTATCGTGGAACGCGACTTTCAAGGTGTTTCTACTGGACCCGAAGAAAAGAAAATGGGAATAAAGAGTTCGTCTACACGTACCTTAGTGCTTGAAGATGTTGAGGTACCTGTTGAGAATGTACTTGGAGAGATTGGGAAAGGACATATTATAGCCTTTAACATTCTTAATGTTGGACGTTATAAGCTGGCAATCGGCGGTGTTGGAGGTGCGAAACGCGGAATTGAATTGTCCGTTAAATATGCGAATGAACGGAAACAGTTTAAAACGCCAATCTCTGGCTTTCCGCTTATTCAGGAAAAGATTGCATCTGTTGCAGCTAATACGTATGCAAATGAAAGCTCTGTCTATCGTACGGTTGGCCTGTTCGAGCAAAGCATGGGTAAACTAACTGATGATCAACTAAAAGATGGGGCAGCAGTGGCTAAAGTAATCGCAGAATACGCGATTGAGTGCTCTTTGAATAAAGTATTTGCAACCGAACTGCTGGATTTCGCCGCAGACGAGGCTGTGCAAATTCACGGCGGTTATGGATTTATGCAAGAATATGAAGTAGAACGCATGTATCGAGATTCTCGAATTAATCGAATTTTTGAGGGTACAAATGAAATAAACCGCATGATTGTACCAGGAACTCTGCTCAAGAAAGCGTTAAAAGGTGAACTGCCACTCCTGCAAAAAGCTCAGGCTCTTCAGGAAGAGATCATGACAATGATGCCTGAAGAACCAGGAGATGAAGCGTTAGAACAAGAAAAATATCTCTTGAAGAATGCTAAAAAGATAGCTCTCTTAGCTGCGGGACTTGCTGCACAGAAATATGGCGAGAAACTGGAAAATGAGCAGGAAATCCTGGTGAACATTGCGGATATTACAGGAGAAATCTACAACATGGAATCGGCTATTTTACGAACAGATAAGGCAATTCAAAAGCAAGGGGAAGAGAAAAACATACAAAAGCTTCTTTATACTCAAGTATATGTACAGGAAGCTTTCAATCGTATTGAAGCTCATGCGAAAGAAACATTGCTAGCAGCAGAATCTGGCGACTCTCTCCGGATGATGCTGGGGGCTTTACGAAAACTGACTCGCCATACACCTTCAAATGTGATTGCAAGAAAACGAGAGATTGCCCAGACGTTAATTAAAGAGCAAAAGTACACGGTTTAAACTAAAGGAGCCCCGGCTATGGATTATTTCTCAGCAGGGGCTTCGTTTTAATTAAGTATCGTAACAGATTTCTTGGAGCCAATCTAAACTAACGAATGATATTTTTCGTGTCAGTATGGTAAAATAGGAATCAACCGTCAGTAAGGGAGGGAAGCGAATGTCATTAACCTTCTACTGGTACCCTAATTGTGGTACTTGCAAGAAAGCTAAAAAGTGGTTGGACGATAATGGGTTAGATTATGAAACAATACATATCGTTGAGCAGACACCTACTGAAGACGAGCTCCAGCAACTGATTCATCATAGCGATCTCCCTGCTCGAAAATTTTTTAACACGAGTGGAAAGAAGTATCGTGAACATAATATGAAAGAAAAGTTGAAGGATGCAACAGAAAAAGAGATGATCGAATATCTGGCTTCTGATGGGATGTTAATTAAACGGCCGATTGTAACAGACGGAACGAAAGTCACAATCGGATTTAAAGAAGAACAGTTCACTGAGATCTGGATCTAGTGAGCAGAAGGCTGGAAATAAAAGCTCAAAGCTTTTATGTTTATATTTGTTGATTATACTATTTATAATTTGGAGGGATAGGTATGAGTTTACCTAAAGATTTACGTTATTCTGAAGAGCATGAATGGGTGAAAGAAGAAGGAAGTAAAGTACGTATTGGAATAACTGATTTCGCGCAATCCGAACTTGGGGATATTGTGTTTGTTGAGCTTCCGGAAGTTGGAGAAGAAGTCGAAGCAGACGAGCCATTTGGTAGTGTGGAATCTGTTAAAACGGTTTCTGAATTATATGCTCCACTCAGTGGAAAAGTAGTTGAAATTAACGAAGAGCTTGAGGACAGCCCTGAATTTGTTAATGAATCTCCATATGAAAAGGCATGGATGGTTATCGTTGAGCCAAGTGATTCTTCCGAAATGGAACAATTAATGTCTGCAGAGCAGTATGAAGAAATGATTGACGAAGACTAATAATCGTTTCTTATAAAAGTACAGGCAAGGTTACAAGAATGGTCTTTGCCTGCATGATCACAGGCGGATATAAATCATGTGCAGACCATGCTTACACGGCATGGTCTGTTTCTATATAGTGGGTGATAGGGTTGAATGAAGACAGAATTGTAATTGTTGAAGGGATTACAGATAAGAAGAAGCTGAACAAAGTTTTGAAGGAGTCCGTGGACATCGTATGTACCCATGGCACACTGGGAGTTGAGAGAATGGAGGAGTTAATCCTCGATAACAACCTTGATCATAGGCCGGTTTTTATCCTGGTAGATGAAGATGATTCTGGTTATAAGCTTCGAAAGCAGCTCACTGAAGAACTCCCTCATGCTGTTCATATTTATATTGATAAAGCATTTAGAGAAGTGGCAGCTACTCCAGAGCCTGAACTTGCTCGTGCACTGTTAAGCAAACATTTTCAAGTGAAACCGATGTATTTAATCTAGGAGGAGCAATTTGCTTACATTAGACGAATCAAATGCAGCTAATCACCTTAATGGCAAGCATATCGCGCTTACTTTTATTCACACTCCCTTTTGTGGAACATGTCACATTGCCAGAAAAATGTTAATCACCATAGAAGAAGTTTATCAATCAGGGTTATTTTATGAGTTGAATGCTTCATTACACCCCAGGCTAATGCAAGAATATAGAATAGAAAGTGTTCCGTGTATGCTGATTACGAAGGAGGGTGGACTGGTGGAAAAAGTATATGCCTTCCGCTCTGTCCCGCATATGTTAGAGAGAATATCGCAATATGTAAAAAAGTAGCTTGATTTCCCGGGAAATGACGAACGATTCTGTGGGAATTAAGCAGGGATCTCCCCTCTAAATCACGAAATTTTATTGTGAAGTTATAAGGGGGGATTAGTTTGGTTGAGTTAGTGGAAGAATGGATCAATCGAGTTAATGGCAGGTCAGATCTACTTCCAAGGTGGAAAAAGAGAACAATACTTTTAACCGTTCAAGCAAATAGTTACGATATTAAGATTTTTATTTCACAAGATGGAATGAGACTAACCCGTGAAAAGGGTGTCACGGATGCTTTACAGATTTCCTCTACTTATAAAGTGTTTCATCAGTTGTTAGGGGGAAACCTTAAACTTACTTCTCTCCCGAAGTCTATCGTTAAAATAGACGGAGATTATCGTGATGTGCTTTTAGTAGAGTCGTTGTTAATGCTCTCCCATTAAATTAGTGTTCCAACCGCTTCTACAATGGAAAGAAAAGAGGTTTTATCACCAAATTTATGAGTCACATATCCATCTTTGTTAATAAGGATGGTAGTAGGTACACCTTCGCAATTATATTGATTATACACTTCCATTTCGTTGTCCTCCAAAGTTGGCTGGGTGAGAAATTTCTCCGTAAATATTCTACCATCATTGTTATTTCTTTCCCGCCCCTTAACATTTACTGTAAGCATCTTTACTTTTTCTTTGTCCAGGGACCGGAAAAGCTGCTCCTTCTTCGGTAAATCCACTCCACAATCAGGGCACCATGAAGCCCAAAAGGTGAGCATGATTACTTTCCCGAGATCGTCAGCTAATCGGTATGTTTCACGAGAGTTAATAAATGGTAATTCAAAGTCGATTGCGGTGGTCATTGTTGGTTCCTCCAAACTTTTTTATTGACGCGAATGCAACCCCATGCTAACATATTCCTTACATAAATATCGACATCTTCACTTATCAAGAGAGGCAGAGGGACTGGCCCATTGACGCCCGGCAACCGGTTTACTAACAACACGGTGCTAATTCCAGCAAAGCAGAGCTTTGAAAGATGAGAAGAGAATGAAAACCCGTCTCTTCTAAAAGGAAGGGATTTTTTGATGTCGATTTTTGTTGACAGTTCAAAGTAGTGGTGCTAAAATCCTGTTTGTATCATTCAGAAAACTTAATTCAACAATATGAATATATGTATCTCTTATCAAGAGAGGCGGAGGGACTGGCCCGTTGATGCCCGGCAACCGTCAAGTTTATTAACTTGAAAAGGTGCCAATTCCTGCAAAGCTTTAGGCTTTGGCAGATGAGAGAACAGATGATTAAGACGTGTAAACGCCTTTCTGTTCTCAAACAGAAAGGCGTTTTTTATTATCACATGGATTTAGCGCTTTTCCCTTTAGAAGGTTGCCCGTTTACTGAGTCAATCAGTATAATGTTCGGTCACAGGGAATTGTCGCTAGTTTTTAGGAGGAACAGCGTTGATTTCGATTAAGGAATTATCAAAGGTTTTTTATACGAAAGATCAAAATGTCCGTGCAGTTGATAAACTGGACCTGGATATTGAAAAAGGTGAAATATATGGAGTCATTGGTTACAGTGGTGCAGGTAAAAGTACGTTTATCAGACTTCTAAACCGGCTTGAGGAGCCAAGTGATGGAAGTGTAACCATTGATAACGAAAATGTCACTCAACTTAATAAAAGCAAGCTGCGAGTGGCCAGACAGGAAATAGGAATGATTTTTCAACATTTCAATCTGCTTTGGTCAAGAACAGTTTACGATAACATATCTTTTCCGTTGGAAATCGCGGGTGTAAAAAAAGAAGAGCGTAAGAAACGCGTCAATGAATTGATTGATTTGGTAGGGCTTTCTGGCAGGGGGGAGTCTTATCCTTCACAGCTAAGCGGTGGTCAAAAGCAAAGGGTTGGAATTGCCAGAGCCTTGGCTAACAATCCAAAAGTACTTCTGTGCGATGAAGCAACTTCAGCACTTGATCCAGAAACAACAGACTCTATATTGGATTTGTTAGTAGACATTAACCGAAAACTGGGGCTAACGATTGTATTGATCACACATGAAATGCATGTGATTCGGAAGATTTGCCATCGTGTCGCCGTAATGGAAGAAGGAAGAATTGTGGAGTCAGGTAACGTGCTGGATGTGTTTTTATATCCGAAGCAAAAAGTTACGAGACGGTTTGTAGACCAGGTAATGGGTGATCCTGATCGCGAACATTCGTTGGGACTCATAAATGAAACGTACAAATCCGGTGAGATCGTAAAACTTCACTTTATTGGTGAGAGTACGAACCAGGCTCTTATTAGTGAACTCTCCAGAGCGTTTACGATTGATGTAAATATTCTTCATGGGAAAATTACGCAAACTCAAAAAGGGGCTTATGGAACGTTGTTTGTTCAATTTGTTGGCGATAAAGAGGAAATAGACAGAGCGATCACTTATATACAAACCACTTCTGTGCAAGTGGAGGTGAACCCAGATGAATAAAGGAATGTTCGCGAATGTAGAAATGCAGGAGATGATTACAGCAACAAAAGAAACTCTATTTATGACGAGCATTTCGGTGGCAGGAACATTCATACTAGGATTGCTACTTGGGTTACTTTTATACTTGTCAGGACCGGGGGGACTATGGCAAAACAAACCATTGAACTGGGTCACGGCTTCATTAGTTAACGTATTTCGAGCAATCCCTTTCATTATTTTAATTTTGCTATTATTTCCGTTTACCGATTTTTTAATGGGGACGATTCGCGGTCCGAAAGCGGCTCTGCCGGCCCTCATTATTGGGGGAGCTCCCTTCTATGCCAGATTGGTGGAAATTGCACTGAAAGAAATAGATAAAGGAGTAATTGAAGCTGCTAAATCAATGGGAGCAAAATATTCCACAATCGTTTTCAAAGTCCTACTGCCAGAATCGATGCCGGCCCTCATATCAGGTATTACAGTAACAGCCATTGCTTTGATTGGTTACACGGCAGTAGCAGGTGTAATTGGTGCTGGTGGACTTGGGGACTTTGCTTACTTTTACGGTTTTCAGCGCAGTGATTTTGGTGTAGTTCTTGTGTGTACTTTATTAATTGTTGTGATCGTATTTGTTTTCCAATTCATTGGGGATATGATTTCCCGCAAATTGGATAAAAGATAAACTTTATATAAAAGGGGATGGAAAAAATGAAAAAATTTTCGATTAGTGTTCTTGCTCTATTATTTATCTTAGTACTCTCAGCATGTGGCTCTTCAGGGGAAAAAAGTTCCTCAGAAGAAGGGAAAACGGAAATAAAAGTTGGAGCAACCAGTGTGCCGCACGCTGAAATTCTTCAACAAGCGAAGCCGATTCTTGAAGAAAAAGGAATTACTCTTAAAATAGAGGAATATCAGGACTACATTTTACCTAACAAAGATTTAGCTGAAGGTAGAATTGATGCGAATTACTTCCAGCATATCCCTTACTTAAAGGCGCAGGAAGCTGAACACGGATACGATTTTGCAAACCTTGGCGGGATTCATATTGAGCCAATGGGTATTTATTCCAAGGACATTTCCAGTATTGATGAAATCGAAGAAGGAACAACGGTGATTATGAGCCGGTCAGTTGCTGATCACGGACGTATTCTATCGCTTCTTGAAAGAGAAGGCCTGATTAAACTGGATGAAGGCGTGGATAAAGTAAATGCAACCGTTGACGATATTGTGGAAAATCCTAAAAACCTAAAATTTGATACAGGTGTCGATGCCGCTATTCTTCCTAAAACGTACAAACGTGAAGAAGGTGCATTAGTAGCTATTAACACCAATTACGCTATTCAGGCAGGTTTGAACCCAAGTGAAGATGCATTAATCCTGGAAGACTCTGAATCACCTTATGTAAACGTTGTAGCAGCACAAAGTGAGGATAAGGATTCCAAAGCACTTCAAACACTAGTTGATGTTCTTCACTCAGAAGAAATCCAAACTTTTATTAAAGAGGAATATGATGGCGCTGTTGTTCCAGTTGATGGAAAGTAAAATAATGTAACGCATACAATACGTGACTTCGTTAAAACTAACCGAAGTCACGTATTTTTATTTTAGGGGGCATTACGGATGGAAGAACAAGAATTTAATTGGACATCAGAATATTTGCAGGAGTATAAACACGGTATAGGGATTTTTTCAGAAAAAATGCCTGAAGCTGCCCGCCACTTTAATGCTTTTTCGGAAGCATGTTTCAATGATGGAGAACTATCTAAAAAGGATAAGCAGCTTATGGCTCTCAGTATAAGCATTGTTGCACAGGATGAGTATTGTATGGTTTATCATACAAAAGGTTGTGTCGATCAAGCTGCAAGTGAGCAGGAAATCATGGAAGCTTGCGGAGTGGCTGCAGCTTTTGGCGGCGGGGCTGCATTAAGTCAGGCAATGACACTCGTTCAAGATGCATATTCTGACTTATCTTCAGATAAACATTAAGACTACTGTATAATTTTTTGAAAAGTGGAGGAAATCAGACTTATTATAAACATATGGATGTATAAGGTTGTATTATTATTCAAAAACGCTTCAATATTCCGTTTTTAGGTTTATTTCAACTTTGGCGCGGGTAAAAATCTGTGATAAGCTAAATTGTGTAAAAAATCTGAAAGGGTTGATTTATTATTAGTGACTATTTGAGTTTGAATTACACTGCTGAAATGGAAAAAGCGATGCAACAAGCCCATAACATCAGCTACGCAGAATACAGCAGTAAGTTGGATGAAAGATTGAAAATTGAGGAAAAACGCCAACGAGAATTCGAACGGAGTCAGAAAATGGTCGCGCAAGTGGATCGTCAACTGCATAAATAGAATGATAAAGAATCAGGTGATCTTAGGACACCTGATTTTTTTGTTGCGTAAAAGTTTGTTATTATAATAGGGAAGAAACTTGTTATCTCATTAATTTATGAGCTATCAAATTAATGGGGTAAAGCACGTGCTGACAATTGAAATCAGTTGATATCAGATTCTAAATGATATAAGATTGTAATGAGAATAAATTGAGAATGGTTTTTTGATCCACAACAACCAACACATTCAATAATAATAGATTAACTGGAGGTATTATTTATGGCAGGATCAACGCTTGAAATCAAAGATCTTCACGTAGAAATTGAAGGTCAGCAAATCTTAAAAGGTGTAAATCTTACAATTACAGGTGGAGAGTTCCACGCTGTTATGGGACCTAACGGAACAGGTAAATCGACACTTGCCTCTGCAGTTATGGGACACCCAAAATACCAAGTTACTCAAGGTGAAATTCTTCTTGACGGAGAAAATGTTCTTGAAATGGAAGTGGACGAGCGTGCTCAAGCAGGCTTATTCTTGGCTATGCAATACCCAAGTGAAATCAGCGGTGTAACGAACTCAGACTTCCTTCGTACAGCAATTAATGCTCAGCGTGAAGAAGGCGATGAAATTTCTCTAATGAAATTCATCAAAGAAATGGATGGTACGATGGATACCCTTGATATGGATAAGAATATGGCTCAGCGTTACCTGAACGAAGGATTCTCCGGCGGTGAGAAAAAACGTAATGAAATCCTTCAGCTGATGATGGTGAAGCCGGCTATTGCTATTTTGGATGAAATTGACTCTGGTTTGGATATTGATGCTCTGAAGGTTGTGGCAAAAGGAATCAATCAAATGCGTAATGATACATTCGGATGCTTAATGATTACTCACTATCAACGCCTTCTTAATTACATTACACCGGACAAAGTACATGTAATGATGCAAGGGCGAGTAGTGAAGTCAGGTGGACCTGAATTGGCTCAGCGCCTTGAAGAAGAGGGTTATGATTGGATCAAGCAAGAGCTTGGCATTGAAGACGAAACCATCGGTCAACAAGCGTAATAGATAGGAGGGATCATTATGACTGTAAAAGTCTCACTACCATACGACAAAGAATATGTAACACAATTCTCTCAAGGCTTAAATGAACCAGAGTGGATGAAAACCCTTCGTCTGCGTGCCCTGGATAAATCAGCATCACTGGAGATGCCGAAGCCTGATAAGACTAATGTTAGTAAATGGAATTTCTCGGACTTTAAACATGATGTCAGCGGAGAAGAGATTGAATCATTAGGAGATCTCCCTGAAGAGATTCAAAACTTCCTGGATCAAGAAAAAGAGCAGCAAAACTTAGTAATCCAGCGTAATCATACTGCCGCTTATGGGAGCTTGGACCAAAAGTTGAAAGATCTGGGTGTAATTTTTACTGACATGAAAACTGCTGTACGAGAGCATAGTAACTTAGTGGAGCAATATTATATGACAGATGCTGTTCATGTTGATGAGCATCGTCTGACGGCGTTGCATGCTGCTCTGATGAATGGCGGTGTTTTCTTATATGTCCCTAAAAATGTGGAGATTGAAGAACCTCTGCAAGCCATTTTTTGGCAGGAAGATCCGGAAGCTTCTTTAATTAATCACGTGTTAGTTGTAGCAGAAGAAAATAGTTCAGTAACATATGTGGAAAACTATATTTCTCACAACAAAGAGGAAAAAACGTCTGCCAATATTGTTACAGAAGTTTTTGCAAAAGCCGGATCCAAGGTTGACTTTGGTGCTGTTGACAACTTTGATGTAGGAACAACCGTGTATGCGAATCGCCGAGGAGTTGCTGATCGTGATGCAACGCTTGAATGGGCGCTTGGACAAATGAATGAAGGCGATACAATTTCAGAGAACATCACACATTTACTTGGTGATAACTCTCATTCAAATGCTAAGACAGTTGCGATCGGACGTGGAGGACAAAAGCAAAACTTCACAGCAAACATCACACATTTTGGAAAAGGTTCAGAAGGATATATTCTTCAACATGGTGTTATGAAAGATAAATCTTCTGGTATCTTTAACGGAATCGGGAAAATTGAGCATGGGGCTACTAAATCAAATGCGGAACAAGAATCACGTGTTCTTATGTTGAGTAAGGATGCACGTGGTGATGCAAACCCTATTCTGCTTATTGATGAAGATGATGTAACAGCAGGCCACGCAGCTTCTGTGGGTCGTGTAGACCCAATTCAGCTGTATTACTTGATGAGCCGCGGCATCTCTCAGGTAGAGGCTGAGCGCCTAGTTATTCATGGCTTCCTGGCACCTGTTGTGAATCAGCTTCCTGTAAAAGCTGTTAAAGAACAGTTAACGAAAGTGATCGAAAGGAAAGTTTATTAATGGATATAAAAGCGGTTCGTGATGCTTTCCCGATTCTGCATCAGGAAGTTAATGGCCACCCGCTCGTATATTTAGATTCTTCCGCTACATCTCAAAAGCCTGTTCAGGTTATTGAGAAGCTGGATGAATATTACCGCGGCTACAATTCTAATGTACACCGTGGAGTGCATACACTGGGGACCCGGGCAACGGATGAGTATGAAGGTGCACGTGAAAAAGTTCGCAGATTTATTCATGCAGCAAGTACGCAAGAAATCATTTTCACAAGAGGAACAACAACAGCGATTAATACAGTCGCTGTAAGCTATGGACGTGCTAGCCTGAGTCAAGGTGATGAAATTGTGATCACCCCTATGGAACATCATAGTAATATTATTCCCTGGCAGCAATTGGCTAAAGCAACCGGAGCAACTTTAAAGTATATGCCACTTCAGTCTGACGGGACGATTCTCCTGGAAGAAGCCGAGAAGACGATTACAGAGAATACAAAAATTGTAGCAATAGCACACGTATCTAATGTACTTGGGACTATAAACCCTGTTAAAGAGATTGCTGCTATAGCCCATCGTAATGGTGCTGTCATGTTAGTTGATGGGGCTCAAGGGGCGCCTCATTTGAAGGTAGATGTTCAAGAGCTTGACTGTGATTTTTATGCTTTCTCAGGGCACAAAATGTGTGGCCCTACAGGTATCGGTGTTCTTTATGGTAAGCGATCATTATTAAATGAGATGGAGCCTGTCGAGTTTGGTGGAGAAATGATCGACTTTGTAAATCTTTATGATTCAACCTGGAAGGAGCTTCCTTGGAAGTTTGAAGGGGGCACACCAATTATTGCAGGTGCCGTAGGCCTCGGTGCTGCAATTGATTTCCTTAATGAGGTTGGGTTACATGAAATAGCTGAGCATGAACATAAGCTTGTTGAGTATGCACAGCAGCAAATGAAAACGGTCGAAGGTTTAACGATCTACGGTCCTGATAAACGAGCAGGACTAGTTACCTTTAACCTGGCAGATGTACATCCGCATGATCTGGCAACAGTACTTGATGCGGAAGGAATAGCTGTTCGTGCTGGTCACCATTGTGCTCAGCCGTTAATGAAGTGGCTTGAGGTTTCTGCTACGGCGAGAGCTAGCTTTTATCTTTACAACACTGAAGAGGATATCGATCGACTTGTTCAGGGATTACAAACAACAAAGGAGTATTTTGGCGATGTCTTTTAATAACCTAGATACACTCTACCGCCAAGTTATTATGGACCATTACAAAAATCCTCGTAATCGTGGTACAGTAGAGGGAGATCACCTTACTGTTGATATGAATAACCCAACGTGCGGTGATCGGATACAACTTCAGTTGCAAGTAAACGAAGGAGTAGTTGAGGATGCCAAATTTGATGGTGAAGGCTGTTCAATCAGCATGTCCTCAGCATCTATGATGACACAGGCCATCAAAGGGCAAAAAATTGAAGATGCAGTAAAAATGTCACACATGTTTTCTGAATTAATGCTCGGTAATGAAGTGGATGATGACAGCATCGACCTTGGTGACATTGAAGCTTTACAAGGTGTAGCTAAGTTTCCAGCACGTATTAAATGTGCTACGCTTGCATGGAAAGCAATGGAAAAAGGTGTGGACGACGAACAAGAAGATTAATTGTCTTTATATACCAAAAGGAGGTATTTAATCATGGCTAAAAAAGCGCCAGAGGTTGGGGAATATCAATACGGTTTTCATGAAAAAGATGTTTCTATTTTCCGTACTGAAAAAGGCTTGACAGCAGAAGTTGTTAAGCAAATCTCCGATTATAAAGAAGAACCGCAGTGGATGCTTGATTTCCGACTGAAGTCTCTTGAACAGTTTTACAAAAAGCCAATGCCTCAATGGGGCGGTGACTTGTCCGAACTGGATTTTGATGATATTACCTATTACGTCAAACCATCTGAAGGTTCTGAACGTTCATGGGATGAAGTACCTGAAGAAATCAAGAACACTTTCGATCGTCTGGGGATTCCTGAAGCAGAGCAGAAGTATCTTGCAGGGGTTTCTGCCCAGTACGAATCTGAAGTAGTTTATCACAATATGGAAAAAGATCTTGAAGAACTTGGTGTAGTCTTTAAAGACACGGATACAGCGTTAAAGGAAAACGAAGAGCTATTCAAAGAGTACTTTGCCAAGGTTATTCCAGCTTCTGACAACAAGTTCTCTGCACTAAATTCAGCTGTTTGGTCCGGTGGTTCCTTCATCTATGTTCCAAAAGGACAGAAAGTTGAAACACCGTTACAAGCTTATTTCAGAATTAATTCCGAGAACATGGGGCAGTTTGAGCGTACGTTGATCATCGTTGATGAAGGAGCTTCCGTACACTATGTTGAAGGGTGTACAGCACCAACTTACTCTTCAAGTTCATTGCACAGTGCAGTAGTTGAGATCATTGTTAAAAAAGATGCTTACTGCCGTTATACAACAATCCAAAACTGGGCAAACAATGTGTATAACCTCGTTACGAAGCGCGCTGTCGCCGAAGAGAATGCTACAATGGAATGGGTAGACGGTAACTTAGGTTCTAAGCTTACAATGAAATATCCATCTGTGCTTCTTAAAGGTGAAGGAGCTCGCGGAATGACGTTATCTATCGCACTTGCTGGTAAAGGACAACATCAGGATGCCGGCGCTAAAATGCACCACCTGGCACCGAATACCTCTTCTACAATCGTTTCAAAATCCATTTCTAAACACGGTGGTAAAGTAACATACCGCGGAATCGTGCAATTTGGACGTAAAGCAGAGGGAGCCCGTTCTAACGTTGAGTGTGATACACTGATTATGGATAATAAATCAACGTCTGATACAATTCCTTACAACGAAATTATGAACGAAAATATCTCGCTGGAACACGAAGCGAAAGTTTCGAAAGTCTCTGAAGAGCAGCTGTTCTATCTAATGAGCCGCGGTATTTCTGAAGAGGAAGCAACTGAAATGATCGTAATGGGCTTCATTGAACCATTTACGAAAGAACTTCCGATGGAATATGCTGTAGAAATGAATCGTCTCATTAAATTCGAGATGGAAGGTTCTATTGGTTAATAACTATAAACCCTTATCACAACAACATGTGTGATAAGGGTTTATTTTTTTGATGTGTGTTTGTGCCCCATTTGTGCCCCTTCAAAGCCATGTTGATCCCCATTTTAGGCTATTTATGCTTTGATGGATTTAAATTATTTTAAGTTCTGGTACACTATATACATAAGAATTGGAAGAATGAATATCATAAAAAAGACCGACAATGCGCGAACATTGCCGGTTCTCAATAGACTGACCCCATCAAGAGGGTAAGACTCTAACGAGGGAAAAATAGACCCACATTGCCATCACACAAGGGGGTCTATTTTTATTGCTTTTACCTGTTATAACCCAACAAGGCTGGAACCATTAAGTCATTAATACTTTTATAAAAAAGCTTGATTTGTCGACAGTAAATAAAGTTGATAAAAGTTGTGTACTTAAATCGATTGCCGATCTTCCACAAAAGGACCAGATTTTTGAATAAGGATTTTTAAAGACATAGGGATTTTGGTTTCCATTTTGTGTTAAAATGGAAACAACTTTTACAAAAATTTGTAGTATATAGTAAGAATTTAATTGAGGATTTAACCGGATAGGGGGAGACTATTGAAAAAGGTTCTTTTTGTATTTATGTTTATTTTTATCAGTTCGATTTTAGTTGCTTGTGGAGGTTATTCACCTGAAAACAACTGGGTTTTGGAAAAAAGCAGGTTGGGTGAAGTAGATGAAATTGAAACGTATGTAACGAAACTGCAGAATAATTCGGATACCAGAGGATTTAAAGTATTTACAATATCAGAAGGTAAAAAAATGGTTGTAGTATCATCTGGAAATGAAAATAAATCATTAGAGTTAGATAATGTAGATATAGTTTCAGGAGATACCAAAATTACTCTATCTGAGAGTAAAAAGAAAAATAGCGAAAATAACCCGTATATAATGGTAGGATTAGGTGCTATAGAGGGTGAGTTGTCTGTAGAGAATGTAGATGGAAATAGTTTTGAGGAAACGTATCTAGGTAAGGGAGATTAGTTCTGAAATCAAATCTTCTGTAAAAAGGCGCAAGAATTGGATAAGACTTGCGCTACTTTTGCTTTAATACGAAGGTCCAGATAACTGAATAACTCATTGCAAAAACAAAGCCAATTTGAAATAATTGGTATAATATTTTCATCTTGATTATACCTTACTGGAGTGTTGTTTATATGAATGAAATTGTTTGGAGTGATATTGTAGTCCAATTAATTACTTTTGCAATTTTAATACTAACCATTGTACTAATTGTGTTAGCTTTTCGAGAAACGATTAAACGATCTAAACAGATTGATAATATGCCAATTATATACATAGTCATTGATATAGCACTTATATTGTTACTTTGGTTTGTTCTCGATTTTATAGGAGTCAACATATCATATGTAGTTCCAAATTTAATGGAATGGGCGACAAAATTTATACTTCCTTGGATAGTATTATATTGGCTTATAAGACTTATTAAGAGTTTTGAGAAGAAATAAATCATATTTCCTCCGTTAACGGGGCGCGTTTATCGAGTAACGCGTCTTTTTTACATTTTGGACCAGTTTGTTGAACAAGAATAATTGAAGAAAGAAGGAAATGATTATTCCATTTTATGTTAGAATGAAATGGCTTTCATAATTCTTATAAAAGGAGGCAAATTGTATTCTCATAATAATTGGCGCTCTTTCTTTATGAAAAGGGCCATTTTGTTGAAAAGCTTTTGTTTTAAACTGATGAACTTGAAAGGAAATATGCTGAAAGTGAAGGTAAAGCATATATGGGGTATTAGAGAATGATATGGACGTATTTTATTATTTTTTTATTAGCAGCAATCCCTTTTTTTGAGGTAGCAATGATAGTACCGATTGCAATTATAGGTGGTATTCCAGCAATCCCAGTTATTATTATTGCATTTTTAGGCAATTTATTAACGCTAGTTTTACTTATTGTGTTTGTAGACTCAGTTCGCAATTGGCGTAAGAAGAAAATAGGCAATAAAGAAAAAAGTGACTCTAAAAATAAACGTGCGAAGAATATTTGGGATAAATACGGTTTGCCTGGCTTAGCATTCATTGGACCGTTTTTTGTAGGTAGTCATTTAACAGCACTACTAGCTGTCTCATTTGGCGGTACACGTTCAAAAACCTTAGCATTAATGACGGCTAGTATCGCATTTTGGGCAATTTTACTTGGTAGTGCAGCTTATTTGGGTTTTGATTTTCTAGTAAAAGATGATGATAATTTTGGTTTTATCACAAGACTTTTAAATCAATAACAAACATTGTTCCATTAACGGGGGCAATAGTGGAAGATCACTATTATTGGCTTTTAAAATTATCTTGAAATCAAGTATTCTGTTATCGGGCGCTTATCTTGAATAAGGAATTATTCTCTTTGCACATATAGGAGGTACACTTTATGAAAAAGATGTGGAAAATCTCTTTTGTCAGTTCATTCATAATGCTTTGTTTTATTTTATGGATGTATTTTCAAACGGATTTGTTAGGTTCAAATATTAGTTGGTATGCGTTTGTACCTGCTGCCATTGTAATGGCTGCAACCCCAGGGGCAAATCAGATCCTTTCGTTAAGAAATGGATATGTTAAAAGTCCTTCTGTAGCAATCAAAGCTGTTTCTGGACGTTTCTTTGCATTTATCTTAATGATTGGGGCCGTTGCTTTAGGCCTTGGAACTTTGATGGCTTCGTCATCCATTATCTTTCAGCTAGTAAAGTGGATTGGAGTTATATATTTGATGTATTTAGGCATTCAAATGCTTAGACGTTCTCCCAGAAGTGAAGGTCAAGATAGGGTCTCAGCCTCTCCTTCGCATGATGAAGGCCTTGCCAAAGCAAAACCAGTCCCAGTTTATGAATCAGTTAAACAAGAATTCATCGTAGCTGCTACGAATCCCAAAGCTTACATTCTTTTTGCAGTATTTTTACCACAATTTATAGACCCTAACGCTGCTAATACAGTAGGTCTTTTATTTACCGTAGGATTGCTATATATAATAATTGAATTCATCTGTTCATGTGGATATGCGTATGCAGGAGGCTTGTTATACAAAAAAAAGGCGGGATTTGATAAAGATAAACTAATGAACCGAATTGCAGGTTTTTCGATGATAGGATTAAGTATTTGGCTGGCTACTGAAAAAAGCCCTTCTAAGTAACGAGGATTAATATTATCTTGAAATCAAGTCTTCACCAAACGGGCGCTTTAATTTAATAAAACCTTATGCAGAATGATTTTCTAAAGAGTAACTGTTTCATTAAATTCGCGGATTCCTGTATTAGAACCAGAAATGAATCTCTATACATAAAGGGACCAATTAAACGGTCCTTTTATTTTTTCTGAAATTTTATAAGGATTGCAACCTTTTTGGATTATAATCGTCACTTTAATGCTGAAGATATTGTGGGGAGTTTAAAAATGCATAGGATCAATCCATTAGAACTCATTGAAGAGATTTATAAAGAACATTATGTTTATTTAAGAAATTTCTTAATAGGACTAACGAAAAATGATGAGGTTGCAGATGATATAATTCAGGAATTATTTGCAAAAATCCTTGTAAATCCATCAAGCGTTCTTGAAGTGACTTACATGAAAAGTTGGTTAGTAAAAGGAGCAAAAAACACATTTTTGGATTATCACAAAAAGAAAAAACCCGAACTGTTAAAGGATGAAAATATTATTGAAACCGTATTAATCAATAACCAGACCCCGGAAGTAAAGACAGTGGTAAATAATCAAATTGACACAGTTTTGGGTGAACTAAATGTTACAGATAGGGCAATTATACTTGCGAAAGTATATTACGGCTATGATTATCAAGAAATTAGCGCATTACTCAACATCCCTGTCTCAACTTTAAAATCCAAAGTGTTTAGAATGAGAAAACAAATGGCTAAAGAGAGGTAATCACATGGATGATAATCAAAAGGTTCATCTATTAACCCAAGAATTAATCCCTGTCATCGATGATATAGATGATGATGCAAAACAAGTTGTATTGAATCACATTCATCATTGCAGTGAATGTCAACAATTATATTCTAATGTAGTCAATCTTGAAGAGAGCTATCCAAAACCACCAGTATCCGATGAAGTTGAGATAAAGCCATTAAAAAAATTAGTACAGTTCAATCGGGGCCTGAAATTGCTTTTGGTTTCCATCAGGGCTGTGATTTTGTTTTATATTATTTATTCAGGACTAAATTTTTATGATTGGGAATCCTCTGCACAAGCAGCAACAGGTTACATTCAAGGAATAACGTTTTTGTTTTATTTCCCAGCTTCTTTATTCTTAATTATATTTACTTTAATTTTTTTCAGCAAAAAGTGGCTATGGATTTCTATAATCATAGATACGATTATTATTTTGTTTATTGACCGTTTGATAGCGTTATTTATATACTAACTCGGAGGTGCGTCTAGTGTTTACAATCGTTTTCTTTGGACTGTTTTTTGGATTGATTATTTTTGTCTTTACTCTTATAGCCTCTAAGAAAAAAGGCAAATTCTATTTAGCTCCAATAGTTACTTTCTTAACTTCTTTAGGCGTAACAGCTTATGGGTTTATTAAGGTTCGCGGATTTGAAGGCATGGCTTACGGTTTTCTAGGTGCCGGCATTTTTAGTGTGGCCGTCCTTGGAACAATACTTCTTCCATTTATAAGTAGTAAAATGAACGATAAACAGCTTGGCAAGAGGGATAAAGGGATATTAGTCGCCTTGCCCCTTGTTCTTTTTGCAACTATAGGGTTGGTCTTATATACAGATGATAATTATTGGGTGATTAATGAAGGGTTCACACCTTATGATAATCAAGAAGAAAATGAATCCCTGGATAGTTATTATAGAATATCCACTATATCAGAAGGAAAAAAGCAAATTCACGTTAGCTTAGGTGAAAAGTATGTAGGAAAAGATGTTGAAGTGGAAAAAGTTAAAGTCATAGGAAACACGGAAGTCACTTTGAAATTGGTTGATGGTGGTAAAAGTAATAAAACACCCTACATTCAAATAGGAGTGGATCAAATAGTTGAACCTTTAAAAGTACAAACCACGGAAGGAGACGTTATCCATTCGCAATTAGAAAGATTACCATAGGGATCTTTCACTACTTTTCCTATTCCAACGCGGAAGATCTTTATAAATTTATCTTGAAGCTGAGTATTCATGAAAAGGGCGCGCGCGACAAGTTCTGCTATAAACGCCTTTCGCCGTGAAAAAGCAGGAAGTTTAAACAATTAAATTTCAACTTTACAACGGAGGATGGGAATGACGGATCCATGTTTCCTGAAACCATCCCGTCAATACTCCTGCATGCGTTATAATTGATAGGTTATAGGGTATGAAGCACAGGTAGATTAGGTAGAACGAAGGCTGTAGCCATTCAATAAGAAAAGGTATGCCAACGGATATGCCTCACGGCTGAAAAACTAGATACGGTGAGAATCGTTCCTTGAGATAGGAACTGACGAACCTCCGAAAGTAAGGGTCTAAATTTTCAACGTAGGGAAACTTACGTGTCATCTTACGATGACGTGAGTGGTGTGGAGTAAAACTGCGCCCTCTGAAATACGCTATACCGAACCATGGCGGTATCCAGCTCACAGGCTTAAAGGAAGCACCTATGTTTAGTATGGAAAGCTACGTTGTAAGGTACTTGGAAAGCAAGGGACGTTGAAACAAGGGCTGTCACCCGAAACGGTTGCTATAAAGCTCCATGCTGAAAAGTATTTGTCCTTGTGAGGGTAGGGGAGTGACTGGAATCTCCTGTAATGGGAGTGGAGGAACAGCCCCAAGTCTAATGAATGAAACGATTATTTTCCGTAAGTGAATGGCACCGATCGGGTAGGAACGTGGGAACATCACTCCATAAGGAGGGATGCCACAGTGCCAACGTTGCGAAACTGGGATTATTATCATATGACGGAGACGTTTACAGACCTACATGAAAAAGCGAGTCAAGGATACAAGTTTTCTCATCTTTATGACACGATCATTTCGAGAGAAAACATCCTGCTCGCTTTTCGCATGATTAAAACCAACAAAGGGTCCAAAACGCCAGGTACCGATGGAAAAACCATCGATGACATGAAAGAGCTATCGGAAAACAATCTCGTAAACGAAGTAAGAACCAAACTAAGAAACTATCACCCGAAGAAAGTTCGAAGAGAATGGATTGAAAAAGAGAACGGTAAATGGAGACCTCTTGGGATTCCATGTATCTTGGATAGAATCATCCAACAGAGCTTCAAACAAGTTCTCGAACCGATTGTTGAGTCTCAATTCTTCAAACATAGTTACGGGTTCAGACCTCTCCGGTCTGCTCATCATGCTATGGCAAGGATACAATACTTAATTAACCAAGCGCAATTTCATTTTGTCGTCGATGTAGATATTAAAAGTTTCTTTGATAATGTGAATCACTCATTACTAAATAAACAGCTTTGGAATATGGGTATTCGAGACCGAAAGGTTCTCGCTTGTATAGCTAAAATGATCAAGTCCGAAATCGATGGAGAAGGTGTGCCTGTGAAAGGATCACCACAAGGTGGTATTCTATCACCTTTACTCTCTAATGTGGTTCTAAATGACTTAGATCAATGGGTTGCAGGACAATGGGAGGTCTTTCCTCTTACAAAAACCTACAGTTCAGATGATGCTAAAAGGCGAGCTAGAAAACAAACAAACTTGAAGCAAGGATACTTGATTAGGTACGCCGATGATTTTAAAATTCTATGCCGAGATGGAAAGACAGCTCAACGGTGGTACCATGCGGTACGTCTTTACCTCAAAGAGCGTTTAAAGTTGGACATCTCTCCAGAGAAATCTCAAATTGTAAACTTGAGAAAACGAGAATCAGAGTTCTTAGGTTTCACCATTCGTGCGAATAAAAAGGGGAAGAAACGAGTGGCCCATACAGGGGTCATTTCCTCAAAAAGAAGGAAAATCAAACAGGAAGCTAAGAAGCTCATTCGAACAATAAAAGCTTCCCCTTCTGCTGGAAATATTCAACGTTATAATAGTTTCGTTTTGGGTATTCATCATTACTTCAAACGAGCGACTCATGTAAGCCTTGCGTTCTCACGTCTTGCTTTCGATCTTAAACCATTTCTAGTGAACCGTCTTCGACCGGTTGGAAAACTAGAACATCCTTTTCAGCCACCACCTTTTTATAAGAAGAACTTTAGCTTAGGAACGAAGACTATCAACATTAGAGGGATGTACCTTTTTCCTATTGGTAATGTTAAAACATTCCATAAGATGAACTTCAGTCCAAAGCTTTCGCTTTACACAAAGAGAGGTAGAGAACAAATTTATAAAAAGTTACGACCGGATATACAACAAGAAGTCGGTTATTTAATGAAAGCTTCTCTACCGAATCGGAGTATAGAATATCTTGATAATCGAATAAGTCGGTACAGTATGAAGATGGGTAAATGTGAAATTACAGGCGAGTATTTACATGCTTCAGATGTTCATTGTCATCATTATGTACCCAAGAGTTTTGGAGGAACGGATAAGTTTCAAAACCTCCGCATTCTCCATAAAGATGTCCACCGGCTCATACACATTAGAGATATCGAGCGAATCAATTTTTATCTTGAAAAGATTCCACAAAACCAACGAATTCTAGATAAAATTAACCAATACCGAAAGGTATGTGGGATGGAAGGGATCAAGCGATCCAGTCTCGAAGAGTAACAAGGAACTTATAATTTAGTACATATCATTAGATGGAACGCCGAATGCTGGGAAACTAGCACGTTCGGTGCGGAGCAGGGGAAAAGCCGGAGATAACTTCAAACGCTTACCTATTGCTAACTTATCTTGAATAAAGGTAAGCGCTATTCTTACATATAAGGGCCAATTTATGGAAAAATTATGCTAAAATTGAACAAGAAAAATACTTGTATTGATTAGGGGAGATACTTTTGAAGAAAATACTTTTATTACTTTCTTTGTCTTTTTGTGTGTCTCTTTTGTTTGCTTGTCAATCTCAAGAGAAAGAGATGACACTGCTAGATGACATTTCATCGATTTCTATTTCTAAATCTGACGGGTATGGAGGAATAAATGAAGATTACTTTACTACGATTGATAAAGATACACTCATATCAAAGTTTGAAGAAGCCCTGAAAAACGCAGAAGGTAAAAAACAGAAAGGTGATGTAGATAGTGAAAATCCAGACTATGATATATTAATTCGCTATGAAGATGGCAATTGTGTAGTGCAATATAGAAGTACAGAGATGTGCAATGAAAACGTACATAACTCTGCACTTCTTTTTTAGATAAAAAAAAGCCTTGCCAGCCATCCAATATAACTCTACTGTAATTGGTGTCGAATCAAACACAGTGGAGGTCGAGAGGATTGCTAGCAATGACTAAAATCAATCATATCAAAACTTTACGAAATCATGAAGACGTTTCTATTAATGAAATCGCTAATCGAGCTCAAGTGAATTGGCGTACCGCCAAGAAATATGCGGATGAAGAGCAAGTCCCAAAAGAAAAACAGATGGCTCGAAAAGGAATGATGTATGAGGAACATTGGGGAGAAATCGTAACGGACTGGCTTATAGAAGATCGAAAACTAAAGCTAAAACTGAGAAGGAAAAATAAGACCATATTTCAACAACTTCAAGGTCATGGGTTTGAAGGGTCCTACCGGACCGTCTGTTATTTCATTGCTGAGTGGAAAGAAGGAAAGAATAATTCAGAGGAAATTAAAGATAAAAATAGTGAAAGGTTAAATCACCCCCCGGCTGAAGCCCAAGTGGACTTTGGAATAACTGAAGCTGTTAAAGACGGTAAATTTATCGATGTTCATTGTTTAGTGATGAGCCTACCTTATAGTAATGCAGCTTTAACTGTTCCTCTCCCGGGGGAAAATCAGGAATGCTTTTTATACGGGTTAAAGAAGATCTTCGAGCGACTGGGTGGAGTACCGCGAAAGCTTAGAATCGATAATTTGAAAGCCGCCGTTATTAAAGCAAGGGATAAGGATGGCGAAGCCATCTTTACAGATGAATTTCTTCAGTTCGCTAATTTCTATAGATTTGAAATCCAAGCGTGTAATGTGCGTAAGGGGAATGAGAAAGGGCACGTTGAAAATAAAGTAGGATATGTAAGATATAACTTCGTTACTCCTTCTCCAATCATAGAAAGCTATGAGGATCTAACCAATATCTTAAATGAAAAACTAGTACAAGATCGTCAGCGAATTCACTACTCAAAGGAAGTCCGTATTCAAGAATTGCTTGATGAAGAAATGAACCATGCCCTAGCTCTGCCGGAGGAAGATTATCCGATATTTAAAGAAATGAAGGTGACGGCTAACAAGTATGGAGAAATCACTATAGACAGCAAGAAAGAGCATATTCCTAAAGGATATAATTTTAGTTATCTTCATCTAGTACTTTATTGGGACCGTTATAAAGTGGTCTCTCCTTACGGAGAAATTCTGCACTCGGACTTTCGTCCATATATGAACAAAAGTCGAAATATTCCTTGGCTTTCCATTATGAGAGCCTGGGCGTCCAAACCAAGATCAGTTCCTTATTCAAGATATAACCCATATTTGCCAGGGCGCATAGCAGCTTATCTAAATATTGAATCACTTACTTTACGAAAAGAACGATTGCATTGGTTGATCAACCTATTAATCAATCATGATATGGAGGAAATTAATGAAAGGTTTTATGATCTCCTCCAACACCAACCTGAAAGAATCTCTGATTCTACTTCCCATCCTTACGACGTTGATTGGTCCAAATACGACCTATTACAACCAAGCGCGAAAGAGGATGGTGAGCAGCGAATATGAACATTAGGGATATGTGTAAAAGCTTACGATTGGCTTATGTAGCTGACATTTACGAAAAAATTCCATTTGAAAATGAAACGCAATACTTAGAAGCACTCTTCCGTAAGGAATTTGAATTAAGAGAAGAAGCAAAAGCTGAACGTCTGATTAAAAAAGCAAAGTTCGTTAATTATAAAAACCTTGCGGATTTTCAATGGGGAGATCAAATAAGGTTTCCTCCTCAGCTAGATCGTACTGAATTGATAGATCTACACTTTATTTCTCAGAAAGAGAATGTAGTTCTAACAGGTTCTCCAGGTACAGGGAAGACTCATTTAGCGACAGGGTTAGGCCGGGAGGCGTGTAAGAAAGGCTATGAGGTCCGATTCTACCGAGTGTCTGATCTAGTTGATATGTTAGAAAGAATGTGGAGAGAAGGAAAGCTCCAACAGTTTAGGAATCGCTTTAAAAAAGTGGATCTAATCATTTTAGATGAGATGGGATACATTCCATTTAGTAAAGAAGGAGCCGAGCTGCTTTTTCAACTCATCACCGATTGGTATGAACAGAAGAGCATCATAATCACTTCAAACCTGGAATTTAGTCAATGGAATCGTATTTTTGTGGACTCGAGACTTACGGCAGCTTTGGTTGACCGGGTTATACATCATGCCCATGTACTTACATTTGCGGGAGATAGTTACAGAGTCAGCCATGCTTTATCAAGGCAAAACAACTGAACAAAATCGGCTGGCAAGCTTATGTATTTTTCATTGCATTATTATGTACTTTTCTATTGCAAAACACAGCAATACTCACGGATTGAATCTTGTACTTGGTAAAACAGGAGAAAAAAGCAGAGTGATGTATGTCGGTCACGAAAATAATGGTTTTGATATTTCCCCTAAGGATACAAAGATATTAAGAGGTATGTTAGATAATCAGTAAATACTAAATATTGTTCCGTTATCGGAGCGCGTTTATCGAACAACATGCCCTTTCAAATATGATGGTGATTAGTTTTCATAATAATCATACTTACATTAGGGATTTAGAGGACCAGCATTACAGAACAATAAAAAAACTAAAGGTTGGGGATTATTTGAGTGAGAAACTAATTGCTAAAATGATATTCATACTGATAGCATTCCTTTTTCTAACAGCCTGTAATTCTATGTATCATCAGTTAGGTGTAGAAAAGGAAGAACCCCCAGAATATGAGAAAAACTTTCGTGAAGAAGGGGCAAATTCTCAACTTATTTTCACCCAAAAAACAACAGAGGGTTCAGGAGAGACGGAAGCAAAATTATCTTTGGCAGATACGTTAGTCAAACTTACGGAATTTTATAGTATAACTTCTATAAAGGTTATTGACAGTAATGGGGAAGACTGGTATGCCGTTTATTTTAAGGATGAACACGGTATTAGATATATTCAAAATAAAGAGCCTGAGGATTTAACCAGAGAAGAGAAAAGTGCTTTAAATTATTATAAGACCTTAGATAGCCCTAGTTTTCCATTATTAGAATACTCAAAAGACGAAATTTTAGATTACAAGAGAGAATAGTGTGTTGTTTGCAATATAATTTTATTCCATTATAGGGCGCTTACCTTGAATAAAGGTAAGCGCCAATCTTACATATAAGGACCAGATAATTAAATGAATGATTTCTCGGAATAGGGGGTTATATTATAATGAAAAAATACAAAATTCATATTTGGATTGGATTCATCCTTATAATTTTATTTATGTATGCGGATGCCCTATTAAATGGAAGCACCTACTCTGATACGATATGGAACCATTTAACTAAAGCAGGCATTTTTCTCGGTGCATCTATAATTTATATCCCACCCATAATTAGGAAATTTAGGAAGAAAAGAGAGGTGAACAGTATTGAGTTACACTGAAAACCAACAAAAAAGTAATAAAAAGAAACTATTCCAATAAATAAATCGATTAACGCCCCATAGATTAACAAAATATAGTTAATTTTTAATGTGGCAAGATATTTAAGGATGGGTTAAACATGTTACCAGCTTGGCAAAACCGTAAAGGAACTTTATTAATTTTAGATATCTCACTAACCGTTGCTATGTTTTTAACAATATTTATTAATTTCTTTATTAATTTTCTTTTAGCAGAAATTATATTGTATTTACTAGGAGGTATAGTCTTAATTAGAGCTATTGAAGACTTCTCTAAAAATAAAAAACTTTATGCTTTACTTGGTTGTGTTATTGCTATATTTATTTTTATCACTACTTTTTATAAAATTTGAACTGTTGAATGTTGAATATAGGCTTGGCTTTAATTTATTTTTACGAAAAGTTATCTAATGGATTAATTACTTTTCTGACTGTGTTTTTTGTTATGAGCTTTATTTATTTTGGATCAATTATTTTCTTTTAATCCTATTAAAGAAACGGGGCGCTTTTACGGAATAAGGATTTGCACTCTTTTGCATGAAAGCGCCATTTAATTGAATAAGATTACACAAAAAGTCGATTTCCTAATGTAAAGGAAATCGACTTTTTTAGATTAAATTCTTCCCTAATTATAAAGGTTTTACTTTAAGTTCCTTCAATGAATTTTAAATATGGTATTGACTATTCAGTTGAACTGTATTACTTTATTATAAAGTCAAACTATATAGTTGAACTGGATAGAGGGTGAAAGTATGAAACATAAATTATTGCCGTTGTCTGAAACCATGCATTATATTTTATTAGCTCTACGTGAGCCACTCCACGGCTATGCCGTAATGCAGAAGATAGAAAAAATAAGTAATGGTAACGTTATTTTAGCGGCTGGTACATTATATGGGGCAATTGAAAACTTGAATAAACATGGTTGGATTGAACCTGTTGGAAATTCAGGGCGGAGAAAAGTTTATATGATAACTACAGAAGGAAGCGCCATTTTGAAAATGGAACAAGAAAGACTATTGCATATTTTATCCTTGTATGAAGGAAGTGAATCAAATGAGGAGGTTTAAAGTATTTTTTAATATTGAAAAAGAAGAGCAATGGCTGAACGAGCAATTACAAAAAGGCTATCGCTGTACAAATATTAGTGGATTAGGAATATACACTTTCGAAAAAACTGACAAGAGATATGTTATGCGACTTGATTATCAAGATTATTTACCAAAGAAAAAGTTCGTGGAATACAAAGGGATATATGAAGATTTCGGTTGGGTCTATATAAAGGGGTTCTGGCTTGGTGGAATACGGTATTGGCAAAAAGAAGATGATGCTCAAAATGAAATCTTCTCGGATCGTCAATCAAAGGGTAATTATTATAAAAGATTAATGGGTTATTCATTTGGGTTGGGTATGCTGTGTTTGGCTTTTTCTTATATGCTTTACAAGGATTCGGGATTATATTTAACTGAAGGTCTTTGGAGTATGAAAGGTGCATTATTTTGGAAAGCACTTTTATTTGAAACTCCATTTGTCCTTTTGAGGTTGTTTCCCGCACTTCTGGTTGTTTTTTTTGGTAGCAGTTTCTATAAAGCTTATCGAAAGTATTCAATGTTAAAAGAAAAATAATGCGAGGAGGTTAAGTATGAATTTTTTTAAAATTCAAAGATAATTGAGGATAATGTATCTACAACAATCGAGCGCAAATCTGGAATAATACTTGCGCTCTTTCTTTTTTTAAAGGACTATTTAATTGATTGATTACTTGAAGAGAGTTTCGAAATTTTAAATAATTACTTAAGGAAAAATTTGTATGATTAGATTTAATCCTTTGCCCGTTTATTTTCACCCGTTTTATAAATGCTGCTTTTGGAGTTGAACACATTGCCAAAAATACAAGTCAGAGATATTCAAATGTATTATGAGGAAAAAGGAGAAGGACCTGTACTCGTCATGATTATGGGTCTTGGAGCAAACCTAGATTGGTGGGGAGATGATTTTCGAAACGACCTTTCCAGGGAATTTCGTACAATCGCTTTCGATAACCGTGGTTCCGGACGCACAGACAGACCAACCACGGGTTATACTATTGCCAATTTTGCCAGAGATACGATTGAACTAATGAACAAACTAGACATAAAAAAAGCCCATATCATGGGGTTCTCTATGGGTGGGATGGTAGCACAAGAGATTGCTTTGCATTACCCGGAGAGAGTGGATAAGTTAGTTTTAGGTTGTACAAACTGCGGAGGCGATCAACAAGTTCCCGCAGATGAAGACGTACGAGCATGGCTGCAGAAAGAAAATAGCGGAACACAGGGAAAAGTAAAAGACCACCTCGTTCATATCCTTTTTCCTCACAAATTTGCATCCACACACAAGGAATTTATTAAAGAGGTGTTAAAATGGGCAGGAAAAGCGCCGATTGATGCTATGTCCTTCCAACGTCAATTAAGGATGATCTTTCAATGGGACGGTAATTACGATCGGTTGACTGGGCTTACTGTTCCAGTGCTAGTCATGCATGGTCAGGAAGACGCGATTATTCCAGCCGAAAACGCTAATATCTTAAATAAAATGATACCAGAATCGGAATTGCGTTTATTTGAAGGAGGCGGGCATGGGTTTAATACCCAATTCCCCCATAAAGTATCAACGGAGGTTCTGTCATTTTTGAACCACAATCATTAAGTAATGGAGTGATCCGGCTGGAGTAAATAGAGTTTCTCAGTGAAAACGTTTATAAAATTCATTCCTCTTTATATATTAGAGAACATTTATTTTCTAATATCTATTGCTTAAAACACAAAAGAAGCCTTACCTTTTATGGTGTAAGCTCCTCACCCCACTGGACTGACACCAAATCGTTCAAATAGGCTTATCTAACAGGCGGTTACAATATTAAATTCTAGGTTACCAGCTAATTAATTAGCTGGTTATTTTTTTGGCTTTCTAGATGGTAAGACGTCGTTCGATCAGCAAACCCAATCTTTTCTTTTCCATTAAAGATTAAAACACTATAAAGAAGGGGTATAGAAGGATAAATAGATCATGTCCATAGAGGAGTGTCAAAATGAAGCATCAGAACAAACTCCAAGCCACAATAAAGAAGTACAAAAACATGTCCAAAAGAGAGAAATGGCACCAAATTTACTCCAACCTTTGGGTGACGCCGATTATTTATGCAGGGTTATCTCTATTGCTTTTTGCCATTACCGTGTGGGCCGATCTGAAAATGGAGTTTGGTAACATGATGCCATCTATTTTGAGTGCAAACTATCAATTGACCGAAACCATTTTAAGTACCTTAACGGGGGGACTTTTATCATTAAACGCCTTTACCTTTTATGGTGTGTTAACAGCATTAACGACTTTCGCTGGCCAATATTCACCGAGAATCCTAAAGAATTTTATGATGACCAAAGTGACACAGCGAACCCTAGGGATTTTTAACGGGAGTTTCCTGTATGTATTGTTTTGTCTATTGTTTCTAAACGGCGAAGCAGCCTCTCAATATTGTTTGATCCCGGTCACAGCAACCTTACTAACTGCTTTATGTTTAGGGACTTTTGCCTTTTTTATTAACTACATTGTCACTTGGCTTCAAGTATCCAATATGACGGGAGATATGAAAATGGAATCCATTGATATTATTGAGAATTCCTTACTTAATGAGCTTGATCCTTACAGGGTAGAAGATGAAGGGACAATAAATGCTCAACTCCCGGAATATAAGGCACATCACATAGGCCTTGATGATTCGGGTTATTTACAAACGATTGACTTTATTCCATTGATTGAGGAAGCATATAAAGATGATCTCATTATTCGCCTAGAATACAAAGTTGGGAGTTTTGTCTTTAGCTCAATGCCCTTGTTAACCTACTGGAAGAAGAATGAGAGAACAACCATTAATGAATATAAATATAAAAATATGTTCCATACAGGAAATAGTCAAACCGAAATTCAGGATATAGAATTCAGTATCAATAAATTTGTGGAAATTGCGATTCGTGCCTTGGGAAATGATGACCCCAAAACAGCAACTGACACCCTTTATGATATTGGAGATTTATTAATCAATATTTCTCAGAAGGCGAAGTTGACTCCTTATTTAACCGATAAAGATTCTAACCTTCGTCTTATTTTACAAAACCTTACCTTTGACGATTATTTATACATTGGATTCGCTTCTATACGGCATTATGCAAGAGATAACGTGGGCATTACCGTTGAGTTACTTAAAGTCCTTGATGCGATTGCACGAGCAGTGAGTAAACGAGATCACCAGGCTGTCTGGGAATTTGCTTTCTATACGGCCAGTGGATTCGAATACGAGTATATGCACCATCTGGATGAAAGAAAGTTTTATAATGGACTGTTTAATATCGCCAAAGCAACGGGGCACGAGGACGATTATAGAAGCCTTATGGAGGGGTCTCCGACCAATCTGAAGGGTCCTCTATAAAATACAACGGGAAACAATTAAAAGGACCCACTTGTGGATAATGTATGTTTTACCCACACCTGTTCCACTAAAAAGTAGCTCTGAATAGGGCTAATTCTTTTTACAATAAATCTATAAGGGGTACCGCCAGCAAAACGTTAAACGGGAAGGTTGGAAGGTATTGTAATACCCTTGAATTATTTTTCTGTGTTATTATCTAGTAGAAAATATAATTTTTTGGAGGATAAGATGAGTCAATATCATGTTGGACAAACTATACAAAAACGATGCAGAACATGCCTTCATGATGAAGCGAAGGTCATTAAGGTTGATCGAAAAGATCTCAATGAAAAGGAAGCTGTTATTCTTTGGTCTCAATGCCCAGAATGTGGTTCGAATGATAATGAGCTTATACCAGGGGAAGACTAAGGTGGATCTTTAAGGTGTTAAATAAAAGTCTCATTTCTCGATTATTAATCGAAAAATAAGGCTTTTTCTATTCTACCACGGAATGTCCGGATGTGGTTAAACTCCTTATTCACCTTTTTGTTTGATCAACTTGTTACGGTCATCTGCTTGTGGTGGTTCTTCCATCCAACCGTTTTTTATTCAATAAGATCAGCACTATCTTTCGCATATGGGGAGACTCCGAGATAAGTGTAAAAATAGGACATAGTATGGGGAATAATCCCATCCTATGGCTAAGTTATATGGATTACTTTTTTAAAAATAAGCTCACAGTTGGGGTATCGCCAACATTTTAACGTAATACTCACGCTTAGACAGAATCTTCAATAAAAATACGATTTTTACAACGCTAAGATATAATTTCATATTTCTACGCAAAACTTTTAATGTGATAGTACCTTCTGAGAATCATAAGGGTACTTATTTCTGTGATTTTTAAATCAAGATTTTAGCGTAGAATGCGAGATCTACGCTATTAAAGCCGTCAGTTTGTAAATAAATGGATTAGCGTGAGTAATGTGACAAAAAGTTGGTACTACCCCAATAATAAAAAGGTTTCAAGCGCTTACCTCCTACCATCAAATGGGGGCCTAGGAAGAACGAAGAACGGTTTTACAAAAAAACTACTTAATAAACGATGACAGAATAGTAATGAGAAAGAATTTTGAATAACATGCTGTTAAGCAAACGGGCGCGTTTATCGAATAACGCGTCCTTTTGGCCATAAAGTAATTGTGAAGTTGATGAGAATTTGAAATAATTGTTATTAAGCTAAAGAGTAAGTTACTTTAACAAAATATAATGACGGGGTTGGGATACATTTGTTAAAAAATATACTTTTTCAAATTATTATTGGAGTAATTACGATACTTTTTTCAAGTTATGCTCTGATAACACATAACGAAGACATACTATTACTGCCATTTATACAAGGTATATTAGGATTTATAATTGTGGTTATGCTGGCATGTGGAATATCTGCATTTCGGAGGAAAAGAAAAGGATTGGGCTTGTTCTTTACTTTTGTAACTATATTTTTATTTACAATTGCCCTTCTAAATAACACTATGGCAATTGAGGGTATAATCCCTATTTTGGCTATGTATATTGTTTTTG